>CAVUZO010000001.1:0-110740 GCA_963745935.1 uncultured Parachlamydiaceae bacterium
ATCGCGGATCGCTCGGCGCAGCCGGTCGGCTTCCCCGGGGGTGAACCCCGCGGCCTCGATCGCGATGCTCATCGCCTGCTCCTGGAAGAGAACCGTGCCCAGCGAGGTGCGCAGGATCTCGTCGATGACGGGGTGGATCGGGGGAACCGGGTCCTTCCCGATGCGTCGGCGCAGGTAGCGGCGGCTCGCGCCGGATCCACCGGGCCCGGGCTGGATCAGCGCGATCTGCACCGCCAGGTCTGGAAGGTGCGGGCCCGCATCATCGGGGCGGTCACCTGCTGGGCCCGCGATTCAGCCTGGAAGACGCCACGATGTCGCCGTCGCAGATCATGTCGAAGACCTGCGGGTCGTCTGCCGGACGTCCGCCAACTCCATCCGGTGCCCCGCCCGGGCCGCGCAGGTGCGCGAACGCGTCGGCGACCACATCGCAGCGCGCGAAGGACAACAAATCATGCTTCTACAGCCCGGCATCGACGACGGCCTCCTTGTCGCCTTGGACGATGAGCGTCCTTCCATCCGGGCCCACTCCACCGGCAGGACCTCGCTGATCGGCCGGTCGGCCAGCACCATGCCCCCGGAGTGGATCGAGAGATGCCGGGGCAGGTCCAGCAGCCGCTCGGCCAGCGGCCAGGACCGGGGCAGGCACCGCGTCGGTCTTCCCCGGGCAGCGGGCCGTGCCCGTCGACCTGCGGGTGAAGGCGTCGGCGGCGCCGGCGAGTAGCCGAGGGCCCGGGCGGCCTCGCGCAGCGCGAACCGCGGGCGTGAGGGTGACCTCGTTGGCGACCATCGCCGCGTTGTCGCGCCCGTACGTGCCGTAGACGTATTGGATGACCTCTTCGCGCCGGTCGGCCTGGATGTCGAGGTCGATGTCCGGCGGCCCGTCCCGGTCAGGATTCAGGAACCGGCTGAACAGCAGATTGTAGCGGATCGGGTCGACCGCGCAGATGCCCAGGGCGTGCACGATCACGGAGTTCGCGGCGCTGCCGCGGCCTTGGACGAGGATCGGGGGGTCCTGGGCGCGGGCGAGAAAGGGCACGGGCGTCAGGGAGAGCGCGACAATGAGGAAGTGGGGCATCAGATAGAGTGTTCCTGCCAATAGCCACGAATAGTCATAGTTTTTGGCCATAAAAAAGCAGACCAGGTAGAGGGTGCTTAAACACAAGACACAAAATAGGGGGCGCTGGGTGCGCTGGCGCCCCGTCGAGATTCCAAAGGCAATACCCATCAAAGTAAACGTCAAGGCAGCCCCCGCAACGGAAATGCGGCGCAAAATCTCAGAGACTGCTCGATTAAAGTCGCGCTGCATTTGCGTAGGTTCTGAGAGGCGTATCAGAAGCAGCGGCATGCGCAAATGGTCGTTATTGAGTGTCCACACTTTTTTATAGATGAGTTGCGAAAAATCGAGAGCTGTCGTGAAGGCTTCGTCGATATTTTCCGTGTAGAGAAACTCCGGCTGCTGCCGGCTTAAAGGCAGCTCATCGCGGTTATAGCTTGTCAAAAGAGTCACGCCGTTGCCGACAAAATCGGAGGAGGAGGTGATTAAATCTTTGGCTAAAAGGATGTGGATGCTCTTATTGTTTTTGTTGGGCAGCGCAATGATCACATTGGAGGCTTTTTCTCCCATGCGCGTCTCGCCAAGCGCATTGAAAAAGATCCCTTTGAGTTTCAAAATGTGCTTGTTGTGCAGGAGAAGCAGCGGGTTAAGCGAACGGAGCTCATTTTTAAGCTTGCCTGTTGTCAAATGCGACTGGGTAGAGAGCTCTGAAACGATATAAAAATTGCCTAAAGAGAGCGCTGCAGCCATGATCAGAATGGGACAAAGAACATTGCTGAGAGATAATCCTGCCGCGCGCAAAGCCGTCAACTCATGGGTGTGAGAGAGACGCTGCATCAACAGCATGGCGGAAATGAGGCAGGAGACGGGAATCGCGATCGGAAGGATGTAGGGGATCTGATGGAGCGTGAACATTAGAATGGCTACCCCTTCGGGCCCCATGGTGGCAAAGTGGGCGATCTCGTCGAGGCGCGTCGTCAACAGGATGGAGACAAAGGCGACGACGCACAGCAGAAGGACTTTGAGGTAATGGCTAAGCAGGTAGCGCCACAAGATTGGCATTTTATAACCCTTTCCACCAGAAGATCATCGGATGTTCAGACTCTTCAGTTTCGCCGATCACTTTCCATTTTGCCGTCGTATGCAAATCGTCGCGCTTTTCAAAACCCAGCTCGGCCAAGTCTAACGATGTGTAACCTCGCGGCTTAAAATGCAGCAAGCGATCATTTTCAGAGCGGACAACCGTGGCGAAACAGAGGGCGCGATAGGAGCCGGAAATAGATTCGAGCAGATGTTGATAGAGCTGCGTCGCAATTTTTTTGTACCTGTATTCGGGCAGAACGACCATTTCCCCCAAATAGAAAGTGTCTGGGCGACGTTCTTGAGCTGGAAAAGCGGCCTGGTAATAGTTTGGGGCACAATTGAGAGGCACGCCCATAGCCGCGCCGACAATTTTTCCTTCGATATATGCAAGGCAAATGACGCTGCCTGGCTGCTGCACATAGCGCTCTTCGAGATAGTCGCTATTTTCCCGAGGGTAACTCTGCTCATACAGGTAGGGCCATTCGCGATAAACTTCCAGTAATTCACATAATTCTTGCGCCACACTTCCGATTTCTGCACCGTGCAGCAAGACAAGTTCCACGTGGATCGTTTGTCCCTGATAGGCAGATTTGACCCCTGTCGAGGCACTAAGGGTGCGAGGCTGCATGACAGCTCCTTCTAAATGATCTGAAAATAAAATCAGGATAGACAGGGCGCTTGCAGCGCAAAGGATATAATGCCAAAGGGCCCCCGCGTTAGCGGGCTCACGAATTGATGGGAAAAATTCTAAGAAGCCACTTGTCTCAAGCCTTCCATTCGAAAATGGCTTCTTAGAATTTTTCCCATCAATTCGCGAGCTGCCCTTAGGGCAGGGTCCTGACAACAACATCCTTAGTATCCTTCCATCCTGAAAAAATAGGCATCAACTCAACCTCACCATTCTACCCTGTAAGTCTATTTTTCGTGTACTCATACTCCAATAAAGTGAATTTTTGGTCCCTCGCGACCAAAAATTCACTTTATTGGAGTATACTACTGGACAGCTGGCGACGGTCGTTGTAGAATTAAAGTATTATGCTGAAAGAGTGGTACATTCTCATCGCCGAAAAGCAAGAGGGGCCCTATAGTATCGCCGACTTGCGCAAAGACAGCCGCATCACGCCTGATACAATGGTCTGGAAGCAGGGTTTTGAAAAATGGCTGCCGATGCGCGACGTTCCAGAGTTGAAGAATTTATTTGAAGATGCAGCAGAAGATAAAGATAATGTGCCTCCTGCTCCTTTGATTCTTGATGACGGCACGCTCACGCTCCGCAGCGAGCCCCCTATTTTTATTTTTGGATCGTCCTTACAATTATTTCAATTACTTATGCTTTCTACCAGTTTTTTACATTCCGGCATTAAGGAGCTAGAGGGGGATCTTTCTGCTTTTTTAAGGGAGCACTATGATCCCGCACGCCCCCTCCTTTTGGCCCTTTCGGGGGGCCCGGACTCTCTAGCCCTATTACATCTTCTCCTTGAGTATCGCAAAAGTCACTCCTTAGCCCTTGGCTTGGCGCATGTGGATCATGGGTGGCGTCCTGAGAGTGGCGAAGAGGCGCGCCTCTTGCAGCAGATGGCCCGGGCGCTTGAGCTTCCCTTTCACATTAAAAGGCTCAATCCGAAAGAAATTCAGGGAAATTTAGAAGCCGCTTGTCGCGAAGAGCGGCTCAAATTTTTTGGGGAGCTTTGCCGCCTTCACAATTATCAAGCGACGCTTCTTGCACACCATGCGGATGATCAGACGGAAACAGTTTTAAAGCGGGTCTTAGAGGGGGTGAGTCTGCCTCATTTAAGCAGCATGCAGCCAGTGGCCCAGGTGAGAGGGGTCACGCTATGGCGCCCTCTACTCCATGTGAAAAGACAGGAAATTCTCACCTGGCTAGAGACAAGAGGGCTCAAAGGGTTTGAAGATGAGACAAATCTCGACCCAAAATTCTTAAGAGGCAGGTTTCGGACGCGTCTTTTGCCGCTTTTGACGGCTGAATTTGGCAAGGAGGTGGGGGTTTCGCTGGAAAGGCTGGGCGCAGAAGCTGTCGAGTTGCGCGACTATCTGGACTTACAAGTCAGCAGCTCTCTTTCGCGCATCGAAAAAAGTCGTTCAGGGCTATTTCTGGATTTAAACCAAGATCTTTCCAGCCACCCTTATGAACTTCGCCATCTCATCCGCAAATTTTGTGAATATGGAGCTTTAAACCTATCCAGAGAGGGGCTTGAGACTGCTCTTAAACTAGTTTTGTCTTGTGCTGCGGACAAACAAGTGGCTTGTCTGAAAGTTGATCGGGGACGCCTTTTTATTCCCACTCAAGTTTGGCCTCCTATTCAAGAAAGAATTCCCTTGCAATTGGGGGAGATGTCTATTGCTGGATGGTCTGTGGTGGTAAAAGAGATGACGAACTGCCCCGAGGTTAGAGTATCGATGGGATGGAAAGAGGTTTGGCGCGGACGTGTTGAGACCTGGATTCCGGTTGTTGATGGATTTGAGGTACGGTATGAACTTGGTTCAGTCGAACTCCAAGCTCCCTATTACGGGCAGACAACCATCTCTAAGTGGTGGACCAATGCCAAAGTTCCCGCTTTTTTGCGCCATACGGTGCCTGTTATTTGGCGCGGGACAGATATTTTCCATGAATTTTTGACTGGCCGGGAGAGAAAAGCGATTGTTTTTGTGAAAAAGTGGCTACACGTGGTATTGGAACGGTAAGACCCTGATTGCCCCGGAAAATTCACAGCGGGAAAGACTTGAAGCTGAATCAAAAGTATGCTAAAATGAATAAGAGGGAAAAATCCTCTTATTAATAACTCGAGTACACGATGAACGACGACAAAAAGCAAGACTTTAAGAAGAGCTTACCTAATAGCTTTATCTGGTTTCTGGTGGCTGCATTTCTTTTTGCTTTCATGGTGCAAAATTTTATCGACACCAAGTTTGCAAAAGTTTCCTTTAGCTATCAGCTGGAACATCTGGTTAACTTGCAGTTAATCCAACCTGAAGACAGCCATAAAACAGCTCTCAACGACAATTTAGTGACCTTTAACGGCAAGTTCCGCGACCGCTTGACCGACGAGGGGAAAAATCGCTTCAAATATATTGATCTTCTCCACACGAACCATGACCTAATCGGTGATAAAGAGCGGATCAGCAAAGAACTTTCCAGCTTGAAAGATAAGATCAGCAATTCGGCTGAATGGTATTTGACATTGACCGGAACCCCCATTCCAGCGAATGGCTATCTCGTAGTCGATGATCTTTACAACACTCCTGAAAATAACCATAGCGTGATCATTAAAGAACTCTCCAAACGCCAAACTGTCAATCTGGCAGACATCAAGCAGCAGTTTGCCGATCTGGGCAGCACCCCCTCTGACAAAGCGCTGCAGACATTTGGACGCTCTTTGGCTGATCTGGTGAGCAATTTCCGCTCTCCCGCCTTAGGAATTGGCAATGAGGCGATGAAACTGGATCTCAAAAATATCGATCAAGAGATTGCAAGCGCAAATAATAATGGCTCTCCAGCTGAACGTCAGCAAGAATATGGCCGCGCTCTTGGGCAGCTCCAGGCTGTGTCCGATCAGCTTGATCAGATGGAAGATCATGTGCGCCTTTCAAAACTGCGCAGCGTGCGCAATTATAAAGAAGCTTTAGAAGAGTTGAGCAAGATCAACGCGAAGCTTGAAGACAACCAGGCCCAGCTTGATAAAGCGCGCCTTTCTGTGGAGCATGTGATCTGGTTCTTCAATAACCAGGAGCTTTCAACGCGCTCGCTTGAGAAACAGGATCCCGAACAGTTTAACCACTGGTTTATAAACGCCAAAGAGGAGTGGGAGAATTTCAATGCGAACCGGGGCGGTTTCTTTAAAGCTCCAGACCAGCCTCTCAACACCGTTTTGGAAAAGACCTTTAAGAGCGAAGAGCCAGCCCCCAATTACCTCAACTACCTCTTTACCGTATTGCCTGTGCTGCTCGTGGTGCTCGTTCTCTACTTTATTTTCGCCCGCCAGATGAAGGGGGTCGGGACAAACGCGATGAATTTCGGCAAGTCTCCAGCCAAGCTCCTAGTTAAAGGCTCCAACAAGGTCACATTCAAGGATGTGGCTGGGGTTGATGAAGCACTTGAAGAGCTGGAAGAGATTGTCGAATTTCTGAAAAATCCTCAGAAGTTTACATCCCTTGGTGGCCGCATTCCAAAAGGAGTGCTCTGCATTGGACCTCCAGGAACCGGGAAGACGCTGATTGCTAAAGCTGTTGCCGGCGAAGCGGATCGCCCCTTCTTCTCAATTTCTGGTTCCGATTTCGTCGAGATGTTTGTCGGCGTCGGCGCTAGCCGCATCCGCGACCTTTTCGACCAGGCGAAGAAACAGGCGCCTTGCATCGTCTTTATCGATGAAATTGACGCCGTTGGACGCCATCGCGGGGCTGGCATTGGTGGTGGACATGATGAGCGGGAGCAGACCCTCAACCAGCTACTCGTCGAAATGGATGGCTTTGATACGAATGAAGGGGTCATCCTCATGGCGGCTACAAACCGTCCCGATGTGCTGGATAAAGCGCTCCTGCGTCCCGGCCGTTTTGACCGCCGCGTCATCATCAGCCTTCCCGATATTAAGGGTCGCTACGACATCCTCAAAGTGCATGCCCGCAAAATTAAGATGGATAATTCGGTTGACCTGATGACTGTCGCAAGAAGCACCCCAGGCTGCTCAGGCGCCGATCTGGCCAATCTGCTCAACGAAGCCGCCCTCCTCGCCGCCCGCAAAGGCAGAACCGCCGTTACAGCGCGCGAAGTTGCAGAAGCGCGCGACAAGGTCCTTTTTGGCAAAGAGCGGCGCAGCCTTGAAATTGATGAAAATGAGAAGAAAACGACTGCTTATCATGAATCGGGCCACGCCCTGGTGGGCCTCGTTGTCGAGCATGCCGATCCAGTAGAAAAAGTCACCATCATCCCGCGCGGCATGTCGCTCGGATCGACCATGTTTCTGCCCAAGAAAAATCGCGTCAGCTACTGGAAAAAAGAGCTTCACGATCAGCTCGCCGTACTTATGGGTGGTCGCGTAGCCGAAGAGATCTTTGTAAGAGACATCTCCAGCGGTGCCCAGCAAGATATCGAACGCGCCACTTCCATTGCCCGCAGCATGGTTTGCGAATGGGGCATGAGCGATAAGCTAGGCGCCGTTGCCTACGATGAACGCTCCGAGGCGGGCGCCTATATGGGCATGTCTAATTTTCATGAGAAGAAATACTCAGAAGTCACCGCAAAAGCCATCGACGACGAGGTGCGCCGCATTGTCGATGATGCGCACGAATCGGCCAAAAAAATCATCACCGACCACGCCAAAGAGGTCGAACTGATGGCCCTCATGCTCATGGAATTCGAGACACTCGATGCCGAAGATGTGCGCCACATCCTCACCGGCAAATGGGACGTCGAAGAGAAGCGCCTGCGCCTCAAAAAGGCCGACGAACTCCACAAAAAAGCCCCCATCGTGCCGCCCCCCACTCCCTTTGAAAATGAGCGGCCGCCCACTTCAACAACTCCCCAGCTTCAGCCTGAGGGATAGATCCTGCGGGGGTTAGATTCTTAAGAGAGCCGGCTAGTTACGCCGGCTTTTTCATTTTGTTTTGCAACGTCAACTTGATTGTATGTATATTTAAAAGTAATTAGTAAATATATAAATTATATTTTATAATATAAATACTAGGGTTCCAAAAACATTATCTAACGATAGGTGTTTTATGGGTTTCAACACGAACTTTCCTGCATTCGTCCCAAAAACAGAAATAGCAGTAAAAAAAGCGACGCTGCGACTGCCGGCGGGGCTTAAGAAGGCGCTTGTGGAGGTGTGGAAAGTGATCAAAGAGTTTGGATCCACCATCGGCAACCCCATCGATCCCGATTGGCGCAAGAATCAGAAATATGGGCATATTTTAGAGGGAATTTATCAAGGATTTGCGGCAAATCTGGATAATCCGCATGGGGGGCTGCAATTTTCAGAGACAGGTGTGCATGAGGTACTGACTCAATGGACGGATGAGATTGGGGCACTAAGGGGGGCATTGCCGCCGCGGCCGACGGGAAAGGGCTCTCAGGAAGCGTGCATCTATTCGATTAAAAGGGCGCTGCAATGTTTGATTGATCCTAAAGTGCCCTTTCGGAATAAGCGCGATCGCTACAAGGCTTGTCTGACGGCTTGTGAAAAGGCTCTTGCGACAGATTATTATCAGAAACTGATTAAAAAAGGGGGAGTAGATGCGCATGAAATGAGGGAGATTGAGGAGAATCATGCCGAAGTGGCTGTTTTGCATGCATTTGCTCTTGCCATGTTTACGAGTGTCAACACCCAAGGGTTCACGGAGAGTCTTGCCGAGGAGATGGCAAAGGAAGGGGGATACAAAAATCCTTTGGAGACTGACAAGAGAGAGCTTCTCGATCTGTTCAAAGCAAGCACGGCACAAATTCCGGCTTTTAATACTTCGGTTGCGAAGGCCTCCTCTTTGAATAAAATTGCCCTGCATACACAGTTAGGGGTACAGCTAAGTGCAAGCAATCGTTTTACCCCATTCTATCCGATCAAAACGGGGGGCAATCCTGTCAATGTGAAGTACTCCTTGCGTGTAGGTGAGCGGGTTGTGACTTGCATACGCAGCCCGACTGTGACTGTGGGGATGAATAAGGTGTCGCCGCTCTTTAAAGCCTATCTCAGAGCGCTTAAAAGCCGCGGTCTGAAGCATACCTACATCAACCTTCAAGACCGGCGCTCGCTTTCTCAGCTGCCTGGAATGAGGAGAGTGGCAAATATTCTAGGATTTATTCGCGAGGATTTGCGCTGCAAGACGATCGAAAAGCTAAACCGCGATCCCGAATTCAAAGGTGTTCTTTCCGTTTATACCCTCGACAAGGATTCAAGTTTTTATCAGCAGCGGGTTGATCCTAAGGCGGCAAAACAGCTGTTAAAGATTCTTGGAGGCATTCTGGACAAAAAGCAAATTGCAGGCTTCCAAAAGCGTCTGAGAGACCTTGAAAAGGAAGCGGAGGCGATGGAAGAGCTACTCGAACTCTATCAAAAAAATAAGGCGCAACTGGCTCCACTTCCGCCAGAAATTTTGATCAATAAAAAGAGCTTTATTGAAGAGTTTAAGTGGCGGTTGTGGCAGTCTCGAGGCTCTTTTTACCTGCCAAGAGAGCATCGCAAGGAGATTGAAGCCATTTTAGAAGATGTGGGGGAGGGCTGTTTTAGTGAAAAAAAAGTTTTAACGCCCTTGGAGAGGCAGGATTTAATTGAGGTTGCCTATGAATTTATAACTGATTATCTGATCTATGCATCGGAAGCGTGCTATTTCTTTGAAGCTTGTAAAGAAAACGCAGATAGAGGCGGGGGAACCAACTGCCAAAAGCTATCCACAAAGCTTCTGGTTGAAATTTTAACTCATCCTGAACGTCAAAACCTGAAGCAGGATGTGCTGAAGCTGGTTTCGCGCATCGATGAAGATACGCTCTGGGCACGTAAACGTGGAGTTAATGAACGTCTTGGAAGGACCGTGCAGGCCTTAAAGCGGCTCGGGAATTTTGCCGAGGCTGAGCCAGATCGCTTTCTGGACCTTGTGCGCAAGGCTAACGGTTCAACGGACCTACAAGTTGTCTCAGAGTCCAAGCCGGAGCAGAGAGTTAAGAACTTCCGTAAGGACTACAAGATGGCAAAAGAGGCGCAGGAGATGGTGCGGGAAGTGAGGCTGTCGAAGAAGCTGCTGCGCGGGCTTTTCTCAAAGGCTGCTTAAATACTTTGATTTTTTAAACTGATATGCATGAAAATCCTGATATAATTTTGGACGACGGACAGTGTACTTTTTGCAAAAGAGCCCTATCAAATGGCTCTTCAGAAGGTCCAGGAGAGCCACTCTCTTTCTCTGATTAGCAAAATAAAGAAAACAGTTTATGGATAGTCCTTCAACTGAAAGGCTTGAAATATCGTTTTCCTCATTGAATAAACTTATACATTGAGCAATGTATAAAAATTGCAAAGTTTTATAAATTACACATAATCAATCTGTTAGAGCTGAAAGAAAGACATAAAAAAACGGACGAGCTTTCGCCCGTCCGCGTCTCTTTACCCACCCACATTAGTTGTGAGTGTGGCTTTGCGGCTTAGTTTGAGCTGGCCGCGTTCGTTGATGTCGAGCACTTTGACGTTGACCATATCGCCCTGCTTTGCAGGTCGTGCGAGATTTTCGATGCGCATGGTGTCGAATTCGGAAATGTGGCAGAGCCCTTCTTTGCCGGGAAGGATCTCGACAAAGCAGCCAAAGGCAACAATGGAGGTGATCTTTCCGGTGTAGACGCTGCCAATTTCCACTTCGGCGGTGAGGCCGATTGATGATGGCTTTTGCTTTTTCAATGCCTTCAAGATTGGATGAGGCAATGCTGATCAGGCCGTTGTCATTGATATCGATCTGGACGCCAGTCTCTTCAATGATGGCGCGGATCTGCTTGCCGCCCGGGCCGATGACGGTGCGCGATCTTGCTCGGCTTGATCTGCATGGTTTCGATGCGTGGCGCGTAGAGCGGACATTTCATCTTTGTAGCTGTGGGCAGACTGCCAGCATCTTATGAAGGATGTGGATGCGTCCTTCTTTGGCTTGTGCAAGGGCGGCTTCGCATGATGTCGTGGGTGATCCCTTCGACTTTGATGTCCATTTGGAAGGCGGTGATGCCGTGTCTGATCGCCAGTGACTTTAAAGTCCATGTCGCCGAGGGCATCTTCAATTCCGAGGATATCGGAGAGGATCGTATAGCGGTCTCCTTCGAGGATCAGGCCCATGGCGATGCCTGAGACAGGGCGTTTGATGGGGACGCCGGCATCCATCAGGGCGAGGCAGCCGCCGCAGACGGAGGCCATGGAGGAGGAGCCGTTCGATTCGGTGATATTCGATTCAAGGCGGATGATGTAGGGGAACTTCTCCTTGGTGGGCAAGAGTGGCCATGAGGGCTCGTTCAGCGAGTTTGCCGTGGCCGATTTCGCGTCGTCCTGGCGCGCCCATGCGGCCCACTTCGCCGACGGAGAAAGGAGGGAAGAAGTATTGCAGGTAGAAGCGGTGGGTCCCTTCGCCATGGAGATCTTCATAGCGCTGCGCCATGTTTTCACCGCCAAGCGTGCAGACGGCCAGCGCTTGGGTTTCGCCGCGGGTAAAGAGGGAGCTGCCGTGGGTGCGGGGCAGGAGGCTTGTTCGACGTCGATGGGGCGGATTTCGGTTGTGGATGCGTCCATCGGAGCGCGACTTTCTCATCCAGGATCATGCGGCGCATCTGATTGGACTGGATTTGCTTGAGAGCAGCCAGCACATCTTGTTCAGTATACTTGGGCGTAAGTGTCGTTGTTAACAGCTTGCAGTCACTGGCTGCAAGTCGCATCTTCTCGTCTTTTGCTTTTCCTTGATGCGCAGGGCGGGTTCCAGCGTGGGCTGGATCAGTTTTCGACCTCTTGGAGAAGTTCTGGGGCCAGATTGCGCAGGTATGCGCGGTTTTTTGGCTTACCGATCTGCGTTTGCCAGGTGTGCGAGGGCGTGGCAGATCTTCTGAATGGCATCGTGGCCCATTTCGTAATAGCTTCCAGAACTTGTTCTTCGGTTAAGAAGTCGCAGAAGCCTTCGATCATCAAGATGGCATCTTCTGTTCCGGCGAGCATCAGATCGAGTTTGGATGTTTTTCATCTGTTCAACTGTCGGGTTGATGACAAACTGGTTGTCGATCATGCCGACGCGCACGGCGCCGATGGGTTTAACGAGCGGGATATCGGAAATCACGAGGGCTGCAGAGGCGCCGCAGATGGCAAGAGGTTCTGGAGGATTGACCTGTCGTAGGACCAGACATAGGAGAGAAGTTGCACCTCATTGTAATAGCCCTCTTCAAACATGGGGCGTAAGGGGCGGTCGATGAGGCGCGATGTTAGGATTTCTCTTTCAGTAGGGCGTCCTTGACGCTTGATAAAGCCGCCGAGGGTTTTACCTGCGGCGGAGAATTTTTCCTGATAATCGACGCGCAGGGGGAAAAAGTCTGTCGTCGGATCTGCCGACGGAGAGGCGCAGGCTGTCGAGAAGACGAGGGTCTCCCCTTTTCGCGTGAGGATCGAGCCGTTGGCCTGTTTGCCGATTCTGCCCGTTTCAAAGATAATGGGCTCTTCACCCACTGTGACTGATATTGTGTGGCGTTCCATATTAAATGTATCTCCTGTGAAATGTCATAGAAGAGAGAAGCCAAGGATTAGAAGTCAGAAAGCGGGTTTCAACTGGATTTGAAGCGCGATTTCTGATTTCTAGGGATTCTCTCATGTTTATAAATAAAAAAGGCGGCCTTAAGACCGCCTTTTTGTCTCACCGACGTAGTTTTAGCTTGGTGATGAGCGTTTGATAACGCTTGGTATCTGTAGAGTTGAGATAATCAAGAAGACGGCGACGCTGTCCAACGAGCTTTAAAAGAGCCAAGCGCGAGCCGTGATCTTTGGGCGATCGTTTCAAGTGTTCTGTCAATTCGGCGATTCGCTCTGTCAAAATCGCGATTTGAACGTCAGCCGATCCAGTATCTTTTTCATGAAGCTGGAATTTCTTAGTAATTTCGTCTTTTGTGCCTTTGTCAAGAGACATTCTGATCCCCCGTAATTTTCAGATAATACAAATATTATACCCCAACGAGCCTTTATAAATCAAGGATTAAACCTTCGTGTCCAAGATCACCTCGACATAATCGGGAAATTTTCCGTAGGAATCGCGTCTTAAAGTGACCTTAAAAGGAATTGTGACGCGTCCGAAATGTTTTTCCATTTGCAGTTCATCCCAAATCTGTTTTTTAAGCTCCTCTGTGACAGCTTTTCCACGATATTTCTTCAGCAGCTTTTCAATGTATTTCTGCTGCTTCTGGCGCAGGATGTCGTAGCCATAGAAGGGATGCTCGTGCAGAGAATTTTCGCTCACCTTGACTTATCCCTTTTGGATATGATAGCTTCATTCTATCATTCTGGAGGAAATCATGCAAAAAAATGCCACTTATAAAGAAAAATTTGAGCTTTTAAAGCCTTGGCTGCCTGCCCTGATCGGCGCCGTGAAAAAGGATCTCAAAAATGACCATCTGAAGCGCGATCCGCAATTTTGCAAACGGTTTCTTGCAGGAAAAAATCTGGGCAAACTGGAGGATAGGGATCTCGTAGAAGCTTATATGACGGCTATTCAAGAGAGCGATAATGGAGAGGCGATTGCTGAATTCATAGCCAACCGCTGGCTTCTTAAAGTGGGAGACCTCTATCATTTTTTTGAACAGCACTTGAGCGCCATCAACCCCAATTTTGCCGAACTGGAGGAGCTCTCTCTTGAAGACGCTAAGAAGCTCTCGGCAGCGTCTGTAGCAGAATTTGGAGCCTCCAAGAGCTACCTCTTTGCTGTTATCAACTCTGTGGTCTTCCCTGAATCTGTCTTTCAGGCCCTTGCAAAACAGGCCGAACAGAGCAAAAAGCTGGAAGAAAAGGAGAGTTTGGAACTCAGCGAGAAACATTCGATCGAGGCTCTGAAGCTAGGGTATGAGCAGCACATTGCGCGCCTCACCGATAAGTATGAGAAGAAGCTGAGCGGGCTGCAGAAAAAGTATGCCACCGATATGGAGGCTCTGAAAAAGCAGCTGGTCCTGCTGCAGCGAAAATTAGCACCCAAATGAGCTTCCCCTTTTCTTCTCTCATGCCACAGAATGAGGATGAGCGGTTTATGCTGGAGGCGCTTAAAGAGGCGTGGAAGGCTTTCAAAGCAAAAGAGGTTCCTGTCGGGGCCGTGCTGGTCCACCAGGGGCGCGTCATTGCGCGCGGCCACAACCAGGTCGAGCTGCTGCGCGATGCGACGGCGCACGCCGAGATGCTCTGCATCACAGCGGGAGAGGCTGCCCTTGAAAATTGGAGACTTGCAGAAACGACTCTCTACTGCACGGCAGAGCCGTGCAGCATGTGCGCTGGGGCACTATTTTTGACGCGGGTTCCCACACTGGTGTGGGGAACGAAAGATTTGCGCCATGGAGCCAATGGGAGCTGGATTGATCTGTTTGCAGAGGCGCATCCCACCCACAACGTTGCGATCCGCAGCGGCGTGCTGCAAGAGCCCTGTGGGGCCCTGATGCGCGATTTTTTTCAAAAAAGGCGGCTGGAAATTGATGGACAAAGAACTTGATACTTTAATTCAAGAAATGGCAGCCAGTCAAGAGGCGTGCCTCCTGGCTACTGCCAGGCGGATTATTCCTCATGTGACTGCCGAGGATCTCTTGCAGCCTAACGATTTTCCTGAGCTAGAGGAGCATCCCCATTTTCGTTTTGAAGAGGGGGTTCTGATGGGCATTCGGTCTGTTCAAACGGCCCTTCGTGCGAAAAGTCGCGCACAACGCGATAGAGCCTCTGGTTTAATTCGGCAAGGGCCTGGTTGAAGAGATGTTCGCGGCTGCCCGCATGGATTCCAGAGCTGTGAGCGATATGTTCAAAGAGCTGCAAAAGTTCTGCATGATGATCCCGGATCGTCCCCAAAGCTTCTTGATAAGCTGTTTTTAATGCAAAAGAGGCGACTCCAAAATTTTCCACCTTTTTGCGCGCATACTGGCGGCTCAATTGGCGGCGCGCTTTTCTCATAAGGCGCGCGGCGACATCCCGTTCGGTGCGCAAAGTGGCTCCGATGCAGAGAGCAGCCCCGCCAAGAAGGGCTGCGACGCCTCCCATCATGTTTTTAAACAAAATCGATTCACTCACGGAAAGAATGGTGATGGCAAAGGGCACAGAATGTCCCCACAGACATGCTGCTAAAAAAATAAAAAAGGCGGCAAATCCTGCAAAAATGAGCCTGTAGAGGGTGAGCTTTTTCTTGGAGCTTGAATAGAGAAGAGGACCTCCCCGATCGACCTGGAGCTTCTGGCGGAACTGGTGCAACTCCTGATGCTGCTGATTATCGCGATAGAGTTTAATGGAAACTACTTTAGAATTAAGACGCAAAGCAAACGGGGATTCTTGAGAGTTCATAGAGCTCCATAAATTAAAATTATTTTACTAATATTACTATTAAATATAAATATTTGTCAAGGCTCTTGCGTAATTGGTTGATTTATAAACAATGATGCTATTATGCTTATTTATTAAAAAAAAGAGGTGTTTTATGGCAGCAGCCTATGGAGAATATAGGGAGATGTTTCCCAGGAAGGTGCTAAAATCACGCTATCCTTTGGCTGATTTTAATTTCTCCATTCAAACAGAAAGAGTGAGAAAATGTCAGCTCCACTTTCGTCTTGTTCATGCAGATAAGTTACCCAAACTGGATCTTGCACAATGGGACATTTCCCTCCTTTTTGAAGCAGACGCGGCTTTTAATGGCGTGCGGCCTCTCCATCTGGCCGCTATGCTCGGCAATTTCGTGGCAGTTCAAAGCCTTGTAGAAAAAGGAAAAGAGGTCTCCGAAGTCGATTTGCTGGATCTGCCAGATGAATTTGGATGGACAGCGCTTCACTTTGCGCGCCTTACTTCAAAAAAAATCTATAATTACTTGCTCGAAAAGGGAGCAAAACAAGTCGTCAATAAGATGGGAACAATACCAGAAGAACTTGATTTCTGGATTGGGCGCAAGCTCAACCAGGAATCGATCCAGCGGCTATTCTTAGCTCTTCCCGGTCAGCCTAGAAGATGTTTAACAGAGCTGAAAGCGGAGGAGTTAAAAAAATGGACGGGTTTAACCCTCTATACAGATCGACCTTTTTTTGATTATCCAAAATGGCAGGAACTTTGGGAACAAAAAGTGAAATTTTCTGCCGATATGATCGAAATGTTTTTTGAAAAAAATCGAAAGCGCACTCCCTCACTTCTCATTGATTCTGACCAGAAAGTGCGCGCTGCACACAGGATTCCAAGTGAAACGCTGCTCTTTGTCAATGCAGGTCTTCTTCGCCGTTTTTTTAAACGCTTAAATTTTACCGATTTCTTTTATCCCCCCCTTTCGGAAAACAGATATGCCTTAGTAGATGTCGATCCCTCAGTTGTTGGGGGAGTTTCGCGCTGGATTACCTTGGCTGGCCCAATGCGATTTATATGAGACTCCACGGTTATCAGGGAGGCGACTTAGGTTTATTTGTCGCGGGAGAAGATATCGCAGAAGGGGCTCCCATCCAAGTGAACTATGGCACATCTGCAAAATCTTTAATGTGGGGCAAATACCCGTTGCCAAATAGGCTTGAAGTGAGGAGCTGGTTTAAGAGAGGGACTGAAGAGAGACTTAAAGAATTTGAAAAACCCTCCCTCCACGAAGGGAATATAGGAGGAGTCATTGCCAAAAATATGAAAGCTGCCAAGCTCGCTTATCCCCTCTATACGCCTGCAGCTATTCTGGACCTAGTTTTTTCGGGCACGACGACGATTAGGGATTGGCTTGCTCTCGTCAACCAGAAAAATAGCCGTTTCTTTCAAGGGCTTCACGGTTTTGACACTGAAATGAGCGAATTCATGAATCTTTTGAGAAGGCTGCTCAAGTTTGAAGAGAACCTAAACGCCTCCCCGAATGTTTTGCAGGTCTCAAGTCAATGGATCCTCAACCAGATTGGCAATTTATCTGTCATGCAGCTGATGGAAGCGATTGAGAGAATTGGAGAAGCGTGTGCGAAAAAGGAGCTCGATATAAACAGCTGGGACGCTTTCAAAGCTAAGCTAGAGTATGAATTGCCCGAATATGATTGGTTAAAAGATAAAAATGCTTCTTTGGGATTCAAGCGGCGTTGCGAAGATATGCTCGAAACATTTTTGACATTAGACAATCCCTTGAAAACAGCGCGGGAAGAGCTCGAACAGGCTCGAAAACTGGGAAATGACGAAGAGGGGGAAGCTGTCTTGTCCCACCTCTGGCTGATCGAACAGCTTGAAAAGAGCTAGTTATTTTCTTTTTTGCTTGTTTTTGGAAATGGTTTGAAGGCGCTGCCGCTCCTTCCAGGAGAGGGAGGCTTCCCCTGTTTAGAGATTTTTTCCAGCATGGCGTCCACAAATTGATCGTCTTCCAATCGTGGTTCGCCCGTTTGAAAATCGATGATTTTGCCCTTTTCCCTGGCTTTTAAACGCCATTTCCCCATTTTTTTAAAGAGGCGCCCCAGCGCGGAAAGCGGGCGATCGATGATCCACATCCAGGAAAAGGGACCCTGCTGTTCCCACGCCATAACGGCGTAGGAGTAGCCAAAAAGAAGGGCTGCACCGTAGAACGCGATTGAGAGCCAGTTGAGATGGGAAAGGGGAATCAGAATGACAGCTGCTACAAGGGCAGCCCAGAGCCATTTTGCCTGGATGCGAAAGAGAAATAGGAAATAAAGATGAAGATTTGGATTAAAAAGTGTCCAGGCTGTCAGCACTGCTAAAATGGCTGGAGCCGGCCCTGAAACAGATCCACTTACTCCAAGGAGGCTCATGGTCACGAGGGCGGCTACTCCTGCGAATATCCCTGTGCCGAAGTAAAAACGCAAGAAACTGGATTGACCGACGCGCGAGAAGAGATCGCTTCCCATGACCCAGAGGAGGTACATGTTAAAGGCGAGGTTGACCAGGAAGGAGAAGGAGGGGCCAGCCCCGCCGGTATCTTCTAAAAAGAGATAGGTGACGATTTGCCACAGGTAGTAATTTTTCCAACCCTGCCAGGAGAGGCTGAAAAGATAAGAGAGGCCCGGCAAGCCAAAGAGTGTTTGGAGAAGAAATTCAGAGAGAGCTGAAAAAAGACTAACACCCGCCGTAAGAAAGATCAACTGTCGGATTAGCTTCGGGGTCATATCCGGGCCCCATCCCGTTTCTGTTGTTGTCGTCATATCAGGTATCGTAACAAAAAGCTTCCTTAAATGTTCTCATTTTTTTATTGTGCAAAAAAAGGATGCTGATGATTCCTCTAATTCGCCTCGACAACAATCTTTGGGGTTATATTCCACCTGCTCTATCGCTCAAAGAGATCCGAATCGCAACGCCAGCTTGGGAAAAGCCAAAGCTCTCTTTTATGCTCGCTCAAGCGGTCGCAAAGGTCCTTGCAGAGCAGAACATTTGCACACGCCCTCAGCTAGAGAAGGGGCTCTCACTCTCCATCAAAGAGGGCAAACTTTCGGGAAACTGGAACATCAAGCTTGAACGTCATGAAGGACTCTGGAACCGTTTTTGTCAATGGATCCCTGCAATGCGCACTATTAGGGATCGCCAAATTGCTGTTCTTACCTGTGCCAAAGTAGAAAAAAAGAGTCCATTAAGCTTTATTGTCAATGTTCCAAAGCCCTTAAAACAGGAATTGACCCTACCAAACACCTTTCAAGAACGGCTCCATACCCCTCTGTTTTCTGACCCCTACACTCAGCTTGCTGCGCAGTGTCTTCAAACGGTCGATCCCCACTTTATTTCAGAAAGACAGATCTATGAATCGTATCGCTTTATCCAAACTGCGCAAGGCACACTGTCACTTAAAAAAATTCCCTCGAGAGAGGCAACTGAGCAAGAAAAACAGGAAAACAGACAAGCTGTCTCTGCCTATAAGAAATTCATACTCGAAGAATTTGGACAGGAGGCCCTCCAGCATATCGTGGGCTCTTACGGATTTTCCTTTGACGAGATGGTTGCAAAAGGAGCTCCGCTTGTTCCTGACCACATTTTTAAGACAAATATAGGAGCCAACTTTATTGAGCTTGGCCATCTGCAGCGCTATTTTGAAACCCTTAAAAAAGCGAATCCCTCGGTTTTTCCCCTCAAAGATGTGCGGAAGCTATGCCAGAAAGTGACAGGCGAAATGCGCCTGCCTACAAAAGAGGAGCTAACAGCATTTCTAAAGCCTTTTGAGGGAATTCAAAATGTCAAAAAACTGCCTCCAGAGCTTTTCAACCAGCTAGTAGACCTGATCATGCCCTCTTCGGAAGAGAGGGAGAGGGCTTATACAGGCCGCAAAAACCGTCTCAATGCGATTCGCGGCTCAGTTACTTTAGGAAATGGGGACATCTATAACCCTTGTGGGGATCTTTTCGATACCCTTCAACTATTTGATGAGTTTCAAAAAACCGAAGATTGGGAAAACTATTCGCAGCTCCTCTCCCATGTCGTCGCCAAGAAGAGCCTCTTTCGGCAGACTGCCGACGGGTGGCGCATTGGACTGCTCATTCCTGCCCCAAAAGCAGCAGAAGGGCATAGGCGCTGGTATTACAATGAAGCCTTTTTAGATGATAATGAGGGCAATGTCCACATGCTCTTTTTGCCGGCGTGTCACGCTTACCTTTCCCCTGAAAAAAAAGAACTTCCGCTTATCAAAGCCTATCGAAGTACTTCCAGACATTCGAACAATGTGAACTGGATGGAATCGCTTAATGCGGATCTCAATCCCTATGGCAGCCCGGGAACTCTCGATCCCCATCCCTCTTTTCGTTACGAGAGAAAATACTTCGATGAGCGCACGATCCCAATCTGGGTCGGCTATCTTCTTCAGGCGGAAAAAACTGGGGATGCAGCCCTCTATAAACAGGCGCTTCAGGAATATGTCACCTGTTTAAAAGCTCCGGGTAAAACGCCGCACAAGGTGCTTGAAAAAGCGTTGACCCTCACTGATCCTACAGTCATCGGCCCATTTTTGAGAGCAGAGGGGGAGTTTCATCGCGAACTGCCGCAGTATAAAAAGCAGCAGGATATCTTTATCGTGGGGCATAGCCTAGGAGCGGCTCTTTCTCAATTTGGCACCTATTACTATGGCACGCGTCGCAACCGCATTCCAGTACCAGGTTGCCGCTATTACACCTATAGCAGCCGCGGTCCGGGGTTTGATAAACAGCATGACCAGCAGTTCATGCAATTTGGCCGGAAGCATCGAGATCTGATTGCTGCTCTGGGGCCGCGCTGGAAGGTGCGCCACGATCTGGCCTATGGCGATTTTGTACCTCAATCGGGCGAAAGCCATTTGGGGACGACAGGGCATGAAGCAGCGCGCGATGAACAGTGGCTGGATGTCGAATGTACGGTCTTTAGGCCACTGCCGAGCGCAAGCAATTTGGCTATCACAACTTTTGGGGCGCATGAACAGCGAACAGGCCTTGCCAAAGAGGGGTGCGATTTTCGTGTCCAAAATATTGGTGTTAAAACACTTGCAAAATTTGACCATAGCTGGTGGATGCGCGGTAAGCTCCTACAAATATTCGGCTTTCGCTTCTTGCGTTCAAGCAAGGGGGCAGAGCTTATGCGTCGCGTAGTCTCGATGGCTCTCTTTATATTCGTTCGCCTGGCAATCAAGTTGCATAACCGGATCAAACCCCCGCTTGGCCAGCGCGATAAGAGGGGGGTCTGGGCGCTGCGCTACCGTTCGTTCAGCTGAGAGTAGTCTTTTTAATTTTTTTCAGTTGCTATGCTGAATATCAGCCAATAGTTTGGGATAGATGTTCATCCTGAGCCACCTTTCTAGCTCATAGAGTTGCCGCTTGCCTTTTAACTCCGGATATCGTATCCTCATCTATTATTCTGTTTTTTTGGAGCAATTATGAAAAAGGATACACATCCCAAATACCAGCAGGTTCTCTTTGTCGACTCCTCGACGGGGCACCGCTTTATCGTCGGCTCATCGCTTCAGCCGAAGGAGAAAGAGAAATTTGAAGGCAAGGAGTACCCTGTCTACCATCTTTCGACATCTGCTTACTCCCACCCATTCTTTACAGGCAGCAACAAGTTTGTGGATGCTGAAGGGCGCGTGGACAAATTTAAGAAGCGCTATCAGCAAAAGGCGGCTGTTGCAGCCCCTGAAGTGAGCGCTGAAGAGATTCCAAGCG
This sequence comes from uncultured Parachlamydiaceae bacterium, assembly GCA_963745935.1. Lineage (GTDB taxonomy): Bacteria > Chlamydiota > Chlamydiia > Chlamydiales > Parachlamydiaceae > JAJFUZ01. The sequence goes on from CAVUZO010000001.1 coordinate 20,934, forward strand.
AGAAGCCAAAGAAAAAGGCAAAAGCCGCTAAGTCTTAATGAAACAAAAAGTCGAAAAGCTGCTTGCGCGCCTTTCTGAGGTGGAACATAAGCTGGGCCATCCGGCGGTTTTTAACGATCAGAAAGCTTATCGCGAACTCACGCAAGAGCACTCCTATTTACAAGAGGTTAAAACTGTTTGGGAGGAGCAGCAGCTCCTTCAAAAACAGATCGATGATAATCGCGAGCTTCTCAAAATAGAGCAGGATCCCGATTTTGCTGAAGTCTTGCGGGAGGATCTGCTCTTGGTAGAACAGCGGCTTGTTGTTGTTGAAGCGACACTCCAGAACCTCCTGGTTCCCCCAGACCCTAATGACAGCCGCAATACGATCCTGGAATTGCGTGCAGGAACGGGTGGCGATGAGGCGGCGTTCTTTGTGGGCGATTGCGTGCGCATGTACAAGCTTTATGCCGACAAGATGGGGTGGCGCTACGAACTGCTCTCCTGCACCCCTTCTGAGATGGGGGGTTTTAAAGAATATGTCATGGTGCTCTCAGGGCCCAATGTGTACCGGTTTTTGCAGCATGAAGGGGGAACGCATCGCGTTCAGCGCGTTCCTGAAACAGAGGCGCAAGGGCGTGTCCACACGTCTGCTATTACAGTGGCCGTTCTTGCTTGAACCGGACGAAGACAGCGATATCAGTCATCAATGAAAAAGATTTGCGCGTCGATACCTATCGCTCTTCAGGGGCTGGAGGACAGCATGTCAATACTACCGATAGCGCTGTGCGCCTCACCCACATGCCAACAGGGATTGTGGTCTATTGTCAGGAAGAGACGAAGCCAGCATAAAAACAAAGAAAAGGCCATGCGCCTCCTCAAAGCGAAGATGGCAGAAGTGGAGCTTGAGAAGAAGCAGAAAGAGATCAGTTCCAGCCGCGCCAGCCAAGTGGGCAGCGGCGACCGCTCAGAGCGCATCCGCACCTATAATTACTCGCAAAACCGGGTGACCGATCACCGCATCAACTTGACACAATACAATCTCGATCAGGTGATGGAAGGGGCGCTCGTAACCCATCGCAAATGCCCTTGTCGCCCACTTTCATCAAGAACAGTTGCAAGTCTGAAAATCATGCGCACTCATCCTAGAAGTTTTAGAGCTTTCCGCTCAAGCATTTGCAAAATAGCGGCATACAAAATGCGCGCCGCCAGGCCGAAGATCTCATTTCCGATGCGTTCGGTTCAAGCCGCATGCAGCTCTACCTCGAGCATGAAAGTCCGCTCCAGGAGAGTGAAGCTGGGGCGCATTCGCGAGCGGCTTTAGCGCCGGGCTAAGGGGGAGCCAAACGCCTACATTCATGGCAAGGTGGAATTCTATGGCAGTCTGATCAAAGTCACTCCCGATGTGCTCATTCCGCGCCAGGAGACGGAAATTCTTGTCGACATAATCATGGAGGAGCTAAGCAAGCAGGAGCTGCACGGCAAGATGCTTATGGATCTCTGCTGTGGATCGGGCTCTATCGGCATTGTCTTAAAAAAGCGTTTTCCTGAACTGAATGTGGTCTTGTCCGATATCTGTCCGAAGGCGCTGGCCGTTGCGCGCGCGAATGCGAGCGGTCAATCGATGTGGAGTTTTTGCAGGGAGATCTGCTGGAGCCTTTCGGAAATAGAAGGGCACATTATCTGGTCTGCAATCCTCCCTATATTTCACAAAAGGAGTATCAGGAGCTCGATCGCGAGGTCAAAGCGTTTGAGCCGCGCCAAGCTCTGCTCGGCGGTCCAACCGGTTTGGAATTTTATGAGCGTCTCGCAAAAGAGATGCCAAAGGGGCTCATCAAAGCCTGGTTTGAAATTGGCCACACACAAGGGTCGGCCCTTTTTGCGGCTCTTTCCAAAAGGGCAAGTGAAGCGCGACTGGGCAGGAAAAGAGCGCTTTTTTGTCTTTTCCCTTGAAAATGAATGATTTTTTAAGTATTCTATCTCTTGCGAATTATGCTTGGACATGTTTGACAGAAAAAATGCAGGGACTCTTGGCGAAAGCTGGCGGGCAAACGAAGCTGACCGAGGAGAATATTTCGGAGGCGGTCAGCGAAGTGCGCCTCGCCCTGCTCGAAGCGGATGTCAACTATAGCGTTGCGAAGACACTGGTCAAGCGGGTCAAAGAGAAAGCGATCGGCGATCTGGTTATCAAGTCGGTGACGCCCGGACAGCAGTTCATCAAGATCGTCCATGATGAACTGGTGGCTTTGATGGGCGGCAGCGAAGAGGCAGCTTCGATCTCAAGGCAAAACCGGCTGTGATCATGGTGTGCGGGCTGCAGGGGTCGGGAAAAACGACGCACTGCGCAAGCTGGCGAAGTATTTGAAGAAAGAAAGGAGAATGCAAAAATCCTCTGGTGGCCGCCTGCGATCTGCAGCGGCCTGCGGCCGTTGAGCAGTTAAAAACGCTCGGAGCCAAGCGATGTGCCTGTATTTGCGCATTGCTGGCGAGACAGATCCTGATTAAAGTGGCAAAAGCTGCCTTGGCCCAAGCCAAGACGAACAGACACGATCTGCTCATCGTCGACACGGCAGGGCGTCTGCATATTGATGATGACTCTGATGCAGCAGCTGGAGCAGCATTAAAGCGCCTCTTAAGCCCAGCTGAGATGCTGTTTGTCGCCAATGCGACGACAGGACAAGATGCTGTCAATGTTGCGGCAGAGTTTAATAAGCGCGTTGCGAACTCACCGGCACGATCCTGACGATGCTGGATGGCAATGCGCGTGGCGGCGCCGCCATATCGATTCGCGAAGTGACGGGCAAGCCGCTGAAGTTTGAAGGGATTGGCGAAAAGCTGGACGATATCCAGATTTCAATCCGGCATCGATGGCGGACCGCATCCTTGGGCATGGGCGACACCATCAACCTCGTGAAGAAGGCGCAAGAGCATATGGATGAAGAAGAAGCGAAGAAGCTGGAAAAGAAGATCCGAACGGCGACATTCACCTATGAGGACTATCTGAACCAAATTCAGATGGTCAAAAAGATGGGTTCGATCAAAAGCCTGCTGGGCATGCTGCCAGGAATGGGCTGCCTGAAGGACTCTGGACTTCGACGAGAAGGAGTTCTTCAAAGTTGAAGCGATCATCCAGTCGATGACACCTGGCAGAACGGGCAGAAAAGTGTGAGCTCAGTCCCGCGAAGCCGCAAGCGCATTGCAAGAGGCAGCGGCACTGAAAATCGAAGATGTCAATAAGCTGGTGAAATCATTTAAGCAGGCAAAACAGTTATTTAAGAACATGCCGATATGAAACATGAAAACGAATATGAATGAATACAAAAGATGATGGGAGGATCCCTATGGCGTTAAAAATCAGACTGCGGCAACAAGGCCGCAACAACCGTCCTTTCTACCGCTTGGTGGTGACCGATGTGCGCTCACCACGCGATGGCAAGTACGTGGAAATGCTCGGATGGTACAATCCATTTGAAAGCTGAGCAAGACAAAATCATGTCGCTCGATACAGCCGATCGAATCCAGCATTGGCTAGACAATGGCGCAGATGATCTCAGAACGCGCTAAAGCGCTCGTATCGCAAAGTGGCACCAGGCATCATGCGCGCACAGACGGAAAAAGTCCGTGGCCCTCAGAGCGAAAGAGGCGACAAAGAGGAAGGCGCGCAAAAAAGCGGCGGCTAATCAAGAGCGGCATGAAGTAATTTCGACATCCTCTCCCTGTTTCCCGACTATTTCAAAGGCCCTTTCGATGAAAGCATCATCGGGCAGGCCAAGGAAGAAAGGGATCTTGGAGATCAATCTCGTCGACATCCGCGATTTCGCCGACAATAGATGCAGCGGGTCGACGACCGCCCTTATGGCGGCGGGCCAGGAATGGTGATGATGCCCGGGCCGGTGACAAAAGCGATGCGCAGCGTCGAAGCGCCGAACAGCCGCGTCATCTACATGTCGCCGCAAGGGACGCCGCTTGACGGCAGCAAAATGCCGCGAGTTGGCCGCCTACGACCATCTGATCCTGCTGTGTGGCCATTATGAAGGGATCGATGAAAGGGTGCTCGAGAGCGATGTCGATGAAGAGATCAGCATCGGCGACTATGTGTTGACGAATGGATGCTTGGCAGCGATCGTTCTTAGTCGATGCCACGTGCGGTTTGTGCCAGGCGTGCTGGGCCATGAGCTGCGGCCGGCGAAGATTCGTTTGAAAATGGAATATTGGATTGTCCGCACTACACGCGGCCAGAAGAGTTTGAAGGGCGCGCGGTGCCCGAAGTGTTGCTGAGCGGCAACCATGCAAAAAATTGCGGAAGTGGCGACAAAAGCAGGCGATGGAAAAAACGCGGCGCGTGCGGCCAGACCTGATGAATAAGAGAATTAAAGGAGACAAGAAAATGAGCAAATTAGCTGTCATTCAAAAGCTGGAAAGCAAGCAGCTGAAAAGAGCAATCTGGCCGATTCCGCGTCGGCGATACCGTGCGCATCCATACGCGCATCATCGAAGGGCGAAAAAGAGCGTATCCAGGTGTTTACCGGCACTGTGATTGCACGTAAAGGGCACAGGTGCTCTCTGAGACATTCTCCGTGCACCGCGTGGCTTATGGCGAAGGCATGGAGAGGGTCTTCCCGACTGCATAGCCCGCGCATTGTCAAAAATCGAAGTGATCAAAGAGGGCGATGTGCGCCGCAGCAAGCTTTACTACCTGCGCGGAACTTCGGGCAAGGCCTCAAAGGTCAAAGGCCGCTTGGGAGCAAGACGTTCAGGCAATGGAGCCGTGGAAGAACAGCAAGGAAGCATCGACAACCAAAACGTCGAAGTGCCATCTGTGGCAGAAGCTTCCAGTGCAGTCTCCGAAAGTAGCAAATAAGATCCCCAAAGCCGAAAGGCTGCGCCTCTTGAAGCTATTGAAAATTGAGAAAGAGGCGCGGCTAGAAGGCTTTCAGGCTATTGCTGGAGTTGACGAAGCAGGGCGCGGCCCTTTGGCTGGCCCTGTCGTTGCTGCAGCATGCCTGATTCCGGAAAATGTCACCTTTCCCTATGTCAACGACAGCAAACAGCTGACCCCGGAAATGCGGCAGCAGCTCTTTGAGCAGATTGTGCGCGACGAGCGCGTCTGTTATGGGATCGGGATGGTTTCGCATGACGAAATTGACCGCATCAACATCTACCAGGCGACCCTTGTCGCCATGCTACAGGCAATTGAAGGGCTAAAAAGCCTCCCAGATCTGCTTCTTGTCGATGGCATGCCGCTTCCCCATCCCACCATTCCCTGTCGCAAAATTGTTCAAGGGGATGCTCTCGTCCACGTCATTGCAGCCGCTTCCGTTCTAGCTAAAGTCACGCGCGATCGTCTCATGCTGGAGTTCCATCAGCTCTGGCCTCAGTATGGGTTTGATCAGCATAAAGGCTATGGCACACCGCGCCACCTCGAAGCTATTGAGAAATATGGCCCGTGTCCCATTCACAGACACTCTTATGAACCTTTAAAATCCCGGCTTGCCCATGCATAAAAAGTATTGCCTCAATGTCCCAGTCGCCGATTTGCGGCGTGAACCCAAACCCGCCTTTATTTCTCATGAAAAAGATCCGCTGCAGGAATCCCAGCTTCTGCTTGGCGATCGGGTGACAGCTATCCAAGAGTCAGGTTCATGGATTCATGTCGAAGTTCCCGAGCAGACGCGGTTTCATAGCGATTTAGGCTGGAGCGGCTACAAGGGCTGGATTTTGAAAGAGCAGCTCCTCGAAGTCAATGAATGGCCCCTCACTAACCTCATCGTCAAGGCTTCGTGGGCCGATCTTTTTCAAGGCAACAAACTGCTCAATTCAGTTTCTATGGGGACAAAGCTTGAAGGAATCCAGCAGCGTGGCGACACATGGCGCATCCGCCTGCCAGACGGACAAGAGGCCACTATCGGGGGCAAAAGTGTGCGCAAGCTGCAGCGTCCGGACTCTTTGGACAGCGTGCGCCCAGACATTCTCGCCGCCGCTGCCGAGCTGCTCGACTCCCCCTATGTGTGGGGTGGTCGCAGCGCCCATCGCCCCGACTGGCGCGATGTGCTGACCGGCGTCGACTGTTCCGGCTATGTCAGCCTCCTCTACCGCGTCCACGGTCTCTCCCTTCCACGCGATGCTCAGGATCAGTTTTTGGCCTCGTCTCCAAGCGAAATCGGCCAGCTGAAAGCTGCCGATCTGATTTTTTTAGCATCGGAGGCTAATCCTCAGTGCATGACCCACGTGATGCTCTACGCAGGTGGCGACTCCTTTTTAGATGCCAATATAACCGACAAAAAGGTTGTCAAAAGCAGCGCCAAGGAGCGTTTCGGGATGCCCTTCCGCGATATGGCTTGGGGTCAGCCTGTCGGCAAGTATCGGGTCTTCTTTGGGGCAGTTAGCTGAAAATTTTCATAACTTTCTCGCCCACTTCTCTGGTGTTCACATTTGGAACGACTAAATATTGGTGTTCGCGGAAAAGAATCTGCTGGGTAGGTATTTGAAAGTTTTGAAATATTTCCTTGATACTTTCTGCGTTTTCACTCCTTACGAGTAAGTCGACATAGTGTCCAGGACGGAGAAATGGTGAAAAAGTGACTCCGAAAAATTTGCTTAAGTAGGCGGAGTGGGAAGTGCCTTGAAGCAGCTCAGCCTTATGGTGGGTATTTCGAGATTTAATCTCTTTTACGACTCTTTGTGCAAGCGTGCGGATTTCAGACTCACTTGATAAAGAGTAAATGTGACCTTTTGTGGTCTCGTTCACATGAAATTGCCTTATGTCATCGAAACCAGAATACAAAAACTTTGGAGAGTGGGGGAAATAGTAGAGAACATTTTCGATTTTTTGCTCTTTGAGGCTGGCCATGAGACCTGCTGCATGCAACCCCCCGCAGCAGAAGATAAGACCCTCTCTCTTTTGATGCAGTCGGAGTAAGTTCGCAGTGAATGTTTGGATGCGATAGGCTTCGCTCTCTGTAACCGTGTCTCTGGAATAATCAAATTTATTGATCTTACTATAATCAGTTTGTTTAATATCAATTCCTTCTACAAAAATTGAATTTTTTTCGCAGGTTGTAAGTATGTCATTTAATAATGAAATTGCTGGTAAATGTTTAATTTTTGTAGCAACCTCATCATATTTCTTGCTGGAAACATAGAGTTGTATCAATTGTGTTAGCTTTGCAAGGTCCAAATCGGATAATTTGCCCTTTAATTTGACGCGCTGCTGGATCAATTTTTGCGATGTGGATGCCATCTCGGAGGCCTCTTCAAGCCTATAGCGGCAACCAGCGACAATCTGCTCTTCACTGCTGTCGTGTGGTGCTTCGAAACAGAGCGTATCGTAGCCCTCATCAATGAGAGAGGGAAGCAAGTTTATCAGGAGTTCTCTTGGAGGTACATCCCAGTGGCGTTCAAATAGGATAACAAGAGGAAGAGCCATTAAAGTTCCTTTGCAGCCAGCATATAAGCGGCATCTTTATATTTTTGAAACTGCTGCTCGAGATCTGCTTGCGTCCTGTAGCTTTTCAAGAAGGGGGGAAGATTCTCATATTCGATGGTTCCTAAGCCGATCCATCCAACCACTTTAGCCTTATCATCGATCTTCCACACTTTCGATCGCGAATGGAAAATTTCCCCTTTGGAGGCAACTTGGATAAGAGGGTGCACATTAAAGAAGTGAAACGGAGCGCTCTTCTGCTCCCCACGGGGAACCAGGATGGCGTGCGCATCTGCAAGGCGACTGCGCATGTAATGGAAAGCTTCTGCTCCTCCATCATAAAGAGCTCCAGCAAAGAGGCTCGTGCCATACGACAGGCTATTGGGAGAGTCATTTCTTGCGAGACTATCCAATTGAAATTTGCTTCCTCGATACAGGACCGTACTATGAGCCGCTTCTAAGCTACACTCAATCTGCAGAGCCTTATCAACAATTTGCAGATGGCGTTGAGTGGCGATTCCTTGAGGATAGGAGCTGGCTTTTCCCCAGTGTCTATATTCCTCCTCTGCGCACTCGCGGGCAATGCCGACATACTGGTCAGAGCCAAGCTTCAAAATCTTCTGATGCAGGGCTGTTTTGGGGTCGTTCACCTCTTGAAAAAACTGAAGCAGCTCTTTTGCAGAAGTTTGGATTTGAGCGTAGGTGACTCCTTCTGCCTGAACAGGTTTAAGAAGCTGCAAAGCTACCTGGTTGAGCCTTGAGGCACATTCGATCAGGTGGCCGCGACGATAATCGAGCCCATTTTTTGGAGCAAAATTGGACTTGTAATCCGCATCTTCATAGAGAGAGTGCTGCCAGCTAAATTCTTGAAGCTTGCGCTTTAGCTGCTTTTCTTCACTGTTAATGAGATGTGACCAGATTCTAGTCTCTAGAGCATTGTTGCAGTACCCTTTTTGAACATCTTCTTGGATGCAAGCGCGCACAAAAAGCATTTCATAGAGTGTGCGTGGAATGAATGTCAGCTCTATATCTTGTCCCAAACGGGTGCGAATTTGCTGCTTCAGCCACTCATTTTTATTTGAATTATCGAGACTACGCCCCTGCTCAAGCAGATCAAAGATCTGCTCATACTCTTTCTGGGATATAGGTTCCGCCTTCCCTGCATTTGGCCGATAGACAAGGTACTCGCCATACCCATTCTGAATAGCGCCTGAAGGGGGTAGCGGCAGTTCCCGAATCGTGGGAGCTGGTTTTGGAGGTGGAATTGGTGCAGGAGTTGAAACAGGTTTTGGAGGCGGCACTGGCGCAGGAGTTGAAACAGGTTTTGGAGGCGGCACTGGCGCAGGAGCTGGAGGCAGTTGTTGAATAGGAGACGGCACTGCAGCTCCTTTCACCGGTGCGAGTGTAAATTTTCGCGCACTGCGATTAATGATTTTGACTGTCATGAAAAAGAGGGGCAGAACGACAGTAAAATAGGAGAATATTTTTAAAGCAGTATAGAGCGCACGACTTTTGCCAGTGCGGAGCTCGACCTGGTTTCCAGAAATCCGGTGGGCCTGTTTCCCTCCTAGATAAAAGTAGCGGTCGCTGACCTCTGCTATTTTGGGATTCTGAGTATAAACAGGCGTAAAAAATGAAATTGGTTTAATCATATCTTCTATTTTAACTAAAGTGATACTAAATTGTCAACTTAATAGTTGTAGTGGGTTTATTGCTAAACCTCTTTCTGTGCGAGCAAAATGGGCAGGATGTCGACAATAGAGGGAAACCAGTTTAAGCCTTTGCTGTAGACAAGTTTCGCGGCAATGTGGCAGGCGATAATTGCCTTTTTATGGTGCTCAGGAATCTTTTTGAGCAGCTCATCTTGAAACTGTGTACGTAAAGTCGGCAGGCAGTAGCTTAAGAAGCATTTGAGAAGAGGGTCGTTTGGATCTTCCGACAGAGTCTGTGTATCCAGGGCGTCGAGGATCTGATAGGTGAAGTAGTTGATGCGCTGTGAAATGCGATCTGAAATAATGGAGAGAGGCTCTTCGGTTTCTTGATGGGTGCGGAGAAGGAGTTCCCCCTCATTTTTCGCGCAGAGTTTTAGCCTTTCTAAGATCTCTTCGACAAGCTTGAGCTTATTTGCAATGAAGGTTTCATCCCCTAAAGTCAATCCACAAAGCACCTCAAATGAGGAGCAGATGACACCTGTCTTATTGGCAGAGCTATCTTTGATGAGAATAGTTCCCAGTTTCTCAAGCTTTTCGCGCGCCTTAGGAGTGAGGTAGAGGTTTGCTCCTTCGATAATAACGCGCGACGTGGGGGCGCCTGTTTCGTCTAAAAAATCTTTGATATTCGTTTCATTTAAGGTTCTTGGACGTCCTCCTGAGGGGATAAAGACGTCTGTTTTGACCTGATGGATATTATTGCGCAGCAGCGCGTTCATATCGCTGCCAGAGAGCCAGTCTTCCCCAATTTTGTCTTTTACCTTGCGCCAGCAGAGAGTGTGCTGGACAAAGGCCGAGGTGTGGCGTTTGGCGTTTTTATCGAGCAGGAAGCCTCCCTCATGCAGCTTTTCAGGCGGGTAGTATTTGATCGGTTTGCCCTGCTTAAATAGATTGTCGAGGCTTTCCAGATTCAACCCTTCCGGATCGAAAATCGTTCCAGAAATGTCGATGAGCGCTTTCAGCTTCGCAGTTTTAGGATAGAAGCGGAAGAGGTTGTGAATCTCATTGCCGGCTACGTCGCCATCAGGCCCCCCCGACATTTTGACAGAAAATTCGCTTAGGTTAGGGTCTATGCCGATAAATTTTAAGGCCGTTTCCATATAGACATTGACGCCAAGGGAGGTGACGCCATACTGCTTATGGTTAATCCCGCTCTTCGGCTTTCCCGAAATGAAGGCGCTGCCAGGCCGATAGTCATACCGCTTGCTATAGTCTGCAATCCATTGAATCATCTCATCGTGCATCAGCTCATCAGGTCCCAGGTAGAGATATTCGGCCTTTTTCCAGTAATCGATGACGTATTTAGGGCGCAAGCGGCCATCGGGATCGCAGTTGACGATTGTGATGAGGCTTTCGATGTAGGAGCGCTGCGCCTGGTGCAGGTATTCAATCTTCTGCGCTTGGCAAAACTTTTCCAGTCGCATCTCAATCTCTTTAGGAGCAATTTTGGAGGCTTCCAGCTCATTTTGCAGGATGAGTGATTCGGACTCCAGGCGGTCGAATGGTCGCAAGAAAATGACCCCTTTGGCACCTCCCTCAGGGATATCCTTATTTTTCATGTGCTGCGTCCAAGCCAAGTTGTAGCACTCTGTAAAGATGGTGTTGCGTTCGGCGACGATCAACTCGCTCTGTTCTGGAATGACGGTGCGCAAGCCCCCTCTGGATAGGTCTTTGAAGCGGATGTGAAAGCCGAAGAAGTGCATGCCTTTCATAAAGAAGATGGCGTAGGGCAGCTCAGGAAACTTCTTGGAGCGGTCAAAGGGGATGAAGTCCAAATATTTAGGATCGAGCCGAAAGCTTAAAGCGGTATAGTTGAGGCGATAGAAATTGGTCTTGAGCGTATGGTGGATGAAATTCATCGCCTGCAGTAAAATATTTTTACGGCGCGTATCATTTAATTCTTGCCCTGTGTCTAGCTTCTCGACATCTTTGACAAACTTTTCACGGAGAGTTAAATAGTGATCATAGTCGGCAAAATCGGGGTCAAATTTGCGCTTGAAGGCTTCACAAAGCTGTGCAATCAGCTCAGGATGGCGGCATAGCCCCTCTTCCACATGTTCAAGGGTGTAAATATTGGCGTCGACATGCACAAGTGCCTGATGGATGAAGCTCTTCATAGAGCGCAGCAGGTTCCCCATATTGCCTGAGACCACTCCTTTATTAACCAGCAGTCGATCGATCTCATCCAAAGAGGAAAAGAACTTGATCGTCCCAAGCTCTCGCAAAAAATCGGGGATTTCGGCCACATCCCAGACCGCCTTGCCATTGCTGCCATGCAGCCCCAGCACCATGATGAGTACGTTTTGGCGGCTGTAGGGATTGACGTAAGTGGCATTGACCCGCTTCATCATCAGCCCGTGGCGATGGATGGCGCGCGCCAGCTGGTAGAGAAAATTGTGTTTGGGAGCGTTGCGCCAGGCGATCACGATTTGCATAGAGGCGGCCGCTTTACTCTCCTCCCAATCCTCATTGTAGCGCACCTCGTACTGGCAATTATCGCGCGCTAACGCTTTAAAATAGAGGTCGAGAGCCAAAATGAGCAGATCGATCGGCTGAGAGCGCAAAAAGCGGGTGTTGATTCCAGTCAGGACCTTCTCAAATTCTTCGTCGGTGAGCTGCGGATTGCGCGCCTTTGCCAAAGCTCGGAGTTGCTCCTTCGATTCTTTAGGAAAGGGCGCCTCGATGGTTTCGATCGCCTCTGTGAAGTAGATCGTCACCACTCTCAGGTTGGTCTTGACACCGGGAAAAGGGGGTGGCGTGCGCGAAATGTAGGCCTGGTAGTTTTTGATGCCGTAGAGGGCGTAATCTTTTAAAATGCGAAGATCCGCGTCGGGGCTGTCGAGGCATAAAACGATGGCCGCCCGCTTGAGATGAATGGTCGAGAAATATTCCTGAAGGGGAAAGCCCATCAAGCTGTGGGCGATCAGCATCATGTTTTCCTGGCTCACCTCCTCAAAAAACAGAGGCGGCATCGCCTTTTCCAGCCAGACATAGTACTCTTGAAATTTGCGGCTCTCATTTTGAATGGCCATCAGCAGCTGCTCATGAGAGGAGACGATCGATTCGCGGTCGGACATGGAGCTGTACCTTCTTTATCCGCACTATAAGAATAAAAGAATTTTTGTACAGGTTTGCAGCTTAATTTTTTTGATCCATCAGAATTTTGTTATGGAAAAATGACTTATGAAATATAGTCTTTCGACAACTTTGCGCTGGAAACAAAAAAAATTAACAAAATTGAAGGATTAAAACCCGACTTGCGCCCTAGCGGTGATTCAGCTGATGATGCGATTTTTTGGAGGCTAAAACGGGGCAATTTTTGACATACTTGAGTAAAGTAGGCGAAAATTGCCCCGTTTTAGCCTCCAAAACAAGCGCGCATCAGATGAGTCATTGATAGGGCGCAAGTCGGGTTTAAATGGAATTTGACAAGTTTAGCGACGACATTATCTATGCTGATGAAAGTGGCGACCATTCCTTATCGCATATTAACGCACAGTACCTGTATTTGTGCTCGCCTTTTGTATTTTCAGGCAGCTCCTCAACAAGGAATGAGTGTCAATTCCTATATACTGAAAAGCCTATCGGCTTAATCTACCTAAGATGGGCGCGCGCAAGCATTTGCAACGTTGTGACCATTTTCGAATTCTTTAAAACCCGACTTGCGCCCTATCAATGACTCATCTGATGCGCGCTTGTTTTGGAGGCTAAAACGGGGCAATTTTCGCCTACTTTACTCAAGTATGTCAAAAATTGCCCCGTTTTAGCCTCCAAAAAATCGCATCAGCTGAATCACTGCTAGGGCGCAAATCGGGTTTGAATCAATGGAGGCAAAAAAGGCTGTATCAGAGAACTTTCTACTACGGGCAAGACTTTTGCTAACATCTCAGTTCCTGCGGGTGTGAGGTGGTAGCTGCTTTTTTTATGTTCGATCAGCCCCTTTACTTGCAGGCTGCGCAGGAGATGCGAGGTAGGCTTGGGATCTAGTACAATGTGTCTTGCAATAGTCTCCTGGCTTACCTCTTGGCTTTTCAGCCAATCTATAGTTGCGAGAATAACAAACTGGGGATGGGAAAGCCCGAATGGTTTTAGTGCAGCGCAATGGTTTTAGTGCAGCTGCAGTGGAGCTGCTCCATAGTGTGCTGACTTGCCACAAAAGAAATCCCGGATTATTTTCACTGGCCGGATGAATAGACCTATTAACCTCTCAATAACCTCAACCCATTCAATCCCACTAAGACCGTGCCGCCCTCATGGAGGACGACGGCTAGCCAGAGGGGGACGAGGCCCGCAAGGGCTGGAAGTGAAGCAACCAGAATCGCCAAGACGGCGAGGGTCAAATTTTGGGCGACGATACGCTTGGTCTGATGCGCTTTGTTCATGAGCCAGCCGAGGAGCTCGATGTTGTCCTGGAGCAAAATGACGTCGGAGGCGTCGACGGCGGCGGAGCTGCCGACTTTGCCCATGCAGATGCCGACGGTGGCGCGGGCGAGGGCAGGGGCGTCATTGATGCCGTCGCCAATCATCGCAAGTCCTTGATTTTGAGAGAGTTGTGTAACGTGATGCAGCTTGTCTTCGGGCTTGAGGTTGGCATAGTAGGCGTCAATTCCAAGCTCGTTTGCGATCACTTTGGCATTTTCCTCATGGTCGCCGGTCAGCATCACAATTTCTAACTTGTGCTGCGCATGCAAATTGGCAACGGTCTCTTTTATTTTGGGCCTTAGGGTATCGCTAAAACGGAAAAGGTACACTTTTTCCCCTACGAGGAGAACGGCGAGCAGCTCGCCCGCTTTCTGCAGCTGCTCCATGCGCTTTTTTAGCTCTAGCTGTTGCTCTAAGGGCAATTTTGGACTCACGTAGTCAGCATTGCCGATAAAGCAGTTCTCATTTTCGACAACGGCTTCCAGGCCATAGCCAGGAACGGCTTTAAACTCCTTGATGGCAACAGAGCGGCTTTTCATCTGTCCCGCATAGCTTAAAATGGCCTTAGCCATCGGGTGGACGGCATTTTTCTCCATCGCATAGGCCACGGCTAGTGCCCTCTCTTTGTCTCCAGGACCCTCAATACCTAGACAGGAGAGCTCTCCAGTCGTCAGCGTCCCTGTTTTGTCAAAGGCTATGGCCTTGCAACTGGCAAGCGCGTCGAGGATGGCGCCCCCTTTGAGGAGGATCCCGCGCCTCGCACAGACGCTGATGGCGCTGAGGTAGGCAATGGGAATGGCGATGATGAGAGCGCACGGGGATGCGGCGATCAGAAAGGCGAGAGCGCGATAGACAGAGCCTTCGATGCCAAGAAAGGGAATTTGCAAAAGATAGGGGAGTGTGAAAGCAAAGAGGGTGGCGAGGAGGATGATGCTCATAGCATAGCCGCGGCTTAAGGTGTCAAACCAGCGCTGCAGGCGCGGCTTTGCCTCTTGCGCTTCCGTCACGAGCTGGATAATGCGCGAGAGCGTTGAATCGGCGCTCGTATGGGTGACTTGCAGGGTGAGCGCTCCGTCGAGGTTGCGCGCGCCGGCGGCGACCTGATCGCCGATGATTTTGGTTACGGGGAGGCTTTCTCCGGTGAGATGCACTAGGTTAACTGAAGAGGCCCCCGCTGTGACCAAGCCGTCGAGCGGCACGATCTGTCCCGCTTTGACTAAAATTGAGACGCCGACGCGGATATCTTGAAGGGAACGCTCGACTAAGAGACCATCTGCTTCAACGACGGTTGCTTTGGTAGGAGAGAGGCGATGGAGGCTGCGGATGGCGCTTTTCGCTTTTCCTGTGACCGCCTCTTCCATAGCTCCCGACAGGGAGAATAGCACGAGCAGGAGTCCCCCCTCCATGCCGCTGCCAATAAGAAAAGAGGAGAAGGCGGCCAGAGTCATCAGGATGTCGATGTTGATCTCGAAGTTTGAAAGATCCTCCATGGCTTCTATCAGCGCAGGGATGCCAGCGAGAAAGTAGACGGCAATGATAAGAAAATGGGAAATAGCAGGAGCTAGCGCTCCTTCAACAAATGACAAACCAAAAGCGACCAGCAGCAGAAAAGCTGCAAAAATCGACGCTTTTAAAGGCAGATTGCGCCCCCACTGCCGCGAATTTGGGGTCAAAAAGGGGCTGGCCGACTCTTGCTGGCCCATTTCGAAGAATTCTTCAAAGACGATGGGTTGTGTCATAAGAATGCTTCAAGAAGAAAGTAAAGGAACCCAAACGCAAGCCCCCCAATTCCCACATTCCAGACAATGGCGGGGATGATCAGGTTGCGCTCATAATAGGCAGCCATGGCTGCCGCGCCGCTCATTCCAGCCAGGGAGCCGATCAGAAGGCCAAAAGGGGGATAGAGGAAAAGACCCATTAAACAGAGCACGAGGGCCGCTAAAACTCCTAAACCTGCGCCGAGCGCCTGCTTTAAGGGATGTTCATAGGTTTCCAGCGTAAGGCCCAGCTCCTCCTCGACCATGACGCGCAGCAGCCGATCGCCATCGGCCATCAGCACATCGAGAACATCTTCGAGAAGCTTTCCTTCAAACCCTTTGGCCGCGTAGAGGGCCCCCAGCTCTTCCCGCTCCTGCTGGCGATGATGCTCAATTTCCCACTGCTCCTGGGCAACAATGCGATGGAGCCGCTCGATGCGCGACCAGCCAAGCCAGGCGCTGCGCCCCGTCTTCCAGAGGAGCCAGGAGCCTCCGAAAGTAAGCAGTAGGGTGTAAATCGGAAGGTTAAAGGTGGCGAAAATAATCCAGAGGAGGGCCAGAATCAGGCTCGTTTCGCGCGCCGCATCGGCTCCCGAAGAGAGGTGGCCGGCCATTTCCGTTCCATGGGTTTCAGCGGCAGAAATAATGCCTTGAGCCTGCGCCTCTGCGACATGGCCGACGGCGTCTTTTCCCTTAAAGTGAGCAGGTTCTTCCTTCATGGAAAGGAGAATACCCGAGATCGCATGAAAAGTCAAAATGCAGTTTAATTTTAAAAAAAATATTGATATAATAAAGCTAACAGGGAGGTTTTTTATGGGAGGCTCATCAGTTGGGGGCGAAGCCCCGCATTCTCATGCGCATCTAGGGCAAGCAATCCCTCTCGAATCCCCTATTCCGCTGACACCTGTGACAGTGAGAATCGTCCCTGGTGACACCGTGGAAAGTATCAAAGACAAAGCGGCAGGCAAAACAGCAACAACTGCTGATTCACCCGATTTAAGCCAAGCGCAGTGGCTCCTCTGGTGGGCCGCAAGTTCCAATCAGTATACCCTCCAGAGTGTGCCGGCTAATACAGATTCTTCCATTCAGTCAGTTTCTTCAATCAACCCAGGGCTTGCCGTCCTAAAAGAGGAAAATGCGATGATGGCCATTGGGGTCAAAGCGCTCAATGCCTGGGGAGAGAGTTTGCAAAAAGAGGCAAAAGAAGTTCGGAGGGAGCTCAATTCGGTTCAGCACCAAGAGAGACAAGCAGAGAGCGGGAAAGCGGGCTTTGAAGCCTATATACAAACACTCACACCCGATCAGCGCGATCAGGCGATCCACCATTCCCGTTTGGAAAAGCTGGCAAACATCGATGAGGGGTTAGCGCAGGGTTTAGGGGATTATGTGAACCAGATTAAAACTGAAAATTCGGGGGATCACAATCTCGCGTTTATGCTTGGAACATTATCAGTGGGGGCTCCGACCCGCTTTGACGCTGTTTCTGGGCCTCAGGTTGTGGCTGGAGCACAGACTCTGATCAACCCCATCGGTGGCGTAGCAGATCATGTCCTCCCGCAAGTGATGCCCAGCTATAGTGTGGAGATGGGCTCCTTGGCGACGATGTTTGGAGTGGGAACTGTCTATTTTACGATGGGACAAACAGTGGCGGGTGGAGTGGTGCCGACAGACCCCTCTTTCACCAATAAATTTGCTCAAAACTACGCTCAGCAGGTCCTCAAGACCATCAACGGGTCGGAATTTAATACCCTGGCCCTGGCCATGGTGACTGTCTCTGCGGCCAAAGGCGAACCTCTTTCCAAGAAGCGTCAAACAGAGCTGATTAACGCCGTTAAAGCTGTCATGCTCTCTTCAGCTTTAATCCTGCTTTACAAGACTGAATCGAGCTTCAAGGGTCAGGGAGGAGGCATCAGCGAGGTGGAATTTGCTGATCTTGTCAATGGCAAGATGAATCGGGAAGATATGGCATCGTATCTTGGGGGCAAAATTAACGCTCTTTTTGGCACGATGCCTAAAGAGGAGGCAAACGTTCTGTTTGCAGGGCTACAGTCCTATGTGGCCACAAATCCCAAAACCTCCAGTCTCGTCGACCTGGATGCCGTTTTCGCAGGCGTTGGCAAGCAGATTGCCGCTCCTGAGGTGTTGGGGTAGTCGAAATTTCCCTATTATTGATACAATATTGATACAATTTAACCCGACTTGCGCCCTATCAATGACTCATCTGATGCGCGCTTGTTTTGGAGGCTAAAACGGGGCAATTTTCGCCTACTTTACTCAAGTATGTCAAAAATTGCCCCGTTTTAGCCTCCAAAAAATCGCATCATCAGCTGAATCACCGCTAGGGCGCAAATCGGGTTTTAACTATTATTTAAGAGTATACACAAAAAAAGAGGTCTTCATGACATCCCCAACATCAGGAAAACCCGCGGTTACTTTTGGTGGGCAACATCCTCAGGGAAAAGTGCATAGCAGAAAGAAAAGCGGTTCTGTAGGAAGTGTGCCACAGCAACGGAGCAAAATTTACGACCTTTCTTCCTCTTCAAATCCGTCTCTTGGTCGCCAGATACTTAAGAAAGAAAAAGAATCTGAAGCTCAAAAAGTGGGTGAGGAGATTCTGAGGACGGCAAAAGAGGAGGTCAAGTCACCGCGCTCTCCCCGGCCGCCGCTGAAAAAAAGAAAGGGGCGTGAACAGCTGAGATTGAGTCCCGAGCAGTTGGAGAGGATGTCGCGACAGGAGAAGTTAACAAGGCTTAAGCAACTGAATAGTTGGAAAAGCGAGGGGAATGTGCGTGAAACCATGAATGCAGAAGAGGCGCTGGATGTGCCAAATCTGATCGAGGCTTTGACGCGACAGGGTGAGGAGCAGTTAGTGGCTCTTCTTTTAGTCAAAAATGATATTTTTCAACTGCACTCGAGCTTGCGCCTTTCGATGCAAAGCGTGATCAATCCGAAGCAGTTTTTCAACCGTGTGCTGGAACTGATGAAAAGTGGCACACTCACTGAGCAAGAGATCATCGACCTGCTGATGTTTTCCCGGCAATGGGTGATTGAAAATAGGAAGACAAAAAAATTCCCAAAAGAAGAACTGGAACAAATCGCGAAAGTTTCAACCAAAGTTAAATCAGATGATGTGGCCATAGCTGGAAGCTTTTTAATCGCGACTTTGGATGATGATGAGGTGAGCTCGGAGGAATCGAGATCACCTTCACCTGGTCCTCTTCAAGATTTTGTAAAAGATTACCTCGAAAACGTCAAAAATGGGGAGGAAGCATCAGAAGCGGTTGAGACGATGGCTGATGATCTTTTTTTGGCCCAGATTCATCTTTACTGCAGCACAAATCCCGATGATTTGATCAAAAAATGGGAGACAAAATCAGGCTATGGAGGTGAGGTCGAGCATTTTATCCAGCTTAACAATGGCATCAGCGACTTTGTAATCACAACTGTTCTTAGAGAGGGCGATTTCGATAAACGGGTCCATCTCACTCATTTTTTCTTAAGCGTAGCTGAGGCTTGTCTAGTTCACAAGGGAGACTATTGCAGTGCAAGTGCCATTTATACCGCCTTGATGCAGCGTGTCTTTGACCTGAAGTTGAAAAAAACGATGACCTTTGCAGATCGAAATGGCGTGTTGGAAAAATTAGGAAATCTCTTGAGTATGGGGCAACTTGCAAAAGAGGCGCTACGTGAGGATATGAAAGAAAGAGAGGTATTCATTCCCTTGCAGTCGCTCTATACCAACGACATCCAAAAGATCGAAGAAGCGGTAGATAAAGTGAAGGACTATGACTTCAACATCGATAAGCTCTCCGCCATTCAAGGAAAAGTGATGGAATTTTACAAGCAGAGAGCTGTATGGGATCGCTCACCATTGCGCTACGAAAGTCCGAGAACAAATCTTGTGAGCCAGCACCTCGCGGCTTGCTTTGGCTTAGACGATGATGAGCAGGAAAGATTGGCATCGAAATACAAGGACAAAGAAGCATTTACATTACCTGAACTCGCGAAGCTGTACGAAGATCTGGTGAAAGAGAAGAAGTATCGTCCAGACGAGATCCTGAGTATGAAAGTCAAACTTCAAAAAATGGGGATTTTCACAGATGCAGAGATTCAAAAGAAGCTCAACGCCATTGAAAATGAAAGAAAATATTTAGATAGCCAAGTCGACGAGATCATGAGTAAGCTTGCGCCCAAAGATGTATTGAGTACGATCAATTAAGCACAGCCCCAAGCAACTTACACATCGCCTCATGGTCGCGGCAACCTGCAACCTCTCTACAAGAGTGCATGGAGAGCTGCGGGTAGCCAACGTCGACGGTCGGCATGCCGAGAACATGAGCGGCAATAGGCCCGATGGTGCTGCCAGAAGGGATGTCGTTGCGCGAGACAAAGAGCTGATAGGGGATTTTCTGATCTTCGCAGATGGCGACGATGGCGCCTTTGGTGCAGGCATCGGAGGCGTAGCGGTGCTGCGCGTTGGATTTAATGACGACGCCGCGGTTCATGAGGAGTTGATGGCGCGGTTCATGCTTATCGGCGTAATTGGGATGGAGGGCGTGCGTGAGGTCGACAGAGACGCAGAGCCCCTTGCTGAGAAGTCTAAAATAGTCTTCGCGCGTCAGTTTTAAGTTGAGTGTGATGCGTTCCAGTAGCTGCGGCAAGAAGGGGGAACCGGCTCCTTGCGCTGTGTCGGAGCCAATCTCCTCATTGTCCCAGAAAATGGCCATTTTAAGCTTTTCCTCGGCAGGTTGATGAGAAGCGATGAGCCCCTGCAGAGAGGCGTGCGCCCCTCCAAGGTTGTCGATGCGATAGGAGGATAACATCTCCCCCTCATAGCCAAGGAGGCGCGCCTTTTCTAAAGGGTAGAGGAAAAGATCGTGGCCCAAAATCTTGTGTGGGCCTATTTTTTCGCGAATGAGCTGATCGAGAAAGCTGCTTTTCCATTTTTTAGCCTCTTCTGGATTGATGAGGCCGGCTAAGGCGGCCAGATGCTCCTGCTTATTTAAGACTAGGCCACTATCGTTGACAGTGCGGTCGAGGTGGATGGCAAGCTGCGGGATGACTACAGGGCTAGAGTCGAGGCGCACGATCGCTTCATGAATCTTCTTCTTTGCGTCGCGATAGACGACGCGGCCCGCAATTCCAAGGTCGCGATTGAGCCAGGAGGTCAAAAGGGGCCCCCCATAGATCTCGACGCCTAGCATCAGCATATTTTCTTTCAAGAATTCGGCTTTTGGCTTGATTTTGAAGGCAGGGCTATCGGTGTGGGAACCGAGAATGGTGAGCGATTGGGGGGCTTTTTTTGGGACCACGAAGGCGCCCAAGGTCGATCCGTTGCGGCGCACGAAGTAGGCCCCGCCTGGTTTAATTTTCCAGCTATCCCCTTCATAAAGCTCTTCAAATTTTGCTGTTTTAAGTCTTTTGGCAATCTCCTCGACTGCATGCCAGGCGGTGGGGCAAAGATCGAGAAACTGGATCAGATCATCAATGAGTTTTGACATGTGAAACCTCGGAAATTAAAAATTGCGCCCAATCGTCGGGAGAGAGCTGTTTTTGATGGAATTTTTGACACTTTAGCCTCTTTTTTAAACCAAATTGGTAGGAGGCGTCATAATAATCGAGCGTCAAGGCTATGGCCTCTTTGATGCGCCCCTGTTCGATCAGAGCAGCGGCTTCTTCGGTGCGCTGGCCGCCAAGCTTTTTGGAAAGACTGCGCGTGGCAGCAATGAGAGAGGCTGCATCGATCCGGCCATATTCTTGAAAAAGTCGCTCCAGACGCTCTTCAAGAGGACAGTCGATAAAAACAAAGCCTCCTTCCTGCATCTGTTGAAAAAGCGGATCGGGAATTTTACAGCGTCCAATCATGCGGCTCTCATCTTCAACCCAGATGGGTCTTGCATCACAGTGTGAGAGAATCTGGGCAATCTCATTTTCAAATTGCTCGTAGGTTGGCTGTGGAGGCATATTGAGGTGGCCATAGCTGCTGCCGCGGTGGCAGGCTAGCGTTTCGAGGTCCAGGACAGGCTCTCCCTTTGCTTTCAAAGCGACTAGAATGTCTGTTTTCCCGCTTCCTGTCAATCCTCCGAGGACGATTAAATCTCTCTTTTCTGCAAGGCGTTTAAGAACTGCACGGCGGTAGCTCTTATAGCCCCCTGTAAGGGTTCTGGTGTCAATTCCAGCGGTTTGCAGCAGCCAGGCGACGGAAGCGCTGCGCATGCCGCCGCGCCAGCAGTGCACCTTTGCCACTCCCTTCAGATGGCGCTTCACAAAGGTGACAAAATCGGCAAGTTTCGGTCCGACAAGGCGCAAACCAAGCTCTACGGCTACGTCTCGACCCGATTTTTTATAGAGTGTCCCCACTTCGGCCCGCTCGCGGTCGGTAAAGAGAGGCATGTTGAGGGCTCCCGGAATATGCCCCTGAGCATATTCTCCAGGGCTGCGTACATCAAAAATGACTCCATCGCTCTGTAAAAATTGCTCAACCAAGTTTCGAGATGCCTCCCAGATACTTGTGCAAGACAGGAGGAATGTTGATGGAGCCATCCGCGTTCTGATTATTTTCGAGGAGGGCCACCATGAGGCGCGAGGTGGCAAGGCCTGAGCCATTTAGCGTGTGGACAAATTCTGGCTTTGCCTCCTGCTGGCGGCGGAAGCGAATGTTTGAGCGCCTCGACTGATAGTCGCTGCAGTTGGAGACAGAGGAGACCTCGTAGTAGCGGTTTTGGCCGGGCAGCCACACTTCGATATCGATGGTGCGTGCGGAGGCAAAAGACATGTCTCCAGTCACCAGAAGGGCGTTGCGATAGTGCAGCCCTAAGCCTTGCAGAATCTCTTCCGCACTTGCGAGCATCGTTTCAAAGACCTGCATGCTCTCTTCCGGCTTTGTAAAGCAGAACATCTCCACTTTGTTAAACTGATGCA
Organism: uncultured Parachlamydiaceae bacterium; assembly: GCA_963745935.1. Classification (GTDB taxonomy): domain Bacteria; phylum Chlamydiota; class Chlamydiia; order Chlamydiales; family Parachlamydiaceae; genus JAJFUZ01. The sequence goes on from CAVUZO010000001.1 coordinate 43,145, forward strand.
TGCGGATGAGGCCGCGCTCTTGGGAGCCTGCAGCGCCCGCTTCGCGCCGAAAGCAGGGGGTGTAGGCCGTATACTTGAGCGGAAGCTCTTCTTCAGTCAAAATTTCATCCTGGTGCAGCCCGTTCAGAGGTACTTCTGAAGTGGGAATGAGGTAGAGCTGATAGTCCTCGTCGCTGATTTTGAAAAGCTGCTTTTCAAATTTTGGCAGCTGCCCGGAGCCAAACATCGTTTCGCGGCGCACGAGATAGGGAGGAATGAAGGGGGTAAATCCATTCTTGATCTGCGTCTCCATCATGTACTGGATCAGGGCCCATTCAAGCCGCGCGCCCAAGTTGCGGTAGACAGGCCAGCCCGCTCCCGAGATTTTGGCTCCGCGCTTAAAGTCAAAGAGCTGCAGCCGCTCGTTGAGCTCTACATGGTTCTTAAAAGGGAAATTGAAGCTGGGTTTCTTTCCAAATTCTTTGACGATCACATTGTCTTTTGGGTCTGCCGAGATTTTGATGTCATCCATCGGGAGGTTAGGCAGCTGAGCCAGCTCATGATTGAAGGTCTCCTCCATCGTGGTCACTTCATGATCAAGCGCATGTATTTTTTCCGCCGATGCTGCCACTTCTGCCATCAAGGCCGACGCATCTTCCCCTTTGCGCTTCAGCTCGCCGATTTTTTGCGAAATATCGTTGCGGCTCGCTTTAAGCTGCTCCACTTTGGTCTTATTTTCCCGGATTTTGTTGTCAAGGTCACAGATCAACGTCAGGTCAATTTGAGGATCTTTAGTCTTCAGCTTTGCCTCAACGTCGGCGCGCTCTTTGCGGATCAAGCGGATATCGATCATGGGGAAGTGTCCTTTGTTAAATGAAAGGCCCATTATAAGGGGAAAGCCTTTTTAAAGGAACTGTTTGGTTACCTCTCCTAAAAATGATTGATAATAATTTCAGAAATGTGTATAATACTAGCAAATAATTTTAATAAGAGGTTAAAGTGTATCCTCCACGTTTTGCTGATTGTATTGTATCAAATTCCCCAGGTTGGAATTTTGTGGAAAGCTATTTTTACTTAGATGGCATTTCAAATAAATCGGGCTGGAAGAAGTATCAGGAGAACAAGATCAATCGCGGCATTCACTATCTTAGCCCCATTTCAGCTGGGCAAGCCAAGCGGCATCTTATCACAGCAATCAAAATTGTCTCCCTTTTCACAATTATTTTCCCGCTGCTGATGCTGGCTGCAAAATATTACTACCGCAGCGAAAATCATTTTGTGATTGGAAAAGTCCCTCCAGGAAGTGACCCGGGCAACCCTGCGATTCCTGAAAATATCAATCCCATCAGGCAGAGGCCCATTCCAAAATTTGGGGCTACAAAACCTTTTGGCAACATGGACACCAACATTGCGCGCAATTTTGCCTCTGTACGCGTTGAGCCCGATTTTGTATTAAATGATGCCATGCATTTCTTTAAAGCGCGAAAGAATCAGCGCGTGGCCGATCTCCCGCATGACGCTGTCCAGGAATTTTTGCGGCGGCATGCTGCAGAAGGGCGCCTGCAGATCCTTCCCACAACAACTCTAGAAGAGCTTGCGCGAAAAATTGCAGCTTTAAAAACGGATGGCGTCGAAGGTTATAAAAGCTACCAAGCCATGCTGGACATTATCGATACGCTCATGGCCCACGCTCCCTATAAAGATCCCGTTTCGAAAGAGGGGCAGCTTCTGCGCACCTTGCGGGCGCGCATTGCCGAGCTTCCAAAAGATCGGCAAGTTCTCGACCAGATGATGATCTATGTGGAAAGGCGCGACTTTGCAAGAGTGGAACGGCTGGCCGACGCGCTTGCAGATAAGATCATTGCAGATGCGAAGAGGCCCGAATTTCAGACGGTGGGCCGCTTTATCGAAGCGGGCTGGAGAAGAGCTACAGGAGGCCATCGCATCAATGTTGAGCTGCTGCAGGTCAATGGAAAATGGCAGTTCATCGTCGGTCAAGCAGGGATGGGCGTCCAGCACCATCGCTACGCCTATAAGCGCGACCATAACCAGCAGCCTGTCGTGATGGATGAGAAGAGGGTCGTTCCGATCAAAATCTATGAGGTTGCGACGGAAGCGGAAGCTCGGGCGCTCGCGAAACGGATTGTGCTCTACAAGCGCGGTCCTGAATCTACTCAGCCTGGCAATGGAACTGAGGCGCGCGGCTTCTATCAGCTGTTCAAAGATGCTAAGGTGCTTGATGCGCACAATATTCCCTTTAGAACTAGCCAGAGCATGGGCAACTGCGCGCTCAGGAGTCAACAGGAGTCTTTTTTCTATGTTTGTCAGAGGCTGGCCCAAGTCGACATAGCGAATGATTTTCAAAATATTCTCCAGGAAAAGATTGCGCACAATGCCTATCCGGCTCTTAAGGCTCAGATTGCTGCACAAGGGCCTAAGGAGACGATTAAGCCTCTTGTTGACGCCCCTATCAAGTTGCGGTTCAGCGATCCAACTGGCAATGCCGAGCACGTTCTGCCCCTGCAAGAGAGAAGCCGCTACGTGATTGGACGCATGGGCGATATTGCTCTACCAGAAGTTGCAAACAAATTTTCGCGCGAGCAGGCTGAAATCTTCCAGAAAGAGGGCAAGGTCTACATCGCCAAGCATCGCTTTGGCTCCACTGCAGTTTCGGTTGTCAGGCGCGATGGATCTGAAAAGGTCCTAAACGGGCAGGAGTCAGTCGAAATTCGACCGGGCGATATTCTCAAGTTTAGCGATAGCTATCAGTTTACTGTCGGATAGGTTTAATTATTGATAATTAATTCTAGATCGTTTAAAATTCTATTTTTTTAAATAGAGGTTTAGATGCCTACAGTAAAAGCTAATAATATACACGACCGTACAATGAATTATTTGAATACGGTTGCGCGTGCCAATAATTCTTGGTTGAAACGTACTCCACGACTTATCGGGATGAACCTCCTCGCGATTGGAACAGGAACCTCTGCTGCTTTTACTCAGCTTCTCAAAATAACAGTTGCCCAGCCCGCAGGAATGGTGGCGAAAGGCTCTCTGGGCGTTGCCAGAGTGGCTACTTGGAGCCATCTTGGAGAAACCGCCTATAATAAGCTGCCAGATCCCCTTGATTGGTTAAAATCGATGCAAAAACTGGCCATGTTTTCAGTTACGGCCCTTTTTTCCTTAATTGCAGCCGTGGGAAGCATCGTCTCTTCAAAACCAGCTCAATTAAATGCTGACTTTCAAGCTCAGCGCGGCCTCTACACGAAAAATACCCTGTTAACCGTCACACCTACTTTGCTTTCAGATAAGGAGCTGAACCGGGCTGGTGAAATAGAAAGAATCGTTCAAGATAAATTGAAGGGAAAAGAGGTCGAAGTGCAGCGACAACTTGCTGCTGCCAATGCTGCTAAACAAGAGGCTGAAAATAAGTTGGCAGATGCTCAGAAGTTAGTTGTCGCAAAAGAGGCGGCTGCAAAGCATGCTACAGATGATGCTGCTGCAAAAGTCGCTGCTGTCAATGCGAAAGAGGCCGCTGCTGCTGCACAAGAGGCTGCTGCGCAACGTGCCACAGCTGATGCACAGCGAGCGACAGATGCCGCTGCAGCAAAAGAGGCAGCTGCAAGACAAGCAACAGCTGACGCCGCAATCAAAGAGGCAGATGCACAACGTGCCACAGCTGATGCACAGCGAGCGACAAATGCAGCAGCTACGAAAGAGGCAGATGCACAGCGAGCGATAGCTGATGCACAACGAGCGACAGATGCAGCAGCTACGAAAGAGGCAGATGCACAACGAGCGACAAATGCAGCAGCTACGAAAGAGGCAGATGCACAGAGAGCGATAGCTGATGCACAACGAGCGACAGATGCAGCAGCTACGAAAGAGGCAGATGCACAGCGAGCGATAGCTGATGCACAACGAGCGACAAATGCAGCAGCTACGAAAGAGGCAGATGCACAGCGAGCGATAGCTGATGCACAACGAGCGACAAATGCAGCAGCTACGAAAGAGGCAGATGCACAGCGAGCGATAGCTGATGCACAACGAGCAACAGCTGATGCACAACGAGCGACAAATGCAGCAGCTACAAAAGAGGCGGATGCACAGCGAGCGACAGCTAATGCGCAACGAGCGACAGATGCAGCCCAACTAGCGACAGATGCCGCAGCTGCGAAAGAGGCAGCTGCAAGGCAAGCAACAGCTGATGCACAGCGAGCGACAAATGCTGCAGCTACGAAAGAGGCAGATGCACAGCGAGCGATAGCTGATGCACAACAAGCAAAAGCTGTTGCACAACGAGCGACAGATGCTGCAGCTACGAAAGAGACTGCTGCACAACGAGCGATAGATGCTGCAAAACTTGCGACAGATGCTGCAACTGCGAAAGAAACCGCTGCACAACGAGCGACAGCTGACGCTGCTGCTAAAGAAGCAGCTGCAAAACTGGCAACAGATGCTGCAACTGCGAAAGAGGCTATTGCAACACGAGCAATAAATATCGCGACCCTGAAAGAAACTGCTGCAGAAAAAGCTGAGCAAACCGCTCAAGCTACACATCAGGCTGCTCAAGATGCCTTAAAAGAAGCTCAGGCAAGAGAGGCAAAAGCAATAGAGCTGGAAACGGAGTCATTGCTAAGAGAAGCGCGTATAAAAGAACTTTTAGATAAGGTTGAAGCAAACCTTCCATCCAAAAGGGCTTTAGATGCCTCGCTCTCCTCTTCTTCCTCAGGTTTTGTAAAAGTGGAAGGGAACGACAAATTAGTTGAGCTCAATGTTGCAAAGATTGATGAAATTGACTTTGTTCTGCCGGAAATACCAGTAAATCGCGAGCTATTTTACCATAAATATGAACATCAATTGCGCAGAGAGGTCATTAAAAAACTTATTGATGAGGGAAGAAAAGAGCTGGCTCTATTTTCTACAAATGAGCTAGATGACGCTTTAATCAAAAATTTAAATAGTCTTCCTCGCGATATTCTCGAAACTAAAATGGCGAGTATCATCTGGTTTCTCATGTACCAGTCTTCGCAGAAGGGGGAGGACTTTGAAGAGGGAATTTTCCTCATCCCAGATCCGGAAAATAAAATTGCAAAGATTCTTAGAGGATTGTCGTCGATCTGTTATCCTCGCATCTCTAGCCATTTGAAAGGGCAGGATACAGGCATTCATGACGAACAGGGAGAAAAAACAAAGCAGACACATATGGGAATTGACATCGATGTTGCTCATCTTCCTTATAAAAAAGGGCATATTTTAATTATTCCTGTAAATGACCCCGATACCGATTCCCAACTGCTCTATCTAAAACCCGAAACTGCTGGATTGGTGGGGCTGACAGCTACTGCCGTGCATACTTATGAGTACTTTTTCTCTTTAGGGAGAAAATTGCTGCCCAGCTGGTTTGGGTCTGACGATCAGCCTGGGTATAAAAAAGAGCGCGTTCCACAGGATATATTGCAGGAATTTAAAGGCGTTTTAGGGGGCGTACCTTTAGAGGCTGAAATGAGCGGTCAGATATGGAAGGGTGCCCAAATATATGGCATAAAATTGATGTATCGCTTTGTCCATGAGCGAGCAGACTCAAATCCAAAGTGCAAAGAATTTGCTGATAAATTGTTGGGAATCTATGGGTTTAACGTCAATTTTGTGACAGGAAACGAGGCGTGGCTATCCGATCCTCTTGCCGCTTCGGTGAACCCCTCAAGCGCACCGCAGATAAGCGCACCACCCCGGCCAAGCGCACCTCCTCCGTCAAATATGCTAGCTCCTTCAATCCAGCTGGTTCAATGACGCTCTTGCCATAATAACTGCTGACAAGGTATCCTCTACCCTCAACTATGAGGAGCCCCCTTGTTTTTAAAAGAGATTGAACTGATCGGCTTTAAGTCCTTTGCCGACAAGACCAAATTGCGCTTTTCACCGGGCATAACTGGGATTGTCGGGCCCAATGGCTGCGGGAAGTCCAACATCTCGGACGCTTTCCGCTGGGTGTTTGGGGAGCAGTCAGCCAAATCGCTGCGCGGCAGCAAAATGCCTGACGTCATCTTTGCAGGGACGACGACGCGCAAGGCGCTCAATTTCTGCGAAGTCACCATTACCTTTAGCGATATCCAGGGGGCACTTCCGACTGAATATGAAGAGGTGGCTGTCACGCGGCGGCTGCATCGCAGCGGGGAGTCGGAATACTTTATCAACCGCCATCCAGTGCGTCTTAAAGACATTCAGAGCCTCTTTTTAGATTCGGGGATGGGAAAGGACGCCTACTCGATCTTTGAGCAGGGGAAAATCGACCAGATCATCAACTACAGCCCTTTAGAGCGGCGCTACATCTTTGAAGAGGCGGCAGGCATTTTGCGCTTTCTGCACCGCAAGCGGGAAGCGCTGCGCAAGCTTGAGCAGGCAGACCTCAATGTTTCCCGCCTAAAAGATATTCACAAAGAGGTGGAGGCGCAAATCTGCGTGCTGCAGCGGCAGTCGGAAGAGGCGCGGCTCTATCAGGAAAATCGGACAAATTTGACCAGCCTTGAAAAGGGGCTGCTGCTGGCGCGGTTTGAGCTGAGCCAGCAGAAGCGCTCCGATAGCCTTAAAAAAGAGAGCGAGGTGGCCCGCTCAATTGAGGAGCAGAAAAGGAAGCAGGAAGTCCTGATTGAAGAGCTCAAAAGGATAAAATCTGAACTTCAAGATCAGGAAAAAGTATTTCGACAGCGCAGTGAAGAGGTGTTTAAGACGCGCAGCGACAAAGAGATCAAAAGCCGCGAACGGCTTTCGCAACAGGAGCGGTTAAAAGAAGCGATTGTCAAAGAGAAGCGCTGGAAAGAGGAGCTTGAGGCCATGGTGGCGCGCCGCATTGGGCGGCGGGAGGAGGCTGTAAAGCTTCAGAAGCAGCAGAAGGGGCTGGAAGCTGATCTTGCGGCTCTCGATGCTGTTCTCCAAGGGATGCGCGAAGAGTTTCAAAAGAGCGAAGGGGAGGTGGCAACCCTGCGCACTCGTCAGCAGGCGGGCCAGCAGGAGCTTTTCAAGCGAGTGCAGAAAGAGAGCCAGCTGGGGAGTGAGCTGAAACAGGCCAAAATGCGCTTTGACAATAGCCAGGAGCAGCAGAAGAGCACTCTTGAGAGGCAAGCGCGATTGCAGCAGCAGAAGAAAGAACTTGAACAATCTGTGCAAGAAAAACAGAAGGCGCTGCAGGATCTCACAGAAGAGGTCGAACAGCAGAGGGGACTCTTTGGCTCTATTGAGCAGGCTCTTCAGGAACTTGCGGAGAAGCTACAGCTAAGTCAAGCGGAGTTTGATCAATTGGCACGAGAACGCGGGGAGGGGCGCGCCCGTCAAAAGGTGCTCCTGCGGCTCCGCGAAGAAAAAGAGGGCTTTTCTCCTGGAACAAAGCGGCTGATGCAGGAGGCGGATAATTCCAAAAGCCCGCTCTATCAAGCGCTGAAGCCTCTTTGCGAGCTGATTGTGATTAGCGATATGACAGCTCTTGCGGCCACTATGCGTCCCTATAGCCAGACTCTTGTGGTCCAATCGTGGAGCCAATTTGACCAGATTGTGGCTTTTGCAAAAGAGCATCAGCTCAAAGACTATTCCCTGCTCTGTTTGGAGGGGCTTAAAACAAGAGAGGCACCCTTTCCCGGGGATCTTAAGGCTTTTCTGACCACAGATGATCCGCTTGCTCGCCACTTTTTCAACCATCTTGCCACGGCAGAAAAGCGTCAGTCGGCTTTAGGCTACCAGGGTGAAGTTTGGCTTTCTGAAGGCGCTCTCGTCGACCAGCGGCAGGTCTTTTTCTACTATGCGCCAAGCGAAAGTCACGCCTTTGTGCGGGAAGCCGAGCTAAAAAGCCTCGAACAGAGGCTCCAAGAGCTCGATGGTCTCTGTCTTAGCGCTGAAAGCGCCATTCAGCAGCTGCAAAAGGAGCGGTCGCGCAAGCTGACAGAAAGAGTCGAACAGGATAAGGCGGTCCGAAAAGGAGAGATGCGTCTTGTAGAACTGAATTTTGCCTTGCAGCGGGCAACGGGCGATTCTGAGCGCATCCAGCAGGAGCTCAATCAGCTTCAAGGGAATCTGCAGGCTTTAGTGTCAGCTTTAGAAAAGCTGGCAAGCGCCATCCAGGAAATTGAAAAGCAGCACTCGCAAGCCAAAGCCAATGCTCGCGAGGCGCAGGAAAGTCAAGGCAGCGCCGAGCGCGAATTGGAAGATAAAATTGCCGGCATGAAGCGCGAGCAGCATCAGCTGCGCGAAAAAGAGTCTGCCTTCCATAAGGTTTCCGATGAAAATCGGCGTGCGCTGCATGCCCTCCATGTGCATGAGGTTAAGGATCTGGAGAGCTCCCAGCAGGAAAAACGTCTGGAAGAGGAGATTGTGGCGAGCCGCGAGGTGCAAAATCAGATGAAGGTCAAAACGGGGGAGCAGGAGAAGCTCTTGGCGGAAGTGGAGGGGCTTTTAGCGAAGGTCACCGAGGCGACGGCCGATCTGGAGAAGGAGGTGGCACGCAAAAAGAGGGCGGTTGAGGAGGGAGAAGGGCGCCTCCAAGCGCAAGGGGGGCAGCTTAAGAAGGTCGAAGATCAGCAGCATCAGATCGCCCTGCAGCTGGCGCAACTTGAGGCGACGCAAACAGCGCTCACAAATGAGCTAACAGAGCGCTTCCGCACGACGTTTGAGGCTTTAAGTGAAGAAAATATCACTCCTGTGAAGAGCATCGACCAGGCTGAAAAGCAGATCCGCGCATTAAAAAACACGCTCGAAGCTGCGGGAGCGGTCAATATGACCGCCATCGACGAGTGTGCCAAGCATCAGGAGCGCTATCAGTTCTTGGGTCAGCAGATGGATGACATGGCCTTTTCCAAAAAGGAACTTGTGGAAATTATCGCCGAGCTCGATGGCGAAAGCCGCAAGCTATTCCAAGAGACGTTTGAAAAGATTCGCGCCAACTTTCGCAAAAATTTTGCCCTGCTCTTTCATGGGGGCGAAGCTGACCTTCAGTTTACAGAAACTGCCGATGTGCTTGAGGCGGGCATCGAGATCATCGCGCGGCCGCCGGCGAAGCAGATGCGCTCTATTCAGCTCTTGTCTGGCGGAGAGAAGTGCTTGACGGCCATGGCGCTCCTTTTCGCCATCTTCGAGGTGAAGCCGTCGCCCTTTTGCATCTTGGATGAGATCGATGCGCCTCTCGACGACGCCAACGTGGAGCGCTTTGTGCGCGTTGTGCAGCAGTTTGTCGACCGGACCCAGTTTCTCATCATCACGCATAATAAGCGCACGATGGCCATCGCCGACATGCTCTTTGGCGTCTCGATGGAAGAGAGAGGGGTTTCAAAAATTCTTTCGATGGAATTTGCGAGGCAGCCTGCCCCGCAACTTGTATGAGGAAAAAATATGACTTTACCTATTGACCCATTCAGAGATCAGCTCAGAATTTTTGGTGCCGCACTGGTGGTGAGTGAAGAGCAGCTGTCCCAACTCAAAATTCAGGCGAGGCTTTCCTATCAAGAAGCCTCTTATATGGACGTAAAAAAACTGGATCAGAACCGGTATAAAATTTGCTGTATCCCTCATAAATTAAGCCCCAATGCTTTTCCATTTGGAACTCCTCGTTCTTTAACCCTTCATGAGTACCTAGTCCTGCGGATAAACAGGCAGGGGATTTCAGAATTGGGCGGATTTGAAGACTCCTATTTTGAATGTGAAAAACAAAAGGAGAGAGTCTTTGTGACGCGCTTGCCTAGCAAACTTAATCCCGAACAATTTGTTCAGGGTCACACTCTCCTGTTAAATGAAAATGAGCTCTCTCTTTTACATATTTCCGAGGGAAAGTCATCACTTGCATCCTACCGCGATTCCTACTTCATCGTTAAGGTGCATGAACCGGGGAAATTAAACGTCACGCGCTGCTCTCTGTCTAAATTGTGATAGTAAAAAACGAGTAATTGCGCTACCATACTCTTTCTGTCAATAATCTTAAGCACGAGGGCTCAATCATGCAAAAAAAGATGAAAATCGGAATTCCAAAGGAAATCAAAAATAATGAGTATCGCGTGGGGGCTACGCCCGCGATGGTCAGATTACTCGTGGAAAACGGCCATCAAGTTGTGGTTGAGACAAATGCTGGCAAAAAGATCGACTTCCCCGATGAATACTATGTGAAGGCTGGGGCGAAAATTGTCGGCACAGCGAAAGAGGCCTTTCAAGCCGATATGATTATTAAGGTAAAAGAGCCGCAAGAGAGCGAATTTGGCCTCATGCACGAAGGGCAAATTCTCTTCACCTACCTGCACCTGGCTCCAGACCCTGTTCAAACAAAAAATCTTCTCCAGCAAAGAGTTGTCGGCATCGCCTATGAAACGGTGACGGATGCGATGGGACGCCTTCCGCTCCTTATTCCGATGAGCGAGATTGCGGGACGCATTGCGATTCAAGTCGGGGCAACCTGCCTCCAGCTCAACCATGGCGGCAAAGGGCTGCTGCTGGGCGGCGTTCCTGGCGTATTCCCTGCGCGCGTTGTGATTGTCGGTGGCGGCATTGTGGGGACCGAAGCGGCCCGCATGGCGCTGGGGCTTGGCGCTCACGTGACGATTATCGATAGAGACCTCAACCGACTGCGCCAATTGGATGCTCTCTTTGGACCCAACCTCATGACCCTTTACTCAAGCTCGCTTGCCATTGAGGAGGCCATTGCAGAAGCTGACTTGGCAATTGGGGCTGTTCTCGTGCCTGGAAAGCTCGCACCGAAGCTGGTCACGCGCAAGATGATCCAGCAGATGGCGCCAGGTTCTGTGGTGGTCGACGTGGCCATCGACCAGGGCGGCTGCTTTGAGACTGCGACTCCGACAACTCACGCGAACCCCACTTATGTTGTTGATGGCGTCGTTCACTACTGCGTGACAAACATGCCAGGAGCGTGTGCACGCACTTCGACGCTTGCTTTGACAAACGCAACGATGGACTATGCGTTGACAATCGCAAATAAAGGGTATCGCCAAGCTGTTCGCGACAATCCAGGAATACGCAATGGGCTTAACGTCTGCTACGGCAAAGTGACGAATGAAGCGGTGGCAACAGATCTTGGTTACGAGTATGTTCCGCCAGAAGATGCTATCGTCGATGCGGTAAATGCATAAATAAAAAGTGAGGGGTGCGACCATTATGTCTTTTCCCCCCCTTCTAACCCCCTTTAAGGCACAAGCAGAAAAAGATCTTTCTGCAGGACGTGTGCGCGACATTGAATTTTCTGGAAGCACCTACCAGGTTCAGGTGCTGGATGAGAGCGGAGAGGAGGCGTGGGCCTTTTTGCAGCTTGATAGCCGCGGAAAGCTAAAAGATTGTCTCTGCTCTTGCGAAACATTTGATGAAAAAAATGTGTGTGCGCATCTGGCCGTGGCCTGGCTGCGCATCTATGGAAACCGCGCGATCCCCCTCCACCTCCGCTTTGAGCGCTCCCTATGGAATAAGCTCTGCCGTCTCTATGCCGACCGGTTAGGGGATTCATCTAGGGTTATTCAAACGCAAGGGGAAGATACCTTTTTTAGCCCATCGGCAAGCGGCAAAACTGTCTTTTTTGCCAAAGGCAAAAATGGGGAAGCAAGCGCGCATCTCAAAGCGCTTTTTGACCAGCGCGTGGAAGAGACTGAAGAGACATCGCTCAAATTTTCCAACTTGAGCCAAGAGGAGCTGCTGCTCTGGCGTGAAGGCAGACCAAGCCCCCAGCTGCGCTATGAACTCTCCTACTGGAGCGATCTGGCCAAATGGCTACTATGGCTGGAGGAGGAGGGAAATCCCTATAGCATCAACTTTGAATACGCCTCGAACGAGCTTCCTAACAAGCTTCTGATTCACTTTCCTGAAGTCGAAGTTAGCTTTTATCTCTCCGAGGCCAATTGGCCGCTGATTATTCCAGCTCTTGCAAGTGTCAAGACGCCCCTTGCTGTGCACAATGCCCCTCAGGACGCCATTCAAGAAATTCGGTACGATGAGGAAAAAGGGCGCCTCAAGATGATTCCAAGTCAGACGGCTGAGCCGCCAAAGCCTCTGGTCAACACGGGCATTATTCTCCCAGGATGGCGCTTTGTCCCGGGCGACGGCTTTTATGCACGCGATCAGACGGAACTGCTCGCCCTCTCCAGCATTGCTGGAAAGCAGGTGACGGAGGTTTTGGATAACCACTTTGCACGCGTCAAGGAGACCTTGCAAGGGACAATTTTGCATGAGGATCCGGTCCAGATCTCCTACGCCATTGCTTTCGACACGGACTGGAATCTGCACGTCAACGGCTATCTTTTTAACCCCGGGGATCTCACAACGCCCCCCTCGCGCAGCTTTGGCCACTGGGTCTATCTCAAAGAAGAGGGCTTTTATCGCCTCGAAGGCATGCGCTTTCCAGAGATTGAGACCGTAATCCCTGCAAGGGAAGTCTCAGATTTTATCCAGAGCCATCGCGCCTGGCTCAATGCGCAAGAGGGCTTTCAGACCCATCTTGCAAGTGTCGAAGCGGAAATTTGTTATCAGGTGACGAAGGATAATCATCTCACCTTCTCCAAACGGGTCAATCTAGCAGATGAGGGGACGGTCACCAGAGAGTTTGGCCCCTGGGTCTACATTACAGGTCAAGGCTTCTATGCGAAGCGGATCAGCTCGCTCACGCTTCCCATTCACCCTGGCGTGACGCTTGGATCCGATCAGATTCCCCTATTCATCCATATGCATCGCGATGAGCTGCAGCTTGTCCCTGGTTTTTTTAGCGCCACTTGTCCCGTTGCTAAGGCGCAGCTTGCGATCGACCTGGATCGGGACGAGAAGGTGCATGTGACCCCGATCTACGATGTGCATCCTGATTACCGCGACAAAGCGGTCCGTTTCTTTGGAGATTACACCTACGTCCCTGGGGAGGGTTTTCACGAACTGCCTGCTGAAACGCGCTTGCCGGAACGTTTTCGCCATCCTCTTCACATTGAGCGCGAGAATATGCCGCTCTTCTTAACCTATGAATTGGTCACTTTGAGAAGGCACGCGGCGCGTATCGATCCGCGTCTGATCAAACCTGACAGCATCCGCTTAACGGCCCTCAATATTGCCAAAGCTGAAGAGACGGGCCGCTATCTCATGAAGCTGCGCTATGAGACCGAGCGCGGCGCGATCCCTGTCACATCGCTCTGGCAGGCATTGAAAGAGAATAGGCGTTTTTTCTTCGATGAGGCGGGGCTTCTAGATTTAGAAGAGAAGCGGTTTAACTGGCTTAAGCTTATCTTGAAGTCACAAGTCGACCGGCGCAGCCACACCTTAGAGCTTTCCACCATCGAACTCATCCGCCTCAACGCTTTTGAGGAAATACATCTGGAAAAAGGAAAAGGGGGCGACTATGCCGCCTCTAAGAAGCTTCTGGATGAGCTGCTCCAGTTTCGCATCCCGGAAGAGCCCAATATTTTAGGGCTCCAAAGCAACTTAAGACCCTATCAGGTGCTTGGCATCCGCTGGCTCTGGTTCCTCTATAGCCACGGCCTTTCGGGCCTTCTTTGCGATGACATGGGCCTTGGCAAAACGCATCAGACGATGGCCCTCATTGCCGCTATTCACAACCAGAAAAAAGCGGGCGCCCACTTTCTCATCGTCTGCCCCACGTCGGTCATCTACCATTGGCAAGAGAAGCTGAAAAGCTTTCTTCCGGGCATGCGCGTCTGCACCTTTCACGGCTCAAATCGTAGCTTAGAGGACTTTCACCACGCTTACGATATCCTGCTCACCTCTTATGGCATCTGGCGCAATGAAAACGAGCTTCTCTCCGAGGTAAAATTTGAGCTGGCCGTTTTTGATGAGATTCAGGTGGCAAAAAGCCACTTAAGCCGCATCTACGCGGCCCTTCGCAATGTGGACGCTCGCATGCGTCTCGGGCTCACCGGAACACCTGTTGAGAATCGCTTACGAGAGCTAAAAAGCCTTTTTGACATTGTCCTGCCGGGCTACATGCCCGACGAGACCGACTATCGCGAGCTCTTCATCAAGCCAATTGAAAAAGAGGCCAACAGTAAGCAGCGTCACCTTCTTTCGCGTCTGATCAAACCCTTTGTCCTGCGCCGCAAAAAAGAGGATGTGCTTCTCGACCTCCCAGAAAAGGTGGAGGAGATCTCCCACTGCGAGATGCTGCCGCAGCAGGAGGCGCTCTATATCCAAGTTCTCAACCAGTCGCGCCAAAAGATACTAGAAGAGCTTCAGGATGAGAAAAATCCAATCCCCTATGTGCATATCTTCGCCCTTCTTTCGAGCCTCAAACAGATCTGCAACCATCCCGCAGCCTTTCTCAAAAAGCCAGAGGCCTACCAGGAGTACCAGTCGGGCAAATGGGAGCTTTTCTTGGAACTCTTAAGCGAAGCGCGGGAGAGCCAGCAGAAGGTGGTGGTCTTCTCCCACTATCTGGCCATGCTCGATATCATTGAAAAATACCTGCAAGAGACAGGCGTCGGTTACGCCACCATTCGTGGAGCCACCCAGGACCGCGCTGAGCAGCTCCATCGCTTCAACCACGATCCCGATTGCGAAGTCTTTGTTGGCTCCCTGCATGCCGCAGGACTAGGTGTCGACCTGACTGCCGGCTCCGTTGTCATTCATTACGACCGCTGGTGGAACGCCGCCCGCGAAAACCAGGCTACAGACCGGGTCCATCGTATAGGCCAGACACGCGGCGTGCAGGTCTTTAAACTGGTCACAGTTGGAACTTTTGAAGAAAAAATCGACGCCCTCATCTCAAAGAAGGGAGAGCTCATGGAAGATGTGGTGGCAACTGACGATCATCGCTTCGTCAAAAGCTTTGACCGCCAGGAGATCATGCAGCTGCTGCAGTATGTGGGGCAGTAGGTTGGAGTGCCTGGGCGAAGGGGCTACCAATTTATAGAGGTAGGGGGTTGACCAAAAAGAGTTTACAATTTACGGTTGGCCTAGGTAGTTGATTAACAAGGACTTCTATGTCATCTATATCCGGTTCCCCCTCTCATACAGCGGCGCCAAAACACGATTTTTGGGCGAAAAATACTCTTGAGCTCTGTCAACAAGAGATTGACGAAGGGGGTAACCCTAAAATCTCACTTCTCTCGATCGAATTTTTTAAGAGTCTCAACGAAGGGATTTTCTTTTGGAATCGCAAAAGCGCTCGCCTTTGGGCTGAACTTCTGACTAAGGGGGTTGTTCTTAAACGCTTTCCTCCAGATGGGGCTTGCAAAGCGATTCAACAGTTGCACGCCAAATTTGGCTTTGAGCCAAGCGAACTAAAAAGTGATGTTCAGTTTGTCACGCGAGAAAAGAGGGTTGTTGAGCTATCTAGCGCAATGTTAGTTAATTTTTCATTCTGTCGCGATTTTTTCAGTAGTGAAAAGGATCCTGTCACCATCCCTTTGTCAGCTACCCCCTACTCAGTTGCAGTAGCTTTAAAACAGTTGCGTTATGGAGAAAAATTTGAACTTGAAACCTTGGATGAATGGCTTCAGCTCTATCAGTGCGGCCTACTGTTCAATGATTTTCAATTAATTGCGCTCTGTCTTGAGAAAGTAGAAGAGAAAAGTCAAAAAGATCCTCTCTGGAAAAGGGGGCTCAAAGTGATGCGCCTTGTACAAGAGGGTCAGAAAAAATGGGGAGAGTGTAAATGGAATGAGGCTCAAGAGATGTTCATGAAGGCTCTCGTTTGCTCAGCATGGGATCCTAAAGACAAAAGCACAAGCCAGGAACCCATCAGCCGCCTTTTCCTGGTTCACCTGTACGTCGCCCAAATGAGTTTAGCTCAATCTGATCCCGATGCAGCAGAAACGCATCTTCAACTTTCGCTTGATCTGGCTCCCAATCAACCTCATCTACTCATTTTGCAAGCAAAAGCGGCGCTATTGAAGCGCACAAACTTTCTGAGGATAGAAAAAAAGGAGCAGCAGCAGCATGCCAGCAAAAGAGCTGAGCTTCTGGCTGGAGTGGAAAAACTTACACCAAGACTAGCCAGCGAAACAAGGGCTTTGGCGGATAAATATTACCCTAAAAATATGAGTGAACAGCAGCTTCTTGCAGCAGAAAAACTGCTCAATGAAGTCATCCTCACCTTGCCAGATCATGAAGAGGCGCATCGACTTCTTGGTAAAACGTATCTCAAACTTCGTAAATGGGAGGATGCCAAAAAGAGTTTTGAGAAGCTCCTTAAGTTTTCGCTAAACGGCCTCGCCGTAGGTACCTGGATTGCCAAAGCCCATCTTCTCAATCGCGAGCTAGCTGTTGCTGAAAGACTTTTAGTCTCTCTTTATAAGCAAGGGAGTACGGGACGCACCCTTCAACTCTTGATCCTCCTGTATCTTTTGAAAGAGGAGGTCACTGAAGTGCGCTTCTACGTGAAGCGGCTTGATGAGCTGCAGCGTTTCAGGAGCATCCTGAAAAAGCTTGTGGAGCTTAATGAGCGCTCTAAAATAGTGACCCTGTTCCATGCTTTAGATCAAGCGCGCCAAGAGGATCCTGCTTACATCGCGCTCTTTCTCGATTTTCTTTACGCTTGTGCACATAGCGATTGGGACGATCAACCTAGCTGTCAAAAGTACCTGGAGCTGGTTATTGCCATCGACCCCTGTTCTCTTCGCGCTCTTTTCCTCTTAGCTGAGTTTGCTTTTGAGGCAAACGATGGGCAAGCAGCAGCAGCTTATCTGCAGAGGCTCCTCCCGCTGATTCAACAGATCGAGAAAGGAGAAGAGGAGTTGATCGAGCTTATACAAGGTTCTCGATTTGCTTACCATGTTCTGAAGGCCCTAATTACTCTAAATCTTCAAGACAAAATGGCCCTCCTATCTGACCATTTACAAAAAAAGGGCCAATTTGAACCCCTTATTAACGATGCTGAAGAAGCTCTGGAGGCAGAAGAGCCGCAGTTAGCAAGAAGATTTTATGCGCGCATTCCGTCTCCTACCACTCCCGATCAGATGTATCGTTTAGGCGAGCTAGCTCTTCAATTAGGTGAGGAGGAAGAGGCATTTCTCTACTTTTCCGATTCATTTCGCGAGAAGCCTGCAGCTCAGGTTCAAGAGAGGCTCTTCTCCCTCCTCTTTCCAAGAGGAGTTGAGGTTTTTGCCAAGCTAAAATCGGCTGATAGAGAGATTTTGCTGAATCAACTTCTCGCCGTTCCCGCACTCACAGAGGATCTTTGCCAAAGGATTTGTCTCCACTTTCTTCTGACTCGAACAGAAGAGGAAGAGATGCATTGGCACTGCGCCCTATCTCTTGATCAAAACTGCATCGAAGCGCTTAAGGGTCTAGCTGAAAGGGCTTTACAGAGAAAAAATCCAATTGAAGCGATTGCTTTTTTCTCTCGCATTTTTGCTATTGATCCTTCTCAGGTGAGTGTACAAACCTCACTTATTAAATTGCTGATTTTAGAAAAAGAGCCTCAAGAGCGCATTTTGAGCCTTCATCCAGTTGAAAGGATGGAATGCATCAGCTCAGTTTTAAACTCGCCTGTAAAAACTGAGCAGACCTATCTCACAATATGTTGTGATGTTCTTTACGAAGCCGCACACGATACATCTGACCGTCTGCACCAGATTTTGGATATCGATCCTTCCTATACCCTTGCGTGGATGGCGCTTTCCAATCGAATCTTTCCTGGTGAAGGTTTGTCTCTCTCGTTAAAAGAGTCAGATCGAGAAGAGCTGATCGGCCAAATTCGGGATGAAGATGATGAGGCCGAATACCGAGACCTTGTGCTGAAGTTTTTATTGAAAAGAGGACTTTTTGAACTTCTGGTTAAACTTGATCCCACATGCACTGAAGCTTTAAACCAGCTGGCTCTAGATGCAACCAAAAAAGGTAACCTTGAGGTTGCTGCAGATTACTTACGCCGCTCTCTTCCTGTTGCTGCTCAAGCGGGACTTGAGACGCTGCTGCTGGATAATGAGGGGGTTCCCGCCTTTGCTCACATTGTATTGAAAACGGCTATTGATCTCGATCTTCAGACTACATTGACCGGCCTTTCGGATCAGATTGCCGTTTTGATGGAGCTCAATCCCGATTATAAAAACCGCCTCCTGGTCTATCTCTTGGGGGATGCTACTTTAGCTATCAAAGAGGAGGCCTTTGCTCGCGCCGAGAAATATTATGCTCAGCTGGTCGCTCTCGATAGGGAGTTGCTGGAGGGGCACATGGGCCTGATTCGATCCGCGCTTTTACAGCACAATCGCCCCGCAGCTATCGAGTACCTGCAGAGATCCCCAATGCCTCAAATCTTGGAGAGCAGCGATCTTTTCGGGCTTATTCGTGAATGGAACGATCCTCAAGGGACCTCATTTATCTATGAGCTTCTTCTCTTGGCCCATCACTGGAAACCGAGCGACCTCTTCGACGCCATTGCCAGAAGCAACCTTTTGCCTGCTGTTAAAGAACAGCTCTACGATGCTCTTGCGCAAACGCAAGCTCAAAGAGCTCTTTTCGCTCTCCTTCACGTAGAAGATGAGCTCCAAGTAGGGCTGGGGAGGGTTTTGAACGATCTGGAAGAATCAGAACAGAGAGAACTTATTTCTCAACTGAAAAAGGCCAATCCCCAAAATGGGCAGGAGTGCCGCTCAGTTGTTGTCCCATTTCTGATCGACCTTGCTAAGTCCTCCTACCCATCCGATTTGCAAAAGGCAAAAGCAAAACTTCAGCAAGCCCACGCCATCGATCCTAGCTCAGCCCCAGTCTTGCAAGGTCTGACAGTATGCGCAGACCAGGAGGGGGATGTTGCGACATCCTTCAAC
Organism: uncultured Parachlamydiaceae bacterium; assembly: GCA_963745935.1. Lineage (GTDB taxonomy): Bacteria > Chlamydiota > Chlamydiia > Chlamydiales > Parachlamydiaceae > JAJFUZ01. The sequence goes on from CAVUZO010000001.1 coordinate 61,858, forward strand.
TACGCCTTCAAATGGCTGAGGGTTGAGCCTTCGCAAGAATTGTTAGCAAAAATACTCGAACATGAAATGGGGGCAGAAAGCGCTGTGAAGATTGTGGATTTATTCAAAAGTCTTAGCCCAATCCAGCAGAGTGAGCTTTCAGCAAGTTTTTATGACGAATATAAAAAAGGGACTAAGCAGTATGAGGCTATTTTCCTCGCTTACATTTTCAAGCTTACTCGAGAGGCCTTGCAGGAGACCAACATCAAAAAAGCGATCCATTATTTGTCCCATTTTGAACAGAGAGCTTTTTTGGTTGAAAATGTTGAGCTTATCTTAAATCAGATCCGTAAGGCTGTAAATAGTCTTTCTTCTCACGATGAAGCCGGAAAAGCCTTTCAAGAAGCTGATTTAAAGAGTGGCTACTCTCTTCTCACAAGCCTTCTTCAGGCATGTCCCGATTTAAAGGAGGCCCATAACTTAGGAGGGGATATTGCTAGGAGACTGAGCTGGTATCCGGAAGCCATCAAACATCTGAACCAATCTCTTAAAATTGACCCGTTACAGGTCTTTGACCTTCCAAACTTGCTCTACGATGAACTTTTAACTCATGGAAAATTCCTCTGTTTAGGAAGTCAAATTGAGGAGGGGCTCACTTTTCTGAAGGAGGGGAGAAAGATCAATCCATCTAAATTTAACCAGATGGCACTCCAGCTATGGCTAGAGCTTTTCAATGAGGATGAGCGAACTTCTGTTCAAAAGCTGATCCAAGATTTGCAAAAAAGAGATCCTCAACAGATCCTTGAAGAGGAGGCTCTCAGTTACCTCTTCTTGTCATGGGGGGTCAAGCTCGATGAAGAAAATCCTGGTAAAGGCGATGCTCTATTCAAGCAAGCCGAAAAGATAGATCCAAAATTGCTGAACACTCTCCATCAAATAATTGGTTAGGCTTCGCCTAAAGGACCACTACTTTTGGATCTGTTGTGTCCTTTGCTTTTTAGCTTACTAATTTTTTTATTTGCTGCTCCTTCCGAAATATTGCGCGTTCTAGATGCATCTGTAGATGACAAAGGGGGGAGTTCCGGATCGCTCTTCATCTGTCTGACCCCTAAGCTAATGCTTCTTGGCTTATGATCTGTGGGCTTCTCTTCCAGGAGCAAAAGCCCTTTGATGGGGCCCTCGCATTCCGGGAGATCGATCGCTTTTTTACCCGCGCTGTTTGTGAGCTCTTTGTTGGCCCCCTTCTGCAACATCTCTTGCACCAATTTGGCATTTTTGCAGCGGATAGCGAGATGTAAAAGCGGGTCTCCGCTGGGATCTTTAAAATCGATATTTCCTCTAAAATTCGTAAAATGTTCGAGTGCCTCATGGGCAATTTTTTGGCTCAGATAGTCATAAAAGTGGGAATGGAGCTCAGGAGAAGCCACCATTTTGGAAAGAGACTCCTCTTTCAAACAATGTTCAAAAAGGGCGCGCTCTTCTAGAGAGACATGCCCCGTGCGCGCAATCAGATCTTGGGCAATGTTAATGGCTTCTTCACTTGGTGAATCGCGCAGCCTTTCAAAAGCAGTTGTGAGAAGCGATTTCCCCTGCCAGATCGTAGGAGGAACAATTTTTAAAATTTTATTTAAATCTTTTAACGTTCCTCTAGCTACCATTAGGTGAACTTTCGTGAATAGAGGTTCAAGACTCTGAAGAGTATGAAGGGTCTCCTGATCAGAGATTTGTTGATAGAGGCCCACATGCATGAATTTTAACTTAGCCAATCGGCTTTTTTCTTCTTCTAGGTAATTCTGAAGCCGTTTTGTCTCTTCCTGAACCTGCTTGAGATTATCTGACAAGCCCTCCTTCACTTTATTCTCTTTTTTTAAACTTTTCTCCTTTTTTTTAATTTTTGCTGCACGGCTTTTCTCTTTCTCTAGACAGGCTTCAGCCTCTTTTAATTCGTTGCGTGTACTCTCTAACAGGTTTGAGACCTTTTGAAGGGATCTAATATTTGCCTGTGCCTCCAGCTCTTTGCTGACGAGTTGAGCATGGGCGCGTCGCTTTTCGTCTAGATTTGTCTGTCTCTTCTTGGTCTCAGCTGTCAGCGTGCCAATGGCTTCTGTAAGCGCTGCACTCTCTTTCTCTAACTGCTCCTGCGAAGCTTGCATCACCCTCACTCTTTGCTGCTGCTCTTCATCTTGCCGCAACAGCTGATTTGCAGAGGGATTTTTTGCAATGAGCTGCATTCTTTCTTGATTACTTTTGAGTCCAAAGATCTCTTGGGCGAGCAGATTGCGTTGCACCTGAATATTGACCTTCTCTAACTGCATTTTCTGAAGAGCTGCGACCTCTTCGGAAAGCTCTGTTTTCGCCCTCATTTGAGGTTCAAGCAGTATCCTCAACTGTGTAATTTCGTCTATTATTGTCGACTGGATTTGCTTTAAGTTTTTTTCCTCCTCTTCCAGAGCGAGTAAATCCCCTTTTGTTGCTTCGATAGACTCCTTTTGATTTTCAACACTATTATAAAAATGAGTTAAAATTCTATCTTGACTGTTCATTAATTCTTCTTGAGTCAAGATCTCTTTGTTGAGCTCCAAAATGTAGTTCACAATAGCTGGATAGATTCTTTTTGACGCTTCCAACATTTCTGTTAAATCGTAGTTTGTGAGAGGTATTGCTCCTTCGTAAATATCGAGTGCAAAATCGGGCTCCTCAAGGTAAGTAGGGGGATCCTCCTCCTCCTCTGAAAAGCGCCCCGAGCTCCACTTCTCCATTTTGTCATCCAGATGGAACTTAAGAGCAATAAATTTTCGACCCACTGCAGTTTTGCCCGTTTCCCGAATGGTATTTGAGGAGATAAAAGCGAGCTTAGCTATTTGCAAAGCTGTTTTTCCGTCGGGTGTGAGGCTGTTCATATCCGCAATTTTTGCTTTCATCACTAAACGAATAGACTGGATATGATGATCCGCTACGAGGATGTGGAAGGCTGTGAACCCCTTTAGATTCTTGCGATTGAGCTCTTTTTCTGTCTCTTTAGGTTTATGGAGAATCCCATAATAGAGCAAAAAATAGGTAATCCGCTTATCTAAAGCAGATGAAAAATAAAAAATTCCACTGCCACTACTATCGCGATCCGTTTTTGGATTCCACTTCTGGATGATACCAGCAGCATCTTCGCGCCTCATCAAATTGACATTGTTATCGAGATATTGTAAGAGGGGAGGAAGCGCCATTTTTCACCTTATCTTTTATGCTTCTTTATCTCTGAAATGTCAAATCCCTACAAGTTTTATTGAATTATTATAAGGAATTTGTTTAAATTAACATGTTAATGGAGAAAAAATCATGGTTATTTCAAAAGATCTTGTCGAAAAATTTAAACCGATTGAAAATCCGCAAAATAAGGAGCTTTATCGCAAGGTCGGCAGATCCTATACAACTTAGGGATGGGGATGGCGCCTGGGACGCACAGTTATCCTTGTGGGAAAAGCCTGTCTCATCCTCCCTCTAGTTTTTCATGCCTACCGAAAATCCATCAAAAACTTATTCAAACCCGATTTGCGCCCTATCAATGACTCATCTGATGCGCGCTTGTTTTGGAGGGGGCAATTTTCGCCTACTTTACTCAAGTATGTCAAAAATTGCCCCGTTTTAGCCTCCAAAAAATCGCATCATCAGCTGAATCACCGCTAGGGCGCAAATCGGGTTTGAATAAGTTTTTGATGGATTTTCGGTAGGCATGAAAAACTAGAGGGAGGATGAGACAGGCTTTTCCCACAAGGATAGCTGTGCGTCCCAGGCGCCATCCCCATCCCTAAGTTGTATAGGATCTGCCGACCTTGCGATAAAGCTCCTTATTTTGCGGATTTTCAATCGGTTTTTGTTTTCAGCAGGATAGTTATAAGTGCCAGTATTGATAGGTTCGTATTTAATTTTATTTAGATTGCTCCGTTTTTTCAAGTAATTTTAAACTGTATATTTTTTATTGTCAATTGGATACGAAAATGTTAAACTGTCTCCTTAACTATTAATAGAGGAAACTCATGCCTATTTCTATAGACCTTTCCAATCTTGTCGACAAATTTAAAACGATGGATCCAAAACGCGACAGTCTCAATGCGAAACTTGAAAAAATCCCCAAGCGGACACGCCTACAAAATTTCTTTGGTCTTCTGGTCTACATTTTGACCTTCACCTTGCGCTCTAAGAACCCGCAGCTGGATCAGGCGGCAAAGAAGTGTACGGCTTGCGCTGAAGCGATTTTTAAACAACCCCTTACTACAGAAGAAAAAACCGCGCTCATTCGCACTTTCACAGCGCTCAAGACGATTGTCGAGAAAAATGGAGGGGGCGAAAAAGGCAAAATTGTAGCGTTTATCAAAAAAATTCAGGCCCTTCAGGCTCTTGCAACGCCAAGCCCCGACAAACCGGTTCCCGCTCCAAATAAATCAGAACCGGCTCCTCCAGCTCCTCCTGTTCCGCCGCGCGAACCTAATTCTTCAGAAATTAAGCTCACACGGTACCTAGAAACACATGACTTTTCGAAAGAGAGCGGGCTTGGGAAAATTCGCCCTTTTATCGGCGAAGTCGAAATGTTGGCCCCCTCTTCAAAAAAAACAGCAGAACTTTACGAGAACCTTTTTAAAGCCTATGCCATAGACAGCGCCTATCTTGTAGAGGATATTGCTCGCCTAAAGCCTGCCTTTTTTAAAACGTTCCTAGAAAATTTGCTGGCTTCTCCCCATTATGACAACACCTGGAAAACCCTAATGTGGGGACTTCCTAAGAGTCCTGTCAATACGCAAGTCTTCGTGGATGCTTTCCCGTCCCACCAAGATCTTCCCGCTTTGGCTGATATGAACTATCGGCAGCGCATTACAAAAAGCCCTCCCATTGGGGCTATTGCAGCGGATATACTCAATTCAAACGTATTCAAAAATTTGTTTGACAATCTGGAAGAGAAGCAGCGTCTCACCCTTTTGCAAAATCTTGTTCCCTATGCGGCTCGCTATTTTACTAGAGGAATAGGTTGGGATCCACGTATTAAGGACCTATTCGATCTTCCCAACCATTTTCCAGCCTATCGAAAAGTTATTTTAGAGGGGCTTTCTCAGACGACAAATGGGGCCAATTTTGCGCATCTCATCTTGCAGGATGGATTCGATCCTGAATGGATGAAACAGGTCTTAGCCAATAACCCTCCCGATAGGCTTGAGAGGTGTGTCGATGATGCAGATAGACAGAAGTTTCAAAGAGATCCCGATCCTTTTTTTGATCATGAATTGAGCACATTATTTGACGAGAAGCCTGTCAAAAAGGAGCTGGAGCAGCAGCTGATTGCGGAGCTGCAACAGGAGCGGAAAGAGAGGCTGTTTCAACATTTGAGGTGCCGTCCTTCTCACATTGCCAGCCGCTTCGAATGGCTTCCGCAAGAGTGGAAAAGCCAGTTGACTCCAGATGAATTAATTGCGATAGCTAAAATCTCTGCAAACTCCAAAGCTGTTCTGGACGCCTTTATTCAGTCGCCAGATCTTTGCAGATTATCTCTAAATGAAGACACTCTCTGGAAGCTATTTGACGAGGGCAATGTCGACCTACAAGTCAAAGTGATCCATTCTGTTTTTGCGCACTATGATACAACAACGCTCATGCCTAAACTGGAGAAGGCTTCCCTCGAAGCCTGGCGTAGAGTGGGTCTGGAATGGAAAACGAGTCAGTCTGAAAAAGACAATCTTGCGCTTATTGTAGCAACTCCCTCGATCGTCAGCTCCTTCTTGAATGGAATTTCAGAAAATAAAAACTGCGACAAATATGTGATCGTAGCAACTGTTCTTAAATTGAATCCCGGGATCGAGATTTTGAAAGAGTTTAGCCCAGAAGTCATAGAGCTTTTCAACTGGTCTCAGAAAACAGATCCCTGCGCATACAAAAGTCAAGAAAGTGAGCAGGACTTTTATTTTTATAGAGTGGTGCAAGCTCTACAGCAGCCCCAAGAGCCCAAAGAGAGCGCCCTGCTGCTCAAGCTTTTAGAAACCATCTTTAAGCAGGAACCTACATATTTCCACTTTGTACTCAAATCGCTTTCTAGGGTGCAAGTCGAGCAGCTATCTAAAACTTCAAGCCAAATGGCGATTGTTTCATTTTTTATTCTTCTGCTTGGAGATAAAGCAGATGAAGCAAAAGTAATTGCGGATCGATTTACAGCTCAGGAAGCTTCTCAAGCTTTCACGATTTGTCAACAGTTGGGTCAAGCGTATCTTTGCAAGGTGTTAAAATCGTTTAACCCTGCTCAAGATAAACTCTCAGCATATGAAGAGAAATTGGGCAACTATATACTAACAGCAGCCAGCAGCGCCGACGATCTTCTTAAATTGCCAAGAAGCTTTCTTATGCGCAATTTAAAATTGGTTTATAAGTTGCGTATCGAGCTCCTTAGTAAGTTACCCGCTGAAGAAGCGCGCCAGGCTCTCGATAGCTGGTGGGATCGGATAGGCCCCGAACTGGATCTAAAACTAAATTCCTATGTCGACTTCCCTTTTGGCAGAATGATATGTCTTTCAGATGACTCTTCCAAAATCGAGACATTAGCTGCTTTTTATGGGGATAGAGCCTACCAATTGATAGGGAGCAGGAATGAATACGTTTTATGGCAGGTTCTAGGAGCTCTAGAACAGGCCCCCTGGAAGTTCTGGATGGCCTTACCAAAACTTGATAGGTTTGGTTTAAGCCAGTGGAATGGCGGAACAGGTGATCCTCGACAGCTTTATTCTAAATGCTTCGAGATTCTCGATTGGTACTGTAACAAGAGTACGTATGCAACAAAGGCACAGGAAATTGCCGATTTTTCTCAAAAATTAAATCAAGCACCCGATGTAAAAATGCTCTTTGAGAGTGCTGAGGAGATGATCAAGCAGGCGCTTTTAGCCCCAATTGTTGGGCCTTCACCAGAAACTTTGGCCGAAAATTTTAGATTGCTCAAGCAAGAACAGCTCACTGCAGCGATGTTTGACAAGGAAGCGCGTCAAAAGCTGATTCAAACAGTGCTAACAGGGCGTGGTCCCTTTTCAGTTAAGTTTCCGACAGATTTTCTTGAGGAGATGCGCAAAGCTGCAAATCCGTGGGGATCTATTTTCTTGGATCCTGCAGTCCCTTATGCAGGTTTAAAACTGAATGTGGGGGCAAGGGTGATTCCTGTCGATCGCATGATTTTGAATCTCGATGCGAATCTCAGCGGCTGCTTTGTCCAAAATGGCGAGACGTTTACCGTCAAGCCTGACAAAGCCATCGAGGCCCAGATGAGGCTCGACTGGCTCTACGGCAGAATAAGCGCTTCCGACCTGTTAAATGATTTGGGACAGAAAATCCTATTTGAGAATAAGCAGAAGCCGCTTTCATTGAATCAGTTCGACTCAGCGTCGTCCGATATTACCATCAAAGTCGAGGGTAAAGAAATTAAAGCCCATAAGTGCATTTTGGCCTCCTTGGACTTCTTTGCAGCAGCATTTCGTTCAGGATTTAAAGAAGTCAAAGGGCACATGGAACTAAACGATATTACCTACGATCAGACCAATGCCGTCCTCAAGGCTCTCTACGAAGGGAAATTGCCCCAGTTTTCCAAAAAAGAGAAACAGCAGCAGGCGGGATTTTATAAAGCTTTAAAATACTTGAATGGCGGCAGGACAATATTAGGGAAATAGTAAAGTAAAAATATTTTTAACTATCAATATTACTTTTAATTTTTATAGCAATTGACTAAAAAGATGCAGGATTGTTAAGCTTCCTCCTTAAAACACCTATTTGGAGGAAACAGATGCCCATTTCTAAAGACCTTTCCAATCTTGTTGAAAAGTTTAAAGGGATTAATCCAAATAGTAGCAGTCTCAACGAAAAACTTGAAAAGATTCCCAAACGAACACGCTTTCAGAATTTTGTTGGCTTCTTAATTTATGTTCTCACCTTTAGTCTACGCTCCAAAAATCCACAGCTGGATCAGGCTGCAAAAAAGAGTATGGCTTTCGCTCAGCCGATTTTTAAACAGCCTATTACCGCTGAAGAAAAAACAGCCCTTATTAACACCTTCACTAAGCTCAAGACGATTGTCGAAAAAAATGGAGGGGGAGAAAAGGGCAAAATTTTAGCGCTTATCAAAAAAATGCAGCTCCTTAAGACTGTTGTGAGTCCACTTCAACCGGTTCCAGAACCTGATAAACTTCCAGAGGTTCCTAAACCTGTTCTACCGCGCGAGCCCAATCTCACTGAAATTAAGCTCACAAAGTGTCTTGAAACTAGCAGCGGGATAGAGGAGATTCGCTCGCATATACGGGAAGTCGAAAAATTGGCCCCCTCATCTAAAAAATCAGCCGAGCTGTACGAGAACCTCTTTCGCGCTTATTCCCAAAATAGCGGTTATCTTATTGAGGATTTTTCTCACCTGAAACCTGAATTTTTCAAAACATTCCTGGAGAATTTGCTTGCGTCACCCAATCCTTATAATTCGACCTGGGTTGACCTTATGTCGGGGTTGTTGAAAATTCCCAATAACCACCCCCATGCAAAAGTATTTGTGGAGGCTTTTCCTTCCCATCAAGCTCTTCCCTCTGTTGCCGATATGAATTACCGGCAGCGAATCGCAATGGTTCCTCCCACAGGCACTCTTGCCACGCATATCCTCAATTCAGATGAGTTCAAAAAGCTGCTTGACCATTTGGAAGAGAATGAGCGTCTCACCCTTCTGCAAAATCTGGTTCCTTATGCAGCTCGGTCTGCAACCGGAGAGATAGCTAAGGAGCCCCCCATCAAGCAGTTATTCGATCTCCCCAACCGTTTCCCCGCCTATCGAAGAGTCATTTTAGAAGGGCTGTCGCAAACGACAAATGGCGCCAATTTATGCCATCTACTCTTGCAAGATGGCTTTGACCCCGATTGGGTGAAGCGCGTCATGGTCAATAATCCTCCCGATAAGCTTGAACGCTGTGTGGACACTGCGGATAAGCAGGAGTTTGGAAAAGATTCCGATCCCTTTTTCCGGATGTGTCTTCCGTTATTTGGCGAGACACCTGTCAAAAAGGAGCTGGAGCAGAGGCTGATTGCGGAGTTGCAACCAGCGCAGATAGATAGGTTATTTGACTATTTGAAAGGAAGGAGTCCTTCTCACATGGCCAATCGATTCGAGTGGCTTCCTCCATTGAAAAACAATTTGCACACAGATCAATTGATAGGGCTGGCCAAAGTCTTAATGGGAAGCGCAGCTCCCGATGCTCAGCAGAACTTAAAAGCTGTTCGGGAGGCTTTTATTCAATCCCCGCAACTCTGCAAAGACTCTCTCCATGAGGCCACCCTCTGGAAGTTATTTGAAGAGCATAACAGTGATATACAAGCTAAAGTCATCCGTTCTGTTTTTGGCATGCGTCTAAAAGCGGACAAAGATAAGCTTCTGACTCGATTAAAGGCTCTGCCCGATGCGTGGCGCAAAGCGGGATTGAAATGGGAGTTTTTTGAAGATGACAATCTTGCTATTATCGCTGCATGTAGTCCGAGGATCATCTGTTGTTTCTTGAACGGGATTTCAGAAAATAGAGATAAGGAGTGCAAGAGGGATTTGATCGTGAAAACGCTTCTTAAACCTCTTCTTGAGGCTGGAGGCGACCCTACATTTTTACTCGAGTTGAGCCCAGAAGTTATAGGGCTTTTTGATTGGTCTCTTTCAAAAAAAATTGGGGATTTTTTAACAAAAGTGTTAGGGGCTGAGAGTGAGCGGGACTTTTACTTTTGTAGGATTGTACAAACCCTTCAGAAGCCTCAAGAGCCTAAGGAGCGCGCCCTGCTGCTCAAGATTTCAGAAGCTCTCCTTGCACGGGCACCTGAAAAATTCCACTTTTTCTTAAATTCGCTTTCTAAGCCACAAGTCGAGCAGCTGTCTCAAGCAGCCAGTGAAAACGTGATGGGTACCTTCTTTTTTCTTCTCCTTGCGGATAAAGTAGATCAGGCACAGCCGATTGCGGAGCGATTTACTGCAGCGCAGGCTGCTGTAGCAGAAACGATTTGTAAAAAAGCAGGCAAAATTTATTTTGAAAGGCTGCTTAAATTATTTAATCCAGCTCAAGTTAAGCTTTCCCCTTTTGGAGAAGTATTGGGCAGAGAATTCATTGCAAAAGCGACGGACGCCAAGGAGCTTCTGAAGTTGCCAAGAAGCTTTCTAATCTCCAATTTGAGAAAGGTTGTTAACACGAAGACTCAGATCGATCTACTTAACTTGTTACCCGATGGAGAAGCTCTTCAGGCTCTCGATGCCTGGTGGGATCAGATGGGCCCTCTTATGGCTGATCGAAAAAATGGGGAGCTTCACATTTTCCCCTTTGGCAAAATGATTCGTCTTTCCGACGACCCCTTCAAAATCTCCACACTCGCCTCTTTTAACGGAGGAGTAGCTCAACAATTCATCGGAACCCCTCAGGAATATCGCATTCACGATCTGTTAAAGCCACTCGAAGAGACGCCATGGAAATTCTGGATGGCTTTACCAGGACTGGAATTTAATTCTTTTAAAAAATGGAAAGGGAAAACAGCGTACCCCACCTTTTCTTCAAATTTAGACCTATTTGATAAATCCGGTACGAAGTTCAAGGAAATTGCGAAATTTTCACAAGCATTAACATCGTATGCTAATATGGGGCGCTGGAAAGAGGCAAGAGAGTATTTTGAAACTGCTAATGAGCCGATCAAGCTGCTTCTTTTAGCGCCTATTTTAGGCACTTCTCTCAACACGTTGGCCAAAAATTTGAATGCGCTGCCTGAAGAAAAGCGCGCTGTTGCCTTTGTACACCAAGAGGCGCGTCAAAAGCTGATTCAAGTTCTGTTAACCGGGCGGGGACCTTTTTTGGGGGAGTTTCCGGATGATTTCCTTGAGGAGCTGCGCATCGCTGCAAATCCTTGGCTCTTTGTATACTTAAATCCAACTGCCCCCTATGCAGATTTAAAACTGAAGGTGGAGGGAAAGGAGATCCCTATAGATCGCGTTATGCTGAATATCGATGAGAATCTGAAAAGCTGCTTTGACCAAAAGGGCGACACATTTACCGCCAAGCCTGACAAAGCTATCGAAGCTGAAATGAGACTCGACTGGCTCTATGGAAGACTCAGCCCTTCAAAATTGTTAGAGGTCCAGGGACAGAAATTTCTGTTTGAGAATCAGCAAAAACCGCTTTCATTAACTTCGCTATTCAATGACGCCGCATCATCCGACATTATTCTTAAAGTCGGAGATAAAGTAATTCATGCACATAAATGTATTTTGGATTCCTTGCGCTATTTTGAAGACTTGTTCACCCTAGGGAAGAGAGATGCCAAAGAGACTATGGAGCTGAAAAACATTTCCTATGATCAGCTCCTTGCTGTCATCAGAACAGTCTACGAAGGGAAATTGCCGGAGTTTGAAAAAGTGAAAGAGCAAAATGAGTTTTATGCGCTTTTCAAATTTTTGCAGACAGGCACTGCCTAAACTTCCTCAAGGCACTCTACGAAGGGAAATTGCCGCAGTTTCAGAGAAAGAGAAACCGCAGCAAAAAGAGTTTAAACCCGACTTGCGCCCCTACATCACGCTTAAACTTTGGCCGAACTTAGCAAGTTGCCTGATAAGCTCCGAAGAAAGTCGCGACTTGGCCAAGGGGCTTAGCAGAGCAAATTGCTAAGTGCAGGCAAGTTTAAACCCGACTTGCGCCCTATCAATGACTCATCTGATGCGCGCTTGTTTTGGAGGCTAAAACGGGGCAATTTTCGCCTACTTTACTCAAGTATGTCAAAAATTGCCCCGTTTTAGCCTTCAAAAAAATCGCATCATCAGCTGAATCACCGCTAGGGCGCAAATCGGGTTTTAAGCGCGATTTTAATTTTCAATTTTTGCAAAGTTTTCCCAAATAAGGAGAAGACTATGGAATTGAAAATTATTTTTATTTACAGCTTTTGCTCTGATATGCTTCACGCAGCGGGTATCAAATCTGATCCTCAATGTAAAATGAATCTAGCTGAAATTATGACCGTCGCTATCACAGCAGCCCTATTTTATGGAGGCAATTTTTCTAGGGCACGTCAAGTGCTCATGTGGAATGGTCATATTACTAATATGCTGAGTGAAAGCAGGCTAAATCGTCAATTGCACGCTATAGATGCTTCAATTTGGCAAATGGCCTTTCATATTGTCGCTCAAGTCTTTCATCGAGAAAATAATACTCTTGAATACCTCGTGGATAGCATGCCTGTAGAAGTTTGTGCTAATTACAGGAGTTATCGGTGCAAAATCCTTATAAGCCCCAAGAAGAATCTCATCGATGGGTTTTGAAATTAGCAAAATACTACTCAGACTTTACTGATTGACGATATTCTTTAAGTGCTTTTTCAGTTCTTTGTTGGGCTTGGGAGGGTTTTCCAGCGCTTCCAAAAATGCATCTCGATCTTCATCTGACAAAACAATAGAGGTATTTTGGCGAAGAATTTCAGTGGATTTTTCTACAGCTGTCATTCGTAAAAAAGAAGATAAAGTCATTCCAAGAACGGTGGCTGCGGCTTCGAATCTCTTTCGTTCTAGATGTGTTGTCCTAAATTCAACCCGATCTTGCTTCATACAAAATCTCCTGTTTATCTTCATTATGGCACAAATGTACGGTATATGTACAACAATGAACTTATTTCCACCAGCTGGCAACTTGGCTCCAGAGGGGAGGATGGAGCATCGAGTTGTAGTGGCCCGCGATAAATGTTTGGACATTTTCAGGTTTGGCGCAATCTAAGACGGCTCTCTCTGGTGGAGCAATATTATCGGCTTTGCAACAGATAAAGAAGTATTTGCCGGCTGATTTTGAAACTTTTTCTGCAAGTGTGTCGATAAACCCCTGGATGTTGCGCATCTGCACATAACGGACAGGGTCGCAAAAGGAGGACAAGTGTGTCGCTAAGAACTCTAAAGGCGGGGAGCCTTTCCAGGGAGTTGAGAGGCAAACCACGCTTCTAATTCGGATTCCATCTTTTTGTGCAAGGTTGACATCATAATAGGCGCTGACAAAGCCTCCCATCGAATGGCCTAAGAGGTCAAACTCCTTGCAACCCGCTGTTTCCGTGATCGTCCGAATGAGCGCTCCCAGTCTTTCAGCATAGTTATTGATTCCCATGCTCGCTTGATTGGTGACAAAACCATCCAAATTGAGGGTGTAAACGTTAAATTGCTTCAAAAATAGGCGGGCAAAGCCAAACTGAAATTCGCTGCAGCCATTGCCATGGAGGAGCACGACAGTGTGTTTGCTCTTATCAAATTGAGCGGGAGTGGGATTAAAGTTAGACTTTACACACATCGCAAATAGCAGCGGAAGAGGGGCTGCAAGGGCTAATGTGGCAAGATCTGCGGCGACGCCATAGACTTTATACGCAGTTCTTAGGCTAAGGCAGGGACTGGTTTGGGGTGATTGCATAAATACTCCTTTATTTATTCATCAAAGACAAACTCTTCTCCCTCTTCAGGTTCATCCTGTGGTCTTGCAAATTCTAATCCAGGGCCGGAGCCTTCAGAGCCTTTTCTATCTTTTGCTTTTCCTTTCAGGTTCATTAAGATGGGGACCCCAGTGAAGCCATAGGTGGCTCGAAACTGATTGTAGAGGTACTTTTTGTAGCTCTCTATCATCAGGGTAGGGTTGTTGACGAAGAGTATAAAACGGGGAGGGCGCGTCTCCACTTGCGCCATGTAGTAGATGCGGAGCCGTTTACCCATAAGCATAGGGGGATGGTTGCGCTGGAGGCAGTTGCCGATGAATTTGTTGAGTTCATGGGTTGTGATGCGCCTTTCAGCATCATCGTAGACTTGTTTAACGAGCGGGAAGATCTTGTCGACATTGCGTCCGGTCAGGGCTGACATAAAGACTTTAGGGCAGTGCTGGAGGAAGCTGACCTCCTCTTCGATGCCCTGGAGGCAGTGCTCCATGCGGAAGCCTTTGACAAGGTCCCACTTGTTGAAAAGCAGGATGCAGCCTTTGCCGGCCTCTTCGATCATGTTGGCGATTTTTTTCTCCTGCGCGGTCATGCCCTGGCTTGCGTCCATCATGAGGAGGCAGACGTCGGAGCGTTCGATGGCGCGCTGGGTGCGGATGGCGGCAAACTTGTCTACGACCTCATGTTCGGAACCTTTGCGGCGTATGCCTGCGGTGTCAATCAGGTTGAAGCGATCTTCTCCATAAAGAAAGGGGACGTCGATGCTGTCGCGCGTTGTGCCTGGAATAGGGCTGACGATGCAGCGATCTTCTTGGAGGAGATAGTTGACGAGTGAGGACTTGCCGACGTTGGGCCTGCCGACGATGCAAATGTTGATGAACCCGGGCTCTTTTTCTTCGCTTGAAGGTTTGGGAAGAGGCTGTAGGGCCGTTTCGATAAGCTCCGCAATGTGAAAACCTTGCGTGGCTGAGACGGCGATGATTTTCTTGATCCCAAGGGATTGAAAGTCATACATCTTGTGCTGCTGGTTGAGGTCGTCGATTTTATTGACGGCGAGACAAACCGGCTTCCTAGTCTGGAGCAGAATTTTGGCAACTTCGCTATCTAAGTCGGTAATGCCGGAGCGCACATCGACCACCATGATGATCGAATCGGCCTCTTCAATGGCGATTTCGGCCTGACGTTTGATCTGTTCGTTGAAGACGACTTTGCTGCGCGGATTGATGCCGCCTGTATCGATGATTTGAAAAGGGAGGCCAAAAAAGTCGCTTTCGGCATACAATCTGTCTCGAGTGATCCCTTCCGCTTCATCGACAATGGCGATTTTTTTCTTGCAGATGCAGTTGAAAAGGGCAGATTTCCCAACATTGGGTCTTCCCACAATGGCTATTTTCGGAGTTTTGCTGTTCATATGGGAATAGTTTAGCAGAGGATTACATAAAAAAACAGTATAAAATTTCACTCGTTTTTTATTGCTGGATTATAATATAATTTGTTTCGATAATCATGAGTATTAATTACCAAGTTGATGACATTTCATTTACTCCTTTCCATAAGGAGCTGGCGAGTTATTCAACAGACACTCTCAAGCAGGACCTTTTAGCCGCGCTGAGCGTGGCGCTGCTCACCATTCCGCAAGCGCTTGGCTACGCCCTATTGGCTGGCCTCCCGCTCTCCTGCGGCCTTTTTGCCGCAATCTTTTCCGCTTTTGTGGCTGCAGCGTTTGGCTCTTCGCGCCATCTCGTCGTGGGGCCGAGCAATTCCATGGCCATCCTCGTTCAGGCAGCAACTTCGGAGATTCTCTTTGCCTATTACCGCCATCTGACAGGCTATGAGAGGGATATGATGGCCATCCAGATTTTGTCACAGCTAGTTTTTCTGACAGCCTCTTTACAATTTGTGGCCGCCTTTTTTAAATTGGGCCGCCTCATCCAGTTTGTGAGCCATTCTGTCGTTGTAGGCTATATAGCAGGGACGGCGATGGCGATCCTCATCAACCAGGCGTTTTCCTTTCTTGGAATCGAGCGCATGCCAGGAAATCCCTCGTTTTATGAACGGACGCTCTACCTTATTACCCACTGGCATCAGATCCATCCACAAACAGCTCTCATAGGAGCAGGAAGCTTGGCTCTCATCTTAATCGTCAAACGCATCGACAAGCGTCTGCCGGCAGGTGTTTTGGCCTTTCTTTGCGCCGCTCTTGCAGTCTACTGGTTCGATCTATCTGCCTACGGTGCCGATTCTGGCTTAGTTAACCCCTATGAGGGAGATGGCGTTGGCAAGGTGCTCTTAGTGGGAGAGCTTGGCGGTTTGACAGACCTGACGTTCCGTTTTGAGTTTCCCTACTTCGATACAGGCATCATGAACGAGCTTCTCCCCGTTGCCTTCGCCCTTGCTCTCCTCAGCATTATGGAATCAGCCTCAGTCGCGAAATCAATTGCTGCAAGCTCAGGTCAGCGCCTTTCGACCAACCAGGAAATTTTTGGAATCGGCCTTGGCAATATGGTTTCAGCTTTTACCGGAGCGATGCCTGTCTCCGGAAGCTCTTCGCGCTCCAGTTTGAACTTTAAAAGTGGCGCCCATACCCGCTTTGCCGCCATTTTCAGTGCCGCTTTTGTAGGAATTTTGTTTTATGCTTTTAGCTTTTTGATTAACCACATCCCTCTTGCGTCCATGGCGGCTCTTCTTTTAGTGTCCGCCCTCAGCATCGTCAATCCCAAGCAATTTTTCCTCTGCCTCAAGGCGACACGCTCCGATGGCTTTGTGCTCTTTGTCACCTTCATCTCCTGCTTTTTCTTTAGCCTCAATGTTGCCTTTTACATCGGCATTGCCCTATCAATCATCTTTTATCTGAAAAAAGCCGCCATGCCGCATCTTGTGGAATATGACATCGATGACGCCGGTGACCTAGTCAATATCGCTCCCGGATATGTGCATGAGCATAAGGCGATCCGGGTCATCAAGGTGGAAGGGGAGCTCTTTTTTGGAGCGGCCGACCTTTTTCAGACCACTCTCAAAGCCTTTGCAGAAGATGATACCAGCACAAAAGTGATCATTCTGCAGCTTAAAAATGCGCGCGATATCGATGCGACGGTCTGTTTAGCCCTGCAGCAGCTCCATGACTATCTACAAGGATCGGGCCGCCACTTGATCGCCTGCGGCATTACAACTCCTGTGTGGGAGGTATTAAGCGATGCTGGCATTGTAGAACAGGTGGGAAAGGATAACCTCTTTCTCTTTGACGCGCATCATCCCCATGCCCATATGCAGAAAGCCATTCAGCGGGCAAAGCTCTTATCAATAGAAGCAAATCCTTCCCAAACTGCTTTGGAAGGAAGCTTACAGCCTGCATAATTCCAGATGTCGATCTGTCCTGCGGCCTGATGCAAATACATTCTTAAGCCAGATACAGGGATGCAGCCTCGCTCCACAGCCGCTTTTAGAAACGGTGTCTTCTCTTTTCGATTGCGTATGTCCATTGCTACCGTTCCCGGGATTAGCCACTCAGCGGAAATGGGCATCTCCGCCGGGGTTGCATTGATGATAGCATCATAATCGATTCCTGGAACTTCGTCGAGACCAATCCCTGAGCAGTTGAAGAGGCGGCTTATGAATTGAGCGCGGTCAGCATTGCGGTTAGCGATTGTGACCAGCATCTTGCGTTGAATTGCCTCCCAGGCAATGGCGCGCGCAGCTCCTCCTGCGCCGATAATCAGAAGCCGCTTCCCAGCAAGAGTAAGCCCCTCTTCCAAAGCATTTAAAGCACCAAGGCTGTCTGTATTATAACCGTGTAGGGCTTTTCCATCCCAAAGAAGCGTGTTGCACGCCCCACATTTTTGAACTGTCTCATCCTTAATATCTAAATAGGGGAGTATAGCCACTTTGAGAGGCATTGTGACACTTAGACCGCGCATATTCAGCTTTTTCATGAGGGGGATAAAGTGGGGAAGCTCTTCAGAAGTGATGCGCATTTTCACATAGACGCTAGGGGCGTTAAATAGCTGCATCATCCCATTGTGGAGAATGTGGCCGAAGCTCTTGTCAACCGGATCCCCGATGAGCCCATAGACTGAAGTAGAAGGCGAATACGTTTTAAGCTCCTGGAGAAGAATCTGCCCCGGAGCCGTCATTTGAGAGTTCTCAAGGGGAGCATAGCTCCAAGCGCTCTTATAAACAGGCCCCAAAATGCGCGTGATCTGCCCTGAGTCCCCCATCCCTGATATAATGAGAGGTTGTTTTGCATTTTGAGAAAAAATTAACAATCTCAGCGCATCGAGTGTGGAATGGGTCATGGTGGCAATTTTATAAAAATCGACAGGAAGAGAGCTTTCCTGCAATGTGTCGGGGGTTTTATCAAAATCGTGAAACGAAGCAATTAACTTGACTTTAGGGAATTTGGCGCGAAGTTCTTTAAAAATTGTTTCAGGTACATCCTGTTCAAGATCGATATAGGCAGGTTTTAGCGCTGCGAGTTGCGTTAATTTACTCAACTCTTTTTTTAGAGTAAAAATGAGAGGTTTTGGAAAGTGGAGTGTTCGGAGCTCCTCGAGCTGATAATCTTCCCACAGATCGAGGCGCAGTTCTGCAAGGTCGCAGTGCGGCAGGGCTTGCAAAAGCTGCTCCTGAGCCTGCTTAAATGAGGGACCAACAATGATGGCGCATCGCATAGGTACACACTTTTGTTATTATTTCCGGATCTTCTGCATCTACAATCAGATCGCTCACTTTTTCAAAGAGGGGAATCCTTTTTGTCGCAAGGGCTTCCCATGATTTTTCCGGGTCTCGAGAATCCAGCATTGCAGGAAGCGGACGACTCAGCAAACGTTTTAAAAGGGTCTCTGGGGTAGCTTTCAGATAGACAATAATCCCCAGAGTTTTGAGCTGTCTGCGGTTTTCTGCCTCCTGCAGGGTTCCCCCTCCAGTGGCAATGATGCACTTAGAGCGTCCGCTTAAGGAGGCAATGGCCTGCTTCTCTAAGCTTCTGAAGACTTTTTCGCCCTCTTTTATGTAAATTTCGCGGCAGGAGGGTGGCTGCAATGTTTCGATAAGGCGGTCCGTATCGATAAATTCCCAGTTGAGATGGGTGGCGAGTTTTTTTCCCAATGTCGTTTTGCCACTGCAAGGCATGCCACAAAGAATAATATTCATTGTTCCTATAAAAAAATATTTTTCAGGTTGGACAGGGCGCCTACGGCGCACAGTATACTAAGACAATTTCGGAAACCCCGTGTAAGTGAAGTTTCCCTTGTCTTTCGCATCTCTTTTTCTTCTATCTTGTCTATCCTCCCCATCCTGAAAAACTTTTGTTCATCGTGTGACAATCGCGGCTCCGAGCTGCTGCATCTGGCGCGCAAAATCGGGAAATGTCTTTGCCACGCAGGCTGTATCTTCAACGCGCGACTCTCCTGTTGCACCAAGCGCGGCCACTGTTAGGGCCATGGCGAGTCGATGGTCGCGGTGAGAAGAGAGAGTGGCACCTTGCAAGGGCCTCGATTCAATGATCAGCCCATCCTCAAGCTCTTCAACATAGGCGCCCATCTTCTTTAACTCCGTTGTCAAAGAGTGTAGCCGGTCGCTCTCTTTTGTTCGTGCCACTTTCGCATTGTAAAGATGCGTTTTTCCTTCTGCAAAGCAGGCTGCGACTGCAATAGCGGGCAGCGCATCGATGCAGTCATTCATATCGATGGCCATTCCCTTTAAGCTGTTTCGCTTTATCGACACGCTCTTTTTTGCAATGCAAATGTCTGCCCCCATCTCTTGCAGGATCGGAATGATCTTTTTATCCCCTTGCGGATCATCCATGTCCAGATTGTGCAAGGTCAGTTCTGAGTGCGTCACAAGAGCGGCGATTAGGGGAAAAGCCGCTGAACTAAAGTCTCCAGGAACTTCATAGGTAAATCCAGGATAAGAGCATCCAAACACTTTAAAATGGTTGTAATCGCGGCTTTCAAAAGGGATTTTAAGACGGGTGAGCCAATCGAGTGTGAGCGCAACCCACGGCTTTTCTCCTGGATTTTCCACCTCAATTTCCAGCGTCTCCTTACAAATGGCTCCCAGGATTAAAAGGGCGGAAACAAATTGCGAATCTTCACCCACAACATGGGTTCGGCTTGTTTTTAAAGGGCCCTGGATCACGACAGGAGCAAAGCCATTTGTGGAAACTGTGTGGACTCCGAGCAGATTTAAGGCGCTCAGTAGCGGCTGAATAGGACGCTGGCCGCAAATTGAGGCATCTCCGGTGAGATTAATGGGGGTAGCCGATAGAGCTGCTACTGCTGTCATAAAACGCATGACAATTCCTGAGTTGCCAGCGTCTATGAGATCTGTAGTCCCGTCAATTGCACCCTTTATGCCGATCACTTCAATCTGATCGTTCTGCACAGCCACTGCCGCCCCGATCTTGCGGCACGCTTGGATCATCGACTCGCAGTCGGGAGAGTAAAGCGGATGGCGGATGATCGTTTTCCCATCGCCTAGTGCTCCAAATAAAATAGCGCGCAAAGTGTGCGATTTTGAGGAGGGAATGGTAAGACTGCCGCTAAGTTGAGAAGGGCGAACAAAGTAATCCATATTAAGGTACAGGGTCATATTTGATGGAGCAGCCAGCCCCATCGACTGTTTTGCGATACACCCATTCATCACTGTTTTCGCGCATCAAACGGTCACACCCCATTCCAAAACCTGTTGTAAAGCCATACTTGCGAATAGCTTCGATAGCATATTGGGAGCTGCTCGGGCGAAAGTGGCTTCTGGGTCCATCGCAGGGAGAGATGACCTGCTGGTGAAAGCGGACTAAGGCTTCACTTACTTGCCCTAAAATAGGAGTGGGGCATCTTTTAACAGGATCCCTTTCTTGATAAGTTTGGGCAAGATCAGCATCTTTTCCCCATGGTTCTGCAGATACTATAAGCGGAAAAAAAAAGATTATAAAAATAAATTTAAACATTTTAAAACGTCGTTTCAAGCATGAGGAAAGGGATCAGCCGTTGCTGGAGCATCATCTCCTTGCCATTTTCTTCATAGAGGCGTTTATTATAGTCTCTTGCTGCAAGGCCCGCTCCATTGATGCCACCCAGATACCAGCCGCTTTCAAGGCTGGCAGTGATAATTCCCATGGGGATGTTATCATTTTTGAAGAAGAAGTAGGCCGCTCCCGTGAAGAGGGCGTTGATGATAAAAGAGGTGGCTGCAGTCTGCTTTTGACCCACATAGAGATAGCCAAGGCCCGGCATGAGGCCATTGAGGAGGCGCGCTTTGCGGATTGATTTGGCCTCCCCTTCATAACAGCTAATAAAACTTGTAAGGGCCTCTCCATCAGGTTGACAGGGAGCATGAGCCGCGATGCTGTCAAAGTTCATCTCCAAGAATGAGCTCCAGAGTTCCAGCCGCTCTGCAATTTGCGGATCTTCCTCTTTTAGCAGCTCAAGGATTCTCTCTGCTTTATCCTCTTGCCCTTTCTGGATGTAGCACTCATAGAGCATGATGCCCATTTCTTTATAGGCGGGAAATGAGTGGGGGACAGTTAAGAGGGAGCTATTTTCAAAGAGTTCGACAGCTTCCGGGTACTTGTGACCCAGATAATAGGACTGGAAAATGCAATATTCGATTTGAGAGCGGCGCTCAGTGCGTTTGGGTGGAAGGAGAATGAGGGCGCGTTTAAAGGCTGTGATGGCGCGGTAGAGGTCCATTTCATGGCCAAAGACCAGGCCGATATGCAGCTCTTTCGCCCACTCTTCGCGCAGCTCCTCTTTTGTTAACTCAGCAAAGGGAGATGGTTTATACTGCAGCTGTCGCGCCTGAGGAAAGTAGGGAATTTCAGGTTCAATGTCCGTGCAAACTGGCTGGCAGCTACTGAGGAGAAGGAGGAGAACAGCAAGAACTGCTGTTCTCTTACCTATTTTAATGGACCCATTCACGGCATGGGAGATCATCTTCATCATCCGTGTTAAAGGTGCTCCTAACGTTGAAATAGTCTAAGGCTGTTTCCGTTTCTACTTGCCACTTAGGCTTTACTTTGTTTTGGGTTTTCCAGACGTCTTGCTGGTGGCGCGTAATGTTCTGGATCTCTTCATCCGTGTCAATGATTTTAGGGCGGATAAAGATCATGAGGTTACGCTTTGTATGGACAGGGCTCGTGTCTGAGAAAGCAGCTCCTGCTAAAGGAATGCTGCCGAGACAGGGGATTTGAGAACGGGTCTCATCGACCTCATCTTGAATCATGCCGCTTAAGATAACAAAGTAGCCGTCGGGGACCAAGATGGAGGTTTTCGTCGAGTTTTTATTGGTTGTAGGTCCGATCACCGTATTGCTATTGCCACTAGACGCGGGGGTCGAGGCTAAGTTGCTATACTCTTCAAGGATATCCAAAGAGATGATGTCGCCATTTGAGATATGCGGCGTGACCTGGAGGCTTGTCCCCACATCGCGGAATTCAAAGTTATTCGTGATAATGCTGCCCAAGTCGTTAGATACGGATTGGGTCTTAAACGGCGTGTTCACTCCGACGAAAATCTGCGCAGGAACTCCATCTTCCGTAATCACTTTGGGGCTCATGACAATGTTCGTGGTACCAAAGTCATGGACGGCCGAGATAAGGGCTCCAATAGAGTTAAACTCAAGGCCTAATGCCCTGTGAATGATATGTTGGCCCATGACTCCCAATCTAAATCCGTCACTCTTTGCCAAGTTGCGCGGATCGGGGATCAGAGCGTTGTTAAAGGGTGTGATGAGGGAAGGTGTTGGATTAGGGGCCTGACCTCCCAAATCGCTCACACCGGTTGAATCTAAGCTTCCTTGAAGAGTCGAGGCGCCCTCTTGGAAGCCCATCGAGCCGGCCTGGTTGCCGCCGCCAAAGCGCGAGCCCCAGTTGACACCATAATGTAGCGAGTCATCCAGAGAGGTCTGGAGAATCAGCATCTCGATAAAGACTTGTCTCAAGGGGATGTCGAGCTGATCGATGATTTCGCGAATCTTGTCGATATTTTCAGGCGTTGCTGTGATCACGAGGGCTTTCGCATCCTGGAGCCACTGAATCGTATTGATGGCGGCCAGCAGCTCAATATTTGTGGTCGTATTTTGCAAGCTTGTCGCGATCTGCTGCAGCTGCCCCAAAACGACATCGCCCGTGCGATATTGTAACTTATGAATATAAAATTTTTGGCGATCGACGGGTACCGGGGTATAGAGGTCGTTTGTCTGCAGAGGCCGTCTCAGTTTTTCGACTCCGGGAACCTCCTCTTCTTCCTCTGTAAAACCTATTCCTAGAGGAATTGGCCCGCGTCTTCCTTTCTCTTCTATACATGGAGGCGCTGCCATTTCAACAGGAACAAAGAGAGGCAAAAGTCCTTCTGGCGCTTGACGTTGACGTTCAAGTAGAAGCTCTTTTTCGCGCAGTTCTCGAGCTTCTTGAGAGTTGGGACCAAAATTCCACCCCGATCCTTCTTCACGGTAGCCTGGGTTGTATCCTTCAGGATGAGAAGGCTCTCCTTGTGTTCCTTTTCCGCCTTCGGGTTTTCCCTGTTTGACGCCAGCGCCAGCCTTGCCCTGCTCAAATTTCAATTCGCGCAGGTCGATAATGCGCGTTTTGCCCTTTTCCTGGTCCAGATGCTGCAGAATTGAAATGCTGCGCTCTACCAAGAAAGGGGTCGAAACAATGAACAAGCTATTGGAACCGGGATAAGAGACAAAATTCAGAGGCTGATCTTGCGAGATGGGCAGCATGATCTTCTGGACGAGGGGCATCAGCGTCTCGATGTCGGCGGTGCGAGCCACATACTGGCCAATGACGAGACCGCTATTGGGAGCATCGATGCTTTTTAAGAGCTTGCTGATCTGATTGACATTGGAAACGATGTCTGTGACGATCAGATGGTTGGTTTCACGCAGAGGCTCGATGAGGGCGCGGTCAGAAACGAGGGGTCGAATGACAATCGCTGCCTTTTGGGGATCGAGCGTATTGAGGCGGAAGACCTGGGTCACAATTTCTGCGTCATTTGCGCTGGCGGGAATATCCTCGGCAACGACTTTTGAGACGCTATTGACTTTCAAGTTTTTATGGATAATCAGGTTGTTGCCCTGTTCAATCAACGTCAAATCGTGGATGCGCAACTCTTGGATAAGCGCTGTCATCACATTTTCGATTGTGGTGGGCTCTTCCGAAACAATGGTCACATTGAATTGAAGATCGGCGTCATCAAAAACAAAGTTCTTGTTTGAAATGCGGCTGATAAAGCGAATGTATTCAATGATGCCGACGTTGTTAAAGTTGATCAAAATTTTGTTGCTACTATCCTGCTGGTTCTCTGCTGCGCCACCATTTTGGGAAGAGGGGGCGTCACCATTCAATGTCAGTTGCGGTTGTTTTGAACTATCTACTTCTTGAATATGGGGCGGATGCGGAATCTTAGGGGCACTTGCTGGGAGATCCTCTAAGCCTTTGGGCAGATCTTGCGGCTTTTCGATCATCGGTTGCGCTGGAGGCGTTTCCGAATCCGAAGGCGTCAGTTGCGGCGTTACATCTTCTTGGGCCAAAGGCTGCAAAGCGGCGGACGCTTCGCGATAATCGAGCGAAAAGAGGAGCGTCGCATCTCTGAGAGTGGCATTTTTAACCGATTCTTGCTTTGGAATCTCCTCAGAATCATTCCAGAAATCGTTGAGAGCGCGATTGTCGCGCTTGGAGTGCTCACTGAAATGTTCAAGTGAATATCCAAAATCATCTTCTTCGTGCAGTGTGGAGGCTGAATATCCCAAATGGGTAATGAAGCATCCGGATGCTAGGAGGCCTATTTTTAGCGATAAAGAGATTATGTATGAGCGCTTCATGAGTCTTTTTAAGATTCTTAGATCCACCATTTATCCCAAAGTGGCTCATTTTTTCCAAGCGGAAAGTCTTTATTATCGCAAACTTTAACGCTAGAGACAAGGGAGCCGCTAAGAAAACAAAAACCCGACTTTTTCCCTACATCGTGCTTAAAACCCGACTTGCGCCCCTACATCACGCTTAAACTTGCCTGCACTTAGCAATTTGCTCTGCTAAGCCCCTTGGCCAAGTCGCGACTTGGCCTTCGGAGCTTATCAGGCAACTTGCGAAGTTCGGCCAAAGTTTAAACCCGACTTGCCCCCTACATCACGCTTAAACTTGCCTGCACTTAGCAATTTGCTCTGCTAAGCCCCTTGGCCAAGTCGCGACTTGGCCTTCGGAGCTTATCAGGCAACTTGCGAAGTTCGGCCAAAGTTTAAGCGTGATGTAGGGGCGCAAGTCGGGTTTTAAGCGTGATGTAGGGGCGCAAGTCGGGTTTAAAAATGGATTGTTTTAGCTGCGCTGGACGGCGATAAAAGTAAGCGGGGTTTCGCGGAGCGTTGTCAATGTTGTCATCTTTAGCTTCCGCAAGATGGCTTCTACCTGGTTTTGAGGGGCATATTGGCTGGTTCCAGCAATCAGAGGCGAAAGAGTTTGATCGCTAATAGCGCTCTCTTCAGCAGAATTGGTAAAGATCAGGAGGTCACCCGAATTCCACGACCGCGTTGTAGCCACAAAATCGGGACGGACTTCAATTCCTAATGCCTGGTTAGAGACCTGCATTTTTTCAGGGACCCCTACTTCGGAGGTGACCAGCCATAGGCTTCCACAGCCACAAGAAAGGTGATGCCACTTGTTATGAAAGGGGTCTAAAATGAGATAGCTTATTGCGAACGATTGGCTGTGGCGATCTTTGAGGATCAAATCATTTAAGACTGTTGCCAAAGCTTCTGGGGGTGTTGTCACATGGCGCAGAGCGTGAATCATGCCTCGGACAAAGGCGGTGTAAATAATGGCAAGGGCTCCCTTTGCTGTAGATTCGCCCATGACAATGAGGCAAGCGCCTTCAGGCAGTTCGAGGAAATCGCAGTAAAAGCCGGTCATCCCAATGCCTTTAGCGGAGGCAAGGCCGATATTCATTTCGGGCCATTGAGGGGGTTGGGAAAGGACCAGAAGACTCTGAGCCTTTTCAAGGTTTTCAGAGAGTTCACTGAGCTGATCCCCTGCTTTTTTCTCTTTTTGCAGGGTCGACGAATGGAGATAGGCTGTCACATCGCTGATAAAATCGACAATATCCTGATAACGGTCTCCAGGCTTGTACTGAAGGGCTTTATTTAGGATTTTTTGAAGCCCTTTTGGCATGAGGCTTAAATGGATTTGGCCATGGCTTAATTTTCCGAGAACCAGTTCGTATGAAATAATCCCTAAGGAATAGATGTCCGATGGATAAGAGACAGATTCAGGGGCTTCGCGCTGCTCTGGGCTCATGTAGATGGGAGTGCCGATGAGCCGCTGTTTAGAACCGCTCTCCCCTCCGTCTTTGCTTGTCAGAAGCTGAGAAATGCCAAAATCGATTACTTTAACCATTCCAGCTTCTGTGACTAGGATATTTTCCGGTTTTAGATCGCGATGGATAATTCCGTGCGTATGAAGATGACACAAGGCGTAAGAGACGTCTAAGATTATCTCAAGAGCTCTTTTAAGGGATATAGGGGTTTGGAGAAGGTATTGGCGCAGGGAAATTCCCTGGATAAACTCCATGGCGATATATAGACCTCCCGACCACTCTCCATACCCGTAGAGTTTGACGATTTGGGGATGGTCTGCCAGGGCAATGATTTCCGCTTCATTGAGGAAGCGTTTTACGGCCTCTGCATGAGTCGTATAGCGTGGAGATAAGACTTTGATGGTCACAGGATCGCCGCTTGTCGGATGCGTGCCCAAGTAGAGAATGCTCATGCCGCCTTTTTCAAGGAGGCTTTCAATTTTATAAGGCCCTATCGTGTGAGGGGGATGATCTCCGCCATGATCCGGGTTTTGACCAGGGCTTGGCGCTTTATCCGATGTCGAGAATTCTGACACCTAAGTGTTCTCCAATGCGCAAGAGTTCAGCTTTGCCGATGCGTCGACCGTTGACAACGAGGTCGACCCCATTTTCTGGATGAATGTCGAGCTCTAAAGTATTCCCTGGTTCCAGCTCTAAGAGCTTCTGCATGCTCATCTGGATGCGGCCCACCTCTATGACAATATTGAGAGGAATGTCTGCAGGTCCAAGCTTCTTTTCCTTTGCTGCTTCGGCGGCTTTTGGAGCGGGAGGAGCTGTAGCCGCGGACGTCTCTTCAGCTTCTAATTCAGCACCCTCAGTTTGCTCTTCATGCTCTTCAGGGAGAGTCTCTTCGGTATCACCTAAAGTCTCTTCATCACCTAGGCTTTCGTCACCTTCTTCAAACTCACCGAGGTCATCATCATGGGAAGAATCTTCGTTATTCATGGAAGCAGCCTCATAGTACAGGGGAAATTCTAAAATTTTAATGTTGCCAGCTTTTATTTTGGCGCGGAACATCGGCACGCCATTGACGGTCATCATGACGCGCCCTTTTTCAGTCTCAAGGTCGTATGAGCACTGGTCGAGCATGATAAAATCTCCAGGGGAGACGCTGGACCATTCCGATTGCGACAATTTTGTGCGTCCGATCTCGAGATGGATAGGAACTTCAAGTTTTTCTGCAAGAGGGGATTGGAGAGATGTTTCTAGCGTCCGGTCTACCCAGCGCTGTTTCCAGGAAGAGAGGGCTTGAGGGGAAATGATCACTCTCCCTTTGGCCTGTTTTTCATCCTCATTTGTCTTTATTCCAATCTCAAGCTCAAAACAGAGTGAGGGCTCTGCAGGTAAAGTAGGTGACTTAAGAAGGCCAAGGCCTAAGTTTTTTCCGAAGGGAAGCTGCGTAAGCGTAGAGAGGGTGTGGGAGGCCAGATAGTGGTAAAAACCGTTATAAAAGTCACTGTCAAGTGGAATAAAATCTTCCGGTTTTCTGCCGAGAAGCGCTTCCATAAACAGGCTTAAGTCACTTTTTGACATGACCCAAATCAGGGTTCCCTCGAGATTGGAAACGCCGATTTGGAGAAGAATCGCATCTCCCCCAAAGCCTGCAGTGAACTCCTCAGGGTTGCGCCAGTCCGTTTCTTTATGAAAAATTCTAACTGCTTGAAGTTGAAAGAGTTGCGCTAATTTTGTGCCAAGCTCTTCCCATGGAAAAGCAGGAGACGCTCCAAAAAGGGGAACCTGATCCCATTGCATGACGGTAGGAGAGATCTGCTTAAGCCAGTTATAAGCGTGCTGTGTAACCTGAGATGCCATATTACTCGAAAGTTAGCAAATTAATGGCGGTTTGACAAGGGAAATCGGGGATTCAAACCCGACTTGCCCCCTACATCAAGCTTAAACTTTGGCCGAGCTTAGCAGAGCAAATTGCTAAGTGCAGGCAAGTTTAAGCGCGATATTCTTTTTAAACCCGACTTGCGCCCTATCAATGACTCATCTGATGCGCGCTTGTTTTGGAGGCTAAAACGGGGCAATTTTCGCCTACTTTACTCAAGTATGTCAAAAATTGCCCCGTTTTAGCCTCCAAAAAATCGCATCATCAGCTAAATCACCGCTAGGGCGCAAGTCGGGTTTTAAAGAGCCTGAGTGGGGTTAACATGACGAAAAAATATTTTTCAGGATACAAGGCTATACAGGATAACATTTTTAGGGGGCCTG
This sequence comes from uncultured Parachlamydiaceae bacterium, assembly GCA_963745935.1. GTDB lineage: Bacteria > Chlamydiota > Chlamydiia > Chlamydiales > Parachlamydiaceae > JAJFUZ01. The sequence goes on from CAVUZO010000001.1 coordinate 89,850, forward strand.
CAGCATTTCGTTATATCCTGTGCGCCCTGAAAATAAAAAAAGTGCCTAGCAATTAAGCCTCATCGCGCTTGCGCTTTCTTGGCTGATCCTCGTCTTGCTTTCCTTGATCATCTTGGTTTTGCTTAGCTATCGCTTCATCGACATTGGGATGCGGCTCCAAAATTGTTGTCGTCGTGAAAATCTGAACATTGTAGCCCTTGCTCTCCAGGGAGTTGATCAGCACGCGGCGATTTTCTTCTAAGTCGAGAACGCGCTGGGCTGCCTGGGACAGGTTTTCAAATGAGATATTGAATTGTCCACGCGCTGTTTCAAACGAGCTTAGGATGATGCGCGCGTCTTTAAAGAGGGGAGGATATTGCAGCGTCATCACTGTATCTGTTTTGTCACTGTTCGAGACGGTATACATCTGCTTGACGATCTGCTCGAGCAGGTCGCGCATCGCAGCTGTTAGGGGCGTTGCGCGTTCGACTTTGGCTTCACCCCCCATCGGAGCGACAGCTTGTGTCCCTGAGACAGCTGCAAAGGGATTGATGGTGGCAAGATCGGGCTGCTCTTGCGTGTATTTGGTTGTGAATTTGTCTTTCTGGCCTAGCCCCTTGCCCATCCCTTTGTCTGTTTTGACATGCTGCTGGGAGGGATCGACCCCTTTTTCTTTAGCTGCAGAGGCGGTTTTAAACAGGTCAGAGGGCGATTGAACTTTTGCAACAGGCCCCTTCACATGTTCGCCGGGCTCTTTTACTTTAGGTTGAGAAGCCTTTTTCGACAGGTCAAAGAGCGAGAGGGCAGCATCTGCGGCATTCTCTTCATCATCTTTTGAAGAGGCTTCGACCAGTGACTCATCGTCTTCCATAGTGTCCGGCACTTCTTTAAAAGCTTTGACAGGGTTCTTTTTTCTGCCCTCATCGCTTTTGCTCTCTTTGTGAGTTTTGCTCATGACTTTTTTAAAATCGCGAACAGGCTTAGCTCCAGGGGATTGAACGGTTGGTGAATTTTTTGGATATTCGCTTTCGTCCCCTGTGTTCAGCTCTACCCGTTTGATGTAGTAGTCTGGATCCATTTCAATCTCCTTAGCCTCTGGCTTTAAGAGGCCTTTAAACGTTGTCTGGCACTGAAAATAATTGTGCCGATTTCATCTTGCTCGCGCCCTTCGATAATCTCTTCTTCCTTGCGCATCTGCTTTTCCCAGTCTTTGCGATGGGTCTGGAGCTTATCGACTTCCTGTCTTTTCACGCGCAATTCATGTTCTGCCATCTGTAAGTTTTTGGCGGCGATTTCAACTTGCGCTTCTTGTTCTTTCACCTTTTTCTCTTCAACTAAAACTCTCTCTTTCGCAACTTTCATATAGGCCTTCATCTGCATGATCTTGTCGGTCGTCGTACCCTCGTCGAGGCATTTGCGCAATTGCGTGAGCTTATCCAAATGATGCTTGATCGCTTTGTCGCGTTCAGCCTCACGCTCGAGAAGCTTTTCCTTCTCCTTTTCCAGCGCAATCTTTTTTTCCTGGACGAGCTTTTCTGCATCTTCTACGCGTTTCTGTTTGACCTCCAGGACCTGTTTCAATGGATAGGCGACTTTTGCCATATTCCCTCATCCTCTAGAGGGAGTTGCAAAACTCCAATTTGGGACCAAATCCGCCCTTTTGCCCTTGCATTTCTCATTGTGCGCAAGTTGCCTACTTTCAAACAAGTATGTCAACTTGCTAACAATGCGACCCAATGTCAAAATCATCGAATTTGGCCTCCAAAGCGAGTTTTGTAACTCCCTCCCTATTTAAAAAGAGCTTGAAAAGTTGCATCGTCTCTTGGTAGGTGCATTTTTCATCGACGCCTTGCTTTAAGGAATTTATTGACTTTGTCGATATGATCAATGGCAAAATCGCCCGCTTTATCCTGTCCGCGCTTATATTCTCCAATTTTGATCAGAAGTTCGTTTTTGCGATAGTTGGCCAACACTTCGCGCAGCTTTCCCACTAGCTGTAGATGCTCTTTGGGGACAATAGAGGGCATCACCCGGCTTGCAGAGGAGAGAACGTCAATCGCAGGGTAGTGGAATTGCCGGGCCAGCTCCGCTGATAAGATGATGTGGCCATCAAGGATGGAGCGCACCTCGTCAGCTACAGGCTCATTCATGTCATCGCCGGCAACTAGGATGGTGTAAAAGGCGGTAATCGAGCCTTTGTCGGAGTTACCTGATCGTTCTAGCAGCTTAGGAAGAGTAGAAAAGACTGAAGGGGTATAACCGGCTCTTGCAGGAGGCTCTCCGGCAGCCAAGGCCAACTTCGCGCAAAGCCCTTGCAAAACGGGTGACCGAGTCCATCATTAAGATGACAGACTTTCCTTGATCGCGGAAGTATTCTGCAATGGCTGTTCCTACATAGGCAGCATTGAGACGCAGCTGAGAGGCTTGGTCAGAGGTCGAAACGACAAGGACAGAGCGTTTGAGGCCTTCCGGTCCTAAATCGCGTTCGATAAAGTCGCGCAGCTCCCGTCCCCGTTCCCCAATAAGGCTGATGACGTTGACATCGGCGGAAGCATAGCGGGCAATCATCCCAAGAAGTGTGGACTTACCACCGCCGGCAGCTGCAAAAATGCCGACCCGCTGTCCGAGACCTGTTGTCAGGACACCATCAATGGCGCGCACGCCTGTCGAAATGGGCTCGCTGACGCGCTTGCGTTTCAAGGGGTCAGGGGGAGCTTGGATAACCGGAAAGGTTTCATCCAATTCCAGGGGGCCTTTGACATGGACGTCTAGAGGTTCGCCCATGCCATTGAGCACTCTTCCAAGGAGTTGAGGGCCTACTTTGATATGGAGCGGAAGATGGGTCGGAATCACTTCTGACGAAGGGCCGATGCCGGTCATTTCACCTAGAGGCGAAAGATAGACCTCGTCGCGGGTAAAACCGACGACTTCGCAGCGCAAAGGCTCGCCTTCGCGTTTGACTAGGCAGAGTTCACCAATTTTGACTTGGGGGACAATGGCTTTGATCAGCATCCCGACGGTTTCTGTGATGCGACCATTGACTGTTGTCAGTTGCAGTTCATCGAGGCTGCCGATCAGTCTGTCAAACTCATCGTCCATGGACATGGCTAAAAACCTTTATGTTAAAACCAGCGAGCACTAGAAGCTAAGAGCGACTCGCTGGTTAAATTCTCGTAGGACAATAAGCTTAAACCTGGACGTTCATGATCGTCTTGGTCGATTCCAGCGCCTTGTTGAGCAAGCCTGTAAAGAATTCGAGCTCCTGTGTAATATAGCCCACCTTAATTTGGATGGCGAGCATTGTCGCAGGATTGATGTCCTCTTTATTCAAGTGCATCCGCTCCACATCCATCGCGATTGTTTGAAGCTTGTATTGACCATCTGTCAAAAAGCCTAAAAAGCGCGTAATCGGATTTTGCGAGGGAGCAATCGGAGCTGCTGCGGGTGTATATTCCGAGCCCGTTCTTGCGAGCGCCGCGTTGAGATTTTCATCGATATGCGTCAGCTTGCTGTCCAGAAGAGGAACAAGCGAGTCTTTAACTTGAGCGTCAGGGGCTTTGAGCGTTCCCTTAATCTCATCCATTTTGTTGATCGCTTCTTGCGTCTGTGCAATCAACTCTGCAGGGGGCACGCGCGTCGTCTTGAATGACGTGTTGTTGATCTCTCCGAATCTCTTCCATGGGGCTATTTTTGCGGGAGGGCTCAATTTTGGTGGTGTCTGGCTGGATTTTAGTCTGCTTTTCAGCCAGGAGCGTGTCAAAGCGCTCTTTGTTTGGCCCAACCCTTTTGAGCTCCTCTTCGATGGCGATCGTTTTTTGCGGCTTGGCGGCCCCACTGACTTTCTTGACTTTATCAATTTTTTCAATAATAGCCATGGCCTGACATCCTTGGAGTGAAATTTACACTCCTAAAATTATTACTTTAAGCCTCACTTTCTTGCGGAGCCGCAAAAAAGGGAGCTTTTTCCTTCCTTAAATCTTTTTCTGCCCATTCCAGCGAGATCTTGCCAAGGCTGACAACTGTCGGGTCTGTGGCCTTTTCCATCACTTCTTGAATGAGCTTTTCACCCTTCTTCCGCTTGCTCTTATTGAGCAGACAGCAGATGCCCAAAAAGGTCTGAGCAAGATAATTCTCAGGCTCTTTTTTGAGGATTTCTTCAAAAACTTTCGTCGCCTCTTTCAACTCCAATTTATTCAGCGCAATATAACCTAAGCCGAGCTGGGGCGCCGTCGCCTCCGGATTCATCGCTTGGGCTGCATGAAAAATGCGGCTTGCGCTTGTTTCATCGAGCTGTTTAACAGCGATGAAACCCGCCTCAATCAGGAGAGAGTAGTCCTCTTTAAATTCCATATGCTTTGTGTCGTCCATTGAGAGCTTCCTCCGCTACAGTCCGATAGAATTTAAGGTCGACAGCCTAAAAGCCTTTAAGAGGGGAGAAATTCTCTCCACTTAAACAACTTGTAAGGCTGAAGACCAGGATTGTAAGCGCCAAGGACCATTCTCCTTGGCGCATCCAGTTTCCATTATCCTTTGAGGTTACGTGCCATTGACGAGATTGCAGCATTTGAAGCAGCAACCACGTTTGTAGACATTTCAGAAAGCTGTGACAAGTGGTTCATGAGCATTTGCATCTCGAACATGTCCCCAATACTGATCGCACTTCTGCGGTTTTTAATTTCCAGCAGTTTTGCTTTCGCACTGACAGTCGCATCTGAAACTATCTTAAATAAGGTCTGGATACCAAAACCCGACTGGATGTTGTCGCCACTAAACCTTGTTAAATCTTGAGCCATATATCCTCCAAAACATTCGTTATATTCTCTTTAGGAGTATATGTTGGCGGAGATTCATACTGGAAATTCCATTTCCTGAGATCCGAAGACCCCATTTCTGAATCGCTACAACAATATCACTTTTTAAAGTACTTCTCTAGAGTACTCTGTGGGGCCGCCGATCACTCTTTTCGAGTCTCTTTTTTTAAGTTTTCTACTACGGGACTTAAAATCCCAGCATCCAACTCAAGACAAAAGAGAATCTGCAGCCCTACAGGGAACTCGTTACTTGCCGCCGAAGCGAGACATCACTTTCAGCAGCGATGTATAGCCGTGGAGAAGAAGGCCAAACTGGTCAAATTCCTCTTTATTTTCTCCACTTCTTAAAACCTCCTTGATCTTCTGGATACGACCATCTATCCGTTTTTTAAGTTCCTGGTTTTTTTTGCCATTCTTGAGCTCTTTTTCAAGATCAAATACAAAGTCATCACCTTTCTGTTTCTTTTTCTTTTGATCTTCCAGCCCGAACATTGTTAACCTCTATCTTTCCATTTAATTTAATTTTACCATAAACTCATTATTTATGCAAATCGCGGTACTTATTTGCTGTAATCGATCTCATACTTGATCCCCTCTTTTTCCAAGAGGATCTTGTTAGGTAAAATATTTACGATAGTCATGCCATCGAGAAAATCGCCCTTGCTGAGGATGCGGCCATTGATAACGACAGTCAGCTTCTGGTTTCCGATGTTGGAGTAGCCTGTGACCGTATATTTATCGCTAATATTCACAAAAGCGGCTTCCGGAGCCACTTCTGTGACAAAGTTTTTCACTAGGCGCACGCCGCTTGTATTTCGAATCTCTTCTAAGGCCTTTTGATAATCTCCCTCTTTATTTTTTGGCAGACTTCCCGTGATGGTCAACTCCCCGTTGCTGAGCGAAACGGCCAAATTGTGCATGCCGAGGCGCTGCAAGGTATTGCTCACTGTGGCGATCACATCTTCAGAAACGACCAGCTTTTTCTCAAGCAGGTCAAGGTAGCGGAAGTTTTCGCTCAAATATTGGGAAAGCTGCTCCGCCTGTTTGCGGGTTTGCAGGTAGCCTGTGATGACAAAGTGGCCTGGTGATGTGGCTTGGATCGTGATACCGCGCCAGTTCGGGTTGTTGGCTAAGAGCTGGTTGGTCTCTTGCCACACATATTCGTCGATGATGACGCCGCTGTCATCAATGCTGCTGATAAATTTTAATCCTTGCAAGTTGTAGAGCAGTTGCGTCTTATCCATAGCGGTGAGAACATGCCCGAGGATCAGAAGGCGGCCTGAGTTTTTGTTGAAAATGTATTTAACCGATGGAAAGGGTTTCATTGCCTCTGCGAGCACTTTGTCGGCGTCGACTGCATCCTCTTTGACAACTGGCTGTGACTGGAAGAGCGAGGCTATCTCAAAGGCCGCGACCGCCAATAGGGAGGCGATAATGGCAAACAGGATCAGGTGGCTGATCGAGCGCTTTTCTTTGACTGGTAGGGCAATGGGAGTCGGGGCCTTGTCAATGGATGCACTTTTTCCGCTTTTTTCCATCTCTTCCTTCTGCAGCACCTTGACGATCGAAGGCAGAAGAGGGGAGATAATCGTCTGCATTTCTCCTTCGCGGTCGTAGACGATAAAAGAGGTTGTCCCAATAGTGACAACGATATTTGGCGTGAGGAGTTTTTTAGTTTTGAGCGGTTCGCCGTCGACAAGCGTGCCGTTGCGGCTGCTCAAGTCTTCGATATAGAGCTGCTCATCGCGCGTGACGCTGATGCGCGCATGCTGCCTGGAGACGCTTGTATCATGGAAAACGATGTCGCAGCTGTTTGGGTCTGTGCCGATCACATAGCTGTTGGAGGCTTGCATCGTGAATTCAGCCCCATTATTGGGCCCACCAATCACTTTGAGCAGCCAGCGCCCTGTTTCAACCATCTCAAAGTTGATTTCCGCAAGCGCGTCTTTGCCGGCAGGGGCATTTTCATCAAACAGAGTATCTTCTTTTGTCTCTGTATCTTTTGGTTCCATTGGCTCCTCAAATTTTTAGCACGCCGTGAGTTTAGCAGCCTGACACCATTATGGCCACAACTTTTCACTTAAGAATTTAACGATATTTCTGCATCTCATCGCGCCAGAAATCGACCGAATTGACGAAATCCTCTAAAATATCCTTAAATTCTTTATAATTAATAGTATAATCGATTGTTTGAGAAAGGGTCAAGAGGTTGCCATCACTATTGAGTCCGAGGATGGCCCCTTTTGTTCCCTGTCCAAAAAGGTTTCCAAGCATGAGACGCGTGAGATAGGCCTCTTCGTTCTTTGTGGGAGGTTGACAGAGGCTGCAGGAGAGCGCAAAACCGGGAGGGCGGTCTATGATGGTCACCGCCACATTTTCTTCAAGCGGCAGGGCAAAAACCCCTGCTACCTGCGTCGCCAGTGAACCTTCCAGCTCCATCTCCTGAGTCAACTTCTGAATAAAGGGTTCTAACATCCTTCTCCTCGCTTTTTTAAGTCAAGAGGTGCAAGTTTTATGCCAATTATGCCGCTTTTTATGCAGCCCAGTGCATGGATTGTGTCTCCTGGTCAGCCATGTGATTCAAGGTTTGGGCAATGTCGCCACCCATCTGATAAGCGTCGCGGCTCATGCTGATCGTGGAGTCGAGGCTCGTTTTGATCATCTGGTTGTAGGTCGCCATAATTTGCCCTTCCGATTGCCAGTAGGCGTACTGCTCATCTCCCGTCGCTTTAAACAAGCTTTTTAACCCATCGAGGCTGCTGTTTGCAACTTGTTGAAAGAGTTGTAGCCGCATATGCCACGGATCTTGCTGCTTCAGGCTTGCTCGTCGTTCCCACGCTTTGAGGTTGGTGCCGCTCATTTTATATTCGTCGGCATGTTGCCAGGTCTGGTCTGTTTTCTGTCTCATTTTGGTCGTGAGGCCGCTATTTTTTAAAAGGTTGGATTGCAGTTCAGCCTGTCGCTTTTGTAATTTTTGCTGAACTTTTTCCGGTGATTTGCCAAAATTATCAAACTTTTGAGTGTAAAATTCCTCGTCATCGACAGCCTGTTTTTTTGCTATCAGAGATTCCTTGACCTTTTGTCTCTGCTGCGTAATTTCGTTGGCTTTTACCTGGGTCACATCCATATTTTCCAAGTCTTCTTGATCTTTTTCTAATTTCGCATTTGCTTCTTCTCGTGTCTTTTTAGCTTGGGTTATTTTATCTTGTAATGCGGGTTGGTCCATCTTATCTGCTTCTTCAAGTTTCTGTTGTTGTACTTTGAATTGGGGATCTTTTGGGTTTAAATTCTTCTTAGTCGCGCTCAGTTTACCTTCCAGTTCAGCTTGTTCGGACTCAAGATCGCCAGTTCCCTCTTCCATTTTCTGAGCCTCTTTTTGCGTTTGCTGCATGGCTTTTGTAGACATTTTGCCCATCCCCACGTCAGTGCCGACCGAGTGGGCTAGCATGCCGAGAGAAAGGCCGGCTTGGGCGAAGCTGACGTAAGCTTGCTGCCTATCGGCAGTGGCTTGCGCTTTCCCGGCTTGCAGAGTGGCATTTGCTTGGGCTAGGCCTGTATCTTTAATGCCCTGCATTTGCATCAGGGTGACTTTTGTTGCGACGCGGATCATCTCATCCATCGTTTGCTCCAGCTTCGCAAACACAGTAAAAAAGGTAGTCATCGGGTTGGCTTTGAAGAAGGGATTCCCCGTTCCTGCGGGGCCCGTCGGTGGCGCATTCCCTGTAGCTTGTGAGTCTGAAAGTTGTGGATGTTGCGGATCGGCTCCATCGAGCTGCTGCTGGCTGAGTGTGGCATAGCGGAAACTGGATGCGACGGCGTGAGAATGTCCCTGAGCCTTAGTATCTGCAGCAAGGGCTGTTTCCTGCACATCCTTCTGTAGAGTGGAGTCTTTGACCTGCTTTTTATGAGCAGGGGCTGGAGTCGTTTCGCCTGTTGGGACACTTCCGTGTCCATGATAAGCCTGGGCGCCCTGCTGGTGCCCTCCATGTTGAATTTCTGACATAACATCCTCCTTATTTTTTAAGCAGCTCTCAAAAGCGCCGTCATCATCGCATTTTCTTCAGAACTTACGCCGCTGCAAGACTGCTTAAGTAATCCTGCAAACTCTTTAAAGGTATCAAGATCTTCTTTGAGAAGCTCTGGAGAGCTATTTACTGAGTTCCAGGGCTCCTGAAATGGCATCTAGGAGACCTTTTATCTCACTTTTTCCCAAGGCAATCTGGGCTTGACTTAAGGAAATATCCACCCCTTTGATCGTGCTTGCGTCCAGATCTCCCTCTGCAAGAAGCGTTTCGAAAAAGGCTCTGCATTTCTCAAATTTGGCCTCCAGATGCGGCTTCAAGCTTTCGATGAGGCTGCCCGCATTCTCAGGGCTGCCTTTGGTGGCAGTTAATGCCATGAGCAGCAGGCTGACCAGCTCCATATTATCGGAAAAGATCTCCTGTGCCTTGTCACTGCCTCCACAAACCTGTGCGATGATCGCATAGATCTGCTTCATGACCCCAGTGCTGGCGATCAGGCTCAGCATCAGCTGGAGGCCGAAGCGGCGCCCTGCGATCTGGTCCCCCTCATTGCGGGCGGGGAAGCGCCCAATGCCAAATTCTGACAGCAGTGCGGCGAGTGTGCCTGCCCCTCCAATGGTTCCAAGAAGCGTCATCAGCAACATCTGGAGCTTGGCCATGCCCACTTTTTTAAGAAGAGCTGCCCCTTGACCACTTTGGAGAGCCTTAATGACGGCTGCCAGCTCGCTGCCAAAGAGGCCCGATTCACTGTCGGAAGAGTAGAGCCCCATCGTCGCCAACTTCAGCCCTAAAAAGAGCGTAGGGGATGCGGGGGTCAGCGAAAGGGCGGCTGCAACGGCTGCCATGCTCTCCATCATCGGGCTCATAATCTGCAGGTCTTTGCCATGGTTAACCTTTTGAAAATCTTCGAGAAGGGTTTGCGCCTGGTCGGAGAGCGCTGTGAACTCTTCGTTAGTGGGAGCTTCTGCATTTGGGTCTTTTAAGACCTCAAGCAGGTTATTTAAGTCCTCTTGCATTTCAGAGCCTCGCGTTGCAAATTGGCGCAAGGCGTCGTGGTGAGGATGGTTAAACCCGACGCGGGTTAAAAAATTGTCGGCTCCGCTCAAGACGTTTCCTGAATTTTTAATGGCCCCTTTCAAGGCCTTTCCTGGCATTGTCTGGTTCTGTTTTAAGCGATCCATCATGGGACTTTCGGGATCGACCGGCTTTTGTGCGCCTTCGAGCCAAGCCATCCCTTTTGCTGTCAAGGTGAGGGCATTTTCCATCTGGGCAAAGTTGGGACTGCGTCCTTCCGGGGAGCGCTGCTGATCTTTAAGAAATTCCTCTTTCACTTCTGGAGGCAGTTTTCCCACAAGTTCTTCAAAAATTGGCTTCCAAGATGTATCTTCGGCATCTTCTGAGGGGAGGCTTGTGCGAATCGTTCCCATAGTCGAAAGTGTCGGGCGGTTGGAGTCGGACTGATACTTCCAGAGCTGGCCGCCGAGTTGAGTAAAGGGGATTTCGAGCGAGTCGGGGACAATTCCGAGCGCCGCCCTGTTGACCGATGTCCAGGCGGTCGTCTCCACCTCTCTTTGAGTGGGCTGCTGGGGCCCTCCGATGGTTCCCCCGACTCCTGTGCCTAAGCTTGTGGTCATATCATTCTCCGCTCTTATCTTTCGGAAGCGTTTTTAGGAGAAGCAGGCAGCGCGCTTTAATATTCTCAAATAGCTCCTCTTTGCCGCATCTTGCGATGGCCTCTTTAAGGCATTCAGCTGCTTCGCCATAGGCTTTTAGCTGGTTGAGGCATTCATACATGTAGAAGAGGGGCATGGGAGACTTCGTATCGAGCTGGCTACAGATGCCGTAGGTTGCGGCAGCCTCCTCCCAGTTTCCCAGCCGCTGGAAGCTGGCCGCGAGGCCTAAATGAAACCGCCCATCGTCAGGCTTAAAAATGGTCAGGGAGGTAAACACATCTTTTGCCTTTTTGTAACTGCCATTGTTGTAAAGCCTGTATCCGTAGGCATAGATATGTTCGATCATCTCTTGACTAAACCCCATTGCTTCCATGGGACTCTTGTTTTCCATCATGATTTTTATCATGAGCTCTTCATATTTGCCCATCTCACTATCTGGAACATCCATTTCTGGATTATCCTCCAGCGTGCGCTTCATCACCTCTTTCACAAGCGTCCGGGCAGTTTCCATCATATCTGGATTCATGTTGTTGGCTCCTTCGCTAGATCTTTTTTCAACGATTCGATGGTCATTTTGGCGCGGTCTTTTAATGTCTGATACTCCAGTTTTTCTCCCGCGCGCTGCACCGCCATCTGCAAAGCAATCAACGCCGAAGCCGGATCTTCCAGATGGATGTAGCAATCGGAGGCGTGGTAGTGGGGAATCGGATTTTCAGGATCGATGACGCCGCAGATCGCGTAGGTCGATACCGCGTTTTTATACTCTTTCAGCATATGAAAACAGGCCGCAAGGCCCATCGCATATTTAGGTTCTGTCGAGTTGAGCATGATCAGCAGTCGGAAAAGTTGGCTCGCATCGCGGTATTTTCCTGTATTGTAGAGACGATACGCCTGGCCGTAAATGCCCTCCACCATCGCGTCGCTCAAGCCCATCATGTCTTTAGGCATCATGCCCTGCTGCACGACCTTGGCAGCGACATTTTGCAGCTCCTGAGCCTTCTCCTTGCCAACGGTAGCTCCGATCTCCTCGACAGCTTTTTTCACTTGATGCTGCTCGCCTTTCATGAGAGTTCCTCCCTCTATGACCCTGATTGCTACCGTAATTCTCCTTGGCGCTGCCCGAAGGGGAATTGCGGTACCAATCTGGGTCTATCGCTTGATATGCAACTCTCGTGCCATTAAAACCCCGACTTCCAGGACCTTACCCTTAAGACGCTGATTGCTACCTAAATTCTCCTTCGGGCGGCACCAAAGCCCAGGGGTTGGAACATCGAAAAAGGAGTTGTATTGATTTAATACTACCCCTTTTTCGATGTTCCAACCGCGGGAGCTTTCGCGCTAGCCCCAAGACGAATTTAGGTAGCAATCAGCGTCTTAGGCTCTTAAAGTCGGGTTTAACAAGCGGTTTCCTTTACGTTGCGGCCTGGAAGATCGCAGTTAAAATAGTGCTCATCTGCTGCAAGATTGCCGTCGCCATGTCAGATTGAGATTGCACCGCGTCGTTGCTCTGGTTGATGTTTGCTTGCAGCGTCTTTGAATCGTTGCTGACGACATTCAAGTTCCCCTGAATCTGCTGCGTGTAGGTCGAGTTAGTCGTGGTGAGCCCAGCGCGCGCGTTGATCGCTGCAGTGCTACTTCCGTCGATTGCGCCTTTGGAGTTGCTAGTTCCCCAGGTGTAGTAACTACCGGAAGAGCCAGCTTCATAGTATTCGTTTGAGGCACCAGCGTTGACCACAGCAATAGATACAGGTGTTTGTGAACCTGATCCACTATAGAGAAACTTCAGATTGGGATCTGAGTTTAGGGGAGCATCAGCTACACTATCAGATTGAGCTGGGTTTGTAGCTTTATCAGAGATGTATGGGATGTTGTTTGATCCGTTCTGGTTGTTGTTGCCCGCAAAGTTACTGGTTAAATTTGGAATGTCAGAACCTGTCGGCACTTGAACTTCTGGAAGTTTTGCTCCTTCCTCTCCGTTTGGTGCTCCAATAACGGAGCCCGATGAAGTGATATACCCTGCCGATAAGAGAGTACCCTCCTGGTCGCCATTACTTTCCACGAAGGCGTGAACCTGGTTCAATTCATCGGTATACGCTTTTTGCCACTCGGTGAGGATATTCAGGCGGTTAGCCTGTGCGGCAGCGGTTCTTTGAAGAACGTCGATCATCAAGACGAGTAGGTCGAATACTTTTGTCAGGATAAATGGTTTTCCGTAGTTACCGGACGAGAGGGTCGTTGCGTCCACATAACCCGGGGGATTTGGATCAACTGTTTGAACTGGCATAATAGACTCCTTTTAATAAGGGATTTACATCCCGTAATTTGAATATATTCAAATCACTACATTTTTATTATACATCTAATAAATTATTTGATAAATAAAAATCTGACTATATGAAAACGCTCTATCAATAAGATCGATAGAGCGTCATAAAAAGAGCGATTATTGAGAGATCTTCTGCGCCATCTGTTCCACGGCTTGGTCAATGGAGCTGAGCACAGCAGCAGCAGACTGGTAGTACTCTTGGAAGATAAAAAGAAAGCGGCGTACATTCTCTTTTTGGGTATCGTTTAAATTTTGAGCCGCTGTGATGGCCGATGTAAGATCGTTTTGTAGGGCACCAGCTTGCGATATATTAGTGGAAGTTGAGTTGTAGTTATCGAGAGCCCATTTTTCCACTGTTGAAAATTTAAAGTTTGAAGGCAGTTCGCTATACACTTTCTGGACAGTGTTTAGAAGAGTTCCCGGTTGATTCCCGGAAGCTCCAGCTTGAGCAGAAAGGGAGGTAATCTCTTTTGCCAAGTTCGTTTTAAGAGCCGAAAGGGTACCGCGAAAGTCAGCATATCCCGATTGCGTGGATGCGAAAAAAACAAAGTTCGGATCGATCGCTTTGCCAAAATAGGCGCTGGCAGCCTTATTATAGGCGGCTTGGTAGCTGCTGGGGTCTAAGCTCATACCTCCGTTAGGCCCAGCTTGCGGTGCGCCGGTAATTTGAGCGGTGTTGGTAATAGTGTCAGTTCCACTGCTAACACCGTTAACATATTGAATGTTTGCAGTAGACCCCGCAATACCACCTGTAGAAAACAGGAAGGGGAAGGCGCTCTTGCTCTTGACACTGATCTCGTTGTGCAGGTTTTGCAAGGCTTGCAGAATATTGAGGACGCTCTGCGTTGTATTAAGAGCAGTGTCCAAGTTCGACATGGCGCCGCCGATCATATCGTTGCTGGTCTGGACGTAAACTAGCTGGACAAGCGCCTGCTCCGTATGGGCGTTGATGTCCTTTGTTGTGACAATGGGATACCCAGTTGTTGGGTCTATCTGTTCGGCCATAAATCCTCCTTAAGCAAGATGTCGAAGCGGCTCGCAAACAATTGAATACTAGCTATGTATAGCTGCCGTGAACGCCATCTGCAATTCCTATACCTCTATTCTCTAGTATATAAAAAAAATATTTTAATTTCAATAAAAGGTTTTGCGGCGAATGGTAAATAGCTTAAGCGATCTGCTCGGAGCGGCGCTTAATGAGAGGGGGAGTTTTGTTGATGACCGTCTCTTTGTCGATGACGATTTCGGCAATTGACTCATCAGACGGGACTTCGAACATGAGTTCCCGCATGAGGGTTTCTAAGATCATGCGCAGGGCGCGGGCGCCTGTGCCCGCATCCATGGCCTTCTGAGCAATGGCGTGGAGGGCCTCTTCGCTAAAATGGAGCTTCACCCCTTCCAAAGCAAACATGGACATGAACTGCTTGATGACGGCGTTTCTGGGTTCACTTAAGATGGAGATCAGATCTTCCAGCGTCAGCTCATTGCAGTTGGCAATGCTATTGAAGCGGCCCACAAATTCGGGGATCATTCCAAATTGGATGAAATCCTCCGGTTCTGCTTTGCTTAAGAGCTGGCTCTTCTGTTTCGGATCGATCAGCTCTTTCTGTTCGTTGTTAAAGCCGATCGTGCTTTTGCCGAGCCGTTTGGCGATGATTTTGTCGAGGTTGACAAAGGCGCCACCGACGATAAAGAGAATATTTTCGGTATTGACTTTGATGTATTCCTGATTGGGATGTTTGCGTCCCCCTTTGGGAGGAACGTTGGCGACAGTTCCCTCCACAATTTTCAGCAGCGCCTGCTGCACCCCTTCTCCAGAGACGTCGCGCGTGATGGAGACGTTGGAGGTGGTGCGGTTGATCTTGTCAATTTCGTCGATGTAGATGATGCCAAGCTCTGCTTTAGCCACGTCGTAATCGGCAGCTTGAAGGAGGCGCAGGATGATGTTTTCCACATCTTCGCCCACATAGCCCGCCTCTGTCAGCGTCGTCGCATCGGCAATGGTGAAGGGGACATCTAAAATGGTAGCGAGCGTTTTGGCAATAAGGGTTTTTCCAGAGCCTGTGGGGCCGAAAAGCAGGACATTGGATTTGCTGAATTCCACATCATTTCCAGCCTGCTTATTGAGGGACTGGATGCGTTTGTAATGGTTGTAGACAGCGACAGAGATCGTGCGCTTGGCGCTCTCTTGCCCGATGATATAGTCGTCCAGCCGCTCTTTGATCTCTTTAGGCTTCAGAATTTTAAATTCATAGGTGCCGATGGAGGGCTTTTTCTTCTCGAGGATGCCTGCACAGAGGTGCACGCATTTATCGCAAATGTAGACATTAGGCCCTGAGATTAGTTTTTCAACAGCCTCTTCAGTGCGGCCGCAGAAGGAGCAGACGATAGACTGATTCTTTTGAAAGTTTTTTGTCATAATGCATCTCTTTTACTTCTTTTTTAGGCATGACAATTTCGTCGATAAGCCCATAATCTTTAGCTTCTTCGGCGCTCATATAAAAGTCGCGCTCCGAATCTGTGGCGATCTTTTCAACCGTTTGTCCGGTGTATTCGGACATGATCAGATTCAGAGGCGCTTTAAGATCCAAGATCTCCTTAGCTTGAAGGGCGATATCGGAAACTGTTCCTCCCACTCCACCGATAGGCTGATGGATCATGATGCGGCTATTGGGAAGTGCGAACCGTTTCCCTTTGTGCCAGCAGCGAGCAGGAGTGCGCCCATGGAGGAGGCCTGTCCAATGCAGTAGGTGTTGACATCGCACGGCAGCCACTTCATCACGTCGTAGATGGCAAGGCCTGCGGTGATGTAGCCGCCCATAGAGTTGATGTAGATGTGAATATCTTTCTTCGGATCTTCCATGCGCAAGAAGAGCAGCTGGGCGACGACGACGTTGGCCACATGGTCAGTGATGTCCGTGCCGATGAAGATGATGCGGTCTTTCAAAAGCCGCGAGAAGATATCCATCGAGCGCTCGCCGCGTCCGGTATCTTCGATGACATAGGGTGTTAAGGAAGAGGCGGAAGGGCGCGCTTCATTTGATAGCATCTCATCGAGAAGTAATTTTTGCGTCATGACAATCCTCGCAGTCGTTAAGTCTCATTGTACAGAGTCGCGCTTAACTCGCAAGAAAATCTAATGCTTTGCGAGAGAGGACATTGACATAAAGCTTCGATTGCACCTCATCCGTTTGCATTTTTGAAAATGCAAGAGACTGACCGGGCGCAAGCATCATCTGGCGCCTCATCTCATCCATCATCTCGTTTTGGGTGACCTCGATATGCTGCGCATCGGCAACAGAGCGGCATAGGAAAAAGAGGCGATAGGCGCGATTGAGCTCCTCAGTGACCGCTTTATCAACTTCCTGCTTCAGCTGTTCAATTGGCGTTGACACATGTTCCAGCGCGCTGGAGGTGGCTGAGCCGTTCTGCAACCATCTGCCTCTTCTGCTCTAAAATCATAGAAGCGGGGAGTTCGAACGAGTAAAGAGTCGAGAAGCTGCTCTTCTACTTGGGCGCGAGCTGATCTTTCACTTCCGCGTCTGCGCGGCGGTTTAAATCGTCTTCGACTCTAGGACGCAGTTCGCCAATCTCTTTGACGCCAAGCTTCTCCGCAAAGGCGCTGTTCAATTCGGGCAGCTGGGAGGTGTAGATTGCTTTAATGGTGATGCGGCACTGGGTCGGCTTAAATTCGGCTTTCAGAGCTATCCTGCAGCTCATCGCGTTCACTGATCCCTTCGACGCTTTCGCCAGAATTTTTTCCGATGATCAGATGGCGCATCCAAGTTCCCATCTTGCCTGGAGCTACTTCAAAGCGCATCTCTTCGCAGATTGTGCGCGGAGGATGCTGTCGATGGCGACGATGTCGAGATCGACAAAATCGCCCTCTTGAACGGGACGGTCAGTCACAAGCGACCAGTCTGCATGATGCAGCTGCGGTTGTGAATGCGCTCGTCAATATCTTGAGGAGTCACTGTGCGCCTTGGAAAAGGCTGGATTTTGAGCTGCGACTTGTCAATCGTAGGCACCTGTGGGCCCGCTTCATATTCGATGACAACCTCGGCTCCTTCACTTTGAGAGGCCTTTTTCACTTCGACCCGCTTGACGCTCTTGTCTCGCGTGAATGGATAGAGTTTTGACGCTTCCAAAAATTCCTGAAAGGCTGTGTTGGCAACGGTGTCGTGCCATTCGCGCGTCACATGCTTCCCATACTGCTTGAGGATGAGCGCCTCAGGCGCTTTACCCTTTGCGAAACCCAGGCAGGGAGATCTCTTTGCTCACATTTTTTAGGGCTTTGAGATAGGCTGCTTGCGTAGCTTCTGGAGAGACTACAATCTCCAGTTTCAGCCGACAGCCAGGCTGGCGCTGGATCAGCGTGGTCGTGTGGGCTGTTTTGACCTGTTCGGTCTGATCAGTAGATGGGGAGGATGGCTGATTCACGAAAACCTCTTTTATAAAGATAGCGGGCGATGAGGCTCGAACTCACGACCCTCACGTTGGCAACGTGATGCTCTACCACTGAGCTACGCCCGCAAGAAATGTCATAACTTCAAATAGCGGGCGATGAGGCTCGAACTCACGACCCTCACGTTGGCAACGTGATGCTCTACCACTGAGCTACGCCCGCAATATACATTAAGTTTTCAAAAGCGGGTGATGAGGCTCGAACTCACGACATTCACCTTGGGAAGGTGACGCTCTACCAACTGAGCTACACCCGCTTAT
The DNA here is from genome assembly GCA_963745935.1 of uncultured Parachlamydiaceae bacterium. Lineage (GTDB taxonomy): Bacteria > Chlamydiota > Chlamydiia > Chlamydiales > Parachlamydiaceae > JAJFUZ01. The sequence goes on from CAVUZO010000001.1 coordinate 107,386, forward strand.
TTCGAATTTAAACCCGACTTGCGCCCTATCAATGACTCATCTGATGCGCGCTTGTTTTGGAGGCTAAAACGGGGCAATTTTCGCCTACTTTACTCAAGTATGTCAAAAATTGCCCCGTTTTAGCCTCCAAAAAATCGCATCATCAGCTGAATCACCGCTAGGGCGCAAGTCGGGTTTTAAGGAATATAGCGGGAGGGCGATTTTTCTGCAATCGGGTTTTTCAGGATGGGGAGGATGGGTGGCTTAAGCCCCTAAATTAGGCTTTTTGCATTTTTCATCATCGGCATATTTTTTTATCTCTTCCTGATCTAAATCAGTTAAAATCCGACTTGCGCCCTATCAATGACTCATCTGATGCGCGCTTGTTTTGGAGGCTGAAACGGGGCAATTTTCGCCTACTTTACTCAAGTATGTCAAAAATTGCCCCGTTTAAGCCTCCAAAAAATCGCATCATCAGCTGAATCACCGCTCTGTTCTCCTTCTGAAGTGCTGAATTCCAGTACATGGCATAATCATGCGGAATTATCTATAGCAACATTAAAATAATATTTTGCTTTATTAATAGTTTCTAATTTGTCGTGCTGTTTTTTAAATAGCTCTTCCAAATCCTCCGCTTTAAAGGTTCAGTTGATGATGCGATTTTTTGGAGGTTAAAACGGGGCAATTTTTGACATACTTGAGTAAAGTAGGCGAAAATTGCCCCGTTTTAGCCTCCAAAACAAGCGCGTATCAGATGAGTCATTGATAGGGCGCAAGTCGGGTTTAAAGTAGCTTCAGCCAAATGGCTTCAGCCAAATGCCCAATATCAGGTGATTTAGGAACAGGGCCTGTTGGGCGCGCTGCGGGAACTGCTGGGGCTGGCCCCGCTTTTTTAACGAAACCGCAGCTGCAAACGCTGCATCTATCTTTTCCTTTCGCTTCGTTTTGGCCCACTTTTTTACCGGGTCCCTTGCCTTGACCCCAATCGACTGGACCTTTATCGCCACCAATATGAGATGCCATAAAATACCTAATTTTATAAAAGATTTATTGAGCTTGTATGTAATTAATTATCTAAACTTGTGAAGTTTTGAGCGATATGTTTATTATATAGCTGTTTGCTTTTTAGGAAGGCCGTCTTGGGAGCCAAAATCTTTTTTTGTTTTTTTATTGATTCGCTCTCGTCAATCCGCTAAAAGGGATAAGACTTAACAAGATGCGGGGATAAGACCCCTTTAAACACAACACTTTCGAGAGAGAAACGCATGCTAAACTTCCGCAAGTTAAAGCAAGATTACTCCCCAGCTATTCTGAAAGAGGGGCGCCACCTTCATGAAAAGAAGCTGGTTGAAGCAGCCAAAATCATCAAACTGACTCCCCATCTGGTGCGCCTCAGCTGTCGCGTGCAGGGGAGTTATGACAATACATACACGTGTGAACTGGAAATTGACAGGCGCGAATCGACGACGCTCGATTCCGATTGCGACTGTCCTTATAAGTATGATTGCCAGCATTTAGCTGCGGTTCTCTTCTATTTAGAAAATCAGTTTGACTCGATCATCGTGGCCTATGCCAAAGAGAGCAATATTGAAAAGTCGGAAGAGATTGATGAGGGCACCAAAGCGAATCTGCTTGAGGCCTTCAAGGTAGCTGAAAACAAAGAGGTGGTGCGCAAGGGCAAAAAAGATCAAAAAGACCTTCTGCAGGAGTATGTGGGGTCATCGCAAGTACTTGGCCAATCGCCTTTTTTCCTGCCGGAAGAGGCGCTTATGGAGGACAAAGCGGAGCTTGCTGTTCTTTCAGCTCCGATTCTGGTTCCGAATTCTCCCTACTTTAACCACATCGAAATCCAGCTGGCGCTGCGTCTTCCCTACCGCTCCAAACCGCTTAACATTCCTAACATTAAAGAATTTCTGGAGGCGGTGCGCTATCAAGAGCCGCTCTACATCGGTAGCAAGCGCTATTTCTTTGGGTTAAAATCATTTGATGAGACGAGCGCCCAGATTCTCAAACTGATTATGGATTATTGCCGCTACTACGAGGCAAAAGATGAGCGCGGCTTGCGCATCGCGCACATGGATCCCGAATCGTTTGGCACCATCTTAGCTGAATGCTACGACATCGCCGTTTCAAAGCCGATCCCGATGGCGCGTGGAAGCGATGGAGAGGTCGAAGCGCCTGCGATGCCCTGCTTTTATGGCACCAGTCTGGAGTCTCCACTGCGCTTTTCAGGTGTAAACGCGGCCCTTAGGTTTGAGATCGAATATCTCGAGGCGCCTGCCCCGAAAATTTTGCTGAAGCCGAAACTTGTGCTCGATCAGACGCGCGTTGTGAATGTCGAAGAGGCGACCCTTTTTGAATGCGCAAAACCTGGTGTGATCAATCAGGGGATCTATTTCCGCTTTCAACCTAGCATCAAGCGCAAACACCTGCGCCATGTGCCCATCCTGCGCAATGTAACGATTCCAGAACCTCTTTTTGGCACCTTTATCGAAAATTCGCTGCCGCAGTTTGCGCAATTTGCCGAAAATCTCAAACCGCGAGGTGATCGAGCGCATCGTCACACTCCCTTTTGTGGGTCAGCTAGAAGCGGAATGCGACATCAGCTACCTCAACGGAGAGCTGGAAGCTTCTCTCCACTTTGTCTACGGCAAGATTAAAGTGCCCTCAAATGTGGCTCTCATCAATGTCGATCACATCACTCCTTTTGTGACGGATGATGGGATTTTGGCGCGCAACTTGACAGAAGAGCAGAAGATCCTTCAGGATATCTTCCAGGGCTTTGTTTTTGACACAGCAGAAGGTGTCTGGGTTGCGAAGACCGATAAGAAGGTCGTGGAATTTATGACTGAGATCATTCCGCGCAACCAGCATCGCGTCAAATTTAACTGCCCAGAGAACCTCCTCGATCAATTTGTCTACGACGATACCCGCTTTAAATTAACCCTGCGCGAATCAAAACGCATCGACGTCTACGAAGTGGAATTGAAGGTGAATGGACACCTCAAAGGGGTCACCGTCGACCTTCTTTGGGAATGTCTCTCTGCCAAACGCGCCTTTCTCGAGATGGCGCGCAAAAAGAGCGGCAAAAAGAAAGAAGAGACATCAAAAGATAAGCAAAAAATCCTGGTGCTCGACTTAGAAAGGCTTGCCCCCGTCGTTCAGATTTTTGATGAAATAGGCATCAACAGCATCGACGACCATACGGAAGAGCGTCCGCTCTGGAGCCTCGCCAGCATTGACAAAGAGCTTTTCAAAGAGCTCCCCATTGAATTTTCGATCTCCCCCAAACTGGCCGAGATCCACAGCAGATGCTTGGGGTTAAGCCGTTGAACAAACACCAACTGAACCAAGCAACAGGGAATATAAACATAAC
>CAVUZO010000002.1:0-623502 GCA_963745935.1 uncultured Parachlamydiaceae bacterium
ACAACTCGATCCGCGCAGCCTCGTGGCCGCCGAATTCGTGGTGGTGGCGACTTCGCTCGACGAAGAGGAATTTTCCGCCAGCGAGGTATTGGATCTCTATCGACTGCGCTGGCAGATCGAACTCGCCTTCAAACGGTTGAGAGTCTCTCTGCATATCGACGAATTGCCCGCCAGGACCGAGCGCGGGGCGCTCTCCTGGCTCTACGCCCACCTCATTCTCGCCCTTGCTGTCGAAGCCCAAGCCCAGGACCTCCTGGACTCTTCCCCCTCAGGACCTCGCAGAGGCGCGCTACATCAAGTCGCAATGGCGAACTTATAAGGTCGCCCTCCTCGCCTTGAGCCTGTCGATCCTGGCGGTAGCGTCCATTGAAAATCTGAGGGCGCCCCCACCCCGATTTCATTGCCTCCTTGCCGAGCCTCCGCGAAAGAGAAAGCCGCAAATATGCTTATCCTAGCGCATATGGGTCAGCGACCGCGGCTACAATGCGCTCTGCCCGATTGCCACCGTTTCAGCCGTTGCGCGGCGTCGATGACCCGGCCTTCGAGCGGGACGGGGCGCCGCGATGGTCGCAACTTCTGCATCGCCAGGCGGCTGGTCGAGGCCGGGGCCCGTGTGGTCACGCTGAACTTCACGCGCTGGGACTGGCACGGCGGCGACGGCATGAACTTCGTTCAGGCGCGGAAAGACTTCCCACTGCTCGACCGGGCGTTGACGGCCCTGATCACCGATCTGCACGAGCGCGGCCTGGATAAGGACGTGGCAGTGGTCGTGTGGGGCGAGTTCGGACGCACGCCCCGGCTCAACAAGAGCGCCAGCCGCGATCACTGGCCGCAAGCGAACTTCGCGCTGCTGGCGGGCGGCGGCATGAAGACCGGACAGGTGATCGGCGCGACTAACAAGTATGCCGAGTATCCAGTCAAGCGGCCGGTCAAGTTCCAGGAAGTGTTCGCCACGCTCTATAATTGCCTGGGAATTAACCTGAACCAGACGCGCATCTTCGACCCCAACGGCCGGCCGCAGTACCTGGTCGAGCCGGACATCACGGCCATGCGTGAGCTGGTGTGATCGGGACGTCTTCGCATGATGAACGGCGTGTCCTGGCACGCACCAAGAACAACCTCGCCGCCTTCCCATTGTCTCTCGCCTTTCGCATTAACGAGGCCGAGAGCAGCACGACGCGCATCGACCGACTCGGCCACGTAGACCTGACCGACGACGACTCGGTGCAGCACCACCATCGCCGCAGCGAAGCAGTGCCCCGCGCCGTCCGCTTTGTGCAAGAACATCTCCCCTGACGCCGCGCCGCTCGCCCTACCATTTCTTCTCAACCTCTCACAGGTAGCTTTTTCCCCGAGTGTGGGCGTCGATGTCGCTCACTGGCTTGCCGGCTACCTGGTAGAACACGGCTGCCTGCCGAACGAATCATGGGATCACCCGAGGTCGGCGCTGCACAAGCAAACAAAGCGCATCTATTCTTAGAGCGGCTGCGCGGGCGGGGTCAAATCCCGCTACTCCGCGCGGTGTCCTCATAGCGCTTCCCGTGGAAACGAAGAGAGGGTTCTCGTCATGACGGGATCTTCAGCACGCCTGCTACCGGTCCTGGTGTTGCTCTTGGCGGGAGGAGCCGTGGCCCTGGCCCAGCAGTTCCCTGCCTTCGACCCGGAACGGATCTTCATGCTCGGCGACGCCGACCTCGACGGCCGGCTGTCGCTCGACGAGTTTCGGGAACTTTTCCGAACCTCGCCGCGCATGAAGAACGCCCCCGCCGGCACGATCGAGCGGCTCTTCCGCCGGCTCGACACGGATCGCGACGGGTTTCTCTCCCTCGGCGAATACCGCAAGTCCTTTCCCGCAAGGCCCAGGGGCACGACCGTCAAACGGGGCCCGGCAAAGGAGAAACCGGCCGACGCTGGGGACGCTGGAATATCAGCCACCCCACAGACAGGGATCAGCCCGAGCAGAACGAAGTTCTTCGAGTCAAAGATTCGACCCGTCCTGGTGACTCACTGCGGCAAGTGCCACGCGGGCACCGCCGAGAAGCTGCGCAGGGGGGCTTCGATTCGACAGCCGCGAAGCTGTCCTCCGTGGCGGCGACACCGGCCCCGCGATCGTACCCGGCCACCCCGACGAGAGCCTGCTCATCCGGGCGATCCGCTACCGCGACGAGGCGCTCCGGATGCCTCCCAAGGCGAAACTCCCCGACGCGGTCATCGCCGACTTCGAGGCCTGGGTCAAGATGGGGGCGCCCGACCCAAGGACGCGACGCGGCGGACGTCGCGGCTCGTCCTCCGGCCGATCTCGGCAAAAGGGCGAGAATTCTGGTCGTTCCGCCCGCCCAAAGAAGTCCAACCGCCCCAGGTGAAGCGGGTCAGACTGGACCCGCGATGCCATCGACCGCTTCCTCCTCGCGGCGCTCGAAGCCCGAGGGCTCGCCCCCGTCGCCGACGCCGACCGGTCGAGGCTCCTGCGCCGGGTGACGTTCGACCTCACCGGGCTCCCGCCCACGCCCGAGGAGCTCGACGCCTTCCTCGGGGACAGCTCGCCCGACGCCTTGCACAGGTCGTCGATCGGCTGCTCGCCTCGCCCCGTTTCGGCGAGCGCTGGGGACGGCACTGGCTCGACGTGGCGCGGTTCGCCGAGTCGAGCGGCAAGACGAACTTGACTTATCCCCAGGCCTGGCGCTATCGCGACTGGGTGATCGCCTCGTTCAACGCCGACAAGCCGTACGACCAGTTCGTCCGCGAGCAGATCGCCGGCGACCTCCTCCCCGCCGAGGACGACCGCCAGCGGGCCGAGCAGCTCATCGCCACCGGCTTCCTCGCCATCGGCAGCAAGGCCCACGACGCCGAGAACCGCGGGCAGTTCCTGCTGGACCTCGTCGACGAGCAGATCGAGGCGACCACGCGCGCCTTCCTCGGGCTCACCGTCGCCTGCGCCCGCTGCCACGACCACAAGATGGACCCGATCTCCCAGCGCGACTATTACGCCCTGTCCGGCATCTTCCGGAGCACGCAGACCTGCTCGGGCACGCTGGCCGGGCGTCTTCCCGAACTTCAACGCGTCGCCGCTGATCGAGCTGCCTGCCGGCGCGGGCGTGCCCGTCGGCCGTGCCCACGCTCACGGCCGAGCAGAGGGCCGCGATGGAAGAGCGCATCGCCGCCCTGGTCCGCGAGCGCGACGCCATCCCCCCGGGCGAGGCGAACCCGAGACCGGCTCCGGCGGGCGAACTCGATGCTGGCGATCGCTCCGTTATCGCCTGGCCATCGACCGTCCCGACGGTCCGCCTCGCGCGTTCGCGATGGGAGTCCGCGAGCGGGACGAGGCCGTCGACAGCCCGCTCTACGTGCGCGGCGAGCTCGACCAGCCCGGGCGGTCGTTCCTCGCGGGCTGGTCCGGGTGCTCTGCGCGCGAGCCGACCGCGCCGATCGCGTCGGGCAGCGGCCGGCGCGAGCTGGCCGACTGGCTCGCCTCGCCCGCGAACCCGCTGACCGCCCGGGTGATCGTCAACCGGGTCTGGCTGCACCTGTTCGGCCGCGGGCTGGTCGCGACGCCCGACAACTTCGGCGCCGCCGGCCAGCGCCGAGCCACCCCGAGCTGCTCGACACCCTGGCCGTCGACTTCATGGACGACGGCTGGTCGATCAAGCGGCTGATCCGCCGGATCGTGCTCAGCCGGGCCTACAGCCTGGACTCGGCTCACGACCAGCGGCAACTTCGAGGCCGACCCCGACAACGCGCTCGTCTGGCGGATGAGCAAGCGGCGGCTGGAGGCCGAGGCGGTGCGCGATGCCTTGCTGTTCGTCGGCGGCCGGCTCGCGCTCCGAGCCGCCGGTCGGGTCGCCGGTGGCCCGGGCGGGCGAGGGGCTGGCCTGTCTCCCTCCGCGTCGCCGGCCTGGATGTCAGCGGACACGCACCGGGCGGTCTACCTGCCGGTGGTCCGCGACCAGAGTGCTCGAGTCGCTCGCCCTGTTCGACTTCGCCGACCCGAGCCTGGTCACGGGCGAACGGGCGACGACGACCGGCCCGGCCCAGGCGCTCTACTTCATGAACAGCCCGTTCGTGATCCGGCAGGCCGAGGCCCTGGCCGAGCGCGTGATCACGCGTCGACGGCGAACGAGGCCCGTCGAGTCGAGTCGGGCGTATCGGCTCGCCTTCGGCCGGCCGCCGACGCGCACGAACGGGACCGCGCCTGTCGCGTTCCTCGGCGACTTTGCCCGACGCGAGACGGCGTCGGAGGCGGCGCTGGGCCGCCTGGTCGGCGTTTTGCCAGGCGCTGTTCGCCAGCGCCGAGTTCCGTTACCTGGACTGATTCTTGCCAGAGAAAGGAATGTTCCGATGAATCCCCTTCGTCCTGTCTCGCGTCGCGACGTGCTGAAGGGCATCTCGTCGGGGTTCGGCTATCTGGCGTTCGCCGGGCTGTCGTCGATGGCGGCCGCGGCCGCACCGAAGCGTTCGCCGCTGCACGCCCAGGGCGCCCGCACTTCCCGGCCCGGGCCAAGCGGGTGATCTTCCTCTGCATGAACGGGGCGCCGTCGCACGTCGATACCTTCGACTACAAGCCCGAGCTCGCGTCGGCCGACGGCAAGGCCTCGGCCCGGCCGGGCCGGATCCCGGGGCGAAGCTGATGGGCTCGCCGTGGAAGTTCCGCCAGCACGGCCAGAGCGGGCTCTGGGTCTCGGAGCTGTTCCCCGAGGTCGCCGCGCATGCCGACGAGCTGTGCGTCATCCGCAGCATGCACACCGACCTGCCGGCCCATCCGGAGGCCTATCTGATGCTGCACACCGGCAGCTCGCAGTTCATCCGGCCCTCGCTGGGGGCGTGGACGCTCTACGGCCTCGGGACCGAGAACGACGACCTGCCCGGCTTCATCGCCATCAAGCCGACCGGGCGCAACGGCGGGGCGCAGAACTACGGCAGCGCCTTCCTGCCGGCGGCCTGCCAGGCGACCCGCATCGGCAACGAGGGCCAGCCCATCGCCCAGGCCCGGGTCGGCAACATCAAGAACCCGCGGCTCGACGCCGCGGCCCAGCGCCTCCAGCTCGACCTCGTCCAGGCGATGAACCGCGAAATGCTCGAACGCGAGCGGTGTCCACCCCGGGGTCGAGGGGGTCATCGAGTCCTACGAGCTGGCCTTCCGCATGCAGGGCAAGCTCCCCGGCGTGATGGACCTCGGCGAGCGAGTCGGCGGCGACGAAGGAGCTGTACGGCCTCGACGACCCGGCGACCGCCGACTTCGGCCGCCAGTGCCTGCTGGCCCGGCGCTTCGTCGAGGCCGGCGTCCGCTTCGTCGAGCTGACGCACGGCGACTGGGACCAGCACCGCGGCCTGAAGGCCGGCCACGCCCGCAACGCCCGGGCCGTCGACCGGCCGATCGCCGGCCTGCTGACCGACCTGCGCAGACGGGGGCTGCTGGACGACACGCTGGTGATCTGGGGCGGCGAGTTCGGCCGCACGCCGCACGGCCAGAACGCCGACGGCCGCGACCACAACAACAAGGGCTTCTCGCATCTGGATGGCCGGAGGCGGCGTGAAGCCGGGGATCGCCTACGGCCAGACCGACGAGCTCGGCTACGAGGCCGTCGAACACCCGATGCACGTCCACGACTTGCACGCCACGATCCTCCACCTGCTCGGCCTCGATCACGAGCGGCTGACCTACCGCTACGCCGGCCGCGACATGCGGCTGACCGACGTCAAGGGGTGGTGCATCGAGGGGTCGTCGGATAAGGCGTCATGGAAACAGGACTTCGGCGGTTCCTGCACGAGCGGCAGCACGGCGACCAATCGACCGACTGGATCTGGCGGAAAGATCCACCCGATTACCCCGCACGCGGCCCGGCAGCGTGGGCGGCTCAGCGGCTGGTCTTGTAGGCGAAAGCCGGCAGGTGCCTGTTCGGGTTGTTGCGATTATTGTTGTCGTAGACGACACGAACCTTGCCCGTCTCAGAGCTTGAGAAACAATCGAGGAGACGAGCGGCGCGGCGTAAGCCCGCCGTGGAAGCACACACACGGCGGGCTTACGCCGCGCCGCTCGCCCGATTCCACGGCGGGCTTACGCCGCGCCGCTCGCCCTGCCATTTCTTCTCACCCTCTCAGTGGACTTACTTCGCGGCACCGAACTCCGCGAACCATCGAAGGCGATGGGAACCCAGCCGTCGATCCGCCAAAACTTGCCGCCGATCTGCTGCATCCCGCGCTGAAGAAGCGTGTGCAAGAGCGGCATGAAGCTGGGCGTCCACGTCACCAACGCGCCCATTTGCTATTGCCATAAATGCGCAGAGAGGAAAAGATAGACTCATCCGGAAAGAACCACTGCTCGGCTCGCCTACCTATTTGTAACAGCCGCTCACCGGCCTGGCTCGCCCAGGAAGTTCCTGAAGCATGTGCGCACGATCCACTCTCGTCGTCGCGGCCCTGTCCGCCCTTGCCGCCGCCCCACCAACACGTTACCCACAAGCCGAACCTCTCCCTGGCCTTATCGCCCGGTCCATCGGGCCCGCCACCATGGGCGGACGGATCACGTCGCTGGCCGTCGTCGAATCCCGACCGGCCACGCAGTACATCGGGGCGGCTTCCGGCGGTGTGTGGAAGTCGAGCGATAACGGTCGGTCGTGGACGCCGGTTTTCGATGGTGCGCCGAACGCTTCCATCGGTGCCATCGCCGTCGCTCCCTCCAATCCCAAGGTCGTCTGGGTCGGCACGGGCGAGGCCAACGCACGCAACAGCGTGTCCTGGGGTAATGGCGTCTTCCTCTCCCGCGACGCGGGGAAAACCTGGCGCCACACCGGCCTGGCCGACACCCACCACATCGGCAAGATCGTCGTCCATCCGCGCGACCCCAATCACGTTTATGTCGCCGCCCTGGGCCGGTTGTGGGCACCAAGCTCGCGACGCGGCCTGTTTCGCACGCGCGACGGCGGCAAGACGTGGGAACAGATCGTCAAGCTCGACCGTGAAACCGGTTGCATCGATCTGGTGATGGATTCTGCCGATCCCCGAACTCTGTATACCGCCGCCTACCGCGTCCGCCGTGACGCCTTCTCGGGGGGCGACCCGGCCGAGCAGTTCGGGCCGCTTGCCGGTATTTATCGAAGCCGGGACGGCGGCCAAACGTGGAAGCGCCTCACCAAGGGCCTGCCCACCCGACCGATGGGCCGGATCGGCCTGGCCGTGTGGCGGAAAGACCCGCGAGTCGTTTTCGCCGTCGTGCAGACCGACCGCACGAACATCCGCTCCATCCCTGGACAGCCGGCGGGCAGTAGCGGTGTCGTCGAGACGGGCGGCATCTTCCGCACCCGCGACGGCGGGGAGTCCTGGACGAAAATCAACGATCTCTGTCCGCGCCCCTTTTACTTCGGTCAGATTCGCATCGATCCGACGGACGCGGAGCGCATCTGGGTGCTGGGCATCCCGCTGTACGTCTCCACCGACGGCGGGCTGACGTTCACCGCCACCGCCGGCCGCGGCACACATGTCGATCATCACGACCTGTGGATCAATCCCGCCGATCCTCGCCATCTGATCCTCGGCAACGATGGCGGCCTTTATTATTCTCGCTATCAGGGCGTGAAATGGTCCGCTGTCCACAATCTTCCCATATCCCAGTTCTATGGCATTGCCCTCGATACACGGACGCCCTACCGCATCTATGGCGGATTGCAGGACAACGGCTCCTGGGGCGGCCCGAGCCGGACGAGCAATCCCGCGGGCATCCTCAACAGCGACTGGACACGCGTCCTCGGGTTCGACGGTTTCCAATGCCAGGTGCCACCCGACGACCCTTTCACCGTGTTCGCTGAAGGACAGTATGGCCGGCTCCAGCGCATCGATCTGAGGACGCGCCACGGCCATCGCGATCCGCCCCCTCCAGCGAGACGATACACCGACATACCGCTTCAACTGGAGTGCGCCGCTGCTCCTGTCCGTCCACGATACGAAAACGCTCTACTTTGGAGGAAACTACCTGTTCAAGTCGACCAATCACGGCGACATCTGGCGGATCATCAGCAACGACTTGACGCGCGGCACGCCCGGGTCCTCGCCTCACACGGGCCACACGTTGACGACCATCGGCGAATCGCCTCGCAAGGCCGGTTTACTCTACACCGGCAGCGACGATGGCAAGGTCCACGTCACCCACGACGACGGCCGAACCTGGACCGACGTGAGCGATCGGCTTCCCGGCGTACCCGCCGCGCGCTGGATCACTCGCGTGGAGTGCTCACCACATGCCAAGGACACCGTCTGGGTGAGCCTGAGCCGACACCGCCAGAACGATTTTGCCCCTTATCTCTTTCGCAGCGATGATCAGGGCGCGACCTGGAAGCCAGCAGTCGCCAACTTGCCGGCGGAGGGTCCGATTCACGTCCTCCGCGCCGATGCACTGAATCCCGATCTGCTTTATGTGGGAACGGAGTTCGGCCTGTTCGTCTCGCTCAACGCGGGTGCATCGTGGCAGCCACTGGGGGCCGGCCTTCCTCCGGTGCCGGTCCACGATCTGGTTGTTCATCCGCGCGAGCATGAACTGGTGGTGGCGACCCACGGCCGAGGCCTTTACGTCATCGATGTGGCCCCCTTGCAGGAATGGTCGGCGAAAGTGCGTGCCGCGAAGGCCCACCTGTTTGATATTCGTCCGGTAACCTTGGCACGCGCACGGACTATCGAACCGCCACCGCCGCGGACCTACGCGGGAGCCAACCCGCCCGACGGGGTGGTGGCTTACTATCGCCTGGCCGCGAAACAGCCCTCGGTCTCGTTGCAGGTACTGTCGCGCTCAGGTGGAGTGCTGGCAACACTACCGGCGCCAACGGGGCCAGGATTGCATGCCGTCGTGTGGAAGACGGAGCGGGTGGCGCCGGGAGAGTACGGCATCCGTCTAGAGACGGCGGGACAGGTGATCGTGAAAAAGGTACGCGTGGAGAGAGCGGGAATCGAGATGGCGGAGTGAGGAACTGGTGATGGTGTGAGCATGGAACGACTTTAAGAGAGGTTCTGTCGCAACGCCTTCCGCGTCGAGTATAATCGAAAATGGAGCGATCGCTGGTCCGAGGTTCGCCACTGTCCTGTAGGAGTCACTGGCCATGTCCATCCTTTCCACCACGCCTGCGCTCCGATCGCCGCCGCCGGAGATGGTCGAGGAGCGCTTCCGCCGCCTGGCAACAACCTGGCATGAGGCTGTCTGGTTTTCCTCTTCGCCCCCCGAAAAATGCAGTCACCCGGCTTTTCGCGAAATCATCAGCATGGGAGAGGTAGTCGTGCCGCTGATGCTGCGGGAGTTGGAACGGGAGCCACAGCTTTGGGTATGCGCACTCCCCGAGCTTACCGGCGCCGACCCCGTGAAGGAGTCGGAAGCCGGGAATATCAGGAAGATGAGCGAAGCGTGGTTGGGATGGGGTAAGATGACCTGACGGGGACGGTGTCCGGCGGCTGTGTCCTTCGATTTAGCCAGCACCAGGGGATGAACCGGCGAGCGGCGCAGCGTAAGCCCGCCGTGTGTGAGCTTCCACGGCGGGCTTACGCCGCGCCGCTCGCCTTCAGTCCACGGCGGGCTTACGCCGCGCCGCTCGCCTTCAGTCCACGGCGGGCTTACGCCGCGCCGCTCGCCTCCAGTCCACGGCGGGCTTACGCCGCGCCGCTCGCCTCCTCGATCGTTTCTCACCCTCTGAGAGTACGTCGTCCAGGGCAGGCTCGCTGCCGAGGTGGCCGCCGAACTGCGGTTGGGCCAGCGAACTTGTCAGCCGCGGTCCAAATCGTTACAGTAAAAATCCGTCGCCGGAGTGGCGGAATGGCAGACGCATCGGACTTAACGATTCTGAGCACCAGGGTAGGAAACTCCCTGCGTGAATTCGGTCGAACTCGGGGAACCCTCTCACGATCCGCGTGGTGGCAATCCCGAGCCAAGCTTTTTCCCAGACATGTCTCGACGGCATCCTCGATTCAGGGAGGTGACTGTCGAACATCGACCTCTTGTGTCCGAATTGTCACGCTCGGGCGGGCAATGCCAGAGGCAGGAAGAAGAAGGTGTAGAGACTTGGCGGCCGAGGCCTAAGGGCGGATACCCACGGCCAAGGGAAAGTCCAGACCACAAACCGCAAGGGTGGCGAAAGCCATAGTGGTACGAAAATCCGAAGGGCCCTCAAGCCCGTGAGGGTTCGAGTCCCTCCTCCGGCATTCTCACCTACTCACCCCTTTTCTCCCGGAGGCCGTCATGCCTCGAGCCGGGCTTGCCCTCTGTCTGGCCGCCCTGTTCGCCGCCACCACGGGCGCGGCCGGGCCGCCTCCGCGGGAGCAGTGGATCGTTGTCGTCGACCCCGCCCTGCGCGCCGCCGTCGCGCCCCTGGCCGAGCACCGCGAGGCGCAGGGGATGCGCGTTCGCATCCTCGATACCGGTGAACTGCTCACCGCCCGCGAGATCCGCGCGGGGGATACCAAGAAACTCCGCGACAGGCTGCGCAAGCTGTGCCGCGCATCCCGGTCCGAGCTACATCTTGCTCGTCGGCGCGATTCCCCAGACCGCGTTCCTGGTGAACACCGCCAGCGTGCCTGCCCTGGCCGGCACCGTTGGCCGGATGAAGGGCGAGCCGACCGACGCCGGCTACGGCTGTCTCGACGACAAGCGCCTGCCCACGGTGCCCGTCGGCCGATTGCCGCGGCGCAGCGAGGCGGAGGCACGGGCGATGGTGCGGAAGATCCTGGCGCTGGAGCGCGACAAGCGGCCGGGCGACTGGCGGCGTCGGCTCACCATCCTGGCCGGCATCCCGGCGTACAATCCGTTCGTCGATCGCCTCGTCGAGAACCTCGCCATTGGCCGAATCGGCCGCATCCATCCGGCCTGGACCGGCCGGGCCGTTTACACCAACCCGCTGTCGCGATTCTGCCTTCCCGACGGCCAGTTACGCAAACAGTCGCTCGATTACCTGAGCCAGGGGCAGGCGTTCACCCTCTACCTGGGACACTCCAACGCCGAGGGGCTCTACGGCGGGCCGACAGCGGCGTTCCTCGATCGCGACGACTGGGGACGTGTGGCGATACCCACCGGTGCGGGAGTGTTCGTCACTTTCGGCTGCCACGGCTGCCAGCTGAAGGGACGCGATGGCGAGGGCTACGGAGTGGCGGCCATCCGCAATCCGCGCGGGCCGGTCGCCGTGCTGGGATCGCACGGCATCTGTTTCGCCGCCATGGTCCAGCTCGCCGCCGACGGCCTGTTCCATCGCGCCTTCCAGGGGCCGGTGCCGCGCCGGCTCGGCGCCTGCTGGCTGGCCATGCTCGAAGGCGTCGCCAGCGGCAAGATCGACTTCCTCACCTACCGCCGGCCTCGACGCGGTGGATGGCGATTCGCGCATCCCCCAGGCCACCCAGCGCACGGAACACCTCGAGATGTTCGTGCTGCTCGGCGATCCCGCCCTGCGCTTGCCTGAAATGGCCAGCGACATCCGGCTTCTCCGTGGCGCGGGCGGCCCACCGGTGGACCAGTCGCATCTCAAGATCACCCCCGGAGAGTCATTCGTCGTCTACGGCCGCCTGCCAGAACGTCTCTCCGGTGCCACCGTGCGCATCACCCTGGAACGCCCCGCCGCCAGCATGCCCGAAAACTTGCAGGCGCCTCCGAAACCACCCGGCCCCCATCGCGACCGCGTGATGCTGGAGAATCATCGCCTGGCGAACCGCTTTGCCATCGCGACCAAGGAGGTGAAGGCGAAGGGAATGCTCTTCACGGCCCGGCTGGAAGTTCCGGCCAAGCTGCCCTGGCCGGAACTGATCCTGCGCGTGTACGCTAGCACGGCGGCCGAGGAAGGCATGATGGTTGAGCGGCTGCGTGTGATCCGACCTTGAGCATCACGGTGGACCGATGAAGCATTTCAGCGAGGACGGCCTGTCGTTTTCCTACCCCGAAGACTGGTTGATGGAGCGCGATCCGATCGAGGACGGCTGGGCGGTAACGCTGCAAAGCCCCGGCACGGCCTTCGCGGTGGTTCGGCTCGACCGCGCGATGCCGACTACCGAGGAGGTGGCGACGGCGGCTCTGGAAGCGCTGAAGGAGGACTATCCCAACCTGGAGTCCGAGTCGTCCATCGACATGCTGGCTGGCGAAATGGCCATCGGCCACGATTTCGGGTTCTTCAGCCTCGACCTGGCCGTCACCTGCTGGACACGCAGTTTTTACGGCGCCGCCGGCACGGTGTTGGTGCTGTGCCAGTTCGACGACCTCGACCAGGAAACCTACAAGCCGGTCCTGCGCGGGATCTGCGCGTCGATGCGGTCGGAGGAGGAGTAGGGTGGAAATCTTCCGGATTCGATGATTGCTTTTTTGCTCCAGCGCCTGGGCCGCACAGTGGAGGACATTCGAGCCGTGAACATTTTCCTGGCCTCCTTCTTTTCGATTTGGTTCAATCCCAGGTGACAAAAGGCGAGCCGGGGACGATAGTCCCCGGCGGGGCAGGCAAGATATGCATAGCCGCTTTTCCGGGGACTATCGTCCCCGGCTCGCCAGAGGGTTCCGAGGACCATCGTCCCCGGCTCGCCAGAGGGTGTTACCTTTCTCGACACGCCTCCTTGCTGGACGAGGCCGCCACGACCGACCCTGCTGCCTGCTTCGTTCGACAATCTTGTCGGTCCGCGCGGTTTTTTTCGCGGTGTTCTCTTTTTTTCTTGCTAGAATAGCCGCCGACGGGACTTTGGATCGGTTTCATGGCGTGGTCAGGATACATCGCATTTCCCTGTGCGGATAACGAAACCAATGAGTGAGCGCACGGTAACGGTTCGGTGGCGGGTGGGCGTTCTGTCGGCGGGTTTGCTGGCGATCGCTCTGGTGAGTGGGCTGGGGACGCAGGCGCGATCGGCCAGCGGACCTCTGGATGCGCCGGTCAGCGCCGAGCCGCGTGTACCGGTGGCGAAATGCTTGACGTTCCCCGGCTTGCAGAGCAGCAAGGGAACGAATCAGCCATTCGCGCGCGTCGAAAAGGGCGATACGCTCTATAGCCGGGATGTGCTGGTGGCGGTTCCAGGACTGAAGGTGGAGATCGAGCCGGACAGCAAAACCGTGGCGATGACCTTGTGGGGCAACCTCCACGGTCTGTCGGACTCGCCGGTGCGGGAAAGCTGCGTCATTCTGCACGACTCGCGGGCGTATGACCTCGACTTCACGCTGGTCCGAGGACGAGTCGTGCTGACCAACAGCAGAGACAAGGGCCCCGCCAAGATCTGGCTGCGGGCGGATACGGGAGTGGAAATGGTGCTCCCCGAGCCGGGCGACTCGGTAGCCCTGGAAATCTATGGCCGCTGGCTGCCCGGTGTGCCCTTCGCGATGAATACGAAGAACGCCCCGGTCCGGTTGTGGGAGGTCCATTGCCTCAAGGGCCGGCTGGAGATCAAGGCGGCGAAGACGACGTGGAACATGGAGGCCCCGCCGGGCCCGTCGTACTTCCACGGCGATAGCGTCAGCGGGCCAGCCGAGGGCGGACCGAAGTTCCAGCCTCTCCCGCTGTGGGCCGACCCGAAGGCGAAGGCCCCGCCCCTGGCGAAGATGATCCAGAGCGTGCTCGACACCTATGCCGGCAAGCTCAAGTCGAAGGACTCCGAGGACGTGGCGACGGAACTACTGGCCAACGCCGAGAAGGACGAAGATCCCGATCGTGCGGCCGTGACCCGTCAGCTGGTGATTTCGGCGCTGGCGGCCTTGGACGAAATCGGCGCGGTCGCCGAGATGCTCAATAACTCCAAGCATGAAGACGCTCGCAAGACCGCCGTCGTGTCGCTGCGGCACTGGATCGGAGCGCACGAGGGACGCGACGAGAAGGTCTACGAGCGATTGCAGAGCGGACTGGGCTTCACCAAGAACGAGGCCGAGGCCGTGATGCAGATGCTGCACAGCCCGTTCAGTAAGGATCAGCCGGAGACCTACAAGACGCTGATCGCCTACCTGAAGCATCGTCGTCAGGCCGTTCGCGAGCTGGCGTACTGGCACCTCTACCGGCTGGCGCCGATCGGCCGTAAGATTCCCTACGACGCTTCCGCCCCCGCCGCCGAGCGCGACAAGGCCGCCGACGCGTGGAAGAAATTAGTGCCCAGCGGCGAATTGCCAAAAGAGGCCGTGGACGATACAAAAGACTCGTCTCCCCCTATGAAGGGAAAGGCACCGGCGAAGGCAAAGAAGGCCGCCACCAGGGATAAAGCTCCAGCGAAGGAAAAAAAGGTCGTGGAGAGGGAGAAGCCGGCCACGAAAGCGCAGCCCACGGAGGCGAAGGAAGCCGTCCTGGTGGTCAAGGTGGAGGCCAGTGCGATGCTGACGATGGACGGCGAGCCGACGAAGCAGCGCAGAGCGCAGCGGCGTTTCCTCACGCCGCCCTTGAAGCCAGGAATTCGCTATTATTACGTGGTAGCGGCCATATGGTCGCCTGATTCGGTCAAGACGATCACACGGACGCGTAAGGCCTACGTGAAAGCGGGCGAGACCAAGGAAGTGGACCTGCGCCACGGCGGACCCCGAAAATCCGGACACGGTTGTCACAAACTAATCGAGGAAAGGTATGTCCACGACCGCCGAGGTTTCACAGCGGATCGACGTTCTTGCCGTCGGTCCGCATCCCGACGATCTGGAGATTACTTGCGGTGGCACGCTGGCCCGGCTTGTCCGGCAGGGCTATCGTGTCGGCATGATCGATCTGACCAGCGGCGAGCCGACGCCGCGGGGATCGCCGGAGGTTCGCGTCGCCGAGGCGGAAGCAGCCCGGCAAGTGCTTGGGGTGCCCTTGCGCATCAACCTCGACCTGCCCAACCGTGTGTTGATGGACTCCCCGGAAAACCGTTTCGTCCTCGCCACCGCCTTTCGCCGACTACGACCGAGCATCGTCCTCGCTACCGCCGGCCGGACGCCCGCCGCATCGCCCGACCATCATCAGGCCCATCTGCTTATCGAGGCGTCACGTTTCTACTCACAGCTGACCAAGTGGGACGAACGCTTCGACCATACCTCGCCTTACCGTGTTCCGCACCTTGTTTATGTTCCCTTCCCCTTCGACGCGGAAGTGCGCCACTGGCACAGTACCTTTGTGATCGACATTGGCGACACCTTTGAACTGAAGCTCAAAGCGGTGCAGTGCTTCGAGTCACAGTTCGATGGCGAGCGCTTCGACCGCGTCAAACACGCTCTGACCGGTTACGCCATCACTTGCGGAAGCCGCTGCGGTTTCGCTTATGGCGAGTTGTTCGCTCTGCCCATGCCCATCGGCACGTCGGATCTGGTAACGTTGGTTTGTGGCACAAAAGCCGCTTCGACCGCCCCTGTGCCTCTACCAGGCCAGCCGCCGCCGCCGCTCGAAGGAAAACTTGTGGAATAATGACTCGGGAGCGGGTAGGATCAAGAGAAAGAGGACTTTATCGTGCTTGCATGCCGTGAAAATCGTTCAACGCTGGTTCCCACTCCGATACCCATCGAAGCCGCCGGGACGCATCAGTTCGACCTCGGACACCTTCGTCGCTCAGGTGCCGGTCGACTCATTCGGATGCTACTCGACGAGGCGGGCTTCCCCGTGCTGCTACCCTGGCGGCTGCGGATCGACAAAAAGATCCACTGCGGGGGACAGACGCGAGCTGTCACAGTGGTCGGCAGCAAACCGTGGTGCTGTTACCTCAAAATCAAGCCGGGCGACAATGACACCGCCCACTTATGCAGTCTGCTCATGCCGGACGGCTACCGCAGCGAGAGCGTCTACGAAGCGCTGAAAAACGCTGAAGACGCAGTCAACCTCGCATGGCGGGCGCGTCGGCGGAGGACAAAGTAATGTTCGACGACGATCTTGCCAATGGCAAAAGCAACGAAACGGCGACCCAACCAGTGCCCCCACCCAATCGCATGCCTTCGGTGCAACCCCCGGCCGCCGCTGCAAGCGCACCGCCCGTGCAACCCCCGGCTACGCCTCCAACGCGCATGCCTTCGGCGCAACCCCCGGTCGCTCCTCCAACTCGCATGCCTACTATGCAACCCGCTGCTGCCTTCGCGAACGCGCCTTCCGTGCAATCCCCCGCTGCAGCCGTGCTGAACGGCGCTTCTCACGAGGGAACGAACGATAAGAAAACACTCGCCGCTTCGCTGAACGGCGAGAAACGCGACGAAGCAATCGATGAGGAAGTGCCCGAGGACGCGGAGTCGGACGACGGTGCCTCGCCACTTTTGCGCGGCTGGACCCACGACGCCGACAAGCTGTGGCGCACGCTGAATGCCATCCACGAGGCGTTTCGCGAAGGCAAGGCGACGGAAATCGATACCTTTGTCGCGATCCTGACCGAGCGACTTGGCTGGCAGGGACTACGGCGTAAACAGATCGGCGGCATCTTCACCGCACTGGCGGCGCGGCCTCATCAAGCGTCTGTTTCGCGGCAGTCAGGCCATCGGCTACGCCCTGACCGTCGAGGGCGAGAAACTCCTCGCCGAGCGGACCCCGACCAGTCAGCCGGTTGCTCCACCGGTTGCACCACGGGCGGCGCCGAGTTTGCCGGCCCCTCCTCCCATCGCTGCCGTACCCGCTCCCGCACCCGTCCCCGCACCCCCGCCTCCTCCCCCACCTGAGCCCGTGCGAGCCGAGCCGGTCGATCCCACGCCGATGTACACGGAACTGAGCGACGTCTCCGTGCTCTATCTGGCCAGTGCCGAGAAGCTACGGGTGAACCGGTCGGAGCGGGCACAACTCATGGCCGAGATCGAGCGGCTCGATGAAGAGGCGATCGATCTGGATCGCTTCGTGAACGATCCGGAAACGAAAGCCGCGGTGGCGTGCCTCCTCGGACGCGCCCTGCGGGCCGGGGCGGCCAAGCTGGTGTGAGAAGCGAAAGGAATCGATCGCCCAAGCGGGCACGGTAAACAAGCGGAGTCCATGGACGTTTTATTGGATGGTTAGGGAGAGCGTAACCGGTGGTGCCACGGCTGTGTCAGCCGTGTGGGGCGTAACGCCAGGACCAGGCGTCACTTACCTCGCTCACGTCTGACACAGCCGTGGCACGACCGATTCCCCTTTGCCGCGGCTTGCTAACCATCCCAGTAATCGGAGGAGCATGTCCGCGTAGAGAGTTGAAGGCATCGGCAGCACGACCGGTCGGCCGTGAACGGCCGGCCGGTCGCATGCCGACGACCGGCTCACCCTATTTCACGGGCAGGAGGCTTTCGCCGCGCCGCTCATCTGCCCTTGGCTGTTACCAGACGATAGAAACAAGGATTCTATCCTTGCTTTCTGTCAGATAAGCGACCCGATATAGTTGTGGCTCGTCGAAACCGCGATCGGTGAACGTGCAGGCGAATACCCGCTGCACTAGTTTAAGGGATCTCTAGCACAGTCTTCAGACACGACTCGATCTGCCTCATGGCTGCATCCGACAGGTAGACGATGGTCTGGAGGACCGGTGTGGACAACCAGGTTCGCTGTCGTCTGTCCCGCCGCAAAAGTCAGCGTGTTCGTCGTCAGTGGCTCATTGCCCAACTCGGACTGTCCTTGCCGCGAACGCGGACCGCTCGGACGATCGCGGGAAAAGTGGATGTGCCGATGTACCCGCGGTACGTCTAACCGTGCAGGGCGCGACTGCATCAGCGATGTGGGGGAGATTGGCGATGAATTTTCCGTTGTCATCGGCCAGGTATCAGCTCGAATTGATGGACTGGGTGGTTGATTCGAAGAGACAGCGCCTCATTGGCAATCCCGAACATGGTGGCGAGCAGATGATCGATGTCTGCGTTGGCTGAAAAAGCTGCCGCCGCTCTCCCGCGGCTCCCGCCGGTGAGCTTTTCGTCCACAGGGGCTCCGGCCATCAACTCGACGGCCCGTTCGTGTTGCTCGTTTCCGGACGTGGAATATCTTGCAGGTCGGTGACATGGAGGACCGCTACGCGGCTGGCCGCTTCGATCTGGGACGGATTTTCGTTGCTGGCCGTACCGATGATCAGAAATCGCCGGGCAACCAGAACCAGGTCGGGATGCGTAATATCGTAGGATTGGCCCGAACTGGTCACGAGCCGCACCGGGACAAACGGGCGTTCGCGTAATCGAGCCTGAATATCGTCAGCGGTGAACATGGTTGTCTCCAAGAACGGTTTTGATTATTCTATCCAAGGCTATCGGCGACCGCAAGACACGGGCTTTGCCGTCGGCTGAACGCGAGAATCCTTGTCCATTGTCCCCACTCGGAGGTAGGCTTTTTTCCGAAAGGATCCCTTCATGGCAGCTACAGAGAATCTGCTCCTCGCGTTTGAAGCATTGGCACACGTCCGGAAGGTCTTCACCCTTGGGGCCGCCAATAAATTTACCGATGTGGTGAGCAGTCTTGGGAAGTCTTTCCTCTGTGTCGTCGCGAGTCGTAGCGTGGAGATCAGCGCCCCGCCTGAAAATCTTGGCAACGACCCCGGCGCGGCCACCATGTTCCGAACGTGGGCAGCCAAAGCGGAGGAACTCGGTTGCGGCAACTGCGGCGAGCAGGCGGCTGTCGCTTTCATGTACCTCGCGGACAAGGGGGTTCGCCCCCTCGACTACATGGCCTTCGTCGAGCCAGGAGATCATGCGTATGTCGTGATTGGCCGTTCGTCTCAATCGAACGCCAGTGACTACAAGAGCTGGGGAGAGGAAACCGTCGTCTGTGATGCCTGGGCCAACAATGCCTTCCTCGCAAGCGCCATCCCGATGATGAGGTACGACCACGGCGTGTACAGGTCGGTTTCCTTGCTTCGAGCGGAATGACGGCGTCGGCCAGATAGATTTCACCAGGGAGGATCATTGTTGGTAGGAATTATCTCTTGCCCACAACTCTTGGGCCTTTGCAATGGCACCATGCCACGCTGACCTCTCGCGGTCGTCGGTCACGAGCTCCTGGATCTCCTCGAAGCGATCGGCAGGCAACTGGACGACTCCAGAGATACTGTCAACGGAGAGGGCTTCCAGAGACTCGGGTAACGTTTCGGGACCGCGTGTGTGCCCCGCGAAGATCACGCCGCGCTCGACCTCCAGGACGGGCCGGATACGGCGTTAGACCTCGGAACGCAGGATAACCAGTTCTCTGCCCGCCACGCACACGAGCAGTGGTTCACCGCGATCAACCGCCCGCTGCTGGTCTTCGTTCAGATCGATCATGGCTGCCTCCTTCCCGTGCATTTTACCGCTCAGAGCCCAAGCCGGACAAGCCATCTCGCGGAACCGAGGAAAACCAGACAGAAGGTCCTCCCACGTTCGTCTCTCTCGTTGAAGACAGGTGTCATTGCTGGAAACAGCTGGGAAAAACCCCCGCGAGCGGATAGGATGCTATTCCAAACGGCCAGGATGTCTCCGGAATCCTTATTGTTCTTTCCACGAGGTTATTGTGATGCGTCCGCGAAACGTGCTCCCGGCCTTACTGCTGGGCGTCGGGATGCTCTGCCTGACGGTAAGGCCCATCCCGGCCGAAGAGTTGGCCGACGCCGGCAAGATTGCCAAGCTGGTCGAACAGCTCGGCAGCGACACGTACGCCGAACGGAAGAAGGCTTCCGACGCTCTCGACGCCATCGGCGGCCCGGCGATCGAAGCCCTTCGCAAGGGGACCAAGAGCAAAGATGCCGAGGTTCGCAAGCGCCGACGGAACTGCTCGAAAAGATCGAGAAGCGTGCCGAGAACGCCAGTGTGCTGGCTCCCAAGATGGTCCACCTCGTTTATAAGGACACACCTTTATCCGAGGCGATCGAGGACTTCTCCAAGAAGTCCGGCTACACGCTCGTCCTTCGCGATCCCGACGACAAGATGAAGGATACCAAGATTACGATCGATACCGGAAAGGTTACTTTCTGGAGCGCGCTGGAGCAATTCTGCGCGAAGGCTGGTCTGATCGATGACGATCCCAACGCCGCCCGCTTCGCCGGGGGTGGTTTTCCCGGTGGGGGCGCGAT
The DNA here is from genome assembly GCA_963745935.1 of uncultured Parachlamydiaceae bacterium. Classification (GTDB taxonomy): domain Bacteria; phylum Chlamydiota; class Chlamydiia; order Chlamydiales; family Parachlamydiaceae; genus JAJFUZ01. The sequence goes on from CAVUZO010000002.1 coordinate 19,891, forward strand.
TTTTCCTGGCGGGGGTGGTCGTGCCGCGATGATTCCTGGTGGCGGGGCTCGCGCAGCCGCTCCAGGCGCCGCGGCCGGTGGCGTTCCCGTGGAGAAGAAGGCGCCGGCCAAGGATGCGAAGAAAGAAGACGACAAGAAGGAAGAAAAGAAAGAGGAATTGAAGGGAGAAAAGAAGGAAGCGAAGAAGGAAGACGTGAAAGAGGAGAAGAAGGAAGAAGCCAAGAAGCCGGCCCCCAGGCCCGCGGCTCCGGCAGTGCCGCCCGCGGTTCCGCCGGTTGCCGTTCCGGGTGCGTGCCTCCTGGGCCTGCCCCGCTTGGCGTGGGGATCGGCGCTCCGGGTGGCATGCGTACCTGGATTCAGGTCCTTCCCGGAGAGATCACGCTGATGCCCGGCTCCGTGGCGTCGCGGGCTGCCGACACTTCCTCGTCCGTTCGCGTGCGATCGGCGAACAAGAAGAACTTCCGCTTGACCGACAAGGAAATCGCGGTGCTTCTGCAGATTTCGCCCGAGCCGAGGCTGCGCTGGGACAGTGTCGTGTCGGTTTCCATCGACAAGGCGATTGACGACAACGACCAGAAACTCAGTGCCGTCATGGCGGCCAATCCCGCGGGTGTCGGCGGCGGCCTCATTTTGCCTGGAAGAGCCGCAGGCGGTGTTCTCATCATCGGGGGAGCCGGCGGCGCGGGCGGCATCTGGATGCCGCCCAGCAGTAACGGGCTGATGCATCATGTGCCCGTCCGTCTCCAGAAGGGCGAGAAAGAGTCGAAATCGCTCAAGGAGCTGACGGGAACGATCGCGGCTCAGGTGATGGGAGACGCTGAGCAAATGGTCGTCGTGGATACCCCTATGAAGGCGGTCGGCAAATCGTTCAAGGGCAAGGAATCCGGAGAGATGAAGATCCTCTCCGCCGGCAAGCAGGAAGATGGCTCTTTGCAGATCTGCTTCGAGTTCGAGTTTCCCGAGGGCACCATTGCCAAGCGCAGGTTCTCGTACCGGGGGGCGCACGACCCGTCGCGCTGCGGCGGCGCTGGCGACGGGAAAGGCCCTCCTCCGATCGTCCCCGCTCCCGCCTTGCCTCCTCCGGTGGGGCCTGGCGGCCTGGCGATGATCGGCGGAATGAGCGTTCCGCGGTTCGCGTTCAACGGACTGACGCTCCGCGACGAGAAGGGCAACGTCCTCACCGCCATGATCTCCTTCAACTTCAAGAAGGGCGGCGGATTTCTCGCGGGGCGCAGGATGGAATATATCGCTACCTACCGCCCCACCGATAAGGACGCGGCCGAGCCAGCCAAGCTGGTCTACACCGGCCGGCGGCGGCTATCGGTCAATATCCCCTTCGCACTCAAGAACGTTGAATTGAAGTGAACCCCTGGCGAGTCGGGGACGATAGTCCCCGGCTCGCCTCCTGGATGGGAACCACGTCGGCTTTTTGAAACTCGCACCCCGCCGGGAAGTATCCACGAGCGAAGAAACCGTCCCACCTCATTGTTCGTGACTCGCCCCCTACTTGCCAAGGAGCTTCTCTCCATGCGCCTGCTTCGTTTGCTCGCGGCGGGTCTTGTTGGCCTGGCCCTGTGCACGGCGCCGGCCGGGCCGATGCTCCCGTCAAGGCAGCGATACCGTCTCCGTTGCGGCTGATCCCCGCCGAGGCCGACCTGCTCCTTCAGGTCCAGTCCCCCAGCCGAGTCGTCGATCTGATCCGCGGCCTCGAGCTTCTCGAACAGATCCAGGGTTTCTCCCTGGTCAAGGAGCAGCTCGGCTCAACCCAGGTCCGCCGGGCTCGTCGAGCTGCTCGCGCATGCTGAGAAGCAGATGGGCGGCAAGTGGCAGGATCTTCTCGGGCGCCTTGCCGGTGGTGGGGCGGCCCTCGCTCTGAAGTTCGGCGGCGACAACGCTCCGGCCCTGCTTGTCGTCCAGGGCACCGACGAGAAGCTCGCCGCGAAGTTTCTCGACCTCGTTCTCGCTGTCCTGGCCGACCAGCTGGCCCGACAAGAGTCGAAGGACGCGATCCACAAACACAATTATCACGGCATCGACGCCTACAAGATCGGCAAGGGCTTCTGCCTCGCTCGCGGGTGCCGCGCTGGTGTTCAGTAACAAAAAGGAAGGGATCGTCCATGCCCTGAATCGGTATCTGGGCAAGGAGAAAAAATGCATTGCCGACCTCCCCGGCGTCGCCGAGGCGGGCCGACTTCTCCCTGAAGGGCCGCTCGCCAGCTTGTGGGTCAACCTGAAGCCCCTTCACGCCAGTGAGGCCGGCAAGGAGCTGTACAGGTCGCCGCGCGACAATAGCCAGCTCACCGTGCTGATCGGCCACTATATCGATCTCGTGGGCCGATCGCCGTTCGTCTGTGCCGGGCTCTATGCTCGGCAGGACGGCTTCCTTTTCACCGTCCGCATGCCCGCGGACCACCGGGATGGGCCCCGACCGCCTTCTGCATCTGTCGGCCGACAGCACGATCGGCACCCTGCCGCTTTTGGAAACCCGAGGGGTTCTATACAGTTCGAGCTTCCATTTCAACCCAGGCAGCATCTGGAAGGATCGTGCGAAACTATTCCCCAAGGTGCAGGCGGACGGCATCGCCGCCTACAACAAATCCTCGGGTCGGCGCGCTCGGAGGCGTCAAGCTCAGCACCCTGCTGGAGTCGGCCGGGGCCTTTCATCGGCTGGTCGTGGTCAACCAGCCGAAGTCCGGCTACTCGAAGACACCCCCACTGGCGATCCCCGCTTTCGCGTTGGTCACGGAAATGCGCGATCCTGATCGTTTCGCTCGCTCCGCCGACACGCTGCTACGGGCGGGCGGCCTGATCGCCTCCAACCAGCTCTCTCTCAAGCTCGACGAACAGATGCATCAAGGCCATGAAATCGTCGCCTATCGCTTCGATGAGAAAAAAACCGGGAACGGGGACGGCAACGACTACCTCTTCAATTTCAGCCCCTGCTTCGTCCGCGTGGGCAACCAGTTTGCCGTCTGCTCGACGATCGAATTGTGCCGGGAACTGGTCGATCTGCTTCTCGTCGAGCAAAAATCTCCCCGCAAATCGACACCGGACAAGACCCGCGACCGCTTCTACTCCGCGGGCTTCGCTGACCTGCTCACCGCGTTCAAGGACCAGCTCATCACGCAGACCATCCTCGACCAGGCCGTCCCTCCCGCCGAGGCGAAGGAGCAGATCGAGACCCTGATCCAGCTGATCCGCGGGCTGGGCACGCTGACCAGCTCGGCCCACTTCGGGGAGAAGGATTTCCGCTACGATATTCGCTTCCACGTTGGAAAATGACGGTCGCGTTTCGGCCGCTCGCGGCTTCGCGCTCGCAACGGGCCAGGCGAGCGAAGCCGCAAGCGGCGGTAACGCGAAGCCGCGAGCGGCCAGAGGGAGAGAGTGATGGCTGACGAATCCAAGAATTTCGATCCCCACTGGGCGTGGGATGCCTACAAACCATCCGCGAAGGCGCCGTGGGACGTTCGCCGGGTGGGGCACCTCTATCGGCGGGCGGCGTTTGGGGCCACGATCACCGAACTGGAGGCGGGGCTGAAGAACGGCCCCGAGAAGGCCATCGCCGACCTGCTGAAGGGCGGGGACGGGCTCGAGGAGTTCGACCGCCGCATGCAGCCGCTGGCCGATTCGATCGCTCGCGGCAACGACGGTGTGCATCTGCGCTCGTGGTGGCTGGCGCGGATGCTGTACACGCCGCATCCCGCTCCAGGAAAAGATCACGCTCTTCTGGCACAACCATTTCGCCACCAGCAACGCCAAGGTGCAGAACGCCGCGCTTCATGCTCGGCCAGTATCGGCTGATGCGCAAGCACGCCCTGGGCAACTTCGCCAAGCTGCTCCAGGAGATGTCCAACGACCCGGCCATGCTGGTCTGGCTCGACGGCCGGGGCAGCAAGAAGGGCAACCCCAACGAGAACTATGCCCGCGAACTGATGGAGCTGTTCAGCCTCGGCATCGGCAACTACACCGAAAAGGACATCCGCGAGGCCGCCCGCGCCTTCACCGGCTGGGAAATCGACGGCACACGGCCCGTCTTCCAGAAGAAACAGCACGACGACGGCGAAAAGACCGTCCTCGGCCAGAACGGGCAAGTTCAAGCCCGACGACATCGTCCGCATCTGCCTGGAGCAGAAGTCCGCGCCCTACTTCATCGTGACGCAAGCTCTTTCGCTTCCTGGTCAGCGAAACGGTCCTCGCGCCGACCGCGAACTGCTCGAGCCGTTGGCCGCGGCAGCTTCGTGAAGAGCGAGTACGATTTCGGGGCTCTGGTCAAGACGGTGATTTCCAGCAACCTCTTCTTCTCCGCGGAGGTCTATCGCACGAAGGTCAAGTCGCCGGTCGATTTCGCCCTGGGCATCGTCAGCGGGCCTGGAAGGCCGAATCGGCACCACCGCCCTGGCGGCGGCGCTGGAGCAGCTGGGCCAGAACGTCTTCTACCCGCCCTCGGTCAAGGGCTGGGACGGCGGCCCGGCCTGGCTGAACGGCCAGACGCTGCTGTTTCGCCAGAACCTTGCCCTGGCGCTGACCTCGACCGAGGATATCCGTTTCGGCACGCCGCACCGACCCGGCCGCCGTGGCCGCGCAAGCACGGCAAGAAGACCGACGACGGAACTGGTCGATTTCTTCCTGCGCCTGTTCCTGCAGGGCGACGTGCCCGCCGAGTCGCGCCAGCGCCTGCTGGAATATCTCCAGAAAGCCGCGCACTGCGGAAGTGCCCGTCTACTGGACCGCGCAGGACGCCGCCGACCATCGCGTCCGGGCCCTGTGCCATCTGGTGCTGACGTTGCCGGAATTTCAGTTGGACTGAGTTCGATTGCAGATTTCAGATTTCAGATTGATGAGTTATAACAGAACATGCTTGCATCCATCTGCAATCTGCAATCTGCAATCTGCAATCTGAACTCCCCTATGAGGTTATCCATGTTCTCATCTCGCCGATCCTTCCTCAAGAGTCCGCGCCTCGTGGCCTGGGGCTTGAACGTCCCGGCTTTCCTCGGCCGGACCGCGCTGGCCGCTCCGCACTGCCGGGAAGAAGGGGGCAAAGGACACCATCCTCGTCGTCGTCGAACTGACCGGCGGCAACGACGGGCTCAACACCGTCGTGCCGTTCAAGGATCCGGACTACGCCAAGCTCCGGCCGACGCTGAAGCTGCCGACGGCGCAGCTGAAGAAGATCAACGACGACTCGGCCTGCATCCGCTCGCTCGAGGGCCTCGCCGAGCTGCTGCAGGACCATGCGCTGTGCGTCGTGCAGGGCGTCGGCTATCCGAACCCGACGCAGTCGCACTTCCGCTCGATGGACATCTGGCAGGCGGGCAGCCTCGACGAGACGCTGAGCGAAGGCTGGCTCGGCAAGGCGCTCAAAGGCATGCCCGGCGGCACGCATCGTTCCACCTCAAGAACAGCGAATCAGGCCGCCCCGCTGGCCTTCGATGGCGCTCCCGGTGCGCGTGCCGTCGATCGCCACCCTGGAGGAGTTCCAGCTCCAGACCGCCGCCAGCCAGCGGTGCCGACAAGAAGGAGCAGGAGAAGATCATCGAAGGCGCGGTCAAGGACCGGCACGAAGCAAGCCGGGCCTGCTCGACTTCGTCTCCGCGGACCGCGGCCAACACCTACGCCAGCAGCAAGCGGCTGCAGGAGATCGGCAAGAACTACCAGCCGAAGGCGCCGTATCCGCAACACGCCGCTGGCCAATCGCCTGAAGACTGGCCGCCCAGCTGATCGACGCCGACCTGGGCGCCCGCATCTTCTACGTCTCGCATCGACGGCTTCGACACGCACGCCACGCAGGCACCGGCGCACGCCAACCTGCTGACGCAGGTTGTCCGGCGCCATGACCGCGTTCTACAAGGACCTGGCGGCGCGCGGGCACGGCGACCGCGTGCTGCATGATGACGTTCTCGGAGTTCGGCCGGCGGGCCAAGGAGAACGGCAGCCGGGGCACCGACCACGGCTCCGGCGGCCCCGATGTTCCTCGTCGGCGGCAAGGTCAAGGCCGGCGCTGATCGGGACGCACCCGCAGCCTGACGGACTGCCGATGGGCAACCTGCAGCATCCACACCGATTTCCGCCAGGTCTACGCCGCCATCCTGGATCGCTGGCTCGGCGTGTCGAGCAAGGACGTGCTCGGCAAGGAGTTCAAGGCGGCGGAGGTGTTCAAGAGCTGATCGACAGCTTCCCCGACAGCAGCTGATGCAGCGTGTCGAGGGACTGCACGATGACCTTGACGTCGCCGAGCACGGGCATGAAGTTCGTGTCGCCGTTCCAGCGCGGCACGACATGCCAGTGCAGATGGCCGGGCAGCCCCGCGCCTGCCGCTCGACCGAGGTTCAGGCCGACGTTGTATCCATCCGGGCGCATCAACTCGTCCAGTGCGCGGATGGACTTGCGCACGGTTTCCATCGTGTCGAGCAACTCCTCCGGCGTCAGCTCTTCCAGGGTTGCCTTGTGCGCCGTGGAGCGATCAGCAGGTGGCCGTTGTTGTACGGATAGCGATTGAGGACAATCGCGCTGAGGGGGGTGCGCAGGGCGATGAGGTTTTCCCGGTCGTGGGTGGCGGCGAGGCCGCGGCAGAGAAAGCACGGGTCGGCGCCGACGGCGAGCGGTTTCGCTGCCTCGATGTAAGAAAGTCGCCAGGGGGCCCAAAGTTGATCCATCGCGATTCGCCGCTCCTGCCACGGGACGGGCTAGTTCATATCCTATAGGCGGGACGGCGTCCGGCCGTCCCGGCGTTCTCTTGACAGCCCTTGTATCGACGCCTACGATGGGGAGTTTTACTTCCCCTTTGAAACGATTTTGTTCTCTGGATAAGCCATGGCCGTACCAAAGAGAAGAACCTCGCATTCTCGTCAGGGGATGCGCGCAGTCATCAGCATCTCACGCCGATTCAGATTCAGTATTGCCCGCACTGCGATCAGCCCGTGCTCCCTCACCGCGTATGCGGCAACTGTGGATGGTATCAGGATCGTGAGATCGTGGCCCCGAAGAAAAAGACGGAGAAGTAAACCATGCGCATCGCCCTGGATGCGATGGGGGGCGACCACGCCCCGGGCCCGATCGTGGCCGGCGCCGTGCAGGCGGTCCAGGCAGAGCCGGAATTGACCGTCGTTCTGGTCGGTGACCAGGCGCAGGTCGAGCCGCTCTTGCCCGTTGGCGACGAGCGCGCAGCGGCTGGAGGTATTCCACTGCACGCAAGTCGTCGGCATGGAGGACAAGCCTGTCGAGGCGCTGCGTCGCAAGCCCGATAGCTCGATCAAGCGCTGCTGGGAGCTGCTGGCCGGCCGCAAGGTGGACGGTATCGTCAGCGCTGGCAATACCGGGCGCCATGGTGGCCGGCGGGCACTTTCTCAAGCGCTTCCTCAAGAACGTTCAGCGGCCCGGCATCGCCGCCGTGCTGCCGACCGAGCATGGCCCGTGCGTGCTGCTCGACGTCGGGGCCAACATCAGCCCCAAGCCGGAGCACCTGTTCCAGTACGGCATCATGGGCAGCATCTACGCCAAGCACATTCTCGGCGTGGCCAACCCGACCATCGGGCTGATGAATGTCGGCGAGGAAGAAGGCAAGGGCCACGACCTTGCCCGCGACACCCACGCGATGTTCAAGCAAGTGCCTTCCGTGAGCGCTTCGTCGGCAACGTCGAGGGCCGAGACATCCACAACGGCGCTGCCGACGTGGTCGTCTGCGACGGCTTCGTCGGCAACGTGGTGCTGAAGTACGGCGAGGGGGTCTTCGCGTTTCTCATGAAAATCGTCCATGAGGAACTTCTGAAACCGCTGCAAGTGGAGCGCGAGCGAGCCGAGCAGTCCTGGCGAGCCTCGATGTCGCGCTACGACTACAGCACCTACGGCGGGTGCGCCGTTGCTGGGCATCGACGGTGCCTGCATCATCTGCCACGGCAGCTCGGGCGACCGCGCCATCAAGAACGCCCTGCGCCGTCGCCGCCCGCTACGCCAAGGCGCATGTAAACGATATCATCGTTCAAGAGCTGGAAGCCAATCCCCCGCCGGTGATCGGCGAAGTCAAGTCCTGACCCAGCCACTCGCCAGAACGACAGGAGGCAGCGAGGATTCACCGCCATGCCGCGAACAGCCTTTCTCTTCCCCGGTCAGGGCGCCCAGTCTGTCGGCATGGCCGTCAGCCTGTGCCAGACGCAGCCGTCCGCCCGCGGCTGTTCGATCAGGCCGCCGATATTCTCCATTACGACCTGCTGGCGGTGTGCGGCAGCCGGTCCCAAGGAAAAGCTCGACTCCACCGTCGTCAGCCAGCCGGCGATTTACGTCGCCAGTCTCGCGGCGCTCGAACATCTGAAGCAAGCCGAGCCGGTACTTGGCTTGACAGAGCTGTCGCTGCCTTCCATTGCCGCTGAAACTCAAGATGGGGCGACGCGCAAGCTTGTTTTGCGCTTTGCAGATGGGCTAGAGGTCGAATCGGTCCTGATTCCGATGCGGGCAGGGGGAACGCTCTGCATCTCCTCGCAGGTAGGCTGCCGCATGGGGTGCGCCTTCTGCGAGACAGGGCGCATGGGGCTGCTGCGCAATTTGACAACGGAAGAGATTGTGGCTCAGGTGTTTATAGCTCGCCACCAGCAGGGTTTTGACTTTTCCAATGTGGTCTTCATGGGCATGGGTGAGCCTTTTGACAACTATGAGGCGGTGATGCAGGCAGCGCGCGTACTTCTGGAGGCGCGCGGATTTGGGTTTGGCAAGCGCAAGATCACCATTTCAACGAGCGGCTGCGTCGACGCCATCTACCGCTTTACTGAGGAAGAGGGGGAAGTGCCTAACCTGGCCGTCTCCGTCAACGCCTCCTCCGATTTGCAGAGAAATCGGCTCATGCCGGTCAACAGGAAGCATGACATGGCCGCCCTCTATGCGGCGATGCACCATTATGGCAGCCGCACAGGGCGCCAAATTCTCGCGGCCTATGTGCTGATTAAAGGGGTCAATGATGCGCTGGAGGAAGCTGACGCCCTGGCTGCCTATCTGAGCGGTCTGGATGTCAAAGTCAATCTCATCCCTTATAATCCACAAAGCCGCGACCGCTTTCAGCCTCCCGAACCAGCCGTTATCGACGCCTTCTTAGCGCGCCTGCGCTCTCACGGAATGGGCACGCTGCTGCGCCGTACCAAAGGGCGCCCCATCATGGCGGGCTGCGGGCAGCTGGGAAATATAAAAACTCGATTGCGTCTCAGCAAAGATTCATCTGATGCGCGCTTATTTTGAGGGTAGAAGCTGGGCTTTTTTCGCCTACTTTATCCAAGTATGTCAAAAAAAGCCCAGCTTCTACCCTCAAAAAATCGCATCATCAGCTAAACCTTTGCTAGAGCGCAATCGCGTTTAAATTGCGAAAAACTTGCAGCAACTAGAGCAACAGGAGTATAATTAATTCTAAGGTAGAGTGACTACCTACAAAAGCAAAGAGGTATCCTATGGGTCGCAAATCTAAAGCTGCTGCGTTTTTAGAAGAGGGCTGGGACATCCAAGTTACAGGGCGCAATGTTCTTGTAACGGATCCCATGAAAGATTATGTCATGGAGAAAATCTCTAAAATCGAACGGCTCGGCAATCGAATCGTCGATGTTAATGTGACGATGGATATCCAGCGGTTTGAACATCGGGTCGACATTGTTGTCAAAATCGACAATTTGAAAATCAAAAGCCATGCGACGAGCGATAACATGTACGCCTCGATCGATATGGCAGTCGCAAAGTTGCTGGAGCAGCTGCGCCGCTACAAATCGCGCATGCTCGACCATCGCTCTCTTGGCCATGAAGAGGTAGCGATGCAGGTCGACATCTACGCGGCCCCAAGTGATGAAGAGCTCGTCAATGATGAGATCGTTTCTGAGAATGCAAGGCTTGAGAGCGACCGCTTTTTGCCCCATAAAATCGTCGCACAAGAGACGCGCTCCTTGAAGACCCTGACGCATGACGATGCGATCGTCAAGATGGAGCTTTCAGGCGACAACTTTCTCATTTTCAGAAGTGAAGAGGATCGCAAACTCAAAGTGATCTACCGTCGCAGCGACGGCAACTATGGAATGATTGCAGCAGGAGCATGAGCCTCTACTGTCCCATTCGAAAACGTTGGGTCACAGCGCTGCCCGAGGAGAGAGTGCGCCAAGAACTTCTTCAGCGTATGCTCCAGCAGCTCGGCTACCCGGAGTCCCTCATCGTTGTAGAAAAAGCGCTGGGTGAGATGCCCCATCTCAAAAGCTCCTTGGGCCATATTCCCAACAGGCGTGCCGACATTCTCTGCTTTGGCAATGAAGCCGGACTCTTTCCCCTTCTTCTGATTGAGTGTAAAGCCGTTTCTCTTAACGCAAAGGTCATCAACCAGGTTATCGGCTACAATGCGCATGTAAAGGCGCGTTATATCGCCATCGCCAACCAGGTGCAAGTGCGCACTGGCTGGTATGATCCAAAGCTAAAGGGATATGCGTTTGTGGAGCGGCTGCCGACTTATGAAGAGATTACTTCAAAAAAATCTCGCCATTGACAACTTCAATCGCAATTATCCGCGCCTCTTCGCCCGGCATGTTTTGGCAAGCGCCTGTCTTGAGGTCAAACTGCCAGCCGTGCCAGGGACAGGTGACGCAGCCCTCTTCGATGAAACCTTCGCCGAGGGGGCCGCCTTGATGGGGACAGCTGTTGTCAAGGGCGTAGACGGATCCGTTGCATTTAAAGAGAGCAACTTCAGAGCCATCTGGGGCTAAAACGATGAGCCCCTCATTTTCTGGGATGTCGCTCACGTTGGCAAGTTTAGTAGCCATTTTAGAATCCATGATCTCCTCCCACTACTCCTGTGGGATTTTCCGCAAAGTAGTAGGTGCTGGTGTAGGGGTTAGAGGTCGTAGCGGTCATCCAGCCAATGCTCTTTCCTAAAAACTCCTGAAGCTCTTTGTCTTCTTGCGCGAGAATAACTTTGAAGCCGTGGGGAGGCAGGCTAAAGGTGCGCGTGCGCGTTTCGGCGTCGCTCTCGCGAAAGAAGGTAAGCGTCACCTCAGCCTCCCTTTTATAGTCAACTTGAGGCGAGGAGTTCATGATCCAGAGGGCTGCGTAGGGCTGATCGGCTAAAAGAGGGGACCAGCGAAAGGATTTGGGTTTAGCTTCTAGAGCGGGGTTAAAGGGCTGCAAGTTGGTGCAGATGTTGCAGGGAAGGCGCACAGGGTCCTTTCCTACGTCTAGACCCAGTTTCAAGCGGGCTGGCAGCCGGGAGTCGTCTATTGGCCGTGCAATTAAACGTGCGGCCAGATGAGTTTCCGCAGGAATCCTTAACTCTTCGCACACTTTTTTCATTTCGATCTGTTTAAATCCGCGGTAGGGAGAGGCCATCTCAAGGGCGCTCTGCTTGCGTCCTAAAAGCTTTCCTTGCGCATTGTAAATTTCCACGTCGATGACAAAATGGGCGGGGGAGTAGATGGGGTAAAAATAGACATTTGTAAAGTGGCCATTATGGATGGACACCGGAGTCATGAGCGTGGCGGCATGCCAGCCAGGTTCGCTAGGGCGCCAGTAATCGGACTCTGTTTTGGCATCGGAAGTGTCATAGTAGGAGTGGGTGATGGCCAGAGCAGAAAGGGAGCGGTCGATATTGCCCACGACCAAGCGGGGAAAAATCCAGTTAACTTGAAAGCGCGCTTTGGCGGCTCCTACAGAGCCTTTTAAAAAGCTTTCGAGATCAACGTCACGTCCTGGATAGATCATGCGCAATTCATAGGGCAAAAGATGCCCTAAAGAAAGTGTGTGCGTGAGCGTTTCGCCTTCGCGATTAAAAAATTCTAGTTCTAAAGTACTCTCTTTCACATCGACAGGGCCATTAATTAATCCGATAAAAGGTTCGCGCTGCTCGTCGGCATAGATGTTGAAGCCCGATTCCGGCACACTGGTTTGAGAATTGCGCAAAAGGTCGTCAAAGTCATTGTAGACGCGTTGTGCGGTGTGGACAACGCTGCTGAAAGTGGGACCATAATAGTTGATCACAACGGCAGGAAAGGGGAAGACGAGATGGACGGTCGAAAAGAACTCCACTTCCATGGTGCCAAAGAAGGGATTTTCTAGAGGAAGATCAGCTTTTTTGAGGAGATCGTCGAGTTCAATACGGTAGGTTTTGGGTTCGGTAATGGTAAATTGCGTGCGGGCAAGCAGGTGTCCCTGTTGAGAGCGCAGCGAGACGACCGTGGCAATTTCGCGGATGTTGCGCTTCAAAATCCAGTATCCCATGAACAAGACGCGCGATGTGATTTTGGGGAGGTGGATCATCGGGAAAATGGCTGAGGAGCGGAGTGTGGGCCGCGGGGCGATGGCCTGCTGGGGAGGCATTCCCATCGCTGTCTCTAAATGTTCATAGTAGCTGCGCATAGGGGTAATGTAACAATTTTTTCGCTAATTGCAAGAAAAAAGTGAATCCAAGCGAGTCGGGTTTAAAATGAGCGAAAATTGCCAATTTAAAATTTTAATGATACAATGAAATAAAGGAAGGGAAAAAAAATTTATGGAAAAACACCCCCATGAAAAGGTATTGGATAAAATTGCGGAGCTGATGCAATTTGCTTACGATAATGCAAATAAGCCCGTTTCACAAGAGAAGTTGGCAGCAGTTGAGGCGCAGTTAAAAGAGCTGGATAACCAGGTAGAAGAATTTAAAAAGATCAGTGAAAAAATTTTAGAGGGCTCTGGCCTCACCGATTACCTCTATGAAGCGATGAAAACAGATGCAAAAAATGGAATCTTAAGCGAAGAAGAAAAAAAAATGCTGGAGCGCGGGGATTTTTTAAAGAAAGAGGCGCTAGCGGCTTCAAAAGACCTTGTGAAGGCAGCTGTATCAGCCCAACAAGAAGGTACAGATCTGTCCGGTAAACAGAGAGAGAAAAAAGCGAAGTCACCCAAAAGCCGCAAAGGCAAATTTCGTTCCATGGGTGGCACCAAATGGAAACCCATGTAACACTATGTTAAGATGACACAAAACGAGTTATTCAAAAAAAATTGCGGACGCTGGTCTATTTTTCAATATGTTCCGGCACGAAAGTTGCCGCAGCTGACTCCTAAGCATGTTTTTTTTCATTCAAATGCAAACGGAATGGCAAATCTGAAAGAAGAAACTGAAGGAGCGATTCGCTATTTTCATTCGGAAAATAATCCTTCTGAAGAGGCAAAATTAGAGTTTGAAGCTCTAGATCTTCAGGGCATAAAAGTGATCTTTTATTTTGGCGTCGGGCTCGCCTATTTTTATGAAGCGGCAAAATCTTGGCTAAAAGAGGATGAGGGGCGCCATCTTGTCTTTCTTGAAGATAAAGCAGAAGTAATCTATCAACTGCTGCACACAGAGCGAGCCGAAGAGGTTTTAAACGATAAGCAGGTCCGGCTGATCTTGATAGATCGGCATTTAGAGAATGCTATCACCCCATTTATGCTGCTCCCGTTTCGAATCAGCGGATCACAATTTTACAAAAGAACGCGGGAAAGATACTACATCGAGCTCAAGTCAAAGATCGAATTTACCTTAAATTTAAAGAGCGCCGCCTCAATGGAATATAGCGGCAATGGGCGTAGCTTTTTCGGGAACTACTTTCGCAATCTTCTGCTCCTTCCAGAGGCAGCTCTTGGTGTAAAACTGTTTGGCCACTTTGCGAATATTCCTGCGATTATTTGCGGTGCAGGACCGTCGCTTGAAAAGAACTTGCCTGTTTTGACCCAATTGCGCGATAGAGCCTTGATCTTCGCTGGTGGGACAGCCATGAATGCCCTCAATGCGGCGGACTTCCTTCCTCACTTTGGAGTGGGAATTGATCCGAACCGGGCGCAGTTTACGCGCCTCATCATGAATCAAGCTTTTGAGATTCCTTTCTTTTATCGCAACCGCCTTTTCCATAAAGCTTTAGAACTTATTCACGGCAAGCATCTCTACATCAACGGCACGGCGGGGTATCCCATCTCCTCTTGGTTCGAAGAGGAGCTTGGAATCAAGCAGGATCTGGATATCCAAGAGGGATGCAATGTGGTCAATTTCAGTTTGGCCATTGCCCATGCGATGGGGTGCAATCCGATCATTTTAGTGGGCCTCGATCTGGCCTATACAAACGAAAAATCTTACGCTCCAGGAGTGCTTAACCATCCCATCCATAATCGCAAAGACTATTTTGGAACAAAGTCGATTGATGAAGATGTCATTGTAAAAGATGATATCTTCGGTCAACCCACCTTTACTCTTTGGAAGTGGGTCGCAGAATCTCTCTGGTTTGCCCAATTTGCTCAGCTTCATGGGAACAAGGTTTTAATTAACTCCACAGAAGGGGGAATTGGATTTTCTGGAATTCCCAATTTTCCACTTGCTGATGTTGCGGAAAATCTTCTAACGCGTCAGTACGATTTTGAAGGCATGACCCATGATAAGATTGCGGAGGCAAAATTGCCTGAAGGAGTGACGCGTCAGGCCATTGTCGAAAAAATGGGAATTTTGCTAGTGAGCCTCGATCGCTCCGAGTTTCTTTGCCGTACTGTGCAAAAGGAGTGTGAAGACACGGTGCGCAAATACCGCTATGATATTGAAGCTCCCATTCTTTCGGAGGAGGGTTTAAAAGCCTTGGAAGAGCTGTTAGAAGAGATAGCGTTTACACAGATCCTCGAGGTCTATAGCGATCATTTTCTAGAGCTTCACGCTCTTGACTATGATGAGATTCGTTCTGAATTTCACACTTTAGGGGCTAAAGCCGTCAAAATCCAAAGGCACATCTGAATGCGATGAGGTTTGTTTTTTTAAGAGAAACGGCCAAAGCGATTAAAGAAATTCTTGAAAAGCAGCTTAAAGAAGAAGCAAATTGCCAATTACAGATTCTGATGCGCACGACTTCGAATTCTGAAAATCGAATCAATCAGCTTTTTTCTCCTGACGCTATCTACTCTTACGAAAATGGGAAGCTCACAATCGTAGATCCAGAACTCGGCCTTGATATTAGAGAGTCCTTCGACCCGACCCAGCGCAGGATATTTTGCGCGAGAATCATCCCAATGGCCAGCTAGCTGTCGAGCAGTACGCGCTTGAGAAAAAATTGCATGGGCCCTCTAGCTATTTCAGCGAAGAGGGACAGCTTCTCTCCCAACACTGGTTTATCAGGGGAAAAAGAGAGGGAAAAGCCATTTCCTATACATCTGAAGGGAAAGTGGCTAAAATTCAAAGATATCGCGAAGGGGTCTGGCAAGGCAATCAGGAGACATTTTATCCTGATGGAACGCTCAAGGCAGTTCTTCCCTATGCGATGGGAAAACTTCATGGAGAGGTTAGACTCTACTATCCGACCGGTCAGCTCAAGCGGCAGCTCTATTTTGTTAATGGCAAGCGGGATGGCGTTGAGAAAATTTGGAACGAGCTAGGCACGTTGTTGATTGAAGCTGAATTTGATCGCGATGAGCCTAAAGGAACGGCTCGACAGTGGCATGAAAATGGAATTATGGCGCTGGAGATTGTTTTTGAATCAGATCCGCGCAATTTTTTAATTCGTGAGTGGGATGCTGCAGGGTCTCCCTATTTGTTGGAGCGCAGAGTGACGGGGGATTACTTTGATCAAGTGGCCCAGCAGACGAATAAATTGACCAATACCTTAAGTGAAGTTGTGCGGCAGGTTGATTCTTTAAAACCTTTAGTAGACACTATTTTAGGGGTGAAAGACAAAAATAAAGGGTCGGAAGAGCCTCCTCTAATGGCCGTACAGGAGATTCAAAAAGAGATCGAAAATTTAAAAAGGATCAGCAAAAAGCTGATCGACGAATCGGGCTTTCAGTCTACTCATGAGGATGAAAGGTTTTGGAAGGGCCCATCAGCAAGACGTGAAGTGGAACAGCAGGTCCAACTGATGTCTACAGATATCTCAAAGGAGATTAACAAGATTCAAAATTCTTTAGTCGTAACGCTTGGGTTTTTGTCCAAAAAACTTAAAGATATCGAAGAAAAAAACAGAGAGAAAGAAAAAAAATCGGAAAAAAAGGAACAGGGTAAAGATGGATCCGTATGAAGATCAGAACACCCTCTTTCAGAAAAATCTGGATCGATTTGCCTCTATGTGCCCTCAGGCAGCTTTTGCGGTCGAGGATGTCAGCTGTGAACACTTACAGTTTTGCAAGACTGCTAAAGGAGAGCTTAACTTAAAAAAAAGCGGACAAGAGATCTATTACCATTCCCAGGAAGGGGGGCTAGAAGAGGCGCAGGAGTGGGTAGAGGCCTTAAGCCCGTTAGGTATAAAAGTAATCATTCTCTATGGAATTGGCCTTGGATATATTTATGAAGCCTTAAAGGAGTGGCTTAGTCGAGATTCTAGCCGTCTCCTCTTTTTTATTGAGGATGATTTAGCCCTTCTCCACCGCTTTTTGGAAACGGAGAATGCTTCCCGCATTTTGAAAGATTCCCAGGTGTTCATTCAATATTTTCCCACACCCGGTGAAACGGATTGGGGAAAATTTCGGCAGCAGTTTGAGTGGAGCTTCTGGTCATTTGCCGGAGTTCCCATAGTTTTTGAAGCTCTTCCCTTATATAAAAAAGAGCATGCAGTTACCTTTCAGCTGATCTGTGGCCAAGTACTAAAATTAATCTTGGGGAGGCTCTGTGGTACAGAGAATCTTTAATCACCCTTCAAAGCCTTACTTACGAGAACTTCTATTTTAATCTTCCCTATCTGGCTCATAACTACTCTGCCCATCACCTCCTCCAAAAATTTACATCGGTTCCAGCCATTATTTGCGGGGCAGGTCCCTCGATCACTAAACAGCTGCCACTCTTAAAATCGCTTGAGGATCGCGCCCTGCTCTTTGGGGCAGGATCGGCGTTAAATATCTTAAATCGGTATGGCATACAGCCCCATTTTGGAGCGGGGATGGATCCAACTTCATCGCAAGAAAGCCGCTGGATGACGAATACGGCATTTGAGCTTCCAGTCTTTTATATGTACCGATTTAACCATGGGGCTTTTAGAAAAGTCCATGGGCCGCGTCTCTTTGCAGGAAATATTATGCCTTTTGAAATCCCTGTCTGGTTTAACAGGGAACTTCAAATTCCTGAGTCACCTGTACAGGGTGCCGTTAGCACCTCCAATGTTTGTGAATCACTCGCATCAGTACTGGGGAGCAATCCCATCATTTTGGTGGGCATGGATCTAGCTTATACAGACTCTAAGCGCTATGCAGAAGGGGTTACGGCCCACCCTTCCGACGACCGAAGGCATCATGAGCGGCTTATGGAAAAAGTTCGTACAATCCCAGGCATTAATGTGGAGGGAAATGAGGTTTTAACGAAATGGGAGTGGGTCCAGGAGGCCAGCTTTTTTAGCGAGTTTTCCCAAAATCATCCCAATGTGACAGCCATTAATGCGACTGAAGGGGGGTTGCGCATTCTGGAAGTCCCCCATTTTCCTCTCAATGAAGTGGTTCAAAAGAAGCTCACACATGGATATGACCTTAAAAACTGGATTCATACTGAAATTGAGCAGAGCCGTTTTCAGCACATTACAGAAGATAAAATTAAAGAAGCTATGGAGAAGTGGTCCACAAGCCTTGAAAAATCGATTGAACCGCTTCAGGGGATTCTTGAAGAGCTTGAGCTTTTAAAAGCGCGCCTGGATAAAGGAGAAGAGTTGGCGCAGTTAATGACAGGACGCATGGTACTTCTTCAGCATGATTTAGAAAGCGAAGATGCGCATCGCTATTTTTTGGATGAGTGGAATCGATGGTTTATGAGATTTTCAGCGGTTGAATGGAAGAAACTGGAATTTTTTCCCGACCAGTATAGCGGCAAAAAGAGGATGCAGATCTTATATAGGCTCGAAAAAGCGCGGATTACATTTCTCAAAGAATATGCTGAGTTTCATGTTAAAAATGTCAAAGAGGGGTTAAGGAGTTATCAAAAATGGTGCGAACGGCTTGAGAGTTATGCGGTTGTCCCTGAAGTACTGCCAGAAATAGAATCGCAGGATGTTTACCTTTTTGAAAATGGGACCCTGACTATCAAGGATCAGGAGTTAAACATCGCTTATGAAGAGCCCTTTCATCCAAAACGCTTTTCAGAAGAGCAGAAGAAGATCCACAGCCGTGAGCCGGTGTTTGTCACCCTACAACCCGATGTTTGGGATGGAGAAGCGCTTCTCTTCTATCCCGATGGCACAATCGAGGGCCAAGTTTTCTATAGGGAAGGTCTTCGCCACGGACCGAGCTCTTTTTATAGCAGCGAAGGGCAACTTCTTGCACGCGGCTGGTTCTGGAACGATCAGCGAGTAGGAAAAAGTTGGCAATACACCCTTTCAGGTCAACTGTGCAGCCTCCAACGTTTCCGCGAAGGAGTGCCACACGGCAGACAGGAATATTACTACCCAGACGGGAAGTTGAAGACAGTTATAAACTACAAAGAGGGGCACCTTCATGGGGAGGTGATTCTTTATCATCCCAATGGGCGCCGCAAGCGCCACCTCCATTTTTCAGAAGGGCGCCTGCAGGGACAAGAAAATTATTGGGATGAGACCGGCCTTTTGCTGATCGAATCGCACTATCAAAATGGGCTGCCTAAGGACAAATCGCGCACCTGGCATCTTAATGGACGTCTTGCGAAAGAGATTGTTTTTTTCGAAAATCCTCTCCAGTTTGATCTTTCCATGTGGGATGAGAGCGGGAAACTGGTGCATCAGCAGCACTCTCTCCCGGACCATCCCTTGGATGAGATGCTGAAAAAATCAAAAGAGCTGATGGAATCGATTGAAAAAGCTTCAAAAGATATCGAGAAAATCAAAGCGCGAGAGCATCTTGCTTAAATTCACGCTTATTTTGTACAATACGTAAATTGTATTTACAAATTGTAAAGGTGTCATGATTTAAACGCGATTTAAACCCGATTTGCGCCCTAGCGGTGATTCAGCTGATGATGCGATTTTTTGGAGGCTAAAACGGGGCAATTTTTGACATACTTGAGTAAAGTAGGCGAAAATTGCCCCGTTTTAGCCTCCAAAACAAGCGCGCATCAGATGAGTCATTGATAGGGCGCAAGTCGGGTTTTAATTTATGCGGGGGATCGCAATCAGGTGAGGTCAAGCGGAAACGTGTTAGGATGGCGCGATATAGACGCGTGTCCGATAGTATGATATACAAGATTTTATGACACTCTTCCAACAAAACATTGCCCGCTGGGCTAAAGTGGACCCTAAGCATGCTGTGCGGCTGCAATATCTCGATTGTCGCGATTTGGTTTTTTGCGAAACAGCAAAGGGAGAGCTCAACCTTAAGAGTCATGCGGGCTATTATCATTCTCAAAAGGGTGCGGTAGAAGAGGCCAAGAGCTGGTTTGGCTCCCTACAGCTCGAAGAAGTTCCCGTCATTTATGTCTTTGGAGTAGGACTTGGATACTACTATGAGGCCGCGAAGAAGTGGCTCATCAGTGAGCCAAAAAGGCGTTTAATCTTTCTTGAAAATGATTTAGCGGTTCTACACCGCTTCTTTGAAACAGAACAGGCTGTTGAGATTCTGAAAGATCCCCAAGTTCAAGTGCTCTATTTCGAAGATCTCAAAGACAATGAGGCCGTTTTCGAGCTGCTCTATTGGAACTTCGCGATGAAGCGGTTAATTGTGACACCGCTCCAATTTTATGCCAAGAAACAGAAAGTCCTTTTTAAAGAGCTGCGCCATCAGATTGCTTATGATGCTGCCGTCAAAAATGCCCTGGTTGATGAGTACCTGAGGTTTGGCGGCGCTTTCTTTATCAATTTTTACCAGAACATGCTTGAGCTTCCAGGATCCTATCTCGGAACAAAAACATTTGGCTCCTTTCGCAAAGTGCCTGCCATCATCTGTGGGGCCGGACCCTCACTCGAACATCAGCTGTCTCTTTTGGGCAAGCAGCTCGATAAAGCCCTAATCTTCGCCGGCGGCTCCGCCATGAATGTGCTTAATGCGGCAGGCATCCAGCCCCATTTAGGAGCCGGCATCGATCCCAACCCCGCCCAGTTTGAACGGCTGAGTCAAAATACGGCATTCGTTGTGCCCTATTATTACCGCAATCGCCTCTACCATGAAGCTTTCGATATGATTCATGGACCGCGCCTTTATATCCCAGGATGCGGAGGCTATGATGTCGGGGACTTTTTTGAAGAGCGCTTCAAGATCCAGCATGAGTTTTTAGATGAAGGTCACAACGTCATCAATTTTTCTCTGCAGATCGCCTACCAGCTCGGATGCGATCCCATTATTTTTGTCGGGATGGACTTAGGTTATACGGGCATGAAAACGTATGCTCCAGGAGTTGAGAAAGAGGTGCGCTTTGATCCTGACAGCCTGCTTCAGATCGATGATTTTGACTCGCGGCCTCTTCTGCAAAAAGATATTTATGGGAAGCCTCTTTACACCCTGTGGAAATGGGTGGCGGAGGCAGATTGGATAGGAGAATTTGCAAAAGATCATCCCGATGTCACCCTTTTCAACTGCACAGAAGGGGGGTTAGGGTTTCCAGAAGTTCCAAACGAGTCTTTTAAAGCCATTGTAAAGCGCTATCTCAAGAGGAGCTACCCAATCCATGATCGCTTGCAAGGGGAGATTCAAAATAGCACCATGCCTCAGGTGACAAAACCGAAAATGCGCGCTCTATTTCAGGAGCTGAAGGGGAGTTTAAAGCGCTGCGATGAGGCCTTCGGCATTCTGATAGAGGATGCTGAAGAACAGAAACAGAAGATCGAGTCTAAGAAACCCGTTCTGCAGAGCGGTCGTGCAGCCCTTGCCGAAACAGAGCTTGCTGAGGAGCCTGGCTACACCGATCTGCTGGATATGTTTAATCAGGTGCAGGCGCGCCTTTTAAATCATGAACTTCAAGAAATCAGAGAAGAAGATGAAAAAACGCGCCAACTGAAGAAAGTCGCCATCAATGTCAAACGCATGCAGTTTTTGCGCCAAGTCGCGGAAGTCAATGTGGGACTGATCGAAATGGCTTTAGAAAAGGAGGAAAAGAGCAAGCCACCTCGCGCGCGTAAAGTAGAACTGCCGCCCTATTCACAAAAGACGTTACATTTTTCTCCCGTTCTCCTACCTGAAAAGCCAACCGAGGGGCAAAAAGTGGCTTCTGGGCACCTTGTCCGAGTCTTGCGCCAATATGGCCAACCCGCAGAGGAGTGCCGCATCGAAAAAGAGGGCATTTTAGACGGGCAGTGCCGTCTCTATTATCCCGACGGCAGCCTTAAAGCGGAAATGTTTTATCTAAAGGGGCTTCTCCATGGTCCCTCGACCTTCTATTCAAAAAAGGGGCAGCTTCTTGCCCATACTCTCTACGTCAAAGGCAAAAGAGAGGGGGAAAGCCGCTGGTACTACTCCTCAGGCAAACTCTATGCCCTGCAGCATTTCCACAAAGGGGAGTGGCATGGGGTCCAGGAGTATTTCTATCCTACAGGTGTCATAAAGACACGGTTGACCTATGACCAGGGGCGTCTTGTGGAAGCGGAGCTCTATGGGGCTGATGGAACGAGAGTGGTGAGATAAGCTCACAACTTGGCCGCATTTCTGCTCACCAATTTGGTGAGCGACTGCGCGTTTTTTTCCAAGAAAAGCCTCTCAGGAGCAATGACAGGGGAATCATCCATCACGACGGCCCGTTCAATCACATTGGCCAGCTCGCGCACATTGCCAGGCCAGGGATAGCTGAGCAGCTTCTCTTCTGCCTGCCGGTCGAATGATTTTTGCTCTTTATGATTTTCCAGACACAAGCGTGTCAAAAAGTAGCGGGCGAGGGGAAGAATATCCTCTTTGCGCTCACGCAAAGGGGGCAGATGGACCGGAATGACATTTAAACGATAAAAAAGGTCTTCGCGCAGCACTTTTTCGGCAATGGCCTCTTTGATGTCGCGGTTGGAGGTGGAGATGAGGCGCACGTCGACTTTGACAGGTTTTGTGCCGCCGACTCTTTCAAATTCCTGCTCTTGAATGGCGCGGAGCAGCTTTGGCTGTAGCATGAGTGGGATTTCAGTGATTTCATCCAGAAGGAGAGTGCCGCCAGAGCTCAGTTCAAAACGGCCCAATTTTTTAGCTGACGCTCCCGTAAAAGCCCCCTTTTCATGTCCAAAAAATTCCGATTCTACCAGAGTATCGGGGACGGCTGCGCAGTTGACCTTGATGAAGGGCTTTTGCGCTCTTTGGGATTGGGCGTGGATGGCGCGCGCAATGACCTCTTTTCCCGTCCCCGATTCGCCTGTGATGAAGATGCTGGCATTGCTTTTGGCGGCTTGTGAAACGTCTGAAAGGATTTTTTGCATCGCTGGGCTTTCGCCAATGACCTGAAAAGCGGGATGGCCTCCGCTGGAGACATGCTGGCGCAGGTAATCATTTTCTGCAAGGAGTGAGCGGTGCCCTTGGGCCTTTTCAATCAGCGCTTCAATGGTATCGGGTGAAAAGGGCTTCAGAAGGTAATCAAAAGCCCCAATTCGCATTGCTTCTACGGCATTTTCAATGCTTCCAAATGCAGTGATCACGACTACCAGCGTGCCTGGAGAGCTCTCTTTAATGCTGCGAAGGATTTCGATGCCGGTAATATCGGGCATTTTCATGTCGGTGATCACTAGGTCGTAAGGGTTCTCCTTGAGAAGCTGCTTTGCGGCGCGCCCATTTTCCGCAGTTGCTACTTCCATCCCACTCCTGCGCAACGTTTCGGCTAGAAAATTGCGAACGAGCGGCTCGTCATCCACAACTAAGATTTTTTCAATTTTCATAAGGCGCTCCTGAGAGGAATATTAATTGTAAAAGTTGTCCCTTTACCCGGCTCCGACTCCACACTGACCGTTCCGGCATGTGCCTGGACGATCTTTTTCACTTCAGCTAAACCAAAGCCATTGCCGCTCGAGCGAGTCGTGAAAAAGGGAGAAAAGAGTTTAGGAATATTTTCAGGGGGGATTCCGATCCCTGTATCGCTCACCTGCAAGATCGCTAGGTCCTCTTGCTGGTTGATTGCAATTGAGAGCGATCCCCCCTCTGGCATAGCCTGGATGGCATTGACGACGAGGTTAAGGAGGGCGGATTGCAAGAGGGGAGCGTCGACATGTGCTAGGAGGGGAGTCGGGGCCAGATGAGAGGTGAGCGCGATGCGCGCGTCTAATGTGCTATCCGCCTTCACATGGACGATGAGCTCCTCGACAAGGAGATTGAGGTCACAGGGTTGCAGATGCACCTGGGTCGGGCGCGAATAGTTGAGAACGCTTGTGACAAAGCGGCTGAGGTGATCAGAGCCTTCAATGATATGCTGCGCCATCTCTTGGAGTTCCGGCTGCGCCTTCAAATCGCGATGGAGAAGGGAGGCAAACCCGCGGATCCCGCCGAGAGGGTTGCGAATTTCATGGGCGACTTTGGCCACGATGTCGCCAAGCTCCTTCATCCGGTCGTGGCGGGCTGCGAGCGTTTCCAGTTTTTTCTCCTCAGTCACATCCTGGATGATGAGAAGGAGGTTGCGATCAAGAAAACGGGTGCGGATGGAGAGCTCTTTATCTTTGAAAGTAAATAAAAATTTCTCAGGTGGCTTATCCTCCTTGAGAGAGAAGCCAAAAAAAGTATCTGTAACATGTTCATTATCAAATATTTGTGCAGAAGCCGTGTTGTGAAAGGCAATCTCTCCGCTAGGGTTGACGAGCAGAACTCCTTCGCTGATCTGGTCGAGAATCGCAAGGGTGGGGGAATCATTCATATTCTCACACTATAAAAATGGGGGTTTTGTGCAAAGCTGAAGTTTTCGCTGAAGTTTCTCTTGTTGAAAAATGATTCCCTATGGAATAATGGCTGTTTCAATTGTTAGGAGAACAGATGGCACGCTACACAGGTAAGAAAAATCGCATCGCTCGTCGTTTTGGGCTTAACATTTTCGGCCGCACGCGCAATCCGCTGCTGCATAAGCCGAATCCTCCTGGAGTTCACGGTGCACGACGCCGCAAAAAGTCCGATTACGGCCTACTCCTGGAAGAAAAGCAGAAGCTCAAAGCCGTTTATGGGATGCTCAGCGAGAAACAGCTCGTCAACTATTATAAAAAAGCGCTCCGCAAGCAGGGCAATACAGCAGAACTTCTTGCTGAGTTCCTCGAATGTCGCTTGGATAACATCGTCTATCGCCTCAAGCTGGCTCCTACAATTTTCGCAGCGCATCAGCTCGTTTCGCACGGACATATCCTCGTAGATGGAAAAAAGGTTGATCGCCGCTCCTTCCAGGTGCGTCCTGGAATGACCATTTCCGTAAGAGAAAAGTCGCGCAATATCAAAACAGTCAGAGAAGCTATCGACAGCGCCCAGCGCTCAGTTCCCGAGTATCTCTCTCCCGATCATGAACATTTTGCCGGGACACTGGTTGCAAGGCCATCTGCGCATCAGCTGCCTTGGCCGATCGAGATCAATCTTCCTGAAATTTGCGACTTCCTCGCCCATACAACCTAAAGCATTTTCCGAAATTATTTTCTCAAAAAGCCTTGCATGAATGTGCAAGGCTTTTTATTTTCTAAGCAAAGCCAGAATGTCTTCTGCTTTCACGATCCAAGCTGTGGCGAGAAGAGAGAGGCCAAAGAGGGCACTCGGCAGAACAAGTTGCGTGGCCTGGTCAGCAAAGTGGCGGGAAAAGGAGGGGGGCACTCCTGTGGCGATCTGTTTAAGGGAGAGCTCTTGGCCAAAGGCCGACAGGGCGATCCAGCAGATCGCTGCCGCCGCGGCTGTTGCAAAGGTGACCTTGCTCAGATGGTAGAAAAACTGCGGCTCGAGCGAAACTTCCCTGTTTTTGCGCAAGGCACAAGCAAGAATGGCAAAATTGACCCACGCGCATAGACTTGTCGACAAGGCAACCGCTGCCGCTCCGCAGCCTAAATGGGTGACGAGCAGCGTATTGAGCAGCAGGTTCAATCCCACAGAAAAAAGAGATGCAAGCGTTGGCACGCGATAATTGTGCTGGGCATAGAAGGCGGGCGCTAAAAAGAGAACGAGAGTCATCGGAATGAGCCCGACGCCATAGGCCCAGAGGCATTGCGTCGTTTTTAAAACAGCCTGGTTGCTAAACTCTCCCCGCCCATAGAGGAGGCTGATGCTGCGATCACCAAGCAGAAAAATGGCGACTGTAATAGGCAGCATCAAGGCTAGCCCCTTTCTTAGGGCTAAATCAAGAAATTGGCGAAACTTGGGCCAGTCGCCAACAGTACTTGCGCGAGAGAGGGGAGGAAGAAGCGCGCCCGAAATAGCGATCCCAAAGAGGGCGAGGGGCAGCTGCTGCACGCGGATCGCATACCAGAGGAAGGCTGGCCCTTCCGGGTCCGCATAGCGCGCAAAAAGAGGGTCAAGCGCATTGCTAACCTGTGAGGCAGCAACACCCGCTATGCCTAAAAAAAGTGGTTTGAGCATGCCGCCAAGCTCTTTTGTGTAGAATGATAAGCCTTGCCCCATGTCTTCTACGCCTAGCTGACGTATGATTTTCAAAGCTTTTGGCAGCGTAAAGAGCCACTGGGCGACACAGGCGAAGATGATGAAGAGAGAGAGCCACGGCATGGCAGCTGCAGGGGAAAGTGTCCAGAGGCAAATCACCCCCGCCACCCAGACGAGATTGAAGGCGACAGGGGCCACGCTGGGAGTAAAATAGCTCTTCTCGCACTGCAGCAAAGAGGTGTTGAGCCCAAAAAGGCAGATAAAGAGGAGGCTTGGCATCATGAGAAGGGTGAGGAGGATGATTTCTCGATTCCCAGGAGCTAACTCTATGAAAAGGAGCGCGCCTCCAAGGCCAGCCATCGCGATCCCGATGAGTAGGGATAGAAGAAGGGTCAGTGCGACATTTAAATCGCGGAAAAAGAGGCCTGCCTGCTTAGGATTTTTCCCCTTTAGTTTTTCAAATTGAGGAACAAAAGCGGTTTGCAGTGCCCCTTCGCCGAGTAGGCGTCGCATGAGATGGGAGAGGCGAAAAGCCACTAAGAAAGCAGCCACAGCTTCTTGAGTTCCAAAAGCTGCGCCCATCGCCATATCGCGCAGGAGGCCTGTGAGACGGCTGAGCATCGTGCCCGAGAAAAAGCGGCGGGCTGACTTCGCTAGGGTGTGAGTGGTGTCTTGCATAGAATTGACAACCAATTTAGCGCGTCAGGAGGGGAATGTCAAAGCTTTAAGATTTTAGTTCAGTATTAGGAAAATTAAACAGGGGCAAACCTGCCGCCTTTTTTTCTTCGAGTTCGCGATGAAGGTTGGTCATCATCATCTCCATGCGATCTTTTATGGCTTGATACTGGGGGGTTGTACAGCGAAGGACCCCCATTTCGAGTGCGATGAGAGCTCCAAAGGTCTCTTTCAATTTGATACTGCAGCCTGCAATATAATACTGCGGCATCGGATTTTGCGGATCGAGGATGGCTGCGATGGAATAGAGGGCAATTGCGGGCTCATAGTCCTTCAACATCTGGCAGCACGCAGCTGCCGCCATCACATATTTTGGATGCTTGGGATGGATCACATTCAGCATTTTAAAATAGGGAAGGGCCGATTTATATTGGCCCGATTTGTAGAGCTGGTAGGCGAGATCATAAAATTTCTCTAAATCTCTATCAGAGGGGCGCAATTTGAGAGGGAGAATGTCCTTGACAGTCTCCAAGATCTGATCTTCAACTTCGGGCTCTGGTTTCCAGCGCTCGGGAGCTACTTGGAAGTGTGTCAGCTCGGGTCGTTCATCCTCTGTCTCCATGTCGTCTGTCATATTGCCCCTTTAAGCCGCTATATAGCGAATGGACATTTTTTTCCAATAGCCCGATTCTTGCTGGTTGATATCATTGATCCAGCCCGCACAGTCTTGTAAACTCTTCAGGGTGGCATCTTCAGCTTTTTTGATCATGGCAAGGTAGGTGTCTATCTCTTCTACCCATGCTTGAAACTCTGCCTGCTGTTCAACCGTGTCTGCTTGTTTCATCAGCATCATGCCTTGGGCTGTGTCAGAAGCAAATTGGATGGCATCTTGGAGATAGTCTTTGATGTCCATCATGAACTGGAATTGAGCTGTTTCGCGCTCTCTGATTATATGTTTAGAGGCCTTTTCTAGCCTTCGTTGCAATCTCGTTTCGTCTTCAGCGTCTGCCAGATCCCGATCAAGAGCACTTCCAAGATGCGTCTCAGAGCCACCCATTGTTCGTGCGATCACTTCGGTTCCTGCATCGAGTAGGGCTCTTCCTACTTTTGATTCGCCCATCTTGGTTTCGATTTTCTTTCCAAGTTTTGTCAATTTGGTCGCTTTTGCCGCTTTCTTTAAGCCCTGCAGCACCTGTTTGCCGATCCATCCTTTGACAGCTTCCCAACCCTCATGCGCTTTGTGGAGTCCCGTTAGCCCTTTAGTTGCGGCTTTAACATAGTCTTTTAGCGATGGGATGGGGGTCTTGAGTTTTTGAAATAACTTGTCAATTTTTGCTTTGTATTCTTTTTGAGTGAGTTTGTTAAACTCCTCTAGGCTACTGTTAAGCTTGTCCATTTTGTCTTTTAGCATGGTCTTTTGAACGGAGCTTTCTGCTTGTTTAAGATCTTCTTCAGTTTTTGTTAATTCTTTTTTTATATTTTCTATCGATTTTGATTTAAATTCGTTAAAAGATTTCTCATTTCTAGCAACTTCCCGCAGTTGTTTAAGTCTAGCCTTCTTCCCAGCATTTGTGACAGCTTCTTGAAGTTTTGCTTTTTCTGTCTTTGTCAGCTCTTTTGCTTTACCTTTTGTTTTTGATGCATTCTTTGCCGCTGTTTCTGCTAGCTTTTCTTCGGGCTCCTCTTCGTCTACCGTCATCATGCCCTTTTTGAAAAGGGTGACCGTTTTGCTCTTTGAACCGCCAGCTTTTGCTGCCTGTTCTGTCGTCACATCGGCTACTTCGCTAGTGTCATCAGCCGCTTTTGTGGAGGCTTTACTGGCATCTTTTGCATCTTTTGCTGCGGCTTTTGCACCTTTTGCTGCAGCTCCGGCTGCTGAATCTTGAGCATCTTTTTCAGCCTGTTCTGCCAATTCTTGAATTTCCTTTTTGAAGTTAGGATTATTTTTGACGATCTGCTTTATGACTTGAGTTATTTTTTTTGCCCCTGCAGCTGAAGTGGCGCCCACTTCAGCTTCTTCTCCTACTTCCCCAGCAACATCTTCAGCCCCCTGTTTACCCTTGGACATCGCTTGACTTACTCCTTTGTCAATGATCTTTTCCCCAATCTTTTCCACGCCACTTTTTACAGCTTGTTTTATGGTAGTTTGCAGGATCTGTTTTTCAATTCCTTTACCGACAATTTGGGTAGCATCCACGATGTCTTCAATACCTCCAACACCAACTAGGTTCAGAAGTTCTTTTCCGATAGTCTTAAAAATTCGAAGCGCTGCACTGGCCTCTTCAACACTGCCTTCGGCAGAAGTCTCTACTACATCAACATCCTTTGCGAGGCTTTGATAGTTTTGTGCAATTTCTTCTTCGGTCGTTTGAGCAGCCTCTTCTGCTTTTGAGGAGGTTTTGACGCTCTGGGTAGTTGCGTCAGCGACATCGCTCGTGACATCTTCAGCAGATTCTGTTGAAGCATCAAGAGCATCGGATGCATCTGACATCGAGCTAACCATCGCATCCAAGCCGGCTTGCACTCCCTGTCCAGCAGCTTCTACACCCGCATCAGCGCCAGCTTCTGCAATGGTTGTCGCTGTTTCAGCAGCAAATTCGGTCGCTTCCACGCTCATTTCTGCAATTTCTCCCAGCACAAGTTCCGGCTGGGCAACGACGACAGAGGCAGCCATTTCTACGACCATCATCACAATGCCTAAGGCAAAGTCGCAGGTCTGAGCTTGATCGGAGTTGATCCAACCGAGCATTTCCAGCGGGTTTTCATAGGCGGGGGCAGTGCCTGCGGCCTGATTGATCATGCTAATCGCGCCGCCGGTGATGACGTTGACAGCCCAAGCGAGGAGCTCAAAAGCCCCTTTAATAATATTTGTGAGGCCTGTCAGATGGAGGGTTTTGCCGAGCCAATCGAGAAATTTATAGAAGTCATTCTCTTGAGGTTGCTGATTCGCCGCTGCCTGCTCCTGCTGCTCTTTTTGAATTTCTCCCAGGGAGACAGATGTTTCTGCCTGAGCCATTGTTTGTTGCACTTTTACTAAGGCCGTTTCTTGCGCATACACAAAGTCGCGCAGACCATCGAGCGCCGAGCTGACGGCCATCATGGCGTCGCCCATCGTCATCTGACCGCTTCCTGTTAAATATTTAGAGAATAGGTTACCCGCGACCCCTGTGGCCTGTTTGTAGTAATCTATAGCACTTCCGGCCGTAGTTAAATCGCGATAGAGCTGCTCTCCTGGAAAGGGAGTAAGGGCAAGATTAGCAGCAGCGTTTATATTTGCCGTGAGATCTGTAGACGAGGTCGCTCCGGCCGCGCTTGTTCCGGCAGTTTTGGTATTCTCTGCTGTCAGGTCATCGGGTTCCCCTCCACTGCCCCCCTCACCTCCACTCGAGATTGCAGTATTGGCGCGGATGCGAACGGTTCCATCGGCATTGCGGACTGTGGCTTCTCCACTGCTGCTGCCTTGAGTCTCCCCCTCGCTTGAGCTGGGCTGCCATTTCTCGGGCAGCTGAAATTGTTCAGACGTAGCTTTGGAGGCGCTCTGGCGCACCTGGCTGTAAATAGCCTGCAAGTTGGAGGGGATTTTAGAAGGATCCATTCCTTTCGAATTGAGCAGTTTTTGGGCCTGCTCCTGCGAGATTTCCCCTTTGTTCAGCTTTGCCTGCACCTGCTTGGTAAAGTTGTGCTTAAATCCGCCCATCAGGGTGGCTTTGTAAACATCCGATTGGGAGGCGACCTTAAAATTTTTGGGGAGACCAAAGCGCTCTTTAGTCCTCTGATTTGCTTTGGCATTGAGCTCTTTTAGGGTACTTTCCAACTTCTCGCGGCCCGGGACCTTCGCTTTGGGGAAGTGGTGCAGCGTCTTTAGGGCGCGCCGCTCTTTTGGGGTGAAGCCCTTCTGCTGCAAGAGCTCTTCATTAAAGGCCTGATCGTAATGGGAGGTCACCCCATTGTCGAAAGGGGAGCTGTCGGTCGGTGGCTGCCAGCCATCGGGGAAGCCCTCCTGTCCTTGCGTTTCCTGATAGGCCTCTTTTTCAAACTGATTTAATTGTTTCTGCTGCTCTGGACTTAAAGTATCGCTTAGTTCTGGATGGAAGTGGGCTAGCGTCAGAACTTTAGCATCAGGGTTGCCCTTCACTAAGCTCTTAAAATTGCGATGCAAGTTTTGCGTAATCTGCTGATCCAGTTTTTTTGCATCTGGTTCGGGAGCTTCCCAGCTACTTAAACCATAGGAAGATTCCGTTTCGGCCTCTGCCTCCGCTCTCAGTGTAGCAACAAGGTTGAGAAGTTTGGGGTCTTTGATCGTTTCTGGATGGGCATTTGCAAAGCGCACCTTGGCGCTCACTTCAGGGGGCAATTGCGCTAACTGCTGGCTGAAGGCCATTTTATATTTAACATTTGGATTGTCGGGTTGACTTTTTAGGAGGATCATTGCTGGCATTGGGGTCTGATGCCTCGAGGACGGGCGAATCTACGGGGGGAACATACTCTTCGTGGTAGCTGCTCGAGGAGGCTTCAATGGCATCCTTTTGGACGATTCCATGCGTATTATGGATGCCCATTTTTTGCTTGATGGAGATGTTGCCTTTTTCCTGATCCTCGGTGTTAAATTGATGATGTCGATGTTGACTATCAACATTAAAGTCGGCCATACCAATCTCCTTATTTAGGAGTATTAAATTGCACTAAATATGTATATTCTCCAACAATATTATTATAAGTCTAAATGTATAATTTTTTCTATAACATTTTCTATAGGTGTTGTCCTTAAGTCGCCACACTGCTAGAATCGCAGCACATCTGGAGAATTCAACCATGACTGACAAACTCTTGATCGGGGCCCATACCTCTGCGGCGGGCGGCGTCCATAACGCCCTTTTAGAAGGGCAAAAAATTGGCGCGACGACGATTCAGCTCTTTACCGCCAATCAGCGCCAATGGAAAGGCAAAACGTTTACCAAGGAAGAGATTGCGCTCTGGAAGGAGGCGCTCCAAGCGACAGGTTTAAAGCAGATTATGAGTCACGATAGCTACCTGATTAACCTGGGGGCTCCCGAGGGTGAAAATCTGACAAAAAGTCGCGCTGCCTTTTGCGGCCGAGATTGAGCGCTGTTTGGCCCTCGACATCAGCTATCTCGATTTTCATCCTGGGGCTGCAGTGGGCAGCGAACCGCAAGAGTGTCTGGATCATATTGTCGAAGAGTTTGCTTGAATATGTTCCGCTCCTCCATGGAAAAAGGCTGCGCATTCTTCTGGAAGCACGGCAGGGCAAGGCTCATCGGTGGGATGGCGCTTCGAAGAGCTGGCCTACATTGTGGAAAGAGTGGAAAAAAAATTGCCCATTGGCGTCTGCATCGACACCTGCCACATTTTTGCCGCTGGGTACGACATTCGCACTAAAGAGGCCTGTAATGCCACTTTAGAAGAGTTTGACCGCATCGTTGGACTCAACCACCTCTATGCGTTTCACATGAACGATTCGCTCAAAGGAATAGGGTAGCCGCGTCGATCGCCATGCAGATTTAGGCAAGGGGCTGATTGGTCTCGAAGCCTTTCAATTTTTAATGACAGACCCAAGGACGCGCGAGCTGCCAAAGTATTTAGAAACACCCGGAGGGCCGCCTCTCTGGGAAAAGGAAATTCGCCTTTTGAGAGAAATGGCGTTAGGAGAAGTTCATGCGCACAAAAATTAAAGATTTAAAAACAGTCCGAGAAGGACGCCCTCCCCTGTAGGAACAGAAGTGACGCTCAAAGGATGGGTGCGGACCGTTCGCAATCAGAAGACCTTCTCCTTTATCGAAATCAATGATGGGTCTACCTTCTCCAATTTTCAGATTGTGGCCAATCCCAATATTCCTGGCTATAACGCATTATCGCCCAACTTTCTACGGGTGTATCGATTGCAGTGACAGGAACAGTGGTTGAAAGTCCCGGCAAGAATCAGGAATATGAGGTCCAAGCTAAAACTATCACAATTATCGGCCTCTGCGATCCTGAGAGTTATCTGCTTCAGAAAAAGCGCCACTCTTTCGAATTTTTGCGCTCGATCGCCCACTTAAGGCCGCGCACCAATACAATTGGCGCTGTCACCCGCGTGCGAAATGCCTTGGCCTTCGCGACCCATCTCTTTTTTCAAGAGAAAGGGTTTCTCTACCTCCACACCCCCATCATCACAGGATCCGACTGCGAAGGGGCAGGAAAGATGTTTCGCGTGACGACTCTCGATGTGGACAAACCTGCCGCGCACTCCAGATGGAAAGGTCGACTTTGCGCAAGACTTCTTTGCAAAACCCACTTACCTTACAGTTTCAGGGCAGCTCAATGCTGAAGCCTATGCGTGCGCCTTGTCCGATGTGTACACTTTTGGCCCCACTTTCCGCGCCGAAAATTCAAACACCTCGCGCCATCTAGCGGAATTTTGGATGATCGAGCCTGAAATGGCTTTCGCAGATATCAATGACGACCAGGATTTATGCAGAAGCCTTTCTCAAATATGTCCTCAAATATGTCTTGGAAAATTGTCGATGAAGATCTCCAGTTTTTTGAAAAATTGTCTCCAAGGATTTAATTGCGCGCTTACAGCATGTCGTCGACACCCCTTTTGAGAGGGCAACCTACACTTATGCGGTGCGTATTCTTGGAAAACGCGAAAGGCTTTTGAATACCCTGTCAAATGGGGTACTCGACCTCCAGTCTGAGCATGAACGGTATCTGGCTGAAGAATATTTCTCCAAGCCGGTCATCATCACCGACTACCCCAAGCAGATTAAAGCCTTCTACATGCGTGCCAACGAAGACCAGAAGACTGTGGCCGCCATGGATGTCCTAGTTCCCAAAGTGGGAGAAATCATTGGCGGCAGCCAGAGAGAAGAGAGGCTCGACGTTCTTCAGCAGAAGCTGAAAGAGCTCGGGCTCCACTCAGAAGACTACGGCTGGTACCTGGAGCTGCGCAAGTTCGGTTCAGTGCCCCACGCAGGTTTTGGAGTTGGTTTTGAGCGGCTGATTCAGTTCGTGACAGGAATGGAGAATATTCGCGATGTCATTCCCTTCCCGCGCTATCCTGGCAAAGCGGAGTTTTAAGCAACTCTGGCATGGGGGCAAGTCGGGTTTTAAGCTGTTGCGAGCGCTAAGCGGCCGCGCGATTTTTGCTGGAAAAGGTGAATGTGTTTTTTTGCCGCCTCTGTGATGATCTGCTCTGCTGTCAAAAGCCTCTCTGACAGAGTGTGACGGCGCACTTGAAGCGTCTGATTAATCTGGTCGATATTGAGAAGCGTGATGTTTGGCAGCTGGTCCAAGAGGGGATTGACATTTCTTGGCACCGACAGGTCGATAAGCAGTTTTGGGGCCTCCACAGTCCTTCTTACATCTTGCGGATTAATCAGCATTTCAGGCGATTTAGTGCCAAAGATCACCCAATCATAAGAGGGCCAGCTGTGTAAATTTTGCCAGCTGAGCAGTCTCAGCTCTTCGTGGACCGCAATCGCTTCTGCCCGCTCAGGTGTCCGATTGCAAAGAGTAATATTGGCATAATGCTTTGCTCGAAGAAAGCGAAGAATTTTAATATTGATATCAGAAGCCCCGACAAATAAGATTTTAACCTCTGAGGCAGGCTTTTCAATGATCTGTAAGCCGGCATTGAGGATGGCATGCTCAAGATCGGGGACACCAGGTTTAAAGGGCAGCTTCGTGCGCACCTCTTTGGCAATTTTGAGCGACTTCTGAAATAGGTAGTGCAGCTCGCTTGGAAGGACGCTATAAGGCGCCGTACTTTCATAAGCGGTTTTAACCTGCCTCTGGATCTCTGTTTCAGCCACAATGGCGCTATCCAAACCAGCTGTGACGCGGCAGAGGTGCAGAAAGCAGTCGATGCCGAAAAAAGAGTAGAGCTTCTGATCAAAATCGTCGTTGACCTCTTGCCGCAGAAAGGTCAGCAGGTAGCTGTGTGACTCTGACAGATCTTCCGATGAAAAATAAACTTCTGTGCGGTTGCAGGTGGAAAGCAGGACAAAGGTGTGGTGCGCGTGTAGAATATGCCCTGCGGCAAAACGGCGTTGACACGCCTTTGCCAGCTGCTCGCGCAGCTGCAAATCTGCCAGCTTGTGATTGATTCCGATAACGCCTATACGCATAAGCAGACGTTATAAAAAAAATCGAAATTATAGACAATGAAGTTCTTGTGAAGCGGTTGGTAAAAAAAAAATCTAATTTACCTGATTTAAGAAGGCTGCTAAACTCAACACACATTAACCCTAAATTAGGAGAAATAATTTGAAAAAGCTCATATTTTTAGCTCTTGTCTCACTAGGTTTCCTAGCTGACCTCCAAGCCCAACCCTGCGCGATGGATACCTTTCCCCCCACTTGCGATGTCTGTGGCGCTCTCAGCACACCCCTGGTGATCCCGGTGACATTGACACCTGCGTTCCCGCTAGATCCTTTGACCCCAGCCGAACAGTGTCTGGCAGTACAAGTTGTCACGAACTACATTACAGGACTCTATCCAACACCCGATCCAGAGCTGATGTTCGACCGCGTCGAGCTCAAGCAGCCCCCAAAGAAGGATGTACTTGCTTTTCATACTGGCGATCCCCTCCCACGCCACGCCTTTGTTACGGTCTTTAGTCCCACCTATGATAAGTACCATGCTGCTGTGGTCAATCTGCTTACCGCAAAGGTTGAAAAGTGGGAGCATATCGACAAGGCGCGCCCTTCATGGACAAATAATGAAAATACAGCGATTATCAATTTTCTTAACACAAACCCGCAAGTCCTTGCTGCGTTTGCTGCAAGAGGCATTACAGCTACATCAAATCCATCTACCGCAAACGTCTACTGGTGTGTAGCGGTCGACGGGCGTCTAGACAATCTCAAATGCAGTGAAAATAATAATCTTTGCAAATGCAAAGCTAAAAAAAATAATGGCTGTGACATGTGCACAGACGGGATGCCAAATCTAGAAGGCAAGCCGCGTCCACGCGCCTATTACGCAATGCCTTATATTCTGGACTATCCAGTAGATTTTACCTCAATAAACCCCGTCGTCAACTACTACCTGCAGCCGATTGGAGGCATTATGGTCTGGTTCAATACGGATGGGGGAGATTGCGTCGAAATGATTCAGTTTTCTGATATGGGCGCAACCCCGATTAATAGTGGACTATCCAATTTCAACTGTCCTCCAAACTTCTACTATGATCAGTTTCGTACCTTGAACCCGCTTCAAATGTGCATGCCTAATGGTCCCTCCTTCGTTATTGATGGCGCTAGTAGCATCAACAATGGCAGCTGTACCATTCAGGGAAGTGGAAACTCACTGACCTGGGATCGCTGGAAAATGCATTTTTCGTTGCACCCCACTTGGGGACTTCAGTTAAACCTGGTTCAATTTAATGATCAGAAATATAGTACTGATCCCATTAATTATCGCAGCGTGCTCTATCAAGCCAACCTTGCAGAAGCGTTAACGATTTATGGAAGTCCTGACATGGGAACTGTGAATCATAACTTTTTGGACATTGGTGAGTATCAAACCCGCCTCTATATCACCTCGCTTCAGCCTGGAGTGGATGTGCCTCCTTATGCCAACTTATACAGTCCCATTTTTGTTCAGGAGACAGGCCTTCTGTTTCAATGGGTGAACGGTTTTGCAATTTATGAGCAGGATGGGGGGATGCTTTGGCGCCATTATGACGCCTTTACAGGCATCAAGCAGGGACGGCGAGGCAGAGAGCTCGTGTTGACCCATACGAATTGTATCGGCAACTATGATTACGCCTTCTACTGGATCTTCAAGCAAGATGGCAAAATAGAAGTGCAGGTCTATTTGACAGGTTTGGATGAATATCTAAGTTCGAGTCAGAAAACGACTCCGCCAGATGATCCATTTAATCCACTTCTGTTTCAGTATACAATCAGTCCAAACCATCAGCACATTTTCTGCTATCGCCTAGACTTTGATGTGGATGGAACGAGCAACCGCCTTTATGAAGAAAATGCAGTTGGTGTTAAACCTGGCAAAAATAATGCCTGCTCAAATGCCTGGTTTCCAGAGGCGACGCTGCTTAAAAATACAAAAGAGGCGCGCCGCAATATCGATCCTTCGACAGGAAGGCGCTGGGTATTCAGAAACTCGACTACTACAAATAGTGTAGGACAGTCTTGTGGATATGCTTTAGAGCCTCTTGTGTCGACAAAAAGTTTTTCAGGCTGCTGTTCCCGCATTAAAAAAAGGGCACACCTCTTGAATTACAACTTCTTTGCGACGCCGTTCAAAGATGATCAGCTCTATCCGATGGGCAAATATCCAGTAGAAATGGGAAAGGATGAAGGTTTGGCTATCTATAGTAAAGGCAAGAAGAATCTTGTCGATACAGACATTGTAGGTTGGTATAGCGTTATGTTCACACATGATCCAGAAACCGAAAACTTCCCTGTTCTTCCGGCGGAAAAATTAGGTTTTACAATTGTTCCAGCGTCGTTCTTTAATCAGAACCCTGCCATGAACATAGATCCAAATAACCTCACCTGCTGTTCGGGTTGTGCAAACTGCAACACAGAGCAGCCAATGTGCCCTACAGGTCCTTAAAAGAGGGGATATAAGAAAAAAAAGGGGGCCCTTAAGGCCCCCTTTTTTTTATCCACCATGAATAAAGTATTGAGCCCTTTTATAGGCCCGTTGACCAATTTTCTTTCCTAAAATTCTTCCATGACAGTCTCCATCCTTAAAGTGAATGCCACCTAAGCGCCGTGACAGTCCTGCTTGGTTTTCAGCTTCTGTAAAAGTCTTCCAAGATAGGGTGACATCTTCAGAGGGGGTACA
The DNA here is from genome assembly GCA_963745935.1 of uncultured Parachlamydiaceae bacterium. GTDB lineage: Bacteria > Chlamydiota > Chlamydiia > Chlamydiales > Parachlamydiaceae > JAJFUZ01. The sequence continues at coordinate 56,764 of CAVUZO010000002.1, forward strand.
CCCTGGCTCAATCACCGATGATCCTTTTACAAATACAAAGGAATTTTCATATCTATCGCTTTTGGTAAAGGAGCGCAAGATCTCAGCTGCCGCTGCGCTGAATGTGCTATGGCCTGAGATATACTCAGGAAAGCTTGGCGTGGGAAGATAGGAAATCCAATTCTGTCCCAAGATGCTCTGGGTCCCAAGGCAAGGCCCTCCCCAAGCTTCGATCGATTTGTTCTGAAATAAGAAGCGGATAGCGCTTTCAGGGCGCACGGAATTGAAAAAACGCTTAGCGTCCCAGCAGGCGATGCCAGCATCCATGAGCGCATTATTTAAAGAGAAAAATAGCTTCACATCCTTATCAAGACCATAATATTTCTGCTGTGAGATAAATTGTGCGATCACATTCCAGTGGCCTGGTGGAGTTACGGTGCCACTCCCGTCTTCCCAGTATTCCGCGATTGCTTTTGTGGTATCATTGAGTTCAGCGCTGAATTTCATCAAAGCGAGCGCCTGTTCTTTATAAGCGCGGCTCGGGTATGTCGCTGGAGCAGTTGTTGGGCGCAGTTCGTTGCCAGATTCTAATGCGAAGGGGGTCACAAGTCCCCAGAATGGGGTGGTAAAGATTTGGGTCGGAGTAAGAGGTTGCCATTTGCTAGGATCGATCAGATTGTTGTAAGTATTTACGGGCACATATTCTGAATAGTCGGAATAGGGGCCTGCACTGGTATTGGGTTCATTAGCAAGCTGGTTAGAACCATCGCCATGGCGAAAAAGCAATAGGTTTTCAGCTACAACATTGCCAATTCCCACAGCCGTCTGAATATCGGTCGATGTATCAGCTGAGTTATAACCTAAAGTAATCATCAAATTTGTAAAGGGGACAGATTGCGTGGGAAAAAGATCCATCAGCGTGCGAAATGCTGCAAAGCTTATAGCCTGCGCTTTATTTGCATCTGTGCGCTCATTTGCAGGGCGTCTCAATAACCCATCGAATCTTGTCCCTATCGCCTTGGAATCATATGCTGCCCAGGCGTCATACATGCTGGTATGAACCATCGCAAGGGCTCTTGCGGCAACGGGTGGTGGGGGTTTTACGCTAATAATGGCGTTGAGGGTCGCCTGATTCCACTCGATGACAACCGAATCGGCGCATAAAGTGAGCTGGAAGAAACAGGTTAAAAAAAAGAGACAGTGCAGGCGTGCCATAGGAAGTTCCTTAAATGTTTTTTTTCGATGTAAGTAAAAACTAAATTAATATCAAGCTAGAAACGGAGCAACAAGCGGCCGAATCTGATCGACGCTCAGCCACTCCTTGTTAGTATTGGAGGTGTAGCTAAAGCCGTCCGGCGTGAAGGTGCCTTCGCGCCCATCGAGGAATTTGGTCAGCAGGTTGAGGTCATGCGAGAAAGCTTCCGGAATGATCACATAATGGTCCTTAAACTCGATTGTGTGGCGAGAATCATCGGAGCTGATCATCAATTCGTGCAGCTTTTCGCCGTCGCGCATTCCTGAGAAGCTTAAGGGTAGCTGAGGGGCAATCGCTTTGGCCAGGTCCACAATGTGCAGAGAGGGAATTTTTGGGACAAAAATTTCGCCGGAACGCATCTCGCCAAAAAATTGGATCACAAAGTTAACAGCCTGGTCTAGGGTTAGCCAGAAGCGGGTCATGCGCTCATCTGTGACAGGAAGGGAGCTAGCGCCCTCCTTGATCAATTTCATCCAGTAGGGGATCACGCTGCCGCGGCTGCCCGACACATTGCCGTAACGCACGATCGAAAAGCGCGGGTAGCCGCGCGCGCCGACATAGGCGTTGCCTGCGACGAAGAGCTTATCGGAACAGAGTTTCGTGGCCCCATATAAATTGATCGGGTTGACCGCCTTATCGGTCGACAGGGCGATCAGCTTTTCCACCCCGCAGCTGATAGCAGCGTCGATCACATTCATGGCGCCATTGACATTTGTTTTGATAAACTCAGAGGGGTTATATTCAGCGGCCGGAACCTGCTTTAAGGCTGCGGCATGGACCACATAGTTGACATCGTTAAAGGCTCTCTCAAGTCTTCCCGCGTCGCGCACATCGCCAAGAAAATAACGAATTTTTGAATGGTTAAAAAGGGGGTCCGACTCGCGCATCTCCCACTGCTTCCACTCATCGCGGCTAAAGATGATGACGCGGCGGCACGCATCCTCTTGGAGGAGGCGTCTTGCAAACGCGCGGCCAAAGCTGCCCGTGCCGCCCGTGATCAGTACAGACTTATTTTTAAATAGGCTTGTCATTGAAGCTGATCATGGCGTGACTTGCCAATTTGTTGCAATCATTCAATCTTGTGTAGGCTCCTTGCTCTCTAAATTCTTATCCTTAGCATGCTGCGCCAGGCTGCATTTCTCTTTCACCACAACAAAACAGCCTTCAGAGAGCTCTGAAAGAAGAGGCACGGTGCGAGAACCGGGCATGATCCCTCTTTTCAAGGCTAGCATAATGGTCCAGCAGGTGATTGTAGCTTTTGGCTCTCCACTATCCAGCCACTTCTCCATCGCTTCTACGATCTATTGAAACCCGACTTGCGCCCCTAAATCAAGCTTAAACTTTGGCCGAACTTAGCAAGTTGCCTGATAAGCTCCGAAGGCCAAGTCGCGACTTGGCCAAGGGGCTTAGCAGAGCAAATTGCTAAGTGCAGGCAAGTCGGGTTTGAAATAACCGGTGCTAGCCCTGCCATAAAAAAACTCCTCGTTTTTTCCGATCTATATAAATTTTGATATGACTTGCCAAGAGGGTCATTGACGGATAATCGTTTTTCTGGTTTCCTATAGAGTCCTTTTCAGAGAAATATTATGGCAAAGCAGTACGACGAAAGCAGCGTTCAGACTCTCGATGCGTTGGCGCATATCCGGTTGCGGCCGGGGATGTACATTGGACGGCTTGGAGATGGCACTCACCCGGATGATGGCATCTATGTGATGCTGAAAGAGGTGATCGACAATAGCGTCGATGAATTCATCATGAAGCATGGCAAGAAGGTGCAGATCACGCTCGATGAAGAGAGCGGCAAGGTCTCCGTGCGCGACTATGGGCGCGGGATTCCGCTTGGCAAAGTGATCGATTGCGTCAGCCAGATCAACACGGGCGCCAAGTACAATGACGATGTGTTTCAGTTTTCCGTCGGGTTAAATGGCGTTGGTACTAAGGCTGTCAATGCCTTGTCGAGCCATTTTTTTGTCCGCAGCCATCGCGAAGGCAAGTTTAAAGAGGCGCGCTTTGAGCAGGGCCATCTCAAGGAGGAAAAAGAGGGGGCGACAAAAGAGCCCGATGGCACCTATGTCGAGTTTATTCCCGATCAGCGAGATCTTCAAGAAGTTCCGCTACCAGAAAGAGTATATCCTCAAGCGGCTTTGGCACTACGCCTATCTCAATACGGGCCTCGTTCTCTACTACAATGGGGAGCCGATCGAATCGAAAAATGGGCTTCTGGATCTTTTGAATGAGGAGGTGACAGAAGATCGCCTCTATGAGCCGCTTCACTATCGCGGCAAGCAGATCGAATTTGCTTTTCTCCATACGCAAAGCTATGGAGAAACCTATTTTTCTTTTGTCAATGGCCAGTACACCTCCGATGGGGGGACCCATCTTTCAGCCTTTCGTGAGGGGATTTTGAAAGGGGTTAATGAATACGCGAAAAAGAATTTTCAAGGGGTGGACGTTCGAGAAGGGATTGTAGGCACGATTCTTAGTTAAGGTAAAGATCCCATATTCGAGTCGCAGACAAAAAATAAGCTCGGCAATACCGACCTTCGCGGCCCCGTCGTTCAGGAAGTTAAAGACGCTGTGGTGACGCTTCTCTATAAAAATCCGGCGACGGCTAATGCGATCATTGAGCGGGTCGTTTTCAACGAAAAGCTGCGCCGCGAACTTGCGAATGTAAAAAAAGAGGCGAAAGAGAAGCAGAAGAAAATTTCGTTTAAGATTCCGAAGCTGCGCGACTGCAAGTACCATGCGCAAGATAGCTCCGGCCACGGCGAAAAGACGATGATCTTCTTGACAGAAGGCGATTCGGCGAGCGCCTCGATTGTGGCGGCGCGCGACCCGCTGACGCAGGCGGTCTTTTCTTTGCGCGGCAAGCCTTTGAATGTGCATGGGATGAAGCTGGATCAGCTTTATAAGAATGAAGAGATGTTTAACCTGATGAGCGCGCTGAATATCGAAGATGACATCGAACAGCTGCGCTACCAGAAGGTGATTCTGGCAACCGATGCCGATGTGGATGGCATGCACATCCGCAATCTGCTGATCACCTTCTTCCTCACCTATTTTGAGGGGCTTGTCTTGAATGGCCATCTGCACATTCTTGAAACGCCCCTCTTTAAAGTGCGCAATAAGGAGAAGACCTTCTACTGCTACTCCGAAGAGGAGCGCGACGAGGCGATCAAAAAGGTGAAAAAAGGGATATGAGGTGACCCGGTTTAAGGGATTGGGAGAAATTTCTCCTGGAGAATTTAAGCAGTTTATTGCGGAAGATATCCGCCTGCTTCCCATCTCCGTCCATGTTTTTTCTGACATTAAACCAGCTCTAGAATTCTACATGGGCAAAAATACGCCTGAGCGCAAGCAGTTCATCATGGAAAATTTGATCAATGAAGATCAAGCTCTGGCGGTGAAGAATGGAAGATTTTAAGCAGCTGATGCAGCATCACTATCTCAAGTACGCCTCTTATGTCATTCTCGATCGTGCCATTCCCCATGTCATCGACGGCTTGAAACCCGTTCAACGGCGCATCTTGCACACTCTCTATGTCATGCATGATGGCAAGCTGCACAAAGTGGCCAACGTGGCTGGCCAGACCATGGCTTACCATCCCCACGGCGATGCCCCCATCACCGAAGCGCTGGTAAATCTGGCCAACAAGGGCTACCTGCTCGACACGCAAGGAAACTTCGGCAACATCTTCACAGGCGACCCAGCTGCTGCAGCCCGTTATATCGAAACGCGCCTTTCGCCCTTAGCGCGCGAGACGATGTTCAACCCCGATTTGACAGAGACGATGCTCTCTTACGATGGCAGGCGCCAGGAACCTGTCACGCTTCCTGCCAAAATCCCTCTTGTATTGATGCAAGGGGCCGACGGCATCGCTGTCGGGATGTCGACGCATATCTTCCCGCACAATTTTGTCGAACTTCTCGAAGCAGAAATTGCCATTTTGGAGGGGCGCGAGTTTCAAATTCTTCCCGACTTTCCCACGGGAGGCATCATGGATGCCTCAGAATATGCCAAAGGCAAAGGGAAAGTGAAGCTGCGCGCCAAGCTGGAGGAGCGCGATCCGAAGACCATTGTCATCACTGAGATCTGCTACGGCACGACTACAGAGTCTCTCATCCGTTCGATCGACGAGGCTGCCAAGAAAGGCAAGATCAAGATCGAAGCGATCAACGACTACACGGCTGAAAAGGTTGAAATCGAGATCAAACTGCCTCGTGGAACCTATGCAAATGAACTGATCCCGGCCCTTTGCAGCTTCACAGAATGCGAAGTGACGCTCCACTCCCAGCTGATTGTAATTAAAGATAATCTGCCCTGGGAACCCGATGTCGATGCTGTTCTTCACTACCATGTGGAGCATCTTCAAGAGTATCTCAAGCGCGAGCTGGAGATCGAACAGGGGCGCCTCAAAGAGAAAATTTTCGACAAGACCTTAGAGCAGATCTTTATCGAAAACCGCCTCTATAAAAAGATTGAGAATGTCTCTTCAAATGACAAAATCCATGAGACTGTCGCTGCAAGCCTCGAGCCCTACCATGAGCAGCTGATGCGCGTGCCCACCCATGAAGATCGCGAAAAGCTCCTCAACATCCCCATACGCCGCATTTCGCGCTTTGACCTGGATAAGAATCAGGAGGAGATTGCGGCCACTCAAGCGCAGCTTCTCAAAGTGGAGAAAGATCTCAAGCAGATAAAAAAGTTCACCATCCACTATCTCCGTGGGCTCCTGGCCAAGTTTGCCAAAGATTACCCGCGCAAGACGCAGGTTCAAGAGATTGAGCAGATCGACCGCCGCGCAGTCGCCACCCGCTCAGTCAAGGTGGGCTTTGATCCTGTGACCGGTTTCATCGGCACCAAAGTGGCAAGCGAAGCCCCCCTCACTTGCACCAATTTCGACAAGCTGCTTATCGTGTATAAAGATGGCTCCTACACCGTCATCAACATTCCTGAAAAGCAGTATGTGAATCTCGACCATACCAAAGTTGTCCATGCTGGCGTCGCAGACAAACAGACCGTGATGAGCGTCATCTACAAGGATCCTAAAACGCATCTTGCCTTCGCCAAGCGCTTTATTGTCGATAAGTTTATCCTGGAAAAGGGCTACCGCTACTTTGAGCCCGGCATGGATCTGATGCTATTTTCCAGCGAGCCAAAGCTGAAACTGGATGTGCATCTCATTCCAAAGCCCAAGCAGAAAGTGGCGCGCCTTGAGTTTGACATGGAGAAAGTGCTCGTCAAAGGCGTCTCGGCCCATGGTGTGCGCGTGACAAATCGGCAAGTAAAGAAGGTGACTTGAATCTGGTATACTCAAACAAAATGATTTTTAGGCTGGGAGGTGCGCATTTGGCATCCTCAATTTTGTCACCGGCTGCATCGGCCGTGTGCCCTGCGGACACGGTCTGCAACGCCTGCACCAAACTTGAGGCGCTAAAACGCCCCTGCAAGCCTAAAAATCATTTTGTATGAGTATAGATTACAAGGAAGCGAAGCGCCTACTCCTTAAAAAGCTCGGAATGAGAGCTTACGCCACTCTCGAAATTAGGCGCTGGCTGAAAGAGAAGGGTGTCGAGGAGGCGATCGCGGAACAGCTTCTCGAGGAATTTCAGCAGCTTGGCTTTCTTAACGACACAGCGTGGCTCGCCTCCTTTGTGAGGATGCAGCGGGCGCGCCGCTACGGCGGCCGCACCATAGCCTTAAAATTGATGCAGAAGGGCTTTTCCAAAGAGGAGATTGCAGAGGCTCTCTCAAGCGAAGAGACAGTCGACGAAGGGGCTGCCATAGAGAAGCTGCTTGCAACTCGCTTCAAATCCCGCGATTTAAAAGAGCCGCGCGAGAGGCAGAAGGTTGTCGCCTCGCTCGTCCGCCGCGGATTTTCTTTGGAGCTTATTTTTAATATAATAGGGCAATTTGTAAATTAATGCAGGATTTGCTATTATATTTTTAAGGGACTATAGGTAATTATATGACATCTCCAAATCCAGTACCTCCAGTGCCTGCGAATCCCGCAGCACTGCCAGCAAACCAGCCCAGTGCAACGGACGCAACAACAGCGGCAGCTGCAGCTTCTACAAATAGCGCAGCAGGATACACTTCTGAGACGACGATCAGTTCGCTTGCAGACCTCAAGCGCAAAGCGCCAAAAGTGTACAAATTTATGATGCAGAGTTTGTGTCAGAATATTTGTATTCAGATCAACGCCGATAATGATCGTCTGGTCCAAGCCTGGAAAAATATTCGCAATGAGACAGAAGGGTATTAGTGCAGCTTTTTTTAGGGGCCCCGATCGAGGGGGCGTTTGCGTCGGTTTTCAATTGTGCAAATCCGGACCTTCTTTTAACCTTTGTCAAAAATGATTCCGACTATTTATCTACAATTGTCTACGGCCCTAAAACCTATTTAGGCAAATCTCTCGGGGTTATTTATGAGCTCGCTCAACTTGAATTGAGCGAGGCGCACTTGCGCAGTCTGGTCAAAAAGCTCTTCCCAGACTTCCCCAGCGAATCCCTTACCCTTTACCTTATTCCCATTCCCGATGCAGCCTGACGAAACCGTGATCATTACTGAAGAAGAGGCGGGGCAGCGTCTCGACAAGATTCTCGCACAACGTTTTAGCGACGTGCGCTCTCGCACCTACTTTCAAGATCTGATTGCCGATCATTGCGTCCTCCTCAACGGCTCTCCAGTAAAAAAACGGGTGCAGCCGAAAGTAGGCGACGAGATCGAAATTGCTTTCCGGGCAGCTCCTGAACTTGAATTAAAAGCAGAAGCCATTCCACTTGATATCCTCTATGAAGATGAGACACTTCTTGCGATCAATAAGCCGGCTGGCATGGTCGTCCACCCAGCTGTCGGCAACTGGTCGGGCACATTTGTCAATGCGCTGCTCTACCACTGTCAGCAGCTGCTACCTTCTCATCAACAGATTCTTGATCCGATCCGTCCCGGCATCGTCCATCGCCTCGACAAGGAGACGACAGGCATCCTTTTGGCCGCCAAGACCCCCCTCGCCCAGCAAAAACTGATCGAGCTCTTCTCTTCGCGCCGTGTGTTCAAAGAATATCTTGCCATCTGCGTAGGCAATCCAGGAGAAGGGGAGATTGCGGCGCCCATTGGACGCCATCCCGTCCATCGCAAATTGATGACCGTCTTAGAAGAGGGAGGACGCGCCGCCCTTAGCCGCATCTCCACCCTAGCCCATGACAGCCAGCTCTCCCTCGTTTCGATCGTGCTCGTCACAGGCCGCACCCATCAGATCCGCGTCCATATGAAATATCGAGGCACCCCCGTTCTTGGAGATCCGCTCTACGGAAGCGCCTCGGCGAACCAGCGTTATCAGAAGTCGCGCCAGATGCTGCACGCCTGGCGCGTCCGTTTTGAACACCCTCTTACAGGCAAGCTGATCGAATTGGAAGCTCCGATTCCCTCTGAAATGCAAGAACTCATCAAAAAAATTAAAAAATGCGCATCTTAATTCAGCGAGTCAAAGAAGCAAAAGTCACAACTGAGGGGCAAATCATCGGCTCCATCGGCAAGGGTCTGCTGATCTTTTTGGCCATTCATCGCGACGATCAGCCTGAAACTGTCAGCTGGCTTGTGAATAAGCTCCTCAATTTGCGTCTTTTTGCAGACGATCAGGGAAAGATGAATTTAAACCCGACTTGCGCCCTATCAATGACTGATCTGATGCGCGCTTGTTTTGGAGGCTAAAACGGGGCAATTTTCGCCTACTTTACTCAAGTATGTCAAAAATTGCCCCGTTTTAGCCTTCAAAAAATCGCATCATCAGCTGAATCACCGCTAGGGCGCAAATCGGGTTTTAAGTCTCAAAGAGGTCGCGGGCGAAGCCTTAGTTGTGAGTCAGTTTACCCTCTATGGCAACTGTCTCAATGGACGTCGGCCCGACTTTATCGCCTCCGCTCCTCCCGAGCTTGCAGAGCCACTCTATGAAAAATTTGTTGAAGAGGTCCGCCGTGAGATCGGCCGGGTACAAACCGGACAATTTGGCGCCTATATGGACGTTTCTTTAATCAACGATGGCCCTGTGACCTTTCTGATCGAGCGGTAACACTTTTTGGAACGAATAAGTGTAATTGCCCCCTCTATCTCATAGAAAAGTTACGGGAACTCATTACATTTATCCTAGATAAATAAACCCTCATAGGATACGCTAAATTTATAAAGGCAATGGTGTCTTTAGCATCATTATCCGAGAATACTTCACGTCTGAAATGAGGACCGAATTATGAAGGAATTTGTCGCCTACATTGTCAAAAACTTGGTTGATCATCCCGACCAAGTTAAGATTAATGAGATCGGTGGAACGCAAACACTGATTATTGAACTCTCAGTAGAAAAATCGGATATCGGCAAAATTATCGGGAAGAAAGGCAAAACCATCAACGCCATTCGCACGCTTCTCATGTCTGTTGCTAGTCGCAATGGCATCCGCGTAAATCTCGAAATTCTTGAAGAAGAAGGCCGTCCAGAATAGACCTTAAACGGGTCTTGGAAGATAGGGCGTGATCATCGCCTTGCGAGAATTGAGCGATCCTGCTGGATAGCGTAGGATGGCTTGCGGCCGTTTTTGTCCCTTTGTTTCTGTCCGCTGGATCGGAATTGCCAAGAAATTGCGCAAGAAAATTTCATCCATCAAAGCCGCTTCATCTCCCTGCAGTTCTAAACTCATCACATCTGCAAGCTCCTCTACAGCCTTCTGAAAGCCGCTCAAAAAGCTGGCGAGATGTCTTTGCGCCTGCTCTGTAGCTGGAATCCAGAACCAGAGCTCATCCGGATGCCCATAGCGGCCCTCCAGCCCCTCATAAACCTCTTTGGCGCTTGTAATGGTGCTGATCATCTGCAGGTGCAGATCGATCTCAGGGCGGTTCTGATAAATCGTTTCAGCCCCTGTTCGCCAGAAAGACTCTAAAATTTGGCGCTGCTGTTTAAAGAGGGGATAATTGGAGGCAAACAGTTTGGTCTGTCCGATGCGGCAGCAGCCGCTCTGCTCCTTTGTATCCTGAAAAATCGTACACGCCTTTAAATTTTCAGCTACTTCTATCTCTTTGAAGGCGTAGACCTTGCTGTAAAGCGAATACATCTCATCATTTTGAAGAATGCGCTTAGCTGCATTTTTGGCAAAGTTTTGATCTTTGGGAATATCATCGAGCTGAATCACAACGGATTCACTCTTTACTGCTAGCGATTTGAGCCGGTTGAGCATCTTCGTGACGACAACCACATCGCGGGGTGTGACTTTAGTCAAAAGGTCTGTATCATCGAGAATGGCGTGCAAAAAGCAGAGATACTCCTGCATTTCACGCACGGGATGGACAAAGTAGGAGCCGCGCATTTCGGCAGCCATCAGCTTTTGCATCAGCCGCGCGCGACGCTGCATAGGGGCCTCTTCTCGCAATTGTGTCTCGAGGCTTTCTTTAGTCATCCCGCCCAAACTATACCGCTCATTGATTGCAAGAGCCTGTTCGGCGAGCAGAACATTGCAGGATTGCACATCGCCGATTAGAGCCAGGGGAGGTGATAAGGTAGTTAAGTTGCTTTTATGATGGTCGATGACACTGATGACAGAGAGGTAGGAGGCCATTTTGACCTCCTCAAGGTTACAGAAATCGCGAAAAGCCACAGTACCCAAGACGTTTTTACGCAAGTCATGGGCCCAGACAACGCCTACAGGGTAAAGTTTACCCTCTTCTTCAGGGATGACAACGGTGAGGTAATTGTAGTTGTCCATCTTGATGCGAATGTCTTCGACATCACTTCTCAAGGTCAGGTAGTGGAACTTTTTCCCAAGCACATCATGCTTAATTTGGATGGCGATATCGAGCCTCTCCACATAATCTCTGACGCGATGGATGGCCTTGTCAAGCTTGCTGAGGATGCGCTGGAAGCGATTGAAGATCTTGGGGCGCTCTTCAATGAGTGCCCCTTTTGGATCAAAAAGATCGCTTTCTTGAAGCGTCAGGAGCTCTTGGCGGAAGCTGATAAATGCATCAACTCCTCGCCTCTCCAGTGAAACGCTTAAATCGGAAAAAGTGCTTTCAAGTCCTTTAGGAATGGAAAAAACTTGAATGAGCAGCTTTTCTAAATCTAGCTTCTGTTTCTCATCGAGCTCCTGAATAGCAGCAATTTTGACCTCAAAAACAGACTCGAAGAATGCTGGAAGGTCTTTCAAATGCAGCTCTTGCTTTGCAAAAAGAGAGATCAGCTGCAAGTGCAGATTATTTTCAAACCAGCGGATATAGGACTTAAAAAGGATAATGACCTGGCGCACAGGTTCAACGTCGCTGCTCCGCCAATCGCCGCAATAGTGCCCATTGGCGTCGACAAGGATGACGGCCTTTTCATTGACCCCATGTTCTAAAGAGCTTGTGGAGGTGGCGCCATTTTCTTTGACAACGTGGCTTTGTGTGAACAGGTCCATGGCGCTTAAGGTTAGCGTCAACCCAGAATGGGCCAGCTTTGCGAAGACTCCTTTGCCAAAAAGATCGCAACAAATTTGGGTAATGGGCGACTCAGGGGGCCCTCCAGGCAAGCTCCAGAGATGTTGACCAGTGCCCACGCGCGCTGCCAGGGCATCGACCCATCCCCAGAGGGAAGCAATCGTTGAATCCACATCCGGTGACAGGTGGGCCGCGACAAAATGTGTGCCGGGAAACATCGCTCCCATGCCGATGGGAAACAGGTTCTGATACTCTTCTCGGGGCAGATATTTCCCCGCAATCTTGCCGCGGATCAGTGCATTGTTCTCCTTGCTGATTGCCGAAAAGTTGTTGAGCCAGAATTCAAATTGTTTAAAGACATAAGGATCTGGCAGCACTTTGAGGCTGTCAATGCACTGAAAGTAGTCGACGACAGCTCCCAGCAAAAAAGATTCATGCGGAGCGTCTAAGATCAACTGAGCAAGCGTTTCGTTGATCTCCTTAAATCTTTTGCGCCGCGGAAGCGCTCTAAATGCAGGGGAGTCAAATTTCCCCACTCTTTCATCGAGTTGGGGAAAAGTCTCAAGAGGGTAAACGATATCGCCAAGAGTCATAACGGACTGAGCAGGACTCGAACCTGCGACCACCCGCTTAGAAGGCGGGTGCTCTATCCACTGAGCTATCAGTCCTTGAAGAATTTTGATATTCTATGCCAAATAACGGTTTATTTTCAATCTGTGACTTAAGAATTTGCATGAAACACTTTGCGTGACTCCATAACCTTGTTAGGTTTTGTCTCGAATAGGGACAAAACCTTTTTTGACTAGTAGCTTCATTACACTTCTCAATAGATAACCATTACTAAAACTGATAACATATTTTCTGGAACCTGTTTTTTCATTAATCAACATTTTTTTCTCTACCAATCTTCTTATTTGTCGAGAAATTTCAGTTTGCGCTTTATCTGGAAAAATATCTTTTAAATCACCCGCCTTAAGAACCTGCTTTTCAACAGCTGTTTTAAGAATGTTAAATTCTTTATCAGTTACATATTTATTTTGTAAAGCATCGTGTAAAGAAGGTGTTAAAATTTCTTTTTTTAAATATTTGTAATTTAGAAGTTTGTCTATTTTTTCTATCTCTTCTTTTAATCCTTTTAAAACATATTCACACCATGCCAGAATATTTTTTTTATCTCCACTATCTGCAATATCTAAAAATTTGTAATAATCATCGCGGTTAGTGCAAAAGATAGCTGTGGGATTCAGTATTCTGCCAACATTAACATTAAAACCTGATTTGACAAGCATTGCATAGGTCAGCATGCGAACGGTGCGACCATTTCCATTTCCAAAAGGATGAATCCAAACAAATCTATGGTGAACAATTGCAATTTTTAATAAATCATATTTAGGGTTGTCATCTTTACCTATAAACTCGAAAAGATCGTTAAGGTTGTGTTATTTCCTTCGATTCGAGCTGACTCAAGACTTTCTAATAGGTGAAAAAGTGTTTTAAGCTGAAAAAAGACATCTGGAGGCGTCGTTCCTTTTAAGGGCTTTTTTCGCAAATAGTCGAGGTCGATGATCAAGTCAGTCAATAATGAGTCAAACTCAGGTTGAACCAGCTCCAACTCATAGTGCTTAAATTCAGGTTTTGCCATTTTCGGTGACCTCATTATTTTCAGAACATCCATTGAACAAATAACATACATGTGTTTTACAGGTTATTGTGGATGGTATTTTGATGCTTCGCCAATTGCGATTAAATAACAAGTTGCATTTTACAGAAATAACATTTTCCGGTTAAAAATGAGGATGAGACTCTTGACGGGAGATGAAGACCTTGCTTTTCAATTCAAATTCATGCTACAATTTTTCTCTCTAACGGAGCTTTATGCTGAAAGAAGTTTTAATGGATTTTAATCAAGCCTTCACCTTTTTCCTGGTGTTTCCGGCCCTGATCCTGATGGGGATCTACTTCACAATCAGGCTGCGCTTTGTGCAAATTTCAAAGCTGAAAATGAGCTTCGCCTCGCTCATCAATAAAAATGAAGAGCAGCAGGGGCATATCAGCCCCCTCCAAGCGGTTTCTGCCGTGCTCGCAGGGAACTTTGGAACGGGCAACATTTCCGGAATGGCCGTCGCCTTGTCAACAGGGGGCCCTGGAGCGCTAGTCTGGATGTGGGTCATGGCCTTTCTTGGCGCCGCGATCCAGTATGCAAGCTGCCTTCTGGCCGTCAAATATCGCACGAAGAATGAGAAAGGGGAGTTTGTAGGCGGCCCCATGTATTACCTGCGCGATGGACTGGGTTTTAAGAAAATCGGAGCCCTTTTTGCCTGCTTTACCATCTTTGCAAGCTTGATGGTGGGAAATTTGACCCAAATTAACTCGGTGACCCTCCCGATGCAAAAGCTCGGGATCGATCCCCTCGTCTGCGGTCTTGCCATCGCCTTTTTTGTCGGCATGGTGATTCTGGGTGGAATTCAGCGCCTCGCCAAATTTGCCTCCATCGTCGTCCCTTTTAAAGCGGTCCTCTATCTGGGAACGGCCTTTCTCATTATTGCCTTGAATCACGATAAGATCTTCCCTGCCCTGCAGCTCATGTTCCAGTCAGCTTTCAGCTCCTCCTCTCTCGTAGGCGGATTCTTAGGCTATGGGCTCCTCAAAGTGATCTCGACGGGGTTTGAGCGCGGCATTTTTGCTACAGATGCGGGGACAGGCATTGTGCCCATTTTGCAGTCGAGCGCAAGAACCAGCCACCCGGTCATGGATGGCATCGTTTCTCTCATCGCCCCACTTCTCGTGATGATCGTCTGCACCACCACCGGACTTGTCCTGATCCTGACAGGCGCATGGCAAGAACCAGGGCTCCAGAGCACCAACATGGTCACCTTCGCCTTTCAGAAGGGTCTTGGGAGCCAAATTGGCGGTCTGATCGTCATGGTTTCGATCATGCTCTTTGCCTACACGACGATCCTGGCGTGGGCCTATTGTGGGGAAAAGGCGGTCGGCTTCCTCTTTGGGTTGCGCGAAGCTCACTGGTTTCGTTATCTCTACGTGATCATGATTCCCATTGGAGCCCTCGTGCAGGTCGACCTCGTCTGGGCCCTTGCCGACATTTCCATTTCGCTCATGCTGATCACCAACATGATTGGCGTTTTCGGACTTTCCCGTGAAGTGATTCACGACAGCCGCGCCTTTTTTAAAAGCTCCCTTTCGACATGAATCAAACCTCATCCCGACATCTTCTCGCCGCTATGTTTCTAGTGGGTGGCACCTGCATTGGAGGCGGGATGCTGGCCCTGCCCATTACGACAGGCCTAAGCGGTTTCTGGCCCTCTCTTGCCGTCATGTTTGCCTGCTGGCTCGCCATGACCGCCACAGCACTCATGCTCTTAGAGGTGAGCCTCTGGATGGAAGAGGGGGTGCACATCATCACCATGACCACGCGCCTCCTCGGCCTTCCAGGAAAACTCATCAGCTGGGCTCTTTTTCTCTTTATTAGCTACGCCTCCATCGTCGCCTACGCAGCCGGGGGCGGCATTCAAATCGCAGAAGCCGTCAACAACGCCTTTGGAAGCACTTTTACCCGCGATAGCGGCTGCCTGCTCTTTCTCCTCCTCTTTGGAGCCGTCGTCTACTTAGGCAACACGATGGTAGGCCGCGTCAACGCCATTCTCTTCATCGCCATGGTGGCCGCCTATATCCTCCTCGTTTGCATCGGCACCCGCGAAGTGAATCCCACCCTTCTCACCTACCGCAAATGGTCCTCCTCCCTCCTAGCGATCCCTCTCATGCTGACATCTTTTAGCTTTCAGACCATGGTCCCAAGCCTCACCCCCTATCTCAAAAGCCATGTCAAATCGCTGCGCCTCGCCATCATTGGAGGCACCTTCATCGCCTTTATCATCTACGCCATCTGGCTCGCCCTCATTTTAGGCATTGTCCCTGTCGGCGGTGACAACGGCCTCACAGCTGCTCTTCAACAGGGAAAACCCGCCACACAATTCCTCCGAGAACATGTCGAAGGCCTCTTTGTCGCCCAGATCGCCGAATTCTTCGCCTTTTTCGCCATCGTCACCTCCTTTTTAGGCATGGCCCTCGGCCTCTTCGACTTCCTTGCCGACGGCCTCCGCATCCAAAAAAAAGGGTGGGGCAATGTTTTTCTCGGCCTCCTCATCGTGGCCCCCACCCTCATCTTCGCCCTTCGCTACGAGCGCATCTTCCTCCTCGCCCTCGATAGCTCCGGCGGCTTTGGCGACACCATCCTCAACGGCATGATCCCCGTCCTCATGGTCTGGATCGGCCGCTACAAGCTTGGCTACAAAGGCGACCATCAGGTCCCCGGCGGCAAACCCCTCCTCACTGCCGTCTTCGCCTTTTTCATTCTCTGCCTCGGCGTCAAAATCCTCTCCGACGTCGGTTACCTGCCATCTGTTCATGATGCCTACGAAGATCTTGAGCTGGTTATTCCGGAGTTGAAGGGGTAGGTTAAGAAAGGATTGTGTAAAGCGAGAACGCTAAATTATAGTTTTTCGAATTTATTGCAATAATTAATGCTAGGAAGCCACATCATGAGTGAATCTCCTTCTGTTAAATTTTGAATTTCTTCTTCAGGTACAAGAAATAAAATCTCTTTCTCTATTTGTACACCTTCATGAAATATCGCTTTTCCTAATACTTCCATAGCATTAAAAACAAAATCAAAACCAGCATCTGAATTTCTTGTTCCAAAAAAAGACTTTTTCCATGGCTTAATAGAATCAATTTTAAGGGTGATTTTGCCAATTGGTTTTTTATTTGGTCTTTCATCCCACCTAATTTCATGATATTTATTTTTAAAAAACATTATAGTTTGTCCTTATTCTGATTTTCGAGCAACATTTAAGTTCCATTTATTTTGTCCTTTTTGTTCGATACCAAGATAACCAGTTCGCTCTAAAAATTTTAAGTTACGTTCGTGACAAGTATCTAAAAGAAGGTGATATAAATTTTTTGGAGTAATAATAGGAATAAAAGAGAATTTAACTAATTCAGCAGACCTTAAGGCTTCATAGCATACCGTTGAACAGTTACGAGTGTAATGGTTATAGTTACCTAAGATATGGGTCCAGTAGCTTTTAAAAAGTGAAATCTGATAGGAGTTTGCTTCTATCAAAAGGAATGATGATTGAGTATTAGTTGCTATCGCTCGTTTTATCTCAGTATATCGAGGAGGTAACTCCTCATTAAAACAAAGCCTTCCTCGTAGACCTTTTTCGAGTTTTTGTTGCATATTGCTGCCGTTCAATAAGGCCTCTTCAGGATCGTAGCCAAATCCAACTAGTTGTCCATGCGGAAGGATGCATCCTGAATGTCCGCAATCTTCTTTCTCACCGTAACGAGGGGACTGACGCCATCTATAAATATAGCCTACATGATATCCCTCAACAGGGATCGATTCTTGTTGAAACATCATCCCATTAACAATAAGCATAATTATTCCTTACATCGAATGCCTCAAAATTTAAATTGACCATTGTTTTTTTTCAATCCAAAAAAATCTTGCTGATCATTCATTTGTGAAAAAATCGAGTGCATCACAGAGGCCTCAAGAATGTCTTGGGGAAGGGTTTTTACACGGCTGACTTCTCCGCTTACTTACGAAATACGATGGGCGGTCGTTTACTGGCTTGCCCTCATTCTCGGCATCGTCCCCGTCTACGCAGACAACAGCCTCACAGCTGCTCTTCAACAGGGAAAACCCGCCACACAGTTCCTCCGCGATCAATGTCGAAGGCCTCTTTGTCGCCCAGATCGCCGAATTCTTCGCCTTTTTCGCCAACGTCCTCCTTTTTGGGCAGGCCCTCGGCCTCTTCGATTTCATCGCCGACGGCCTCCGCATCCGAAAAAAAGGGTGAGGCAACCTCTTTCTCGGCATCCTCATCGTCGCCCCCACCCTCATCTTCGCTCTTCGCTACGAACGCATCTTCCTCCTCGCCCTCGATAGCTCCGGCGGTTTTGGCAACACCATCCTCGACGGCATGATCCCCGTCCTCATGGTCTGGATAGGCCGCTACCAGCTCAGCTACAAAGGTCCCCATCAAATCCCCGGCGGCAAAGCCACTCTCTCCGCCTGGTTTTGAAGCTGTCTTAACCTGTACCGCAGGGCTTTTTTTGGAATTTTGTGGTACTGCAGGAAGGGCTTTCTTTTCAGATTTTGGTTCAATAGTCACCATTTTTTCTGATAAAATTTGATCGAAACGCTTTTTTTGAGCTTCATCTTCAAAACTAACAGCAAACGTGCGTCCTTTTTTGACTATCTGATGGACTTCTTCCGTCAAGACATTAAGTCTTGTCTCATCAAAACCTGTATTGGCTCCTTTAGCAGTTTTATCAGCGTAACAGCTACCAAACCTGATTTCAGTGATTTGTTTCTCGTTGCTTACTACTTTCATGAGCTCTTTAACAGCAATTTCGTTTTTGAAAGATCCAAAATCACATTTCGTAAGATGGTGTTTCAAAATCAATGGGGCAATAACGGCCTGAATTCCTTCAGGAGTTAACTTGGCGCAACGCGGTCGGTCTGAATCGGTTTTTTTGCTTCTTTTTGCGCGCCGATGTGGTTGTAGAGAGCCAAACCGGTCAAGGCTACCGTTCCGACGGCGCAGACTGTTGCGTAAATAGAAGAAGCCGTGTACCACACAATCGTGGTGGCAGTAGCTCCTACAATTGCTAATGAAGTGTAGAAGTTAGCCATCGTTAAAACCCGACTTGCGCCCTATCAATGACTCATCTGATGCGCGCTTGTTTTGGAGGCTAAAACGGGGCAATTTTCGCCTATCTTTACTCAAGTATGTCAAAAATTGCCCCGTTTTAGCCTCCAAAAAATCGCATCATCAGCTGAATCACCGCTAGGGCGCAAATCGGGTTTAAACTCCTTTTAAACTCCTCTTTGTTTACCTAGCAACCATTTGAGGGCATCTTGTTTCATGCGCAGATGTATGCTGTAAAGGCCGTTGGCGCGGCTGGGAGTTAAGCTGGCACTAATTCCTAGATCCTCAAGATAGCTAGGAGGGCATTTGAGGATGGCTTCAGGGGTTTCCCCGCTATAGACCCGGATCAAAATGGCAGCTAAACCAGAAGAGATGAGAGCATCCGACTCTCCTTCAAATAGGACGGTTTCGCCTTGTAGGAAGGAGCGTAAGTACATCCTGCTTTGGCAGCCCTGGACGAGGTTTTCAGGGGTTTTGTAAGCGTTGTCGAGGTGAGGGAGCTGGCGGCCGAGGTCGATGATTTTCTGATACTTGCCCTCTTCTGTAGAGCAAGCTGCGAAAAGAGAGCGGATCTGATCCTGTTTTTGCAAGCAACTGGTATACATTGTGCACAATAGAATAAAGGGAGTTCTTTTTTATGTGGAGTCTAAATTCTGTTTTTGTCATGTATACGAATATCGAGGGAGAAAAATGATGAGCAACATCTTTGAAATGCTAGGCGCGGCCTTCTTTTTAGTCTTGGGGCTGATGAGCATTCTATTTGTCGTCTATTATTTTAAGAAAAACGCGGGGATTGCCGATATTGGCTGGTCGTTAAGTTTTACGTTGGCCAGCTGGGCCTATTTCTTCATCGGCAATGGCGACTCTCCAAAGAAATGGATCATCACGATGATGGTCACGATCTGGAGCCTCAGGCTTGCTTGGCAGTTGTATCAGCGCTTTATTGCAACCGAAGAGGATGCGCGCTACCGGGACTTACGCCAAAGCTGGGGCGGCGAACAGGGGGATGCAAAATTTTTCATCATGTTTATCTTTCAAGGGGTCTTGGCTGTCGTGCTCTCGCTGCCTTTTCTTATTGTCGCGGCGAATGGGGAGAGCAGCTGGTACAGCATCGAAGCTCTCGGGATGTTTCTCTGGCTTATCGGCGTTGCTGGGGAGGCGCTGGCCGACCATCAACTCTTTAAATTTAAGCAAGATCCTTCTAATGAGGGAAAAGTTTGCCAAGAGGGGCTCTGGTACTATTCCAGGCACCCTAATTACTTTTTCGAATTTATCGTTTGGCTGGGATTTTTCTTTTTTGCGCTCGGAACGCCAGGTGGCTGGCTCTCAATCATTTCTCCGGCGCTGATGCTCATTTTACTTACAAAAATTTCAGGTATTCCTCTTGCAGAAGCGCAAGCGCTGAAGAGCAAAGGGGCCGCCTACGAAGAGTATCAGAAGAGCACGAGCTCTTTTATTCCTTGGCTCAGGTAAATTTTTTCATTCTTCTTGACAAAAATAGCCCATCTGTTGTTTGATTAATCATTACATTTTACATTGCGATCTCCATGCCAAAAGAAGACACTATTAAGCTCGACGGCATTGTCGAAGAACTGCTGCCCAACATGCATTTTCGAGTTGCATTGCAAAATGGGGTCAATGTGATGGCCCATCTATGCGGAAAAATGCGTATGAAAAATATTCGCGTACTGGTCGGGGATAAGGTGACAGTGGAGATGTCGCCCTATGATTTGACAAAAGCGCGCATCATTTTCCGCCAAAGATAGTGGATCGTGATGAATAGTGTTGCTTTTATTTGACTACAGCATCTACACTAACAAGCTTTTGAGTGTATATAGGTTTTCCTTATGTTGATAAAAAATGCTTGCCCAGATAGCTCAGTGGTAGAGCACTTGCATGGTAAGCAAGCGGTCGTAGGTTCAATTCCTATTCTGGGCAGAAGAAAAAATTAAAACGAAGAATTAAACAAAAACAATCTACTGGAGCCTAACGGAGGAAAAATATGGCAAAAGAAACCTTTCAGCGAAAAAAGCCACACGTTAACATCGGTACAATCGGCCACGTTGACCACGGTAAAACGACACTAACAGCTGCAATTACAAAAGTCTTGGCTGAAGCAGGCGGAGCAAAATTTAGAGACTACGCTTCGATCGATAATACCCCTGAAGAAAAAGCGCGCGGGATTACCATCAACTCCACACACGTTGAATATGAAACAGATAGCGCGCCACTATGCGCACGTCGACTGCCCAGGCCACGCCGACTACGTGAAAAACATGATCACAGGTGCTGCTCAGATGGACGGCGCGATTCTCGTGGTTGCTGCAACAGATGGTCCGATGCCTCAAACGCGCGAACACATTCTGCTCGCTCGCCAGATGCAAGTGCCTGCGATCGTCGTGTTCCTCAACAAAGTCGACATGCTCGGCGAAGGCGATCAAGAACTTCTCGACCTCGTCGAAATGGAACTGCACGAACTTCTCGAATCAAAAGGCTACCACAATGCGCCGATCATCCGCGGTTCCGCTCTAAAAGCTCTTGAAGGCGACCAAAGTACGTTGAAAGCATTCGTCAGCTGATGAAAACTGTCGACGAATATATCCCAACTCCTAAACGTGAAGTCGATAAGCCCTTCTTGATGCCTATTGAAGACGTTTTCTCCATCTCCGGTCGCGGTACTGTAGCGACAGGCCGTGTCGAGCAAGGCGTCGTCAAGATTGAACGATAAGCTGCAACTCGTCGGTCTTCGCGAAACACGCGAAACTGTTGCGACTGGTCTTGAGATGTTCAACAAAGTCCTCGACGAAGCTCGCGCTGGCGAAAACGTCGGTATTCTTCTGCGCGGTCTTGAAAAGAACGATGTCGAGCGCGGAATGGTTCTTGGCTGCTCCAGGTACATGCACATCCGCACACCGAGTTCAAAGGACCTGTCTACGTTTTGACAAAAGAAGAAGGTGGACGTCATAAGCCATTCTTCACTGGATATCGTCCACAGCTCTACATCCGAACGACAGACGTAACCGGTACAGTTGAACTCCCAGCGAATGTTGAGATGGTGATGCCAGGCGATAACGTGGAGATCACTGTGAAGCTGATCGCTCCTGTTGCCTTGGAAAAAGGGATGCGCTTTGCGATTCGCGAAGGCGGCCGTACGATTGGTTCCGGAACAGTTTCCGAAATCATCAAGTAATGATGATGTGAGCGGGCTGAACCTAGCTAGAGCAGCGCGACGGCCAGAAACTTAGGGTCTCGCTGCTCTCGTGGCGACTTTCTCTTAAGGGTGTGTAGCTCAGCTGGTAGAGCAGCGGTCTCCAAAGCCGCCGGTCGGGGGTTCGAATCCCTCCGCACTCGTACGTGTAGTATAGTGAGTCAGAGGTTGACGAACGAGGTTAAATGGCGTGGAAGTAAAACCGATGGAAGTGAAAAAGACTCAGCAAGGTGCCGCACCGACCGCAACACCTAAAGAGATTCCTTCTAAAGAAGTGACTTCTAAGGAAGCTGCTGGAAAAGGTTGGATCCAAGAATTTATGGGGGATATTAAGGATGAGCTAAAGAAGATCAGTTGGACGAGTCCCGAAGAGTTAAAAGTCTACACACAGATAGTTGTCGGGGCTACATTCTTCTTTGGAATGGGGATCTATTTTATCGATCTCACTCATCCAAACATTGTTAAATGGACTCGGATTTATTGCATGCGCCTGATTGGCGGCTGACAAATTAAGCGGAACAAAAATGCATAAATGGTATGTCGTACAGGTGCTTTCGACTCATGAAAAGAAAGTGAAGAAAGCCCTAGAAGAGCAGCGCGACTTGAAAGGGATGACGATCTTGATCGAAACTGTTCTGCTTCCGACAGAAAACGTCTCAGAAGTTAAAAAGGGTCAGCAAAAGGTCGTTGAAAAGCGTCTTTGGCCAGGATACTCCTGGTCAAGATGACTTTTGAACGATGACTCCTGGCAGTATGTCAAGAATACGCCAGGTGTGATCGACTTTCTAGGTGGCGAAAAGCCCACAGCCCTAACAGATCGCGAAGTGGAAGAGATTTTGCAAGATCTCGAAGACAAGAAACAGAAAGTCACCCAGAAGCATAAGTTTGAAATTGGCGACCGCGTTAAGATTACCGATGGTGTATTTGTTAACTTTATCGGAACGGTCACGAAGTGTTTCACGACAAAGGTCGCCTAAGCGTGCTGGTATCGATTTTTGGACGTGAAACGCGCGTCGATGATCTTGAATTTTCTCAAGTAGAAGAAATTACAGAAGAAGCGGAAAGCATATGAAGAGATTTTTTTCCGGTTATATAAAGGAGAAGTTATGTCAAAAAAAGTCGTAAAAATCATTAAGCTGCAGATCCCTGCAGGCAAAGCCAACCCAGCGCCGCCGATTGGTCCTGCCTTGGGTGGTGCTGGTGTCAACATCATGGCATTCTGTAAAGAATTTAATGCCAAGACACAAGCCATGGCAGGCGACATCTTCCCTGTTGTGATCACTGTGTACCAAGATAAGTCCTTTACATTTATTCTAAAACAGCCACCCGTTGCCGAGATGATTAAAAAAGCTGTAGGCGTTGAAAAAGGATCTGCTGTTCCTAACCGTGATAAAGTGGCTAAAATCACCCGCAGCCAGGCGCGTAAGATTGCAGAGAAAAAATGCAAGATATGAATGCACGACGATCTGGAAGCGGCGCACTGAAATCGTCTTAGGAACTGCCCGCTCGATGGGCATCGAACTTGTAGTCGAGAGTAGAAGATAAAAAATTATGGGTCGTCCAAGTAAAAGAACTCGGGAGATAGCCAAGATGGTGGATGCTCAAAAGGCTATACACTGTCAAGAAGCTATCGATATATTAAAGAAATGCCCACCGGTCAAATTTGACCAGTCTGTGGAAATTTCTTTAAGAATTGGCGTTGACCCTCGTAGATCGGATCAGCACGTCCGCGGCACTGTATCGTTACCGAATGGTACAGGAAAAACGATCGAAATTCTCGTCTTTGCCAAAGGCGACAAAATCAAAGAGGCCTTGGATGCTGGCGCCGACTATGCGGGACATGACGAACTTTTTGAAAAAGTCAATGGGGGTTGGACAGATTTTGATGCTGTCATTGCCACACCCGAGATGATGCGCGAAGTGGGTAAATTGGGTAAAGTTCTTGGGCCGCGTGGCTTGATGCCGACACCAAAAGCCGGC
Organism: uncultured Parachlamydiaceae bacterium; assembly: GCA_963745935.1. GTDB lineage: Bacteria > Chlamydiota > Chlamydiia > Chlamydiales > Parachlamydiaceae > JAJFUZ01. Next base: position 80,384 of record CAVUZO010000002.1, read on the forward strand.
ACTGTAACAACGGATATTGCTAAAGCTGTCCAAGAGCTAAAAGGCGGTAAAATCGAATTTAAACTCGATCAGCCACGGCGTCATCAACAATAGCTGTAGGCAAGATTTCGTTTGAAGCTGCGAAGCTCGTTGAGAACATCAAAGCATTTTTCAGGCCGTTCTGCGTGCTAAACCCGCGTCTGCAAAAGGACACTATCTTAAGTCATTGTACTTTCTTCGACAATGGGTCCTGGCCTTAAAATCGATCTACGCGACTTGGATCAGCGATAAGGAGCAGAAGACCATGAGACAAGAAAAACAACTCCTTTTAGATGAAATCAAAGACCAAATCGACCAGTTATGGTTCTTTCGTGATCATGCGTTATCAAAGGTTTGACAGCCAATACAGCCAATAACTTCCGCAGTGAAGTCGGCAAATTGGGTGGCAACGTTGAAGTGATGCGCAAGCGCGTACTTAATCAAAGCGGCAGAAGCAGCTGGCGTCAATCTTGATCTAGAAGCATTGCCAGGCCATATTGGATTGGTGTATGCAGGTAAAGATCCTGTTAGAAACGACGAAAGTCGTGTCTTCCAATTCAGCCAAGAAAACGACAAAGCGATTAGAAGTTGATGGTGGCCGTATTGATGGGCAACTTTATAATGGATAGCAGGTGTGAAATACTTGTCGAAGCTGCCAGGCAAAGACGAGATGCGCGCACAATTGCTTAGCTACTTCGAAGCCCCGATGTCTCAGACATTGGCTGTTATGGAAGCATTGCTTTCCAGCGTAGTCTATTGCTTGGACAACAAAGCTAACAGAGAGCTACAGAAGCAATCCAACAATTAAATGTTAAAGTAAATTAAGAGGTAGTACCGTGAGTAAAAAAACAGAAGAACTAGTCGATGCACTTAGCGAATTGAGCGTTCTTGAAATGGCCGAATTGAAGACAGCACTTAGAAGAAAAGTGGGGCGTAAAAGCCGCTGCTGCTGCTGTTGCTGTGCTGCTCCTGCCGCTGCCGCAGCGCTGCTGCTGCCGCTGCTGAGTCGACAGACTTCCAAGTCACTTTGGCTGAAGCTCCAGCTGACAAGAAAATCGGCATCATTAAAGTGGTACGTGAATCACAGGTCTTGGCTTGAAAGAAGCTAAAGATCTCGTCGAAGCAGCACCAAAGGTGCTGAAAGAAACATCTCCTAAAGCTGAAGCTGAAGAGATTAAGAAAAAGATCGAAGCTGCTGGCGCAAAAGTACTTTGAAAGGTCTGTAAGACATTGTTTAGATAACAATGGATTTTCCCAGGCAAACGTTGGATTTCTCTAAAGAACGAAAGCTGGCTGTTTGTTCTCTGGGATTGCGTTATATTTGGAATTTTTAGAAATGATTATAAATGTGTTTCTCCTGGCTTGCACTTTCGCCACAATGCTTCGAAGATGCTTGAGAAAATCGCGTAGTATCAGCAATTTAACCTTCAGGGAGTCCTTCACGATGTTGAAAAGGCCGCCGCAACGTGTCAGTTTCTTGAAAAGAACATGAGATCATCGATCTTCCAAATCTCATTGAAATCCAGATCAAATCGTACAATCAATTTCTTCAAGCCGACAAATTTCCCGAAGAGCGGGAAAATATAGGTCTTCAGGAAGTCTTCAATGAGATTTTTCCGATAAAATCGTATGATGAGAAGACCATTTTAGAATTTCTTTCCTATAATCTTGGGCGTTCCCAAGTATTCTCCTGAAGAGTGCATCCGCCGAGGAATTACTTACAATGTCACGTTAAAAGTGAAGTTTCGTCTGACTGACGAGACAGGGATTAAAGAAGAAGAAGTCTACATGGGAACGATTCCTGTCATGACCGACAAAGGAACATTTATCATCAACGGCGCCGAGCGCGTAGTCGTATCGCAGCTGCACCGTTCTCCTGGTATTTGCTTCGAGCAAGAGCGCCATCCTCGCGGCAACATGATTTATTCCTTCCGCATCATTCCTTACCGCGGAAGCTGGCTGGAAGGTGCTTTCGACACCAACGACTTGATCCATATCTACATCGACCGCAAAAAGCGCCGCCGCAAAATTCTGGCGACGACATTTATCCGCGCCTTGGGCTATTCGACGAATGCCGATATCATCGAAGAGTTTTTCACAACACGCAAAGTCAAAATCAAATCGGAAAAAGAGTTTGCCAAACTGGTTGGAAAGATTCTTAGCTGAAGATGTCGTCGATGAAGAGAGCGGACTTGTCTTTGGAAAAGCCGGCTGAAAAACTGACGACAGCGATGCTCAAGCGCATGGTCGATGCGGGCATCGATATCGATCCGCATCGCTGAAGATGCCGATGAAACCAGCCCGATCATCAAGATGCTTGCAAAAGATCCGACCGATTCTTATGAATCGGCTTTGAAAGATTTCTACCGCAAGATTCGTCCAGGCGAACCTGCAACGCTTTCCAATGCCCGTTCGGCGATCATGCGCCTCTTCTTCGATCCGAAACGTTACAACTTAGGTCGCGTCGGCCGCTATAAGCTCAACTCCAAGCTCGGCGTCGAAGTCAATGATGAAGCGCTTCAGACGTTGTCACGTTGACAAAAGAAGATGTCATCGGCGCACTGAAATATCTGATCCGCTTGAAGCATGGCGATGAAGATGCCTCTGTCGACGATATCGACCACTTGGGCAATCGTCGCGTCCGTTCCGTCGGCGAATTGATCCAAAACCAATGCCGCATCGGCTTGGCGCGCATGGAGAAAATCATCCGCGAAAGAATGAACCTGTTTGATTTCACTTCCGATACCCTGACTCCAGGAAAAATTGTTTCTGCAAAAGGGCTTGTCAGGCGTGCTTAAAGACTTCTTTGGACGATCGCAGCTGTCGCAATTTATGGATCAAACCAACCCGGTTGCTGAGCTGACGCACAAACGTCGTCTTTCCTCGCTTGGACCAGGCGGCTTGAACCGCGACCGCGCAGGCTTTGAAGTGCGCGACGTTCACTCCAGCCACTATGGAAGAATTTGCCCGATTGAAACACCTGAAGGTCCAAACATCGGTCTGATCACTTCGCTTGTCCTCTTTTGCGAAGATCAACGAGTTTGGCTTTATCGAAACTCCTTACCGCATCGTTCGCGATGGGGTCGTGACTGATGAGATCGAATACATGACAGCTGACCAAGAAGAGCGCTGCGTCATTGCGCAGGCCTCTGCTCCGCTTGATGAGTATAGCATGTTCAAAGAATCCATCTGCTGGGCGCGTTACCGCGGCGAGCCGATGGAGATCGAAGCCAGCAAAGTCACCCACATGGACGTCTCGCCCAAGCAGCTGGTTTCGATCGTCACCGGATTGATTCCGTTCCTTGAGCATGATGACGCCAACCGCGCTTTGATGGGCTCGAACATGCAACGCCAAGGCGTGCCGCTCTTGAAGCCTGAAGCTCCGATTGTCGGAACAGGGCTTGAAGCACGAGCTGCGCGCGACTCCGGCGCTGTGGTGATTGCTCAAGAAGATGGCGTTGTCGAGTATGTCGATGGATTTAAAATTGTCATCTCTCCAAAAGACAACCGCCTGGAGAAGAAGACCTATCACCTGAAGAAATTCCTGCGTTCCAACGCAGGAACTTGCATCAACCAGCAGCCGCTTTGCGAAGTGGGCGATAAGATTAAAGCAGGCGATGTCATCGCCGACGGTCCTGCGACAGATAAAGGGGAAATCGCCCTTGGGCAAAAACGTCCTCGTGGCCTTCATGCCCTGGTATGGATATAACTTCGAAGATGCGATCATCATCTCTGAAAAACTGCTGCGCGAAGATGCCTTCACTTCGATTTACATCGAAGAGTTTGAGCTGACAGCGCGCGATACGAAGCTTCGGTAAGGAAGAGATCACGCGCGATATTCCAAACGTCTCGGAAGAGGCGCTTATCAACCTGGGCGACGATGGGATCATCCGCATCGGCGCTGAAGTGAAGCCTGGAGATATCCTCGTTGGTAAGATCACGCCGAAATCTGAAACGGAATTAGCTCCTGAAGAGCGCCTCTTGCGCGCGATTTTCGGTGAAAAAGCTGCCGATGTCAAAGATGCTTCCTTGACAGTGCCTCCAGGGACAGAAGGGGTCGTCATGGATGTCAAAGTCTTCAGCCGCCGCGACCGTCTCTCCAAGACCGATGATGAATTGGTCGAAGAAGCTAGCACGCTTGAAAGACATCCAGCGCGAATACAAAGCAAAGCAAAGCCGAACTGCAGCACTGAAACGCACGAGAAGCATCGGAGCGCTGCTTGCTCAATGAAATGGCTCCCGGCACGATCGTCCATCGCAAAACTGCTGAAGTGATCATCGAAGAAGGGCAGTCTGATCACGCAAGAGATGATCGAAGCTGATCGAAAAAGAACGTGTCGAAGATCTTCTGATGCCTGAAAATGAAATCTATGATACCTTGAAGCAGATTCTGCACGACTATGAAATCGGCGATGCAGACGCTCGAGACTCAGTACAAGACCGAAATCGAATACATGCGCAAAGGGGATACCGATCTTCGATCCAGGCGTCATCCGCCAGGTGAAAGTCTATGTCGCTTCCAAGCGTAAGCTGCAAGTCGGCGATAAGATGGCGGGCCGCCACGGTAACAAAGGGGTCGTCTCCAAAATTGTTCCTGAAGCCGATATGCCCTTTATGGAAGATGGGACAGCCGATCGAGATGATCTTGAACCCCTTGGGCGTGCCTTCTCGTATGAACATGGGCCAGCTCTTTGAAACGCACTTGGCTTTGCAGCCAAACGGCGGGCATCTATGTGCAGAGCCCTGTATTTGAAGGATTCCCGGAAGAGAAGATCTGGGAGATGATGAAAGAGCAAGGACTTCCGGCAACGATGGCAAATTCTTCCTCTACGATGGCTGCACAGGCGAGCGATTTGATAACCCAGTCGTCGTCGGCTACATCTACATGCTTGAAATTGAGCCACCTTGTCGCGGATAAGATCCACGCCCGTGCGGTTGGCCCTTACTCGCTCGTCACCCAGCAGCCGCTGGGCGGTAAGGCGCAGATGGGGGGTCAGCGTTTCGGGGAGATGGAAGTGTGGGCTGCAGAAGCTTATGGCGCTGCGCACCTGCTCCAAGAGATGCTCACCGTGAAATCGGACGACGTTGCAGGACGTACGCGCATCTACGAATCGATCGTCAAAGGGGAAAACCTGCTTAAGACCGGGAACACCTGAATCGTTCAACGTCTTGATTAAAGAGATGCAAGGCTTAGGCCTTGATGTCCGCACTGAAGCTGTTGCAGAATAGATTAGCAATCCGCTTTTATGCGGCGCTTCGAAAAGTTTAAGGGAGAGTGCATGTCTGAGAATCATTATCATCGCAAGAACGTGAACACATCGAGAGAAGTCATCGTGACGACATGTGAAGGTCAACAGCGCGAACATCATCACGAAGATCGAGCAATTTGATAAGTTGACGATCAAAATTGCCTCGGACGATGTCATCCGCAATCAATGGTCGCGCGGAGAAATCAAAAAGCCTGAAACGATCAACTACCGAACATTCAAACCTGAAAAAGGCGGTCTTTTCTGCGAAAAGATCTTCGGACCGACACGCGACTGGGAATGCGCTTGCGGAAAATACAAAAAGATCAAGCACAAAGGGATCGTCTGCGACCGCTGCGGCGTTGAAGTCACTCTTTCAAAAGTGCGCCGCGAACGAATGGCCCACATCGATCTGGCTGTGCCTGTCGTCCACATCTGGTTCTTCAAAACGATGCCTTCCCGCATCGGTAACATCTCGGGATGTCTGCGACCGATCTCGAACGCGTCATCTATTACGAAGAATATGTCGTCATCGATCCAGGTCATACCGATCTGGAAAAGAAACAGCTGCTCAATGATAACGAATACCGCGAAGCGCAAGAAAAATGGGGCCGCGATGCTTTCGTTGCCAAGATGGGCGGCGAAGCGATCCGCGATCTGCTCGCTATCAGAAGATCTTCCAGCAGTTGCTCGTCGACCTGAAAGAGAAGTTGCGCAAGACGAAATCGATGCAAGCGCGCATGAAGCTGGCAAAGCGTCTGAAAATCATCGAAAGCTTTACCTCATCGTACGAACAAGCCTGACTGGATGGTGATGGCTGCGTTCCGGTCATCCCGCCCGATCTGCGTCCTCTTGGTTCCTCTCGATGGCGGCCGTTTTGCGACATCCGACTTCAACGACCTCTATCGCCGCGTCATCAACCGAAACAACCGTTTAAAAGCGATTTTGAAGCTGAAAACACCAGAAGTGATCATCCGCAACGAAAAGCGGATGCTGCAAGAAGCTGTCGATGCTCTGTTTGACAACGGCCGCCATGGCCATCCTGTCATGGGCGCTGGCAACCGTCCCTTGAAATCGCTCTCTGAGATGTTGAAAGGGAAGCAAGGCCGCTTCCGTCAAAACCTTCTTGGTAAACGGGTCGACTACTCAGGCCGTTCCGTCATTATCGTCGGTCCTGAGCTGAAATTCAACCAGTGCGGTCTTGCCGAAACTGATGGCTCTCGAGCTCTTCGAGCCATTCATCGTGAAGCGTTTGAAAGATCTTGGGTATGTCTACACGATCCGCTCAGCGAAGAAGATGATCCAACGCCATGCTCCAGAAGTGTGGGACGTTCTTGAAGAGATCATCAAAGGCCATCCGGTTCTGCTCAACCGCGCTCCGACGCTTCACCGTTTGGGTATCCAAGCTTTTGAGCCTGTCCTGATCGAAGGTAAAGCGATCCGTATCCACCCGCTCGTCTGCGCTGCTTTCAACGCCGACTTTGACGGTGACCAGATGGCTGTTTACGTGCCTCTTTCCATCGAAGCGCAGCTGGAAGCGAAGCTGCTGATGATGGCGCCGGACAACATCTTCTTGCCCTCATCCGGAAAACCTGTTGCTGTTCCTTCGCAGGATATGACCTTGGGTCTCTACTACCTGATGTGCGATCCGATCTACTTCCCCGAAGAGCATGGCACGCAAGACGCGCATCTTCCGCGATATGCAAGAGGTGCTGCTGGCGCTGCACGCCAGCGGCAGCTACAACTGGTATGAAGAGCAGAAGGCGAAAGGGAAAAGCCAGGAAAGAGCCAGACGCACTTCTATCACGCGCGGCATTCGCATCCATGAGATGATCAAAGTGCGCACGGACGATGGCAGCATCATCGAAACAACTCCTGGACGCGTGGTCTTCAATACGATCGTTCCGAAAGAGCTCGGTTTCCAAAACTACAGCTTGCCGAAGAAGAAGATGGGCGAACTGGTCATGGCAATGCTACAAGAAAGTTGGCCTGGAAGCCACCGTGCGCTTCCTCGACAACCTGAAGAACCTCGGCTTTGCCGAAGCGACAAAAGCGGCCCTCTCGATGGGCGTTCGCGATGTGAAGATTCCTGCGCAATAAGCAGAAGATCCTGGAAGAAGCGCATGAGCGCGTGGCCATGGTCAAGAAGCAGTACGAAGATGGGATCATCACCGACGGCGAGCGCCAATCCAAGACGATCAGCATCTGGACAGAAGTCTCCGATACGCTTTCTGAAGAGCTCTTCAAGCTGATCAGCGAAGTCGAAGATTCGCGCATGAATCCGCTCTATCATGATGATGGACTCCGGCGCTCGTGGTAACAAATCGCAGATTAAACAGCTGGGCGCTCTGCGCGGTCTGATGGCGAAGCCTTCAGGCGCGATTATCGAATCGCCGATTACCTCGAACTTCCGCGAAGGGTTGACGGTGCTGGAATTCTCCATCTCCTCTCACGGTGCGCGTAAAGGTCTTGCCGATACGGCGCTTGAAAACTGCCGACTCCGGTTACTTGACACGCCGTCTGGTCGACGTTGCACAAGACGTGATCATCACAGAAGAAGATTGCGGCACATTCAATGGCATCGAAGTTTCGGCGATCAAGCAGGGCCAAGAAGAGCTCTTGCCGCTCAAAGACCGTATCTTCGGCCGTACAGTTTGCGACGATATCTACCTGCCTGGCGACAGCACCAAGCTGCTGGCAAAGTCGGGCGATACGTTGAACGATCCTGCAAGCAGAAGCGATCGACGACTCAGGGATTGAAAGCGTCAAGATCCGCTCTGTGCTCACTTGTGAGACCCGTCGCGGCGTCTGCAGCAAGTGCTACGGCGTCAACTTGGCCAACGGCCGCCATGTCAGCATGGGCGAAGCTGTCGGGCATTATTGCCGCGCAGTCGATCGGTGAACCTGGAACGCAGCTGACGATGAGAACGTTCCACTTGGGCGGTATTGCGTCTGCGAGCGTCAGCCCTGAAATTCGTTGCTGAGCACGAAGGTATTCTCGTCTACTACCGACCTGCGCACGGTGAAAAACGAAGAAGGGCAGTGGATCGTCCTCAACAAGAACGGCCGCCTGAATATCGTCCGCGATGAAGGGCGTCCCTTAGAAGAGTACAAGAAACTCCTCTCGCACCAAGTCGATCGAGCCGCTTCAGACCTTCACCTTCGAGCTTGGGACAAGAATCTTAGTGGCCGATGGCTCCAAAGATTAAAGCCTGGAGTCAAAGATTGCCGAATGGGAACAGCACAACATCCCGATTATTTGCGACCGCCCCGGTTATGTCAAGTACGAGGACCTCGTCGAAGGGATCTCGACAGAGCGCGACGTCAACAAGCAGACGGGTCAGACCGAGCTGATCGTGAAGCAGCACCGCGGCGAACTGCATCCGCAGATCGTGATCTACAGCGATAAGGAGTGTAAAGAGCTGGTCGGAACCTATCCGATTCCATCCGGCGCGATCATTTCGGTTGAAGAAGGGCAGATATGTCAACTGCTGGTATGCTGCTCGCGCGTCTTCCGCGCGGTGCGATGATGAAGACGAAGGATATCACCGGGGGTCTTCCTCGCGTTGCCGAGCTCTTCGAAGCGCGCAAGCCGAAGGATTCTGCCGAGATCGCCAAGATCGACGGCGTCGTCGACTTCCGCGGCGTGCAGAAGAACAAGCGTATCGTCGTCGTCCGCGATGAGATTTCAGGCATGGAAGAGGAGCACCTCATTCCGCATACGAAGCACTTGATCGTCCAGACGTGGCGACCATGTGGTCAAAGGGCAGCAGCTCACCGATGGCGTCGTCATCCCGCACGAGATCCTCGAGATTTGCGGCGTGCGCGAACTGCAGAAGTACCTGGTGAACCAGGTGCAAGAGGTTTATCGCCTCCAGGGTGTGGACATCAACGACAAGCACATCGAGATCATCGTCCGTCAGATGCTGAAGAAAGTGCGCGTCATCGATCCAGGCGATACGAGCTTCCTCTTTGGCGAAGAGGTCGATAAGAAGGAGTTCGAGCTGGAAAACCTCAAAGTGACCAAAGAAGGTGGAAAAGCCGCGCAAGCTGCACCTGTTCTCCTGGGGATCACCAAGGCGTCGCTCAGCACCGAGTCGTTTATCTCGGCAGCCTCCTTCCAAGACACGACACGCGTCCTCACAGAAGCGGCTTGCGCCGGGTAAGACCGACTACCTCATGGGCTTCAAAGAGAACGTCATCATGGGTCACATCATCCCAGGCGGTACCGGCTTTGAGCGCCATAAGCGCGTCAAAAAGTTCGTCGACCGCGAGCTGGAAGAGGAGCTCGTCTTCGAATTCGACGACTATCCCATCGCCACTGCATAATGGCAAAAAGCCCCGCGAGAGCAGCTGCTCTCGCGGGGCTTTTTTATTTCATATATTTAATTAAAAAAGTAGTATACTAGTAAGTATCTAGGTAAAAAGTTGCCTAGAATAGTTAGTTTTTGCGTCCAAAACATGGAGGTGTATATGTATTTGAAAAAATCAATTACTCTCTTGTTTGCAATAGTTGCACTATTGCCATTCGCAGCTGTTTCTGCCCATTCGTTTGATTCTATAAATCTTATCGCTGCCCATGAAGGTGGCGGCGCTGCTGGTGGCGGTGGCGCTGCAGCTGGTGGAGCCAGAGGGGGTGCCGGCCAAGCTCAAGGGATGCAAGGATCTAGGGGATTTGAGCAGGGCGACCGTGGCAACTTTGATCAGGGCAGGGGTGAAGGTAATAGATTTAATCAGTCTTATTACTACAATCAACCCTACTACTACAACCAGCCCTATTATTACACTCAGCCTTATGACAATGGAGATGATGGGTACTATTATGATGATACCCCAGATTGATTAATGGGGCGGCAGCCCTGCTGCCGCCTTTTTAAGGGAGTGTGTACCAAGCTCCTTTCCCCTTTCCTTGCATCAAGATCAAGTTCTTCCCAACGAGTGTTGCAAGAGTCTTCTTTAACGTATTTCGATTTGCTTCTGTCAAAGCTGCGAGGGCCCCAATTTTTAAGCTACCATGATCGTTTAATAGCTCGATAATATGTCTTGAGAGCTCCGGCAATTTTTGGAGATAAATTTTCTCTTTTTCTAGCTTAGTCTGGAGATGCTTTTTTTGTCGTTGCAAGCAGTTAAGAAAAAATAGGAGCCAGGGCGTCCAGTCCGGGCTCTTTTGCCAATCTTTTTGCGTTTTCTGTAGGGCTAGATAATAGCTTTCTTTATTGGCTTCTATCACACTTTCGAGCGAACTAAAAGGGGCATACTGATACCCACACTTAAGCATGAGCAGAGTTGTGAGTAAGCGTGAAAGGCGTCCGTTGCCATCCTGGAAGGGGTGGATGGCGAGAAAGACAACGATAAAAATACCCACTACTAAGAGAGGATGCAGGATTTTTTTTTCTAATGCCTGGTTCAACCAATTGACAAGCTCTTCCATTTTTATAGGCGTTTCTAAAGGAGAGGTTGTTTCAAAAATCACGCCCACACTTTTTCCCTGGGCATCAAAAGCCTCAATGCGAATGGGGACTTTTTTGTATTCTCCGCGATGGCGCACATCTTTATCAGAATACTGCATGAGCCAGCTATGGAGCTGCTTGAACGCATTTTCCGTGAGAGGTATTGAGGAAAAGTGATCGAAGATTTGCTCACAGGCAAAAGCGTACCCCGCAACCTCTTGTTCATCGCGGCTCTGAAAGGAGTGCGTCTCAATGCGGGATAAAAGGGCTTCAACTTGGCGATCTGTAAGTTTTGCCCCTTCAATGCGTGTTGAGGAACCAATGCTTTCAATAGTTGCCACTTTTTTGAGAGCAGAGAGACGATCAGGAGTCAAGGTATGGATCTGTTGCCAAGCTCCTTTAAATTCATCAATTTCAGCGATAAGATTTAAAATTTCAGCAGAAATTGTAATGGTTCTTGGATCGATCATCTGGTTATACCCATATTTTTACCCAAATATACCCAAAAAAAGCTTCTAAGTAAAGGAAATACCCGTATTTATACCCATAAATACCCATAAATGCATCCATGCATGCCTAGGCGGCACTAGATTTTGCTATTAAGAGCTGTGAAACCCGACTTGCCGTATCTTTGGGCTAGGCGGCAAAAATTGCGGCTTGGTCTCTTTTTCTGCTGTTTTGCTAACCCGTAGCCCCGAAAGGACCCCGAGACAGCTCTTCAGGTCCTACAGGCCCTCTAAGAGGACCAACAGGATTTTCTGGATTCATTTAATTGTCAATTTAATATTAAAATTAATTACATACTAATCTGATTAGTTTGTAAAGGTATTGCAAAGATTTGGCTGTTTTTGATATTCTCTCATTCATGAGCGCCATCGACCATCCCAACCCGCGCGTGCAAAAAATTTTGCGGGACATTGAACCCAGCTTTTATGCTGACTGCTTAAAAGAGCTTGCAGCGTGTCGCTCCAAGCTAAATTTTTCGCAATTTCGTTATGCTCTCGAGGTCATTGCAGGGATGGCTTGGCTGGAAAGAAATGCAGAGAGCTTGGCGCGCGAGCTAAATGAAAGTGCGCGCAACCGCTTGATTACAGAAAAGACGAGCCTTATGGCCGAGCCAGGACTTATTCCCGGCAATACGGAAGAGGGGATTAAGAAAATTGTGGCTGTTCGCATAGAGATGTTCAAACAGGCCTTTTCTTTCGATAAAGAACGGGATGCTCTCCCAGCCTTTTTTGCCTACGCCTTTGTCGGCCCTCCCTGTTTCAATGGACGCTTGATCACCCTCCAAGAGTATATTTTGAAGGAGCAAAAGGGCATTGCAACCTATGATTTTGAATGCCACTTTGAATATGATAAAGAGGCTTGTGACCTTGAAGAAATTCTCTATGAACTTAAAGATCATTCTCTGGAAAAGGTCAAAGAGTATCTGAAGGAAACGCAAAACTTGTTGGGGGAGCATCCCCATCTTACAAGCATTTACAAAAGGGCCTGCGAATTTGTGGAAGCTAATCAGTAAATGTGACCAGTGTTTTAGCCTGAGCTAACCAGGTCGGCCACTCGGCCATTTCCAGCAGCTTGGGCACAACTTTTTCCCATTCGATATTTGAGGCATCGGCGGCGAGGCCGCGATCGATTAAAAATGCTATAAATGGCTTTGCTGTTTCGGCGCTGCTGAACTCTTTGAAAATGGGGATGAGGCGCTTGCTATCTTCAAATTTAAAGTCTCTTATAAAAACCCTCTCATCCGCAGGGTTCTGCTCATTGAGCAGCTGATCCAAGGCTCCTGCAATGGCCGCCGTAGGCAATAGGGCAATGCGCGAGGCTTGCCTGTCTTCAACACCTCCAAAACCAGCTAATTCAGCTGCAAACTCCTCGACCGCTGCCATGCGCCCTGTCAAACAGGGGTCTCCCTGCCCAAGTCGTGCCACAAACTCTTGCAACCTGTTTGCGTCCTTGGCTCTCTGATAGGTCAAAAGAAGGAGGTTGACGCGGTGCGTGAGCGTCTTTTCCGCCTCTTGCGCGCTTTGTCCCGCGCTAAATCCAGGTTCGGCTCCTCCTTGTGTAAGAAGGTTAATTTTATCATTGCGAGCTTGGTCTCCTTTTTCTTGGGCAATTTCATGCCGATTTTCATACACCATTCTCATCCAGCGAAAAGTATTCAACGCCATCGTCGACTCTGACAATTTTTGAATGGCGTCGGATGCACGATCAAAAAGCTCTTCCACAAGCTTATGAGGACGCTCTAGTCGAATTTTTTCCAGGGCTTCGCGCATTCCATAATGGCGGAGGGCCACTTCTAGGTTGGCCACATGGAGCTGCACCTCAAAATCGCGGCTGCTGAGCCAGCCAGTACTCTGCATAAAGTCAAAAGCTGCTAAGCATAGACTTTCGGGCGGGGTTCCCCGCTCAAACTCCTCTCCAATAGACGCGTAGGCCTGTTTTAAAAAAGAGGGCGGGGTTTTGCAGCTGCTCCTCAATTTTGGGGGCCATTTTGGGGTCATGACCCATCGAATCGCACCCAATAAAAGAGAGCGCGCCTTCCCGGTCTTTGTAGGCAATAAGCGTCGACCAGTGGCCTAGCGTCTCATTTCCTAAGACTAGGGCAAACATTTGGGGGCCTTTTCGCGTTGCGAAACGATAGAGTTTATGCGCCTCTTCCAATCCGCGCTCATCAAAAATGGCAAGTTTTCCATTCTCGGCAACGTTGAAGATAGCCAATTTCTCACTGGCATGTGGGATGTTTTCCAAAATCTGATGGAGAAGGGGAGCGGTCGCGTCTCTTTTTCCAATTTTTTGATCAAGGTTTTGATTAAGGAGAGGTTCGCAATGGGAGTGAAAAAACTTTAAAAAGAACTGCTGATCGGTAAAATCCTCTTTCTTACCCTCCAAAGCAACTAGAGCATTTTTTAAGGCGTGATAGCCGCAATTTTCAAAACCGGATCCTGTTCCATCCGCATACTGATTAAGGACGGGGATTTGCCCTTTGCCCAAGTTCTGGAGAAAAGAAAATTGCATCTCATCACTTGCGAGGGTTTCCTCGAAAGCCTTTAATTCGGCAGCAAAAGTTGAATGCTTTTTCTCTAATTTTTTTTCTAAGCTCAGGAGCTGTTTTTGAAAGTTGCGGCTCGCCAGCAGTTCCATTTTCTTTTGAAGAGGAGTATTGGGATCCTGAAGTAGCAAAATGCTTTTTTTTAAAGAGGTGGCCCACGGTTTGTCGGCAACGAGCAGCAGCATCTTTGGAAGATCCGCAAGAGCGGATTCGATCAGATCGACGCTCCTGCCTTGCCACTGCTTCCCAATAGGTTCTGGCGACGGAAGAGGAAGTTGCGTGCTTTCTTTGTAATTGTAAACTTCAGGAGTTGCCATAGTTAATTATCTACATTATTTATACTTTATTATATAATAATATAAATTTAATTAACTATATCTAATTCCCTGGTGGCGGATCTATTGGAACTAGTACAACGTCTTTGTTCGTATCTTCTGCATTTTCTTTGACAGGGGAGAGATGTTTGACTAAACCTAAGCCGTTGGAAACGAGGCCGAGGGCTGCGACTGTCATCAGGGCTAGGTAACTGGTTCCAGTTGCCATGCCGGCAAAATAGAGGCCCCAGCGGATCCCTTCGATGCCAAAATCGAGGCTAGCCTTTCCTAGAATGAGCCACGCAGCCTGCTTGCTACTCAAAGAGGAGTCTGCTTCTAGGGATATGACTTTGCGCACAGCGAGATAGAGATGCGAGGTTTTGGTCGCGATTTTGAGAAGGGACATGGGCCTTAAAAAGGTCTCCACGCCACCCATGATTCCAGCAGAGAGAGGCTGGAAATTGACGCCCAAGCCTAAAGCGCCATAGGCAAGTTTTGTGATTTCGTTGTTTGTGATCAGGTCATAAGCGCCTGAAATCACATTGAGGCAGTTGTGTGCCAGCTTCAGCACAACATGGCGCGCTTTTTGCTTGGTCAACAGATCTTTAAATTTAAAGTGGTTATCGCCATCGGAAAACGAAAAAATCTTCTTTAAAAGCTTGATAATTTTGTAAACGTTGCGAATAAGGAGAGTATCTTTAGCTAAGATTTTTGTGACGTTGTAAACAATGGCTGTTGCGCTGAAGAGAACCTTGACGTTGAGGAGACGCACGCGGATGGCGTGGCCGTCGATCCTTGGAATGCGCTGGAATAAGTTCGGGGGCTTATTCCTGGTGGGCAGGGGATCGGATGGCAGATGAGCAGCAGAAATTCCAGAAACAGCCATGGTCCGCTAATAATTAATTAACGGATGATTATAGTTAAACTACTATATTATGCAAAAGCTCTTTCCACCCCTACCATTTTTATGCGCTCAATAGTCTTTTTGTTAGCTTCAAAGCGCTTGTCCGAGGTAGGGTGCGTCTTGAGAAACTTAAAGAAAGAAGGCTCGGGCTTTTCTTTTCCCTGCAGGCTCATAAAGAGGCTCTGGATCCAGAGGGCCCCTTCCGGATTAAAACCCGCTTTTGCAGCATATTTGATCCCATATTTATCGGCCTCATACTCATGGCAGCGGCTGCGCTGCTGCATAAAGAAGAGAGAGCCCACTCTCCACCCAATATCTAAAACCAGCTCTAGCGCGCGCACTTTAACTTCATGGCCGATCTCCGACTCATTCTGCTGCCGCTTGATCAGGAGGCGCGGCAAGATAAAGCTGCCGATTCTTCCGACGAGGGCGATGAGCAGACCCACTTGCATGCGCCGTGCTCCATGGCCCGCTGCTGCATGGGTAATCTCATGGCCGAGGACGGCGGCAATCTTGTCATCCAGCGTCAAATGGCTCATTTCTGCTGTAAGAGGGGTCTGAAGTGCCTTCAACATGGCCGTTGTGATCACCACCTTGCCGCCAGGGGCGCAAAAAGCGTTGACAGTCGTATCATCCTGCATGACGCGGATCTCATACTTCAAATCTTTGCGATCACACTGCGTAACCACGCGCTTAAAGACGATTTCCACCCTGGCAACCAGGGCTTTATCGCTGCAGATTTTAGCTTGCGGGCAGGCGCTTTCAAAAAGAGATGCCCCCAGAGCATTTTCTACAAAGCGCGGTACAAAACGAAATTCTCGTCTTTTGGTGACGGGATTTTTGGGAAGGATGAAGTCTAAAATTTTGAAAATGACTTCCCGAAGCTTTTGAGCCACAATTTTGACTGTTTGGCAGGGGGAGCTCGAGGCAAAAGCCTCCCAGGCGTTTTCAGCTTTATAGCGCAAGGATATTGTGGGCATGATGCTATCTCCAAAAATAACACTTTATAGTAAATCCAATTAAAGATCTGGTAAATTTTGATCTTGCTGGTATATGGTGAGGGCATGAGCGATACTTTTGCAGTTTTAGTCAATTTATCCCCCTATTATGCTTTGGAAGAGGGGATGGCCTGGTTTGAAGCATTAAAGGGGCGTGCGGAGCATGATGGGTTAGCCTTTTACTTAGCTCTGCCTTTTGATCTGCTAAATGCTTTAAAAGAGACTCCTGCGCCCTCTTTTCTTGTTTTGGGAAGCAAGTTTATGCCTCCGGTAGCTCCTGCAAATTGTTTTACAGCAGTAGTTGCTGGGGATCTCGTCAAGGGCTTTGGGGCAAAATTTGTGCTGCTCGGGACGCAACTGACGCGGAAGCTAGAAGGGGAGAGCAGTGAGGCCCTCCGCGAGAAGATTAAAAAGGCAAAAGAGGATGGACTGATCCCCGTTCTTTGTATCGGCGAGACCACCGAAGAGTTTCAGCAGCAGAAGTCGGAAGAGGTGTTGAGGCGCCAGATTGCTGAAGCCACTCAAGGATTAGATACAGCTGGCCTCCAGATTGTATATGAAGCGCCTTGGATCGCAGCGGCAATATCCCGTCCGACAGATCAAGAAATTGATCACGCCTATCAAACATGCCGCGCTCTTGTTCACTCTCTTCTTGGCGAGCTAAAAGTTTACTGTCCCGTTCCTGCCGATTTGAAAGATGCAGATACGTTTATTCACTCTCTGCATGCCGACGGCTTCTACTTTTCTGATCCGCATCAATTGACAGCGATTGATGAGGCCTCCTTGCGCGCCAAATTGGCGACGGCTCGCAAAGCGCGCGAGGCGGCGAAGACTATAGAATCCGTAGCCGTAGTAGAAGAGGCCGTGAAGGCAGAAGCTGAACCTGCTGTGGAAGAAGAGGAAGAAGTAGAAGAGCTGGAAGAGGAAGAAATAGAAGAAGAAAACGAGAAAGAATAAGCTCTTGCAAATAAAGATGCAAACATGCTAGAATTTAATCTAAATTTAAGCATTGGGTGCAATGAACTTTACTCTTTTTATTATCGTTTTATTTGCAACCCAGTTTCTTTGCCTTTTATTGGCAAGCCGCGCTTCTAAGAAAATTAAAAATCAGGAAGATTACTTTCTTGCAGGCAAAAGCCTGAAATTTTTTCCTCTCATGATGACTCTCATCGCCAGCCAGATTGGGGGAGGGATGATCCTTGGGGCCACAGAAGAGGCCTACCAGTATGGCTGGTATGTGCTGCTCTATCCTCTCGGAACCTGTCTTGGGTTCGTTGCCCTGGCGCTTGGCATGGCCAAGCTTCTCTACCGCTTCAATGTTTCCACGATCGCCCAAATTTTTGAAGTGGCCTACAAGGCTCCCAACCTCAAAAAGCTCGCCTCACTTCTCTCTATTATTTCGCTTTTTATGATTTTTGTCGGGCAGCTCATCGCCTCCAAGAAGTTTCTGATCAGCGTCGGGCTCCCGAGCGATATGATTTTTATGGGCTTCTGGGCCATTGTGATTCTCTATACCGTCGTCGGCGGCCTCCAAGCAATCGTTGCAGCCGACATGTTTCAGGCGACCTTTTACATTGCCATCTTCCTCAGCTGCTTCCTCTACGCCCTGTCGGGCAGCAGCATGCCTCTTGGAGATGTCGTAGCCAGCGGCTGGAATAGTGAAACTTTTACCTTTAGCCAAGAGAAGTTCTGCGGCTGGCTCCTTATGCCGCTTCTATTTATGCTGATCGAGCAGGATATGGGGCAGAAATTTTTTGCCGCCAAGTCTGGCCGCGTTGCTGCCTACGCCTCAGCGGGGGCCGCCCTTTGCATCTTCTGCGTCTGCGCCATTCCGATCTATTTTGGCGTCTATAGCCGCAGCACGGGACTTGTTGTCCAGGATGGGGCGAGCGTTTTGATGAGCGCAATGATGCAAAATACTACCCCCATTCTCAGCGCCCTCATGGGCTGTTCGATTCTGGCTGCGATTATCTCCACCGCCGATTCGCTTCTCAACGCCATTAGCTCCAATTTGACACAAGATTTTGAGATGCCTTTTGCGGCAAATAAAGTGCGCGTTTCGCGCATCATCACAACGCTTATCGCTCTGGCAGGAATTGCCGTCTCTTACAGTTTCAACAACGTGGTCGACTTGCTGATTTTAAGCTATGAGCTCTCAATCAGCTGCCTCTTTGTCTCCGTCTTCGTCGCCCTCTTCAAGCAGCGCGGCAACGCCTCTTCCGCCACTCTTTCGATCATGTGCGGGGCTGCCGGCTTTCTTCTTTTCCGCTGGATGCCGATCCCGATCCCTAAGGAGATCGCGGCACTTGCGCTTTCCGCGATCGGCTATGCTGTCGGAGAGCTGGTCGTGAAGCTCCAGCAAGAGCAAGTTCAAAAGGTTTAAACCCGACTTGCGCCCTATCAATGACTCATCTGATGCGCGCTTGTTTTGGAGGCTAAAACGGGGCAATTTTCGCCTACTTTACTCAAGTATGTCAAAAATTGCCCCGTTTTAGCCTCCAAAAAATCGCATCATCAGCTGAATCACCGCTAGGGCGCAAATCGGGTTTTAAATTAAATCATCTTTTTATTTATAATAAAAGGATGAATCAAATAACTCCTATAGAAAAGAAATTTATACTAGATTGCGATGGGCGAACGGCGCTATTAAAAGTTCATTGGCAGGGAAAAGAGCTGACACTGACCCAAAAATATGAGACTCGAAAAGATGTCGGACAAGCGCGAAAAGAGATTGAAAAGGTTCTGCATCAGATGCTTGCGCTGGGGGAGCTCTATCAGCTGGGACCTTCGCAGTCCATTGTCGTAAAAGGCAAAAAAGTGACCCGCTATGATACCAGTTCGAATCGGGCAAAAACATATAACAATATCGATCGCCATCTTAGAGATAAATTACACCGATTAAAGGGAACGCAATTTAAAAAAGTTAGCGATCTCTTATGCCTTTGCCAGCAGTCTACCCCCTCTTCCCCGACGTCGATTCACCTATCTCCTGCAACCGATGACATTAAACAGATTATTGCACAGTTGCAAGAGGGCAGCTGCAAGATCAGCAATGCTGAATTCTTAAGGATTGTAGAGACCCAATATGGCACAAAAAGAGTGGAGAGCCTCTGCGCTCGCTACGCTATCTTTGCTCCTCGCGATAGTGCCAAGAAGTTGAATGGGGACCATGTGAGGCAGCTTCAGATAGGCTTAAAGGACCTTACGGGCCGCGATTTAGATAAATTATTAAAAAAAGAGACCCTTTCAATTCGGGAAATGGAAGCGCTTAAAAAGCTTGGGAAAGCTGAGCAGTTGAAGGCCTATTCCAGCTCTTCACAGCTTCCTGCCCCTTTATTTAATGAGCTTGTGCAGGCCTTAAGCGATGTTGTCGATCCCTTCCCGGGAGAGCCGCTTCCCCTCGAAAAAATTACAGGCCTTCCCGGAAAGTACTTTCAGCATGGCTGGGTCAGCCATCGGAGCGGGCGCAGCTTAGAAGATGAGGAGCGCTTGCGCCTTTATGAGGAGATAAAAGCTTTGGGACCTGGCGATCAGGCTCGCTACTGTGAGCTCCTTTCAAAAATCCTCGTGAAGAAGCATCTCTATTATGAAAAGGGGGACGATTTGAAGATGGGAATGCTCATCCCAGCCCCAAAGGGCATTGACGGGCAGCCTCGCTGGTACCGTGTGGACGAGATTATGGATTCTGGATGGGGTAAATTCGGGTACCGCATGGTGCCTGCAACGACAGACTATCCTGCCGAAATGCCCGACATGGTTCTCTACCGCAGTTCTGCAACACTTCCCACCGCGATGGACGCCTTTACAAGCTATTTAAACGATATTAATATTATGCCTCCTGGCTATCTCTCCCGCAATCGCTGCAAGAAGCAGGAGCTTAAATGGTTGACAGAAGCTACAGCCACTCCTGAAGGCACGAGCCGTCCCTTGCTGGTTACTGGGCATAGTCTAGGAGCTGCAAATAGTCAAATGGCCCTGCTCAATCTTCAAAAAAGCAGCAAGTGGCCCGACCGGAAAATCTCTCTAGAGCTTTTTGACAGCCCAGCCATTGCGGCCCCGGATGCAAAAAAATTCGCCAAATGGGTGAACGGTAAAGAGTTCAATCATCCTTTGACTTTTAACTACTATGTGAGCAAGGGGGATCCCGTGCCTTTAGCTGGATCTCTATTTGGTTCCAGCTATCTGGGGAGTGGTCTATCGAATAAAAACGCCTCTGCAGTGGTCCATGAAATGGCATTGACGAAGCAGGGAGAAAAAACAAAAATTATTGAAGGTCTAGGACCGCATGGCCGCCTCTTTCTTCGCGGCAAAAAGTGGGTCGATTTTCGCGAAAAATCTGTCTCGATCGAACAGTTTAACGAAAAGAATAAATTTCGACGCGTTGCTGTCAACCTTGCAAGGGTGGTGGGGACAGCTCTGGTATGGCCGACGATTGGGGCGGCGGGAGGACTTAAGCGGCTGCTTGTAGGGCGACGCCATCACGATCCCGTCCTAAAACGCCTATTTTTTCCAAATAAAAAGCTCGCAGCAGTAGCCGAATTGACCGCTACCAAGATGCAGCAAACATTCCCTACGAAGATCATCGAAGGGGGGCCGATTAACTTTGATGCTGTGATTGATAAGGCTTCAAGTAGAGATGTGAAAGTCTTCTTAAAGTTTATCATTTCATGCCAGTTGACCTTAAAAGAGGTCCCCTGGTCGCTTCTAAAGGCTGTTCTTATCAAAAAAAGTCCGAAGATGCTCGCAGAGTCGCGCGCAGTGATGCAGGAGATATTTAAAGAATTTTACAAACAGGTCGAAAAAGTGCCCCCAGGTTCCAAAGAAGATCAGTATTATGAATTTTTACTTGGAGACCTCCTCACTCTTTACCCCTTTCTAGAGGCCCATTATGAAAAAAATCCTACCCTGACACTCCCACAAAAAATAGAGGGAAAATGGCAACTCGTTCCTTTCACAGTCATCCCTAAGCGCCTCAGCGCCGCCTGGATGCAGCCTCCCGTTTATGCGTATGCCCTCCAGTCGAAAAACCCCAAGGCTTCAGCGCTGCTCCTTTTTGCTGGAACGCCCCCTCCGACAACAACAGGTGAGGCCATTTCCAAATGGGTTGACGCAATTCCTGGGCTTGGAGTGGGAGAGTATTTGTACAAAATGGGGGCAAAAAAAATCAGTAGATTCGTGAATCAAGCGTATGACAGAACACAACTGCCTGTAAAAATGTATGGCAAGAGCCTCGGCGGGTCGCTCTGTCTGTTAACTTCCGTTGATCATGGGTCAAAAGTGGAGGCGAACGCCTACAATCCAGCGGGCTTAAGCACACGCAAGTATGTTCAGTATCAGAAAAATCGGCTAAAGTGGAGAAGCAAAGCCGTCCAAAACGTCTTTTCGCAGAAAAAGGATCTTGTTTCAGAACTCCTTGGCAAATGGCCCAAGGAGTGCAATTTTTACAAAATTGTGCCTGAAGAAGAGGTGAACCCCTATTTTGCCCATATCCAGACCTTTCTTGCCGGGAAGAAGGTCAAAGTATTAAAAATGGATCCGGTTCAACTCAACAAGCAGATGCGAAGAAAAGTGTTCCGCGTCGTCTTTCACGTAGCTGCCTGCGCGCTCGTTATTCCCAATTCGATAGGACTACTCTGGTCCTCTGGAAAACATCATGCAGCAAATCTGTTCAAGCGCCGCAAGGTTCAGGATATGGCCAAAAACCCCTAGTTGACGAAAATAGTGTACTTAAAACCCGACTTGCCCCCTACATCCTGGCTCGAGCGTTATTTAAGCAGTCGATCTAGCGCATCTTGCGATTCGCCAAGGGGGATACCCTTGGCTTCATCGCAATCTGCGCTAGCTCAACAGCTTAAATAACACTCGAGCCAGGATGTAGGGGGGCAAGTCGGGTTTTAATTTGGCTTTAGTATATGATCGTTCATCTATGTTCATCACCAAATCAAGAAATATGAATTTGGTGAGGGATATTAAGCCCCAACTTGGCTTAGAATGCTCTTCTCGAGCTTCAGGGCATCTTCGGCAAATTTGCGAATGCCTTCGGAGAGCTTTTCGGTGGCCATGGGGTTGTCGTTGAGCATCAGGCGGAAGCCTTTCTCATCGAGAGTGATTTTCTTGATGTCGAGGCTTTTGGCTTTGGCTGGGTCGAGTTTGCGCTCGAGGGGTCCTGGGGTGTCTTTGAGCTCTTCAAGAAGCTGGGGAGAAATGGTTAAAAGATCGCATCCGGCAAGTTCGATGATCTCGTCGATATTGCGGAAGCTGGCGCCCATGACGACTGTTTTGGAGTCAAATTTTTTGAAGTAGTTGTAAATTTGTGTGACAGAGCGCACACCAGGATCTTCTGCAGGGGCATATCCGCTCACCCCTTCACTTTTCTTATACCAGTCGAGAATGCGGCCCACAAAAGGGGAGATGAGGGTGGCCTTTACATCCGAGCAGGCGATTGCTTGCGCCATGCTGAAGAGAAGGGTCATATTGCAATGGATGCCCTCTTTTTCAAGCTTTTCGGCAGCGCGCGTTCCTTCCCAGGTAGAAGCGAGCTTGATCAAGACCCGTTCGCGCGCAATTCCCGCTTCTTCATAGAGTTTAATGAGGGAGTGCGCTTTCTGAATGCTGCCCTCGACATCAAAGGAGAGGCGGGCGTCCACCTCTGTTGAAACGCGTCCAGGGATGAGCTTGAGGATTTCGACCCCAAAATTGACAAAGAGCTTGTCCATGAGAAGCGTCGCAAACTCTTCTTGAGATTTTGTCTTTTTTTTCGCGTAAGCGATAGCCTCATCGATCAGATGCTTATACTGCGGCTTTTGCGCAGCGGCCATAATGAGAGAGGGGTTTGTCGTCGCGTCAGTGGGGTGATACTGCTTGATCGCTTCGATGTCGCCTGTATCGGAGACAACAACGGTCATTTTGCGGAGCAGTTCGAGTTTGCTGGTCATAGTCATCTCTTTGTTTGAGAAGGAAGGTCCTTAGCGGGTTCAATGCGAAATATAATCGAAACAGGCTGGTTGCCGATTACGAGGTCAAGGCGCGAACTTAAGCGGGTCAATAGAAGTTTATAAGGGATTTTGACATGCCGGTCGCCCACATCGATTCCAACAGCTGTATTGCTGAGAATTTCTTCGGAGTCACAAATCTGTCGGCAGAGAGCTTCAAATTTTTTAATCTGACGAATCAGAGTCGCATCGCTAAAGGCGTAAGCTTTTTGACAGTGGGGACATAGGATGGGTTTCAGGTTCTGCTCCAATTCAAAGACGGAAAAACGAACCGGCTTTTTGCATCCTTGACAATCAAACTGGAGATTATGGCCCTTTTGCATCTTCTAATCCTTTGACACTTACAATACCTTATGTTACCAAGGAAAATAAGATGATGTCTAGATTAAAAATAATTTTAGGTAGTCTTCATGTCGGACCAAAAAAGCGATTTTCAGGGAATTTTGACGCTCAATAAACATCTTGTCGATCAGCTTCATAGCTACCTTGAAGAGCGCGAGACAAAAGCGTGTCAAGCGCTTTTGAATGTGGCCGAGGTTCGCTTGTCCCAGCCGGGAACTCCCCCCTTTTTACCCGCTGCAGCGACTTCTCTTAAATTTTCAGAAACGGTGGAACTGGTTGGGAAAAAGATTAGGCAAGCGATTCAGACGCGACAAGTTTTAAGTTCCGAATGGAGCAGCATTGCAGGCAAGACAAGCGAGATTCTCTGGGATTATCTGGAGACGCTTGAAGGGTGTGTCACAGAGCTGTTTCAGCAATTAGATCAAGTCGGGGTCGAGGATTGGAGCATCGAATTTAGCCACATTGTCGATGGGATTAAGGAGATATTATTGCATCGACTCGACGATCTTAATTGGGCCATTCGTCGCCTCGAACATCAGCTTCATGAATATCGCTGGGATTGCGAAACCCGCAAGTCTAGCTGGGCGTTTTTAAAAAAGAGCTGCATATTTTGGCAAGGCACACTCGATCGAGCTCTTAGACCTAATCTGGAAAAATGTCGCAAGTATCTTGGGTTTCGCTACAAGAAGTTTTCCGATCAATATGAGCGCTATATCGACATGCACACAGCCATTGAGCTGGTTGTTGATAAATTTTCAGAGGTTCAAGTTTTTAACAAGTTGGATCCTGAAACCCAAGACAAATTTAAAAGACTCTACCGCCTTGTAAAACTCTGGCATCTCAACTCTGAGGAGCGCGCTTTGCCTAGGCGCGACACCATTCGCGCCGTGCGCAATGCCATGAGCCCTGAGCGTGCTCAAGTTATTTTCAAAGAGTATGACCAGCAGCTTTGGCGCGCTCTTTTTGAAAAAAGCGATCTGATCAAGGAGCTTCCAGCAGAACTCATCCATCGGGGCAATATCAACCGGGTTCAAGAACAGCTCACAGGGTTTCGTATAGAGTTGCAGACGCTTCTTTCGACCCTCTCTACATACCGAGAATTTTTGTTTAAAAGTGATCCTGGTGTAAGGGCAAAGCCTTATTTAGGATTTTCAGAATGGACGGTTGGGCCAGAAAATCCAGAAATGAAGCGTTTTTCTATCTTGGCAGAGGATCTCAAACGCCTTGATGAGGTTCTGGTCTCTTTTGGGAAGGCGCTCGACAGCAAAGGCGTTAGCCCAGAACCATCTCTTGAAGCAATTGACGGTCAAGTTCAATCTGTTTTGCGCGAAATGAAACAGCCACTTATTTCGCTTATCACCATGCAAGGGCGTTCAGAGCGATTTGTTAAGCTGCTTGAAGGACTTGACATTCTCTCTAATAGCGATAAAAGGTGTGTCGAGTATGTCGGGCAGTCGCTCAACAAAGCTATGAGGGCCGATTGGCAGTATCAAACGCTCTTCGCTCTTCCAGGCTTCCATCACCTTTACAGTCTCTACCGAGGCTTGACTGGCCCCTTGAATGAGCGCAATCATCTAAACCGGCTCCAGAAATTTAAGCGCCTCATTCAGCAGCTCGAGCTCTGGGTTAAAAACCAGGATACCCCTCGGCATACTCATGAGATCGAATTAGATCTCAACGATCTTAAAGGCTATCTTCAAGATTTTCTCGCCTCTGCGCAGCGACTATCGCGCGACGAGGCAGCAGATCGCGAGTCTCGCATTTCGGATGCGGTCCATCAACTGATCGAATATCGCTACATCTTTGGAAATTTTTTCCATCATCTGATGGACGATTCTGTTGAGGCACGGACTCTGCGCAAGCAGCTTCTTTTTGTCGATCAGTACTTTGAGGCCGTTGACAACAGCTTGAAATAGGTCTTAGAAAATTTTTCCGTGCCGATAATGGCATGATAGGGCCCTGCGACAACCTCTACAGCACATTCAGCGAGCAGGGAAGCTATAATAAAGTCGCGCGCCTCTTCAGACAGAAGCAGGCGTTGCCCTCCTTCAAAAAGAGTTCCAGGAAAACATCTTAAGTCGCCACCTGCCTTGACAGTGACGTTTGGAGAGGCTAAAGGTCTTGAAAAAGTGTTGAGATACATTCTGAGACCCGAAGCGCTCTGGATCATTTCAAGCTCCAGCTGATTGAACGGGTCTAAAATGTCGTAGATAAGTCTTGCGGAATCGTAACAAGGGTCACAGGTCATAGTCTCTTCGAGTTGCCATCGGGGACAGCTATGACAGGAAGAAAATAAAAAAAAGGCGCATAGGATCAACCAATGCGCCCTTTTTCGTATGAATGGGGTCACTCTCCCTTATCCGTGGGAGTGGCCGTGGTGGTGGTGTGAGCTATTTTGTACAGCAACAGCAACAATTGCAATCACAGCAATTGTACCAAGTGCAATAGCTGGTGCCAAACTTGGCACGCGACGGCATTCCTGGTAGCCGCAGCCCCCGGTATCCGTGTAATATTCTTGCGCGCTAAGGCTGTGAGCAGATGTCGCGAACATCGCTGCAAAGGTAGCCAGAGCTACAAACTTTTTTAAAGCTTTCATGAGCATACTCCTTGAGTTTTGATCAAAATCTTTCCAACACATGTATATCTCATAAGAGACCTATTTTGTGCAAATTTTTTATTTCTTATCGCCATCTTTGTTGAAGCGCAACGTCCGCATGGAGGCAAAAAATTCTTTGTAATAGCGCGGAAACTCATCTTTAAGGGCGGCTGCGGTCAAGATGTAGATGGTGCCCTCTTTGAGGAGAATGACGTGCATGAGCCGCTCCATTCCCCATTTGGTCTTTGCATCCACTTGCGAAAGGCTCGCGTCTCCAGCTTCTGTGCGGATAGTTCCCAGATCTTTCCACTCGGCGCCGCTGCGATCATTGATCTCTTTGATAATCGCGAGATATTGCTTGAGTGTTCCGTCAAAATTTTCCGTCGCTAAATTGAGCGAGGGGGGATATTCGCTCGATCCTTTTCCAACGATCATGACTTTGACACTGCGGGGCAGCTTTTTTGGATCCGCCACGTTCCAGCCCGGAGGCGGGGTAAATAGCAGAGCTCCCGGTTCATTGGCAGTAGTGGCAAACTGCTGTTGAAGAGCTTTTTCTTCTTCTACAGGTAAGGCTTCATTGGCATTAATTGCTGAAAACAGCAGCACACTCAAGATTAAAAGAGGTTTAAACATTGTGACCATCCTCATTGTTAGGGGGATCCTGTATAGCAAGAATCGCAATTTTCAGCAAATCCGCAAATTTTAAAAAATTTAACGGAAACCAAAGTGCTTGCAAAATTTTTGAGGTCTGCTAAGCTACGATTTTCAGGATCAGTGAGGAACGCACTATGAAAACGCTGGAGCTAGGGAAGCAAAGAATTCAAAAAATTTGTGACATTATTAAAGAAGAGACTCTAGAACCGGCCAAGAGCGAGGCAGCTCAAATCATTGCCGCAGCGAACGAACGGGCGCAGGCGATCATTGAAGAGGCGGAAAAACAGGCAGAAAAGATCCATGGAGATGTGCGCGAAACTATTGAACAGGAGCGGCATATCTTTCAGTCTTCCCTTGTGCAAGCATCCAAGCAGTCTGTGACGCTTCTGAAGCAGGAGATCGAGAGCAAGCTCTTCAATAAATCGATTAAAGAGATTGTCGAGAAACATCCCGAGGAGTCCAAGCTAGCTGCCAAGCTGACAGATGCCATCGTCAAGGCGATTGAGAAGGATGGAGTATCCGCCGATTTTTCCGTCGCCGTTGCGCACTCACTTTCTGTAAAAGAGGTCAATGCTATGCTGACGGAACATATCTTGTCTAAGTTGAGGGAAAAAAGCGTCACTTTAGGCAATTTTGCATCGGGGATACAGGTCAAACTGCATGACAAAAAGATGACGCTCGATATCTCAGACAAGGTGTTGACAGAATTAGTGGCTAATTATGTGCGCAAAGACTTTCGCAAATGGATCTTTGGAGAGGGATGAGAAATTACTACTTTCTTGCCACATCACTGCCCAAGCTCGAAATTGGGAGGGTCCCTGATATCAGCCTTCAGGAGCTAGAGACGCTATTGAAAGAGAATCTCACTCCTGGCGATCTTAACCAGGTGAGAAGGTTGCGCAATTTTTACGACATTCTCAATATCCGCGCCTACTGGGCAGGGGAAAGCCTCGACTATTGGGGCAATTTGGACCGCAATGAGCTGGAGGAGGAGCTTTTGACACAAGAACAGGGTCTATTTCCCCCGTTTCTGTTAGCCTATCTCACAGAAAATGATAACCGTGAAGAGCGCCTCAAGCACTTTCCGCAGCTACTAAAGAACTACGATCGATGAGACGGCTAAACATACGACTGGTTTTCTCAACTGGTACTCGCAGTTTGAAAGGGACTTAAGGCTGGCTCTTGTAGGGTTTCGGGCGCGGCAGCTCAAACGCAACTTAAGTGCCGAGCTTCAATATGAAGACCCTGAAGAGGACATTATCGCGCAGCTTTTGGCTCAAAAAGATACTAAAAGCTATGAACCGCCTTTAGGGTTTGAAGACCTGAAGCCAATCCTTGAAAAATTTTACAATTCACCCTTGGAACTGCACAAGGCGCTTAGCGAATATCGCTTTAATAAAGTGGAAGAGAGGCTCACATTCGATCCTTTTTCGATCGAACACATTCTTGGCTACATTGTCCAGTACATGATGGTAGACAAGTGGCTCCACTATGATCAGCAGAAGGGAATGGAAATCATCGAACAAATGGAAAAGTCATGACGCTTACAGTTGAAGAGAAACAGCAGATCGCTGAGCCACTCGCGAAAGGCAAAGTGGTGAGGGCGTTTGGAAACTTGCTCTATGTCAAGTTTGATGGGAGCATTCGCCAAGGCGAGGTCGTGATGGTGCACCTCGACGGCCTTAAACTCAAGGCAGAGGTCATTGAAATTGCAGGAAATGAAGCCAAGATTCAGGTCTTTGAAGATACTCATGGCGTACGCCTTGGCACGCCTGTCTATTTTGCTGGGGAACTTCTCGAAGCAGAGCTTGGTCCGGGGCTCCTCATGTCTATTTTGGATGGATTGCAGAATCCACTCGAAAGAGTCGCCGATGCGGCGGGGCTTTTTCTTCCTCGCGGCCTCTATGTGCAAGGCATTGGACCGCAAAAAGAAATGGGATTTTGAACCTGTGGCTAAGGTGGGAGATGTTGTCAAAGAGGGGATACACTCGGGACAACATTAGAAGGGCGATTTCACCATCAGATCATGGTTCCTTTTTCCCGTTATGGACGCTATACGATCACCTGGGTGATCCGCGCGGCTCTTACAATGTCGATACAGTCGTTGCAAAGGCAATCGATGAAAATGGGCAGGAATATGCCTTCACGATGGTGCAAAAGTGGCCGATCAAGAACGCCTCTATTTCAAGGAGAGAAGATTAAACCCACCAAAATGATGGATACCGGCTTAACGGATCATCGATACCAATTTCCCATGATGAAAGGGGGGACTGTTCTGCACTCCGGGCCCTTTTGGAGCAGGAAAAACGGTTATGCAGCACCACCTTTCCAAATACTTCTTCGGTCGATATCGTCGTCGTCTGTCGCTTGCGGCGAGCGAGCTGGGGAAGTGGTCGAAGTGTTGCGAGAGTTTCCTCACCTGATCGATCCGCATACAGGTGAGACGCTGATGACACGACAGTGATCATCTGCAACACCTCTTCGATGCCTGTTGCTGCGCGCGAATCCTCCATCTATATGGGGATTACGATTGCTGAATATTACCGTCAAATGGGACTGGATGTACTTGTTCTTGCCGACTCCACATCGCGCTGGGCGCAGGCGCTTGCGCGAAATGTCGGGACGTTTGGAAGAGATTCCAGGCGAAGAGGCATTTCCTGCCTATTTGGCTTCGCGCATTGCCGAGTTTTATGAACGATCTGGCGTCGTCTGCCTTGAAGAATGGCAAAACGGGTCCGTCACTATTGGCGGAGCCGTTTCTCCTGCCGGCGGTAACTTTGAAGAGCCTGTTACGCAA
Source organism: uncultured Parachlamydiaceae bacterium (assembly GCA_963745935.1). Taxonomy (GTDB): domain Bacteria; phylum Chlamydiota; class Chlamydiia; order Chlamydiales; family Parachlamydiaceae; genus JAJFUZ01. Next base: position 109,747 of record CAVUZO010000002.1, read on the forward strand.
GCGACGCTTTGCTGTCGTGGGGGCTTTCTTGGGCTTTCGCGAGAGAGATCTGATTCCCGGCGCTATCCTGCGATCGATCCGTTGATCTCTTGGTCTAAATATATCGAAGACGTCGGCCAAGAGCTTGAAGCAGCAAATTGAAGGGTGGGGTGAGATGGTGCAAAAAGGCCGACAGATTTCTGTGCAAAGGGAATGAGATCGGCAAGCGGATGGAGGTTGTGGGAGAAGAGGGGACCGCTCTTGAAGATATGATCATCTATCTTAAAGCTGAACTTTATGATTTTAGCTATTTGCAGCAAAACGCCTTCGACAAAGAGGACGCCTATTGCCCGCTTAAAGAGGCAGATCGCGCTTTTTCAGTTGATCAACACGATTTTTGATACGCACTTTAAATTTCGACACTCACGATGAAGCGCGGCAATTTTTCTTAAGCTTGCAAAACCAGATCAAAAACATGAACTTTTATGCCCTTTGAATCGGCGAAGAATACCGGCAGAGCATTGGCAGAAGATCGAAAAGAACATGATGCAGTATAATAGAAGGCAGCATTAATGAAAATGGTATATGACAGAATCAATGACATGCGCGGAAACCTGATCACTGTGCAGCGAAGGGGTTAGCTTGGCGAACTGGCGCGGATCGATATGAAAGATGGACGCAGTGTCTATGCTTCCGTTTTGCGCATCGAAGGCGATCAGGTCACCTTGCAGGTATTTCAAAACACACGCGGGATTTCGACAGATGATAAAGTGACATTCTTAAAGCGCGAGATGCAGGCGACCTATGGCGATTCTCTCTTAGGAAGGCGCTTAAGCGGTGCTGGCATGCCGATCGATGGCGGGCCCGAAATCGTAGGCGAGACCATCAATATCGGAACACCCTCTTTAATCCTGTCAAAGCGTATCATTCCCCGCGAGATGGTCCGCACAAACATTCCCATGATCGATGTCTTCAACTGCTTGGTCAAATCGCAGAAAATTCCGATTTTTTCTGTTCCTGGAGAGCCCTACAACGCTCTTTTGATGCGGATTGCCAACCAGACAGATGCCGACGTCGTGATCATTGCCGGGATGGGGCTTACCTTTAAAGAATATCAAGCCTTTATCGACAACGCAGAACAGGCTGGGTCGATGAATAAGACGGTGATGTTCATCCATCGAGCGACAGACCCGGCTGTGGAGTGCATCCTGGTGCCCGATATGGCTTTGGCTGTGCTGAAAAGTTTGCGGTCGAATGGAAAGAACGTTCTGGTTCTGCTGACCGATATGACAGCTTTTGCCGATGCGATTAAAGAGATCGCCATCACGATGGACCAGGTGCCTTCAAACCGCGGCTATCCTGGATCTCTCTATTCCGATCTTGGCCTCGCGCTATGAAAAAGCGGTTCTGATCGAAGGAAGCGGATCGATCACCATCATCGGCGTCACGACGATGCCGGGCGACGATGTGACCCACCCGGTTCCCGATAATACCGGTTATATTACTGAAGGGCAGTTTTATCTGCATGGCGGCCGGATCGACCCGTTTGGTTCGCTATCACGCTTAAAGCAGCTTGTGATCGGAAAAGTGACCCGTGAAGACCATGGCGACCTCGCCAACGCGATGATCCGCCTTTATGCTGAGTCTAAAAAGGCGCGCGAGCGGCAGGGGATGGGCTTTAAGGTTTCACGATGGGATGAGCAGCTGCTGCACTATTCCCAACTGTTTGAAGACGCGCATGATGAACCTCGAGGTCAACTACCCATTAGAAGAGGCTCTCGATCTTGGCTGGAAGACCTTGGCAGAGTGCTTTCAACCTGATCAGGTAGGGATTAAGAAGCAGTATGTTGATAAATATTGGCCGGAGTAAAACGTGCCCGTGAACGTGCCCGAAACGTACCCGTAACCCGTGAGACCATGGCTGAAGTAAAGCTTACAAAAACGGAACTGCGCCTTCAGCAGAATCGGCTCGTCCAGCTGCTGAAATACCTCCCCACGCTGCAGCTTAAAAAGGCGATGCTGCAAGCGGAAGTGCAGGAGGCGCGCCTCGAGATTGCGAAGTGTGAGGAGAACTACCATCGCGCCCGCAAGGAGATTGAAAGCTATTCCGCCCTTTTGACAGACAAAATTGCACTCGATGTCAATAAAGTTCTCACTATTACAGACCTGCGCAAAAGATATGAAAATATTGCAGGCGTTGAAGTTCCTTACTTTGATGGCGTCACCTTCCAGGATGTCGAGTATGACCTCTTTTCGACCCCTCCATGGATCGATCAGGCAATATTAGGCTTGCGCAATTTAAAAGAGGCCAGTTTGCGCATCCAAGTGGCACAAGAGAAAAAAGCGGCCTTAGAAAAGGAGCTGCGCGAAGTGTCGATCCGCGTCAACCTGTTTGAAAAGATCTTGATCCCAAGAGCGCAAACGAATATCAAGAAGATCAAAGTCTTCTTAGGCGACATGCAGCTCGCTGCAGTCTCTCAAGCTAAAGTAGCAAAGAGAAAAATCGAAGAGAGAGAAGAGTCCAGTCATGCGCTATGATGTCAAAAAGTATCTCTTTATTGGGTTTAAGGGCGACCGCGACCGCTTTTTCGAAAAGGCGCAAGAGCTTGGGGTGATCCATTTTATTGAAAAGCAGTCCGTTAAAACCTCACAGGTCCCAGGAGATATTCAGGATATCCTTACCGCATTGAAAGTACTGCGTGGACTGCCTTCCATGGAGCAGGAAGAGGTGGAAGAGCCTGCCTTGGCGGATGGTCTCGTGCAGAAAATCCTCCAGCTAAAAGAGGCCAGAGATAAGCTGGCTGAGGAGTCGCGGATTTTAGAATTAGAAAAATCGCGCGTGGCAATCTTTGGAGATTTTTCATGGGACGAGATCCATCAAATAGAGGCCGAAACCCATCGCAAGGTGCAGTTCTACTTTGCTAAGTCAGGCCTTGCAGAACAGATTGAGCTGCCTGACGAATTGATTTATGTAGGTTCTGACCATGCTCTCGACTACTTTATGGCTTTCAATCGGACGCAGAGACAATATCCGAAGATGCAGGAAATTCAGGTTTTGCATCCGATTGGCGAATTGACAGCCCTCCATAAAAAAACCGTCGCATCCCTGCACCAGACGGAACAGCGGCTGAAGACCTATGCCAAATATAATGAGTTCCTTCACCAAGCTCTGATCTTGAAGCTCGACGGGGCCCATCTGCATCAGGCGCAGGGCCAGGTCAATTTTGAGATTGAGGGCAATCTATTTGCCATTGAAGGGTGGGTGCCAATCAATAAGATTGCAGCTCTCGATCCGCTTGTCAAAGATCTGCATGTGCATGCTGAAGAGATCGCTTTGGAGCCGTCTGATCTGATTCCCACCTATTTAGAAAATCGGGGCGTAGGGCGCGTTGGGGAAGATCTCGTCCACGTTTACGACACTCCCTCGCGATTTGATAAGGACCCCTCTCTTTGGGTGCTCTTCTTTTTTGCCCTCTTTTTTGCTCTCATCATTGGAGACGCCGGCTACGGCTTGCTCTTCCTTGCCGCAGCACTCTTTATACGCTTTAAATATAAATTGAAAGGGTTAGGCAAGCGCATGGTGACCCTTTTCTTAATTCTGGGAACCTTTTGCGTTCTTTGGGGAGTCCTCTCGAATAACTTTTTTGGCATCAATTTGAGTATGGACAACCCGCTGAGAAGATTCTCACTTATACAGTGGCTTGTCGAGAAAAAGGCCGCCTACCACATTGCGCAGCAGGATGATGTGTGGGAGGAGTGGGTGAAAGAGATGCCGCAGCTTAAAGACGTAAAAGACCCCGACACATTTCTCAAAGAGGGTGTCAAAGAGGAGCATGGACAGAAGAAGCATGTCATTTACGAAAAGTTTGCCGACAATGTGATGTTTGAGCTGGCCCTCTTCATAGGTGTTCTCCATATTAGCCTTTCGATCATCCGAAACCTCTACCGCAACTGGATGGGGATCGGCTGGCTGCTGTTTATTGTGGGCTGCTATCTCTATTTTCCCTCCTTTCTGCACGCCACCTCTCTGATCCATTATGTCTTCGGCGTCAATAAGCTTACAGCCCCTCAAAATGGCCTCTATCTGATTATCGCAGGGGCCGGGCTTGCCACGCTGATTGCCCTGGTGAAACATCGGGCCATGGGCATTTTGGAACCGATGCATGGCATCCAGATTTTTTCCGATACGATGTCCTATTTGCGTCTCTATGCCCTAGGTCTTGCAGGCGCCATGCTGGCGATAGTGATCAACGATTTAGCAGGCTCAGCACCCTTTGTGATAGGCGCTGTCATTATCCTGCTCGGGCATGCGGTCAATATTTTGCTGAGTATTATGAGTGGAGTAATTCACGGCTTGCGTCTCAATTATCTGGAGTGGTATCACTACAGTTTTGAGGGGGATGGCAAGATTTTCAACCCTTTGCGTAAACTGAACGAGGAGAACTGAAATGGATTTTAATATGGCCGGCCCGATTATTGTTCTCGGGATTAGCTCTATGGGAAGCTGCGTGGGCTGCTACATCGCAGGAGCGGCCTCTCATGCTGTTATGAGCCGTGTAGAAGAGGGGCATGGTAAATTTGTCGGCTTGTCTGCCGCTCCCGCCTCCCAATCTATTTATGGGCTGCTTTTGACGCTTCTGATGGCGCGCGCCATCCAGGCTGGCACCCTTTCTCCCGTTTCAGGCATCTTTATGGGGATATTTGCAGGCCTTGCATTTCTCTTTTCCTCCATTTTTCAGGGAAAGGTGTGCGCCACAGCCATCCAGGCCTCAGCCAAGCAGCCGGCGATCTTTGGCAAGTGCGTCGCGGCAGCGGGGATTATCGAATCCTTTGCGCTTTTCGCCTTCGTCTTCTCGCTACTGCTGCTGTAGTTATTTTCCTAAGGCCACGATGCGGGTAGCTCCAGAAGAATCGCCTATTCTAGTATAGCCATGGGTTGATTTTGCTGGTGTGATTGCAATATCAACATCTTGTCCTAAATCATTCAAAAAGCGGAATAAACGCTCTAATGAAAAGCCTGTCAAATAGCCATGAAGAAGAGAAGAGACTTTGGGTTGATCGATATGTAAAATCTTCGCGGCCTTTGTTTGACTCAAACGCTTCTTTTTGATGATTTTTCCAATTTGGCGGGCAACTTCAGCCTTTGCTAACGCCTTCTCTGGATTTGGTAAGCCAAGATCAGCGAAAACATTTCCAGAGCTCTCTTCGCATTTTATTTTCTTTTTCATTTTCATTATTCTAAAATTAACCCTTTAGAGAGCTCTTTAGCTTCTTTTAAACGACGACTGTATCTTATCAAGATTTCTTTTGAAAGGCATGTAGGACAAATACAAATACCTTTGCATTGCCAATTCCACTTAAGGTTTTAGCATGTCTATGCCTTTCACCATACTGTGCAAGATGGTCAAGTTTGTTTCGAATACTTGGGGCTAAAGTTGTAAGAATTTTAGTCTTTAGTCGTAAAGACCTTTATTGCAACTCGGATTTAGAGCTTCTTAGCTCCAATGTGAACAGGCACGATCTTCTGATCGTGCCACTGTTTGCGCAGCTCCTTGTTGCACATCCGGCCCAAGGCGCGCAGGCCTATTCCTAAAATGACCGTTTCCACACAGACGAAAAGGGCCAATTTGACCATCCAGGGCTCAACTTTTGCAAGAAATGGCAACACCGTCGTGACGACCAGCATAAATTGTGCCGGATAAAAAATGAGGGTGGCAATTGCGACTAAAGAAACAGTCAACGCTAAGATCACAAGAGGGTTTTTAATTTCGCGCAGGAAGAAATTAAGAGGCTGCAAAATGGGTTTAGATAGGAAATGTCCCAATTTTTCCAACCTGTTCATGGCAATATTTACCGAGCGCTGCGGATCCGCAGGCGCAAATTGGCGCGCAAATGCAAAATGAAAAGAGTTTAACCAGGAGGGAAAACCTGTAGCCTTCACCATTTATGCTTTTCCGTAAAACTTGTTCATGAGCTGACTATTCCAGAAGCGGCCTTGCGCACGGCAGGCGGATGAAACAATCAGGGTGACTGTTAGAATGTAGGCGGATAATCGAATGGCCCAGAACGGTGGGAAAGGAATGACCGCGATGGTCGCCTTCGCAAGCAGAAAACTGGTTACGGGATAGAAAACAAAAGAGGCGGCTATAAGCGCTAAGGCTGTAAGAGCAACTGTGACAACGCGCGGATCTTTCATGGCACTCCATATCTTTCCTGGAACCACTTCGACGAGAGCTAGCCCCACATCCCCGATTTTTTCGAGCGCATTTTTCTTGCACTGCTCGCGATTGCCGATATTCTTTTTTAACCCTAGTACGACATGGTAACCAAAGCGCTGAAAAAGATTGCTACTCTCTTGATAAAATCCGCCGTTAATAATGCTTCCCATAGCCACCTTTTAAATGTTAAATTATCGTAGTTATGATAATGCTTGTATAACTTAGTTTCAATAAAAAACAGCTTGTCATGAAATTTTAAATGTTTTAGCATTACATAAAAACATTTAGGAGATTTCTATGGCTACAGGAGCATATGCACCACTTACTCAGGCAGTTGGGCACCCCTTTCGGCATTCCGATCAGTATCTAGACGTCACTCAATCCCTCACACCTCTTGTGGGAGGGGCTCTAGATATTACCTTTACAAAAGAGATAGACGAACGCACTTGTGAAAGCACCTATGAGGTTCTAAGAAAACTGAGTCACCACTGGACTGGAGGCAACCCGCCTCTTGTGCGCGGCTTTTATTACCTAGAGCGGCGCGATGCCACCACAGTCATACGTCAGGCTATTCCCTATACAAGGGGGCGCACAGACCAGTTTCAGGTTATGTGGAATCTGCTTGTGCCCTCCATCATGAACATCGGCAGATCTCAACTTCTGGGTTCACAAGATGCGCTAGAAGCGGCTCTTTCAGCTAACTTGGAAGCAGTGGTGAGCTCTTCTGAAAAGGGAACCCACAAAAGCGACTTCATTTGTACCAAACCAGATCAAGTGGCTAAACAGCTTATTTTCGAAGGGAAGTATGTGTGGGTGATGGCTAACTTTAAAGAAGTTTCAGATGTGGACATTCTCATTGCTCCAAAAGAGCATGGGGAGACGATTGCAAAGATTACAAAATTAGCCTTTGTCGAAGCGATGATGATTGGAAATGCCATCGTGAACCACTTAAAACCTCATTACCCTATTTCCTACCAAAACTTTGCACATGGTGCTGCTGCCGGGCAGACAGTTCCCCATTGGCATCTGCATGTGGAATTAACAGCGAATAAGTTAAGAGAGGTATGGGGGTTAACTAGGATTGCTGGAAATATGGTTGGTCTTGTCAAAGCGCTTCCGGATAGCGATTTCGCCAAAAATATCAGAGATTATCAGGGCAACACGAGTCCGAAATCGCTGGCGCCTGTCATTGCTCATTACGGGCTGTCCAATAAAAAGCAGGACTAATTTGATTTCACACCCGGCTTAAGGGCACCCTTAAGTCGGGTTTACTCCTCCTTCACTCTATCCCACGCTCTACTGTAAAGACCAAGAGCTGGACCTACACTCTCGATTAGCTCGGCTTTTCTTTGCACCTCAGCAGGCGGAAAAAGAATCTCATTTTTCTGTAAATCAGCTGGCAGCAGCGCGTAGGCAGGTTTGCACGGGTGAAGGTAAAAAGTAAACAGCGTATTCTCTTTAGACACTTCAGGTTCAAGTAAGAAGTTGATGAAGGCGTGGGCTAATGTGGGTTCTTTCGCTCCCTTTAAAATCGCCGCATAGTCGATTGAGTAGGAGCAGCCCTCTTTTGGATAGGCAAAAGCCACCAGAGGGTTTTCCTGCATCACTTGCAAAATATCACCGCCAAAGCCCTGGACGACCAGGTATTCGGCACTTGCGATCCCATTTTTATACTGCTCGCTCTCAAACTTGGCAAGATTGCGCTTCCAGCCGATCAGCTGATCGGTGGCTTGGGTAATCTCTTCAGGATTGATAGAGTTGACACTATAGCCAAGGGCCATTAACGAGGCTCCAAGCGATTCCCTGACATCGTTCAGCATCGTCATGCGTCCCTTATAGCGCTTGTCTGCAAAGATCTGCAAGCTGGGCAAAAAGTTGTCGATCTTATCTTTGCGATAAGCCAGTCCCGCGTAGCTTACTAAATAGGGAATTCCATACATCTGGAAGGGGGGATAGGCGGGATCGATATTGACAAGGTTTGGCAGCAGACTTGGATCAAGAGGCTGAATGAGTTCACGCTTGGCCATGAGACCGATGAGGTAGTTGCTCGGAAATATGATGTCGTAGCCAGTGGCCCCAAGCTTCAGTTTGGCGTAGAGAGCTTCATTGGAATCATAGGTGTCGACAACGATGTGGCAGCCCTGCTGCTGTTCAAACTGGCGGAGCATTGCCGGCTTGATGGCGTCGCTCCAAATATAAATATGAAGAATTGGCTTGTCGGAGGATTGGCAGCCGCAAAACAAAAGAAAGATCAGCATCAGCAATCTATTCATGACCAATCTCTTTGGCTAAGGTGTGGATCAGGCCGACGATGATGAATGTCACAAGCAAGATCACAGTTGACAGAGCATTGACAATGGGGGTCGATCCAAACTTGATCATGCTGTAGACATAAAGAGGAAGGGTTGTCGCCCCTTGGCCTGCGACGAAAAAAGTGATCACAAAGTCATCGATGGAGAGGGTAAAAGCGAGCATGGCGGCAGCCGCAAGACCCGGTGTCATTAAGGGGAGCATGATCCGCCGTGCGACGGTCCACTGGTTGGCGCCGAGGTCTTGTGCCGCTTCCACGATGGAAAAGTCAAAATTTTGCAGCTTAGTCAGCATCACGAGAGTCACATAGCTGAGGCAGAAGGTGGTGTGGGCGAGGTAAACCGTAAAAAGGCTGAGCTTGATGTTGATGGCGACCAGAAAGAGGAGAAGGCTCATCCCCATTAAAATGTCGGGGATCACAAGAGGGGTATAAATCAGGCTATAGTGCACCTTTTGCAGTCGCGTCTTGTAGCGATGGAGGGCAAAAGCGGCTGTTGTTCCAAGTATGACAGCTGATACTGTTGCTGAAATGGCGATGATGAGGGAGTTGCGCAGCGCATGCCACATCTCCTTCTCCTGCCAGAGCCGCTCATACCATTTGAAGGTAAACCCTGTCCAGCTACTTCCAAAGCGCGATTCATTGAAGGAGCTGATGACGAGCATGATGATCGGGAGATAGAGAAAAATGACGACCAGAAAGGTCATCAAGGTGCATACAGGGATTCGTTTCATTCGCGGCTTGTAGCCTCAAGCTCATATTTTCTTGTTCGGGTCGAGTAGTAAGTCGCTAAGGAAAGGGGCAGAAGGATCACAAGGGCTAAAAGAGCCGACAGGGCGCTTGCCTGAGGCAAATTGCGGTCGATGAAGGTGCGTTGGGCGATTTTGTTGCCTATCATCTCGCTGCTTGTGCCTCCGACAAGGTCGGGGATCACATAGGCGCCGATAGCAGGGATAAAAACCATGACCATGGCGCTTAAAATGCCCTTATGAATGCCTGGAAGAAAGATCTTAAAAAAGGCTTGTCCTCTTGAAGCGCCAAGATCCATCGCAGCTTCTATGAGCTGGAAATTGAATTTGGCCGAGGCTGCATAGATGGGGAGAATTGCGAAGGGCAGATAGGTGTAGACCATGACCAGGAGCACGGCTCCCGAATTATAGAGAAGGGTGGTCGTCGGTTCGACAAGATGAAGTGCCACCAGCAACTTTTTAAAAAATCCTTCCGGGTGGAGGAGCGTTTTCCAGGCGAAAATTCGAATCAGAAAACTGCTCCAGAATGGCATGACGATGATTAAAAGAAGCAGATGACGCCATCTTTTAGAAAGAATGGCTAGTTGATACCCTATTGGAAGGGCTAAGATCACACAAAAAAATGTGGTCAATAAACTCAGCCACAAGGTGCGAAAGATCAGGATAAAATAGCTCGGGTTTGCCAAGCTCGCAATTGTTTCAAGCGTCCAGCCTTCACCTACGCCTCCTTCAATATCGTACGGGCGAAAAGCGTAAGCGAACACAATGAGGGTTGGAATTAAAAAAAAGGTCAAGAGCCAGCTGAAAGAGGGAAATGTCAGCAGCCACTCATTCCATTTATCGACATGGCTGTCCCCTGCTGATTTTCGGCCTAACATGAAGCCATCGTCGGCATGCCACCAGATCCAGACATTGTCATTCCAGGTGATGGGTCTTTCATCGAGCAGAAAGCGGCTATGCTGCTGGGTGACGGAGATTTTATGTCCGCCGACGATGTACGCCAAAGTGGGTATGGTCGCCTTTATAAACGACATCATCGACAACCCCTGCAAAGCAGTTTTGGCGTGTTGCTGAGCAGGGGGCTCGCGCGAGATGTGGATTTTTTCAGGGCGGATGCTTAAGATGGACAGGTCGCCGACAGAGAGCTGCTTATCGTTAAAGCAGAGAACGTAAGGGAAAATTTTCGAGTTTGAGAGGCTATAGTCTTTTTGCGACCTTTTCGGCTACGACGTTCCATCTAAAAAGTTGGTGTCGCCGATGAAGTCCGCCACAAAGCTGCTGTTGGGGGCTTCGTAGATCTCCATCGGAGTGCCGATCTGGGCGAGATGTCCTTTATGGAGGACGGCAGATGCGGTCGCTGACAGCCATCGCTTCGGACTGGTCATGGGTGACAAAGAGAAAAGTAATGCCCACTTCATCATGGATTAGATCGAGGTCCAGCAGCATCTTTTGGCGCAGTTTAAGTCGAGCGCGGCCAGAGGTTCATCCAGCAGAAGCACTTGAGGATGGTTGATAAGGGCCCGGGCGATGGCGACGCGCTGTTTTTGGCCGCCGCTGATCTGGTCGGGCATTTTATGGCTGCATGTCCGCGCATCTGGATCAGGTCGAGCATCCTCTCCACTTCGGTCTTGATCTCATTTTCGGGCCTTTTGGCAACGCGCAGGCCGAAGGCGATATTTTCCCAGATGGTCAGAGTGGGGAAAGAGGGCGTAGTTTTGGAAAACGGTATTGACGGGACGTTTATCGGGAGGAAGGTTGGTGATGTCCTTGCCATCGAGCAGGATGCGGCCGGAGTCAGGCTGTTCAAAACCGGCTAAAATGCGCAGCAGCGTTGTTTTACCGCAGCCGCTGGGGCCTAGCAGGGAAAAAAATTCCCCTTTTTGAATGGAGAAGGAGACATCCTGGAGAGCGATGCTATTGCCAAAACGTTTTGACACCTGTTCGAAAACAACGCTCTCCACCATCAAATTCCCCTAAGTTAATGTTTTATGATACTCGATAGGAGGAGATAGATTCAATTTTTATTGACAGCCCTGTCGATTATGGGATTTTAGGAGCAATAGAGGTTTTTTGAGGGGCGTCCTCTATTTTCGATTTTTATTGAGTAAATTGTACGCCAAAGATTTGCAGTTGATGACAATTTTCTTCATCAGCTTCTTGATTGCCAGGATGAATCTTTAAGAGCTTTTGCAGATCTTCGGATGGCAATCGGGAAGGGCATCTCAAAAGACCTTTCATTGGATCGAAGAGATAGGATCGAAAATTGAATTTGAGATAAGCAATCACATGGTAGCTCTGACCGGGCTGATCTAAAAATTTCAGGAGGTAGGAGCCGTTGGGCAAATCATCAAAGCTTTGGCGCGTGTTGCGAGCTGTATCAAAAGAGCGAAAATCGCTGGAGACTTTTCCAGGTTTTGTTATCTGCATTCCAAGGAGCGATGCGAGCGAATTGAGGAGCCCATACTCATGGGGCGATTGTATAGTGGAAAAAATGCGATCTTTAAGCTCTTGATACTCTTTTTCAATCTCCCGGCCAAGTTCTGGATTAGCATTGCTAAGTATGGTGACTCTCTGTTCTGTTGTTTTGAGATACTCTTCAAATAATGTTTGTTTCTCTTTAGAAAAATAGTTCATAAGCAGATCGGCTATCTTTTGAAGAGCTGCCCCCTCTTTTCCACAGCCCTCTGAAAAAGGTTCAGCGAGGGCAATGAGCTCTTTTTCCTTCGTGCAGTTGTTAGCCAGAACAGATTTTAAGAATGTAAGTGAACTTCCCAGACAAACTCCGTTTGCTTTTAAACCTTTAAAGCTGCTGTTTTCGAGCTTTTCTATCAGGGAGAGATCTAGAGATTGATTTTGCTGCAGTCTCCTGCGCATGACCTCCGCCATCTCAATCTCTTCGTCGCGGAAAAGCACGCGATCCTGGGGGATGTTGACCGCTATAGATAACAGAGGTAAAGGAGTTATCAGTCGCGATGCAGAATTGAGAATACGTCCCACGCGGCTTGCCCACATAGCATCCGCATGTTCGCGTAGTCTTTCGGCTTCCTGTTGATCTCCAAAAATGGAGGCGGTAAGGGTAATGATCCGCATGACCCCAATAGTTGTATAGCCAGGAATAAGGGATAAGAAATTCAAGCGCGTTAAATAAGGGTGATCGAGAGTATTATTAATATTAAACATGTAAACTACAAAATAAATTTAAATAATTATAGCATTATAGTATTTACAATGTCAAATATAATAATTTTTATAATTAAACCCGGTAAGACTTGGGACCGTTACGCAACCGGTGGTGGCGTCGTTTTCTTCTTGAGAGCCAACGCCATCAAAGTTGTCGCAAGACCAAAGAAAAACATGTTGATGCCGAGGAGAAGCCCTAGGGCCCAAAGGGAGGTGCCGGGCCATCCTGCAATGATGAGGGCTGCAAGGGCAAGTGAGAGCAGGCCGCTTACTAAAATCCAGCCCCAACCAGGCAGATCTCGCGATTGAAATGCTAAAATAATTTTGGCGATCCCGCCGACAGTGAAGAGGGCAGTCATGAGGGCTGTTAAGGTGAGAGCCCCCTTTTCAGGAGAGATGAAAAGCAAAACGCCTGTCACGAGGACAACAATGGTAAAAAGCCAGTCAGCCCATTTGCCTGAGAAATCGCCCATAGTAGAGAGGCGCACAGCGCCCAAGACCCCGCCGATAATGAGCAGCAGGCCAAAGACGAGAGTGACCGCCATTGTAAATAGCATGGGAAGGGCGATGGCTAAAGAGCCGAGAATAAGAAAGACAATGCCTTCAGCGAGAAGCCAGTTGCGGTAAGCTTGATAGATGCGAAGCATTGCTCTCTCCCTTTTTCTTACAATTAACTATTTTTTGAATATTTGTCGATAAGGATCTCTGCGATTTTTTGAGCCTGTTGCCGCAATTCGGGGACTGCCGTTGTCTCCAGTCTTTCGCCAAATAGGAGAGCTCCAACGGGATAAACAGGCCCTTGAGTAGACCAGCAGAGGCCAAGTCCAAGTTCATCAACATGGACAACCCCTTTTTCAACAGCTTTGTTTATAAGGGGCTGCTTGGCGCTCGCATAATCGGGTCCGGTGCAGTTCAGCACATAATCCGCATTGAGGTTGACAAACTTGCCCTCCGAAAGATAAGTGACGTGCAATCCCTCTGAAGCCGGTTCTACAGAGCGGAAACGGCCTGACAAAACTTTGAGTTTGCCAATTTCAAGGGCTTCAAGGATCTTCTCATGGCATTGTGGAGGCATCCGATGGCGATGACGATTCCAGAGACTCAAGAGATGGCGCAGAAAGCGCTTTTTTTCGTTAGGCGCTAATTGAGACCAGAGCGTAGCAGTAAAAGGGCGTAAGGCGTCCACAATTGGGCGCCAATCGGTTTCTGCTTCATCAATTTGCTGACGCATCATGCGGAACAGCCCTTTTGCTGTAGAAACAGATGAAAATTGCTCAGGAAAAGCGTGCATAGGCTCCCCATGAGGTTCCGAAAAGCGGCCATGTCTGGACAATACAGTCACATGTCCTCTGTAGTTGCGCATGAAAAGACTCATGAGAGCATCTGCTGTCGTCAGGCCACTGCCAATGATGACGACCTGCGTGCTTTCTGGTAAGTGTCCAAGGCTGGCCTGTGCCAGCAGGCTTTCAGGTGTAGGTTCCCAGATATTGGCTGTAAAGCCCGTTAATGATTTTTTCCCTTTTGCCGCTGGAACTCCAGTTGCGAGCACTAGCGCATCTGCGACAAGGCTTGTACCATTTGAAAGAGTCAGCTCCAGATGCCCCCTTTTTCGTTCTATATCGACTGCTTCGGCTGTCAGAGATTGAAACTGGCACGTTGTCTCTTCCAGGGCTTTTTTTAAGCACTCCTTGAGATAGAGTCCATAAATTTTGCGGGGGAGGAAGCTTTGAGGGGTAACCTTAAGGCTCGAAAAGACAGGGTCGAGGCTCCGCCAAAGAGGTTCAAAGTTGCGTAGCCACTGAATGAAATGGGCCGGCTGGTCCGGAAAGGCGCTCATCTCTTCGGCCCGCACATTTAGGTAATGGTGAGGCTCGCGCGTGGAATAGGCTACCCCTTGAGCAAAAGCTCCCGCTCTATCAATTAAGGTAAGAGAAAGAGGCTTTTCACTTTTCGTGAGAAGGTGAATAGCTATTAAAGTGCCGCAAAAGCCACCTCCTACGATTGCAATTCTCTTCACGATTTTAAAATTGTCCCCACCGTGTAGTGATAGACAAAAGCGCGATCTTTTGCTTCTAACTCTAGCTCCAGATCCTCATCGCGCACAAAGTGTGGAGCGAGGTCTGTAGGGATTGTGTAGCGGGTCATGAGCTGCCTGATGCAGAAACGAGCACCAGGTCTTGCTGACTTGTAGATAGCGCTCATCATCTTCTCGAAGGTGGGGCGATCGATGTAAGAAGAGATATCGGACATGGAGTAGCGGTCAAAGGAATTTTCAGGAACCTCTTCCAAATAGGAGAGCGCATCCTGCGTAATGGTTGTCAAACGGTTTAGGTGGGGTTTTATCTGACGGATGCCTTCAGGAGTCAGATAGGGGGGGTATGCCTCTTTGCCGACCTCTTGACGCAAAATAAGAGAAGCTAAAGCACTTTCGCTTGCTAGACAGTGGTCGAGACATTTCATCATTCTTTCATAGATGTAAAGGCCTGGTTCGACATCTTTTTCAATGTATGCATACATCCCAGGATCTTGGAGGGCAATGCGCGACATAAATGGCTTCAAAGTCCATTTAAAGATGCGTTTCCAGTTGTTGTGCTTCCAATTTTTGCGCAAATACTCCCGCTGTGCTTCCAGTGTCCGGCAAGCAAACAGCCCCCGGATTTCTCGCTGGCGGAAGAAAAGGGCAAGCTTTGCAAATTTGAGACGACGTTCGACGACCCCTTGGAAAAGAACCCCCTTTTCGACTGTTTTCCTATTTTGTTCCCAGTAAGAGGCTGCTTCTGGATCCATGTAAGGGACAAGACGATGGAAAGTCGCCAGACGCGAAGAACTTGGAGTTGCCCCTAAAAAGGCCAAATAGTCGTCTGCTTCAAGATGTTCCATAGCCGTTCGTTTGAGCTGCAACAGATGGTTTTGAACTGGATTGGCATCGATAGAGACTAGAGTGCTGCATGGGTCTAACAGAAGGTTCAAAGGGCGATCGCCGCTGGCTGTGATGCACATGATGCGCGATTCAGGCTTTGGCTGCAACGCCTCTGCTTCTGTGCGCCAATCTTCATTTCCAAAACTATAGCTGAGTCGCGAATAAAAATTTTCCAAGTTTTCCTTCCTTACATATCGTAGCGTTTGGGGTTCCCAGCGCGGGGAACATGTTTAATGAGAAGACTGATAAATTCATCCCAACGCTCCTGCTCCAAGGTGCGGATAATAAGATGGCTATCGATCTGAACTTTTTTGGCAAAGTCCTCAATATATTTTGGGGTCATATTTCCCTTTTTTGTCTCACCCTCAAGGCTGTCAAAGAGCCCTTTTTTGAATTCACTCCAGACAAAGCTGCGGCCCTGTAGGTTGCCCATGGCAGCCTTCATCTCCTCATCGGTAAAAATGCACAACAGCATGCGCAAGGGGTGGAGATGGTCTATTTTGTCCCCGCGATGTTTAAGGGAAGAGCGTTCGCTCCAGACTTTGGGAAGCGATTTGAAGCCCAAGGTGCAGATGATGAAGCTGACATGCTCCTTTTCCTCATCTGTGACCTTGTACTCATACTTGCGAAATGGTTTTGTTTCAGCGGCAAGACAAAAGGATCCTGCAAAGAGTGCGATAGCAAGAAGCAGTTTAAGCATGTGAAAATTCCATTAAGTTAAGACGGGTATATAGACGATTTAAGGGTCGTCTGACAAGAAGTTTTTCCTGGGAGATGCGTTTTTTTCTGTGAAGCAATTTCCTAAATATTGACAAATACATTTAGGCTAGCCTATAAAACGACACTATGCTCAAAAAAAAACAGATCGCGCAATTTATCCTTTTTCTGGCACTTATTTCAACTGTCCCCGCTGTTGCTAACCCTCACTATTTCTCCCTAGGTCCTGAAGTCTATTCCCTCAAACGTGAACGTGAAGGGGGAACCAGGCAGAGAGGCACTCTTTATGGCCTCAGAGGTAGCTACGACTACTTAGCACGTTATAAGTTCTACATCGGTTTTGAAGGCGCCTATGCGCGCGGGACGCTCAACGGAAAAACGGGCGGCGGCGATAAACTGCGCTCGCGCTTTTCTGACAGCATGCTGGAAGGGCGCTTAGGTTATACGCTGCAAAGCCTCTCAGGATGCTGCGGCTGGGTGACCCCTTTCGTCGGAGGTGGCTATTTCTGGGAAAATAATGATTATGTGAAACCGAGCCCAAAGCATCTTCGCTTTCGCAACCGCTACGGCTATTTTGCCCTCGGCTGTCTTTCAGGCACCACGATAAAGCCAGGGTTTGATCTTGGCCTTTATGCAACGGCCCGCTTTAGCATCCAGGGTAAGGTTCATGTTTCCCATGACCCCGATGGCGAACCTCTGACACTCAAGTATGAGCAGAAAGTCAACTGCCGCATCGCTCTCCCCCTGACATATGGGTGTGAAAAGATGGATTTTGCGTTAGTTCCCTTTTACGAGTATCGCCACTATGGCCGCCGCAACGCCTTTCCTTTCGACTTTCTCGATACCCGCATCAAGGTTTATGGCGCCGACCTATTTTTTATTTTCAAGTTTTAAAAAAATTGGCTAAAGTAACGCAAGAGCTCTCGCCTCGGCTTCGGTCGCGAAGCTCCCTTCGCTTCGTTGAGGGCCCCGCAATTTTGTCACAAGAGGAGGCTGTTACAAAATTGCGGGGGCTTTTCGCTTTTCAAACCTGCCTTTGCTAAAAAATACTTCTCGTAACAGTTCGGAGGTTCTTCCTTTTCAAGTGGATCTGAAAGCGGCAAAAGAGCTTTTATCTAGAGACTATTTGACTCATCCTTTTCTCGCTCCAAGTTATTCAGGATGTCAGGGTGCCAGGAAACCCCATCGTAGAGTTGCTGAAGTTGTTGAGTGATATCTAGATGCATAGTAAAGACTGCACGCGGCCAATAGTATCCAGGCGCTTGGTAATAGGTATAGAGATCATTCACATTTTCTCCAGGGAAAACGTAAAGGATGAAATCATATGCAGTATCATAATCCCACCTGTCCCAAATAACCAACATATGGGTAGCGCCAGCTTCGACACCGATAGAATAAGATTCGGTAATCTGTTGAACCGTGCGCGGCCGATTCCATGATGTTTCGCGAGTAGAAGCTGTGTCGTAAGAAAAACAGGTTTCTGTAAAAAATACGATAGAGAGTAATAACGTTATGATAAAATTATTTAGCATCAGGAAATCCTCCATAATTAAGTAATTTCATATACTTTATATCATATAATTGAATATTTTTGTATGAAAATAAAAACTTTGTAAAGGCGCTGGTTTGATTTGCGAAAAAAGTTAAAGCTAGCTATAATCTAGTCTATAGACTAGTTGATTGGAGGTGTATGATGAGGCAGTTAGGCGCATTTGAAGTAAAAACACACTTGTCCCAAATTTTGGATGATGTTCAGAGAGGGGAGACGATTTTAATCACAAAAAGAGGAGAACCTGTCGCTAGATTGGTTCCAAATGAACCTTTACCTCAAGATGTGAAGTCTCTTTTGGCCGATTTTCGCAAATGGCGCCAAACAATCACGTGGAATGAAGGCGAAGGTATTTCGATTGAAACAGCAAGACGTCAGGGTAGAAAGTAAACATGTTTGTCGTTGATTGTTCCATCACCATGGCATGGCTTTTTCAAGATGAAAAAACGCCTTTTACGGAGAAAATTTTTGATCGGCTGATCAAAGAAAAAGCAGTTGTCCCTAACTTGTGGAGCCTAGAAGTTATAAATGTCCTCCTTGTTGGGGAAAGAAGAAAACGAATTAGCGTGAGCCAGTCTGCGCATTTTCTGAATGTACTTGGCCAATTGCCAATAGAAATAGAAGCAAACCCTCCGAAGATGCAAAATGATTCCGTTCTCTTTTTGGCTCGGACGTATGGATTGTCTTCTTATGATGCTGCCTACCTAGATTTAGCTTCGCGCTTAGGAATTCCTCTTGCGACTTTGGATGCAGATTTGATAAAGGCTGCGCATTCTTCAGGTGTTTTGCTTCTGAAATAGTGGAACTCCCATTCCGTACGTGGCTTGTACATTCAGCCCTTCATCCAGCAGCAGAAAATCGGCATCGGCGCCCACATCAAGGCTTCCCTTTTTTCCAGCAAGACCGAGCAATTTAGCGGGCTTGAGGCTCGCTGCTTCTAAGGCTTGGGGGATGGTGCAGCTGGTCCAGGCGTAAAGGTTGCGCACAGCCTGGTCTAGGCCAACAATGCTGCCTGCTAATGTGTCATCGATATAAGCTCCATTAGAAGTCACGGTTACAGCGCGTTTTCCCAAATAGTAAGTTCCAGGCGCAAGTCCAAGGCCTGCCATGCAGTCGGAGACTAAGAAAAGTCCATCAGGATTGGCCTGCCAGGCCATTTTGACCACTGCGGGATGCAGATGAAGGCCATCGGCAATAATCGAGTAGGGGAGTCCAGGCTTTGCAAGGGCGGCTCCTATAATTCCAGGCTCACGCTGCTGGAAGGGGCGCATGGCGTTGAAGAGATGTGTGATGCAAGAAACGCCTGAGTTAATGAGCTGCTCATAGGTGGCGTCGGAATGGCCAGCTGAGACAATAATCCCCTTTTCGAGAAGCTGCGGGATCATGGCTCCAGCAACTTCAGGAGCAAGCGTGACCATTTTGACATTCTCCAAATTCTCATACTTCCCCGCCTTTTGCAACTTCTCAACGGCGTGGGCCCCGGCATATTTAGGGTTCAAAAAAGGGCCCTCGAGATGAATCCCGAAGGGCCAATTTAAATATTTCAGAATTTGACGATACTCTTCGGGTGTCGAGGAGACAATGGTGGGTAAAAACGAGGTGACGCCATGGCGAGGAAGCATTTTTGCGACCGTTTCCAGAGCGTCGCTATCGTGAGTAAAATCGCGCCCATAGGCGCCGTTGACCTGAAGGTCGATGTAGCCGGGGGCTACGATGAGTCCGTTGGCCTCGATCAGCTGGTCAACTTGGGGAATGGCAGCCACAATTTTGCCCTCTCGGACCAAGAGCTCCTCGTCGCGAAGCTCTCCCTTCCGAAGCACCCTTCCGCCTCTAATGCGTATTGAACCTTTCGCCATAGTTTGTTAACCTTGCATCCATATTATCCTAAGGGAGCTTGACATGTCGACACTCTTGCTGACTTTGGCCTTAGCTTTTGGTGTTGTGGTTGTTGCGATGGGTCTGCTTGCTACCGGCTGGCTGATTACAGGCAGATCGCGCATCCAGCCTGGCGCTTGCGGGCGCGCCCCTCATAAAAAACAGGGTGAAGATTGCGGGTCGAAAAGCTCTTGCAGCATCTGTGAAAAGCCTGAGGAGAAGAAGTGATGTACGATAAAAACCTCCCAGAGACTATCCAGAATATGTTTGGTACCATTGCAAAGCGATACGATCGCACCAATGCGATTCTCTCATTTGGCTTGCATCGCTACTGGAACCGCTCGTTAGTGAAGGGGGTCGCGCAAAATGAGGGGAGCTGGCTCGACCTCTGCTGCGGGACTGGAGATATTGCCTACACCTATTTGAAAGGCCAAAGAACGCCCAAACAAGCACTGCTAGTCGACTTTTGCCCTGAGATGCTGACGTGTGCAGAAGAAAAAGCGCGAAAGCTTAATCTGGAGCATCATCAGCTCTCCTTCATTCAGGCAGATGTGCAAGAGCTGCCGATAGAAAATGAAGCGGTATCTGTTGCGACGATGGCGTATGGCATCCGCAATGTCAAAGACCCTCTCAAGTGTTTTCGTGAAGTAGAAAGAGTCTTAAAACAGGGGGGAGTCTTTGGGGTTTTAGAATTGACGCAGCCTTCCAATCCCATTATGCGCTGGGGGCATCGCGTCTATCTGCGCACAGTTTTACCTCTTCTTGGAAAGTGGCTCACCGATAATCAAGAAGCGTATCAGTACCTCTGCAATAGCATCCAAGGCTTTATTCCCCCTTCCGCTCTGGAAGGGATGCTGCTGCAGGCAGGATTTAAGAGGGTGACGCGCCATCCCATGACATTTGGATCTGCAACGATTCTTATTGGGCATAAACTCGATTTGCGCGCATCAGATGAATCATCGATAGGGAACAAGTCGAGTTAAAATGAGAGGGCTCTTTTATAGTCAGTATGTCAAGTTGTCTGAGCTGCCTGTGATGAGCCTCTCCATCTGTCAGAAGCTTGTCCAAGAGATGGAGATTGATTTTCTTTATGGCTCGCCGGCAGTGCGGTCGCTTTTAAATATCCCGCGCTTTTCTTGTCTACAAATGCCCTCCTATGACCTTCAAGATAGAGAAGCAAATGCGAAGCGCATAGACTATATGAAAAGGGAAGTCAAACCCCCGTATGATTTTTTGATGACGGAGCAATTTCCCTTTGGAAAGATTTTTTTGCGCGAAGAGGTTTTATTTCTTAGGGAGTGGCTGAAAAGCCAAAATCCCGCTTGTCGTTTTTTCTGCTCCTTGCCTGACATTGTAGAAATTCAGAAACCGTCGCTGCGTGAAAAGGCGTTGAAGCTCTTTTCTGATGAGTATGATGCGCTCTTTTTTCATTCCGATCCGACGCTCATCATGATGGAAGACACTTTTCCTGAAATTGCCCCTTTCAAAGATAAGGTCTTCTATACGGGCTTTGTCCCAAATAGTCTTGAGCCTTCTCCTCCAGGGGATCGGCAGAAGCGCATCCTGGTTCCGATTATCGGGGAATTTTTAGGGGAAAACTTTGTGAGGGCTCTCCTTCCTGTGATGAGCCACTTTCCTGAATATGAGTTTGTCTTTATCTTGCCGCGCAACACTCCCCCTTTTCTTGAAGAAATTCTGCAAACCTGGTCAAAAAGAGATGCGCGAACAGCGATGCGCATTCTTCCCTATCAGAGAAGTCTTGAAGGGCTTTTGCGCACATCTGCGCTTTCTATTTGCCTTGCAGACTCCCATCTGATCGATCTCGTGGATACGCGAACGCCTGGAATCGCCTTTGCAGCTAATTCTAATCAAGAACTACGCTTAAAGCGCTTTGCTGAGCAGGGTCTTGTCAAAATGATGAGCCTGCTTGACTTAAAAGCGGAGCGTCTGCAAAAACGGATTGAGGAGGCTCTTGCAGCCCCCTATCCAGATCATCAGATCGACACAAAAGGGGCCGAGCATACGCTCGAGCTTCTTATGAAATTCTTTGTAAAATAAAGCTTATCGAAAGCAGAAAGCCGAATAGCAGATGAAGGAGCGCTCCCATTCCTAAAAACTGGTTGTAAAGGGGGCCTGGATCATGTGTCCAGATATTGCGCACCAGTTTCAGCGCAAGCGGCAGCGCTAACAAGGGTAGTAAAGTGGAGAGGGTATACCCTTGAAACCACCAGAAAATATTAAAGAAAAAGGGGACAAAAGAGAGCAGCGTGATCTCCATGCGGCCAAAGAATGTCCCAAAGCGGACAGCAAGCGTGCGTTTGTTTGCTAAGCTGTCTGTGTAGGTATCGCGCAAATTATTGATGGCAAGCATAATGGTACAGAGAAGGCCGAGCTGTAGGCCAAGAAGAAAAGCAGTGCTGTCGTAATGGCCAACCAGGACATAGTAGACGGCTCCAGTGCAGACCCAGCCGTAAAAAATAAGGACAAAGAGGTCGCTAATTCCCGTATAGGCGAGTGGATAGGGGCCGCCTGTGTAAATATAGGCGGCCACAACAGAGGCTAAAAGTATGGCTAAAACTGGCAAGCCTCCCGCCTCCACTAGAGGAACACCGAAGACCAAAGCGCAGATGAGGCAGCTGATGCCCCCCCAATAGGCTTGCTTAAAGCTTAAAAGGCCCATTTGCGTCACACGAATCGGTCCGAGACGCGCGGCAGTATCTGCCCCCTTTTTCAAGTCGAACGCATCGTTGATGAGATGGGAACCTGTCTGGACAAAGAAGGCGACAATCCAGGCCATAAATGCAAGGCTCCAGCTGACTGGCTGGCCCGTACTAAATGCCAGTAAACTCCCTGCGCAAACGGGTACAAAACCGGCGGTCAATGTCTTGGGCCGGAGTGTCAAGATCCATGGTTTCCATCCCGTTGAAAGGGGGGAAGCTTCTGCTTTCATCACATTTTCCTCGTGCAAAAACTATAACTTTTGTTGAAATAGCTGGCTAGTAAAAAGACCAGGCAAAGTTGAAGTTGAGTGCATAGTCAATCTTGCGCTGCTTGCCGAAAAGATTCTGATTGATTGGAAAACTTACCCCAAACTGGAGGAGCATCTCCTTGGAAGAGATCCAGAGCGATGGGGTGGCATAGATCACATTGCCGCCAGAATTGGGATCAATCTCTCCATCGATCCTATTTTTTTTGCTATACTGCCCATCAATTTCAAACATCCAGGCGTAGATCCATCCCGCAGGACTTGGAATATTGCGCCCGACGCCAAATTGATAAAGAAACTGATCCCCAAATTTTGTTCCATGGTCGGAACCCGTTAAGATCGCTCCCTGAGCAGTAAATACAAACCAGTCGACCTTCATGCGGGTGTAGGTTCCTCCTAAAAAAAGGCTAGGAGAGCCAAAGCCTGTGGGCGGATCTTTTTTTATGGAACCTGTTGGAACCGTGATATTGCCTACAAGTGTCGCTTGATCGGAGTAAGTGCTGGTCGACTTGTTATAGAAGGCATATTCCAATTGGATAAAAAAATCTTCGAGACCGCTCGATCTTTCTCTTCCATCTTCAAGCAAAGGGGTGAAGGGAAAGTTAAAAAAAATAGAGAAGTTATCGGTAACGCCAAATAAAACACTAGGAATCAGATCGATGACGACTCTGTTTTTTCCGATAAATTCATCGGCAAAGAAGTAGGTTTGAACTTCACCTTTATCGATGACATTGCCTCCAAAAGCAAAAAGGCCCCAGGGCTGCTGCGATGTTGGAAGAGCAAAATTGCCAATTTTGGGAGGGGCCTGTTCAGTTTTTTCTTCCGCAGACTTGGCCTCACCTGGTTTTTCTTCTGAGTGCTTGGTCTGTTCAGTTTTTTCTTCTGCGCATAAAGTGGTAAAAAAGAAGCATAAAACTATTTTTGAAATGAGCTGTTTCATGCTGAATGTTCTAACAGACTGCTTTTAAAATGTCACGCTTAAAACAGTTGCAATTTCAGGAAAAGTGTTTCGAGGCATAAGTGAAGGGCAGTGGAGCGCTGCAAACTTAAGCGCGCCGCATCGAGAGCCTTCTGAACCCGATCTAAGGGCAGCAATTCGCCGCGCTGCAGCGCCTGTTCCATCGCTTCCGCGTAGTCGTGATGGATAAGATAAGCGCGGTTGCCATTCAGATGGAGGAGGTGCATGTCGCGGTACCAGGCCAAAATGATCTCAAAGAGCGCTTTTGCATCTTGAAGTTCGCGCATTGCGAGTGCGCCGTCGACCTCTTTTTCTAACAGCTGCTTTTGAGTCGCTGTGAGCTGATCGCGCCGCTCTTCAACAAGTTCTGAACGCCATGTGTTCCCAAGTTGTTTGAGTGACTCCTGCACCTGCCCGGCAAGCTCTGCGGCTAAGTCAGTGAGTGCGCGATAATTTCCAAAACGCCCTTTTGCAAGCTGATTCAGGATCGTTGTGCGCACCAGGTCACCTCCCTGTTGTAAGAGGCGAATGGCATTGCCAATAGAGCCAGAGCTTAAGTTTGCGAGGCGTTGCGCTTCTTTTGGCTCAACCTGGCGCTTTTCCTCCAAAAACTGTGCAACTTCTGCCTCTTGAATAGGTTGAAAGTTGACAATTTGGCAGCGGGAGAGAATCGTTGGCAGAAGAGCTGCAGGGGAGTTTGAAACGAGAATAATCAGGGTGTCGGCAGCGGGCTCTTCAAAGGTTTTAAGGAGGGCATTGGCGCTTGTGGGAAGCATCCTCTCTGCATCTTGGATGATGAAGATTTTGTGGCGGCCTGAAAAGGGGGCCATATAGACCTCTTCGCTGAGCTGACGCATTTTTTGGATGGTGTGGAGGCCAATTTTTCCTTCGGGCGCATAGAGGTGCAGATCGGGATGGGAGTGGGCTCCCAGAATCATCTCTGCAAGTTCTTTGGCAAAAAGAGTTTTTCCAATGCCATCAGGACCTGCAAAAAGGAGGGAGCTATTGAGGGCGTTTGTTGTCACCAGGCGCTGGAGATACTTCTTGATGGGGGCATTGCCAATCAGTGTGTTCATGCAAAACCCATCGCTTGTAGCGCCTCGGCAAAGACTTGATCGGCAGATTGTCCGGCATTAAGAGTCACGATGCGCTCTGGATGGCGCTCTGCAAGAACGCGAAAGGCCTCTCTAACCTGTTCATGGAACAGGAGGGTCTCTTTTTCCATGCGGTCCATGGTCTCACGCGACGCTTGGGCACGCTTTAGCCCGATAAGAGGGTCGATGTCGAGAAAAAGTGTGAGTGTTGGCAATGTGCCCTCACAGACCATTTCACATAGGGTTTCTACTTTCTGCAAATCTAGCTTGCGGGCAGTGCCTTGGTAGGCGATTGTCGAGTCGTTAAAACGATCGCAGATCACGACTTTTCCATCTGCTAGGGCAGGCCGTATCAGCTGGTCGAGATGCTGGGCGCGGGCGCTCAAAAAAAGCAGCAGTTCGGCCATCGGGCCAATGGAGATAGAGGAGTCGTGCTGCAACAAGAGCGTGCGGATCGATTCTCCGAGCGGCGAGCCGCCAGGTTCGCGCGTGACGACCAGAGGAGTGCCGCTTGCGTTCAAATGCTCTTGCAAGCGACGGATCAGGGTCGACTTTCCCGACCCTTCCCCGCCTTCGATGCTGATAAAGTTATGCTTTCTCAGGTTCGACTTCTGCACTCTCTTCTTCAACCTTCTCTTCACCAGCATTTTCTTGGCCATTTTCGATCTTCTGAATGGCGATGAGGACATCCTCGTTTTTCAGATTGGCCAGCTTGACCCCTTGCGTGTTGCGGCCCATGACGCGCAGATCGCGCATGCTGATGCGCACGGTTTGACCTGATAGCAGAGATCATCACCATGCCATCCGTGTCAGTGACACAGAGGGCGCCGACCACATTGCCGTTGCGGTCGCTTGGTGATGATGGAGCGGACGCCGACGCCGCCGCGGTTTGTCTGGCGGAAATCTTCGACCAGGGAGCGTTTGCCGAAGCCATTTTCGCAGACGACAAGGACCGATCTCATCGCCATTGACCACTTCACAGCCGACGACGCAGTCTTTTTCGTCGCGCAAGGTAACCCCTTTCACGCCGCGCGCCATGCGTCCCATCGGAGCGCACATTGCTTTCATCAAAACGCACAGCCATGCCATTATAGGTAAAGAGCATGATCTGCTGACCTGGTTTGACAAGGCGGGCTGCGATCACCTCATCGCCTTCATCGAGGTCGAGCGCCCAGATCCCTTTGCGGCGCGGGTTGCTGAATTCGCTGAGCATGGTTTTCTTGACAACGCCTTGCCGGGTGGCCATGAAGATGCAGGCCTCTTCTTCAAAGCTTGAGACGCGTAAGAATCGTCGCGATTTTCTCTTCCGGCGCAGGTCTTCAAGCAGATTGATGAGCGGCTTTCCTTTCGATTTGCGGCTCGATTCAGGAATCTGCCACACTTTGAGCCAGTAGCAGCGTCCCAAGTTGGTAAAGATCAGGAGGTAATCGTGCGTGGAGGCCACATAGAGGCCTTTAATGGCATCATCTTCCCGTTTCAAGCTGGATGCCTGTCACCCCCTGACCGCCGCGCCGCTGCTCGCGGAAGGTGTCGATCGGCATGCGTTTGATGTAGTCGTCTTCAGAGATCGTGATAATCACCTGCTCGTTGGCAATCAAGATCTTCCATGTTCATCTCGCCTTCGGCAGCGATGATCTGTGTCTTGCGTTCTGATTTATGATGTCTTCTGGACTTCGGTAAGTTCTTCCTTGATGATGTCTCTGACCATCGCTTCGCTGGCCAAGAACGGCGCGGTAATATTCGATTTTTTTGAGCAAGCTCATCGTATTCGTCTTGTGATCTTATCGCGCTCAAGCCTGTCAGCTGATAGAGGCGCAGATCGAGAACAGCGTTGGCCTGCTTTTCACGTGAAGTCGAAGTTGCTGCATCAGCTGCACTTCGGCGCTCATCGCGGTTGTCGCTGGCGCGGATGATGCGCACCACTTCATCCAGATGGTCGATCGCTTTGAGATAGCCTTCCAGGATATGGGCGCGCGCTTCGGCTTTGGTCAGTTCAAAGCGCGTGCGGCGTCGCACCACTTCGATCCGGTGTTCGATCCACGCCGCGATGAAATGCTTGATGTTCATGATGCGCGGCAACCCCTTGTCCAGAGCGAGCATGTTGCAGCCAAAGGTCACTTGCAGATCGGTGAATTTGTAGAGCTGGTTGATGATCACTTCCGGAATTTCATTGCGCTTCAGCTCGATGACAATGCGCAGTCCATCTTTGTCCGATTCATCGCGCAGGTCTGAAATGCCGGTAATCACTTTATTGTTGATCAGATCGGCAATCTGTTCGATGAGGCGCGACTTTGTTGACGTTGTAAGGAATTTCATCGATGACGAGCCGCTGCCTGTCGCCGCTTCTTCGCATGTCTTCGACGCGGATCAGCGCCGCGCAAGAATCAGTTTGCCGCGCCCGGTATGGTAGGCTTCTTTGATGCCGCGATAGCCGCAGATGATGCCGCCCGTGGGGAAATCGGGTCCTGGCATCACTTTCATGATCTCATCGATGGAGGTGTCAGGATTGTCGAGAAGCAGGAGTCGTCGCCTTGATCAGTTCGTTTAAGTTGTGCGGAGGAATATTGGTCGCCATCCCGACAGCAATCCCGGAGGAGCCATTGCAAAGAAGATTAGGGAATTTGGCAGGAAATACGGTCGGCTCTTTTTTGGTTTCGTCGTAGTTGGGGACCATCTCGACAGTATCTTTGTCGAGATCTTCCATCAGCTGCGACGGAGGCATGCGTCAGGCGCGCTTCGGTATAACGCATCGCAGCCTGGAGGGTCGCCGTCGATCGAACCAAAGTTACCTTGCCCATCGACTAAGCGTGTAGCGCATCGACCCAATCTTGCGCCATCCGCACGAGCGTCGGATAGATCACCTGTTCGCCGTGCGGGTGGTAGTCCCCGGAGGTGTCGCCGGAAATCTTGGCGCATTTACGATGTTTGCCGCCGGGGCTCAAGTTCAGTTGGCGCATCGCAAAAAGGATGCGCCGTTGAGAAGGTTTTAATCCATCGCGCACATCGGGCAGGGCGCGTGAGATGATGACAGACATCGAATAGCGAAGATAGCTATCCTTCATTTCATCTTCGACATTGCGCGGAACGATCGATTTCATTTTCGGTATAGGACATAAGGTATTAGCCTCTTAAATATCTAGGTTTTTTACTGATAGGGCATGCTGTTCGATAAAGGCGCGGCGAGGAGGGACATCTTCTCCCATCAGCATGGTAAACATATGGTCGGCAGCCACGCATCGGGCAGCGTCACCTGAATCAGCGTGCGCTTCGCAGGATCCATCGTGGTCTCCCAAAGCTGGTCGGCGTTCATCTCGCCCAAGCCCTTATAGCGTTGGATCTCGATCCCTTTGCGGCCGTTGTCGCGAATAAATTCGATCATCTCACGCAGCGTGTGGAAGGTTGTCGCGCTTGTCGCTATCTTCAACCACCTCGAGCAGAGGCGCCATTGGCAATGAGGTATTGGTTGAGATCAAAGCCGAAGGATTTAAGCTCTTGTAAGCAGCTCCTGCAAGGACTCTTCTTCATAGAGCTCGATGAAGTGAAGGCGGGCAGGATGGAAGATTCTCATTTCCTCCGTGATTTCTTCTGCAGGGATTGAGGCCAAGGTCTCCTGCATGGCGCTGTTGCTTGGACTTCATCATCCGCTTGACGCATCGCTTCAAATTCCTCTGGGAATAGGCAAAGCGCGTTCCTTCAGTCAGATTGATCTGGAAGCGGGGCAGCACTCCTTCGCTATTTTTGCCAGCCATAAATTCGCTGAAAGAAACCCCTTTGCGTTCAATTCGTGCAATGAACGCTTCCACTTCGAGGATCGTATTCCAAGAAGCGCTTTCATCTCTTCTTGAGGTAGCGGTTCGCTTCTGCTGGCCAGCTGGATCTTAATATCGCTCATCCCAAGCTCAAGAAGATAGTCATCCATCTCTTTTTCAGAATGGATATAGCGGCTTGTCTTCTTGCGGGTGACGCGATAGAGAGGCGGCTGGGCAATGTAGATGAAGTTGTTTTCGACCAAGGCTGGCATGTGGCGGTAGAAGAAGGTCAGAAGAAGCGTGCGGATGTGGGATCCGTCGACGTCGGCGTCCGTCATGATGATGATTTTATGATAGCGAAGCTTTTCGAGATTAAAGCCGTCGATGCCGATGCCGCAGCCCAGTGCTGAGATCATCGTGCCCACTTCCGTGTTTTGCAGCACTTTTTCAAGGCGCGCTTTTTCGACGTTGAGAATTTTACCGCGGATAGGCAAAATCGCCTGGAAACGCCGGTCGCGGCCCAGTTTTGCAGAGCCACCCGCAGAATCCCCTCAACGATATAGATTTCGCAGAGCTTCGGATCGCTCTCTTGGCAGTCGGTCAGTTTTCCTGGAAGTCGAGCGCTATCGAGAGCCGATTTGCGCAGAGTCAATTCGCGCGCTTTGCTGGCCGCTTCGCGCGCTTGCGCCGCAAAGATCGCTTTATCAGAGATCGTTTTTGCGATCTGCGGATTTTCATCGAGAAAAGATGGTCAGTTCTTCACCGACAATCTGCTGGACGACAGAGCCCACATCGCTATTGCCAAGCGCTGTTTGGTCTGCCCTTCAAATTGCGGATTAGCCACTTTGACAGAAATGACAGCTGTGAGACCTTCCCGCATATCTTCGCCAGATGATGGAGATTTTGTCCGTTTTGAGAAGATTGTGGTTTTTGATGTAGTTGTTCAAAACGCGCGTCAGGGCTGTTGAAAAGCCGGTCAGGTGGGTGCCGCCATGGCGTGTCGCAATGTTATTGACAAAGGAGTAGATCGTTTCAGTGATAGGTGTCATTCCATTGCATGGCCACTTCAAATTCGATCGGGCCGTCATCGCCCTGTCGCGACGCCCTGAAAGTAGATCGGCGTTGGAAAAAGCGGCGTCTTTATTTTCATTCAGATAGGAAACAAAGGAGGTCAAGGCCGCCCTATAACAGAAATTGACATCATCTTTTTCATCATTGCGCTCATCGATGGAAGTAGATGTTGATCCCTTTATTCAAGAAAGGCCAGTTCGCGCAGGCGTTTGGCCAGGATATCATAATCAAACTCTCGTCACTGTCATGATCGTATCGTCCGGCCAGAAAGTGATCTTTGTCCCGCGCTTCGTCGTGTCGCCTACGACAGTGAGAGGCTCGTGTGACTTTGCCCTTGAGAATTCCATCTCATAGATTTTGCCGTTCTTGAATGACCTGGACGACCATCTTTTTCGACAGGGCGCAGACGCAGGAGACGCCGACGCCATGGAGTCCGCCGGATACTTTGTAGGTATCTTTGTCGAACTTTCCGCCCGCATGCAGCACCGTCATCACCACTTCAAGGGCCGAGACATCGCGGCCATGTTTGATCGACTCTTTTTCATGCTTTTCGACAGGAATGCCACGGCCATTATCTTCAATGGTGACAGAGTTGTCTTTATGCAGGGTGACATAAATGGCGGTGCAATGGCCTGCCATCGCTTCGTCGATGCAGTTATCGACCACTTCATAGACAAGCTGATGAAGTCCGTTCGAGCCTGTATCCCCGATATACATACCAGGGCGCTCTCGCACAGCTTGCAACCCCTCCAGGACGGTGATCGAGCTGGCGTTATATTCTTTATTCATCGTCTCATTGGCCATTCTTTACCTATGTTTAACCGATACGAAATGCGATATTTTTGATCTCAATCTTTGGAAACTCTGCCCGCAGCTTTGCCAAAAGCTTGGGCTTCTCATGCTGGCTCAAGAGGCTATAGAGGGGGGAATTATTGACCTTCACCCACAAAACTCCATCTTTAAACTGGACCGCTTGCGTCATCGAAGCTAGCTGTGGTCCGACAAGTGTGTTCCAAGCCGCCAGGATTAAGCCAGGCCGGTCCTGATAGACAGTGCTAAGGCGCGACAAGGCGCGGGGAGCCAAGTCAATGACGCTATGCGTCGTGACAGCTGTGCCATCATAGTTCTTAGGTGTACGTCGAAAGGATTTGTTCACGGCTCTTGCGCTGATTAAAACGGCCTAAATTATAGCAGATTGGTAGGGATTCCACAAGCTTTTTGCTGTGCCAGCCAGCCGATTTTGTCATAAAACTCTTTCACAGGGAAATTGCATAATTTTTTTTCAGAACAGTACTGTTAGCCGATTTTGTCATAAAACTTTTGCACAGTGGAAAATCGCATAATTTTTTTCAGGATAGACAGGATGGACAGGATACAAGTCATTATATGTTAAATATTTATAAATGGCTCGATAGGGCTCTGTTTCATTATTAACTAACAGCAAAAAAATCCTGTCTATCTCTGTCTATTCTGAAATTTATTTTTGATCAGACCTCAATTTTCTTACCAAAGCAGCTCTTTTGAATCTTGCTGAGGGACTTTGAAGAGAAACCGTTCTCTTTCAAGCAAACTGTCTGAAGTGTCTGATTCTCTTTTAAAGCCTCGAGCAGAATTTCAAGCCCTGCATCATTGAGGCTGCCATGACTGATCTGGAGAAATTTCACTGTTTTATTCTGCTTAAGCGCCGTGGCAATTTCTGAGAAACCATTTTCTTTAAAGCTAACAGCCGTAAAAATGAGCGATGTAATCTTCGAATCTCCTTGCAGATAGACTGCAAGTGATTCAGAGGCAGATTCATCGAGATTGCAGTAACAGAGCTTTAAGTTAGAAAGCAATTTTGCGTTCTTAAAAAGGGCTGAAAGTGTCTCCTCTTTAAGCTGAAAATTGTTTTTATCGGCCAAAGTTAGGCTTCTGATCCCGGTCAAATTTTCTGCAAGTTGAGTTTCAAATAGTTTCTGTACTACTAACTGCTCAATTCTCAGAGTTTTAATCGCATGAAGAGTCTCAAGAGTCAATTCGGGCATAATCGCTGTGAGCGCCCCACGCTGATCCACCTCTAGACGCATCTGGGAGGTTTGGAGCCGCTTAAGATGTTCATACTTGTCTGTTAACATTGAAGGAATTTCCATATGGTTGGTCCAGAGATGGCTCATCACAAGAATTTGCAAGGCCACATCTTGATGTTTATCTGCTATCTCCCAGAGCTTTATAACTGTTTTTTCATCTATTTTTGTGCCATAGAGGAGATGTTCGATCAGCTTATTGCGACAGCAACTAAGGGTATCCATCTGGAGGTGATCGCTAGCGATATAGAAGCGCATCAATCCTTGAAGGTCCAGAAGGGGAAATTTTCCCTCTTGAATCCAGGTTGATACGCTATCTAAGACCCCATCATCAAAAATTGTACTGATGTAGCAGTTTTTTCTCGCTTCTTTCATGGCGCTGCGACAAGCGGCTTCCAGCACTGCTGAGGCTTTGCAGGCGCGCGCTCGATCCACCTTCCGCTCTTCTCCCTTAGAATCTCTTAGATTAAGCTTTAAGCCAGTTGCATCGTCAGCCTCCTCATTTTTAGCAGGCTTGGATACTTTTGGGGCTGGTTTATCAGGTTTAAATTCTCTTTGAATTTGTGAGAGAGACTTGGCTGCAGGCCAAGGATCTAGATTAGGATCTGGATTTTGATCTCCTTTAGGAGCGGGGGTAAAGGGTGGCATCGGCTCTGGTACAGGGAAAGCAGGAAGTGGATCTGCTGCTTTATGCGGATCGGGATGAACTGGCGCAGCAGCTCCTGGAGGGGCTTCTTGAGGTTTTTGTGGAAAGACAAATCGCTTCAGCTTTAAGTTGCGCCGTTTTATTAAGATCATCAGTAGAGGAAGAATGAGGGTTGCGATCAGTATAATTTTGATACAGGTTGCAAACAGGGAAAAACGCACTGCTGTTTCAACCAGATGGATCTGTAGGCCTTCTGTGCGAATAACGCGAAAGCGGCGCTTGCCAAATTTTTCTGAAATGCCCTCCAGATAGAGGCAGCGGTTTGACAGATTAGTGAGCCATCCCTGCCCTGTGACACAATCAAAAAGGCCGACTTTATGCATAATTTTCTCCAAAATAGAGTGCAGCCCCTGGGCTGCACTCGAAGCTGTCTATTTCTTTTCAAGAGCGAGTTCTAGCAGGGACGGAATTGGGGCTGCAACTAAACCTGCAACCCCTTTTTCTTGTAAAATCAGGTCAAGTTTTAAATGGATGCTCTGGTTCATTTGCAGAGCAAATAGAAGCAGGTTTTCATGGCGTTGATGGTCGCGCACCGCCTGTTCTTGCCGCTGCTTCATGTCGGTCATACTGAGGACGAGGGTATTGACGGTAGCTGCAAGATCATCCACTTTCAATTTTAAAGACTGTTTGTCATTCTCCTGTTTCTCAGAAACGCCTCTAATTGCTTTTTCAGAATGAATCATCATAGCAGTCAGCTCTTCTTGAACTTGAAGCAGCTCTTGAAGTTTGGCTGCCGTTTTTCGATCTTGCAGGTCACCTTCCTCAAATTTAATACTAAAAGCAGAAAACGTTTTTCTTATTTCCTCCTCATTACCTGCAAGCCTCTCTTCAAGAGAGGTCAACCCCTCAAAAGGAACTTTGAACTGACTTTCGAGGGAGACGACCCGTCTGCTCAAAGAGTCGACAACCCCTACCGTTTTTGTGTCAGCCTCTTTAGCTCTCGAAAGAAGAATATCAAGAGATGACACGCGGCTTTTCGTCTTGCCACTCTCGTCTTCTAAAGAAATAAGATCGCGAGAATGCTTATTGACTAGGGTAGTCCATTCTACGAGCCTTTTGACATCAGCTGGCCGTTGACGTTCTAGTGCTGTCAGGCGGTTATCAATTTCTTTAACGGATTTTTCCTCTTCCAGTTTCTTTTCGGCAGCTGTGACACGATCATCGATCTTATCGATAATCTTGATTGTGTCAGTGAGCATTTGTAAAGTTGTAGTAGAGTGGGAACTGAGCTCGTCTATTGCGCGGTCTGCGGACCTTGAATACTTTTTGAGGCTTTCAAAAGTAGATTTTGCATCTCTACCCGTTAATTTATCTAAAAAACCAGCTTTGAAATGTTGTGTTAAGACAGGGTTAGCCATAAAACCTCCATGAATGGTGCCATACATTTTGATTTGCCCCTGGCTCCCCTCTGGAGTCATATTTGGCATATCAAAAAATAATGGCGCAGGACTTTATGGAAATGTCTATTTTTTTGTCAAAGGGAAAAAAAACTATTCACTTCAGATTTTCTTCTAGATGGGCGAGGCGCTTTTCCAATTCTCGGATGCGCTCTGCATACTTTGCGACATTGCGCAAATGGACGGAGAGGCGATTATGCTCTTCCAAGGGCATTGCGGGAATGCCCCCATATTTGCCAGCCTTTGTGATCGATTTAGAGGCTCCAGTGCGGGCTGAGAGAATCACCCCGTCTGCGATTTTGATATGGCCATTAATGCCGCATTGTCCAGCCATAACCACGTAACGGCCTGTTTCTGCCGAACCTGCAATGCCAGTTTGGGCCACTATTAAGTTGTGAGGGCCAATGATGGCTCCATGGCCGATCTGAACGAGATTGTCAATCTTGGTTCCGCGTCCGATGCGAGTGGTTTTAAAGCGGCTGCGGTCGATTGTTGTATTGGCGCCAATTTCCACGTCGTCTTCAATCGTCACGCTGCCCACCTGGTTCAGCTTCTGATGGTTGCCTTTGGCGTCTGTTGTGAAGCCAAAGCCGCAGGAGCCGATCACAACGCCTGGCTGCAAGATGACGCGGTTGCCGACGCTGCACTGTTCGCGGATGGTGACATGGGAATGAAGGAGACAATCAGTTCCAATCGCAACCTGAGGGCCTATCGAGCAATTTGCCCCGATTCTGGTCCGTTCTCCAATCGTGACATGCGCATCGATCACAGCGCAGGGTCCGATGGAGACATCCTTGCCAATTTTTGCTAAAGAGTGAATCACAGCGGAGGGATGAATACCCGTAAATGCTGTCAGGAAGGGCTCTTTTCCTTTAAGGGCCTCTAAAACAGTCTGAAAAGCGCGGGAAGGATTTTCATGAAGAAGATAATTGCGTCCCTCCTCCAGAGAAGTGTCTGGAGGGACAAAAATGACTCCAGCCTCAGACTGCTGGAGGGCTTTTTCATAGCGCGACACTTGCCCATAGGGGACTTTGTTAAAAAACGAGGCGTCTTCAGCAGAAGCAGATTCAAGATCAGAAACATTGCTGATGCGATGTTCGGGATTGCCGACGAGGCGAGCCTCCGTCAGCTTTGCAAGTTCTGCTAATGTGAAGACGCGCTGTTCCATCTTATTTCACTTCTTGAGGAGGTGTCGGGATTTTGGGAGATTTTTCAAATTCTTCATCCAAGATGGCAACCACTTTATCTGTGACATCCAGCTTTGGATCCCAATAGAAGCTAGCCTCTTCATTGAAGACGATGTCCAACTTCTCATTTTTTGCAACGGTATTGGCCGCCTTCGTGACCAGTTCAGTCAAGTTCTGGATCACTTTGAGGTTGGTCTGCTGCAGGGTCTGGAGATACTGCTGCTGCTGTTGCGAAATCTCCTGATTCAGCGTCCGGAACTTGCGCTTCACTTCTGTCTCAGCTTCAGGAGAGAGGCTATCCAGGTAGTCAGCATCGTTGAATTTAGCGGCCATCTCTGTCAAAGTTTGCTCCTTTTGTGCAAGCACCGATTCCATCTGCTTTTTGAGAGATTCAAAGTTGGCCTGCTCTGTTTTTCCGACTTTTGATTTTTCAACGCAAGTTTTGAAGTTGACGAGGCCAATTTTTAGGTTTGTAGCTTGCTGTGCGTGACCTTTTGCAGCAAATAGAAGGGCGCCGAAAAGAAATACAATCGCAAAACATTTTCTTAAAAACATACTCATTCCATTCTCCTTTGTAAAGTGGTTCAGAACGTGGCTCCCAACTGAAAAAAGAATCGTTTCACTTGGCTGCGATGCTTAGGATTAATGGGAAAGCCCATCCCTAGCGTCACAGGAGGAACACCCGGCAAGGTTTTGAGGCGTATCCCAAAGCCTGTCGAAAAGTAGAGGCGCCCAAAATGGAAGGGGCGCGTCGAAAGCTGACCTGCATCCATGAAGCAGAAGAGATCGGCCCATTTGGCAAGCAAATAGTTATATTCTGCGGAATAGTACTGAAGAGAAAGTCCCCCTTCAGGGTCACCTTTATCATATTCTTTGCCCAACTTATAAGGGCGGTAGCCGCGGATGGTCGTGTCGCCGCCTAGAAAAAGCCGCTCATCGATCGGGACTGTGGTAAAATGTGTCTTGCCATACGGGACGATGAATCTAAGATCGCCGCGCAGCTTGATCGCGCTCTTTTCAAAAACTGGGATATACTGAGCGTTCAGGTAGCTCAGACCCATAAAGGAGTGGTAACCGCCAACCCCTGCAACCTCGGCGCTAAGGCGCGATCTTAACCCCTCTGTGGGCAATGTGGGGGAGTTTGTGGAGTCGTAGGAGAGCGTAGTTCCTATTGCTGAGACTAAGCCGCTATGCTTTGCTTGCTGGTGTAAGGCGTGGATTCCTTCATTTTCCTGCTCGATCGCACGCCTGATATTTTTGCGCTCCTTGGGGCTTTTTGCTTTCTTGAGCAGTTCTCTTTTATGACGGCTGGTGTGATGTTCGTCCACTTTGCTGCTCAGCTGGATACGCGTATCGCGCAGGCGGTAGTGCCAGCCTGTTCTTAAGAAGGGGTTAGACTGATAGTCTGTGTGGAGCGTAAAGCCCGTTGCGTTAATGGTGTAGTGGCGGGAGATGTAGCGCGTGCTGGAATTTTCGATATCAAATCCGATGATCCAGGGAGTGTCCATGAAATAGGGTTTTGCCCACGACAGCTCATACTTGCGGCTCTTGGTTCCGAATGTGGCGCCAAGGTGCAGGTATTCGCCGCCGCCGCGGACCAGCCGCAACCCATCGCTCCAGATAGAGCCAAGACCCTGATAATTGAAATTGCGCTCGGTGATTCCGATGGTCCCAAAGACTGCCTCCGCTGTGCTGAAGCCAAAAGAGGTGTTAAAATTGCCTGTGTTGGTCTCTTCAACTTCAATATGGACGTCCCTGTAGCAGCCGCCAAGTGTTGAGGAGGCGGCTTCCGATTTGACAGCGTAGACATTGACATTTTTGAAGAAACCGATGTTTTTGAGCCGCTCCTCCGTCTTCTGGAGCTTGTCGACATTAAAAACTTGACCTGGAATGAGTAGTGTTTCGTGCAAGATAATGCGCGTTTGCGTACAGCTGTTGCCAAACACCTTGATCATCCCTACGCAAAAACGGTCCCCCTCTTCAATTTTGAGCTCCACATCATAGACCCGATTTTCGCAATTGAGCTTCGGTTCAAAGTCAACAATCGCATCGATATAGCCGCGACGGCCATAGTATTCCGTAATGAAGCGGCGCGTCTCTTGCAGCTCCTCGGGGGAGTAGGGCTCACCTGTACAGATCGTCACCTGATTCCAGATCTCTTCGTCTGAGAAAAGGGTGTTGCCTTGGATGCTGATATTTCCAAAATAGTAGGGTTCGCCCCGCTCGGCGTTGATGGTGACAATGATGCGGTCGCGCTCGCACGCTTCTGTGACCTGGATATTGACCCTTGCGTCCGCATATCCCTCGTTGTGAAGGTAGTTAAGGATGGTAAACTGATCGTGCTGAATCGCCTCTTCATTATAGAGGCCCTCATTGTTAAACCAGCTTAGAAGGAAGGTGTAGGTCTTGGTGGCCATCTTTTCAAGGATATCCGCCTCTTCTTCGGGTGTGAAGCCGCAGAACACGATTTTCTTAATTTTCCCCGCTCTTCCCTCTTGGATCGAAATCTGGATGTCGACCTCATTGCTCAGTGAATCGAGGGTGACGGCGTAGTCGACTTCGGCTTCAAAGAATCCCTTTTTGACATAATAGGCTTTTAATTTGTGAAAGGCCTTGTTGAAGGCTTGCCTGTCAAAAATAGCTCCAGGAGCAATTCCCAGCTCTTTTTGAAGGTATTTTGTTTTCACGCGCTCATTGCCCGCCCATGTTAAGGTGCGAATCGTCGGCTTTGGCCAGATGCGCAAGGTGATGTAGAGCTTGCCGTTGACCGATTCAAGCTTCGGGATCACCCGGTCAAAATCTTGGGCGAGCGTTTTGAGGTCGCTATCAAATGTGGCGTGGGAGAACATGTCGCCCGCGCGGGTTTTGATGCGCGCCAGAACGGCCGCCTGATCAAAGTCTGCTCCAGAGGGAAGGCGCTCCACGACCAGATCGATCTTTTCGATGATCTGATTTTCATAATGCATCGTTTGGGCAGACAGCTGGAGGCAAAAGAGGCAAAATAGCAAAGTATAAAGAGTCGATAGTTTTATCATTTTAAGTCTCCGAAAGGCGCGAGTAGGCTATCTTAGAGAATCGGCATGTGAAAGGCAAGGAAAACCCGACGTGCGGCCTGTTAAAACCCAGACTTGCGCCCCTACATCACGCTTAAACAAAAAAATTTCAGGATGGGCAAGATGGACAGGATTTCTGCAAAAAATGAAGCTCAGCCCAGGAGGCTGCTCACAAGCACAAACCTTGTTTTATCCTGTCTATCCTGCCCATCCTGAAAAAATAAACCTGACGTGGAATTAAAACTTTGCACGGCCTGAAAAGGCGCGCGCGAGTGTGCCGCCATCGACATAGTCTAATGAACTGCCAATCGGAATCCCAAACGCGAGGCGTGAAATGGGGATGTCTAAAGCTTCCACTTCCCGCTTGAGATAAAGAGAGGTGGCATCGCCTTCAATCGTGGAATCTAAAGCGAGGACCAGCTCTTTGATCTGAAATTTATGGATGCGCGTTTTAAGATTGTGGATCCCCAGTTTTTCAGGTCCCCACCCCTCCATGGGATTGAGCAGTCCACCCAAGACATGGTAGAGACCCTTATATTCGCGGGTCTGTTCAATGGAAAAGGCGTCGCGCGGCGTAGCAATGATGCACAAGACTCCTGAAGTGCGGCGCGCCTCCACGCAAAAGGGACAAGCCTCATCTCCGATGAGACAGCCGCATTCAGGACAGCTTTTGAGCTTAGCTGGAATCGCTGCAACCAGGCTGGCAAGCTCTTCAAGCTGCGCTGGCTTCCACTGCAGCATCTCAAAAGCAAACCGTTCGGCGCTTCTATTGCCGACGCCAGGCAGTCTTTTCAGCGCGTCTATAAGTTTGAGAAGATGTCTCGGGTAATGCATACCGAATAGGTTAGCAAAATGGAGGGAATTCGCCTATATAATTGTTGCTCCATTGGCTTAGATTTGCTAAAATGTTCCCTTTTAATTAGGATAAGCCTCGTGCTCAAAGCTCGCATCATCGGATTGGGATCCTACCTTCCCGAGCGTCTCTTATCCAATCGCGATCTCGAGCAGATGGTCGATACGAATGAGGAGTGGATCGTCTCGCGCACAGGCATTCGCGAGCGGCGCCTTGCTGCTCTGGATGAGATGCCGTCGGATATGGGAAGCCACGCAGCAAAGCGCGCCTTGGCGGATGCGAACATCGATCCGGAAGAGATCGATCTGATCCTTGTCGCCACAATGACGTCCGATTACATTTCTCCCAGCACGGCTGTCCTCATTCAGCATCAGCTAGGGGCGGGGCGCGCCGCTGCCGTCGACGTGGGTGCTGCCTGCACAGGCTTTCTTTATGCGCTCTCAATGGCAAAAGCCTACATCGAGGCGGGTCTCTACCGCACGATCCTCGTCGTGGCCACGGAAAAAATGAGCGCTTTTATCGACTATACGGATCGCAACACCTGCGTCCTTTTTGGCGATGGCGCAGGAGCGGCTATCGTCAGTCTGGAAGGGGAAGGGCTCTCTGTCGACCAGATCTGCCTCGGTGCCGATGGCTCTTTAGCCGAGCTCATTATGGTCCCGGCTGGAGGATCGCGCCATCCAGCCTCGGCTGAAACGGTGGCTGCGAAGATGCACAGCCTAAAGCTTGTGGGTAAAGAGGTCTTCAAGCATGCGGTGAGGCGCATGGTCGGCGCTGTGAAGGAATGCCTTGCAAAATCTGGTTTGAGTGAACATCAGATTGGTTGGCTCATTCCACACCAGGCCAACGACCGCATCATGGAGGCGCTTGCCAAGAGTTTTGAAATTCCCGACGATCGCATCTATAAGACTGTGCATAAATATGGCAATACGTCTGCCTCAAGCGTCGTCATTGCTCTCGATGAGCTTGTGCACACCCAGAAACTGCATGCAGGAGAACATCTTCTCATGGTTGCCTTCGGCGGAGGGTTGACCTGGGGTGCGACCCTCTTAACCAAGATGTGAACAGTAATGAAAAAGAAAATTGCATTTCTATTTCCCGGCCAAGGTTCCCAATATCCGGGGATGGCCAAAGATTTTGTGGAGGCTTTCCCAGTCGCCAGGCTGACCTTTGAAGAGGCAGATGACTGTTTGGGGCGCAAGCTTTCCGACATTATTCTAAAAGGACCTCTAGAGCTATTGACAGAGACGCGCAATAGCCAGACAGCCATTTTTGTGGCCTCCATTGCTATGCTGCGCGTCTTGCAGCAGCAGCTCCCTGACCTTCACCCTGACGTGTGTGCAGGATTGAGTTTGGGAGAATATACAGCTCTCTACGCGTCTAAGCGTCTTCCTTTTGCAGAGTGCCTCCAGCTCGTCCAGGCGCGCGGACAGTATATGAATGATGCCTGTGAAGCCACTATCGGGGCGATGGCGGTGGTTCTTGGCCTCGATGGCCCCCTTGTCGAGCAGATTGTGCAAGAGTTAAACCTTCCCCAAGATCTCTGGGTGGCCAATTTCAATTGCCCAGGCCAAGTGGTCCTTTCTGGGACTCTCAAGGGGATCGAAGCGGGCAGCGCTGCCGTCAAAGCGAAGGGGGCGAAGCGCGTGCTGCCCTTACAGGTTCATGGGGCCTTTCATAGCGGCCTCATGCGCTCAGCCGAAGAGAGGCTTGCCGAAAAGATCGAAGGGACGCCCCTTCAAAATTCAGCTGTGGCTTTTGTCATGAACGTTTCGGGCGATTTTGTTGAGACGATCCTAGAGATTAGGCAGAACCTGATTCGACAGGTGACTCACTCTGTCCGCTGGGAGCAGGGAGTGCGCCAGATCGCTGCGAAAGGGGTGGACCGCTTTATTGAAATCGGATGCGGCAAGACCCTATCCGGATTTAACAAGCGCATCGGCGTCGTTGCCCCGACACTTAGTCTTGAAACAGTTGCCGAATTAGAACAACTTGTCAAAGAGGTGTAACATGCAAGGTTTATTGGCAAATCAGACGGCCATCGTGACCGGCGGCACAGCAGGGATTGGCAAAGCAATTGCCCTCACATTAGCTCAAGCGGGCGCTAGGGTTGCCATTTTCGGTACCAATTTAGAACGTGGCAAAAAAATTGTCGAAGAAATTGGAGGCAACGCACTCTTTATCCCCGTCGATATCTCCAAAACGGCAGATGTCGATGCCGCCATCAAGCAGGTCCTCGATCAATTTAAGCAGGTCGATATTCTGGTCAACAATGCGGGAATTACCTCCGATCAGCTGATCATGAAAATGAGCGAAGAGGAGTGGGACAAGGTCATGGCTGTTAATGTCAAATCTTGTTACAATACTTCTCATGCTCTGGTGCGCCCGATGATGAAGGCTAGAAAGGGAAAAATCATCAACATGAGCTCCGTCATTGGGCTGACGGGCAACCCTGGACAGGTCAACTACGCCGCTTCAAAAGCTGCCATCATTGGCTTCACCAAGGCTTTAGCGCTTGAATTGGCCTCGCGCAATATTTGTGTCAACTGCGTCGCCCCCGGATTTATCGAAACGGCGATGACAGAAATTTTAACAGACGCTCAGAAAGAGGCGACACTGGCAAAAATTCCCTTGGGAAGAATGGGACAGCCCAACGATATCGCCAATACCGTGCTCTTTTTGGCAAGTTCTCTATCCGATTATATCACCGGCCAGGTCTTTACGGTTGACGGCGGAATGGTGATGAGGTAAAAAGGTTAACTTAAACAAACAAAGGAATCCTATGTCTACAGAACAGGAAGTGATCGACATCGTTGTCGAACAGCTTGGTATCGATAAAGAAGAGGTCTCTCTCGAAAAATCATTCGTAGAAGATCTGAACGCCGATTCGCTCGACCTTACAGAGCTCATCATGACGTTTGAAGAGCGTTTTGGATGCGAAATCTCTGAAGAGGAAGCGGAAAAGCTTAAGACGGTTGGATCTGTAGTCGAGTTCATCGACAAGCAGAAGAACGCGTAATTTTTTTACCACAGAGCGTGGGGAAGGGGAATTTTATTCTTGACCCTCGCTCTGTGGTAAATTTTCTAAATCATTACCTTAACTAATTAGACCAGACTCACTTTAGACCAGACTCACTGTTTTTTCTCTCGTCAAGAAAGAGACCCCGACAATGGTCAGCATGCTCAAGAAAAATCCTGGAATCATCGCAGGAATGGTGTAGCTGGTGAGATAGGGATTCACACAGTGCCACCAGCCCGCAATCAGCCCTCCCACCAAAATTCCCGCGATTGCCCCGTAGCGATTGGCCGTTTTTGAATAGAGGGCCATGAGCATAAGAGGGCCA
The DNA here is from genome assembly GCA_963745935.1 of uncultured Parachlamydiaceae bacterium. Classification (GTDB taxonomy): domain Bacteria; phylum Chlamydiota; class Chlamydiia; order Chlamydiales; family Parachlamydiaceae; genus JAJFUZ01. The sequence continues at coordinate 151,703 of CAVUZO010000002.1, forward strand.
AAGGCGCAGCCAAGACCTGTCCAAGCATATTGCACCGTCTTAAAGATGGTGTTGTTGTGGTTTAAGGCAACAAAGAGCGATAGTAGCGAAACCAGTACTACAGCCAGTCTTGAAATGACCAGAAGATGGCTCGGCGACGCCTTTTTATTGATGAGATGCTTGTACACATCTTCGCTTAAGACAGAAGCTGAGACCAGAATCTGAGAATCCATGGTCGAGATGCTGGCGGCGAGTAGGCCGCATAGGACAAATCCTGCTAACAGAGGGTGGAATAGAGATTTGACCATTTCCACAAAGACAAGTTCCGGGTTGGTGAGCCCTTGCGGGAAATAGGCGATGCCCACAAGCCCGATGCAGGCAGCAGCTGTCAGCGCCACAACCATCCAGCTCATTCCTACATATTTGGACTTGTGCATTTCAGATGCGTGGTCAATGCCCATGAACTTGGTTACGATATGCGGCTGGCCAAAGTAGCCGAGGCCCCACTCCAGGACTAAAACGAGATTTAACAAAAGAGTGATTAGGGAAAAATCTTCGATAAAATGAAGGTCGACCTCTTTTTGGGCAGCTGTTGCAACGACCGTTTGCCATCCCCCTTCAATATGGGAGAGGGCAATGAGAGGGACAATAATAATAACTGCTAAAAGAAAAAGGGCTTGAAACAGGTCTGTCCAAGCGACGGTAATGAATCCACCGACGAAGGTATAAGCCAAGACAACAAAGGTCGCAACAGTTAGTCCAAAGGTGTAATTGATCCCAAATACAGACTCGAGAAGTTTCCCAATGCTCATGAGGCCAGCGGAGAGATACCAGGATAAAAAGAGGATCGTGATCAAGGCTGTAAGGGTGCGTATAATGCCAGAACCATCTTTAAAACGTCTTTCAAAGAAGGTAGAGAGCGTGTAGCTTTCCAGTTTTTCAGTTTGAACGCGTAGACGTTTGGCGATTAGCTGCCAGTTTAAAAACATGCCGAGAAGCAATCCAACGCCAATCCAAGCTTGAGACAGCCCGAGCAGCATAAAGGCAGCGGGGAAACCCATAAATAGCCAAGAGCTCATATCGCTCGCATGGGCGGAGAGGGCAATGACCCAGAAGTTCAGGGAGCGGTTGCCGACAATAAAATCTGAATCTGTACGCTGCTTGCGGTAGGAGAGAAATCCGATCAGCAGCAGGATGAGGAAGTAGACGAAGAAGGCGATGAGAATTTTACTGTCCATGGGGTGGAATTCTATTAAATTTCCTGGATAAAGTCTAGCGGGAAGGTTTGACGGATACCAAAAAAACAGGTATGATGGTGACCTTTCAAAGGTGTACGCATGAAAAAAGTCAAACTTGTCATCATTGGTTCTGGCCCGGCAGGATATACGGCAGCCATCTATGCAGCGCGCGCCAACATTGCTCCCATCTTATTTGAGGGCTTCTTTTCGGGGCCAGCGGGCGGACAGCTGATGACGACAACAGATGTAGAAAATTACCCGGGCTTTCCCGAGGGGGTCAGCGGCCCTGTTTTGATGGATAGTTTGCGGCGGCAGGCACTCCGATTTGGCACGACTGTCCTTACTGAAGATGTGGACAGTGTCGATTTTGACAGCCACCCCTATACCATCAAGGGCAAACAGAGCCATTTTATTGCAGACTCGGTCATCATTGCGACAGGGGCTACCGCAAACCGGCTTCCCATAACAGGTGCTGGGGATGAGGAGTTTTGGCAAAAGGGTGTGACAGCTTGCGCTGTGTGTGACGGTGCGATGCCAATTTTTCGCAATAAACCTCTTTACGTCATTGGAGGAGGCGATTCTGCCATTGAAGAAGCGTTATTTTTGACTAAATTTGGGAGCCGCGTCTACATTGTGCATCGCCGCGACAAATTGCGCGCCTCCAAGATTATGCAGCAGCGCGCTTTGACGCATCCAAAGGTTGAAATTCTTTGGGATTGTGTCGTCGACAGTGTGGGAGGGGACAATATCGTGCGTCATGTCATCATCCATAACCTTAAAACGGATCAGAAGGACAAAAGAGAAGCGGCAGGACTTTTCTTTGCTGTCGGTCATACACCCAATACGGCTTTTTTAAATGGGCAGGTCGAGCTGCATGACAATGGGTATATTAAAGTCCTCCCTGGCACTTCTCGCACAAGCAAACCCCTGGTCTTTGCTGCTGGAGATGTTCACGACCATGTCTATCGCCAGGCGATTACCGCTGCAGGTTCGGGCTGTATGGCCGCGATTGAAGCTGAGCGAGAGCTCTCTGAACAGGGATTTTTAGAGTGAAGTTTGCACTTTTTCTCGCCTGTCTAGGATGCGTCACTTTTGCAGAAGCAACCGACAAAATGCCCTGGTTTCCGCGCTATCTGGAATTTCAGCCGCGCGTCTCCTACCTTTTCCAAGAGTATCGCAGAATCGATACGAAGCATGGTTCCAAGCATCGTCGCTCAGTGGACAATTTTTTGGCATTGTCGGTGGGGGGCTCTTATGATCGCTGGGCTGTAGAGCTCGAAACATCAGCTGGAGCCACCCGACATCGCACCTTTACCCTCTCAGACTTTGCTGTGACAGGACGTTTTCTCCTTCTTGATGACACCATCGGGGATCCTGTTAGTATTTCAACAGGCTTGACGGTGACCCAGGTGTTCACACTGGCTCGGCAAGACCTCAGCTGCTTTTATCATGGTGGCATCGAAGCGGAGGCCCATTTGTCCATTGGCAAAGAGACTAGTTGTGAACAGTTTTGGCGGTCGCATATTTGGGGCATTCTAGGGGCGGGCGGGGCAGATCTTGGTTCTCCTTGGCTGCGCGCCGATCTGGCTTGGGAGACCAACTACTGGGATCTCAATCGCTTACGCTTTTTTGCCAATACCCTCTGGGGTCTTGGCCAGAACGATCTTTCCTTAAGAGAGCACTTCCGCGGCTACGGGCCAATCCGCCACCAGTCGATCGATCTTGGAATTCTCTATACCCACCTTTTCGAAACAGGGGTTTTTGCAGATATCGGCTACATTTACAGAATTTATGCGCGCAACTGCCCCGAGCATGTGAATCAGATTCTGGTGAGCTTCTTGTATCCATTTGGGCCTTAAGTACTTAGTCTATCTGAAATTTTTTTTTACTTTTAATTTAAAGAAAATGCTATGTGTGGGAATGTCGGAAAACACATAACAATGGAGAAAAAATGAAAAAATATCTACCACTAGCTGTTCTCAGCACAGCGACACTGCTTTTTGTGTCCTGCTCTTCACAATATTCGAATAGAGAATATGGATATGAGGGGGATTATCAAGGTCAACCTACATATGGAGAAAGTAACGGCTCTTACCAAGAACAGCCCTATCGCCGCTATCAGCGTGATGATCAGCAAAATTATCAAGGTCAGCCTTATCAGCGCGACGGCCAGCCCTATCAGCGCGATGGTCAGCCCTATCAGCGCGATGGTCAGCCTATGCGCGGAGGCCAGCCTTCTGGTCAACCTATGCAAGGACAAAATCAGAAGTAAAAAAAGTTTGACCCTGATTGCGGTTTACCCGCAGTCAGGGCAAATCAATTTGGAGAAATTGCATGCCTTTAAAAAAAGGGACAAGCCGCAAGACTATCAGCGATAACATTCGGACGGAAGTCCATCATGGCAAGCCTCAAAAACAGGCCGTCGCAATTGCCTTAAATCAGGCTAGAAAATCTGGGGCCAAGATCCCTAAGAAATAAGGGGTGCAAGTCCCAATGTTCATGCTCTAGGCTTTTCTACAACAAGCAACGGCAGCCACAGCCATCGCATAGTCGCGGCAGTGGCTGATGGTCAATTCGATGTTGGGATGGGAAAAAGTGGCATTCGCTTTGTCGGAGAGCTTGACGAGGGGTTTGCCGCGGCTATTGTTCACAATTTCGATATCTAGCCAGGAAATTTCCTGGGAAATTCCCGTTCCTAGAGCCTTGACGACAGCCTCTTTAGCTGCAAAACGCCCTGCAAAGTGGCGGGCGGGCTCGCGGTATTTTAAACAGTATTCCTGTTCGACGGGTGTGAAGAGGCGATCTAAAAAACGCTGGCCATAGCGATCGAGATTGGCCTGGATGCGGCTGACTTCAATGATATCGCTGCCGAGAAGGGGCGGACTTTGCTTTTTCCAAAACTTAAACAAGAGTTACAGAGCAAAATAATTTTTGTGGCTGCTCTCTGCATCAGCAGGAGAGTGGGGGGGCTGCTCTTCCATGCCAAGCGACTCATCCATAGAGTTGCAGAAGATCATGCGGCCTGAAGAGGTGTGTTTGACAGAGAGAACCTGCGTTTTAATCGTCTCCCCAATAAATTCTGCCCCACCGTTGACGACGACCATCGTGCCATCTTCGAGGTAGCCGACCCCTTGGCGCGGCTCTTTGCCATAGCGCTGAATTTTGATAGGGAGATATTCCCCGGCCTGGGTAATGGGTTTGAGCGCATTGGCTAAAAGATGCAGGTTGATAATCCGAATGCCGTCGATGAGTGCCTGCTGGACCCGGCTAATATCGGCTGTCATAATGTTCGCGTCTTGCAGACGGGCAAGGCGGATCAGTTTTGCCATCGAGTCTTTAAGTTCTGGAAAATCATTGTCGACAAAGCGGAGCTCGAGAGAGGGGATATTTTCAAGCTTCTTAATCGCATCGAGGCTGCGGCGCGCTTTTGTTTTTAGCATTTCATCGCTTGCTTCCAAGGCGTTATTGAGCTCTTTCAGCATGAAACGGGGCATGATCAATTGATGGTCGAGGAGGCCTGATGTGGCTAAATCGATCATGCGCGGATCCAGAAGAGCGGACTGGTCGAGAATAATGTCCTTTTTCTTGTGGCTAGCCGGTTTAAAGCGGATAAAGGGAATGCTGACATAAAATTCGTCTGCAGCTCTTGCTGTTAAAATCATCCCGAGGAAGGATGTAAAGAGGAAAATGGCGATGCGAATGAAGCCAAAAGAGGAGGCATCTAAAGAGAGAGCAGATGTATCGAGAGCCGTTTTGAAAACGAGGAGAATGGCCTCTCCAAGCAGATAGCCGCAAAATAGGCCGATGCAAGCGAGATTGAGAGAGCGCAGATTAAAATGTTTGAAGAATAGCTCTGTTCCGACGAGCAGGAGACCAAAGATGGCTCCCACGACGATACCAATGACGACATTGGCGATGGTGAAACTATCCGCTGAGAGCGAAGTCATATAAGCGGTCATGAAGAGCATGGAAAGTAGAATGAAAAAGGCACGAATAAACGTGAGAGAAATGTGCATAAGTTTATATTCCTAATCTAGGCCCGCTTGCCATTTTGGGCGTTAATAAAAACTAGTTAAACTTATATCTTAAATAAAGATTTTTGTCTAGAAAAGTTTGCAAGAATCGGCTCAAACGCGTATCCTTTTTGAGGGAGATAATCTGTGGGCGAGTCAAAAAATCATAATTCTGAGGGGACTGCTTATCCTCTCATGGAAGGCAGCGGACCGTTCGATACACGCACGGCTCAGCTTGATGATGCGCTCAGCGAAAAACTTGAGCAGGCCTTTCTCCAGAAAAATCTTTTTCACGAAATCAGCAAAATTGCAAGTGAGCATGACCCGATTGATTTAGCCTATGCGGTCACGCGTCTTCCGGCTGCTGCGCGCATCGTCGTCTATGAAAATCTTGTCGATCTTGACTCCAAGATCACCTTTATGATCAACACGAACAGCACAACGCGCGCAGCGATCTACCGGCAGCTCAGCGATGAGGAGATTCGGGAGCTGATTGACAACATGCCGCCCGATGAGGCTGTCTGGATCTTAGACGACATGTCAGACCGCCGCATCCGGCGCGTTTTAGATCTCTTGGAACCGGCTATTGCTGCCAATTTGCGCGAGCTGCAGCAGCATGACCGCCACAGCGCAGGTCGCCTGATGAAGAGCGAGTTCTTTTCCTTTCCGATGACGGCCACAATTGGGGAGGTTGCCGCTTTCATTCGCGACCACCCCGGAATAGAGCTGTCGCGCTATGTCTTTGTGGTGAATGACGCAGGTGAGCTTGCAGGGCATGTCCTCGGCCGCAATCTGATCGTTAACCCGCACTATCTCCCTTTGCGCCAAGTGATGCGCCCCGTCCTGCATAAGGTTCGCGTGGATACCTCGCGCGATGAGGTGGTGGATCTTGTGGAGCGTTATGAGATCGCCTCACTCCCCGTAGTCGACAAAGATGACAAGCTGGTCGGGGTAATCAACTATGAGGATGTAGTCGAGGCGATGGAGGATATTGCCGACGAGACGATCGCCAACATTGCCGGTACTGGGGAAGATGTGAGCGAGCATGAGCCGATCGTCAAACGCTTTTTCTTTCGCGCCCCGTGGCTGCTCGTGACCCTTCTGGCCGGGTTTGTCACTGCCATGGTGATGAGCTACTTGAGCTCCAGTTTCTGGTTTATCACATTTATTCCCTTCTTTGTCCCGCTGATCAACGGGATGTCCGGCAACGTAGGAATCCAGTGCAGTACGATCTTAGTGCGCGGGATGTCTACAGGGGAGTTGACAGCAGGCTCTCGACGCAATGCCATTGGCAAAGAGCTGATGATTGGACTGCTGATCGGCACAGTTTTTGGCATTCTGTGCGGCCTTCTGATTTTCCTCTTCAACTATTTGGGTTTTTACAATGTGACAGCGGATCCGATTGAGATGGGGGTGACCGTGAGTTTTGGGCTGCTCGGGGCCTGTTTAACTGCGACGACGCTTGGCGCCCTCTCGCCCTTTTTCTTTGTGCGCTTCGGGATTGATCCGGCAGTGGCGTCGGGCCCCATTGTGACTGCTTTTAACGACGTGCTGTCGACTTTGATGTTCTTCTTAGTGGCCCGCGTCCTGCATCTCTTTTTCATATGAGAGAATTTTTTGAACTTTTCTTCTTAAGCCTTGTCGTGAAAATGCGCCTTTTTATCGCGTACTTGCAGGTTGTTTTTCGCTATTATGGCAACGCCTCCTTTAGAAAAGCGGATCTAGCTCTATTACTCCGCTATCTCTTTCGAAACCCCTATAAGATTAGCAAGCAGTTTCTCTTAAAAGCAGGAGAAGAGGACCCCTACACCTATGGGGAGACCCCCTTGACGACTCTCGACGCCATTGTGAAGGAGTGCGGACTCACTCCCCAGGATACGCTCTTTGAGCTCGGGTGCGGCCGCGGCCGCGGCTGCTTCTGGCTCAGCTGCTACTTTGGCTGTCGCGCCGTCGGGATTGAGTATATCCAAGAATTCGTTGCCAATGCCCAAGCGGTAAAAGAGACGCGCCGCATTGGAAATGTGGAATTTCGCTGTGAAGATATCTTGGAGGCCGATTATCGCGGAGCGACTGTTCTCTATCTTTATGGCACCTGCTTTGATGAGCCGTTTCTGAAAAAGCTCTTAAAACGCTTCTCAGATCTGCCAGAGGGCACAAAAGTTATAACGGTGAGCTACCCGCTTACAGACTATGTCCAGAAAGGGTATGAACTGCTCAAGCAGTTTGAGGCCCCCTTTACTTGGGGTGTCGCCACTGTTTATCTGCAGCAAAAGGGCTACTTTTTGGCCGAAGGAAAGTAGTAGCTGTACAATTCCCCAAGTTTAGAGAAGAATTGCGAGGCGTAAGTTGCAATTAAGGCCATCACACCCGCATCTTGGGTCGGTCTTATTTCTGACTGGAGGATTGTATGTCTCAACTCAGCCCTTGCGGAGAGTTTCTCTCTTGCACGCTTTGGAACTGGAAGGACAGGACATTCGGCTGGGAGCCCTTGACGATAGGCTTTGAGGACTTGCAGTGTCTCTGCTGCCAATGTTCGCTTTAAAGGATCCACTTTTAGTAGGCCATGGAGCCAGAAAAGGTGGGGATGCTCTTTGGCAACCAGTACTTCAAAATTTCTGGCAGCTTCAGCATAACGTTGAATAAGACTTTTTGAAGGGCCTCTTGCTTTCGCTTCGAGAAAGATATCCCCTTGTATATTTTTAAATTCTTGCCACTGTTCTTTATCGGAAATTTGATGCAGCAGCTCATAGGCGATCATGCCGAGCGGCCATAGATCGTTTTGCGGCCAACACTTTTTATCTCCAAAACCTTTAAGAACTGCTACTTTCATGATTTCAGGGGGCATATCAGCTGGAGTGAAACCTTTTAAGTCTTCCATGCTTATGCCCTCAAACCCTACGCTCTGTTGTATGGTAAATCCTAAGTCGGTTAAGGCTGCACGCCATCTCTTTTTTTCAAGATCCCACGTGACAATCACATTCAATTTTTTTATATCTAAATGGACAAATTTATCGCGATGCATGTCCGTTACAGCTTCTAGGATGTCGATCATGAGATCGCACACAGTAGCTTCTGTAAAATACTCGGGATGTCTTTGCTGCAATTCGACTAGGTTGCACTGATAGCACTCATCGACCATCATCGCATTTCCGTTTTGGATTTCTCCATACAACTCAAGTCGAGGAAACTTAGGGACATAGCGGTTAAAGCAGATCCGAATCGCGATCTCTTGATCCACAAAGTCTTTGTGGTTATTGTAGTCCATTTTTAAACAGAAAGCAGGCTTCACTTCAACCTGCTCTTTCTCCTTGATCAGGATTCTATAGCCAAACATCCCCGTTTTTTGCGAGCTGTAAGAGGGGGTGAGAGGAATCGTGACATCGAGAGTATCCCCGATGCGGGCGACTAAAAATTTGGGATAGGCGGTCCATGCGACTTTTGGCAGCTTTTCGCGCTTCTCCGCGAAAGTCTCAAGCGCCAGTCGGCTGACAGAAGCCAAAATAGCCTTATCAGGCCGTTCTGGGATAAATTTAATCGCGCCGATCTGCTCATTGATCTTTGCAAGGCGCCTTGCGGCGACATCATCGGAGACCAATGCTGGGGAGAGAGTAGTTTCCATCGCCGACACCTCCTTGATAGAGTGATGGGTTCACACCCCAAGATAAGGATAGGCGCATTTTTGTCAAATTTAAATCCGACTTGCCCCCTACATCACGCTTAAACTTGCCTGCAATTAGCAATTTGCTCTGCTAAGCCCCTTGGCCAAGTCGCGACTTGGCCTTCGGAGCTTATCAGGCAACTTGCTAAGTTCGGCCAAAGTTTAAGCGTGATGTAGAGGCGCAAGTCGGGTTTTAAGATTGACGGCTGAGAAGCTCTTGGACGAGACGCTGGTAGGTCTGCTCGGCCTCAATCTGTCTCTGAAGCGTCTGCTTTTTCTCCTGGCCGGCCATGTTTCTGACCCGTTCCAGCTCTTTCATGCGATCTTTTGACATTTCGTAAAGGTGGCGCAGCTTCTGCTGTTCGGCATGGGAGAAATTGCTGACAATATCGCCGCCCTTGCCCGTGAGAAGGCCCGCCTGCTCAAGAACTTTTCCCGACTTTAGCATGGCTGGCATCATCTTGTCGATCATAGGAATCGCTGTACCAGTGGCATCGGCAGCTCCCAGACCTGCGCCAATAAGACTAACCACGCCGCCAAGAACCATAAAGAATGCCGCTTTTTTGGATCTCTGCTCTGCGACAAGAGCGTCGTTCTGCTCCTGATTGCGATCGATCATGTTAAGGAAATGGGCCCCTAAGAGGCGCTCAAGATCCGCTGTGATGCTCGTCTGGAGCAGTCCGATCTGAAACATCAGTTCGCGTAGGGAGAGCTCTTCGTTTTCTTCTAGCTTATCCAGCATCTTCTCCGAGCGCGACTTGCGCTCCTCTCTTTGGGGCAAGTCAATGGGCTTCTGCTTTGGTGTGCTGCTGACAGGCTGAATTGCGGCCATCTTTGCAGGAGGCGCAATTTTTTTGGCTTCCAGATGCACGAGCGAGTCTTTTGGATTCACGATAGGAAGCGCAGGAAAAATGCGATTCGCTTCACTGTTTGTGCGCTTCTCAAGAGGCTTCGCTTTGCGGCTTTTTGAAGGAATCTGACCTTTGCCACTTTGAATGACAAGGCCACTATTTTCAGAACTTATTGTGTCAATTAATGTTTTCATCTTTTCTCCTTCTTAGCCACCAGATCGTGGCGCTATATCTGATACTATAGATTTAATTGCATTGCTATTTTTTTCTTCCTGTCGTTTCAAATGTTCCGACACAATTTTGAGCGACAGCTCAAACATCTGGTTCATCTGCGCCATATCTTCGGGGATTAGAAATTCGCTAAAGCGGCCGCTCAGATGGTTGAGAGAGGTGACTGTACCTCTTTTGTTATTTGCCTGCTGGGTCATGACACCCTTCATGATGCTGGTACCCGCGTTTAGAGCCCCTGCAACGGGAGTTGCCACTTGCACAACACCCGTCATAACAGCACCAGCTGCTCCTAGAGATAGCCCAGAAGTTGCAATCACAGAGACAGCGACAGCAGTCACTGTCACAGCCACGAGACCCCAAGTGGTGCCAGTTTTCCACCAGCCCCAGTACCTTTCTGTTGCCGCCGCTTCAAGAGCTTCTGTTTTGGCGTCGCCGAGCTTTTTATTCACTTCGCGCTGCATCTTCTGATGCAGGATGAACTTGATTTTGACAAGCTCTCCACCCTCTTTATAAAGGTCGCGCTCTATTTTGAGAGACTCCAGATGCATCTGCATGGACTTTTCGGATTTGGTAAACTCCTCATCGGCCTCATTGAGGGTTTCTGTAACCTGATTGAGAGAGTCGCAGGTCTCTTTCAGCAGCTGCATAAATTTTTTCTGGTCAAACATCCAGGGCGCTTCAAGCGTATGCGAACCCGAGACGGGTTGGACCCCGCCGCCTGGCCGATTGGAACTCCCTTCTCCAGAAGCAGTGACAGCTGATGCAGAGTATCCAAAGAGGCTGCAGATGCGGCTCCAGGCTGTTACCCAGAAGCCGGCCGAGCTTTCGAGCTTCTTCTGGTTGTGGAGAGGATCTTTTGCCTCAAGGCTTTCCAGCGAATCGACCTCTTCCGCTTTTTTAGGCTTTACAACAGCCGCCTCAGCAACAGGGGGAAGGGGTTCGGCCATGTTGACCCACTGCGCTTTGCGCTTGGCTGAGCTCTCGATTCTGTCAATTGCTGCGCTTTTGTCAACCATGAACGGCCTCCTTTTTCCACACTTGGCGCAAGAGGGCAATGTGCGCTTTTAACTGCTTCTGCTTCTCAACAGGTAGTCGATTTATGACGCGCATGGCCCAGTTGAGAGCCTGAAGCCCCTTTTTAGCTAATCTTTGAGCAAAAAAACAGCTGGCCGCGTAGAGATGGACATAAGGATCGCCCGGGTCGAGCATGACAGCCCTCTCAAATACATCAAGAGCCTTATTGTACTCTTTTTTTGCTTGGTAGCAGGCCCCTAGAGACATCCAGAACTTGCGCGAGCGCGGATTTGCTACTGTCAATGTGCGAAAAAGCGCGATCGCTTCCCCATACTGCCCTTGTCGAAAACTGGTGTAGGCAATGGTGTAAACGGCTTCTTGCGCATCTATTGAGAGCAGGGAATTCACAATCTTCCCCCCATGGCCCGCGCTGAGCTCATCTTGGCGTCGTGGCCGGGCTTGAAGATGAGGCGCGCAAATTGAAGTGATTCATAGCGCTCATTTGTAAGGCGCGCGACCATCTGGAACTGCATCTCGTTTTGCACGTTCAGATCTTCGATCGTCATCCGAATATTTTCGATCAGGCGCTCGCGTTCATCGTTGTTATACTTCAACTTATCTTCGTTCAGTTCAGCGCCAAGCTCTTTAGCCTCCTTCATCATCTCTTTCAAGTCCGCAAGCTGCTCGCCAGGGAGGTTGGAGTGGTCGAGTTCCCCTTTGGTTGAGGTTGAAGCGTGTAATGTTTTAGTGAGTTTGTAGAGAAATGAGATTTTCTTTTGCCGCGCTTTGAGCTCGGAAAGTTCGCGACGGCTGTCATTCTCCAGTTTGTGGAGCCGGTCTGTCGTGATCAGAAGAGAGAGCGATTCGTGCGACATGGTTTTGGGATCCTTTTGAGAAGTTTTAATTCCAGCAACTTCGCTTAACAGATCATCAATTTTTTTTGGCATACGTCCCTCACTAATTGGTATTAATTATAAACCTGAAATTACAATTTTACCAATATAGCCTCTTTATCGGCAATAAAATATTGCAAAAAGAGTTGAAACCCGACTTGCGCCCCTACATCACGCTTAAACTTTGGCCGAACTTAGCAGAGCAAATTGCTAAGTTCGGCCAAAGTTTAAGCGTGATGTAGGGGCGCAAGTCGGGTTTGAAGGGAGATGAAAAAGGCCGAGCGGAAGGCTCGGCCTGACTCTCGATCGGTCTATTTTCCGAGCGGATTAACCTTGTTTTTATTCTGCTGCTGAATAGCCTGATCGACTTGCATCTGCTGCTGCTGCTGATAAGAGATGGCCTGTTGGGTGATCAGCCACTGCTGATAATCAGCGTCAGTTGCATCAGCGACTGTATTGGAGCTACCACCCTTAGAGTGGCCTCCTAAGACTTTACCCATGGTTCGGGCTTTTCCTCCAAATGAGCGACCAGAGACAGCGTCGCTGGAATCATCAGCTACCGGAACTGTTGTTGCTGTTTGCTGAGTACTCGTATCGGCTACTTGCGAGGAGTTTGTTGTCGAACTCGTCGCTTGATTGACCGATTGATTTCCCCCTTGCCCTGCTCCTTGCTCAATGGCTTGGAGCGCCAGCTCCATCTGTTCTGCTACATTTGTGGGATTTACCGAATTGTTACTATTGATATTATTAATTGGTGAAGACATTATCGACCTCCTGTTTAAGGACTCCTCTTATTCTTTTATTATAAATCATTATATGTTTATATTCAAATTAGGAGAGCTTTTAGAGAGTTCAAAGGTCGCACAATGGATGCCGCTCCCTGTTTCCAGGCGATTCCACCAGTCCATGGCTTCTGAAAAGTCTGCCAAATTAGAGGGATTTCTCCCAATGAAGTAGAGCTCAAGACCAGGGAGATAGCCGTGCATAAAAAAGACAAACATATCCATGATCAGATCTCCCAGCTGATCGCCGACTTGCAGCCCATGCGTGATGTAGTACTGTTTGCCTGTACGCGGCGACCAGCCCGATAGGGCGTTGATAAAGTTGATATTCCACCCCTCTGAGGGCATAGGAAATTCTTTGTACATCGTCTTCGATTCATAGAGGAAATAGCCAGGCATAGGAATAACAGTAAATCCGGCCTGTTCCAGCTCCTTTTCTACCTCTTTTAGAAGAGGGCCCAGCTCCAGATCGAATTTTGCGGCAGTTTCCATGTAGCGCTGCAGATGCTCGCGATCCATTTCTGATAACGATGTCTGTGAAAGGGCATCGAGCAGATCTTTGCAAAAAGCGAAATTGAGAAGAAAGATGCTAGAGTTGGGGCCGGGTCTTAAAAACAGATCGAGATGGTAGTTGACCTGGGTGATGAAGTGCACATTTTCTGGAGAGACTTTAAAATCTTTAGCCATCAGCCGATGCGTGATCGCTTTCTTGGATAAATAGGTCGCGATAGCCATTTTATCCGAATCAGACGGCTGCACAAATTGCGGAATGATGCCAGTCTGCACCCCCAATTTTCGCAGCCACCCTCGCTCTTCTCGGCTGATAGTGGGAGCGCCCGTCATAAACTTGATCATCATCAGATTGAGCTGCTGTTTCCGATCGATGAGACCGGATCTACCCGCCTGGAGCAGAAGACCTTCAGAGAACATCTCTTCTGCTAACTTGCGCCACTCTCCGGGGGTTAAAGACTTCGTCAACTCCTCTCTCAAAGTAGAAAGCGGCTGCCCATACGTTTCTTTGGCCAGCTCGTCCCAGGGACGCTGTTCCAAATCGAGGAGGTGAAGAGTTTCAGTCAGATGGTCGCGCCCGATCAAGACCTTCAAAACCCCTTCTCGATTTGTCAAGGAGAAGGTATTCCCCCCCTCTACATAGGTATAGGCAAAAGTTAGGGGGTCGCTCTGAAAAATATTTCTATAAGTGTTACACGACTCTTGAGTAAATAAGCGCGAGTAGCCCGTCCAGCCATTAAAAAGCTGATTTTTGGTGCGCGTCGCGCCCGTTTGATCCAGATACAAGTTGCTGGAGTGGGTGCGCTCGACCGCGGTTTGAAGCTGTTGCGAAAAGTAGGGCATGCGAATCGAGCCATCTGCCAAGAGAAGAAAGCAGTCGCGCGGGTAAAAAAATTTGTCAGTTTCGCGTAGGGCGATCCCAAGCTCAAGGGCCAGCGCTTCCATATTCTCAGCCGTGTGCAAAAAGGTCATCCCCTCCCACATTCTTTTTTTTGCAAGGAGGCTTTTCGCTGGGTCTTCCACCCGCTCCTCAATCTTTTTGCTTATGAGCAGCTCTCGGATTTCGACTCCAAAATCATCCGAATTGGAAGAGGGGAGTGGGACGCGCCATTTTTCGCATACCGCACTTAAAAGGGGTGCCAGATCGACACGAGAGCGATGGAGAAAAGCTGACAGAGTGCACACCCCTTTTTCTATGCTTTAGCACTCTAAGGATTTAACCATCCAGGATTATGGGGGCAAGTCGGGTTTATAAGTGCCGAAACAATGGTTTGGCTTTTCCCTCTAAAAACGCATAACTTCCTTGCAGTTACTCCGTCAAATCCTCAATGACCTTTGGGTCGGCCAAGGTGGTGATGTCGCCAAGCTCGTGGAGGCGGTTTTCGGCGATTTTGCGCAGGATGCGGCGCATGATCTTTCCTGAGCGAGTTTTGGGAAGGGCGGCGGCAAAGCGAATTTTGTCAGGAACAGCGATGGGGCCAATTTCATGGCGCACATGCAGGCGTAAAGTCTCTTTGAGGGTTTCGTTCTCCTCATGCCCTTCACGAAGAGTGACAAAGGCGTAGAGGCCCTGGCCCTTAATGTCATGAGGCATGGGGACGACGGCGGCTTCGGCGACTGCAGGGTGGCTGACGAGGGCGCTCTCCACTTCCGCTGTGCCAATGCGATGTCCCGACACATTGACCACGTCGTCAATGCGGCCTAAGAGCCAGTAGTCCCCCTCAGGGTCGCAGCGGCAGCCATCTCCGGTGAAGTAGACATTAGGAAAGGTGGAAAAGTAGGTCTCGACGAAGCGCGCGTGGTCGCCCCACATGGTGCGGGCGATGCCGGGCCAAGGGCGGCGGATGCAGAGGCTACCCCCTTCGTCGATGGGGCAGGGGCTGCCATCCTCTTTTAAAATGAGAGGCTCGATTCCAAAGAAGGGGCGGCTTGCGCTGCCTGGCTTTAGGACATGGCAGCCTGGAAGGGGAGTGATCATGATGCCGCCGGTCTCCGTCTGCCACCAGGTGTCGACGATAGGGCAGTGGCCGCGGCCGATCTGCTCATGGTACCAGATCCACGCTTCCGGGTTGATCGGCTCTCCAACAGTTCCTAGAATGCGCAGCGAGTCGAGTTTATACATTAAAGGAATGGCATTCCCATGCCGGATGAGGCTGCGCAGGGCTGTGGGGGCCGTGTAGAAGAGGGAGACATTAAATTTGTCGATGATCTGCCAGAAGCGGCCCGGGTCTGGATAGTGTGGAACGCCTTCAAACATGAGCGTCGTGGCTCCGTTGGCGAGTGGGCCATAGACTATGTAGCTGTGGCCTGTCACCCAGCCGATGTCGGCGCTGCACCAATAAATGTCCTTTTCATGTAGATCGAAGACATATTTATGGGTCAGACTTGCCTGCAACAAATATCCAGCTTGCGTATGAACAACGCCCTTTGGTTTACCTGTAGAGCCTGATGTATAAAGAATAAAAAGAGGATCTTCCGCATGCATGGGCTCTGGAGGGCACTCTGAGTGTTCTTTAAGTGCCAACTCGCTGTACCAGTCGTCGCGCCCCTCCTGCATGGCGCATGGCTCTTGATCGCGTTTTACCACAATCACCTTTTGAACCGACGGGCAGCTGTCGAGCGCGTCGTCAGCAATTTGTTTGAGCGCGGCTGTTTTGCCTCCGCGAATGGAGACACTGGCCGTAATCAGAAGTTTGCAGCTCGAATCTTGAATGCGATGTGAGAGCGCTTCCGCACTAAAGCCGCCGAAGACGACCGAGTGGATAGCGCCAATGCGGGCGCAGGCGAGCATGGCGATGGGAAGCTCCGGGATCATCGGGAGATAGATGCAGACCCGGTCGCCCTTCTGCACATTTTGCCGCTTCAGGACATTGGCAAAGCGGCACACTTGGCTTAGCAGCTCTTCATAGGTGTAAGTCTTCACTTCCCTGTCGCTGTCTCCCTGCCAGATGAGGGCCAGCTTTTCTTTCTTCTGTTTAAGGTGGCGGTCGAGACAGTTGGCGGAGACGTTGAGAACTCCATCTGCAAACCAGGTGTGTCGAATCTCTTTGCCGTTCCACACATACTCACACCCAACTGTGGGAGGCTTTATCCAGGTCAAATCTTTAGCCTGCTCTAGCCAGAATCGATCGGGATCTTTCACTGAGTAGGCATAAAGAGCTTGGTACTGCTGCAAGCTGCTGATATGCGCCTCTTTAGCTAGCCCGGGGGAAGGAGGGAAGCGGCGGTTTTCTGCCATTAAATGTTCCATATACGAAAATATTTCCTTATGTTACAATTTATTGCAACTTTATGGATCAGTTACAAAAAAAAGCCATTGTGGTGCATTCCGGCGGCATGGACTCCTCGCTCTGTTTGGCAATTGCCTTGCGCGAATTTGGCACGGATCAGATTCTTAGCCTCTCTTTTTCCTACGGACAGCGCCACTCATCTGAATTGGAGCAGGCGGCCTTCATCTGCAGCACCTGGGGTGTCGACCATCTCGTTTTGGATATTAATTGTCTTGAGCGCATCACGACGAACGCCCTCATCGGCCATGCGGTTCCGATTCAGCAGCTGCCTGGCCAGCCTCCCAACACTCTTGTGACAGGACGCAACGGCCTCATGGCACGGCTTGCGGCTATTCACATGCACGAAATGGGCGGTCATGTCATCTACATGGGGGTCATGGGCCTTGAGGGGGCCCATTCCGGCTATCGCGACTGCTCGCGCGCCTACATGGATCTCATGCAGCAGATTTTGCGCCTCGACCTCGCTGACCCTCTTTTTGAGATTCGCACCCCGCTCGTCAATTTGACGAAGAAGGGGACCATGGCTTGGGCCGACGAGCTTGGAATCTTGGACTTTCTCATCGAAAATACAGTAACCTGTTATGAGGGAGTCCGCCATCCGGGATGTCTCCTCTGTCCAGCTTGTAAGCTGCGCAATGAGGGCATTGAAGAGTATTTTATCTCTTCCAAGTCGTCAAAATTTCATGACCTTGTTCGGTGATCAGGATGGTGTGTTCCCACTGCGCGCTGGCTTTGCCGTCGCGCGTGCGAGCTGTCCACTGGTCGCGCGGGTCGACGACGGCGTCGCGCACTCCCGCATTGATCATCGGCTCGATCGTAAAGGTCATGCCAGGAGCAAAGGGGATGGAGAGCGAATTGCGATGGTGCGGGATTTGCGGCGCTTCATGATAATCAATTCCGACGCCATGTCCCACAAACTGGTTGACGACCGAACAGCCGTGGGCTGTGGCGTAGTCTTCGATTGTTTTACCTACCTCAGAGATTGGGACGCCCGGCTTTAAAATAGCGATGGAGCGCATCAGACATTCGTAAGAGACGTCGACGACAAGCTGCTTCTCTCGCGAAACAGCGCCGATAGTGACCATACGGCTGCAGTCGCCATAATAGCCATTGAGGATGCAGGCGTAGTCGACGTTGACGATGTCGCCCTCCTTGAGTGGCGTCTTGTCAGGGATGCCATGGCAGATCACCTCGTTGAGTGAGGTGCAGATGCAATTGGGAAAAGGGGGCTCTCCATAGCCTAAGGAGGCAGGAAGGGCGCCGGCTTCTAGAGTGAGTTTATGGGCCAGCGCATCGAGCTCCAGCGTAGGGACTCCTGCTTTGGCCTTCGCACAGAGGGCATCTAAGATTTTAGATGCGAGTTGGCAGGCGGCGCGAATTCCGGCGATCTGCTCGTCGTTTTTTAAAAGAATGTGATATTTTTTGAAGTACATAGTGCTCTGATCAGGTCTCTTTTTGCCGCTCTCTTCAGGAAAGTGGCATTTTTTCCATTTCTGCCCGCTGCCACACCAGCAGGGATCATTGCGTCCGATCATAATTTTTCTCCAAGCAGCTATTATAATCGGTTGCAGCAATTTTTGAATATGTTATAATTCTTCATTTTTCATCATGAAACCATCTGATTTAAAAGCCCCCTTTGCCTGGAATGCGCGCAAGGTCATTCTTGAAGATCGCATTCTCTACGCGACGACCCGCTGTGAAACATATGAGGAGTTCAAGATGCCCTCTTGGAGCGCTCCTGAACTCTTTGGCAATGACAATCCTGTACGCATCGAATACTGCAGTGGCAATGGCGCCTGGATCGCCGCTAAAGCGCAGGAGTTTCCGGATATTAACTGGGTGGGCGTCGAAAAGAAGTTTGAGCGGGTTCGCAAGATCTGGTCTAAAATTAAAAATTTACAGCTCCCCAACCTGCTAGCCGTTTGTGGCGAAGCGTATGGAGCGACGCGCCGCTATTTTCCTAGCGACAGTATCGCCTGCGCCTACATCAATTTCCCCGACCCGTGGCCCAAGCGACGGCACGCCAAAAATCGGCTCATCCGCCCCGTTTTTGTCGATGAGATCGCCCGCATTTTAGCGCCTGGGGGCTCTTTTACCTTAGTGACAGACGATCCCGACTATTCCAAGCGCATGATCGTCGAGATGAGCGGCAGCGCAAAGTTCACCTCGCAATATCCTGAGCCCTACTTTATAACCGAGATGGCCGGCTATGGCAACAACTCCTTCTTTGAGGAGCTCTGGCGCAGCCAGGGAAAAACAATTCGTTACCATCAATTTTGTAAAGTATGAACGGTTCCATCATCATACGCCTAGATGGCGGCATGCGCAGCGCGCTGGATTGGTCTAAAGGGCGCGAGGCTGCACAGAACTATGTAAAAGAGGGTCTCAAGCTCCTTTGGGAAATCGATCTAGGCCTTGCTGGGCAGCTGCACTACCCGATCGGCAATGCCATGCAGCATCAGGCTCTTGGCTTAGCCCTCGACCATTTTCGCGATACGCTCTGGAGTGAGTTTTGTCAAAGCTCGCTTGGCCTTGTCCTCTACCGCGGCAGCGCCGATTATGCCCCCTATTTTCCTTGGGATGAGCAGCAGCGCGCCAATTTTGAACAGTGGCGGCAAGGGCGTTGTGATGAGGAGGGGCGGCAAAAGCAGCTCTTCTGCTGCAATGTGGCTGTCGATTATTTACAGCTCCTAGCGATGCGGCTTCCCGATGCGCTGCCGCTCTTTGTCATTTTAGATTGTTCTGGAGTCACGGATCTGTTGAGCTTAAGTCAGTTACTTAGTCGCGAGCGGTATGCCCCTTTTAATTTAACGCTTGAAAATTGCCCCTTTGCAGAGACAAATGAACCTGCAAATGCACCCAAGGTGGCCGTCGTTTTGCCAAGCGAGCAGAGCAATTTTCCAGAATTGCGCCTAGTTATGGAAAAACTGCAGAGGAGCCAAGTTCCCTTTCGCATCATTCCAGAGCCTTTTTTAACAACTGAGTGGGATGGGCTCGATTCTCTTTATTATTCGGAACGGGCGCTGACTCCTCAAGGAAGGCGCATGCTGCAAGGATTTGTCGCCGCCGGCGGGACTATTTTTCAACTGAACTAATAATTATTTATTTTTTTTTCAGGATAGACAGAGATAGACAGGATGGCGAGTCGCATGAAGCCCCCGCTTTATCGAAGTTGTTTTTCAAACCCGACTTGCCCCCTATCAATGACTCATCTGATGCGCGCTTGTTTTGGAGGCTAAAACGGGGCAATTTTCGCCTACTTTACTCAAGTATGTCAAAAATTGCCCCGTTTTAGCCTCCAAAAAATCGCATCATCAGCTGAATCACCGCTAGGGCGCAAATCGGGTTATAAGTAATTTATAAATTTACCATCCTGTCTATCCTGAAAAACTATAGAAAATATTCGATCATTGAGAAGCTTATGCATCCGCAGTTCCAAATAATGGCCATTTGAGGCATCTTGAAGAAAACAAGCTAAGGAGTTCCGCGATGACTTCGTTGAAAGATATGCCGCAGCTCGCTTCCGAATTTATGCGCTATAAAGCCACGCTGCGCCTCAAACATTTGGCTGAGAATCCTTACGATTTAACCAGAGAGGGCAATCTCAATCCGAAGCGGCTCGCCACATTTACGTCCGAAGCGTGTGGCTACAAATTCTTATATGGCACTGAGCGCATCGATGAAGAGGTGATGCGTGGGCTGATTGACCTAGCGGTTGAATCGCAGGCGCTGCAAAAAATGGAGCGGATGCAGGCGGGGGAGGTGATGAACTTCATTCAGGGCTACCCCAGTGAAAACCGCCCTGTGCTTCATACGGCAGCGCGCGATTTTTTCGACAGTCCCAACCAGGGAAAGGGGGCAGTCGAGGCGCAAGCTCTGTGCAGAAAAGAGGTTGAAAAGCTCAAGAAATTTATTGAAAAAATAGATAAAGAGGGGCGCTTTACAGATCTTATTGCGATCGGAATCGGAGGGAGCGATTTGGGACCCAAGGCGCACTATCTGGCTCTGAAACATCTTCAGAAAAAGGGGCGAAACGTCTATTTCATCAGCAATATCGACCCCGACGATACCGCTATGGTCCTGCGCCAAGTGGATCTGAAAAAGGCGCTCGTGCTGGTGATCTCCAAATCGGGAACAACCCTCGAAACGATGGTTAACGAGGAGTTTTTGCGGCGCCATTTTCAGACAGCGGGGCTTAAAGCTGAAGAGCACTTTGTCTCTGTTTCCGGAGAGGGTAGCCCTCTAGATAATCCCAAGCGCTATCTGGAGTGCTTCCACATCTGGGATTGGGTAGGCGGCCGCTTTTCAACGACTTCGATGTGCGGCGGGGTGACCCTCTCTTTTGCATGCGGCTTTGAGGTTTATTGGGACCTGCTGCGCGGGGCCAATGCGATGGACAAAGCGGCCCTCAAGTCAGATATCGGTCAAAATTTGCCTCTCTTGGGGGCTCTTCTTGGCATCTGGAACCGCGATTTCCTCCATATGGCAACGCTCGCTGTCATTCCCTATTCGCAAGCGCTGTCGCGCTATTCGGCTCACCTTCAGCAGGTTGACATGGAATCCAACGGCAAGCGGATCGATCAGCAGGGACACCCGGTCGATTTTGATACGGGTCCAATTGTTTTTGGAGAGCCGGGGACATCGGCCCAGCACTCCTTCTATCAGCTGCTGCATCAAGGGACAACTCCCTCGCCTCTAGAATTTATCGGCTTTAAACAAAATGTGTGCAATCAAGATATCGAAATTCAAGGAACGACCTCTCAAGAAAAGCTTCTTGCCAATCTCTTTGCCCAAGCCATTGCGCTGGCAACAGGCAAGGGAAGCGACAACCCAAACAAAGTTTTTCCGGGCAATCGCCCCTCCCATATTTTACTTGCCAAACAACTTAGCCCCTTTACTTTAGGAGCTCTTTTGTCCTATTATGAAAACAAGGTCGCCTTCCAAGGGTTTATCTGGGGGATTAACTCCTTTGATCAGGAGGGGGTCCAGCTAGGAAAAGAGCTTGCGACGCGCATCATTAGCCGCATAGCCGACCAGAAAGGCCAAGGCCGTGGCGAGAGCAAGCCCTATCCCCTTGGCGACGCCTTTTTAAAATATCTGGAAACCCTGTGAAATCGATCGATATTCCGCGCCGCGCTCCTCTCTGTGCTCTTGGCAATGAGCCGCTTCAAGAGGGGGCTGTCTACTATTCTGTTCTTGAAGCTGATCTGCAGCGGCGCGATTACTGCTCTCTTTGCTGGGAGAAGGTCGATCATCAAAATCCCTTCTGGAAGTCGAAGGTTTTGCCCAAAGCGGCCTCACAAAAGCGGCAGCTGGTCGATTTTAGCCGCTACGCCTTTATTCTGCTTAAAGAAGCTCTAAGCAGCGGAAATGCTGACGAGGCCTTTGTTTTGGCTCTTTACCTCGCGCGCAAGCGGCAGCTGATCCTGCGCAATGAGATAGAGAGAGGCGGAGAACGCTTTTTTCTTTATGAGGTGGCAGAGACTGAAGAGATGCTGGCCGTCAAAAGGCTGGACCTCTCCACTCTGCAAGCCGAGCAGGTTCAAGATGCGCTGTCCAAAAAATTTAGTTCCCATGCATGAAGCCCTGCGCGATTTTCTCATCTACATCGCCTCTGAGAAGGGGTTAGCGCAAAACAGCATCGCTGCCTATAGGCGCGACATTACAGCTTTTATCAAATTTCAGGACTTGCAAAGACTTGAAGAGCTCACTGAAGAGCACATTGTCGCTTTTTTAACCGCGCGCCATGCTCAAAACTATGCTGAAGCGAGCCAAGCGCGCGCGCTTGTCGCTCTGAAGGTTTTTTTTCGCTTTTTAAAGAGGGAGGGGTATCTTTCGAGAGATCTTGCCGAATTTTTGAGCAGCCCAAAATTGTGGGTGCGCCTTCCAGAAGTGCTCGACAGCAATGAAATGGAGGCATTGCTGCGGCAGCCCGACCCTGCAACCCCTACTGGAGCCCGCGATCGCGCTATTCTGGAGCTGCTCTATGCGAGCGGCCTGCGCGTCTCTGAACTCTGCTCCCTCTCCCTCTATTCCGTCGACGATACCTTTGTACGCGTCAAGGGCAAAGGAGGAAAAGAGCGGCTCGTGCCACTTGGGGAAAAGGCGCTCCAAGCGATCGACCAGTACCTGACCCATTTTCGCAGCGCTTATAACAGCGAAAGGGAGCAGGCGCTCTTTGTCTCCAGTCGCGGCAAGGCGATGAACCGCGTTACCATCTGGCAGATGATTAAGAAATATGCCGCTTCCGCTGGCATTAAGAAACCCATTTCGCCTCACACGATGCGCCACTCCTTTGCCACCCATCTTTTAAATCAGGGCGCGGATCTGCGCGTCATCCAGGAGATGCTCGGCCATTCGAATATCAGCAGCACCGATCGCTATACGCATGTGGATGCCTCCCATTTGCAGGCAGCATTTGACGCCTTTCATCCGCGGAAATAGTTGGCCCGAAAATTGCACTTCAAATTCTGAATTGTATATAATATTAACAAAGAGTGGTTATGGATGACGAACTCGGCGAATTTAAAATTTCAAAGAAAGTGCGCGAAAGGCTTAAAGATCGCAAGTGGCTGAAAGCGGAGCTTGCTAAGGGCAGGTCGGCCCAGCAGATTCTAGAATTTTCAGATGAGACGATGGCGAAGTTTTATGGGGCGGCCTACAAGCTCTTTGAACATCGCCATTACCCCGATGCGGCCAACGCCTTTCTCTTCTTGGTTACCCTCAATCCCTATAATCATGAGTATTGGCTCGGCCTTGGCATGGCGACCCAGATGACGGCCGATTTCGAGGCGGCGATCGATGCCTATGAGATGGCGGCCATCTGCGAGCTCGACAATCCGGTTCCCTACTTTTACTTAGCGAAGTGTCTCTTTTCGATGCATGAGCGCGACAGCGCTCTCGAAGCGCTCGATTTAGCTTTAGAATATTCGAGTGACAAGGCCGAATATGCGCAGCTGCGGCGCGAAGCGCAAGCCGCGCGCGTTCTTCTTTTAAAGCATGGTGTATAAAAAAATTCGGCCCGGAGTTTCCTCCGGGCCGATGAGACAAAACTTAAAAGATTAACGATTAAGGATTAATGCGAACCGCAGTAAAATCCTTTTCCGTTGAATCAGTGAAGTTAGTCGTCTGGATCTCCTCGACGCTAAAGCCCGATTGACCTGAGGCAACAATCTTGCCGACTGGATCAAAGACCATGTTGCGAATGAGCGTACGACGATTTCTTCCGCCATCGATTTCTGTTAAGCCAAATGTACCAAAGGACTCATCAAGCCCTCCAGATTTTAGGCTGTAACTAGCAAAGCCGATCTTCATGCTCTGGAGTGCCGCATCTTGCGACATCTGGCCGCCAGCGACAATCGTTCCGCGCTTGTCATCGATAAGCAGATCAAAGATCGCATCGTCAAACCCACCAAAGTCGGTTGTGAGAACGCGAACAGGGATATTGTCAACGGATACTCCGTCCCACCAGAACACATTGCATGTGCGGCAGTTTTTGAATACTGTCGTATTGCAATCGCCTGTGCAGCTCGGAGGACCGAAGTCCACTGGAATCCCATTTGGATCTAGTTTGATCAGCAAGAAGTTTGCTGTCGTTCTAGAATTCAGCTGCGTGACGTTAGTTGTGGATACAGTTGTGGCTCCTGGAGGTCCGGAATTGTTGTCAGCAATATCGCCGCCGATATAAATGTTGCCCTTTTTATCGATCGCGACAGCACGTGCAAGCAGCTGCTTAGGCAGGGTTGCTGTGCTTCCTGCAATGTTAAACTGCGCGCTGATCACAAGTCTACCTGGTTGATCGGCTCCGCCAAAGCTCGTATCCAAAGTGCCATCGCTGTTGTAGCGCGCCACAATGATTCTAGAGCTAGAGGGCCACTGGAGTTCATTGGTATCCCCATCGCCCACAGCAACAATTTTGCCATCTGACTGGATCGCAACAGCTTCATACTGCGCAAATCCCAGGTTGATTCCTCCAGGTGCATCTATCGTATCATCATAAAAGTTGCTTGTATCGATGTCGCCAGCTGCACACCCTGTAAGAGATCCTGCTACTTGCCCTTCGACAACAAAACCGCTGCCATTGAAGGTAGGATCAAGTGTGCCTGCATTTGCCCCTGAGCCGCCAATGACGCGGAAAATTAATGGGAAACCATAGAGGCATCCCTTGGTATCAGGAGAAGTCGATCCAACGCCCACGATATTCTGGTTCGCATCTAGTTTGATGGCATTGAGAGTATCTCCCAATGACAGCATTGTCCCAGAAACATTGTTAGAAATCAGCACACCGGGGAAAAGAAAGACCCCGGGATGTGTCGTCGATGATGCAAAAGTTGTATCGAGCCCATTTCCAGGATTCGCGTTTTCAGTAAAGCGAGCAATGAAAATGGCAGTTTGTCCATAGGGCCGGTTGCCGTGATTGGGATCCGTGTCCACCATAAAATTGCAGCAGGCTGGGTCCGTACTAACTCCATGGCCAATCTGCCCAGCAGATGGACCGCAGAGATGATCTCCACTGGCAGTTTCCATGTCGTATCCCACCACAATGCGATTGGAATTATCAATCTGAAGAGTATGGTTTCCGCCGAGAACGCCAGCGATAGGTGTTGGATCTGAAAAACCGTTGGTATTCAGATAATTCAAGACATTAATATCAGCAGCTGGTGCATAGTAAGCTCGGCCATTGTTATTGGGGCCAAATTTCTTATCCACAGAGCCATCCTGACGCAATCTCAGAAGTCCTACGATCCGCTCATCCGTGAATCCGTCGATATTGCACGTAACGTCGCTGCCGTTTTCCGAACAGGTCGGGAAACAAGGAACGACAAAGTTGCAGCAGCCTGGCCCAAATTCGCTTTCAGGTGGAAAATCTGGATCCCCAGTGCAACATCCCGTGCCGCAAAAAAAAGCAGCTTCGCCTCCTGTATCCCCAGCGGCTACTTCACAGCAATAATAATTTGATTCACTGCAGCAAGGTGTAACAGGACAATTTAAGATAACAGGTTCATAGGGGTTGACCTGCCCAACGGCGTCCCCGACTAGAACGATTTTGTATTGCACATCGCTCGAACTGCTTGAACTGCTCGAACTGCTTGAGCTGCTTTGGCTCGAATCTAACTGAATGCCAACCCCTGTCGAAATGTTGAGAAAAGGCGACATCGACTCGACCACTTCACCTGGCTTTGGTCCGCCTGGGTTGAAAGATGTGTCTAATGACCCGTGAGCGGACTTTCCCTCCAAACCGGTGCTGAAGAGCGTAAGGCCCAACGCGCACAAGGCTGTGGTGGTGTTTAACAACATGTTTTTCATATCAAATCCCTGTTTTGAGGATTAATGTTTTGTGTCCCTGAAGAAAGTATCCCCCCAGACAATGCTACCATAGTGACGGGGTATATCATTAATATTTTTTTTTACACAAACTTTTTTTTGAGGGTTGCCGTGCAATTTAATCGCAAACCCGCTACCCATAAGGTTTAGTAGGTTGCGATGAGCCGAGATGCGCAAAAAAACATTCAGGAATACAACTTCTGGAAGCTTACGTTGCCGGAATCTGGAAGCGCCATCTTGGAAATAAAGCGTCCAGGCATGGAAAAATTTGCCGATTTGAGCCGCGAGGAGCTGTTAGAACTGCGGGAGGTGATGCAGGAAAAAGGGACGGTTCAGTATCAAATTTTGGATTTTCCCCTTCGTCTCTTAGCTGTGATGCAAGTTCCGGAAATCGGCTTAAGGCAATATTTTTATTTTGTGCGCCATGGGGAGACGGAGTGGAATAAGCGGGCCAAAGCGCTGGGTCATCTCGATATTTCTATTAATGAGAGCGGTAAAAGCCAAGCGCTGGAGCTTAAAGAGGAGCTGAAAGAAATGCCCTTTGATGCGCTGGTAAGCTCCGATTTGAAACGCGCTTTTGATACGGCTACGATTGTCAATGAGGAGCATCGGGTGACCATTGAGACCGATCCGCGTTTGCGCGCGCGCGACTGGGGCGAATTGACCGGGAAGGCCTCCACGCTTCTTTACGCGACCAACCCGGAACTTTTTGCCTGCGTCGAATCAAGTGAAAAGATCCAGGAGCGCGTCTTTCACTTTCTCAACGAATTTGTGAAGAGCCATCCGCAAAGAGAGAATGTGTGCGTCGTCTGTCACGGCAGCGTCATTCGGGTGATCTTGGCAAAACTTTTGGGATTTGCTTTTGCGAATCGAAAATTTATTGTCCGAAATACAGCCATACTTAAAATTTCCTGCTACAAGGGGAATTGGAAGCTCGAAGAGACCCACGATATTGAACTTCCAAATACGCTCATTTTTTTATGATAAAAGATTATCAATACTGGACACTGTCCCTACATTCATCACAGGCCGTTTTAGGAAATGCCCTGATCAGCTG
Source organism: uncultured Parachlamydiaceae bacterium (assembly GCA_963745935.1). Lineage (GTDB taxonomy): Bacteria > Chlamydiota > Chlamydiia > Chlamydiales > Parachlamydiaceae > JAJFUZ01. Next base: position 178,543 of record CAVUZO010000002.1, read on the forward strand.
TAAGCGCTCTCTCAGGGACTTTTCCGGGCTGACGCCCGAAGAGATGCTCGAACTGCAAACGGTTATCCAGGAGTATGAGAGAGCCCTTTTGACTCTCTTTAAACCGAAAGGCTTTCACTACCTTCAGGATGAGGGACAGCTGCAATTTCAGGCTCTACCGGAGTATCAAAAGACTCCTCTGTTTACGGGAGATGTCGCAGAGGTGATCCAGCGCGCTCTTTTAGAGGTGAAGCCTGAAAAAAAATCGCCCGATTTTTACTTTGTCATAAGCGGTGAGACCAGCTGGAAGGAGCAGTGGAAGATTGAAGGCCACTCTTCCCTCTCTCTCAATCGGACTGGAGTTGAGCAGACAAGACAGCTGCAAGAAGCGATTAGAGGAGAGTTTGAAAGCTGCTATGCTTCCGATCTTCCTCGCGCTGTAGAGACGGCTGAAATCTTGATGAAGGCATCAAAAGGGGCGCTCATCAAGGATCCTCGCCTTCGCGATCGCGATTATGGCAACTGGGATGGAAGATCTTTTGCTGACTTTAAACGCGCACGTCCAGAAGAGCTTGCAGGGGTTGAGACGCTCGATGCGGTGAAGCGGCGCCTATTTGAATTTTTAAATGAGGTTGCGACAGTGGGGCCAGAAGGGCAAAACGTTCTCATCGTGACCCACAGCGGCATCATGAAGCTATTAATTGCTCATCTACTCGGTTTTGCGCAGTTAGATGCAGAAATTGGGGTGATCGAGCGGTCCCTAGTTAAAATCAGTCGCCTTCAAGGTCATTGGCGCATCGCTTACATGGATCAGATCATTTTGCCAAGGTCTATTGTTTTTGCGTAGATTCCTTTAAAAGCTTCTGCAAAGCTGCATGAATCGCCTGGATATAATCTTTATACCCATCTTGCAGATCCTTCTCGGTAAGGATGTAGGGGACATCAGGGGTGACGCCGAGATTTTCGATCGGGTTTTTATCGACCCGCTCTGCAATTGAACCTGTATAGCGGAAAATATCGACGCCGAAGCGATTTGGAAAGCTTGCCGCCCTCACATAGCCACCAGCACCAGCAGTCCGGTGCCCAAATAGTGTTGCTCGCTTGTTATCCTGCAGGATCGCAGGGAAGAAGTCCCCGCAAGAGATGTCTAGGCTATTGATCAGGACTAAAATAGGCTTTGTGTAGCGGACGTCTGGATGAGGGTTAATGTGGTTAAGGCCTCCCAAAAAGTAGGGAGAGGTCAGCGGCCGGCCGCCATTCCACTCATCGACAATAAAGTGGAAGTAGTCAAGAAAGAAGCGGGTCATCTGAAAGGTGACCGGCAAACCAAAAAGGGCATCGCCCAGAAGTTCTCGTGCGTTACTATCACTTGTGATTGCTTCAAGTTCCGGGATCACTTCCACGGCGTGAAAAACATCCTCTTGCGTGATCGCCATGCGGTGAAGCGGAGTTGTCAGGGGATTTTCCGTCAGCATGGAGGCCAGGGCGTAACAGTAAAAAATGTATCCGCCCGGATTGTCGAGCTGGTCGATCACGAGAGCGTCTGTGCGCTCTTCAAATTTGCGGATGATCTCGGCAAACTGTCCTGCCTCTTCATTGGTGTCTGCGTAGTGAGGAATGCGAATAAAGCCGATGAGTTTGCGGTCGTCTGTTTCAAATATGTAGGCGTCAAAGGAGCTCGTTTCATCCGCCTGCCACCAGATGCGTCCAAGTGCTGGCAGAGGGCTCTTCTTATATCCAAAGAGGGGAGGCGTCTCTTTTTCTGGAAACTCCTTTTCGGCAGCAAAAAGCTCTTCATAAAGCGGATCGATCAGTTTCATTTTAAAGCATTCTCGATCGAGGAGAGATGTTTTTTTGGGGCTCTCGCTTTTCATCATCACCCCAGCAAAGTGACCGACAAAGCCGTTCGAGATCTTTTCACCCGTGTAGTCCCAAATCAACTGATAGGTAGAGACCTTTGAGGAGCTCCTAGAGCGCACTCCGATAGAAATGGGACCCTTTGGCACCTGATGGCCAACCCTTGCGCTTCTATAGGTGAGAAAATGGGTCGCAAAAGCGTGGTCGGTGCCCGCTGTGGCTTTGCGGAGATAGCGATTTTGAAGATCTTGAACGGCGCGGTCAGCGGGCTGTCCATCAAAGCTGATCAGCTCGTCGCCAACATGGAGGGGGTAGACGCTTGGAGAAAGGCGCTCTTGATCGACATAGGTAATAAAGTAGTGGCCATTGGCCTCTTTGACTTGAAAGGGCAGCGTTGCTTTCTCTGTTGAATAGAAAAAGATGCTGACATGATAGTCGCTCATCGAGTTAAAAAAATCGCGCAAAAGAAATTGATAGCCTTTGACTGTTGGCTCGGGCATGGCCTGGATCTTGTCCTTCGTCTTCGCAATCTCATTGTCCAGGTCCCATCCTGTGTGTTTTCCTTTCCATTCGCGCATCGCATAGCCCGACTCAAAAGCGCTGCGGATCACATCAAGATCAGATTTCATACGATCTTTGACGGGCTGGTCGCCGCCAGCTGAGGAAAACACGGGCAGAATCAGGGTTATTCCAACTAGAATAAAATTCATTAATTTAGACATGAGAGCTCCGATTAATTATGTCAAATTTTAACGCGTTAGCTAAATAATGTCCACTCTAATGCTGTTTGAATTATAAAACAAAAAAGCTGAGCAAGTACATAAGCATATTTTGGCACCACGCATATAATTTTTCGAAAAAAGTAGGGGGATGAAATTTCTGCAAGACTCCCGGAACCGTCTCAACCAATTTTAAAGCCTCCTCATAGGGTTCCGTTGCGAGGACTACAGTTTCGTAGAGATCTTCGTCTCCCTTATTTAACTCCTTCCAAGAGACATCCTGGAGGTAGGTGAGTTTATTCTGATCGATTGAGACACTCTCCATACTCCCATTATGGAACGTAATGAAATTTCCGCCTGTAAAGCGGAGACGCATCTTCACACGACTGCTAGGAAAGGGATCTTCTTTCAAATAGGGCTTTAATTTTTCATTGCTATTGATGGCTTGTAGAAGGGTTTCCGTCGCTTTTACAATTAATTGCCTCGCCTCATCGCGACTCGCTGGACGAAATATGTCGAACCTCGCCCCGATCTCTTCAATATCATTGGCTAATTTTCCTCCAATAGCTCTGCGGACAAACCCATACTTTTTCCACAATTCTTTAGATAAGCTTGCAAGTAGTAGATCCATTTGTATCTCTTTGTCTGTAACCTCATGGACCCCAGGGTTTACAGGTGAGGCAGCCTGTAGCTTTACTGCCTCTTCATAGGATTCGCTATGAAGGTCAATGAATAGACTTGTAAAGGGATCATCAGCATGATAGAAAATTTTATTTGCATTTTCATTTGTCGCAACACCCGGGACACTTAAGACAGAGTTTACACTTCCATCGCAATATCGACCGTTAACTCCTTCATAACCAATTGAAATTGAAATATGCTGGTTGAAAGGAAAGTCTTCGAGAAAAGGCCTAATTTTTTCATGCGCGTGGATTGTTTGTATAAATTTATCCATGACAAAAAGTTGTAATGAACGTGCCTCTGGTATCGTGGCCCTATGCGGAGCAACGAATTGCATTCCCAGCTCTTCAACTTTGTCATGCATCCTTCTTCTAGTTCCAGTCCAACGAAGGTCGAGTTCTTTTCTCATCTGTTCTGCAAAAGAACATTCTATTTCTGTCACATAGGGACGATACTGCTCATAGACAGCCTGCTCTGCATCTCTTTTAGCCCAATACAGACTTTCCCGTTCTGCATTCGTATCGACGGTTTCCCCATTTAGCTTGTCACTAAAAAAGAGAGTTAATAAGAGTATAGTTTCAATCCATTTGTGCATCATAAATTTTATGTATTCCTCTTATGAATTTTATATCTTCTTTCAGCGCTGCTTGATACGTGTCTTCTGTGAAAGAATGATCCCAACCTTTAAACATGGATTGGCTTTCTTTTGGGACAAGGCTTTGGACGACCGTAATCGTATGGTCATCTTTTGTGCAAGTATAGGGGTATTTGTCGATATAATTCTCTTCTAATTGCTGTTTTACCTTTGCCATGACCTGCTTTGCAGAATTCGTACCTATACGTTTTTCAACATCTTGGATGGTCTGTAAAGTCTTATCCGAGCAAGGTGTTTTATCGAGAAACTTTTTGACAAAGAGCAGAGTGACATCGTCATTTGAATAGGTATTAATTGCCTGTAGAACGTGGCTATCTGGAATCGGGGATACTCCCCCATAAATTGCTGTGACAAGCTGTTTTTTTAACAGGTCGCCAGCTTCGCCAAGATGATGTTGTCGATCGGTAAGAACTTTATTGGCAATTAAGGCGGCTTCGCTGTGAGCTAGGTGGGCAAAGAGAAGTCCCGGATTGATACGGCGAAGCAAAGCAGAAAAAGTGATCAGCATCTGGCGAATAAAAACTGCAGAGTAAGAATTAAACATCCACTCATTTTGCATGCGACTATGATCCTTAAGAAATCCGGTAAGGACTCCATTAGTCTCGTTGTATAGTCCAATGCAGAGGGGTTTTTCAGGGTTAAGCTGGGCAAGGATCGACTGCCCCATTTTTTTAAATTGTTCTAAATTATTTTGAATCCCATTTTGGTAAGTGAAGAGGCCAATGCAGCCTCTGTTATGGCGTGGAAGTAATTTATCAGTATGAGCGAGGATGTTGATCGTATCTCCTTCAAGTTTTCCTAGCTTATGCCAGTGGCCACAGGCAACATAGCAGTCGTTCTCCAAAATGCCTGAAGCAGCGGTGGAATAGAGAGGGTTGATAAGTCTTGCTTTGCAGTGGATCTGATTATAGGTACCGCGTCCCTGGTTGCGGATATCCGCAGTTTTGACAAAAATTCCGAGTCGGCTTTCGCGATGTTTATAGATTGCATCTTGAGCAACCAAGTAATTTCGAGATAAATCACTCTTTATCTGCTTAAGAATAATTGTCAGATCTTCTTCCGTATATGTGCCAGGTTCACTCATGGTTGCCCTCATGAATTTTTAGCTAAATGACTGTATTACTTAGTAAATTTTTTCTGCAACTGTTTTCTTCATCGCTGGCTGCAAATATACCTTGCCCTCCGACCTATTTTCAGGTAAAATTTGTGAACATCATGCCGAAAAAAAAAGTCGTCGGAATCATTCCTTCTCGCTATGCAAGCACGCGCTTTCCCGGCAAGCCCCTCGTCGAAATCCTCGGAAAAAGCCTCATTCAGCGCACCTATGAGAATGCATTGCGTTGCAAAGCGCTCGACTTTGTAATTGTCGCGACAGATGACCAGCGGATTTTTGACCATGTCAAAAGCTTTGGAGGAGAGGTGGCGATGACCTCCATCGACTGTCCGACAGGGACAGATCGCTTAGCCGAGGTCGTTCGAACTATGCCCGCGCTCGCCGACGTGGAGATCGTGATGAATGTGCAGGGCGATGAGCCTTGCATCAACCCGGCCATCATCGCAGCTGTTGTGAAAGCTCTTGAGGAGGATCCAAAAGCTTCTGTGGCCACAGCGATCATTCCCATTCGTTCTGCCGAAGAGGCGCATAACCCTCATGTAGTCAAGTGTGTCATCGATCTGCACGGATATGCCCTCTATTTTAGCCGCACGCTCATTCCGGCAGGAAAATCGTTAAAATTTCATCCTGAAACCATCACTTATAAGCATCTTGGCCTCTATTGCTATCGAAAGGATTTTCTGCTACATTATGCCGATCTATCCCCAACACCTCTGCAGCAAGTGGAAGATCTTGAACAGCTGAAAGTGCTGGAACATGGCTACAGGATTAAAACTGTAACCGTCGGAAATGAGAGCATGGATGTGAACACACCTGAAGACATCAAAAAAGTTGAGCAATTACTATGCAAACAAAATACATATTCGTAACAGGCGGCGTCTGCTCCAGCCTAGGAAAAGGGTTGACAGCGGCCTCTTTAGGCATGCTGCTTGAACAGAAGGGGCTTCACATTGCGATGTTGAAGCTAGATCCCTATCTCAATGTCGATCCAGGAACGATGAACCCCTACCAACATGGCGAAGTGTATGTGACAGACGACGGCGCCGAGACCGATCTCGACCTTGGACACTACTATCGCTACACCAATTCCCCACTATCAAAGGCCTCCAACGCCACCTCAGGACAGATCTATAACAGCGTCATTCGCCGGGAAAGACAGGGCGACTATTTGGGAAAAACAGTCCAGGTGATCCCGCATATTACCGATGAGATCAAGCAGCGCATCCTCAACTGTGCCAAGCAGACGGACACTATCGATCTGGTGCTCGTAGAAATTGGAGGGACTGTCGGAGATATTGAGTCGCTTCCCTTTTTAGAAGCCATCCGCCAGTTTTGCAATGAGCATCGCGGCGACTGCCTCAACATTCATTTAACCTATGTTCCCTATCTCAAAGCAGCAGGCGAGGTTAAAACAAAGCCTTCTCAGCACTCTGTGCAGGCCCTGCGTGCGATCGGCATATTCCCTGACATCATCCTTTGCCGTTGCGAAAACTCCCTTTCAGATGATGTGAAGGATAAAATCAGCCTCTTTTGCAATGTTCCGCGCAAAGCCGTCATTGAAGAGGTAGATGTCGAGTATAGCATTTACGAGGTGCCTCTCAAACTACATGAGCAGGGCATGGATGATATGATCTGTGAAATGCTGCAGCTTCCTTGCAAAAAAGCGGATCTGAAAGCTTGGGAAACGATTTTGCATACGGTCAAAAACCCAAAAGGCAGCATCACAGTCGGCATCGTCGGCAAGTATGTGCAGCATCAGGATGCTTATAAGTCGATCAACGAGGCGCTCCATCATGGCGCCATTGCAGCCGGAGTGAAGCTGGAAATTAAGCGTTTTGAAGCGGACAAAGTGCTAAAAGATGGCCGCGTCGATGAGACGATCGCCGGATGCGATGGCTACCTTGTCCCTGGGGGGTTTGGAGAGCGCGGCTGGACAGGAAAAATCATGACGGCTAAATATTGCCGCGAAAATAATATTCCCTATTTTGGCATATGCCTAGGCATGCAGATCATGGCGGTTGAGTTCGCACGCCATGCCACAAATATTCCAGAGGCCAATTCAACAGAGATTGACGCCTACACAAAGGATCCTGTCATTTCCCTTTTAAGCGAGCAGCGCGCTGTCCAGGATATGGGCGGGACGATGCGGCTAGGAGATTATGTGTGCCGCCTTAAAGCCGGCTCTCATGCTCACAAAGCCTATGGAAGCGATCTTATCCATGAACGCCATCGCCATCGCTACGAATATAACAATAAGTATCAGCCAGCTATGGAAAAAGAGGGCTTTATCGTTTCAGGGGTGCTTGATAATGGCAATCTCTGCGAAATTGCTGAAATTAAAGACCACCCCTGGATGGTCGGCGTACAGTTTCATCCTGAGTTCAAATCGAAGCCAACCGATCCACACCCCCTTTTCCGCGACTTTATCCAGGCCATGATTGCCTATAAGAAAAAGCATCCTCATGACAAAGGTTAAGCCGACCCGCATCATCGGCATCGACTATGGCATCGCCCGCTTAGGGCTCGCCTGTTCGGATGAGACAAAGATCATCGCACTCCCTCTCATGGTGATGCAGGCCGAAAAAAAGGCTGAGAAGACCGTCCAGAAACTATTGAAAGAGCTCGAAAGGCACACCCAAGAAAAAGGATACGCCATCGAAGCCATTGTCATCGGCCTTCCCCTCCTCATGAGCGGTAAGGTCGGCCTCTCTGCCGACGAGGTGAAAAACTTCGTCGCTCTCCTTCAAAAAGCCACAACCATTCCCATAGTTACCTGGGATGAGCGGCTGACAAGCGTCCAGGCGGAGCGCTCCTTGCGGGAGAGCAGCATGACGCGCAAGCGCCGCACCCAGTATGTGGACAGCGTAGCCGCCGTCATCATCCTGCAAAATTATCTCGACAGCTTGCGGTTTTATCCACAGCAGCCTGGGTCAGAGATTGATTCAGATTCGTCTTCAGGCTCTTCTATTAGTAGTTGATGTTTTGGTTTAGCTTGATGAGTTATAAAAGCTTCTTTTGGGATATGGCGTTGAACCGGAGCCGCAGCGGCCTTTTTCCCACTGATCCGGTCCAGACACGTTTGAGGCAGAGCGCTTATTCTCTGAATTTTCTCATAACCACTTTTAGAGTCGGTGTAATGACGATCTCTTGTACCTGTAGAAGACGCCTCATAGTCTGGATTACCTGCCACCAAGATCCCCACCACCTTTTTTGTAATTTGATCAAAAACAGGTGAACCCGAATTGCCTTCAAAGGCGTCTAATGCCGCTTCAAATTGCTTAGCAGTGAGAGATTTGATCGCGCCATTCTTTGTGTATTTTAAAGGCAGTCCATAAGGGTGTCCCAGCATATAAACGTCTTTTGGGGTAGAGGAAAGATCAAGTGTTAGCGGTTTTACACCTACAACTTCGCGATCTATCTCAAGAAGTGCATAATCCCCCAAGTTATTTAGAGACTTTGCGATGATGCCCTTTATTCTATAGATCTGTTCTCCAGGAATTGGGGATTTTGCTCTCTGAAGAGTTAAATTAAACACAAGACGAGTCTCGCCAATTGTAGATTCATCGGCACAATGTCCCGCTGTGAGAACTAATTTGGAAGAGACCAGAAAAGCAGTTCCAAAACCTACCAGGGGCTCTTTTTTAAACGCCGTTGCTGCTTGCCAGCCTTGAGATTCAAGAGTTGTTCTTTGATCGCAAATAAATTGCCCATCTTGACGCTTAAGGAGATTCTTAGATGTGATCAGACAAGCCACCGCCCCCGCTTGTTCTTTAATAGAGGCAAGTACAGCAGGTTCATTCAAATTGTGACGATTATCGCCATCGGTATATAAGGCTCCAAATGGAACCCCTGAGCCTATTTTTGAAGCCATTTTTACCCCCTGTTTCAGTTTGTTGTCAAAGTAGCACTTTGAAATTTTATTTTCAAAATAAAACTCGGCTATTTTTCCGTTAGTGATCTGAAGTGCTGACATCTTCAAAGGAAGACTTTACAATAAAAAGTAGTTGAAATAACATTTTCTCTTTGATCGTAGCTACGACAATAGGGGTTCCAAAAATTAAAAATTTGGGGGTGTGTATGGCTTATATTAATGTGTTTGCTATTGATTGGCATAACATTTATAACGAAAAAATTGCTTGGATGGGAGACTACTATTCACCGACGAATCCAGGATTTAATTTTGATAACAATTATAGCAACGATATTTTGTTATTTAAAGAGGGAAAAGATTTAGCTGTTCTGAATAAATTTTATCAACTGCTCTTAGATTTTTTGGATACCAAATTACCGACTATTAAATCTTTTAAATTAGCTACGATACCTCGTTCAAAGCCTGATTCAGAAAAATATGGTTTTTTCTACTTATTTGATAGTATTGAAAAAAGACAGTAAATATGAAATACTTAACTCAGGCAAAAATATTTTAGTGAGGTATTCGGAAATACCAAAGCAGACTTCGACGATAAATCGAAATGTAATACAACATCTCGATTCTTTATGTACAATTGGTGTGAAACAAGATGATCCAGTAATTTTATTAGATGATGTTATAACCACCGGATTCAGTATGAAAGCTGGAATGTATAAATTAGAACAAGCAGGTGCCAATGTTTTAATGGGCATAGCATTTGCTAAAACAAGTACGATGATCTCTCGCCCAAATGTGGATTTAGCCAAGAAAAATGGGTTCAAAACGAGTATTTTGAATGAGCAAGATTAAAATAATAATTTTACCTTAAAAAGGAATTTATTTGCCCGATGAGTTATAGACTTTTTCTTTTAACCCTTGCAAATCTTAATGTTTCTGAAGCTCAAAGAAACTTCTGCTTAAATAATAAGATAAATGAAGAGCTATCTTTTGATGAAGCAGAGAAAATAGCCAAGCAAGCTGGGCTGGAGTCATTTACTTTAAGCGCGTGGAAACACGCATTTGAAATGATTCAATTGCACAGTCTACAGCAAATTCATGTGATACCATTAGGAATGGACGCTTATCCTAAAACTCTTCAGAGCATTCAAAATCCGCCCAGAATCCTACTTGCAAAAGGAAATCTCGATCTGTTGAAAAAATCTAGCGTTTCCATTGTGGGTTCTCGCTCTGCGTCAGATTACGGTTTAAAAGTGGCTGAAAGAATTGCTGCTCACTTTTCGAAAGAAAATTATGTAATTGTCAGCGGACTTGCGGCAGGTATAGATTTTGCGGCACATTCCAGTTGTCTAGCTCATAAAGGGAGTACGATCGCCGTGCTAGCTCATGGTTTGCACAGATTCTATCCAACAGAAAACGCCTCTCTTGGTCAATCTATTTTAGACAAGGGGGGGCTGCTGATTTCTGAATATCCACTTGGAATAGAGCCACAAAAGCATTTTTTCATATTGAGAAATCGCATTCAAGTGGGCCTTTCCCTATTCTCAATTATCATCGAAGCAAAGAAGAAAAGTGGAACAATGTCTCATGCTGATTTTTGCTTTAAAGCTAAACATCCTCTTTATGTCGTTTTACCCCAGAAACATATTTCAGCATCAAACTTCGAAGGTAATTTGTGGCTTTACGAAGAAAGAGGGGCAATTCCACTTAGATCTTCTTTGGATTATCCAAAGACCTTTTGAAATGTGTTGCGAAACGCTAGCCCCACGCTGTAATCTGAAAATAAAAGAGATTTTATGCAGATACAGACTCCCAATCTTTTTCGCAATCCATTGGAAGAGACGGCGCGCGCCGGGAAGGTGGCGGAGCCGTGCATTCTAGTCATCTTTGGGGCAACGGGCGACTTGACCGGCCGCAAACTGCTGCCGGCGCTGTACAATTTGGCGCGAGAGGGGCAGCTGCCTCCACACTTTGCCTGCGTCGGCTTTGCAAGGCGCGAGAAGACGCATGAGCAGTTCCGAGCCGAAATGCAGGCTGCCGTCAACCAGTTTTCGCGCGTTAAACCTGTCGACAAGGAACTCTGGGAGGCTTTTAGCGAACAGATTTTCTACCATCGCTCCGAGTTTGACCACGACGAAGGGTATGAGACGCTGCGCACCTTACTCAATGATCTTGACCTCAAATTTGGCACAAAGGGCAACCGGGTCTACTACCTTTCGACGCAGCCCAGCTATTTTCCGCTCGTGATCGAAAAACTTAAAGGCCATCAGCTGATCCAGCCGGTCGAATCGGAGAAATGGACGCGCGTCATCATTGAAAAGCCGTTTGGAGAGGACTATGCCTCGGCAGTGAAGCTGCAAAATGAGATCACGCAATGTTTGGATGAGAGACAGATCTATCGCATCGACCATTACCTCGGCAAAGAGACGGTGCAAAACTTGCTCGTCTTCCGCTATGCAAACCCGATCTTTGAAAATATCTGGAACAGCCATCATATCGACAATGTGCAGCTGACTGTGGCAGAAGAGATTGGGATTGGCACACGCGGCAGATTTTGGGAAGAGGCCGGCATGCTGCGCGATATCGTTCAGAACCATATGATGCAGCTGCTTTCGCTTGTGGCAATGGAGCCTCCCAGCAGTTTGAAAGCAAATGCCATTCATGACGAAAAGGTCAAAGTACTCGACGCCATTCGCCCGCTGCCCCCCTCACAAATAGATGAGCTGGTTGTCCGTGGACAGTATGGAGAGGGGTTTGTCAACGGAATGGCAGTTCCTGCCTATCGAGATGAGGAGAATGTGGCTCCTAGCTCAACTGTCGAGACTTATGTTGCGATGGAGCTTTTCATTGACAACTGGCGCTGGGCAGGGGTTCCCTTCTATCTTCGCTCAGGGAAGCGGCTGCCCAAGCGCGCCACAGAAATAGCCGTCTCGTTTAAAGAGCCTCCTGGCTATCTCTTCCAGAATAATGGCCGAAAACCAGAGTCAAACGTGTTAGTCATTCGCATCCAACCAGACGAAGGGATATCGCTCAAAATAAATTGCAAAGTGCCTGGAATGAGCACGCAGATTCCGCCTGTCAAAATGGACTTTCGCTATGGTGCTTTCTTTGGGTCGACCCCTCCAGAAGCATACGAGCGCTTGATTTGCGATTGCATGGCAGGCGACAGCACTCTCTTTGCCCGTATCGACGAGGTGATGGCCTCCTGGCGCCTCTTGACGCCTGTTCTGCAACATTGGGCTGCGACCAAGCCGCGCGGCTTTCCCAACTATGCGTCGGGCTCTTGGGGTCCCATTGAGGCAGACGAACTGCTAGCTCGCTCAGGAAAAACGTGGAGGCTAATTTAGGTGACTGCGGAGATCCAAATTGCCGATATAGAACAGGAGCTGAAGCGCCAGTGGGAAGAGGAGGAGGCGAAAAACCAGATCCGCGCAAATCTGTTTAATTTGATCATCTATTGTCATGAGCCGCGCCGCGCAGCCTTTTTTCAGGACTTTGTGCGCGCGATTGTCGAGAAATTCCCATGCCGAATCATCATGATTCAAAAAGATCCAGATCCTTCTCACAACTCCCTCAAAGTCTCCGTCAGCAATGTGGTGACAACAAAGGGAGAGCTAACGCTTGCATGCGATCAAATTACCATCGATGTCACAGCCTCTCAGATGGCTCGCGTTCCCTTTATCATTCTGCCCCATTTTCTCTCCGATTTACCCATCTACCTGCTCTGGAGTCAAGATCCTGCACAAGAGACTGAGATCCTCCCCTATCTGCACTCTTACGCTTCCAAGTTGATAATCGATTCCGAATGCGCAGAAGATCTTCCCACTTTCAGCCGCGATATTTTAACCCTGATGTCCAGATCTAAAATTGTCATTTCGGATATGAACTGGGCAGCAATTAGCGGCTGGCGCGATCTGCTGGCGCGCACCTTTGACAACCAGGAAAAAATCTTTCAATTGCACGGGGCCAAAACAGTCCGCATTCTCTACAATGGCTCTACAACAGACTGTATTGCACATCCAAAAATTCGCGTCCTCTATTTGCAGGCGTGGCTGGCGGCGCAAATGGAGTGGAAGTTTATAGAGGCGGATCAACAGAGGATCAAGTACAGCAATAATGCAGACCAGCTTACTATTGAAATGATCCCACAAAATGATCCCTCCACAACTCCAGGAACCATTATCTCTATCGAAATTAATACCTATAGCGATAGGGTTTTCGCAATCGAGCGCAGCAAAAGGCTGCAGCAAGCCGTGATCCACATCTCGACACAAGAAGAGTGCGCCATGCCCTTTTCGCTCCCTCTCCCCGACCCGAAAAAAAGCTCCGCCTTTCTCCGTGAGGTGCTCTATAGAGGAGCGGGGAGTCACTATCGAAGAACATTAGAAAAATTAGCGGAGTTGTAAGTGAAAGAGATCTGCGCTTTTGACGAGCGGCGCGATATTGTCATCCCTGGGGACGCTGCGGCTACGCTTAACTTTAGTGTTGACCATTTTACAAGCCTTGCCGAGCGCGCCATTGCAGAAAAGGGGCGCTTTGCCGTGGCCTTGTCGGGGGGAAGCACCCCCAAAGCAATCTACCAGCAGCTTACCGACCCTCTCCATCGCAGGCGCATTAACTGGCAAAAAGTTTTTCTATTCTGGAGCGATGAGCGCGCCGTTCCACCCTATCACCCCGACAGCAATTACCACATGGCTATGGAGGCAGGTTTTGCCAAGGTGGGCATTCCCTCATCTCAGATTTTTCGCATGCAGGCCGAAGGGGATGTCGAAGTGGGAGCGCTCACCTATGAGGAGCTCATCAGAAAAAATCTTCCAGACTTAAAGTTTGACCTTGTCATGCTGGGAATGGGTGAGGATGGGCATACGGCCTCCCTTTTTCCAAAAACGCACGGTCTCCACGCTCCTGGACGAGTGGCCATTGCCAATTTTATCCCGAAGCTGGAGATGTGGCGCTTGACGCTGACCTTTGAATGCATCAATAGCGCCCACCATGCGGTTTTCTATGCTCTAGGTGCAAACAAAGCGGCCATGGTGCAGAAGGTTCTAACAGGCCCCTTTACTCCCGATGAGCTGCCTGCCCAGGCTGTGGGTATCCCTGAGCAGAAAGCGCTCTGGATTCTCGATAGCGCCGCTGGGGCTCTGCTGTAAAAAGCATAAGCGTTTTTTGGGTTATTTTTTGAAAAGGTCGGAGTGAGTTCCTGTTCTTTCGAACTTTATTGTATTTTATTTACTTTTTAGTTAAAATTTCTTCAATTATGTTAGTGTTAGGAATCGAAAGTACATGTGACGAGACAGGTTGCGCGATTGTTCGCAATGGCGTCGAGATCTTGTCAAACGTCGTGACCTCGCAGATCGACCTGCATCAGGAGTTTGGGGGCGTCGTCCCGGAGCTTGCCTGCCGGCGCCATCTGGATGTCATGATCCCTGTGATCCGCCAAGCGTTAAACGAAGCTAAAGTCACCTGGTCAGATATCGATTTAATTGCTGTCGCTCATGCTCCAGGACTGATTGGGGCTCTCCTCATCGGCCTGCACGCGGCTAAATCCTTAAGCTTGGCCCTCCAGAAGCCTTTTCTTGGCGTCAACCATATCGAAGCGCATCTCTACGCAGCGCTGATGTCTCATCCAGAATCTATAGTTTTTCCAGCCCTTGGCATCGTTCTCAGTGGGGGACACACAGCGCTCATCCGGCTCGATGCGCTGGGCCGCTATGAAAAAATTGCGCAGACCGCTGACGACGCCATTGGCGAGGCTTTTGATAAGGTGGCGAAGCTGCTCGGCCTTCCCTATCCCGGGGGGCCTCAGGTGGAGGCGCTCGCTAAGCAGGGAGATCCTTTCCGCTATCCGCTAAAAGCGGGACAGGTCAAGGGACGGCCGCTCGATTTTTCTTTTAGTGGCCTAAAAACTGGGGTTCTTTACGCCGTCAAAGGACAGAATGCCGCATCAACCGCTCAAATCTCAGATCAGGAGAGGCGCGATCTTGCCGCCTCTTTTCAGCGCGCAGCGCTTCAGGACATTGTGCATAAAACTCTCGAGGCTGCCCGGCTCCAGGGCTGCCGCAGTCTGATTTTTGGCGGGGGAGTAACCAATAACCAGGCTCTGCGCGCTCTATTTGCTGAGAAAGCTGCCGATTTTGATCTCTATTGGCCATCTGCCGGTTTAAGTCTTGACAATGCCGCCATGATCGCCGGGCTTGGCTACCATCTCTACAAAGAGAGGGGGCAAGGAGATGCGCTTGACCTAGAAGCGGTGACGCGCGCGGGTTTTAGTTGAAATTTATCTCAGAATCTCTTAAGCTAATCTCTTTAAATTTTAAGCATTGGAGCATTCAGTCATGGCAAGTAAGCGTGAACAAATTAAGATGAAAAGTGAAGAGAGCAGCCACTACTATTACACGGTCAAAAATAAGACTTCGACGCCAAACCGCATCGAGTTAAAGAAATATGACCCCACACTGCGCAAGCGTGTGAAATATAAAGAGACAAAATAAGAGTTGTGTTTGAACTTTCCATAGCGTTCAAATACTTGACGCCGCGCTGGCGTCAGCTTTCTGTTTCCATTATCAGCCTGATTTCGATTCTGGTCATCGCCCTCGTGGTCTGGCTGATTGTAGTCTTTTTTTCAGTGACATATGGGTTGGAGCGCAACTGGATAGATCGGCTCATCGCCTTGACGGCTCCCGTGCGCATGCTTCCCACGGATAGCTACTACGACTCCTATTACTACCGCATCGACAGCGTTAGTTCGGCTTCTGGCTATACCCCCAAGTCGATTGCTGAAAAGCAGCTCGCAAGTCTAACAGACCCTTACGACCCCTCCTTTGACGAAGAGCTTCCAGGAAGTTGGCCAAAACCCGATCTTGATGAAGCAGGAAAGCTGAAAGATCCTGTCAAGGGAGCTTTTGGAGCCATTCTCGAACTTCGCCAAATCCCCGATTTAACGGCGCACGATTATGAGATGACGATGGGAAACTTGAAGCTGCAGCTCCTGCGCCAGACGGAGGGGCTTAGCTTTACTCAGGCGACAATGTCGCAAGCCACCTATCTTGGCTCCTTTGATCCCGACAATAAGGCTCTGCAGGGAGCTCTCGTGCGTTTTTCTATGCAAGATCTCTCCAATCAATTGGCGATGAGCGGCGTGGCTTCTGACGATGCAGTTCCGGTCGCAGCAGATGTTTTAAGAGAGCGCTTGAAGCAATTTTTTTCGCAAGTGACTGTTCGCGGGTTGGCAATTCCCTCCTCTGGTTGGCTTTTAAATCGTGCGCTATTCCCTCAAACCGCAACCTGGACGGTTTTTGCCCATTTAAAAGGCGACCAGATTTCGCGCGTTTTTATACCGGTGCAAAAGCAGGAGCTTGATGCAGGGCTATTGAAGGGTCAGCTTGTCTTTAAAGAGGGTGAACCCTCGCTCCATTTTCCTGCGAAAGAGCCGCAACCGTTGCATGCTCCTCTGATTCTTGTCGGAGACCTTGGCATGGAAGCGACTCTTGACCCGCTATCGCTTGAGACGGCCATGCGTCCGCAAGGTGTCCGTTTCGATGTGCGCTTTCAGGTGCAGGGAACTGAGCTAAAAGGGCAAACTCCTTACGGCAATTTGACGATCCAGCATGCTGACATGAAGCCGAGAAAGCTGGAGCTGCCTAAAGATCCTCTGCTGGGAAATGGCATTTTACTGCCGCGCGGTTTTAAAGACGCAGGAGTGCTGGTTGGCGATCGCGGCGCGATGGTCTATGTGATACCGACTGCAAGCAGCCTCCAAGAGCAGCGTCTTCCGGTCTTTGTCGCAGGCTTTTATGATCCAGGGATAATTCCCATCGGCGGCAAGTTTGTCATCGTGAATCAGGAAATTACAAATCTTATCCGCTCTGCGTATAACCAGGATGACCTCGTTCAGGGAAATGGGATCAACGTGCGCTTCAGCAATCTCGATCAAGCTGATCTGGTTAAAAAAGAGCTTGAGAGCAAACTCCAAGCGGCCGGCATTGCTCCCTATTGGAAGGTGGAGACGTTTCGCGAGTATGAGTTTACAAAAGATGTGATTCAGCAGCTACGCAGCGAGAAAAACCTCTTTACGCTTCTGGCAACCATTATTATTGTTGTCGCCTGCTCCAATATTGTGTCGATGCTCATTATCTTAGTGAATGACAAAAAATTGGAGATCGGAATTTTGCGTTCGATGGGAGCCACTTCTCAGAGTATTGCGCTGATTTTTGGCATCTGTGGCATCATCATGGGAGTGCTCGGCAGTGCGATCGGCATTTTGGCTGCTCTCTTGACCCTGCGCCATCTTCAAACCCTTGTCAACTTCATCAGCCGCATGCAGGGGCACGATCTTTTCAACCCGATCTACTATGGCGAAACATTGCCTACAGCGCTTAGTTGGGAATCCATTGCCTTTGTGATTATGACCACAGCCTTTATTTCGCTCGTTTCGGGACTTGTCCCTGCCATTAAGGCGAGCATGATGCGCCCCTCAGCCATTCTAAGAGCAGAGTAAGAGAATGAAAAAGGTCGTTTTAAAAGCCTCTAAGATCCACAAGAGCTACTACACGCCGCGCAAAGTGACCGTTTTGCAAGGGGTTGACCTGACTATCTATCAAGGGGAAGCGGTGGCGATCACGGGGCGTTCTGGTCAAGGCAAGAGCACGCTTCTTCACGTTTTAGGGACTTTGGAGCGACCTTGTCAAGGCAGTCTCGAAATTATGGGACAGGAGGCGACATCGCTGACCACAGCCACGATTCGCAATCGCCATATCGCCTTTGTCTTTCAATCTTTTCATCTTCTCGATGACTATACAGCTCTCGAAAATGTGCTCATGCCGGCGCGCATTGGCCGCGCTTCCATCGCCAAAGGAAGCCCCGCCTACAACCGCGGTTTAGAACTCTTGGAGAAGATGGGGTTAAGCGACAGGGCGCATCAAACTACAAAACTATTGTCTGGTGGTGAAAAGCAGCGTGTCGCCATCGCCCGCGCTCTCTGCAACAGTCCCGACATCCTCTTTGCCGATGAGCCCTCCGGCAACTTGGATCGTGAGACGTCGCGCCAAATTCATGACCTGCTTTTAGACTTTGTCGAGGGACAGGGCAAAACGCTCATCGTCGTCACACACGATCCAGAACTGGCTGACCGCTGCGAAAAGAAGTTCCACTTAGAGAGTGGCAGTCTCGTTTAAACCCGATTTGCGCCCTAGCGGTGATTCAGCTGATGATGCGATTTTTTGGAGGCTAAAACGGGGCAATTTTTGACATACTTGAGTAAAGTAGGCGAAAATTGCCCCGTTTTAGCCTCCAAAACAAGCGCGCATCAGATGAGTCATTGATAGGGCGCAAGTCGGGTTTTAATTTTTTCTAACATCCCTTGACGCGAAACGGCTTTATCTTGTAAATGCGAATCAAGATGAGGTATGCACAACAACATCCCTGGCTCTTTTGCACGACAGCGCTTGCGCTCTTCGCGGGGCTTATTTTATCGATCGTGTCAAGTTTACACATCTGCTCGGGAGCGTGTGTCCAAAGTCACAACTGGAGTTTTTTTGGAGGCTCCTTTGATACCTTAGGGCTGGCTTTTTTTATGCCTATGAACGCTCTTTTCTGGTTTTCAAGATGGCGCTCCTTTGTTGGACTGCTCATTGCCGGCGCAGCAGGGGCTGAATTACAATTTATCCTGATCCAGAAGTACAAAATCGGCGCCTGGTGCCCGGTTTGCCTCTCCATTGCAGCCTGCGTTGGTTTAGCGTTCTTCTGTTTCGCGTTCAGAATCTTCTTGGAAATGAAAGAAGAGATCGCGCAAGATACAGGCAAACGCGTCACAAAAGGAGATCTTATGACGACAATTTGGAAAGGGATTGCCGGAGTATCCCTCTGCGCGCTCGGTTTTTTCGTGGCCCTTATCGGAGTGGCCAAAATGGACCCTTTGGCTGCAGCAGAAGAGACTCTTAAAGAGAGTCTGGTATTTGGGAAAAAAGATAGCCCGATCGAAGTGTACCTTTTTACTGACTGGGCCTGCCCCTCTTGCCGGTCTGTGGAGGCGAAGCTGGATACCCTGCTTCCGATACTTTTAGAAAATGTGCGCCTCACCTTCGTGGATCACGCGATCCATTCCCAGACGCTCAACTTTTCCCCCTATAACGTCTCCTTCATGATCCACAATAAAGCTGAATATTTTAAGCTGCGCCACGCTTTGACAGAGCTTTCTCGCAAAACGGGGACTCCTAAAGAGGAGCAGGTGGAGCGCCTTGCAAATGTAGTGGGCACGCGCCATGAACCGCTCAATTTTGCAGATGTTGATTTAAGTCAAAAGTACTTTAAAGCACTTGCCAGGGAATTTGGTGTGCGCGGAACCCCAACGATGATATTTGTAAATCGCGAAACTAAGAAGGGCAAGAAGCTTGTCGGTTCTGGCCAGATTTCTGAAGAGAATGTGGCAAAGGCGATTGCCACTCTTAGACAGTAATCAGTGGGCTACCCGACGATTCTTGAGACCATTGGCCATACGCCGCTGGTGAGACTGCAGCATCTCATGCCTAATAGGCATGTGACGCTGCTCCTCAAGATCGAGTTTATGAACCCTGGCGGAAGCATCAAAGATCGCATCGTGCGTTATATCATCGATGAAGCGGAGCGCCAGGGTCTCCTAAAGCCGGGAGGCACCATCATTGAAAATACCTCGGGCAATACAGGGGCAGCTGTGGCGATGATTGCGGCCATTCGAGGCTATAAAGCCATTCTCACGATGCCGGACAAGGTCAGCAAAGAGAAACAGAACGCCCTGAAGGCTTTTGGAGCGACAATTGTCATCGCCCCCACGGCAGCTCCTCCCAACTCTCCTGAACACTATGTCAACGTAGCTAAACGTCTGGCCGAAGAGACACCCAACAGTTTCCGCATCAACCAGTATGACAATCTGAAAAACCCTGAGGCTCACTATCTGACCACGGGTCCAGAAATTTGGGAACAGACAGGAGGCCAAGTGGACTATTTTGTGGCGAGCGCCAGCACAGGAGGGACGATCAGCGGTGTGGGCCGCTATTTGAAAGAGAAAAAACCTTCTGTCAAGGTCGTCATGCCCGATCCTATCGGATCAATTTATTACGACTACTTTAAAACAGGGAGCGTAAAAGAGGGAGGGCACTGCACCTATCAGCTTGAGGGCATTGGGGAAGATCATCTGGCGCGTGCGATGGATTTTTCTATTGTGGACGAAGTGTTGCAGGTTGAAGATGCTGCTGCCTTTGGTGTGGGTCGCCTTTTGGCTTCACGTGAGGGCATTTTAGCGGGCGGGTCGACGGGAGCCAATGTGTGGGCCGCCCTCGAAATTGCAAAAAGGGTTACAGAGCCTACGACGATTGTGACGCTAGCGCCTGATGGGGGAATAAAATATTTAAGCAAAATGTATGATAATGAGTGGATGAAAGCCCAAAAATATTTATGAGGAAATTATGAAATTCGCGACAAAAGCCATCCATACAGGTTCTGAAGCAGATCCTTTGACTGGGGCTGTCATGCCGCCGATTTATATGACCTCCACCTTTGTGCAAGAGGCACCTGGCGTCAATAAGGGTTATGATTACACGCGCGCGAACAATCCCAATTTTACCCGCTTAGAACAGCAGCTTGCCGCTCTGGAGGGAGCTGCCCACGCCACCGTATTCTCTTCAGGAATTGGAGCGCTCGCGGCTCTTGTTACGACGCTTTCGCAAGGGGACCTTGTGGTTGCTCTCGACGGGGTGTATGGAGGGACCTACCGCCTCTTTAACCAGATCTTCAACCGCTTTGGAATTACGTTTGAAACTTATGAAGCTAACCATGTCGAAGAGGCGCTCAAGCGCAAGCCAAAATGGCTTTTCTTCGAAACACCGACGAATCCTCTGTTAGAGGTTTTTGACATCGCTCATTTCGCCAATTTAGCCCATGCCCATGGCGCGCTCTGTGTCGTCGACAACACCTTCGCAAGCCCCTATTGCCAGAACCCTTTAAGTTTGGGTGCTGACATCGTCTGGCACAGCTGCACCAAGTATTTAGGGGGCCACTCTGATGTAATCGGCGGGGTTGCGATGTCTAACAATGCAGATCTTAAAAGGGAGCTCGACTTTGCCCGCAAAGCAATCGGCGTTAACCCGAGCCCCTTCGACTGCTGGCTCATCACGCGCGGCGTGAAGACACTTGCCGTACGTATGGAGCAGCATCAGAAAAATGCGCTAGAAGTTGCCCATTTTTTAGAAAAGCATCCGAAAGTCAAGCATGTCTACTATCCAGGACTTCCCTCCCATCCGCAGCACGCCCTTGCCAAAAAGCAGATGCGCGGCTTTAGCGGCATGCTTTCGGCAGAATTTAAGCTGTCCGTAGAAGAGACAAAGGCGCTCATCGCATCGTTTAAGATCTTTTCATTAGCTGAAAGTTTAGGGGGGGTGGAATCGCTCGTCAGCTACCCCGCTATCATGACCCACGCAACCATCCCGGCTCCCGTCCGCGCTCGGATGGGAATTAGCGATGGTCTCGTGCGCTTTTCGATTGGGATAGAAGATGTTGCCGATCTCATTGAAGATTTACGCTTGGCTATGGATTCATCATGTCTCTCCTCCTGATATTTGCCTTCTTAGCAGGTCTTGTCACTGCCCTATCTCCCTGCAGCTTGCCCATTTTGCCTGTCCTGCTCTCCGCGACCTCATCGCGTCTTAAGCCTCTTGCCATCGTCATCGGTCTTGTGATTACATTTACGCTTTTTATCCTCTTTATTGGGACGATTGTGCAGTCTCTCGGGATTTCACCGCAAATGTTGCGGATGGCAGCCATTGCCCTCATCTTTATCTTTGGCCTTGTCCTGCTCGTTCCTCCTTTAAGTGACTGGTTTTCCCGCGTAACGACACCCTTTGTCGGTCTAGGGGAACAGTTGAAAGGGGGGAGTGGATGGATCGGAGGGCTGATTTTGGGGGCCAGTTTAGGCCTGCTCTGGACCCCC
This sequence comes from uncultured Parachlamydiaceae bacterium, assembly GCA_963745935.1. Classification (GTDB taxonomy): domain Bacteria; phylum Chlamydiota; class Chlamydiia; order Chlamydiales; family Parachlamydiaceae; genus JAJFUZ01. The sequence goes on from CAVUZO010000002.1 coordinate 200,374, forward strand.
TGCGCGGGACCCATTTTAGCAGCAATTGTCACGCTCGCTATTACTCAAACCGTCACCCTCAAGCTCTTCTTTTTAGCTCTCTTTTATAGCCTGGGAGCTGCGCTTCCTATGCTGCTCATTATCTATGGAGGGCAGACGCTTCTGCGCTCTTCGCGCTTTCTCTCCTCCCATTTGGAATCTATCCGTAAGGCATTTGGCCTGCTTCTGCTCTTGACTTCACTTAGCATGGCAAGCGGGGCCGATTTGGCGCTTCAAGATTGGGCTTCCCAGTATGTGCCTTCGCTTGTCCTCGAGGATACGGTCACAGTACATGAGGAGCTGGCGCATTTAAGAAAAGGGGAGCCAAAAAGCCTCGAGCTTGTCGGCATCACAGGCTGGATCAACAGTCCACCTTTAACTTTAAAAAAATTGCGCGGAAAAGTGGTCCTGATCGATTTTTGGACCTATAGCTGCATCAACTGCCTGCGCACGCTGCCCTACTTGAAAGAGTGGGATGAGAAGTACCGCGATAGGGGACTTGTCATTATTGGCGTTCACACCCCGGAATTTGCCTTTGAAAAGAAGCTGGAGAATGTGCAAAACGCCGTCAAACGCTTTCAGATTCGTTACCCCGTGGCGCTCGACAGCGATTATAAGACCTGGGAAGCGTTCCAGAACAGCTACTGGCCTGCCCACTATCTTTTCAATCAGGAGGGACACCTGGTACAGGAGCATTTTGGGGAGGGCGGCTATGTGCAGACAGAAAATCAGATTCGCGCCCTATTAGGTTTAAGCCCTATCGAAAAAGAGGAGCCGAAGTCAGAAACGCATCTGACGCAGACTCCTGAAACCTATTTGGGCTCCGATCGCGCTTCTCCTTATGCCACTGGAGAGAGTCCAGGACCGAATCAAGTTGTTTTGAAAGGGGGCTGGAAAGTAGGCCCTGAAAGCATTACAGCGACGGGACAAGAGAGCATTCTCCTGCTCAATTTTCAAGCCACGTATGTCTATCTGGTTATGGAAGGGCATGGAACTGTCGAGCTGCTTCTAGATGGGAAACCGCTTCCTAAGATCTTAGTCGATGAGCCGCGCAAGTATGACCTGATCGATTTGAAAGGGGAGTATGGACGCCATCTGCTCCAGCTCCATTTTTCGCCGGGAGTTTCAGCCTACGCCTTTACTTTTGGTTAATTCATGCAAAATCCGGCAAGCCTCTTGAGCGCCATTCATGGCCACCAGAAATGCAGGTGGAGGCACTCTTAGCTGCTCCTGAATGATCTTGATGAGCCTTTCAGCGTCTAAATCCGTTTTTTTTAACTCGCGCAGCAGATTTTTTGCTGCAAATGCGCGTGTGCGAATGGGCTGGTCGCTCATCTCCGCAGCATAGGCAAGAGCTGGGGTCTTGGTATAGGCCACTTCGATGAGGGAAGACCCACCGGTGCTGATTGAGAGGGCACTTTCGCTAAGAGCTGTCGCAAAGTCTCGGATAAAAGGGAGCGTTTCGCACTCTTTTAAATGCTCTTTTAACGCATCTGTAGCATGGGGGCCGGTTACAAAAATAAAACGATAGTCTGAAAAAGCATCTTTGACCCTCTTGACAGCAAGCCCAAGCTCTTCACCTAAACCGCCGCTGCCTAATGAAACGAGGATTTGCTTCTGTCTGCTTTTTACAGCTGAAATTTGAGGCACGTAGCCCGTGTAAAAGAGCTTTTTTTGGATCTGCGCAGCTAAAGGAAAGGAGTCTTCCAGTTTGAGGATTTGCGGATCTGCCAAAACTAAGACAGCGTCATAAAGCTGATTAACGAGCTGGCAGGTCAGCGGGGCAAAGTCCTCTGAGGAGCGGTCAGCGGCATCGCGCATCACGGAGACGAGCTGGCAGTCGGGATTGATCTGCTGCATAATGTACAAAACCTCGGGCAGCAGGTAAGTTTTGCTAAAGGGAAACATCTCCGTGAGAAAGAGATCGTAATGGCGGCCGGGAAGAAATTGATCTAAAACCCCTTTTCGTTTCATCATCTCTTCACTACTTGGGGGCGCCTGCACGCGCTCTTCTACTTTCCCAAAAGAGGGTAAAATCAGCCTATGGAAGCGCGGTGAATCTATTTTAACGACATCTTCTACTTGCTCGGGATGCCCTAAAAGACAGTCGACCGAGAAGTCTTGGATCAGTTTGCGACATAAGCCCAAAGTTCGAAAGGCGGGCCCCAGCGAGGAGTAGTATTGACAGTAAAAGAGAATCCTATTCAATGCGCTGCACGCGAGGAGGGGTCCAAGGTTCTTTTGGATGATAGAGGCGCAGCACGACTTGAAAATCGCCCTTATTTACGGGCAGCCAGTTGGCCCTCTTTTTAATGGGCTCCTCTTTTTGAAAATAGATATCGAGCGAGCCGTCGTCATTATATTTCGTTTTGCCACTGGATTGGAGGCCATAGCGATTGAGTCGATTGGGAATTAAATGCTGCTCCTCATCGTATAAAGTAATCGACCAGAAGGCGCTGACAGGGGGAAGCTGCTCTTTATCAAAATGCAGCCGATAGTGGGAAGCTCCATTCAAAGGCTTCCCCGCGCTGTCCAGCTCTGTCGAAAGAGTTACGACATTTTGTGAGCTACCTAAGCCACTCTTGGCTACTGCAGCACGCTGGAGGTAGTGCGTGCCAAAATTTTCCCCCGCAAGATGAGTTCTCCAGCCATTTTTTTCAGTCCCTTGGGTTTCACGGATTTTCTTCTGCCCTGCAACCAGAGCCCCTTCGAGCCCTTTTGCAGCTTCGGGATCAATCTCTACCCCGGGAATGAGCCCAATTTTGGCCATTTTTTCCAGCATCGCTTTATCTTCAGTTGGCGGGGGAAAAGCCTTTATTAAACGTGCCACTGCATTAAAAAATGTGGCGCCGCTCATCGCCTCTACCTGGTCCTTGGGACTGCTTCTCGCATTGACTTTTGCATCGATTGCAACATTGGAGGGAGGGCGGTAGGACTTCGCCTTTGCGCTGAGGGGAGTGAGCGTCAGCTGTTTCTGGAGATAGTTGACGATGGCATAATCTTTAGCGTTCCCATTGCACTGGATGCGCCCCAGAACTAAGACGCGAGTAGTGGGGGCTCTAATTTCTGTCACCCCTTTTGGAACTACTCCCTTCCAGTCTGGGCCTACAAGGGCAAAATCTCCCTTTTTTTCGAGTGACCCAAAGACATTGCTCCAAGCATCATAGAGGGTGATCTGATAAAAGCGCTCTCGAATTTCCGGCACATGCAGGAGGATTGGCTCCTTTTCAAGGTCCAGCCAAGCGCTGCTCGCAAGCGTGTCGACGCTGGGATGGAGCAGATCCTGATTGTCTGCTGTCACAAATTCCCACGTATGGGCAAACTGGTTGACCGGAGCGCGCCCCTTTTGAGGAAAGGGAACGTTTGTCGCCACACGCTTTGTCACATCCATCAGCACGAGCGGATAGCCGTAGATGTAAGCCTCCGTGCCAATTTGAAGCGCCTCCTCCTCTTTGCCAGCTGAAAGAGTTAAGGGGATCACAAGTGTTACCAAAAGAATCGCTTTAGAAAATGCTGTTTCAGTCTTCATGCAGGTCTCCTCAATCTGGACCTAAACTTCCTCCTAACATAGCGGCTGTTTCAATGCCAAATTAAAAATTTTCATAGAATTGTTTTGAAAAAGAGTACAATATATTGTACTCTCCAAGTTTTTGAAGGAATAAAATGAAAAAGAAAACTCGAACAATCAAAGCTGGCCAAGGAGTAGATTTTTATGATCCTACCCAAGCCCTCCTAGATGAAGAAAGAATTGGACGCGCGATCTGGGAATGTTTGAAAAGCGGGGATTCTGAGGGGGTGATAGAAGTGATTCGCATTCACTTGGAAGCTTGTAACAAAACGAAATTGGCTAAAGAGACCTATTTGCCAAAAACCACAATGTATCATAGCTTAAGAAGTAAAAACCCTACCATTCGAACATTGGCAAAACTTGTTCAAGCGGTAAAATTCAACTGTCAAATTGAAAAGGAGGAGTGATGGAAGTAACGAGATCGGGTTTTATCTCTCGACCAGCAAAGCTTCAAAAGGCTGTGACACCCTGTCGAATCCTGTCATGTTCCAAAAGGGTAGTTAATATTTTGCATGGTTTGCGTCTCTATCCTAAGACCAGCTTGGCGGTTTTTGCAACTGTTGCAACCGGTATTACTTGTTTAGAGATGACAGAGACAACTGTTGTGAGTGCCCTAGCTAAAGAGGTACTACTTTGTGGAGTTAGTGTGGGCGTAGCGTTACTAGGACGTCGCCTCGAAAACCCGAACGGTCTCGGATTTGGAGTTTTTAACTATGTAGACGGAGGCAAATATGAGGGCTACTGGAAAAATGGGAAACGTCATGACCAAGGAACCATGACCTGGCCCAGTGGGGACCGATATGTAGGGGCGCAAGTCGGGTTTAAATGGGATCAGAAACTTTTGCGTAGAAGTTTTCCACCCGGCTACAGCGCTGGATTAACAAAGCGTCGGCTAGAACTAGGGCTGCCATAGCCTCCACAACCGGAACAGCGCGGATGGCGACGCACGGGTCGTGGCGCGCATTTTCGGGGAGTTTAAAAGAGCGTTCATTGCCGTCAAGATCAAAGGTCTGCTGAACTTTGCGAATGCTGGAGGTGGGCTTAAAGGCTACTCGAATTAGAAGCGGAGCTCCCGTGCTAATCCCTCCCAAAGTGCCTCCTGCCCTATTACTAGAAGGGGTAATTTGGCCTGCTTCATCGACTTCGAACCCATCGTTATGTTGCGACCCGCGCATCGTCGCCGCTTCGAACCCTGCCCCCATTTCAAACCCCTTCGTCGCAGGGAGGCTTAGCATCGCTTCCGCAAGTTTAGCTTCTAGCTTAGCGTAAACGGGGTCGCCTAACCCTACAGGCAGTTTGGAGCTGATCAGCTGCACAACGCCCCCCACAGAATCCCCCTCTTCAACTAGCTTATGAAGCTGTATCATCATGAGTTTCGCGGCGTGCCCGTCGGGGCAGTAGACGGGACTTTCTTGTGTCTGTTGGCGCAAAACTTCTAAATCTGTTGAGCCTTCTCCCATTGTTATAGGACCCATTCCGTGCAGATAGGCGACGAGAGAAATGCCGCTGCATGCAAGCAGCTTTTTGGCGACCGCGCCTGCCGCGACGCGGCACACCGTTTCCCGCGCTGAGGCGCGTCCGCCGCCGCGGTAGTCGAAAATGCCATATTTGGCCAGGTAAGTAAAGTTGGCGTGACCCGGCCGCATGAGAGCTTTGATCGATTCATAGGCGCTTGGGTCGGCGTCGCGATTGGGGATAAGAATCGAAATCGGAGCCCCGGTGGTGTGCCCTTCAAAAATGCCCGACAAGATTTCTACGCGGTCGCTCTCCTGACGAGGCGATGTGAAAGGAGAGCGGCCAGGCTGGCGCAAAAGGAGTTCAGCGCGAATCTCCTCTTCCGATAGGGCGAGGCCGGCGGGACAGCCGTCGATGACAACGCCGACAGCTTTGCCGTGCGATTCGCCCCATGTGGTGATGCGAAAGAGGGTTCCGAAAGAGTTACTTGCCATAGAATTGCTTGATAAAGGGGGAGTCGGGGTGAATCATGACGATCTCTCTCTGGTCAATTTTAACGCAGGCTAACCCTTCCAAAATTTTCAAAATCATTTGGGGTTCAAGGGGAGACGTTTCTAAGGTCTGAGCAAAAAGGGTCTGATGTTCACGAAGGATGGCTCCAAATTTTTCATAATTTTCATTCTGTGTGTCGAAGGGAATATCTAAAACGGCCTCGTCAATTTTGATGGTCATCTTCCCTGCATGGCTGGAGGTTAAAGGGGGGAAATTCTTCCCTGTCACTAAGCGAAGCCCATAGCTAAGTAGGTTTAAACTACTTTTAACACCTTTTGATCCGATCCAATTCCCTTGTGTAGAGCCATAAGCGGCCTTTATTGAAAAAAAGGGGTGAACAATGCATCGATTGAGCTTATTCAGAAAGGTATTATATGGAAATAAAATGCGCGCATCAGTTCCAGCGTTATTAATGAGCCTGCTGGGTGTCGGCAACTGTTTAAGCTTTTGTAGAATCGCTTCCAGCTTCTGCCTCTCTAAAAATTCGATTTTTTTCTCTGTTAGTTGAATCAATTGATCAAAATGAGGATTATATTTAATAAGTGGTTTGATTATTAGAAGGGCTTGTTTAGCTATTTGTGAGTTATTTGTATGCATAAATCTTTCAAAATTGTTCTGGACAATTGCAATCGTTAGCCGCTCTTTTTGGAAAGAGCTGATTTCCTGAATGGAAAAACCGCAATATTTGGAAAACGCGTGCAGATAAACGCGGCGAAAAATGGGTAAGGAAGCTGAATCTGAACTTGCAGCAGTTATTGCAGGCAGATCGCGCTGATCAAAAAGCCACGCTAAAATTTCCTCATCTTTTTTGGGGCTTGAGAGTTTAAAGCGAAATTTTTTCCACTCTCTAAAAGAAAGCGATTGCTCTTTTAAACAATGCAAGGAAATGTCGTACATACCTACGACAACGCGACTTTTCCTACTCGCAAAGTGATAAAGATAACCGGAGTCAGATCTGTGGAAAAGAAAGGTCTCGCGGAACCTTTTTTGAGCAATATTGAAAACAAGCATAGCGAGAAGGCCATTTTGACCTTTAAACGCATATAAATTGTCTGAATCCTGTTGGCACCGGTATAGAGTAGAAGAAATCCCATCCATGTAAAAACTCCCGCTTTGCATTTAAAAGGCGACGTTTTAAGATTATCGCTATGTTGGCACTTTTTGTTGAGGAATATTTGCGTTCCGGGGCTTTAATCAGCCTTGGAACTCAACGTTTAGCGATTGGCTGGGGGAAGCAGCAGTGGCTCAAAACTCCAACCGATTTTTCCTTCTATTTTCCAGATTTTTTTCTTGGCAGTGAAAAGCCGTGGCTTATCTTTGAGCATCAGCGTGAGACGACTATTGAAGAGCTTCTGGCTCTGCTTAAACCCGCACCTAGGGTCCCTAAACTCTCCTGGAAACCAGCGGATCAGCTCCTTTTTGAATGGCAGTGCGCCGATCTTTTCCAGCGCATGGAGAGAGGGGAGCTGCAAAAGGGGGTACCCTATGCCTCTGAAAAAAGCGAGACTCCCTTTACCCCTGCACATTGCCATTCTTCCTTAATCGCTTGCCTCGAAAAGGCGCAACAGAAGCCTCTGGCCGTTTATGGGTTCTGGAATGAGCATGAAGGGATGCTTGGGGCAACGCCTGAACTGCTTTTTCGCCAAGCTGGCGACACTGTCGAAACATGCGCCGTTGCAGGAACTCTTACGCCCAAACAAGAGATAGATCACAAATTAAAAGTAGAACATGAGATTGTTGTACGTGCCATTGTGGAGGCATTGTCCCCCTATGGCAAGGTAACAGCAAGCCAGACAGGGTTAATTCCCTTTTCGCACCTCGCCCATCTGAAGACTCCGATTGAACTTCACGCAAAATGCTCCTTCGAGGCGCTTGTGGAAGCGCTCCACCCGACGCCTGCTCTTGGCGCCTTTCCTAAAAAGCCTGGAGCCTTATGGTTGCAGGAGGTGCAGCGGCTGCTCGATCGGCGCCGCTATGGGGCTCCTGCGGGTCTGAAGAGAGGAGAGGAGGGGCACTGTTTTGTTGCCATTCGAAATGTTCAATGGAATTCCACTGAAGGCCTATTGTCAGCTGGCTGCGGGTTTGTAGCGGAGAGCGATGTGGAACAGGAGTGGCAGGAGCTTCAGATGAAGCTGAAAGCCATGAAGGAGATTTTAGGTCTTGTTAACGCTTGAAAAAGAGATTGCTGTCGCGATGCTGGAAGAGCTTGTCGCTTATGGCGTTACCGACTATTGCATTGCGCCTGGCGGCCGAAATGCACCGCTTGTGGCGCTTCTGAAACATGAGCCTCAGCTGAACAAAACCTATTTTAACGATGAGCGCTGCGCCGTTTTTTTTGCTTTAGGAAAGAGCCGCCGTTTAGGGCAGCCTGTCGCGGTCATTGTCACTTCTGGAACTGCTGTAGCGCATCTTTTAGCGGGCGCCATGGAGGCCTATTATACCGGCGTTCCACTTGTTCTCATCACAGCGGACCGGCCGCGCCGCTTTCGCGGTAGCAACGCCCCTCAAGCTTGCGAGCAGGTTGGGATTTTTGGACAGTATGCCCCCTGTCAGCTCGATCTGGAGGAGGGGGATGCCGTTTCTCTTGCAGCATGGGACCGGCACCGTCCGCTGCATCTCAATATTTGTTTGGAAGAGCCTAAGGATGAAGAGCTTGCAAAAAAGTCGCGCTTGCAACCTCGCGCCTATGTTCCTCTTGAAGCTTCTGAAGAGATGGGGGAGACAACAGAGGCACTTGCGACTTTCTTAAAGCAGAGCCGCAACCCATTTGTGGTCGTCAGTACACTTAAGGAAGAGGCAAGAGAGGCGGCAGTTCAATTCTTATTAAAATTAGAGGCCCCTGTCTATTTAGAAGCCATTTCAGGCCTGCGCGAAGAGCCGCGTCTGCGTCCTCTAGCTGTTGCTGAATGGGGCAAGAGGCCCATCGACGCCGTACTGAGGATTGGGGGCGTTCCGACAGCCCGCTTCTGGCGTGATCTAGAAGAGCGTCAAGGCCAAATTCCCGTCTTTTCACTTAGTGAAGTGCCCTTTTCTGGCTTAAGTTGGGGATCTGTCTGCTGTGTAAATTTAAAGAAGTTCTTTGAAAAATTTAAGCCACCTGCTTTTTCATTCGTGAAAAGTATCGAACCTCACATTCTTTATGAGCAAGAACCGACCGCCGAACCGAGTCTGATCCACGTCCTTTCGCGCCGCATCCCGCAGGAGGCGCTGATTTTTCTTGGGCAGAGCCTTCCGATTCGCACTTGGGACTTGGCGGCGTGTCGCGATATTCCGCACCCCTATGTCTTTGCAAGCCGCGGCCTCAATGGGATCGACGGCCAACTGTCGACCTTCTTAGGCTTAAGCAACCCAGATAGAGAGAACTGGGCCATTCTCGGGGATTTGACAGCGCTCCATGATTTGGGAGGCTGGTGGGTCTTGCCACAGCTCCAGGGCTCTTTCAAAGTGGTCGTGGTGAACAATGGTGGTGGCAAGATCTTCTCCCGCATGTTTTCCGATAAAGAGATTCAAAATCAGCATCAGCTTCACTTTGAGCCGCTTGCAAAAATGTGGGGAGTTTCCTACGTGCGCTGGGAGACAATTCCTGAAAAGCTGCCAAAAGATGAGAGAATATTAATCGAGTTATGTCCCGATGAAGTGGCAACAAACCGTTTTTGGAAAACATACCGATGACCCTATTTGCCCTCCATGGATTTTTAGGCTTGCCGAGCGACTGGGATTTCTTAAGACAGGTCCATGCGATTGACGTTCTTTCTCTCAATCCCCCCTCAGAAGGTCTTGTCGCATGGGCTAAGGCTTTTAATAAGTTTGTCAACCGCAGGGAGGGGCCGCGCCTTCTGCTCGGCTATTCGATGGGAGCTCGCCTCGCCATGCACGCCCTAATAGATTCTCCAGAACTCTGGAGCGGCGCCATCTTTGTTTCGGGCCATCCAGGACTGAAAAGTTCTGAAAAGCAGCAGCGCCTCGATCGAGACAATTATAGAGCCGACCGTTTTCTCCAAGATCCCTGGGATATTCTTATGCGCGATTGGGAAGCACAACCCCTTTTTTCCCGGAAGTGTCACCTTAAAGCGTTTTGAGCGCGACTATTCCCGCACCCGTCTTGCAGAGGCTCTGCGCGGCTTTTCAATGGGGGTTCAAGAGGATTTGCGAAAACCGCTTGCAGCCCTCTCTATTCCCCAGCTTCTATGTGGCAGGAGAGCTAGATCCTGTATACAGCCAGGTGGCTAAAGAGCAGCCTGCTTCTACTATTCTCCCTGCAGGCCATCGCGTCCCGTGGGATTGCCCCATTCCATTTATTCAACTGTTAGAGGAGTTTACCGATGCAACTACAAGAGACTGTCTGGCACGAAATTAAGACTTATGAAGACATTAAGCTTCATAAAACCGAAGAGGGCATCGCGAAGGTCACGATCAACCGCCCTGAGGTGCGCAACGCCTTTCGCCCGGAAACTGTTCTCGAAATGCAGGATGCGTTTGGATATGCCGCTTAGATAGCTCTGTCGGCGTGATTATTTTGACAGGAGAAGGGGATAAGGCCTTCTGCTCGGGCGGCGATCAGCGCGTGCGCGGAAAAGCTAGGCTATGAAGGTAGCCAGGGAGCCCCTGGACTGCATGTGTTAGATCTCCAAAAAAGGATCCGCACCCTCCCAAAACCCGTTGTCGCCATGGTGGCAGGCTATGCCATCGGCGGCGGCCATGTGCTCCATATCGTGTGCGATCTGACCATCGCCGCTGACAACGCGCGCTTTGGCCAAACAGGCCCGAAAGTGGGCTCCTTCGACGGCGGCCTCGGCAGCAGCTACCTGGCGCGCATCGTCGGCCAGAAAAAGGCGCGCGAAATCTGGTTTCTCTGCCGGCAATATTCAGCCCAAGAAGCGCTCGAGATGGGACTCGTCAACTGCGTTGTTCCCCTTGCGCGATCTAGAAGAGGAGACCCTCAAATGGTGCCGCGAAATGCTCGCAGCACTCACCCTTAGCGCTCCGCTGCCTCAAGTCGGCACTAAACGCCGACTGCGACGGGCAGATGGGCCTCTTAGACCTTGCCGGCAACGCCACACTGCTCTACTACATGACCGAAGAGGCGCAGGAGGGCAAGCGCGCCATGCTGGAGAAGCGTAAACCCGATTTTTCGCAATTTCCGCGCCTACCATGAAGCTTTCGATGAAATTCGAAAATGAGCTGCTGATCAATCCGCGATTTCCCAAAAGTGAAGCGGAACAGTGGCGTCGCCTCCTGGTCCCCTTAAAGGAGCATCTCTGGATCGCAACCTCTGGCTCTACCGCGATGAAGCTGACAGCTCTTTCGAAAGAGGCGGTATTTGCTTCTGCGGAATCTGTCAATGCGATTCTTGGCTCCACTAAGAACGACATTTGGCTCAACCCTCTCCCTTTTTTTCATGTTGGAGGCTTAGGCATTCAGGCGCGAGCCGCCTTAAGCGGCGCAGTCGTCATCGACTGTTCAACGTGGGACCCGAATCAGTTTCATGAACTCTGTTCTCAAGCCACACTGACAGCTCTTGTTCCGGCACAACTTTACGATCTTGTGAGCCTTAAACTTACCCCGCCGCCATCTCTCAGAGCCGTTATCATCGGCGGGGGAGCACTCCAGGAGCCGCTCTACAAGCAGGGAGTCGCCCTCGGCTGGAAACTGCTTCCTAGCTATGGCCTGACAGAGTGCGCCTCGCAGGTGGCTACAGCTTCTTTAGGGAACCCGGCGTTGGGCTTACTCCCGCATATCCAAGCGCGCATCGGAGAGTCAGGCTGCCTGCAGATTAAAAGCCCAGCGCTGTTCACCTGTTATTTGACGCAAGCAGGGGAGTGCATCGACCCGAAGCGCGAAGGCTGGTTTGAAACAGAGGACAGGGCACTGCTCACTCAAGACCAGCTGCAGATCCTGGGTCGCACCCAGTCTTTTGTTAAAATTGGCGGCGAAAGCTGCGACCTTTCGCGTTTAGAGACCATTTTGGAAGAGCTTAAACTTGTGCAAGGATTACAGCAAGATGTAGCTCTTGTTGCAGTTCCAGATCAGCGCCTTGGTGCCGTGATTCAGCTGGCAGTCACTGGAGCCGATTCTGAGGCTCTTAAACAGCTTGTCGAAGCCTATCAGCAGCGTGTGCTCCCCTTTGAGCGAGTGCGCAAGATTCATTTTCTCGACAAACTCCCTCGGACCCCTTTGTCGAAACTTATTTTTCCGGAATTGAAGCGCATGATGGGGGCAGAATGAAATTTCGCTTTTCCCCTTACACAATTGCAGAGCGTCAAGGAGCCTTGATCCAGGTTCAGTTTCCAGATGGCAGCATCGGCTATGCCGACTGTCATCCTTGGGAGAGTCTGGGGGATCTTCCGCTAAGCGAGCAGTGCGCTCTTTTAGAGAAGGGTCAGACAACAGCTCTTACGTCTCGTTCCCTCTATTTTGCCCGCCTAGACGCTGAAGCGCGTGCGCGTGGTGTTAACCTTTTCGAAGGCCTACAAGTCCCTGACAGCCATTTTCTGCTTCTCGACCTTGCGAAGCCGCGAATGCTGCCGCCAGGGTACAACAGGGTGAAGATTAAGCTAGGCAAGGATCTGGCTAAGGAAACGCCGCTGCTCAAAGCCTTTTTGTCCATCCTTCCAGAACAGTGTCAAGTGCGCCTCGACTTTAACGGTAGACTGACGCGTGAAAGTTTTGAGCAAATTTTACATGTATTTGAAAATGAACAACATAAGATCGAGTTTTACGAGGACCCTTTTCCTTATGAAGCGGCAGCATGGGCAGAAGTGCAACAAAAGCATGGCATTACCCTGGCTTGCGATTTTGGCTCTGAAAGGGGTGTAGGTAACGCCGAGTCTGCCACTTATCTTGTGGTCAAGCCTGCAGTACAAGACGCCAATTTCATTCGAGGCTCCCAGAAAATCGTTGTCACCTCCTACCTTGACCATCCGCTGGGCCAAATGGCTGCAGCCTATGTGGCGGGCCAATTAAAAAAGCAGTTTCCCACTCAAATTGAAACTTGCGGCCTGCTTTCGCATCTTGTGTATGAGCCAAATGTTTTTAGCTCTATGTTACCTAAGGGACCTGATTTTGTAGCTATAACGGGAACAGGTTTTGGATTTGATGAGTTGCTGAAAAACGAGTTTATGTAAGAGATACAGAGTTTTATGCGCGTCACAATTATTATCGATGCTTTCCGCGCCTTTACGACAGCCTGTTATGTCCTTGAAAAAAAGCCTGCAAGCTATATTTTGACAACGAAAAGTTCCGTGATTGCCCAGCTTTTTTCCCAGATGACTGAAGCTGTCACAATAGGGAAGGCCGAGAAGGGGGCAGATTTTGCTTATACCATTTCCAATTCGCCCACGCGTGTTCTTGAAACGGATATAGCGGGTCGAAATGTGTTGCATCGAACGGCAGCAGGCGCGAAAGGGATCCTTCTTGCTAAAAATACTGACATTGTACTTGCAGCAGGTTTTGTCAACGCAGAAGCGACAGCTCGCTATATCAAAGAGCTCAACTATGAGCATATTGAGATTATGCCCATGGGGCATGAGGGAGAAACCCCCTCGGCGGAGGATGATCTTTGCGCGACCTATATCCAAACTTTAATCAACGGAAAGGAGATGGCGCTCACAGCCTTTATCCCGCAATTGCGCGAGGGTCCAGGCCGCTATTTCTTTACTGGAGACCAGAAGCAGTATCCACAGGAGGATTTTGAACGGTGTCTTGAAACTGGTCGATTCAATTTTGCTATTCAGGCTATTTTAAAAGGAGACTATGCCCTTTTGAAACGGTGTGATGAACCTGAGCAAAAGTCAGCGACTGAGGCGCCAATTTAATCAACTCGAGAAGCAGATCTTTAATCCCTTGCCCTTTCCAGGCGAGTGCCTTGATCTGAGCGCGACTTAAATTTTGCCATTCTAAACGGCTCATCGATTGCTTGATCTGGGTCATGTAGGCAAAATGGGGAGTGTTGATCACAAAATGCATGGGATGGATTGTAATGACTCTTACGCCCGGTTCAGAAAAAGCACTTTTCAAGCTTTCACACATTTCTAGAGGATGTTTGCGCCATAGATAGCCGCCATCTTCTAAGAAAATAGGGACTTCTAGAAGCCCCAGGCGGTCCCTAAAAGGGGAAACTAGCTCTAAATCTGTACAGACGTTCGAAGAGATTTGCATACCAGCTTCTAGCATGGCTTGCTTTGAAGCATTGCAAGTGGCAAACCGATGGCAGCGAAATGCAGGAATGTTGTGAGGGAGTTTCATTACATGAGTGACAACCTCTGTAATTGTCGATCCGTGAGAGGAATCGGGGGCAAAATAGGGGTGCAGACCCACTTCTATTCTGTTTAACCGTGCTTCAACACTGGGTGAGCTGTGGGTGACAAAAACGGTGGGGGAGATCCCGAGGTCGTCGAGATATTCTAGAGTCTCTTCAATGGCGGGTTCACAGGCCCAATCGAGATCAAGTGTGATGATGATTCCATTCATCGGGAGATCTCGTGGAAGTGGCGGAATCTTGCCTCATCGATATCATGCTTTGCAAAGAGATCAGCCATCGATGGGTAGCTGCGCAGATCTGCAGTGCGTTGGGATGTTGACCAGCTATCCCCCTCTCTCATGTATTGAGCATTTCCATAGGAGAGGATATTAAACAGCGAGGCATTCATCTCCTCATTGTCTTTAAAATGGAGAGGAATTTGCCTCCCTTCAAGTGCGCGTTCTACCCTTTCTTGAAATAGTGCATAGACCTCTTTTGAAATAGAGTGAAGAGTATCTCTTTCTGGGACATCGTAAGACATGTACTGATAAAATTTCCAAGTGCTGATCTTTCCACCCGCATTTAGGATTGAATCGTGGATGGAGGCTACAACATCGGGCAGAGCATGATGACTTTTCGTTCCGACCACGCTATGGAGTTTAAGCGCGATGCCCCGTTTTGCAAGGCGTTGACACACTTGAAGGATATTCTCGTAATAGTTTTTGAATTTTCTTGTGTTTCTGCCCAACTCTGTCAACACATAGTCATGGGGGCTATCTATCGTGACTGCCACAAGGTCGACAACTCCCTCCATAGCATCGGCCACTTTTTCATCGAGGTAGGTGCCATTGCTATACAATTCGATTTCCAAATTTTTGATTGGATCACTCGACCGGTAGGTGCGGATATAGTTTAAGAGCTCGAGAAAGTCTTCAGGGGGCTTTTTGCCAATGATCAGCACTTCGCCTCCAGAAAGGGTCAGCCGACGAAAACCAAGATTCTTGTAGAGGTGGGAGAGCAGCTCCTTTTTTGCTTCAAGATCGAGTTCTTGCTTAAGCTGGCTGAGGGAGTTTTCGAGGACACAATAGCTGCAGCGCAGGTTACAGCGATTTGTCACCATCCAGTAGCCTTTATAATAGGAATTAGACATAGAGGCTCTCCATTTTTTGGGTCATTAAAGTTCCATCGAAATAGGTCAAAAGTTCACGGTCGTAGAGGCTATCGCCAAAAACGGCGACTTGACCCGACCAGTTGATGGAGCGCAGCAAGCGATGGGCAGCCCGAAATTTTGAGGCCCGCCAGTTTGCAATAAAAGCTGTTCCCTGATAGCACTCCACGCGTAGACCAGAGATCGTTGGCAGCTCATTTATGGGTAAAGCTAACTGAAGCAGTTGACCCTTAAACGTGATAGGCCGAGCTGTTGGGATCGTTTGTTCAAGTTCAAGTGGGGAGATCTCGAGCAGCTCTCCCTTCCCATCCGTTATCAGGGCTCCACTATAGCTGATGATCCAGTTCACGCTGAGGTTATGTAGGCGCAGTTGCTCCAGCAGGTCGTCGAGGGGACGTGCAGAGCAAATCACCCGAATTGGAAATTGCTTAAAGGTGTCGATGCATCTTTGAGTCTTCTCAGAATCATTCTTGTGATAGAGGGTCCCATCAAAGTCGCTAATGGCAATAAATTCTTTCTGATAAATTTTGGCAGCGATTCTTTTTGAAAGTTCAGCATCTTCGTAGAGATTCCCTATTTCGGTAGCCATCGCGGATAAGCGCGATAGATCTTTTAACATCAGCTCAAGGGCATCCCAGAACTTCATGATCTGCATCGATAAATTTGACATAGGGCAGATCATGTAAAAACTCTGCGGCCGCGTTTTCTGTTCTTTTGGCGATATTAGGAATTCCGGCAGCGAGAGTTTCAAAAATGGAGCGGCCAAACGTTTCGCAATGAGATCGGGAAAGATGAATATGCGCATCTTGGATAGCTTCTGAAACCTTATTGGGAGGAATATATCCGGTCAATTCTACACTGTTTTGAATGTGTAAATGTTCTATTTCGGCATTGACCTTTTGGGCATAAGTGGAATCTTGGACGGCGCCGATAATTTTGAGTTGAGCGTCTGGAAACCTTTCCCGGATAGCTGAAAACTGCTGAATTAGCCCCAAGGTATTCTTTTGAGGCTTAATGCTTCCGATGCTGCATATTTTTAAAGCTTCTTGATCAAAGGATCTGACCTTTCCAAGGTATAGCTTTGAATCCAATCCGCGGGGGATGACATGAATGCGCTCTTCTGGAATGAAGTAATGATCAACCAGTTGCCTTTTTTCCAGATGGCTGGGCGTTAGAATCTGATGGCTCATGTTAAGTGTTAAGCGCTCTTGCTCAAGATAGGTGTCAGGGACGCTTTCTCCGGAGGCGATGTAAGATGGGGTAAGAAACATGGGGAAGGTCCAGATCTCGATTCCATCAGCCATGGGGATATCGACAAGTCCAAATTGCATGGAAACGTGGACAAAGAGGAGATGTGTATAACGCTGTTCGACCTCTTTAATGCGTTCAGCAATAAATTGAGCATTCGCAAGCCGTCTCTCAAAGCGATTTGGGAATGGGTGAGGGTATTCAAAATAGGCTGAATCTGTCGTCATGCCAAATTGGAGGATGTCAAGAGATCTTCCAAAA
The DNA here is from genome assembly GCA_963745935.1 of uncultured Parachlamydiaceae bacterium. GTDB lineage: Bacteria > Chlamydiota > Chlamydiia > Chlamydiales > Parachlamydiaceae > JAJFUZ01. The sequence goes on from CAVUZO010000002.1 coordinate 216,883, forward strand.
GCTATCTTAAGCGTCTCCACAAGACGCGCTCCACCGTCGCGCGCTTCTGCCCTTGGATGACATTTTTCTGTGATGAGAAGGATTTTCATAAAAGTTTTTCCCACTCCTCTTCATACCGCTGAAAAATTCGATTCCAGCAAAACGTATCGGAAAAGGCCCTGCGTGTAGGTGGATGGCGCAGAAGATTCTCAAACAGCTCAACGATTTTTTCGCTATCAGCAAGATCAACAAGCTCCCCACGGTCAGGTGTGACGATTTCCGAAAGAGCTCCACTTCGCCCTGCAACGACGTAGGTCCCCGCCGTTAATGCTTCTAAGATGGAGCGCCCCATGCCTTCAGAATGGATGTAGGACCCTCCAGGGACCTCTGTGACCTCATCGCTGCTTAGCTGTGCATAGATGTTTGCAAAAGCGATCTCCTTACAAACATCTCGATTATTTAGAGCTCCAAGGAATTCTACAACAGTCGCTAAGTTGTTCTGGAGGACCTGCTGTTTTGCTAGTTCCAGAAGAGGGCCATCGCCTGCAAGCCGCACACGAAACGAGTGCCCCCGCGATGCAAGCTCCCGCATTACGGATAAAAGAAGGGCGTGATTCTTATAAGGAACAAAACGAGCAGCAGAAAAAATTGTAAATTTAGCTGGTTGTGAGACCTCTGACTTAAAGGCAGAGAGGTTAACCCCCCCTACACAGCGCGCAAAAGGGCAAGCCAGTCCAACGTCTCGAAGACGTTTTTCTGTGAAAGCAGAGTTTGTGATCAGAAGATCGATGGTCTGATTCAAAGTCTTAGCCCAGTAATTTTGTCGCAAGGAGTGTGACAGAATCACTTTTTTCAGAGGGGCTTTTAAAATTTCGTTTCCACCGGTACGGTAGACAAAAATGGCCTGTGGAAACATTGTGCGTATTTGTGACAGCTCTTCGATCCAGCGTCCGCTATTAAAAAAGATAAGATCAGGTTTTATTTTCTCATGTAGATGATCAAGATCGATTTTTCTTTTTTCTTCATTGAAAATTAAAAAATCATCTCCCGCTTCATTTTTCGTCACAATCGCAGCAAGAGGATAGCGAGGATGCTGCGTGAAGGTGTCGATAAATGCTTGAGCATGCATCTCCATTCCTCCTATAAGAGGAGGAAGGCGATCGGCAAAAAATAGAACATTTCGACGCTTCATACGCGGACAACCTGCTGTTCTAATACATTGACAATACGTTCTGCAGCATAGCCATCGCCATAGGAATAGTGAACTTTTGACATCTCTGCAAGAGTTTTGGGATTATTGAGGAGCTCTTGACAGCTGCTTATAATAGCGTCTGAGTTTGTTCCCACCAGCTTCGCAGTCCCTGCAATGATGCCTTCGGGCCTTTCAGTCGTATCGCGGATAATAAGTACGGGTTTACCAATGAAGGGAGCCTCCTCTTGAATGCCCCCAGAATCCGTTATCACAAAGAGAGACTCATCAAGAAGATGGATGAAAGTCAGATGGTCGACAGGTTCTCGCAAATGAATATTGCGCACATGAGACAGCAGCCGTTTGACAGGGTGCTGGATCGCGGGATTAGGATGTAGAAAAATGCAAATTTCAACATCTGGAAATTGTTCCGCAATTGTATTTAAGGCATGACAAATCTCTTTTAAGGGTTCACCTTGATTTTCTCTTCTGTGTACGGTTACAAGAATTTTTCGCGATTTTGAAGAGGTCTGTGCGGGTTTTTGCAGAAGCCTAAGCGCATCCATCGAGGTGTTCCCCACCACCCAGATTCTCTCAGGAGAGGTGCCTTCTGCAATTAAGCTGTTTTTAGCATCTTCTGTAGGGGCAAAAAAATAGGTGGCTAAGCGATCAACGAGAGAGCGATGAGCTTCTTCAGGCCAAGGAGAGTGAAGATTTCCTGTTCGAAGCCCTGCTTCCACGTGGCCGATCGGAATGCGGGCATAAAAAGCTGCAAGGGCAGCAGCAAATGCCGTTGTCGTATCCCCCTGGACTAATACAATAGCGGGTTTGAACTGTTCGAAGATTGTTCCACATTCTTGCAAAATTTTTGAAGCTGTGAGCGGAAGAGATTGTTTAGAACCTTCAAACTCATAGTCAGTGATAACTCCAAGTTTTGAAAGTAGGGGCTTGAGAAGATCTGTGTGCTGGTAAGTAACGCATACTCTACTTTCAAAATGTCTGTTTTTACCAAGAAGCGCGAGAATCGGGGCTAATTTAATCGCTTCAGGACGTGTGCCAATAAATGATAGTATTTTGATCATTTAAATATTCCTACAAAATCAACCACTTTCTTGCCCACTAGATCTGTAGGCTTGATTTTTTCAAAAGGTTGATGGGCGACAAGTCCGATGATCATCTCAGCCCGCTCCAGAGCTTCGAAAAGAGGAGTAGTATTTGGAACGTAAGGATCGACGCGCAGGACCTTGACCTGATTTTCAAGTGCTTCTGCAATTTTTAATGCAGGCGACTCCCTGATATCACACACATCGGGCTTATAGGTGAGCCCTAGACAAGCAACAACTCGCGCCCCGCTCTGTTTGATCTCTTCCCGAATTTTTTGCAGCACCCATTCCACTTTATCCTTGTTGACCTCTCTTGCTTTAGTTGTGAGCTGTGCAAGGTCTGGGGCTGCAGAGACTAGATACCAAGGGTCCATTGCAATGCAGTGACCCCCTACACCTGTTCCGGGGTTCAGAATATTGACGCGCGGATGTCTATTTGCAAAGCGAATGAGCTCATTGACATTGAGGTTGAGGCGGTCTGCAATCATTGACAACTCATTGGCAAAAGCAATATTGATATCGCGGTAGCTATTTTCAGCGAGCTTTACGGCTTCAGCTGTCTTTGCATCGGTGGCAAAGATTTCTCCCCGCACAAAGGTGCGGTAAAAGTCTACAGCTTCGGAAGTCGACAGCGCATCGACACCTCCCACAACACGATCATTATGGATCAGTTCATGGAGAATATTCCCTGGTATAATCCTCTCAGGGCAGTAGGAGACCCTGACCCCTGGGTGGGATTGACGAAGTTTCAGGGCGATTTTCTCAGTTGTTCCTATAGGGCATGTGGATTCAATGAGGACAAGACTGCGTTCGGAAAGATAATTTTGAATTGTACTAACGGCAGCTTCTAGTTGCGAAATATCAGGACGATAAAAGGAATCGATCAAAGTTGGAACAGCAATGAGAAAAATATCTGCATGGGCAACATTTAAAGAAATCTCTAGGGTACCAGCTTGGATCGCAGTAAAAAAAAGCTCCTCAAGCTCAGGTTCAGAGTGCTGGTTTAATTTTCCCGATTGTAGCTCTGCCACCCGATCTGGATTAATGTCCATTCCGAGAACTGAGTATCCTGAAGTCGCTAGGAAGGATGCAGTTGGAAGACCCACACAACCTAAACCAATTACACAAATGCGCTTTTTCATTCCTAAATCACCAAATATTCGATAATATTATAAAATATTTATAAATATATCAAGTTTTGTTTTTAACCACTATTGTGTCGTTTTCTAGGTCTCATCGGTTACCATTTGAAAAAAAGGTCTAGGATCTCTACAGTTCCTAATTGCAACGTGCCATAGGAGCGCCATGGACATTCCTCTGCTGCCGGAGATCGTCATGATCTTCCTGCTTTCAATCGCTGTACTTCTTTTTTGCCATCGCATCCATCTTCCCAATGTGGTGGGCTTTCTGCTGACGGGGATGCTCTGCGGGCCGCATGCGTTTGGGCTTATTCAGGATGAGGCGGAGGGGCAAATTTTGGCGCAAATGGGGATTGTCCTGCTCCTCTTTACAGTGGGGATGGAGTTCTCTTTCAAGCGCATTTTTGAGTATCGGCGCTACTTTTTTATCGGAGGCTTGCTGCAGGTAGGGTTGACGGTGGTGGCAGGATTTGCCATCAACTGGGTCATGGGCTGCTGTCCAGGGCAGTCGCTCTTTTTTGGTTTTTTAGTTTCGTTAAGCAGTACGGCCATTGTGCTGCGCGTTTTAGATGACAAGCATGAGTCCGATACCCCCTATGGACGCCTTGTCGTGGGGGTGATGATCTTTCAAGACATTATCGCAATCCCAATGCTGCTGCTGATTCCATTTTTGAGCGGGGTAGAGAAGGTGATGGACCCGGAGGAGCTCTTGTCGGCAGGCAAAGGTTTCCTCGTCTTGATTGGGGTACTTGTCTGCGCAAAGAAATTGGTGCCAGCCCTTCTGCATCAGATTGCAAAGACGAGAAGCCGCGAGCTCTTTCTGATGAGCGTCATGACGGTCTGTTTCGCTGTGGCCTGGGTGACGGCAAGCGTGGGACTCTCGTTAACTTTGGGCGCCTTTTTGGCGGGGCTCATCATCTCAGAATCGGACTACCGCACGGAAGCAATTGGCGATGTGCTGCCTTTTCAGGATATTTTTACGAGCTTCTTTTTCGTCTCGATCGGCATGCTGCTCGATTTGCGGTTTGTAGTCCAACAGCCCTTTACCATTCTCTTTGTGACTTTTGCAGTTTTGGCCTTCAAAGCGCTTTTGGCGGGGGGACTGCCATGCTGCTTGGCATGCCTTTGAGGGCTGTCGCAATGGCTGGTATTGCCTTGTGTCAGATCGGAGAGTTTTCGCTTGTTTTGGCAAAAGCGGGGAGTGGCTATGATCTGGCTTCGGAGTATCAGTATCAGCTATTTCTAGCGGTTTCTCTGCTCACGATGGCCTTGACGCCGACTCTGATGGCGCTTTCTCCATACATTGCTGAATTTCTCTTGCGTCTTCCCTTCCCTGTAAGGCTAAAATCGGGTTTAAGGCCAATGCAAGAGGCTCATAAAAAGATCCAAGATCATATTGTCATCGTAGGCTATGGCTTGAGCGGTATTCATCTTGCGCACTCTGCCAAGGAGGGAAAGATCCCTTATGCCATATTGGATATGAATGCTGAGATTGTCAAACATGAGAAGCAGAAGGGGGAGCCGATCCATTTTGGCGACGCCACCCACGAGTCTGTGCTGCACCATGTGAATGTGGGAGAGGCAAAGGTTGTGGCGGTAGTCATTAATGATTCTCACTCGGCAAGCCGAATTGTCGAAATGGCGCGCAGGCTAAATCCAAAAGCTTATATTCTGGTGAGAACACGCTACCTACGCGAGATGAAGTTGATGTATCAGGTGGGAGCGGATGAGGTGATTCCGGATGAGTTTGGCTCTTCCATCGAAATCTTTACCCGCGTGCTGCGCAAGTATCAGATCCCGAATCAAGAGGTGGAGAAAATCGTTTCTGCAATGCGTTTTGAGGGGTATGAGATGCTGCGCGTGCTCTTTAAGGAGCCGACGACTCTCTCCGATTTGCAAATCGTGCTGACGGATGTGGTTATTGAGACAGTGCGAGTGGCAAAGGAGGCGCCTATTGCTGGTAAAACGTTAGCAGAAAGCGAGCTGCGCAAGCAGCATGGGTTGACGGCTATGCTGATCAAAAGGGGTGAGGAGACGCTCACACAGCTCGAGGGGCAGACGCGCTTCATTGTCGATGATGTGGTGGTTCTGGTGGGCACGCAAGACAAGATCAGCCAGGCAGCAGCGCTATTTGCAGGTGCTGTATGAAAGATGTTTTGATCACGACATTGCGCGATAAAATGAGCTCGCGAGCAGCCTACCGCGATGCGACAGATAAGTTGGCTTCACTTCTTGCGCTCGAAGCTGCTGATTGGCTTCCGCAAAAAAGTGTGCGGGTGGAAACTCCGGTGGGTGAAACAGAAGGGGTCCAGCTTTCTGGCAAAATCATTCTCGTTCCGATTTTAAGGTCAGGCTTAGCACTGCTTTATCCCTTTTTGCGCTATTTTCCAGAAGCGAGTGTCGGTTTTGTTGGCATGCGCCGCGATGAAAAGACTTTTGAGGCGCACAATTATTACAAAAACATCCCCCAGATCGGGCGTGAAGACCACGTTGTCATTTTAGAACCGATGATTGCGACTGGCGGCAGCGGCATGGCCACTCTCGATATTTTGCAAGAGATGGGAGCCTCTCCAGAGAAAATCCTGTATGTTTCCGTTATAGCCGCTCCTGAGGGGCTGATGCTGATTCGCTCCAAATATCCGGCTGTTAAGATGATCGTCGCTCAAACAGATAAGACCTTAAACGCAGCCAAATTTATCGTCCCAGGTCTTGGCGATTTTGGCGACCGCTATTTTGGGACTTAAGATGCCATTTCCTGAACCAATTCCTCTGCCTGAATCTGTCCAGGACCTGCGCAAGAAACGCCGCAAGGCGATCGCAGGCGCTGCCCAGCGCGGCATTCTTGTGCGCCTTGCGATTATCCTCTTTGAGCTGCTCGGGGTTCTTTTTTTTGGCAGCTCCGCTCTCCTCATGGATGCTCTCTCTAGCAGTCTGGATATTGCGGCCAGCGTCTTTTTAGTGCTCGGCATCCGCTGGGCCGATAAGCCGCCCGATGAGGACCATCCCTTTGGACATGGCCGCTATGAGCCGCTGATTGGGCTTCAGCTTGGATTGATGCTGGCTCTGATAGGCGGAGGCATGTTCGTTCAGCAGACGTTTCACCTCTCGTTAGAAACGCAACGGAATGCCATCGACAGACACGCCTGGATCATTCCAGCGATTGCTGTATTTCTGCTCGAAGTGTGCTACAGGGTTGTCATGCGCACTGCGAAGCGGGAAAATAGCCCGGCTCTTGCCGCCGATGCTATTCATTACCGCATAGATGGTTTGACAAGCCTTTTTGCGACGGTTGCACTGCTTTTTGGGGCGTTTTATCCCGGCTGGAGCCTGATTTTTGACCATATGGGGGCTATTTTGATCGCGATTCTGATGGTCGTTCTTGGCCTACTCGCTGCACGCAGCAATATTCATCAGCTGATGGACCGGGTGCCCGACCCCGCTTTTTTTGAGCGAGTGCGCAAAGCTGCACTCGCTGTCTCCGGGGTCCAGGGAACTGAGAAAATTCGCATCCAGCTCTATGGACCCGACGCGCATGTCGATATCGATGTTGAAGTAGATCCGCAACTTTCTGTAGAATTGGCACACGCGATGAGTCAACAGGTGCGCGCCGAGATCCAGAAAGCGTGGCCGGCTGTGCGCGATGTGACAGTGCATATCGAGCCCTATTATGAGGGGGATCATTAGATGATAAAGTGGCTAGGAAATATGTGTGAACGGCTCATCGGCATTGCCGGGGCTGTTATTTTATCGCAAGCGCCGCTCTTCATGCTACAGTATACGCATGAGATGGCTGGACATGTCGGGGAGCTTCAGTCTCAAGTCTCCTCGATGGCTCAGGTCGCCAGCCAGGGGGGCAAAAATCTCGATGCTTTTATTCTGAAATTCCTAGCAAGCCAAGATCCCGATTTTCGCGCTCAAGGGCTGCTGATGCAGGCAATGGTGCAGCGCTGGCATCAGCTGTCAGAAGGGCTGACGGCCCTTCAGCACGCTGCTCTTTGGGAGCGTCCTTTAGTTTTTCTGAAGGTTTTCGATTCTAAGGTGGCGCATGACACCTACCGCTCCTTTGAACCGGGCCTGCCGCTAACTTTAGAAGGGGGCCTTTATGCTCTCGCAGGCCTCCTGATGGCGACGGGGCTCTTTCGCCTCCTGCGTTTCGGGCTGCGCTCGCTCTTCTCTAGACAGAAGATCAGCGAAAAAAATGCGGCAGCCTAAGCTGGCAACTGCTCACAAAGTTTAGGTAGTCCTTTCGGGCTGTGACCAGCGGATTCGCAAACTTTGTTCATCGTCCATAGCGCTAAAGACTATGGACTCCTCACAAATTTTGCGACTCCTTGGTCTCACTCCGAAAGGATTTGCCTAAAACTTTATGGGCAGTGGCCTTTGCTGCCGCATTTCGAAAAGTTTACTGTTTTTCGACTTTAGTAGGAGATTGGGCAGTTTTGTCAGGACCATTCGGCCAAATACGTCCCTCGTAGCGGGTGCAGTACTTCGGTCCCATTGTGGCTGTAACAACTGTAACGGTTGCATTATAGGCTACCTTAGCTGTCAAAGTTGTGATCCAAGCGGGTTTGAATCCTAGAGCATCAATCGCATCTTGAATCCTATCCAGCTTGTTTCCTAGTTCACTCCCTTGAGCATCCAAGAGGGCCCAAGTTGCTTTAATTTCGGGAGTTTTGCTTGAAAGTGGGTGTGCAAGTTCTTTGATAATTTCCTGCTTTTTTGAAGCTAAGGTGTCGAATTGGTTGTGGAAAGAGCCAGAATTGGTTGCGCCTCTTAACTTTGTTTTGAGGGCAGAAAGAGTTGACGCTTCAAGAGTTTCGGTGCCGGTTGCAATGGTCGCATCGACCTCTTTTGTTAAGGATTCATACTTTGCTTTCAGCTCAGCAATTTTTTGGTTCAAGGTGGCGGCAAAACTTTGGACTTGCAGGTCTCCATCCGTTTTGGCGATCAGATCGCCTGCCTGTTTCAATAAATTGATGACCTCACTGGACTGTTTGGATATCTCTTCTTTAAGAGGCTGGGTCTGCTTCTTAAACTCTTCCTGAAGTTTATCGAAGCGAAGATCTTCAAAGCGCTCTTTTTGTCTCCCAGCTGCTGGGGGCTTATGCAGCGCATCCCCGTAAGTATAGAGAGATTCCATATCGAGTTCGGCGAGCTTGCTTGCAATGAGTATAATACGAGGAAACTCTGGCTGGAGCTTTTGGAGCCGCTCTTGAAAAGAGGGAGCTTTTGAAGCATCAGTCTCTGCTGTCACTTCTGCAATCAAGGCTTGTAAATTGCAACGAAGAGCAATAAGGTCAGTCAATGGGATAGAGTAATTTTTAGTGACAAAAGAGGGAATCACTCTCTGATTAAATGCTTCGAGCTGCACTTGATAGGCTCCAATCGCCATTTCAACATTTGCAGCTGCTTCTCCCTCTTGTTTTTCAAGTTGAGCTAAATTTTCCATCCAGCTGGTTCGCAAGGCTTGGAGCTTGCTATTCTTCTCTTCAAGGGACAAGCTGCCATCAAAAAAGAGCTTCGGAAATTTGTCTGCCTCTGCAGGAAGGGCAAGGTAAAGCTCGGCTTGGAAGTGGGTCTGTCGCAAGAGTGCCAGCGCTTTTTTCATTTGTCTAGCTTTTACTTTAACTTCGCCATCTGCAACCTTGCTTGCGTAGGGAGACTCAGACTTCTCTATCTCGATCTGCTCCAACCGCTCGTTGACGCGAATGTCGCGACCGCGGAGCGACTCTAGGGCCAATGCGTATAATTGATCGATGAGTGCAACGCATCCCTCTTTATTGCCAGTCAGCTTGCAGGCGCTTTCTGTCAGCCGCAAAATGGTGGCTGTTCTAGAACTAAAGAGAAAAGCGCGCTCATTTTCTGTAGTTTCTTCTTGGGTTAAAAAAGCCTTGAAGGCCTCTTGCGCGGCACTACTATCGCCAATTGCAAGCAGGACATTCTGTGCAAGAGTTCGGATCGGTTTTGTCTTCTCTGTCTCGAGGCTTTCGCGATCGGTTTCGATTTTAAGTATCGCTTGGCTTAAATTCTGAATAGCTTCAATACAGCCAGCGGCATTATTAGTTTCAAGACAGCGCTTTGCCTGGTATTCAAAGTCGCCTAATTCGTGACCACCAATCCCTTTCCATCCCCAACGCACAATCGACGGAGTTTCATGATCTTGGGTAATGGGTGGACGCTGTTCGCGTCTTAGAGTTGGACTTGACGCTGGACTTGTAGCTGAACCTGTTCCAGACATAGCCATAAAAACCTCCTGTAATTAAATATGACTCTTTATTTCACCTCTAAACCGGAATGCCATTTTTTCCCAGAAGTTTTATCGGTTTTCTGCGATTAATCGTTGCCAGAAAGGTCTAAGTCCAGTTGGGAGGTGGCGCGTCATGCGATGAAATTGGACAGGGTAGGAATGGTGATACTCGGTATCAATGAAAGCCATTTTGCCATCTCGGCAAAAGGGGAGGTTGAAGGGATGGATTGTATCGCGGAGGCCATTTTCTTTTAAGACTGTGAAGATGGCCGTTGCCAACTCTTCTGTCATCTCGGGGCCTCTCCATTTCTTATAGTTTTGTTTGCGGTCGAGAATTTTCGCATCTTCGACGACGATGATGAAGTTTTGGCCGCGTTTATGGGCTGTTTCTGCTGGAAGCGGATAGATCCACTTTTTGGGAACTTTGAAGAACTTTTCATAGCCGTGCTGCTTAATGCTTCTTGATACACTGTGCGCCCCTTTGATGCGATGGATCATCAGCGTATAGTCGATAAGATCCTGATCATCGGTAAAAAGCTTCAACAGATAGCCCGGAAGGGCTTTATGGCGGGAAACCACCATCTTACTTTGAGGGCGATGGTGCGGCCTGCTGAATCCCGCCTTTTTGAGCCTTTTTGAGTTGGCTGTGGGGCGGGAGGCAAAAATGAGATCGAGATCCTGTTTAATGCGATGGTTTGAAGGGAGAAAATAGGGCTTTACCGTTTCCCACACCTTATCAGAAATATAGGGGTTTTTGGTATATTCGTAGCGGGGCGATTCGGCCGCCTTTCCTTGAAAGGGACAGACAAAAAGAAAAAGAAAAATCAGCAAGTAGTAGCGCATCAGATCACCTTCCTAAACGGTCTCCATAATAGACAAGTTAAAAATAATCCCTCCAGAATCAGGAAGAGGTAATAATAGAGCTCGCCTCCCGATCCAAAGCCATAGCTATGCAGCCCGGTGCCAAGGATGTAGTTGACCCCATACCATGTAAAGCCAATTGCTTGCAAGCCTACAATGGCTCCTATGCTGAGTCCTAAGTTTTGGATATAGCCAAAGCGGAATGCATGAATAAAGAGCAGGTAAATGCAGCTTGAAATGAAGGCCCACGACTCCTTGGGGTCCCAATCCCAGAAACGTCCCCAGCTTTCCGCTGCCCAAACCCCTCCCAGAATAGTTCCGGGAATAAGGAGCGCGACTCCGATATACATGGCTTGGAGGATATAGCTGGCAAGATGGCGCATGTGCTCGTTTTCATGGCCCTGAATGCGAACGCCGATCAGGTAGCAGTGCCCTAAGAGGCCACATAAGATAAAAAGGCCGTAGCTTCCGACCACCATGAGGACATGGACGATGAGCCAATATTGTGAGTCGAGTACAGCCTGAACGTTTTCCATGCTTGTGTTGACGTCGGCAACCTTGAGGAGTGCAAGAAGGGCTAAAGAGGAGAGCGTGGCACCCAGCAGTCCCCAGCTGCTCCGCATCCATAAGGCAGCAAGCATCGCGACCCAAGGCACATAAAGAACCGTTTCAAACATGTTAGAAACGGGAGGACGCATCAAGATATAACAGCGCAAAGCTAACAGCAGGGTGTGGAGGCTAAATGCCAAGAGGACAAATGTCATTAGGGTAAATGAAATTGGCCTGTAGAGTGTGAAAAGGGCCAAACAGGCCGCTATCGCATATAAAACTAGAGCCACTCCGATTAAGGGCCATTGAAAATAGAGCTGTTCGGCCTTCAGCTGCCAAAGTGTTGGGTAGGTAAGCGCCTTTCCAAAAGCCTCTCTGTAGGGTTTTCCTGCGAGCGTGCGATAGGCCTCTTCAAGCGCTTGAGCCAGTTCTTGCCTATTTTGCAGGTCATAGGCTATGCGAATCTTTTCAAAAACAGCATCCGAGTAGGGGGTAAAATTGCGTATCGGGACCAGTTTTTCACCTGAGGCATCATAAATTTTCAACTTCAGCGCTTTAAGCGACCGCCAAGTGCCGGGCTCCTGCCGGTCGGGTAAGAGATAAAAGCTATTGCCCGCTTGCGACAATCTCGCTTTTTGCGGCCACTCTGCCTCTAGCTGCCAGGCGATCTCTTGCGGCGTGAGCCGCTGCTGTATGAGCTTGTTGAGGCTGGCTTCATACCCGGTTTCAGCGCCCATGCTGCTCCCTTCCATCTGCTCAAAATGCTGCAGATGGGCATATAGGGGCATTTCAGGGGTGACGACCGGTTTTAACTCGCGGTAGGAGAAGCGGCTTCTTTTCAGTTCAAGACCAAGCTCCCGTTTTAATTCCGCCTGCTGAATATAAAAAAAAGGGGTGTCTTGAAAGGGAGTTGACCCCTCCAGATGCAGCCTCCAGAGAAAGTCGAGAGCTGCTTCTTGAGTATGGGAATACTCATAAAGCCAGAGGCGCGCGTAGGTGTCAGCAGGACGAAAGCGTCCCTGATAGGCTGCGGGCACGGACGCCATATCGGCATAGATAGGTGAGACAGACATGATTAAAACAAAAATAAATGCAAACATCCCATTCTCGTTGCAAAATTAATTCGAAACCATACACTCTCAAGTTAAGAAATTGCAACAGTTTTAGAGGAATTATGCCATTTACATTAGCTCAAGGGGCCCATGCGCCCGACTTTAAGTTGCCGGCGACCGATGGCAATAGCTACTCTTTAAAAGATTTTGGCCATGCGAAAGCGCTTGTCATCTTTTTTACCTGCAACCATTGCCCCTATGTGCGCAACTCAGATGAAGTCACGCGCAAAACAGCTCTGCGCTTTCAATCAAAAGATGTCCCCTTTGTTGCCATTAACTCCAACAGCGCCAAGACAACTCCAGAAGATTCATTCGAGCAGATGGTCAAACGGATGGAGGAGCAGAAATTTCCCTGGCTCTATCTTTATGATGCCACCCAGGAGATCGCCAAAAAGTATGGAGCGCTGAGGACTCCTCACTTTTTCGTTTTCGACAACCATTTGAAGCTGATCTACACGGGCCGCGGCATCGATAATCCGCGCGACCCGAGCAAGATGAAGGAAAATGATCTGGAGAGGGCCTTAGAAGAGTATTTGTCAGGCAAGAAGATTTCTGTACCCCGCACAAATCCAATTGGCTGCAATGTCAAATGGGAAGGGCAGGAGCGCCACTGGATGCCTCCTGAAGCGTGTGATCTGATATGAAAATTATTCTGGCTGGCTCCTCGGGCTTGATTGGCAAAGCTCTTACCCAGCAGCTTGCAAAATCTGGCCACTCCATACTCAAGCTTGTGCGCAAAAGGCCCTTAGCCGCAGACGAGCGCTTTTGGGATCCAGCTCTTAGACAGCTCGATCCTCAAGATCTTGAAGGAGTCGATGCAGTCATTAATTTGGCAGGGGAGAACATTGCGGGCCGCTGGACAGCTGCACGTAAAAGAGCTATTTTGGAGAGTCGCACTAGCTCCACACAGCTCCTTGCAAAAACCTTGGCAGGGATGAGCCATCCTCCCAAACTACTGATCAACGCCTCGGCGATCGGCTATTATGGAGATCGCGGCGATGAGCTTTTGACGGAGGCAGCTTCTTCGGGTACAGGTTTTTTAGCGGATGTGTGCCGCGCTTGGGAAACTGCGACTGAACCCGCGGAGCGAGCAGGTCTCCGCGTCATTCACTTGCGGCTTGGAATTGTCCTATCGAGAGAGGGCGGCGCCCTCATGAAGATGCTAATGCCCTTCAAGTTTGGTCTTGGCGGGGTTGTGGGATCGGGAAATCAGTACATGAGCTGGATTGCGCTTGACGATCTCGTGCGGCTAGTGGAGTTCTCTTTGCAAAATTCGATTCAGGGAGCTGTCAATGCCGTGAGCCCTGCGCCTGTCACCAATCGCGCCTTTACCAAGGCGCTTGGGAGCGCTCTTCATCGTCCGACTCTTATGCCGCTGCCGGCCTTTGCCGTGAACCTGCTTCTTGGCGAAATGGGCCAAGAGATGCTGCTCAATAGTGTTCGAGTCGTTCCTGAAAAGCTTACACAGGCAGGCTTTAAGTTTCAGTATCCGGAGCTATTGCCAGCATTAGAGCATTTAGTAAACTAATCCCCCGCATCCTTGACCCTGATTGCTACCCTAACTCCCCTCCGAGACCCTTTTACGGTTTGTTGATTTAAAACTCGACTTGCGCCCCTACATCGTGCTTAAACTTGCTAAGTTCGGCCAAAGTTTAAGCGTGATGTAGGGGCGCAAGTCGGGTTTAAAAAATTAGATGTGAGTAGGATGGTTCAAGGTGTAGGCAACAAGCTTTTCTAATAGCGTGTCGATACTGTCGTCTGGGAGGATCTTGCAGCAGGCTTTAAGGCTTTGAATTTCGTCTAAATGTTGGGTGATACACTTCAGCTGCTCCTCTTTCAGCGCAAACTCTTTCCAGATGTAACGCATCTTTTTGCCGGCGAAAACGACGCTCTTATTTCCAAGAAAGCCGAAAATGTCCTCAGTGGGATTTTCGTTGTCAAGAAGGGCGAGCCTCTCCGTCTGCTCTTGAAGGCGGTCTGCATAGAATTTATCGAACGTAGCGAGGCTTTTTTCAATCAGAGGATTTTCGAGTGCTAGTTTCTTCTTCACATGAGCATGAGAGCCGTACCAGCTGTGAAAGGAGTCTGTCAAGCCCTTTTGAGGAGCATTTTTAACATTTTCAGGCTGCTCAAGAAGGTAGTGAACACGTGCGAGAAAATGGAGTCCGACGAAGGGCTCTCTTGCCCGATGCATGGCTAAATGGGGCATGATTTTAGCCAAAAGTTCTTGGGTTTTTTCGCGTATAGAGCGCTCCAATTTTCCAAAAGGAGTATTGCCCATCCATTGAATAAGAGTAGCAATATCCTGTTTAATGGCCTGGCTCTCTTTTTCCCACTGCTCCAATTGAGGGACATGCTCCTGCCACAACTTTTGAAGTACCTTCTGCGAGGAGGGGGAGAAAAGCGTCTGATGGTCGAATAGAGGAAGATAATCTCCGGGGCTATAGCCAGCCATTTTAAGAGCTTCAAAAAAGGCCGTGAGCTCTCTTTCGCTGGATCGATTGAGAAGGAGTGCTACGCGCACTGTCTCTTCGAGCTGATCCCGTTGCAGATATTGCAAAATTTCACGAGGATCACCGCTCTTAAGAAGCAGTCCGGCACACAATCTTGGATCAGATCTAACGCCAAGAGACTTTTTCCAGCGAATCGGCCCCAGGCAGTCTAAAAGTTCAGACCATTGTCCGCACCATTCGGAATTATCTGGGGCGAGCAGCTCTTCTGTTGCCTTCTCAAACTCCTCCTCGGTTAGGTCGTCTAGTGTTGCCGCTTTAATCTGTGCAGGGGACATTGTCGAAAGAGAGGTCAGGATCTGGTGACGATGGGGAATCATAATATTGAAGAGCGGCAGGAGCCGCGTGACATTGACCTCTTTTTTTGGACTCCTTTTCAGCAGATTTGTAAATTCGCTTGTGGGAATCCCTCTCGTCAAAATTCTTAATTTGTTGGCGGTCAAGGGTTTACATGTTGACAGAAGGAGAAGTGGATCGCGCATTCGATATAACAGTCCCGCTCTCTCCATACCCCAGCGCTCAAAGAGCCACACGCGTGACTCTAGAGGCACAGATCCTTCTGTCACATAAGTCTCAACCTGTTTGTGATGCTGGATCAGAAGCTGTTCCACCCGTTTATTGGGGGTGATTTTGAGCTGCTGAATCACCTTTTGAATAAAGGCTTGGGGAGCATGTGTAAATAAATTTTGCAGTTTAAGATCTGAAAAGTCTTTGAGCTGGCCGCATACACGCTCAGAAAGCGTATCGTCGCCTAAAGTTGGGCAGAGGATCTGGTGGAGGGAAACCTCTTCTTTGCCTGCAAACCCAAGGAGAAAAAGTTCATGAGCAGCAGGATTGTTGCGTAAAGCGAGCAGCTGATTTGTATTGAGCTGCTTGATTCTCCCCCGATAACTGGAATGGCCTTCAAAGCCGTGAAACCAGAGAAGCAGGCTATTGTCGCTTGTTAACAAAGTCTGCACGCAGGCTGCATAAGTTTCAGGCAGGGTTGCAAATGTTTTAGCTGCATCGCTGCTCATCTCTGCAACAACTTGCGCAAAGCGTACAGGGGCAACTGTTCGAGAAATAGCCTCTCCCACCGCACTACTAGAAGGTAGCGCTCCTAATGCTACTGCCATCTCCTTATCGGACAATTGCTGGAAAAACGCCATCAAAAGAGGGTCATGCGCAAGAAGTGAAAAAGGGTTAAAGAGCCGCGGGAGAAAAGTGAGAGGGAAGCGCCCCTTTATGAGAAGGTCTGAAATCAGTTTTAGCTTCTCTTTGGATAAGGAAGAGAGCAGCTTGGCCACTTTCGGATCCACTCCAGCTTCCTGTAAGATCAAATAGGAATATTGGGCATCTGTCAGAGATTCTGCAAAGGCTTTGTGGAAATTTCCTTCGGGAAACTGATGGAGGACCTTGATTAAATGGGTTTCTGAAAGCTGTGCCGCCAGCGACGCGCAGGAGCGAAATTGGAGGCAGAAGCTTGTCGCTTCAATACCGAGAGTGTTTGCTCGGCTTGCGACTGCTGCCAGCAACGGATTATCTATGTGAGACATGAGCCTGCAAAGCAGTGTGAAAGCGGGATCCTCTGGCCTGATCACTTTTATCAGGTCGAGGAGCTGCTCAACGGTCATATATTTACCAAGTTTGGCATAGAAAGCCGCTCCATTTACAAGCTTGAGCAGGGCTAGCAGCTGATCAGTTGTGAGGGTGGGGATGAGTTCTGCGTCAGGATTCTTAGTCACAACGCGTAGCATGAGGGCGTGAACCTTGGATGAGGCGGGCTGAAGCTGCCCCTTTCCAATAAATCTGTTCCAGCAGCGGACGATATTAACAGTAAGACCCTTTTTAAGTTCGCTCTCGAGCTTAAATTTGGGCTCTAAAAGCGCCTCTAACCGCTCTGTAGATAGGGTCGGAACGATCTCTTTTGCTACTTCGGGCTGCTTCAATGTAAAGCTTAAAGTTTCCAGATTTAAGTGGGGGGTGACAGGGAGCAGGGCGCGCGCGCGGATGAGATAGAGGAGCTGCGCCTCGCCAAGCTTTGCACACTGATCAGCGCTAAAAGAGGTGGCAGGAATGGCTTTAAACAGCTTCTCTTTGAGAGAATTGACTACCTGCATAGAAAGCGCTTTGACGCGGCTTGGAGAAAGGGTAGCGTAATGGTCCGGTTTAAGGAAAAATCCCTTAAGATAGCCTCCTAAAGGTGTCTCATCCCAGATTTTGCGAAAGAAATTGCGAATCGACTGCTCATAAAATCCTAAGAAATTGTGAATTCGCGCCGGCATTCTCTCAACTTAGCAAATTTAGAAATGAGATTCTATTTCAATCTTTTCTTTAGAAAGAAGAGGAGACAAATTCCCAAACTTAGGACAATGCCACCTGGGTAGGTGAGCCAATATTTGGCAGGATCATAGTTGACAGCGAGTTGAATCTGCTTGAGAGCGCCTTCCTCAGGAGGAGCAATGTGGGAGAGATACAGGCGGTAGCCCTCTTTAGTTTCGTAGACATTGTTCATGCTGATCGTCACCTCTTTCGTAACTCCAGTGGCGATTTCTCGAATGAGCAGGTCGCTTTCGAAACTGTAGGGCTGGCAGCTTCCTGGGTAGCAGATCTGGCGCGCCTGTCTGAGACGTACCTGATAGGGGAGTTTTACAGCTTGAGGCTGGTAGCGCACGCGGAAAGCGCCTCCAAGAAGAGGCCATTTCAAGCCCGTGGCGGTTGGGTCATATCCGATCGAAAAGAGGCTTGTTTTCCCGTTTAATGTGGCTTTTAATGAGATGACAGGGCGATTCTCTTCCCATTTTTTTGAGGGGGGCGCCGGCTCATAGTGGACTGCCAAGGGAGTTTCTAGTGTCAGCCACTCCTGCTTGACCTCCCCATAGGGAATGGCGTTAAGGTGCAGATCGTAAGCGCTGAGGTAGGCGGAAAAGAGTCGGGGGGGCGCCACGTTTTTGAGAGGGCATTTAGGCAGCTGGTCGGCGAGCGCCATCAGCTGCTGTGCAAGGTGCGTCACACTCGAAGCTTCTAAAAAGGGCAACTCGTTTAAAAAATCTTTTCCCATAAGGTCATGTCGGTCTGCCAGCGCTGCAATCCAGAGAGCTCCCTGCAAGTCGCCGTCAGGCGCTCGGCTCCAATCTAGGCATGCGAGCGTCCCCTCAATTTCAGAAGGAAGTTCCCGGTTAGACGGATAGAGCCACCCTTCCGTTTGTCTCCAGTGATCCAGGAATGTGACGCAGCAGCTGGCAAAGTCAACCCCCGTTTCCCTGCAAGCGTAAAAGAGGAGGCGCAAAGGGGGAGAAAGTTCCCCTAGCTTGGCAGCGGCAAGCTGCTCTTTTAAGAGAGTGAGCCGCTCTTTTTCAATTTCGTTTGGGCTTTTCGAAATATAAGGAATTTTCAATTGCACGGCATAGCCTCCATAGCCGCGGTCGTAAGCGACTAAGCTGTCCGATGAGAGGGGTTGACGATGGATTCTCCCATAGGGGTCTTTCAGTATAATTTCGCTCAAATCCAGCGCCCAAATTGTCCACGGCTCACTTTCAGGAACCAGATGCGCTTTCACGCTTGTTCCGACAGGTATCGGAGGCAGCCCTGCGATGCTTAATTGCTCTCCCTTTATCCAAGTTTCCCGTTTTTCAATGCTATGAGGAAGGGTTGCCACTTGGTTCAAGTGCAGAGATTGGACAGGAACAGAAAAATATTCCCGCCCCTCTTTAGACTCGACCAAAAGAGCGTGAGTATCAGGAATTAGAATCTCCGAGCTACCGCTTCCTTCAGCGATCCGCATGACGCCCTGAATTCCATAATGGTTTTTGATCAGAGCGCCGCTCAGGATCATCAGGAGACCTGTATGGGTAATTAAAAAGGGGATGTGCCGCTTTTTAAAAGGCCAGCGTCGCAGTGCTGAAACGAGGATATTGATAAAAAAGCCGACCAGCAGCCAAGCAAAGTGGGGACTGCTGTAGGTAAAATGGGCCGCAAAGCGATGCGAACCTGTGACCGATTCTATAAAAGTGCCTGCAATGACAAAAAGAGCAGTCACTCCAATTAACAAGAGGGCAAAGGTGACACTTCCAAGAAAACGGATCATAACTCAGAAGGCAGCTCCTCAATTAGTTCAAAACTTCGAGCAAAGGCAACAAGCGCAGGTTTCTGTTCTAGGATCAATTCTACTGGACCTACCGCCTTCAGGGTAAAGGAGGCGCGCATTTCGCGATAATGGGCCGCCTCCGCTTTCGAGGCAGGATTTTGGAGATGCTGCGCATGCTCAGGGGCAAGCTGCATGGCCCATGCCATCATGGTTTTAATCTCTCCCTCAAGCATCCCTGTCCCTTCAAATAGAGTCCCCACAAAGCCTGAAAAGGCTTGTGGACTAATCGAGGCGGTAGCAGGATCGAGCTGTTTAAACTGTCTTTTCCAGCGCGCGACTTGGGCAAGAGGGGGGACCTCCTGCTCGGGAGAGTCGACCGGAAAGTTATGAAAAGTGAGGCGAATGGCTCCGAAGTGAAACTCGGCAAGGGGACGCGTGGTGTCGCGCCGCTCGCTTAAAACAGGTTTGTAGTCCCACCCAGGAGGAATTTCGGCACGGTAAATTGCAGTTTCTTCCTCTCTGCCTGCAATTTCAACCTTAATTTTAGTCGGCGCGTTCACACTGCAGCTGCAAAGGAGAAAAAGAAGATAGATAATTCTCATGTTCTAAGAGCGGTAACGATTGGCTTGGGCAGTTGGAAGACCACATCTTCATTTGTGAAGACCACATCTTCAACCTCTTGAACACCGCAGCTGATCAGCTTCTGGATGCACGCCTGCACAATTGACTCGGGCGTAGAGGCTCCCGCTGTCAACCCGATCGTTTCGACTCCCTTGACCCATTCAGGTTGGATCTCAGAGGCATTATTGATGAGGTAGGAGGGGATGCCGCGCTTGGAGGCCACCTCTCTTAAGCGGTTGGAGTTGGAGCTTTGCGGGTCTCCCACAACGAGCACCAGATTGGTCTGGTCGGTAATTTCGCGGAGCGCCATCTGCCGGTTTGTGGTCGCATAACAGATCGAGGAGCTTGGCAGCGTTTCAATTTTCGGATATTTTACTCTGAGAGCGTCTGTCACCTCTTTGACATCATCCAAGCTTAAGGTGGTCTGAGTGATGTAAAAGAGCTTTTCTTGCGGGTCAAAGTTGAGTTTAGCCACATCCTCAACCGATTCGACAATGGTGGTGACATCGGGAGCTTCTCCTGCCGTTCCAATGATCTCCACATGGTTGCGATGGCCAATCAGGACAACCTGGTAGCCCATCCCAGCGTATCTCTTGACAGCAGAATGGACGCGCGTGACGAGGCCGCAAGTGGCATCGATCTCGATTAGCTTCCGCGCTTTCGCCTGATCGCGAACGGCGGGCGATACGCCATGGGCAGAGTAGATGAGGCGAGCCCCTTCGGGAACGTCATTCAGATCTTCAATGAAGATGGCCCCCTTATTTTTCAACCCGTCGACCACGTAGCGGTTGTGCACGATCTCATGCTTCACATAGATTGGCGGCCCCCACAGCTCGAGCGCTTTTTCTACAGTTTCAATGGCGCGTTCGACGCCTGCGCAAAAGCCGCGCGGCTTGGAGAGAAGAAGCTTCATAGAGTTAAGTCCTGGTACTTTGGCAGAGAGTTTAGCGAATTCGGTCAAGCGCTGCAACAGTAAATTTGATTGACCATAATTAGAAATTTCTATTAATATTTAAACTTAATTTACTAAATGTATATAAAATGCCAAATTTAGTTACTATCGCAGCTGCTCGGCCAATTTCTGCTGATCAAAAACCGCAAGCCTCCCTTTCAGCGAAAGCCACTGCTTGGAAAATTATCAAAGAGGTCGCGCGCGTCAGTTTAACGGAGCTAGCTGTCAGCTTTGCGTTTGTTTCGGTTACAAGCTTCTTTCTGACAACCCCTGCTGGAGCCTCCCTCCTTATCATCAGCGCCCTTGCCATCGTGGCCATCAATACCGTTGTGCGCTCCCTTGGAGGCGTTTTTGCCTTTTGTGCCGAGCGCAATCAGAATCCCCACTCCTTTTCCTCCAAATTCTGCCGCCACTCCCTCACCGTTTGCAACTACATCGCTCCCCTCAATTTCTCTATTCTGGATAGCACCACGCGCGACCTGGTCATTCATGAAGGGGGGCATCTAGTGGCCGCTTCCCTGCTTTATAAGAATGCGCAGCCTGAAATCATCGTGAGACCTTTTCAAGGGGGCGCGACAAGCTTTTGGACAAACGGACTGACAAAGCTTGGGCAGTTTTTTGGTGAAAAGGGATCGCGCCTCATTGTGGCAGGGGCAGGTCCTGCTGCTGCCGTACTGGTCAACAGCGCTCACATCGGCATCGCACACGCCATTAGAAAGACGCATCCCAATTTGAGCCGCTACCTCAAAGTGACGGCGATCATCAGCCTCGTCGGCCACATTTTCTACGCCCTATCGGCCCTTACTCCCAAAAACCATATGCCCGCCCACGACTTTGTGGCCCTCCGGGCGGGCGGCATCCACCCCGTCGCCTCCATTGTCGCAATGGTGGCGCTCCCCATCATCGTCAAGCTCGGTCTTTGTGCGTATGATCATTTGAAAGCATAAAATGTCAAATCTGATCCTCAATGTAAAATGAATCTAGCTGAAATTATGACCGTCGCTATCACAGCAGCCCTATTTTATGGAGGCAATTTTTCTAGGGCACGTCAAGTGCTCATGTGGAATGGTCATATTACTAATATGCTGAGTGAAAGCAGGCTAAATCGTCAATTGCACGCTATAGATGCTTCAATTTGGCAAATGGCTTTTCATATTGTCGCTCAAGTCTTTCATCGAGAAAATAATACTCTTGAATACCTCGTGGATAGCATGCCTGTAGAAGTTTGTGCTAATTACAGGAGTTATCGGTGCAAAATCCTTAAAACCCGACTTGCGCCCTATCAATGACTCATCTGATGCGCGCTTGTTTTGGAGGCTAAAAGGGGGCAATTTTCGCCTACTTTACTCAAGTATGTCAAAAATTGCCCCGTTTTAGCCTCCAAAAAATCGCATCATCAGCTGAATCACCGCTAGGGCGCAAATCGGGTTTAAAGGCAAAGAGTTTATCGGATTTTGCAAAGCGAAAAAGAAATTCTATTATGGTTTTAAGCTTCACATGCTGACAACAGCTTCTGGACTACCTGTAGAGTTTATCATTACACCAGCTTCTCACACTGATATTACTGCTTTTAAGACTATGCACATTGATCTAAGAGAGGGATCAAAGATTTACGGTGACAAAGCATATACCGATTATCAATTTGAAGAAGAGCTTTCAGATATTGCAGGAATCCATTTCTTACCTGAAAGAAAGGTTAATTCAAAAAGACAGCATTCAGGGTCCCTTAACTATATTCGAGGTAAGCTGAGAAAAAAATCGAGACCTCTTTTAGTAGTTTGACAAGGCTATTGCCTAGAAGAATAGACGCTGTCACCGCACAAGGTTTTATCATGAAATTGCTTATAACCCGATTTGCGCCCTAGCGGTGATTCAGCTGATGATGCGATTTTTTGGAGGCTAAAACGGGGCAATTTTTGACATACTTGAGTAAAGTAGGCGAAAATTGCCCCGTTTTAGCCACCAAAACAAGCGCGCATCAGATGAGTCATTGATAGGGCGCAAGTCGGGTTTATATTTATTTTTTCGTTTTCACTTCAAAAGATATTCTAAAACGCTCTAGCACGAGGTCATTTTGGGGCAGGATTACGGTTCATATAAAGGCTACTTTGCTGAAAATTTTGTCGCCCAGGAATTTTTATGCAGAGGGCAAGAGTCGCTCTACAGCTGGCAGGAGAAAACTGCAGAGGTAGAATTTCTGCTTCAAAAAGAGGGAAAGGTCATACCAGTTGAGGTAAAATCTGGATGGGTCATACATGGCAAAAGCCTCTCTCAATTTGTTGCAAAGTATCACCCCCCATTTAAGATCATTCTAAGCGCGCAGAATCTTGCGGTTGAAAGGGAGCGTTATCCGCTCTATATGGCGGCAAACTTTATTTGAGACTGTCCGCAATTAGCTTTAGCTGCGCGGGATTTTGAACAGACATCGGCCGCCGCTTTCTTAAAGCAACGATCGTTCCATCGCTCTCTTGCTCTGATGGGGCAGTTCCTGTTGCGCGCTTCTTCTCGATGCCTACTTTTGCACCTGCAAATACGCCCGAGCGGCCGATCCCTGCACTACAATGCACAGTGGGGTCTCCGCCATGATCGAGCACAAGATTAACTAAACCTGCCAGTTTCATTGAATCGCAGATCCCATGATCGGGCCAGTTTTCGTAGTGCCAATGTGTCATGCGTTTGACTTTGTCTCCGACAGTAATCTCAAAAATGCGCCGAGTCACTCGTTCAGAATCACCCGGGATGGCGACCATAGGTCCTTCGACCAGGCGCACCTTTACAAGTGGCGATTGAAAATCGGAGGTCCAGTAGGGGTGAGTTTTTTCTTTGAGGACGCCATTGACGAAGTCCATGTGGTTGGTCAGACAGACGATCTGAGAACTATTTTCGAAAACCATCAGCCAGAAGTCTTCTACAGTCGCTTTAAGAGGTCCTTGCGTGATAATCATCCCCTCGAAGTGGTTTGCATTGATGTAGCCGGGTTTCGCTTTTATAGTCACGAGGCCAAGACTTGTTGGCAATACGTCGGGATAGCGGTTTTTATCTTCTGAACTCTTCAATGATGCTTCTGGGTAGGCTGTGGACCTCTCTTTTTCCGGAATTGGCTTGCTAGAGGCTTGCGCCTCCATTTTGCGAAAGCGCTCCCTATAGGGGGCCATGAGGGCCGGATCAGCTTTAGGTTTTGGCTCGGGCTTTGGCTCGGCAGGTGGCGGAACGAAGGGGGAAGGCACTGCATCGTCCGATTTGCGAAGAGGCGAAACTCTTTTTTTTAATTCTTGGCTTTTATGTAGCTCAGAAAGGGTCGATGGAGCTAAAAGGGCCTCCTGGGAACAGCTCAGAAAGCTGCGCGCTGCAGGACTTGGAGGGGGGCTGGAGCTGTAGACGGGAGAAGGGGGTGGAGTTGGAAAAATTTCTGGGCTACTCATACCTTCTAATCCTCCTGATTAACAGAATAATAACAATAGTAACAAATCTTTAACTATAAGTCAACTATTAATTCTAATCTGTAGAAGAAGTCCTTCGCAGGAATCTTCAATCATGTCCAGTACAAGTTCAAATCCAGCGTCGCCTCCGTAATAGGGGTCTGGGATCTCTTCGTTGGAATAGCGGGTCGAAAAAGCGGTGATGAGATGAATTTTGGCTTTCTGTTCGGCAGTAGCGTACTGGAAAAGGTCGTGTAAAACGGGATGGTCAGCTGCAAGGATAAAATCAAAGCGATCTAAGAAAGAGGGGTGGAAGCATTGAGCGCGACTGTTTAATGTTAACCCGCGCGCAAGGGCGGCTTCGCGCATGCGGGCATCGGGGAGTTGACCCACATGCCAGTCGCCCATGCCGCAGCTTTCAATATGCAGGTCGGCAAATTGCGGCTGGTTGGAGGCCATGCGGCGCAATACCCCTTCAGCGGCTGGGGAGCGGCAGATATTTCCTAAGCAGACAAAGAGAATAGAGGCCACGATCATTCCACATCCGCTGCGCAACGGAAGCCGTAGGTTCCATTGACAGTACCTGGATTATTGCGGTGCCGCTTGCTGCAGCGTAAGTCCTCTTTCAGGCTCTTCCAGCAGCCGCCGCGCAACACGCGGTAGACGCCCTGGAGAGGGCCTTTCGGGTTTTCCGGCTCCTGTACGGCGGCTTCATAGGAGTTATAGCCATACCAGTCGTAGCACCACTCATACACGTTCCCAGCGATGTCATAGAGGCCATAGTCGTTGGGAGTATAGCTAGCGACAGCTGTGGTGTCGGCGCTGAAAAAGTTAGCCTGCGATTTTTCAATGTCATCGCCGGTGGGATAGAGAGAGTTTTCAAGGCCTCCCCGCGCCGCAATTTCCCACTCCGCTTCTGTTGGTAGCCGCTTGCCGACCCATTTTGCGTAGGCGATGGCGCCATACCAGGTTACGCCGACGACCGGATGGCGGGCATAACCCGATTCAATGCTGAGGCGTCCGCCGCTGCGCTTGATGCGCGAATCGCGCATCCGGATGATATCGTTATGGTTGGAGTCTTTTTCTCCGCCCATTGCCTCTAAGAAGCGCACAAACTGCTCATTTGTGACAGGATGCACATCGATGGCAAAACTCTCGAGCTGCACCTGATGGCGCGGCATCTCGTCGCGGTTTCCAGAGTTGCTCCCTCGGTTGAAATTGCCTCCCGGGATGATCACCATATCGGTCATCAGCGGCTGAATATTTTTGACCTCTTTTCGCTCCGGCTGGTACTGCTTGACAGTCGTATCGATCTGAAAGACGGCGGCAGGGTCGAGATCTGTTTCTGGTCTTTCGAGTGTGGCCACACGGATTACAGGTTTTAGCGTCTGCATGGAGGGACTTGCAGCATGAGCCGTTTGCAGGGGAGCAATTTCTGGCATCACCTTTTCGACGACTTTTTCCAGCTTTGCGATTTTGCCCGCCCCGATCTGTTGAAGAAGGGAAACAAGTTCAACAGGTCGAGCTGCTGGGTCGCTCTGCAAGCAGAGATAGACGAGCCTGTCCCAATCCATATGAGTCTCTCCAATTAGCTCTGAGGGCATTGGAAATCTTCCCTCAGGAAATTCGCCGGTGAGGAGATAATAGGCCAGAACGCCAAATCCGAAAATGTCAGCCTTGAAATCAACAGTCAGAACGCTGTCGAGCCGTTTCTGTTCAGGGGCTAAAAAGAGATAATTTTGCAGAAAAGAGGTGTGGAGCGGAGTCAACTTGGAGACGTCGACGGGAGGCGCAGGATAGCGCTCAGGACCTGTTTTTGGGGTTGCAACGGCGTGGGCAATCCCAAGCGCCTCGGCAACCATTTTATAGGTGCGCGTCAAGATGGCTCCCATTCCGATGATGCGGGAGAGGCCAAAATCGGAGAGATGCAGCGTGATTCCATTCTTGGCTCTGCTGACCAAGATATTATTGAGCTTGACGCTGCGATGGGCGATACCTTTGCTGCTGTGGGCATAATCGAGAGCGTCTGCAAGTTGCAGCAGAAGTCGCATCAGCTCATTTTCCTCCAGAGCCTTGCCGCGCGCTAGCATGTATTGAGCGAAGTTGGTCGTCTCTCCCATCTCATCGACAATGCAATCGGTGACAAGAAAATATTGTCCTTGAGCAAAGGAGATGTTATGGATTTTGACGATGTGGGGATGGTCGAGAGAGGCGAGAAGGGCCACCTCCTCTTCAAAGCGCTGGATGAAGTTGCGGTCCGTGGAGAGCTCTTCAGGAAGTACTTTGAGGACATAGGGAGTTTTGAGAAAACGATGTTCAGCGAGCAGAACAGATCCGAGAGGCCCCTGTCCAATCTGTTTGATGACTCGGTAGTCTCCTAAAATGCGTGCGTCATTTGCATGGATCATCATTTATCCTTTGCTGATAAATATCGAGACAGCGGCTATAGGGATACCAGTGGCGCGCCTTTTCGATCAAACGTTCTGTCAAATCCAGCCTCCTCACATCGAGGGTTTGCTGGGCGAAGAAGGGGAGGTCTGATCGCGAGATTATCATAGAGCTGTTGAGGATTTTGTTCAAGCAAGCCTCTACCTCCCTCTCCTTATTTTTTTCTTCTGCAAACAAGATCGCTAACTTGTAAAGGCCACACTCATCGCTTTTTCGCTCGAGTGCGCGCTGGACATTAAGTCTGACGAAAGCGCTCTCCGCTTCCCTAGCGGCCACACTGCGGCTTCTCTCAAATAGTTTAATGTGCAGGACCGCTTTCGTTTTATAGACAAGATAGTGGTCCGGATAGGCGCAAAAGCTGGGATAAAATAGGGTAAAAAATTCTTTAAACTGCCCTAGGTTAGCGTGTGCAAGGGCGAGTAGAAGGCGCACTTGATGGTAATCGGGATGCTTTTCAGCTAGCTCCCCATAAGTTTTAAGCAGCTGAAGGGCTGTCTCTTGCGGAGGGCGTGAATGGTCGAGATAATATTCTAAGGCTTCCCTGTAGAGTTTCAGCTCCTCCACAGAGGGTGAGCGAGCCGACTCACTTTTTGCTTCGTCCAGCGCCTTCAAAAAGGTTCGAAAGGCCCCCTCCTGATCCTGGTTCTGCAAGCTTTTGAGGGCAGCTTCCACTTTTTCAGAGGCATGAAGATCTCCCCATAAAAGCAAAGCCGTGACAAAAAATCTTCTCATTTCTCCACAAATCTGTTATTCTTTCGCAAACTCAATTTACAATAGCCAAATTTATGGAAAAACGCACTCTTCTTTTTCTCGTTTCTGTTGCAGCAGCCTTCTTTCTGATCAATTTATTTTTCCACTATCAGAATCAGGAGGGTGTGGAGAAATGGAACAGGCAGCAGAGCGAACGGAAAGCGCAAAAGGTGCGGCAGCTTGAGGCCGATAGCGCCAAGCGTGCGGTCAAAGCGAGCGAACTGCCTCTTGTGGAGCTCTTTGGGGATGCCCAGGCCAATGAATTTTTGACTAGCGGGATTCAAGACCTGCACTCCATTCTTACGCTGGCGTGGGACAAATCTCCCCCCAAACAGATCTTTGCCCGCAAAATGGGTTCAAACCAGCCCTTGGAAGAGTATCATCTGATTGCGGCTCCTGAGTTCTCTTCGATTCTCATCTACGCCGCAGGTTTGCCTGAAAAGCTGCTGATAGGCAACCTTCCCGATTTTGGCACTTTTGATTTGGCTCTCATTTCGCTCTATCCAGGGCAGCTTAAAGAGCCTGTGCGCATCAATGTGGCCGATTATGTCGATGGTCACTTTTCACTCCCCCAGGCAAAAATAGCGCTGCTCAAAAAAGAGATCGCAGAAAGTGGAGGGGCTCCGCAGGAGCCATCTGAAAAAATCTCAAACGGCATTGTGGTTCTAAAAACAGTCAGTGGCTATCTTCCCGTCGCTATCTATGAGAGCGAAAAAAAAGATCTGATCTACTTAGAGGAGATTCCAAGCGCTGTCGACCTGATTGAAAAGCCGGCCGAAAAAGAGGCTATTACCACAGCTGCAACCCTGGAAGAGAAATTTTATGTTCTGGAAAACGCGTATCAGCAGCTTGTCTTTTCCAATTATGGAGGGGCCCTCGTTGAGATCAATCTGCCCTTTGCCTCTGAAACGAATAAGGCGAGCGTTGTGCGCGAGATTGAGTTTGATCGCGAAATGGTACAGCACAGCCCCTATAATGCGCGGTTTCCAGCTCACCCCTACTACACTTCTGGAGCCAAACCGGAAGGACCCTATGAGGATCATGTCGAAGGGCATCT
This sequence comes from uncultured Parachlamydiaceae bacterium, assembly GCA_963745935.1. Classification (GTDB taxonomy): domain Bacteria; phylum Chlamydiota; class Chlamydiia; order Chlamydiales; family Parachlamydiaceae; genus JAJFUZ01. Next base: position 244,885 of record CAVUZO010000002.1, read on the forward strand.
TGGCGGCTACTATCCTCTTATTCGCCGGGATCTGATCGAACATCCGCGCAAGCAGATGACCCGCGTCGCCCCCAGATTTTACGCCCTCAATATTGTTTCCGAATATCCAGAAGTGGCTGAGCTGGTGTATCAGGTGAAGCACTTTGACAAAAATTCGATCATTTTTGAATCGAAACAGGCACACCGCCGCATTACAAAAACCTACTCGATCGCCTTAGAAGAAAAGGGGGCACCCTATTGTGTCGACGTGACAGTTGAGATTCAAGGCGACAGCCGCGGCCTCTGGCTGACAACAGGTGTTCCAGATGTTGAGATTATTTCGGGGAATCCGGCCCCTTCGCTCAAATACCGCATCACGCGCAACAAAAAAGCGGAAGTGGAGGCGATCGATCTGCCCAAGGATGCATTGACGACCAGCTCCATCTATCCAGACTGGATCAGCAACTCCAACGGCTTCTTAGGCTTAATCCTCAACCCCATTACCCCCATCGATGCCGGCTACAGAGTTCAGTATGTACCAGGGACCCTGGTGCCTTCGCGCCTTTTAGCTCTCGGTTCTGAATATGAGCGTTTTAAGCCGCAAGAGCTCCCTGGCTACTTGATGCTCTTGCCCTTGGCAACTAAAGGCGGCGCGATGAAGTTTCATCTGTTTGCAGGGCCCTATGCAGATGATATCTTAAAGGCTGTTGACCAGTTTTATTCCGATCCTGCAACGGGATATAATCCCGACTTTATTGCCAGCCAGACCTTCCACGGATGGTTCTCCTTCATTTCTGAGCCATTTGCAAAGTTTCTCTTTATTTTGATGAATTTCTTTCACACTCTCACCAACTCCTGGGCCCTTTCCATTGTTCTCTTGACTGTGGCGCTGCGGCTGATGCTCTACCCTTTAAATGCCTGGTCGACCAAGTCGATGCTGAGCATGCAGCAGATTGCTCCTGAGGTGACGGCGATTCAAGAAAAATACAAAAAAGATCCCAAAAAGGCGCAGCTGGAGGTGATGCAGCTCTACCGCGACCGCAAGATCAATCCAATGTCTGGCTGTTTGCCGCTCCTGATTCAGATGCCCTTTCTTATCGGGATGTTTGACCTGCTCAAGTCCACTTTTGCGCTGCGGGGAGCTAGCTTTATTCCCGGCTGGATCGACAATTTAACAGCCCCAGACGTACTCTTCAGTTGGAATACCCCTATCTTTTTCATCGGCAATCAGTTTCACCTGCTGCCCGTCATTTTGGGACTCGTGATGTTCCTCCAGCAGAGGATGTCGTCGACGCTTCCAAAAGATCCCAAGCTCTGGACAGACCAGCAGCGCCAGCAGCGGGCGATGGGAAGCATCATGTCGGTTGTCTTCTGCATCATGTTCTACCATTTTCCGTCGGGCCTCAATATCTACTGGCTCTCTTCTCTGCTGCTTGGAATGCTCCAGCAGTGGTGGACGCAGCGCCAGATGAAACTGAAACCAGCTCCAGTTAAGAGTGAAGCAAAAAAGAAATGAAGGTATGGGATTTTTTTCTCGATCAACAGGAAAGTGAACTAGGCCTGGAGACAGTCCGCAAGTGGTTAAGACCTCTGAAAGTCTTAAAATTTGATGCGGGCAATCTCTATCTGGAAGCAAAGGATGCGTTCCATGTTCTCTGGTTTGAGGAGCATGTGCGGCCCAAAGTCCTCTCTCAGCTTGTCAACGGCAGCCAAAAGCGCATCAAGGTGCACCTTTCGGTCCCGGGCGAGACAGCCAAAAATCAGAAACCTAAGGCAAAAAAAGCTGAAGTCTCTTCCTTTACGCTCACTTTTGACGCGCTTGACTCAGACTGCACGTTCGATAATTTTGTTGTCTCGGAACCAAACCTTCTTCCCTTTAGACTCCTCTGCAAGGTTGCCGGTTATGAACCCGATTCTCAAAGCCAACTCACAGTTCCAGCTGAGCTTGCGACTTTTAATCCGATCTTCCTTCATGGGGGCACTGGATCGGGAAAGACCCATCTCCTGATGGCGGCAGCGAAAGCTTTCCGAAGCAGTGGTTTGAACGTGATTTTTGTGCGCGGAGAGACCTTTACCAACCACGTCGTCTCTGCCATACGTGCAGGAGAGATGAGCCAGTTTCGACAGATCTATCGCAATAGCGATGTCCTGATCATCGACGATGCGGATATTTTTTCACGCAAAGCTGCCACGCAAGAGGAGCTCTTTCACACCTTTAATGCGCTCCATTTGAGCAACAAACAGATCCTGATCAGCGCCCATGTTCCACCGGGAGAGCTGCAGCTCATTGAGCCGCGCCTCATCAGCCGCTTTGAATGGGGCGTCGTGCTTCCCCTCGACTCATTGAAAGGGGAGGAGATGGGGCAGCTGCTCGAAAGGAAGAGCCGCGCGCTGCAGTTTCCGCTGCATCCCAAAGCCATCGCCTTTCTGATGGAGACCTTTGCAAGCGGAACCAAGTCCCTCCACCGGGCTCTTCAAGCCCTCATGCTGCGCTCCCACCTCAATGAACAGCGCCAGACCTCGACCCAGCTCACCATCCCGCAGATTCGGCACGTTCTCGCAGATCTAATTTTAGAAGAGGAGCAGGCCATCCTCACTCCCGAAAAAATTATCGAAGTCGTCGCGCAATACTTTGGCATCCGTTCAGAAGATGTCTTAGGCAAAGCGCAAACGCGCGACTGCGTCTTGCCGCGCCAGGTCGCCATGTACCTCTGCCGCGTCGAGCTCAAACTTGCCTACATTAAAATCGGCGAGATTTTCTCCCGCGACCACTCCACAGTCATGACCAGTGTCAAAGCGATCCAGAAAGGGATCGAGCAAGATGTGCGCGAAATCAGTTCGCCCTATCACACAATTTTGAAGAAGCTGCATGCGTAAATTTCAAAAGTCTCATCAGTTGCTTTGTTAGACCTTGTGTTTATGTGTAATTTTTTACAAAACACTACTATTTAAATAAACAACTAAAAAAACTCCAATTAACAATACAGATAATGTAAGCATGATGTTAAGAAGTATTGATGCTTGATAGGTATTACCCTCTATCTGCTTCTCAACTTTTTTATATTTAATGAAGGCAAGCAGGCATATGAGCACACCGAGAGAGACGAGAAATACTCCGAAAATCGAAGAGTATCCTTGAAGAGAGTGAGAAGTTTCAGGCAGAATTTGCGCATGCGATTTTCCTAGTAAAAGTGAAATTTGTTTTATAAATATGGCAAATTTTTCAACGACAAAACCAAAAGCCATTATTCCTATACTGGTTCTTATCCAAGCAAGAAATGTTCTCTCATTTGCCATGTGATCTCTGGCATGGGAGCTTATTTTAGATTCTTGATCATCATTCATAGGTTAGGATTTCCCTCTTGTTTTCCTGCATGCCTGAAAAGGGAATTCTCAAGCTAGCCTCAAAGTTTGAACAATCAAAAAAAATTGTCTGTTTTGATTCGAAGGAAATGTGAGTCGCGAGTAAAGATAAAGAAAAAGGTTAGGTCCGTTAAAGCATGCATTCCTATCGCATCGTCAATAATCTAGACATCTCCACTCCCCAAGGGCAGCAGCTCGCCGCTCTTGGCCGCCATGAAATTGAGATGGCGGAGAGCGAGATGCCTGGCCTCATGGCCTTGCGGCATGAATTTGCCTCTGCGCAGCCGCTTAAAGGGGCGCGGATTGCCGGATGCCTCCATATGACGGTGCAGGCAGCTGTTTTGATTGAGACTTTGCAGGCCTTAGGGGCAGAAGTGCGCTGGTGCTCTTGCAATATCTATTCGACGCAGGATGAGGCGGCTGCTGCCGTTGCAGCGAAAGGCACCCCTGTCTTTGCCTGGAAGGGGATGACACTGGAGGAGTATGACTGGTGCATCGAGCAGACACTTTTCTTTGGAAAAGAGCCTTTAAACATGATTATCGATGATGGAGGGGACTTGACGCGCTGGGTGCACGACAAACACCCTGATCTTCTCCAGCCATTCGTGGGATAACAGAGGAGACGACGACGGGGGTCCGAAACCTTAAAAAAATGCATCGTCTTGGAGAGTTGGGCTGTCCAGCCATAAATGTCAATGACGCGGTGACTAAATCGAAGTTTGATAATCTTTATGGCTGCCGCGAATCCTTTCTGGATGGGGTCAAGCGTGCCACAGATCTGATGATTGCGGGCAAGGTCGTCGTGATTGCAGGGTATGGCGATGTGGGGAAAGGCTGCGCGCAAGCAGTGACAGGGATGGGAGGGCGAGTCTTAATCACAGAAATTGATCCGATCTGCGCCTATCAGGCAGCACTGGAGGGCTATCAGCTGGTCACGATGGAAGAGGCGGCTCCTCTTGGGGATCTGTTTGTGACGGCCACAGGATGCATAGGCGTGATTCGCGGCGCACACATGGAAAAGATGAAAGACAATGCGATTGTGTGCAACATTGGCCATTTTGACAGTGAAATTGACGTTGACTGGCTTGTCAACAATTCAGAGATTGTCGAGAAGCCTCTTAAGCCACTTGTCGATAGATATGTGTGGAAAACAAAGCACAAAAGCCTCATCTTGCTAGCTAAAGGGCGCCTTGTCAATCTTGGCTGCGCCAAGGGCCACCCCTCTTTTGTCATGTCCAATTCTTTCAGCAATCAGGTGCTGGCTCAAATAGAACTCTGGACTAATCTGGGCAAATACCCTATCGGAGTCTACCATCTTCCCAAATGGCTCGACGAAAAGGTGGCCCGCCTCCACCTTCCTCAACTGGGTGTGCATCTCACTGAGTTGACGCCTCAACAGGCTGACTATTTAGGAGTTCCTGTGGAAGGGCCCTATAAGCCTGAACAGTATCGATATTAGGCTAATATTCGCTTAAGCGCTACCTTGCGCGAGGGTCCTTCGGTTATTCGTTATATCCTGTGCGCCTTAATGTGCCCTGTCGATCCTGAAAAAGAAAAAAACTACTTTGATTCTTAACGCTGGTAGGTCCCGATTAGCTCTGCCTGATCCACGATATGCCCTTTCATAGCATTTAGAAGAGCATCTTTTGTACTTCCATCTTCAAGACCAACCATTGTATCGAGGGCGTAGAGCTTAAAGAAGTAGCGATGTGGTTTCCCGCGCGGGGGACAGGGGCCGCGGTAACGGGTGGCGCCAAAGCCGTTGATACCCTGGTTGGGAACGGAAGCGCCCTCTGCAAGCTCTGTTGTGGGGGGCAGATTCCAAGCGATCCAGTGGTCAAAGGTGCCGCTCGGAGCGTCAGGGTCATCGACGATGAGAGCTAAACTTTTCGTCTTGGGCGAAATGGCGCTGAATTTGAGGGGAGGGGAGAGGTCATCCCCTTCACAGGTATATTTTGGAGGGATTTTTTCGCTGTCTGCAAAGGCCGGGCTCTCAATTTTTAAACGGGAAAACATAGGGGCCTCCTCGGCGTAAATAAAAGAGGTTAGGAGCAGAGCGAGCAAAATAAGGGGTTTCATTCAGGTGTATCCTGTTCCACTTCTGCCGCTTGGCCTCCACGGCTCTTTTTAAGGCCTTTTAACACATACTGAAGACGCTCTTCAAACTTTTTGAGCTCTTTAGAAAAAAGGCTTTGCTGAGTTTGAGCTGTTCCAACTTGGATCTGGAGTAGAGGGATGTTAGTGAGGAGCTGGCTCGAAATATTGCGGATCACCTCCGCTCTTAAGTCTTTGCGCAGGCCTGTGATGGCTTTCATAGCTGCCTCTGAGACTAGGCTCTGATCGATGGTCTCTTCTAACGCCTCGTTTGTTGCGGATAACTCCTTTGTAATGGGCTTTAAATCATGCGAGGGATTCGCAGCCAACTTCTCCAGACTGTCGACGGTGTGAAAGACGACTCGGTTGAGGCTATTGAAGTCAAACATGCTGATTCCTTTTATCTCTGCTTTAATCCACTGGTGATTAAGTTGTCAAATTCGTATATTGTGTCTATGCATCAGAACCCAAGAAGTAGACGACCCACCACTTCGTGGGAGGGGGTCGGCAAGTGGTACCATGGCCTAGTTGGCGAAGAGGGGCACTACTACCATCGGCAGCTTATCATTCCAGGGGTGATACGCCTGCTGGGTCCTGTCGATGCGCTTCTCGATTTAGCTTGCGGCAATGGGGTCCTTGCGCGCCATCTGCCCAAAGATGCTCCCTACCTGGGGGTCGATGCCTCGGCATCCCTTATCAACGCTGCTAAGCAGAAACAGGAGAGTTGTAAAGAATTTCAGGTGGGCGATATTGTCAAACCTCTCACCCTTGCAAAGAGCGACTTTTCACACGCGACGCTGATTTTAGCGGCCCAAAATCTGGAGCGCCCCGAGCTTGCGATGCGCAATGCCGCTTCCCACCTTCGGCCGGAGGGGACATTTGTTCTCGTTCTTAACCATCCCTGCTTTCGCATTCCGCGCCAATCTTCTTGGGGAGTCGATCAAGAAAAAAAGATTCAATACAGGCGCATTGACCGGTATCACAGCTCCATGAAGATTCCCATCCAGATGCATCCTGGCCAAAAAATGGCGTCGAGTGAAACCTTCTCCTTTCATCATCCCTTAACCTCCTACTCACACTGGCTTGCGGAAGCCGGATTTGTCATGGAGATCATGGAAGAGTGGTACTCAGACAAAAAAAGCACGGGATCGGCGGCGCGCATGGAAAATCGAAGCCGCGAAGAGATCCCTCTCTTTTTGGCCATCCGAGCCAAAAAATGTTAAGACTTTCTAAGGTAATGTTTCTTTGCTTTGCGAAAAATCTTTTTTTCGTTATAGTGCAAATTTAATGTTTTTTTTGGAGTCAGATGCCAAAAGTCAAAGCCAAACATGAGATTCGCCAGCCTCACTTTTTTTCGCAGGTCGCAACTTGGCCGGCACTTGTAACAAGCAAGATAGTAGTAGCAGCTGAGAAGGTGATCGCTTTTGTAAAACGGGCGATTTGGCCTGCGGTTCCCTACCGTCCGACTCAAGATGAAAAGGAGATTGCCGCTAAGGCTGAATTTTTAAAACAGAGGCTGATCAAGCCCGCTCCAGCAGCTCTTAAATACCATCAGATTAACCCTTTGCAGGTCGGGACAACAGTCCGCACAACACCGGCAGTGGCAAAGAATTTGGGCGTCTTTGTCAACCGTTTTGTCAAAAAAGAGCTCCATAAAATGCAGGAGGCGGCCAATGCTCCCCATCAGAAGGAAGCTCTCGCCGCATTGAGTCCCCTCCTCACTGGATTAGGAGGCCTCTTCGCAAAAAAGCAGGCGGCTCTTTTACAAAACGTGGTTTTCCCTCCCCCTATAGCGCCTCTTAGTCCTCCACTCAAGAGCCTTGGCGAAGTGGGTAAACAGATGCTGATGCAGCTCTACGAGAATGCCAAAAAAGAGATTGTCGAGCCGAGAGCCAAGGAAGCGCTGAACCTTGCGGATCCCCTTATCGGCCCCTTTTTCGATACCATGATTCAAAAACTGGGCGAAGTGGTTGAACAGGTGGCATTTACCCCACTATTTGATGAGCTGGTCAAAACTCTGTCGGAGGAAACAAAAGCTGTTGTCAAAGCGAATAGAGCCTGCTCTTTAGAGCGCAAAAAGTTAGAAGATCAGCAGAAGCTGCAAAGAGAAAAACCGGCTGACCCTCAAGTCAAAATTTATATCGAAAAGCTGACGCGTGGGGCTTTAGCCCTGGCGCAGTTTCCCCCCGAAAGGCAAGGCAATCTTATTAAGGCTGAAGTTGAAAAATTAAAAGGGCTGCATCCCTCTCACAGCCCCGTTGCCATTGAGGAGTGGGCCAGGACCAATGTGCAGATGGAGCTCTATCTGCAAGAATTCTACGCAGAAAAATTTGTCAAAGACCCCTACTGCGACCCTCAAGTTAAAGAAATTTTTGATCATCGAAAGACCTACCAGCTGGATGGCCTGATCAAAAATGATCTGACAAAAATGGCAGACGCGCTTGTCTCGCGCCTTTTTCCTCTGCTGGAGAATGAGTTTCATCGCGCGATTTTGCCAATCTTGGGGCTCCATTTTACGGATGATGAAAAGCAAGTTGTCATTCAAAGCGCAAAAGCGGCCCTCCCCAAGCTTTGGGATCTTTACAAAGGCGGCATCGTGACAGGCCTGACAGATCTTCTTCAGATGCCAGTCACAGACCATCTCTGGAAAGAGCTGCTTGCTGATGAAATTTTGCCTTTTGCTCAAGATAAATTGCTCAAGCAGCAGTTTCGCCTGACCGTCGACGCAAAATTTGAGGAGTTTCGCCCCCTTCTGCATATTTATTCCTTTGAGAAACACTCCGATGCCAAAAAGGAGGGTGCAAGACGCCTCCAGGTCAAGGAGGCTATCGGGAAGAAATTGCACGCAGCTGACGATAAACGAGCTGCGGCCGTTGTTGCGGAGCTTCTGACAACGCTTGAAGAGGAGTGCTATCTGGTCCGCAAAAAGCTGGGCCCCGTCTTAGAGGAGCGGTGCGACTTTTTGTCAAAGCAGTTGAAGAAAATGGGCTCTCCAGTAGCTCTTGAGGAGAAGGTCGCAACGGCAAGTGCCAAGATTTTAAACGATTGGGAACAGCTGGTGATCGGCAGAACCCATTCTCCAGTTGAAAAGGTATTCTGTCAGTATGCGCAGCCGTTAATGGAACAGATGACCTTGCAGCTGAAGCAGAAGAAAAATGAGATGACCGACTTTAGACTACTGCAAAATGTGCTCGATGATATTCCTGACGAAAACAATAAAATCTGGGGCGATTTCGTTTGGGACTTTGTGTTTAAATTTGATGAATTTGCGCCGAATACCCAAAAGCTTTTTACCAAATTTGATTGGGCTGAACCCTTCAAAGGAACGGTGAGCGATGCGATTAGCTTTGCCGTTGAGCCCTTCCGCTCCTCCATGATGAATTCCATCGACCAGCTGGTTGGCTTGTGCCTCTCGAAATTGGGGCAGCCAAATGGAAAAGAGCTCGATCCAAAGAAGATTCAAGCCTTTCTATTTCAACCTCGCAAAGAGGATCCAGATCTTGAAAAGAGGTTAGCTCAGGAGATTGAAAAGACCTCTAAGTTGACACATAGCCTTTTAGTCGACCATGTGGCTCCCAAGGTCGTGCAAAAAGAGCTGTCCAAGACCTGGTGGGGGAAAGTCATCCCCGGGAAGGACTTTTTGGCTAAGCAGGCCTTTCAGATGGGGCTGCTCGGCAAGGACTCCTCTCATATTCAGGCATGGATAAAGGATGTGATGAAGGGGATGTTTCAAAATCCTTTCATCAACTTAAACCGCATCCATCGCATATTTGACAGGGTTAACCCCCGCCTGGACGAGGCGATTGCACAGGTTCAGGAAGGGGCGAAAAAGAAAAGCTAATTTCAAACCCGACTTGGGCCCCTACATCACGCTTAAACTTTGGCCGAACTTAGCAAGTTTAAGTGTGATGTAGGGGTGCAAGTCGGGTTTCAAATATGCACTCTAAACAGTTGATCCCCTAACTCCATAAGACATACTAAACTCCTAGTCGTTGTTGCTAATATTATAGTTAACTATTTTAAATTATATGTTAAAATGATAAATTTATTTTTACTAAACCATCTTTTTGTTCTATAATAAAAATATATTGCAAAAAGGGAGGTAGTTATGACTTCGCCAATTCACGATCTAGGTATTAGCGATAAATTTATCGCAAGCGCGTCAATGACAAAAAATGTAGTGACAATGAAATGTCTTGGAGCAGATGCCACTCCAATTGAAGTAAAGGTGACTTTTGAAAAGGAAATTACACCTGAAAAGCTAAAAAATAAATTAACAGAGGGAAAAATTCGCGAAAAAATTCAAAATTATGTCTATAATCTACAAAGTCACAGTTTTTTTGATAAAAATTTAACGCTTGAAGTGCAGCGCAACGGCTCCATCCTTGCTAAATATGGGGATCAAGCGATCGATTTAAAGAGAGGATCCTCTTGGAAGCGGTTGATTGCAACTCTAGATAAGCAGAAGAAAGATGCCAGTACATTAGATACTAAACATCAATTGCAGGGCAAAATCGATAAATTGAATGATTTGGCGACTGTTCTTCTTGGCAAAAAATGGAAAGCGCTCGGGGCTACAGAATCGGCAGCAGCCGCTAAGCTAGATGTCAAGCAGAGGCTTGGCGTCACCTCCAAATTTGGGTCGAGGCTGGATACTCTCGAGGGAAAACCCTTGAGTGATGCGCAGCGCACCCATTTGAAGGAGCTCTATTTCAACCATCTCTTAGCGTCCGGTGGAGCTGCGTACAAAGCCACCTCAAGCATGCTCTTTAAAACTGCGGAACGCTATGGGGTGAGCATCAGAGATATTGTGGAAAAAACGAAAACAGAGGATCTGACTCCGACAGCAAAAATTCTTGAGAGAGAGTTTATGAAAAAAGCAAAAGGAGAATTTTCCCGCTTAGTCGACCATCTTAAAACTTTAGCGCCCGAAGCCACTCCTTCGCAGCGCATCCATCTTTTTATTGCCTATCAGAATTTTTTGAAAGGCAATAACGAGAGGGTTCATGTAGAAGATCTAATGAAGGCCATGAACATTCCAAATGGCGCAAAAATCTTAGATTTTGTAGAAGCGGAAGATCGTGCTCTTGAGGCTCTTCCCAAGTTTACAGAAAAAAATGCAGCAAAATTGATGAAAGACTACCATAGCATTGCAACTGAGTGGTCAGCGTTTGAAGAGATGTTTAAAGATGCAAAATTTCCGAGCTCATCCAAGGCCACAGAATTGAAAACGCTCTATTTTTGGGCCGTCACTGCGGAAAATGAAGAAGAGGCTAAAAAACGCTATAAAGCAGTTGAGGGTTTTATTTCCCGGCTCCCTCCCTCAGATCTAAAAGAGCTCCTTGAAAAAAATATCTGGGGAGCGTTCTTCTTTTCTGATCGGCCTAAGGTTGTTGAAGGTCGAGCAGTCACTTCGTGGAAAGAAGAATCATTGAAAGGTGAACCGAAGGGGAAGAAAGTCAGATTTCCAATCTGAACCTCATTTCCCCTTACAGCTGCTGCACAAGCTGGAACAGATTGCCGTCCCCATCTTGAAAGTACTGCATCTTCACATGGCCGGGCACTTCGATGATGTCGCCGATCAGTTTGACGCCCTTCTTGCTCATTTCACTTTTTGATTGTAGGATGTCAGCCACGGTAAAGGTCATGATGGCGTTTTGTCCAGGTTTGACATGCGTCTCCATACCAGCCAGCGCAATCCCAAGCTCTGAGCCTCCATCCTCACCGCCGAGCTCTGCCCAGCCCCACTCGTCAGCGCGCGTCAGCAATTTAAGGCCCACAACTTCTGTGAAAAAGCGGACGGCTTTATCCAGGTCGGTGACGACAATCCAGGCAAGTTTTGAAGATTGAGCTTTTGCAGACATTTTTCTCTCCTTCTGTTTAAACCCGACTTGCGCCCCTACATCACGCTTAAACTTTGGCCGAACTTAGCAAGTTGCCTGATAAGCTCCGAAGGCCAAGTCGCGACTTGGCCAAGGGGCTTAGCAGAGCAAATTGCTAAGTGCAGGCAAGTTTAAGCGCGATTTTCTTTTTAATTTTCAATTTTTGCAAAGTTTTCTCAAAAAGGAGAAGACTATGGAATTGAAAATTATTTTTATTTACAGCTTTTGCTCTGACATGCTTCACGCAGCGGGTATCAAATCTGATTCTCAATGTAAAATGAATCTAGCTGAAATTATGACCGTCGCTATCACAGCAGCCCTATTTTATGGAGGCAATTTTTCGAGGGTACGTCAAGTGCTCATGTGGAATGGTCATATTACTAATATGCTGAGTGAAAGCAGGCTAAATCGTCAATTGCACGCTATAGATGCTTCAATTTGGCAAATGGCCTTTCATATTGTCGCTCAAGTCTTTCATCGAGAAAATAATACTCTTGAATACCTCGTGGATAGCATGCCTGTAGAAGTTTGTGCTAATTACAGGAGTTATCGGTGCAAAATCCTTAAAGGCAAAGAGTTTATCGGATTTTGCAAAGCGAAAAAGAAATTCTATTATGGTTTTAAGATTCACATGCTGACAACAGCTTCTGGACTACCTGTAGAGTTTATCATTACACCAGCTTCTCACGCTGATATTACTGCTTTTAAGACTATGCACATTGATCTAAGAGAGGGATCAAAGATTTACGGTGACAAAGCATATACCGATTATCAATTTGAAGAAGAGCTTTCAGATATTGCAGGAATCCATTTCTTACCTGAAAGAAAGGTTAATTCAAAAAGACAGCATTCAGGGTCCCTTAACTATATTCGAGGTAAGCTGAGAAAAAAAATCGAGAACTCTTTTAGTAGTTTGACAAGGCTATTGCCTAGAAGAATAGACGCTGTCACCGCACAAGGTTTTATCATGAAATTGCTTATATTTATTTTTTCGTTTTCACTTCAAAAGATATTCCAAAACGCTCTAGCACGAGCGTTATTTAAGCAGTCGATCTAGCGCATCTTGCGATTCGCCAAGGGGGATACCCTTGGCTTCATCGCAATCTGCGCTATCTCAACAGCTTAAATAACACTCGAGCCAGGATGTAGGGGGCAAGTCGGGTTTTAAAGAAACAGCGTAAGCGACGGCTCATTTTTCTGCAAAGCGTTTGACAATATGGTAGAGACATTTTAGAAAAGAGAAAAAGGAGAGTCCCGGTGAGTTCCCCAAGCATCCTGATTCCCGCGACCGAGAAATATCGGCCCGCCTATAACGTAGCTGTAAAAACAGGCAAGGTGAAGGCTAAACTTGCCGCCCTTGTCAAGAAAGTGGAGGAGATCCAGAAAAATGTGGAGGGGATCTTTCAAGACTTATACTTTCGAACCTCAAATTCTCAATTTGCAAACTGGACCGAATGGCTGAAAAAACTGAGTCTTGCGATTTCAGAAGAGAGTTGGACCTTATACACGCTTCCCAAGAAGGTTGCGAAGATCTCTGAGACGGAGATAGCAGGGGCGGTGCGGCTGATCCGCGCGCTCGATGTCGATCTTTTTCTTTTGGACCAGGAGTGTCAAGAGATGTTGAGCGACTTGGAAAAGGGGGAGTTGAAAGAGGCCAATTCCTGGTTTGACCTGATGGTCAACAGAAGTCGTGAAATCCAAGCCAAGCCTCCCGATGCAAGACTTCCCATGCTGCTGAGAACTTGTCGTGGGGAGCTTGATAAGCAGTTTAAAAGGATCGAGAATGGCTCCATCTCCCCTTCAGAAAGCCCAGACAGCGAGTCTACACAGCTTCTCAGGGATGGCTGCCGCCTCCTGATGCAGACGACGCAGGGAGTTACAAATGGGGAAAATTTAGGGTTAGTTAAGGAGATATTTAGAGAATTTCTCGCTCTCACCTATCCACAAAAAAGTGTTGAGACAATCGCCCTTTTAAGAAAATCTCTTAGTTTAATTGCGGTTCAAGAGAGCGAATCTGAATCGAGCGGAACGGAATGTTCTGACTTTGAAAATAGGGATGATCCTCCAGAAATGCTCCCTCAGTCTACTCCAGAGGAAATCTTGACCATCCCCATTAGCCTCCCAGACGAGGAGATAGAAGATGTTTCAGAAAAGGGCAATTTTATTGTGGTTGAAGGAGAATCTTTCCCCTGGCTATGTGAAGAGCAGATCATGACAGGCAGATATGCATTTGATCCTGGTCAAAAAATTAAAGCAGTCTACTACGCTTCCAATACACGCTTTACTCCAGCTTCGGTTTATGGCTGTTACCGGAAGTCGTGGAAAAAGGGGGAGGAGATAAAAGAAATTGCTCAAAATATCCTCAGGTTGCGTCATCAGGTGCTTATAAGCTTAAAAGATATTGGGAAAAACGAATGCCACCAAGCTTTCGACACGTTTGTGGATCAATTGGAGAGCTGGAGAAAGAGCCTTGAGGAGCTGGAGCGCGACAGTTTAGTCATTAAGCTGCTCAAGTATGCATCGGGAATTTCGGCGACCCTTAGGCGTCTCAAGAGAAGCTTAAGGCTGCTCGAAGCGCAGGATATTCAGATGGCAGTTGCGGAGCGGGAGCTTTTGCAACACCTCGCTTTGAATACACCCGAAAGCTTTTTTAAGGCAGCGAGCACGCATTATCCTCTATGGAATCGGGAGGTTCTCTTTAATTTTCAATTCCCGTTTCCTTTGAAAGCTCCCGTTTTTGCTGCCCACTCTGCGCTCATGACCTCGCTGATGATTCATGAGATTTTGGCTGAGAGAGGACACGTTGTTCTTGCCTTAACTCCAGCTGAAAAAAGCGTTTTCGATACTGTTGTCATGAGGCGGCAAGAGCCCCCTTTAGAAGTGACAAAGAGCTACATTTTAAAGCGAGCAACCCGCTATCTCTATCTTTCGACAGGGCAGTATGACAATGAACTTGAAATATTCCTCACGGCTCTCCTTTCAAACCCCAGCTGGAAGGAAATTAAGGAAAGTCCAGTTTTAGCCGCTTATGAAAAGGTTGTTTTGCCGCTAAGAGATGCTTCTAATCTAAAGTTCTTAAGCGAAGCTCTTTTTCACTTCTCGCAAGTACAAGAGACAGAGCGAAATCCAGAGGCGATGCGCAAATTCTGTCAATTTTTAGTAACCAGCTGAAAAAGATTGGGCAAGTCTTGCTTGAATCCCTGCAGAAAATTCTCTGGAAAAAGCCCCCTCTTATAGATGTCATTGAGGCAGGCGATAATCATCCTGTTTTCAAGGCACTCTTGGGGGGGAATTGCATGAATGAGAGAGATTAATTTTTCAATATCAACCTTCTCACCCCTGCGGAGAGCGCGGTAGTCATTCAATACTTCAAGTTTTTGTCCCATTTGCGAAGGGCAGTGCACATAAAGAAGCAGTTCAATTTGTGAGCTTCCAAAAAAGTTTTTCAACTGAAGCATTAACAAGTCATCTTTTAAGGCAAATTCTAAGGCGTTTTTTGTATAGATCGCTTCGTAATAATAGTGGTTTATACCAACGTTAAAAAGAAAAAAAGCTAAATTTTTAAAGTCGGGATTTACCTTGAACGAAGCTTCTGCAAATAGGGCCTCTCGAGCCTCCTTCACTATTTTTTCATCCTCGGCCCAGAGCGCAAAGGCCGCTGTCGTGATGTTGTAGGATGGAGTCGGCTTTCCCTCCGCTCCATCTTTAAACTTTTGCCACTCCTCTTTGGAAAGAATGAGGGGGAATTTTCCAGTTCGTCGGAGGGCACTAAACAGTTGTGTGGCCCAACTCTTCCAATGTGTTAAACCTGCCTGCTGGATTGTAAGAGCGCTTTTGGCATAACGGTAGAGCGTTTCTGGCATTACGTCTCGATCGAAGCAGCTGGCAAGATCGCAAAATAGCTCGCGACAAACTTTTAGAGTCTCTTCCTGGAAAGGTTGCCGCGCCTTTTCATACTGCTCGAGGACTCTTGAAAAGTCATCCTGCGCGGCTCTTGCTAGATCCAAAAAGTCATTTCCTAGAATAAAAAGTAGCAGCTCGACTTTTACATTAACAGGCTCTTCCGAAAAGTAGAGCCATCGGGTCATCTCATTCATGAGATACTGTTTGACCTCCTGCTGTTCCCCGACACTCCCTCTTAGGATAGAATGGCAGATATTTTCCTCCCATTGCGATTCTATCTGTGCAAAAAACGCGCGTCCAATCTCTCCGACAGTTCCTTTAAGCTCCTCATGCACACGACAACTAAATCTTGAGGCAAAATCTCCAGCAAAGGGGGTCGAGGTAATTGTTTGCAAACATTTGAAAAGATCATAAATAGAAGGTTTAGATAATTTAAAGTACTGCGTGAGCTCACCCTGCATCTTTTTTAAGGGAGCATAGGGCGCTCCAGTCACCTCTTTTAAAAGAACACTATTTTCCCGGATCTCATCCGCCCAATCGAGAAGATCCTCTGCATAATAGAGCAGTTCGCGCACCTTTTTTTTCTGCTGTTGCAGCTCATCAATTTTTGTCTGGATGGCTCTCCTAGTCGCTTCGATTCGATTTTCAGGGTTTTGAGCGAAATCGAACTCTTCACCGCGGTCACTCTTTTCAAGCAGCAGCTCCTGCTCCGTCTCAATCGCTTGAAGCTGTTCACCCAAAGTGGTGAACACATTTTTTTCGCTTTCTAGATGTTTGTAGGGGTTCCAAACGAGGCTGACGAGCCAGGAAAAACCTGCTGCGCGGGGAGGCTGGTGCGAGACTTGCAGCTTTTCTTGGGGAAGATTGGCAGGAAGGCTAGGAGATGGTTCTTCCTCTTCTTTCGAGGCGAGCTCCTCAATGGCCTGTTTGATCCTCGCATTAAGGGCATCAGCTGGGGCAGTTTTTGAAAGTGTAGCGGCATAAAATTCAAGAGTCTTCAGGTGGAGGCGCTGGATATGGGCGTGTAGACGCTCTCCTTTTATGCCTTCGAGTGCGCTGCGCTGGCCAGCAATCGATTGATGCGCCTCTTCGAATTTAGCCCGCAGCTTCTCAATGTTAACCTGTTCCTCACACTCTTTTACATGTGACTTGTAGAGCTCCAGCGCCGCGCGATAGTTTCTGTTTTCCAGAAGGGATGTGAGCTGGTCCATTTTTCTGCGAGCCCGCTCCAGCAGCCGATCGAGCCTGCGCAATAGGGCCAGCCCCTCCAGACTGCTGCTTAAAGGGATAATTTTTTTAACATCGCTGCGTAAACTTTCAAATTCAGCAAAGCAGCCATTTAATGCCGCTTGATGATTTTCAATTTGTTCCATCCAGCCGTCAAAAATGGTCTCTATCTTAGTTGTAGGGGTCTGAAGAGGAGAAATTCGTATTGAGAAATCAATGCCGATCTGGATTCTTGTCCTTAAACCTTCTGCTTTCTTTCGGAAAACTTCTTTTGGCTGGGCCACCCCTCCCTGTGCAGCAGGGAAAAAAAGGCGCAGGGTAGTGGGGGGTATTGCCATTGCATTCCTCTTTTTTGCTTAAAACCCGACTTGCGCCCTATCAATGGTTCATCTGATGCGCGCTTATTTTGCTTTTTGAAACAGGGGCATTTTTTGCCTACTTTAGTCAAGTATGTCAAAAAATGCCCTGTTTTCAACAAGCACAAAATCGCATCATCAACTGAACCTTTATAGGGCGCAAGTCGGGTTTAAACTAACTTAGCTTCTCCAAATATGCAAGCAGGAATTTATTTATTTTAATTAATAGTATTTTTAAAATATAATTTAATTAAACGGAGTTGTTTGTATGGTTAATACATTTACGACGCTCTCGTATAATATTGGCGGAAGCTCAGATGATCATGAGCTTCTTTTAGCGAGCTTCTACGACCCATTAAAAAAGTTTCAAACATCTAAGTGGCAATGGATTAAGCATGAAATTTCACAAGAGAGCTTCGATGAAGCAGGCAAAGAGCGCAACGCTTATTATCTCAATGTGATTGGAATTGAAAAAATTGCTGAGGAGGATAGGGAGGTTAAAAAATTATTCCTTAAGTGTTTGAACATCCGCGATCCCGATCAGCAAAGCCGGGCATTTAAGGATCTTCTTACGCACCCTCTTGTGCAACCTAAAATAGAGAAGTTTCACGATGATCTTTTTAAGCGAAGTAAAGGAACGGGAACGCGCGAGGAGGTCATCGCCTGGCAGCTTCTCAAAGAGTTAAGAGAAGTGGCAGAAGGAAAAGCGACCGAGGAGATGATGAAAAGTCCTAGCGATGTGCTGTTTCTTCAAGAAGTGAGCAGTGAAAACCGCCCCCTGATAAGAGAGCTGAAAACTAGAGACTATGCGCTCGCCCATTTTGGCGAGGAAAAGGGAAAATTTGACACAGCTGTTGTTCTCAATACTAAGCGGTTCACCGATATTGTCAACTATAGCTGTGAAGTGAAAGAGGGGGAGAGGAAAAGGGATTGCGCAATCAGCGTCGCCAGCGACCGCGTCACCGGAAAGCGGTTTGCGTTTGTTTCGGTCCATATCGCAGGATTTAGCTTCCAGGCGACAGGCGCTCAGTTAAAAGAGCAGGCGAAGGCTGGAAATGAGTGCTGCCAAAACCTGCTGCGCGAAATTCAAAAAATTGAAAAGCTTGAGAGGAAAAAGGGAAGTCCGATAGACGCGACCATTATCGGAGGGGATATCAATGCAAACCCAGAAAAATTGAAGGCGCGTTTTACCCTTTTTACGGACAAAGGATTTCGAGTCAAACGGACCGGTTCTCCCACCAATGTGCACTTTACCGATCCGATTCCAAAAGGGCAGAAGATCAACCTCAAAGAGGCCGCACGCGAAGTTGACTTTTTTCTTGCCCGCCTTCAAGTCCTGTCGCTGTTTCAGCGGATTGCGCGCTTTTTTAAAGGGGGCGACAAAATTGAGATGCGCGCGCAGTCGTTTAGCCGCTTCGGTTTTGACATGATCCACAATATGTCGGATCATAAACCGATCGCCGGGAAAGTGAGCCTCAGCAAAAAGGAGTCTTTTTTTGAGAGAATCAAAAGAGTCTTTGACCCTAAAACTGAGCCAGAACCCCCTGTTAAGATTCAGATCGGCAACATCGCCATTGAGGCGCTACTGTGCGATAATATCGCCCTTTTAGAACATGATGCCATCGTCAATGCGGCCAATCGCAACTTGCAAGCAGGGTCGGGGGTTTGTGGGGCAATTTATGATGCAGGAGGCAGATCGATTTTTGACGAATGTGCCGCCAACTTAAAGGCGCAAAAGCGCACATCTCTTGATGAAGGGGAGGCGATGATCACAGCTGGAGGCAAACTCAAAGCCAAACATGTGATCCATGCGGTTGGTCCCGACTGTCGCGGCAAAACTGGGGAAGAGGCTAAAAAAGATGAGCAGCGGCTCTATGACGCCTATAAAAACTGTTTGCGCATCGCCGACGAGAAGAAATTGAGTTCAATCGCCTTTCCCTCGATCAGCACAGGGATTTTCAAGTTTCCTCCAGATAAGGCTCGGCAGATAGCCCTGAAAGCTGCGACAGATTTTGCAAAGAGCCATCCGGCAACATCTTTGACAAGGATCACATTTGCTCTCTGGCCTAAAACATTTTTCGACTATCGCCAAGAGCTATTGCAAAGGCAGTGACAGCTATTTTTTGATGATGCAATCTTTAGGGAATAAATAGGACAAATTCTCAATCAAAGACTTGGCGCCTAGAGTGCCAAAAAGGTGGATTTCCCGCAGCTCGCGACAGCTCTTTGCAAGAGCCTCAAGGGAGTGTTCAGGAATATTCTTACAAGAACTTATATCAAGTTTTTTCAAAGGGGGACGATGCGTTGCAATTGCCTCTAGGCTCTCCGGGCCGATCGGGCAGTTGCTGAGCAGCAGCTCTTCTAAATCTTTGCAGCTCTGAGCCAGTATGGAAACTCCCTCGTTCCCAACTTTACAGAAGTTTACGTTGAGCTTTTGTATCTTTGGACAAGATGCGGCAACTGCTCTCATCAGATCATTGCTGATGGCGCTATTGCCACTTAAACTCAAGTGGCGAAGAGAGGGAGATCTCTTCACAATTTCGACTACCCATTCTTCGGATAGTTGGCGCAGTCCGTTAAGGCTCAATCTTCGCATCTCTGAACAGCGGCCTGCAATGAAGCTGATCAAACTATCGTCGACCCATCGGCAATAGGATAGATCCAAGTCTGTGAGCTTGTCTCCATGCGTCTGGATCCACTCCTTAAATTGGACGACAGCATAGGGTTTCATAGAGGCGGTAGAATCCACTCTTATTGAGCGGATCGAAACGCGTTCGTCAGCCAAAAGTGGTTTAATATCCTCCCAGTTTGTGCCGATATAAAGATGGTCGAAGAGCGCTGCTTGCTCTTCCGATAGCTCTAAAGGTGCTTTTAGCAGTTTTTCGCAGCAGATATGTCGGAGCTGCGGATGTTTTTCAGCATCGGCAGTTTTAAGAACTATCCAAGAAAAATTTGTTAGAAATTGTGTGAGGGCTACTTTTTTAGTTTTTTGAGAGACAAAAAGGCAGAGTGTTTCCAAATTATCTAAAAAAAGCGACGGGATAAAGCTCCACTCCCTTTCTAACTGCGCTAAAGTTTCTGGAACAAATGCGGCACCGCCTCTCTTTAGAGCACTCTTAATTTTCTTAAGCTGCTCTTTTTTCTGAGGGTGCGCGGAGTAATTAATCTCAGTCTGGCCGTCGCTTTTTTCGGCTGTATACCGGGAAGGGTCGTCGCAGACTACTGAAAAAAAGGGAGAAGCAAAATTATGTGTTTCCATTTCATACAGTCTAGCAGATGGCTATTTGGCTTTGCAAGACTGATAAAATTTTTGAAGAAAGTTGAGCCTTTCAACAGCAAAAGGATATTTCCAGCTCTCTTTTGAGGGCATTTCAGATAAATTGATGCCTCCAAGCTGATGCTGGCGCCAGATAATCGCGTCAAAAGAGTCTCTTTTGCAATTTTTGAGAATGTCATAAAGTGTTAAAAAGGTCGTTGTCCGCCCTTCTCCTGCCTCGCAATGAAAATGGAGCCAGCTGTTTGCAGGTAGAGTTTGGATAAAGGCAAGAAACCGTTCCAGCTGCTCTTCTGGAGGGGGAAGATGGTCGGTCACAGGAATGCGAAAGTAGCCAATTTTGAAGCTTTCCGTAAGATTTTTCTCGGTTGCCGTCTTCTCTACGACAACAGGAATGGTCTCGCTCTTTTCTATGACATCTTGAGGCTTGTTCACGATGCGATGAATCGCGATATTCTTTTCTTTGCAGAGCTCTTGAAGCCTCTCCGCTTCATCAGCTTCAATTGCAGCAAGAGATCTGCCCACATTGGCAGCATCGCGCGGCGCATACCAGCTGACGGCAATGCCGTTGACAAAGCCGTGCGACTCTTGCCTCAGGTCGACGACAGTAATTGCATGACCTGCAGGAATTTTTTCAAGCAGTGCCTTCAGCCCATTTTCTGAAAACTGCCCGCTTCCCGAAGCTTTCAGCATCGGTTCAAGGCGAAAATTGCGCGGCAGCTGTCCAGGCAGATTTTCGCTGTTGAGGATCAGGGTGAGCGGCTCCGTCGCGAGTGGAGCAGCGGCCAGCAAAAGGGTAGTCATGAGGGTGCTGATCATAACGTTCTGTTAACAGAGAATTGCCTTTTCATGCAAAGCGGTTTGACGTTGAGCCAAGATCACCTGTAGTCAGACAGATACTTCATGAAGAAATATTTATATGTTCGAAAGTATCGCTTTAAAATTTTACAGGATGGGCATGATCGCATATTTTTCAAATGACAGAAATGCTAAAAAAAACTGTCAATGGCAGTGACAGTTATAAACCCGACAATTGGCTGTGAAAGTGTCTCTTAAAATGTATACGTAACCCGGCGTACCCGTTGCCTTCGTGACCAGAGTACGTGAACACGTGCGAGCCCATGCCCGATTTTTAAAACTACTTCACCACAAAGTTGAGCAGCTTATTGGGCACAAAGATCACCTTTTCCAAAGCGCCTTCGGCCAAATAGCGCGACACGACCGGATGCAGTTTGGCCGCATCGACGACAATCTCTTGCGTCTGGTCTTTAGGCAGCTCAAAGCGGCCGCGCAGCTTGCCGTTGACCTGGACCACATAGGTGGTGGTCGGGTCTTCCAGGTACTTGGGATCGGCTTTTGGATAGGGGGCTGTTGCAAGTGTTTCCTTGCAGCCGAGCAGCTGCCACACCTCTTCGGTAATGTGCGGAGCGAAAGGCATCAAAGCTTGTGTCAGCATCACGATCACGCTTCTAGGGTAAGCGGAAAATTTGGTGAAGTCGTTCATGAACTCCATCATCTTGGCGATGGCGGTGTTGAACTGCAGCGCTGCGATATCTCTTTCTACGCTATGGACGAGGCGGTGACCCAGTTTTAGAGCCTCTTCGCTCTCTTCATCCGTTACCTTTTCCGATTGGGTAAGTTCGTAATAGCGGGAGAGGAAGCGGCGGCAGCCGCTGACGGCATCGGTGTTCCACACCTTCTCTTTGTCGAGAGGGCCCATGAACATCTCATAGAGGCGCAGCGCATCGGCGCCAAACTCTTGGACGATATCGTCAGGGGTGATCCCATTGAGCTTCGATTTGGACATCTTGTCGATCTGCGAGCGCAGCTCTTCGCCACTTTTGCGATGGAGGTAGCGCCCCTCCTTTTCGACCACCTCTTCCGGGTCCACATAAGCGCCTAAGCTGTTCTGATAAGAGCGCGCCAGGATCATCCCCTGGTTGCGGAGCGCTTGGAAGGGCTCCAGAGTGCTGACGAGGCCGCAATCGTAGAGAACCTTGTGCCAGAAGCGCGAATAGAGCAGATGTAAGACGGCATGCTCGACTCCGCCGACGTAGAGGTCGATCGGCATCCAGTAGCTCTCAATTTTTTTGTCCCAGGCAGCTTGGCTATTGTGAGGGTCGCAAAAGCGCAGGTAGTACCAGCAGGAGCCGGCCCATTGCGGCATGGTGTTTGTTTCGCGCTTGGCGGGTTGACCCGTCTTTTTGTCGATGACCTCGACCCAGTTTTTGACGCGCGAAAGCGGGCTCTGACCATCGCCTGCGGGCTTATAATCTTGGACTTCGGGGGGTTGCAAAGGGGAGCTCATCCAGCTCTAAAACGCGCTTGCTTCCATCGGCAAAGTGGAGAATGGGAAAGGGCTCTCCCCAGTAGCGCTGGCGCGAAAAAAGCCAGTCGCGCAATTTATAATGGGTGGCTTTTTTTCCCACCCCCTTCGTCTCCAGCCAGGCGACGATGGCATTTTTTGCCTCTTCGATAGAGAGTCCGTTGAGGGAGATTTCAGCGTTGCTGCTCTGGATACATATTCCTTGGCCTGAAAGGCAGCGTTTTCCTGCCAGAAGTTCGCGACGAAACTGGGTCTCTGTTTCAGCTCCCGGGTCGTAAACGGGGACAATCGGCAATTGAAAGGTTGTGGCAAATTCAAAGTCGCGCTCGTCGTGGGCAGGAACTGCCATGATGGCCCCTGTGCCATAGCCAAGAAGCACATAATCGGCAATCCAGATCGGGATCTCTTTGCCGTTGACTGGGTTTAAGGCAAAACCGCCCGTGAAGACGCCGCTTTTGGTTTTATTGAGCTCGGTGCGGTCCATGTCGCTTTTGGCTGCAGCTTGCGCGCGGTAGTTGTCGACTTGGGCTTTTTGCTGAGGCGTTGTGATCTTATCGACAAGCGGATGTTCAGGAGCCAGCACCATGTAGGTGGCTCCAAAGAGGGTGTCGGGACGCGTTGTAAAGATTGAAAGCGTTTCAGATTGGCCCACGACTGGAAATTCGACCTGGGCCCCTTCGCTCTTTCCGATCCAGTTGCTCTGCAGCTTTTTCAAGCTTTCGGGCCAGTCGAGAAGGTCGAGGTCTTGCAACAGCCTGTCAGCATAGGCGGTGATCTTGAGGACCCACTGCTTTAAAGGGCGCCGCTCAACGGGGTATCCCCCCTCTTTCGAGGCTCCATTTTCCACCTCTTCATTGGCTAAAACTGTGCCGAGAGTCGGGCAGTAGTTGACCAGCATCTCTGCCTCATAAGCAAGGCCGCTCTCATAAAGCTTTGTGAAGATCCATTGGGTCCATTTGTAGTAATCGGGGCTGCTTGTCGCCAATTCGCGGTCCCAGTCATAGCTAAAGCCAAGGGAGCGCAGCTGCCGGCGGAAATTGTCGATGTTTTGCTGCGTGGTGATGGCCGGATGGGTGCCTGTGCGCATGGCATACTGCTCAGCAGGTAGGCCAAAGCTGTCCCAGCCCATAGGATGGAGGACATTAAACCCTTTTTGCCGCTTGTGGCGCGCCATGATGTCGGTGGCGGTATAGCCCAAAACGTGACCCACATGCAGACCTGAGCCGGAAGGATAGGGGAACATGTCCAAGACGTAATACTTGGGCTTTTTGGAATCGGCTTCCGATTTAAACGTCTTATTCTTCAGCCAATGGTCTTGCCATTTGGGCTCAATTTGCTTATGTTCATATTTTTTGTTCATCAGAGAATCTTCGTTTATGATAAACTGAGTATTATGACAAAAAAAAGCAAAGAGTCCAATAGAAAAAAAAAGGTTCCAGAACGAACGCCGAAAGAGGAAAAGCTTTTTCAAAATCTGCTGCGGACAGCTTCGCAGTACATGAGCGGCAAAGGCTATAAGCCTCTAATGGCCGAGGAGCTGATGCGACGCATTAACCTTGCCCCCCAGCATCAGGAGATTTTTCTTGAGGTCTTGGCGACACTCACCTCTCAAGGCCACATCGAACTGGCGCATCAAGGCTACATCTGGAAAGAGACGCATGTCGCTTCGGTGACAGGCCTTCTCCATGTGCATCCGCGCGGATTTGGCTTCTTGAGTGTAGAAGATTCTACAAAATATCCCGATGACATCTTTATCCCTAAACATCTGACGATGAATGCGGTCGATGGCGATACGGTCGAGGTGATCGTCAACCAGGAGTGTGTCTCTGAAAAGGGGCCTGAGGGGCGCGTCGTCTCCATTCTTGCGCGTGGGCGCACCCACATCGCTGGAACGATTGGCGAAGTGACCGCCCTTGGTGAAATTTCCGCCTATGTTCCGCTCTTAGGGGTCTCTCAGCACGTTTGCGTCGAACCGCCCTCTGACCGCAAGCTGCAACTGGGCGACCGCATCGTGATGGAGGTGCTGGACTGGGGCTCCAAGCAGACGGAGACGCTCTGCCGCATGTCGCACTATATCGGCAACATTGAAGATCCAAGCTGCGATATCCGCGCTGCCATTGAAGAGTATGAGATTCGCTCTGAGTTTCCGACCCGCGCCCTCGAGGAAGCAAAAGCCTATGGCAGCAAAGTGGGGAGCCAGGAAATTGCGAAGCGTGAAGACCTGCGCGAAGTGGAATGCTTCACCATCGACCCAGACACAGCCAAAGACTTTGATGATGCGCTCAGTTTAACCATCGATCGCAAGGGGAGTTATGAGCTCGGGGTGCACATCGCCGATGTCTCCCACTATGTCCATGCGAAAACGGCCCTCGATAAAGAGGCGCGCCAGCGCTGCAACTCTACCTATTTTCCCGGCGTCTGCGTGCCGATGCTGCCTTCTGAGCTCTCTGACAACTTGTGCAGCTTAAAAGAGGGGGTCAACCGCCTCACCATCTCCGTATTTGTCAAATTAGATAAGGAGGGGAACCAGGAGAGCTATCGCATTGCGCGCAGCGTTATCAACAGCGCTAAAAGATTTACCTATCGCGAAGCAAAAGCGGTGCTCGACGGCAAAAAGAAGAGCCAGCACGCCCCGACGCTGAAGCTCATGGTAGAGCTCTGCCAGCTGCTCAAGCGCAAGCGTTATGAGCGCGGCAGCATCGAGTTTTCCCTTCCTGAACAGGTCGTTTTAGTCGATGAGACAGGCGTGCCAAAAGGGCTCGATACAGTCGAGTATGACATCACCCACCAGATGGTGGAGGAGTTCATGCTCAAGGCCAACGAGATCGTCGCGACCCATCTCAGCAACAAGGGCAAAAACCTGACCTACCGCATTCACGATGAGCCGGCAGAAGAGAATCTGAAGGACTTTTCCCTGCTTGCAGGGGCTTTTGGGTTTGAACTTTCGGAAAAACCCAGCGCAAAAGAGATCCAGAAGCTTTTTGATGAGGCGATGCATACCCCTTATGGGCAGTATTTAGCTTCCAGCTATATCCGGCGCATGCGCCTTGCGATCTACTCTCCCGACAACATCGGCCACTATGGCCTAGGCTTGACCCACTACTGCCACTTCACAAGCCCCATCCGCCGCTATGTGGACCTGGTGGTGCATCGCATTCTCTTTGGCGAATCGGACGACCGCGAAAGTCTTGAGCTGATCGCAACCGACTGCTCGGAACAGGAGCGCATCAGCGCCAAAGCGGAAGGGAGCGTCGTCCTGCTTAAAAAGTTGCGCTACCTCAAAATGTTGCAGGAAAAAGAGCCCCGCCGCCAGTATGAGGCGGTCGTCACGCGCGTCAAAAACTTTGGCTTTTTCTTTGAGGTTCTCGATCTAGTGCTCGAAAGCTTCCTTCACGTCTCAGAGATCGGCAGCGATTTTTATGTCTTTGAAGAAGCAAAGATGCTGCTGCGCGGCCGCCGCGAAGGGGTAGCTTACACTGCTGGCGACAAGATCACCGTCATGCTGAAAGAGGTCAATTTTGTGACGCTCGAAAGCGACTGGCATCTGGTTTCTGACCAGCCTGTCAAAGCAAAAATTAAAGAGAAACCGAAAGGCTCTGGCATTCGCACACAGGCACTGAAAGCAACTAAAAATTCAGGCCGCAAAAAGGCCACCAAACCTGCAAAAACACGGAAACGCAAATGAAACGATACTTCCTCACAGGTCTTGCCATCCTTTTGCCTCTGGCTTTGACGCTGGCGATCATCTCCTTCATTTTTAACTTTCTTACAGACCCCTTTGTCGGAGTTGTGCGCGACATTTTTGACTATTTTGGGCTGCTCGAGGTCAATTTCTACTTCTTCTCAGCCAGCAATCTGCAGACCCTTGTTGGTAAGATTCTCATCCTCATCCTGCTCTTTTTCTTCACGGTCTCTCTTGGTGTCGTTGCCCGCTGGTTTTTCTTCCGCTTTCTCCTCAAGTGGTGGGACTCCGTTTTGCATCGTATCCCTTTTGTCAGCTCCATCTACAAGACCTGCCAGGATGTGATCAAAACAATGTTTGCTTCCAAAACAAACTCCTTTAAACAGGTCGTCGTCGTCCCATTCCCAAGTCTTGAATCAAAAAGCATTGGGCTTGTCACAGGCGAAAACCTTTCGGGACTTCCCCAATCTGAAACGGAGAATATCGTAGCGGTCTTTGTCCCCACTACCCCGAACCCGACCTCCGGCTTTTTAATGCTCTTTAATGCCAAAGATCTGGTCTACCTCGATATGAAAGTGGAAGAGGCGCTGAAATACATCATCTCTTGCGGGGTCATCATGACCTCATTTAAGACCTTAACAGCTGAAGAGGCGCGCGCCCGTTCCAAAGATGAGCCTGCTGACAAGAAGGCTGAAGACGACGGAGATCTGCTCGCATGAGACGCAATTTCCTCACCGGTTTAGCCATACTTTTACCTATCGCATTGACTCTCTGGATCTTAAGCTTGATTATTAACGTCTTGACCCTTCCCTTTATCGGGGTCGTCGAGCATCTTTTAAGTGCCGATTTTGATCATCTGTCGGAGACTGGCCGCGATCTGATTGTCTTTGCAAGCAAGATCTGCATCCTTATTGTCCTCGCAACTATCACATTTGTAGTCGGCTATTTTGGCCAGCATCTCTTTGTCAGATCCCTCCTGCATTATGGGGACCTTCTGCTCCATCGCATCCCTTTTGTCAACAAGATCTATAAGTCGGCCCAGGATGTTGTCAAAACCCTCTTTCATGAAGAGCACACCACCTTTTCACAAGTGGTCTTAGTTCCCTTCCCCAATGTCAAGGCGCGCAGCATCGGCTTTATCACCAAACGCGATCAGGTCTCCTACATGGATGCGCAGCATGGCAACAAAGTTTCCGTCTTTGTTCCTGGAACCCCCAACCCCACTATGGGCTTCATGCTGCTCTTTGAGCGCGACGAGCTGATTTTCACAGAGATGGGCATCGAAGAGGCACTCAAGTTTGTCATCTCTTGCGGCGTCATGACCGGGTCGTTTAAAAAAGTTACTTGACTTGCCAATTGGCAACGGTTTTTCCCGGCTTCGAGGGATTCATTAGTAAAGTAAATCCATTTTGTGTGTAAAACACACTTTTTGTTCTATTTATCTGTATATAAATATCTAATTCAATGGAAATTATAATTAATGTTTAATAAAAGTTGATAGCTAAGTTTTGATTTTCTCCTGGATAGGCAAAAATTTCCTTGCGCCTAAAACTATTTGCAAATAGACGTGCAAATAGTCGTACTTATTGAAAAGCTGGTTGCATGCAGAAAAAAAGCTTCTACAGAGAATACTGGGTATCCCGGATTCTAAGCTCATTGATCATCTACGCAAAACTATATAGCAGCTTCTCATAGAACTGTAGCCAGTCGTCAAAAAGCTCAATTAGAGGCTTTTTAACGTCAGAACGGACTCTCAACAGGAATTGAGAAATGACAGTTGATAAAGTTTGCAAAAAAAATCTCGATAATTTAAGCTCTTTATTACATTAGATTATAAATCACAGAATATAAAATTCGAGGTTGCAATGTCCGCTGTTAATTATTCTAACTCTTTACCTGACGAACTACTAGTTAAAATTTTCAAACATCAAATCAATCTTGCTGTCCCCCTAGTTTGCAAACACTGGGAGCGTGTCTCCAAAGACATTCAGGTGTGGCAAATTGGATATGAATTGGGGCTTGAAAAAAGGAATCAGCAGCAGCTCTTTAAATCTGTGAAGGCCTTTAGCTTTGAAATGCAAAGAATTATTTCTTCTATACCGAACAAGCCTCAAGAAATTACCGCACTTTTAGCGAAAATCAGGCGAGCCGATCAACTGTTTATGACCTTTTTTGATCCTAGATACGAAGAGGCAAGGCCGCTCAGCAAGCAGCAGAAATTAAGCGCTAATCTCCTCAGATTAAACAGCTGGTGCGTATCGAGGGCGCGCGTTCTTTTTCTCTTAAAAGTTGGAAAAGCTGCAAATTTGGGGGAAGAGCTTCCATCCCTCGATGTTTTAAAAGATGTTGTAGCCACGATCGAAGCCGCCAAAGGGAACAAGGCTTGGTTCAAGAAGCATCAAAGAGCTGTTGAGACTCTTGTTGAACTTGACCTGAGCGGTTGCAATCTCGGCATTATTCCGGCGCAGGTAATCTACTTACGCGGATTGGAGAGCCTGAATCTTAAAAATAATAGTCTCCACAATCTTCCTCAAGAGCTTGCTGCATTGCCGAATTTGTGTGAGCTTAGGCTTGAAGGCAATCCTCTCAGTGAAGTTCCCCTACTGCCTGGTGTGAATTTGAGTTTTGATAGAAGAAGGGTAAACCCTGTTACAGAAGTTATTTCTTTTGCAGCGGTTCCAAAGCCAACACCTATCCCAAAAAAAATTGCAGCAGCTTGTATAAAGATGAAGGCCTTGATTGGCTCCTTTCCTGAGCAGGAGCGTCCTAAGAAATGGTCCACTCTTACGCTTCCCAACCTTTTTGCAGACCAGTTCCCTCCTGGCTATTTTGATGCGTTCAGAGACCCCTATTATGTTCCAAAAGAGGTAAATCTGGACAAGGTTTTGGATGCTCTTCGAGAGCTAACGGGCTGGCTGCACGACCGCGCGGATATTCTTTTGTGGCGGGAGCTTGCGGTTGTCAGCGGTATCGGAGGGGCTCCTGCTCTGTCGGTTTTAAAAGATGTGAGAAAAACAAGAGAGGCGGCGAAAGGGTTGTATCCGTGGCTCTGGTACAATCAAGAAGTGATCACTAGTCTGCCTGAGCTTGATCTGAGCTATAAAAATTTATGTCACATTTCCCCGTTAATAGGCTTTTTACATGGTTTAGAGGTGTTAAATCTGAGTGGAAACAATTTGACGAAGCTTCCCGCGACAATAAGAAATTTAAAATGTTTGCAGGAGCTTGAACTGAGTCAGAATGCACTGACGTCCCTACCCAAGTCCGTAAAAACATTGAGCAAGCTTAACCGACTCGATCTAGAGAATAATCTCTTTAGGTCAGAAGAAATGAATTCTCTTCCACCCCTTATTGCACGTGTGGTTGAAAGTGTGCTTCAGGAGTAAAGCTCAACCAAAAAGCGATGCTGTACTCCCGCGGACAAGCTCCATGCCATAGCGGGTAAGGACGCGTGACCAGGCGACAAGGCGGCGCAAACGGTAGACTAGGGCATCGAGGCGTTTGAGGAAGCCTTGATACCTGTTGACAATGGGCTGCCAGATTGGTTTTAGGAGTGCCAAAAATTCGCGACCTGCCCAGAGGAAGGGTTCGGCGAGCGCTTTTGCCGTCTGCTTCACTTTTTCAAGGCGCTTTGCTGCTTTTGTTTCGATTTTAGCATAGAGAGACTCTAGCCCATTTTTGAGGCTGCTATATGCGGCTTGAAACGGGACGGCTTTTTGCTGAAGCCAGCCTCTTGGGGTAGCTGTGTGCTCTTTCAGGAAGGCTACAACTTTTTCCTTAACAGCGACAACCCGTGGGTGGTTTAACCGATACGCCTTAATAAAAGGGGCACTGATCTTTGCCAACCACCTTTGTCCAAATGCGCGGAGCTGTTTCCAATTGGCATGGACGGGGGCGGCAATCTTCTTATCAAACCAGGTTAATTGACGCTCCCAGAAACTTTTCAGGGCTCTTTTTCTCGCTTCAAACCAGCTGTTCACAAGGTTTGAAAAGCGCTTGTAGCTATTCCTGGATCTGTCTCGCAGCGCTTTTGCTGTTTGGATGGGGTGGCGGCAGGCAAAGAGGAGCTCTTTGCTTAACTTCTTCAGCTTGTCGCTCATGCGGCGCGCAAGAACAGTCAAAGCTTCCACCTTTGCATCAATCCAGCGCGAAACTGGTCGTACAGTTCGATTGGCTACAACTTCTTTCAGTTCAAAAGCATAATTTTTGGCCCATTTAATCAGCCGGTCGCGCAGAGTACTCAGAAGTTTCAGGGTTTCCTGGATTTTATGATGCAGCTGCATCGGAAATTCGCGGAGGGCTTTGTAGCATCGTTTTGAGAGCTGCCACCCCTTTTTAGCTCCAGTGATGAGCGGGTGGAGCGTGATGCGATAGAGCCCGACGATTCCCTCGGCAATAAAGGCTAAAAAGCTGAGCGGTTCGTCGTCGTCGCGCTCTTCTCTCGACATTGTTTTGGCAAAGGTGGTTTTAAGCTGGTTCCAGAAGTTGACGAAGACCATTTTGATACGCATTTTGAGCTTCTGGACGGCGCGCTGCAGGGCAGCTCCGATAGCTTTGAGCTTGTTGTCGATGGCGTTGGCTAGGAGGACAATCCAGTCGACAAGCAGGAATTTAGGAATGCGGTAGAGCAGGATATAGGGGGGCAAGATGAGGGCAAGAAAGAGAAATTTGACTACGCTTGCAAGAGAGGGGCCAGATGCTGCTTAAATTTTTTCTCAATTTCTTGCTCGATCTTCTTCTGTTTTGAAACGGGAATGGAGCGGGGAGGCGGATCGGGCGGGCGGTTGGCCTTAGTTGCATTGGGACGGCGGATCATCTCGAAAAGATCATAGTGCTGCGCACTGGTCGAAATCCCGTCGTAATAGGGATTCTTCCGCGGGGGAGGCGGCGGGGGCGGAAGCGGAGCGCCTTGTTCGGGGCCGGGTTGCTGATAGCGCTGAAATTGAGCCATCTATTTCTCCTTATAAAGTTATCCTATATTATAACAGAAAACAGATCAAGAAACCATAAAGATTAAAAAAAGAATTTGTCAATATAGGGATTGGAAAAAAGTCCCTCAGGATCGAGCCTATTTTTTGCCTCGACGAAGCGTCTGTAGTTGTCCCCATACAACTATCTTGCGCGCAAGTCGGGTTTGAACTCTTGCGCTCTTTTCTAAATTAAGCTCTTGCAGAATTTCCTTGCGCTCTCTATAATGGTCCGTTAAAACATCAAGGAGAAGACCCCAATGGTCCGTATCAGCAAACAGTCGGAAAGACGCGCGCAGAGCCCACGTAGACCCCGTCCGCCAACAGTGAAAGCTGCAGCGAAAAAGGTGACGCACAAGAAGAGCTTTAAAGAGCATCCCAATGCACTTGAGGGCCAAGCAGCAAAAGAAGCGTTCATTCCGAAAATTAAGTAATAGAAAAGGAAATTTCCCATGTCTAGACATGCAAGCTTTGGTAAAGCCATCCGTTCTGCAAAGAAGCGCAATGTGCTCAAGCGTTTTGAAAGAGTCGACGTCCTCAAGAAGCTCGGCCGCATCAATCTTGAAGAGCGCAAGCGCGTTACAGGGCTCCCTAAGACTCCCATTCTTCAGTAAATTTTTGATGCAGGTCGCTGTTTTCAATCGGCAACGCACTCTCCAGCTTACACCGGAAAAGGTAGCCCACCTCGTCAAAGAGGTGGTTACCTTGAAAAATGCTCCTGTGATGAGGTGGCGGTCCACTTTATCGGAACGGCCGCGATGCGTCGCTTGCATGGTCAATACTTCAACGATCGCTCTCTTACAGATTGTATATCATTTCCTCTTGATGAGTCAGAAAGCCCCTACCGTGTCCTTGGGGACGTATTTGTCTGTCCGCAGGTTGCGATCGCCTATGCAGGGAGAAATGGGGGCGATCCTTATCTCGAAACAACACTCTATCTGGTTCACGGATTGTTGCATCTGATGGGCTATGATGATATAACGGAAAAAGATAGAAAAAAAATGCGCGCTGCCGAGGAGAGACATCTCTCCCATTTGCAAAAGCGGCGCTTAACCCTATAAGTGTGAGGTTGCTTGTACTCAATTGTCATGTTTCTGGCCATGCTCTTTTTTCTTGCCGGAACATTTTTCTTACCGCGCTGAGCAGCTCGTTTCGACGTATCTATAAGCGCGATGGAACTAAGTTGATGAATTCCCTCGGGAGCCGTTTCTTATACCGTGCGTTCCATCTCTATTTCTTCCCCACACATGAGTTTGAAGGGCTTTTCTTTGCGACGGTCTGCGCACAAAATCTGACGCGCTTTTTATATGCGACGACCGCGCTTCTTTTCATCACGACCACGCCGCTTGTGACCATCATTCCCGATGAGGGGGCTTTTGACTTTTACTTCAGCTGGTTTTGGCTCGTTTTAACCTTTTTAGCCTTTGTCTTAGCCTCTTTTCTTCTTGGCGACTACTTGCCTCGCATTTTTGGGACGCGATCGCCGGCTCTTGCCATGCGCTTTTGCGCCCCGTTTTGTTCGCTTTTTCTTTTTCTTGCCTTTCCAGTGACCTTTCTGTTTCTGCGCCTTTCTCAAGCCCTTTCGGGAAAGCTCTACTTCGATTATCTGCATGAACCGACCGCACAAGCAAAGCAGGAGATCATCGACATCGTTCAAAAGGCGGAACTCAGTTCTGACATCGACCTGCACGACAAAAAGCTGATCGAATCTGTTTTAGCCTTTCGCAGCCTGCTTGCGCGAGAAGTGATGGTGCCGCGCGTCGACCTTTTTAGCCTCTCAGCGGATATTTCGATTAAAGAAGCTTCCAAACTGCTCGAAAATGAGGGGTACAGCCGCACTCCCGTTTACCGCAACACAGTCGACAATATCGTCGGGGTGTTGATGTACAAGGATGTGCTCTCCAAGTATCGAGAATATGAGCAGAA
This sequence comes from uncultured Parachlamydiaceae bacterium, assembly GCA_963745935.1. Lineage (GTDB taxonomy): Bacteria > Chlamydiota > Chlamydiia > Chlamydiales > Parachlamydiaceae > JAJFUZ01. The sequence continues at coordinate 277,864 of CAVUZO010000002.1, forward strand.
GGGCAATGATGTATCCGTTTTAAATGCTCCCATTGAAACGATCCAAAAACCTGTTCTCTATACACCAGAAACAAAGAAAATCTCGCAGCTGCTGCAGGAATTCCGCAAGAAGCAAGTGCATCTTGCCATCGTTGTGGACGAGTATGGCGGCACAGAGGGGATAGTGACGATCGAGGATATTTTAGAGCAGATTGTGGGGGAAATTTCCGACGAATATGATGAAGCGGAAGCGCTCTTTGTGCCGCAAAGCGACGGGAGCTGGATTGTCGATCCGCGCATGAGCATCCTCGACGCCGAAGAGCAGCTTGGCATTGCGATTCCAGAAGAGGGAGATTACGACTCGATCGGCGGCTATATTTTCCATTGCGCCGGTGCGATCCCCTCAAAGGGGTTTGTAATCCATCGCGATGAATTTGAGATTGAGATCCTGCGCTCGAATGAGCGGCTGGTCGAAAAGGTGCGCATTCGCCCTTTAAAGCATTCGAATGACTAATGCTTACGCTCTGTTTTGTGCATTTTGACAACACTATTCGCTACTTTCTTAATTACTGCCCAAGCGTCTTCCATTTTCCCGCGCAAGGAATGTAAATAAATTGTTGATGAATTCTTTAAGTTATCGTTCATTAAACCCCACATATTTACATCTTTAATTAATATCATAAATTGATTTAATTTAAAATATTTTTTTTGCTACCGAAAAAGAGAAGGACATGCTAGCATAACAGGTCATGAGTCACGATCTTCTTGCGATAATCCTTGTCACTCTTTCTGCTGGAACGGCTTTCGGAGCCCTCCTTCTTGGCCTCTACTACCGCTTTAAAAAAGGGGGAATGCAGCGCATTGCTGCAGACATTCTCCATCGAGCAGAACTGGAAGCCGACACCTTAAAAAAAGCGCAGGAGCTTCTGCTTAAACAGCAGCAGCTTGAACAGCAGCGCGAGATGGAGCAGTTCTGGCAGGCGGAGCGGCGCAAGCTGCAAAAAGAGGAGGAGCGTCTCAAACAGCGCGAAGATAAGTTAGATGGCCGCATGCAGCTCGTAGAGAAGAAACTTTCCGATACCGAAAAGCGGGAGGCGATCCTGATTGCAAGGAAAGGGCAGCTGGATGAGGAAAAACGCTCTGTCAGTGAGATGCAGGCCAGGCTTTTGACCCAGCTCGAGGGCATTTCAGGATTGAGCGCAACGGAGGCCAAAGAGCTGATTCTTTCCAAGATTTGCAATGAGGTGCGCACAGAGGCGGCCCACTTTATCCGCCGCACCAGCAAAGAGACCGAAGAGCAGGCTGAAGCAGAAGCCAAACGCATCTTGGCAACCGCCATCAACCGCCTTGCGGTCCCTTGCGTTTCAGAAGCGACCGTCAGCACCGTTGCGATTCCTAACGAAGAGATGAAAGGGCGCATCATTGGACGCGAAGGGCGCAATATCCGCACTCTGGAGCGCGTGACAGGCGTTAATTTCATTATCGACGAAACGCCGGGCGCGATCGTGCTTTCAGGCTTTGATCCGGTGAGAATGCAGGTCGCCAAACTGGCTGTGATGGATCTGGTTCAAGATGGGCGCATCCATCCCACCCGTATCGAAGAGGTGGTTGAAAAGTCGCAGGCGCAAGTACAGAAGCTGATCAAGCAGCATGGGGAGGACGCCGCCCTGCGCGCCGGAGCCATCAACATGCATCCGGAGCTTATCTCCCTTCTGGGACGCCTCAAATTCCGCTATAGCTATGGCCAGAACATCCTTGACCACTCTCTTGAGGTGAGCTATCTACTTGGGATGATGGCCGCAGAGCTAGGGCTGGACGTGCGTCTTGCCAAGCGCATCGGGCTTCTGCACGATGTGGGCAAGGCCGTTACTCACGAAGTCGAAGGCTCCCACGCCATCATCGGCCACGATCTGGCCCTCAAATTTGGCGAATCAAAAGAGGTGGCTAACGGCATTGGATGCCACCATCAGGAGATGGACGCCTCAACTGTTGAAGCCAGCCTTTGCAGTGCCGCCGACGCCATTTCCGCTTCGCGCCACGGAGCGCGCAGCGAGCCTGTGGAAGAGTATATCAAGCGTTTAAAGAAGCTCGAAGAGCTCGCCATGGAGTTTGAAGGGGTAGAAAAGGCTTATGCCATGCAGGCCGGTCGCGAAATCCGCTGCGTTGTCCTGCCCGATGTTCTCGACGACGTGGCGACGACCCATCTGGCGCGTGATCTTGCCAAACGCATCGAAAAAGATTTGAGCTACCCGGGCAAAATTAAAGTAACCATTATCCGCGAAAAGCGCGCCGTCCAGTACGCGCTTTAGTTTTAAACCCGACTTGCGCCCTATAAAGGTTCAGTTGATGATGCGATTTTGTGCTTGTTAAAACAGGGCATTTTTTGACATACTTGGCTAAAGTAGGCAAAAAATGCCCTGTTTCAAAAAGCAAAATAAGCGCGCATCAGATGAACCATTGATAGGGCGCAAGTCGGGTTTTAAAATCAAATTCAAAACCATGCCGATCTTTCTACTTATCGCGACACTTCTCCTCTCGCTCTTTGCACCCATTCAGGCTACAGATGCGCTTCTTACTTTGCGCGGCCATCTTGGCAAAGAGGAGCTGGCTAAAGCGGAAACGGAGCTCGACCATCTGTCAGCAGAGCAGCTTGTCATTGTCATCAACTCGACGTCGGGCGAGCTTGCGCCTATGCTTGAACTGGCAAAGCGCATCTATGAGCTGAAAGTTGAAAAGGGGCTCCAGACGGTTGTCTATATCGAAGACAGTGCTGTGGGTCCTGTGGCGATGATTCCTTTCTTGGCGGATAAGCTTTATATCTCTCTGTCAGTATCTTGGGGGGATATTCCTCTTGGGACGGCTCAGGCGCTCACTACAAATATTTTGCGCAACCGCGTCGTCAGCTTTATTGCGCCTGGCCGGCCGGAGATTTTAAGCCTTCTCGCTGCTGCGATGAGCGATCCGGCTGTTCAAATTGTGGAGGGTTGGAAAAATAGTGCAGATGCGAAAGATCGGACGCTGATCTCTTCCCCGGGAGAGCCTCTAGTGGTCAACCAGAATCAGCTGCAGGAGTTAAAGCTGGTCGCTGGGGTAGAGACGCCGGAGAAATTTCTGGCCCAGTTCAAGTTGAAGCAGAAAGAGCTGATTCCCGTCACCCCGATTCCTGAAAAGGATTTTGAAGAGAAGTTAAAGGCGCACATTAAGTTTAACCCGACGGGTCCCAATCAGGTGGGGCTCATCACGATCGACGACCGGACGAATGGGATCAATGAGTCGACCTGGATCTATGTGAAAAAGGCGCTCGATGTCTATAAGCAGACGAAGCCGATTTTTGTGGTGCTGGAGCTCAATACGCCCGGAGGCGAGGTGTTTGCGGCGCAGAAAATCTCCGATGAGTTGAAAGAGCTCGATACGCAATTTAATATTCCCGTTGTGGCCTACATCAACAACTGGGCCATCTCGGCCGGGGCGATGCTGGCCTACTCCTGCCGCTACATTGTCATTGTAAAAGACGCGGCCATGGGGGCGGCAGAACCGCTTCAGGTAGAAGGGGGAGAGACAAAGGTCGCTTCTGAAAAGGTCAACTCGGCGCTGCGGGCCGATTTTGCAAACCGCGCCGCCTTTTTCGGACGCAATCCCGACATCGCTGAGGCGATGGTCGACAAGGACATTATCTTAGTCTACCGCTTTGGCAAAATTATGCGCCTCGACAATGAGAATCAGGTGCGCACAACTGGCCCGGAGCCCGATCTGATCATTAATGCAAAAGGAAAGCTGCTGACTCTGAAAAGCGAGCAGATGATCAAATATGGCGTAGCGGATGAGATGGTGCTACCGCAAAAATTGGAGCCGATCACAGCTCAAGAGCAGGCGAAGGGGGAGTGGCCTGCCAGCAAATGGCTGCTTTTTACGGCTCCTTTTTTAAAAGAGATTCCCCAGGTAACGATTGCTCCCTATCGCATGGACTGGAAAACGCGCTTTTTTGTCTTCTTAGCCAATCCTGCCATCCAGTCCCTTCTTTTCATGGGGCTTGTCGTTGGGCTCTACATGGAGCTGAGCGCTCCTGGATTTGGGCTGCCGGCGACAGTGGCCTTGACGAGCCTTTTTCTCATTGTTCTTTCAAGCTTTGCCCTGGAGATAGGCAGCTGGCTCGAGCTGATCATGCTGCTGACAGGGCTTGCCATTCTCATCGTCGAACTCTTCATTCTGCCCACCTTTGGGCTGCTTGGCTTCATTGGCCTTATTTTTTTTATTGTGGGACTATTCGGCATGATGCTGCCAGGAATTGGTTCCATCCATTACGAGTTTGACACGAACAGCTTAAATGCAGCCGGAGATGCCTTTGTGGAGCGATTAGCGTGGCTATGCGGCGCGCTCGTGGTCGCCTTTGGCATCATTTTGCTGCTCGCCCGCTATGTGACGCCTGCATTGGCCGGCTTCAGCCGTTTTGTGCTTGTGGGGCATGAGCAGGAGGGGTACATTGCCGGTGCGAAGCCAGAGACCCTTCCTCAGCCAGGAAAAGAGGGGGATGTGGCCTCGACCTTGCGCCCTGCGGGCAAAGTGATCATTGACGATGTGCTCTACGATGCGATCAGTTCCGGCTCCTTTATCGAAAAGGGAACAAAAGTGGTCGTGGAACGTCTGGATGGCAGCGTCATCGTTGTCAACAGGAGGGAAGGGTGAATCCTTATATCCTCTGGTTTCTTGGACTGCTTCTCATTCTGTTGGAGTTTTACATTCCTGGCGCCATCATGGGCATTGCAGGGGGTGTGATGGTCTTCATGAGCGTGCTCATTTTTGCTAGTGAGAGCCAGTCACCCCTCGCCATCACTCTTTTTCTTACAGCAGTCATTACTTCGATTATTCTGCTTATCCGCTTCGCTCTTTGGCGTATTCCGCGTTCAAAACCTGGCTACAGCATCTATTCCGATAAAGACCAGACCGGCTATGTGGCTTCAGAATATGATAAGAGTGCGATTGGAAAAGAGGGGAACTGTCTCTTCCGATCTAAAGCCGGGCGGCTACATTCTCATCGAAGGCAAACAGCATCAAGCGCTCTCTCAAAGCGGCTACATCGTCAAAGGCAGCAGCGTCGAGGTGATTGACGGAGAGGGCGAAACTTTAATTGTGAAAACAAAAGGATCTTAAAATATGCAGACCTCAATTCTACTCGCAGCTGAATTCGGCGGCGGGTCCTACATCTTCTTCATTGTTTTAGCTATCATCGTTTTGGTGCTCTTGGCCATTCTCGGCAAATTTATCAGCCTATGGTTCCAGGCGTTTGTATCGGGTACGCCGATTCCGCTCTTTAACATCATCGGGATGAGCCTGAGAAAGATTCCCCCACGCGTTATTGTCAATGCGCGGATCAATCTCAATAAGGCAGGATTGAAGGATATTACAACATCCGATCTTGAGACGCACTACATGGCGGGCGGCCACGTGCCGGAAGTCGTTGTCGCAATGATTGCTGCCGACAAAGCGAACATTCCGCTCGATTGGCGCCGCGCCACGGCGATCGACCTGGCTGGACGCGACCTCGTCGATGCAGTTCAGACATCGGTAAACCCGAAGGTAATCGACTGCCCAAGTCATGGAAGCTATATCACGGGCGTCTCTAAAGATGGCATTCAGATCAATGTGCGGGCGCGCGTCACGGTGCGCACCAACATTGCTCAGCTTGTTGGCGGCGCGACTGAAGAGACGATCATCGCGCGCGTCGGCGAGGGCATTGTGAGCGCGATTGGTGGCTCAGACACCCACCTCCAGGTGCTTGAATCCCCCCAGCGCATCTCAAAGGTGGTTCTTGAAAAGGGGCTCGACTCCTCGACGGCCTTCACAATCCTCTCGATCGACATTGTGGAGATGAATCTGGGTGAAAATATTGGAGCGAAACTGCGCGCCGACAAGGCGGAATCTGACAAGCGGATCGCTCAGGCCGAAGCGGAAAAGCGGCGCGCCATGGCAGTCGCGATGGAGCAGGAGAACATTGCCAAGATCAAAGATATGGAAGCGAAACTCATCGAAGCGCAAGCTCTAGTCCCAAAATCGATGGCAGCTGCCTTTGAGAAGGGAAACATGGGCATCATGGACTACCTGCGCTTCCAGAATATTCAAGCTGATACTGAAATGCGCAGCTCCATTGCCAAGCCTGAGGATAAAAAGGCGGGAAGCTGATGGAGATTCCCGACCTGATCGGCTTTATTGTGAGCGTTATGGCCGTTCTATTTCTGATCGGCAGGCATCTGATGGCGCAGCGCTACCGGCAGCAGCATCCTGAGGAGGCTGCTTTAGAGGAGCAGAAGCAGAAAGAGACCTTGAAAAAGTTCCTCAAGTCGCTGAACGCCGATATGGAGGATCTGGAAGAGGAGGAGAAGCGACCGAAAGTTCTGGTCCGCAAGCCTCCTCCAGCCCCTCCTCAAATGCAAAAGGCAAAATCGCATCGCAAAGTGGACGATGATTTTCGCTTCAAAACGCGCATCGAGCAGCGCCGCTTGGAGACAGCCATTGAGCAGAGACAGCTGCAAACGTCTATTGATGCGCGCAAGTTTGATTATGGAGCCGATCTTGTCAGTTCTGAACTGCAGCGTCAGCATGACGCCTACCGTATTAAACCTGAGAAGATGCAGCCGGCATCGCAAGTCCACGCCCTTGTTGCGCGCATCGGCTCCAAAAAAGAGATGCTGATCCTTCAAGAGATTCTCAACCCTCCCCGCGCCTTTGGAAAAGAGGGAATGCGTGACCGTCTCTGACAACTACCGCCGCCTCCTGGCGCATATTGCAGAGATTGCGCGCAACTCTCGGCGCAATCCCGAAGAGATTAAACTGGTCGTCGTTTCAAAAGGCCACTCTTGGGATGCTTCTCTCTACAAGGCGGGCTGCCGCGACTTTGGTGAAAGTCGCTTACAGGAGGCGCTTCCCAAAATGGGCGACGCACCCGCCGACGCGCGCTGGCATCTCATCGGCTCTCTGCAAAAAAATAAGGTGAAGAAAGCTGTCGACGCCTTTGCTCTCATTCACTCTGTGGATAGTCTGGAATTAGCCGTCAAAATTTCGGAGTGCAGCCAAGAGGCGGGGGAGATCAGCTCGATCCTGTTGCAGGTCAATACTTCGGGCGAAACGAGTAAGCATGGGCTCTCCGAAGAGGAGTGGAATCGGCATATCGAGGCCCTTCGCACGCTCCCCGCTCTGCGGATCGAGGGGCTCATGACACTAGCGCCCTTAGTCGAAGATGAGGTGCGCATTCGCAGCTGTTTTGCAACTTTACGCAAGATGCGCGACCGGCTCCAGCCTCTCTTTTTGCCCTACTTCTATCAGCTCTCTATGGGCATGTCGCACGACTATCCCATCGCCATCGAAGAGGGAGCGACCCTGCTTCGCATAGGCAGCGCGATTTATAATTGAGACCCGACTTGCGCCCTATCAATGACTCATCTGATGCGCGCTTGTTTTGGAGGCTAAAACGGGGCAATTTTCGCCTACTTTACTCAAGTATGTCAAAAATTGCCCCGTTTTAGCCTCCAAAAAATCGCATCATCAGCTGAATCACCGCTAGGGCGCAAATCGGGTTTTTAGTATAGCCCCAGATGGCTGCTCCTGCAAGAACAATATTAAAAAAAACAAACGATAACTGTAGAAGAGCATAATGGTTTGCCTGTGCAGCAAGGAAAGAACTATAGGATTCAGTGGGTGGAAAAAAATTGGATGTTGCATCCAATACGGGGGCTGAAAAGCGGAGCCAAAATAGCAGCATACCAATTAAATTAGCACTCATCAAAATGCAATAAATTTTTTTCATAAAAATCAGTTTTGTACTCAAAATATACTACAGGGTTATTTCTGATCAAAAAAAGATATTTTTTTGATCACTAATTTTTCCCATTGCCTATAATTTCCAGCAGGATTAGGAACGGGGAAAAGGAGACAATGAGCATGAAACGCTTTTCCTATTTCTGTGCGATTTTTATGATGGCCGCCCTCTGCAGCGCATGCTCGGGGAAAAAACAGGATCCAGCCGCAGATGAGAAGGCGATCAAGAGCCGCATGGAAGAGTTTCAAGCGGCTTTTAATCATCAGGATGCCAAGAAACTGAGCTCCTTGTGGTCTTCTAATGCCATTTACAGCAATCCAGCAACAGGCGAAGTGGCAGAGGGGCGAGAGGCTATTGCCAAACTGTTTAAAGAGAAATTTGAATATGGCAAGGAGAAGCAGATCGAGTTTGTGCATAAAAATGTCAAATTCTCCCCCGATGAAGCGATCGAACAGGGGCTCATGAAGGTTACCATTGCCGGCAAGCCTGCAAAACAGGTGGCGTTTCAAATGACATTTATCAAAGAAAAGGGCAAGTGGCTGATTGATCAAGTGAATCAGATTGAGGTGCAGCCCGCCCCCTCTAATTTTGAACATCTGAGCGCTTTAGCTTGGTTTACAGGGGAGTGGAAAAATGGGGACCCGAACGTAGAGGTCGCATTTATAGGAGAGTGGGACCAATATAAGAATTTTCTCACGCAGCACTTTGCGATGAAGGTCTACGGGCAGGATGACCTGAAGGGCAAGCAGATCATCGCTTGGGATCCTATTGAGAAAAAGATTCGCTCTTGGGTCTTTGATTCGGATGGCGGCTTTGGCGAAGGCACCTGGACAAAGGTGGATAAAAGCTGGTATGCCTCGATGAAGTATAAGCTTAGCGATGGGCGCACGGCAACTGCAACAAACGTCTACACCCCCATCGATGATCACACCTACACCTTCGCTTCTGTTGAAAGAGAGGTGGCAGGTCAGATACTCCCCAATATGAACCCAGTCAAAGTTGAAAAGGTGCAGTAGAACATGCTATTCAAGCTCGCTCTGTTAAGTGCCACTGTTTCTACAAACCTATTTATTCCCGCTGCTGAAGCAAGAGTGGAGGGAGGGGGGGCCGTTTATCGCGGTGGTAATGTGATGAATCGCACCCCGACGATGAGCCGTTCTAATATTTCTTCTCAGCCCCCAGCAAATCGCCAGCAGACCAGCGTTCGGCTTCAGCAGGTCGTCAGGCAAAATAGTGCTGGGCAGAACTTCGATCATGCAAAATTGTCGCAGCTGCAATCAGATTTTAATAAAAAGCTTCCTGAGCGTCAGCAAAATAACAGACAAGTTGCCGATCGCGTTCGCAACCAGCTCCAGAACCGGCCCCATTTTAATAGCGACTTCTTCAACAGGCATCAGTTTCATCCCAACTACTATCGCTCGGGCTCCAACTGGGGAGCTGCTGTCACATGGGCGGGAATCAATTCTTGGCTTGGTTGGGGGTGGGGAAGTCCCTATTACTATGACTCCTCAGGCGATTACTACGATGTGACGGCACCGGAGTATGCAGCGCCTGGTTACATGCAGCCTGTTGTCAGCCAGCCGAGCAGTCAGCCCGTGCCAGCCCAAACGGTGGCGCAAGTGGATACTTGGATGCCGCTTGGGGTCTTTGCCTTGGGGCAAAATGCTGAACAGGCGAGCGCATCGCACCGCTTTCTTCAGCTCGCGATGAACCGCGAGGGGGAAATCGAGGGGACCTATTATAACTCGCTCAGCGATAAGACATACAATGTCACCGGCATCGTCGACAAAGCGACGCAACAGGTCGTCTTTCAGCTAGCCGACAACCCCGATTCGCCCATTGCGACGACAGGCCTTTTCAACCTCACCGAAGACCAGGCGTCGCTGAAGGTGCAGTTCAGCGACGGCTCTGATCAGATCTGGACTATGGTGCGGCTAGAAGGATAGGGCTATTTCTTATCCTCATCCTTAGTTTCGTTAATTTTTTTGAAAGCTGGCTTCCAAAACCCTTCGCGAGATTCGGGTTTTAAGAAAGATGAAGGCCAAGTTGCCGGGTCTGATTGAAAAGCGACCCACACCTGCTGTTCTTCAGTAGAAGAGTGTGACGCATCGCTTAGAGAGTCAGAATCGTGGCTCTCCGCTTCAAAGCTTACTGAGCTAGAATCGCGACTTAAGGGAGCATCATCTTGGCTGCTATTCTGCTGCCATAAAGTGTTTGAAGCTGGTCTTATAGGGTTCATTTTTCCTCTTTATTGTTAAAAGTTGTTAAAAAGATCTGGACCGCCATAGTAGACGCGATTGGCGCTGATGGCGACGCTGAGCGGCTCATCGACAAGAGTGATTAGATTGAATTTCACACCTACAATCGGATACACGGAAGAGAGCTTTAAAAATCGCTTTTGCTCCTCAAAAGTCTCCTCTTCCGTTCCCCCTACAAGATAGAAATGGATGCTCGACTCTTCACAGCCTCTTGACTTAAGTCCATACCAGAGGGACTTAAGCCCCCCTTGCGGCCCCTTTTCATTTAGGTGAACAATTCCCACAAAGGTCGAATCCTCACTCATTCCACGTGCGCAGATCGCGATGCCACAACTTACCTCTTTTGTTCCCAAGTAGACATTTTCGCCTTTAGGCGCTCTTCTGATGGCGCAGCAGTCCATTGGAACCTGGAACATATCGGGAAGAGTGCCGAAATGTTGCTGGATATGCGCATTTTCAAAGAGAGGTTCGTAAACCGTTGTGAGTAGTTCAAAATTGCTGATTACAGGGATAACTTCTGCATTTCTTTTAATGTAGATACCCTCTTTACAAAAGATAACTTTGCTGAAGCGCTCCTCATTGGTGAGGTGAAACCGAGCCCCTCTGATTGGGTACTTATCAAAAAGGCTGACAATTTTAATTTCCCGATCGGTAGAAAGGTTGTGAGAGCCGCCTGGAACTGGAAATGCGCCCCCGACTAGATAAAATTCAATTGAGCTTAGGCGACATCGAGCCTGTAGAAATTTATTCCACACTTTTTTCAGGATCAAATCGGGTTCAGCTTCGTCAAAAACAGCCATAGCCAGGTAGTTTTTTTTCCCTCTTACCCCTTTTGCACAGAGAGCGAAGCTGTTTTCTACATGAGTGCCAAGACAAGAATCATTATCGCTGAACAGCATGCATTCCAAATTGATGAACTCTGCTGGGCTGCGCGGGGCTTCGTCTTCCTTGATAAACGTATCTGCAAAAATGGCTGCTATTTTTGGAGTCGCCCTTTTAAGTTGTGAGGCATCCTCTCGGAAAATTTCGCAAGAAGCGACACTCGTGCCTTCGAGATCTTCCATGCCGCTGTCATAAGGTTCAACTTCCCTCTCATCGTCGCTAGAATTAGGCCAGTGGTGAAGAGCAAACCTTAAAAATGCGGGATTTGTCATATTTGTTCCTTCATTATAATTTCCTGATAATTTTAAATGCTGCTGTTATTTAAAGTTAACTGAAATAATTTATTGCAATAATTTTGCCGCCCATCCCCCACAATCTTTTTGACAAATAAGCGCACTTGAGTCAATAATTTATGCTTTATCTTTCACTACCGGGAGTCAGTGTGAGTCTCAGAAAACTTTTCAATGGAAATGTGTATCTCGCTTTGGCGACCCTGCTAGGCCTTGTGGCAGGGATGTGGGAAATTCCTTACGCCCATATGACGGCAACGACGATTTCTCAACTTTTCATTAACTTGCTGAAGCTCGTCAGCTTGCCGATCATCTTCCTTTCGATCGTTTCGACCGCATCGGGGATGGAGAGCGTCAGCGAGATCAAACATTTAGGAAAAAAAGTGGTCAAGTATACGCTTTTGACCACAGTCGTCGCGGCGACAGTGGCGCTCTTTCTCTTTGTCACGATCAACCCGGTGCAGAAGCAGGAGATAACAGGGGTTGAGCAGACCGTGCAACATCAGGGAAGCTACTTCGACTATCTGATGAAGACCATTCCATCCAATGTGGTGCATCCCTTTAGCGATAACAATGTGATCGGAGTGCTCTTCTTGGCGATTCTGCTAAGCCTGGCGACCTTGTCGCTGCCGGACAGCAACCGCCAGGTGCTTCACAACTTTTTTTCGAGTCTCTATGCCGCCATCATGAAGATCACAACCTGGATCATTCTGCTGATGCCGTTTGCGATCTGGGCCTTTATCACACTCTTTGTTGCCGATGTCAAAAATGGGCTCAAGATTGAAGGTTTGCTCCTCTACCTGACCTGCGTTGTCGCTGCTAATCTGATTCAGGCCATCATCATCCTACCCCTGCTGCTCAAATGGCGCGGCGTTTCTCCGGTGGCGATGTTCAGAGGGATGTTCCCTGCGCTATCCGTTGCTTTTTTTACGAAGTCGTCAGCGCCGCTTTTCCAATGGCGATGCGTTGTGCAGAAGAAAACGTAAAACTGTCTAAAAAAGTGGCAAGCTTTACTTTGCCACTTTGCACGACGATCAACATGAATGCTTGCGCGGGCTTTATTTTGACAACGGTTCTGTTCGTCTCCATGAGCAATGGCGTCGTCTACTCGCCTGTTGAAATGGTCATCTGGATTGCCATCGCGACCATTGCAGCGGTTGGCAATGCGGGCGTTCCCATGGGCTGCTACTTTCTTTCGAGCGCGTTTTTGGCGGCGATGAATGTACCTTTAAATATCTTGGGGATGATTCTTCCCTTTTATACCCTGATCGACATGCTTGAAAGTTCGATCAATGTCTGGTCAGACTCTTGCGTTGCCGCAGTCGTCAATAAAGAGGTGGAGCAGGAAGCAGTTTTTGCCCATGTTCTTCAGAAGGTTAAAGCATGCCAAACACCTTTTTTCCATACGATCAAAAAGCTCTGCTTGCAAGGTTAGGTCAGGGGTCTCTTCTCGATGCGCTGAAGCGCATGCTGCTGATTCGCAATTTTGAAACTCGCGCCGAGTCGGCCTATCTTCAAGGCAAGATAGGTGGCTTTTTTCACTCCTACATCGGTCAAGAGGCGATTCAGACGGCTGTCGTGCAGGTCATGGGGGTCGAAAACTGGTGGATCACCTCCTACCGATGCCATGCGCTTGCCCTGCTTCTTGGGGCTACTCCAAAAGAGTTAATGGCGGAGCTTTATGGACGAGCGACAGGGAATGCGAAAGGGCGTGGCGGGTCGATGCACTTATACACGGAGCGACTGCTGGGCGGTTTTGGCATTGTGGGCGGACAGGTTCCCATTGCAATGGGCGCTGCCTTTACAATCAAATATTTAGGAAAAAAGAGGGAAGTCGCCGTTTGCTTTTTAGGGGATGGAGCGGTCGCGCAAGGAGCTTTTCATGAATCGCTCAATTTGGCCTCCCTCTGGAATCTTCCCTGCATCTTTGTCATTGAGAACAATCAGTGGGGAATGGGGACCGCTGTCAACCGCGCTATTAGCGTCGAGCTTCTGGCTGAAGATAAGGCTCCTGGCTATAATATGAAAGGGTACACTTTTGATGGCATGGATTTTTTCAACTGCTACGCCGGTTTCGAGCATGTCTATCAGGAAGCTCTGAAAACGAGCCGCCCGCCTGGTGGAGGTGGTGACAGAGCGTTTTCGTGGCCATTCCATTTCTGATCCGGGCCTTTACCGTTCCAAAGAGATGGTCAAGAGACTTTATGGAGCGAGATCCAATTTTGATGTTTGCAACAGCTGCTGATTGATGCCAAAATTATCGACGAGGAGACCTACGCGAAGTCGATAAAGAGTATCGAGAAGAGATGGTTGCCGCGATGAAAGCTGCGGATGCCGATCCTTGGCCCGATCCGATCACTCTGGAAGAAGATGTTTATGCTCCATAATAGTAGGATAAGATGATGGGACAAGTTGTAGAATTGCGCGAAGCGCTGCGCCAGGCAATCGACGAGGAGATGACGCGCGATGCGAATGTCTTTGTCATGGGCGAAGAGGTTGGGGAGTACAATGGGGCTTACAAAGTCACCAAAGGGCTGCTCGAAAAATGGGGCCCTAGGCGCGTTGTCGACACCCCTATTGCTGAGCATGGATTTGCCGGCTTAGCGATTGGTGCTGCCATGACGGGTTTACGCCCAGTTGTGGAGTTCATGAGCTTTAATTTCTCCTTTGTCGCTGCCGATCAGCTCATCTCCAATGCGGCCAAGATGTACTACATGTCTGGGAATCGCTTTTCTGTGCCTATCGTTTTCGAGGCCCCAATGGCGCTGCCGCACAAGTCTCCAGCCAACACTCCCACTGTGTAGAGGCCATTTATGGCAATTTGCCTGGCTTTATCATCATTGCTCCGAGCAACGCCTACGACGCTAAAGGGCTTTTAAAGTCGGCCATTCGCAATAACAATCCGGTCCTATTTCTTAGAAAGTGAACTTCCCTATGGCGACAAAATGGAGATCCCAACCGAAGAGTATTTGGTCCCCATCGGCAAAGCCAAAGGTCGTCGAACGCGGCAGCGATGTGACGATCGTGTCCCACAGTCGCATGGTGAAGCTCTGCCTGGAAGTGGTTAAAGAAATGGCCAAAACAGGGGTCAAGGTTGAAGCTTATCGATCTCCGCACGATCAGGCCTCTTGATATAGCCACAGTAGCGAGTTCGGTACGAAAAACGAATCACGTGCGTTCTGGTGGAAGAAGGGCACATTTTTGCAGGCATTGCCGCCGAAGTGGGATTTCAGATCATGGAACATTGCTTTGACTATCTCGATGCCCCTATTGAGCGGGTCTGTCAGCGGGATACTCCTATGCCTTATTCGAAAGCTCTGGAAAAAGAGACCTTGCCAACATGTTGCTCGCATTTTGCGTCGTATCAAAAAAGCTTTAAACCAAGAGTAGCTCTTATGCCAAACACTTTACACACATGCCAAAACTCTCTCCAACCATGGAGATGGGAACGATTGTCAAATGGCACAAAAAAGTGGGAGATAAAGTTGAGGCTAGACGATCTACTAATGGAAGTGGCTACCGATAAAGCGACCGTTGAATTTAACGCCATAGACAGCGGCTTTTTGCGGCAAATTATTATCCCAGAGGGCAAAGAAGCTGTTGTCAACCAAGCCATCGCCATTTTTACAGATGAAGAAAAGGAAAACATTGAAGGGTATAAGCCAGAAGGGGAGTCAGCTGCTGCCCCAGCAGCAAAAGCTGCCCCTGAATCTCCTAAAGTACAAAGTGCGCCGCCCCCACCTCCTGCACAACCAGTAAAAGCGATTGAATCTGCTGACAAGCATCTGCTCGCATCGCCTCTTGCCAAAAAGCTGGCCAAAGAGCGCAGCCTCGATCTGGCAACTGTCAAAGGCACAGGTCCGGGAGGGCGCATCATGGCGCGCGATCTGGAAAAGGCTGGAAAAAGCGCCACAGCAGCCCCCACAATTGCTTCTGGAACTTTTGAGCTGGAGACTCTGACACCCATGCGCCGCGTCATTGCGCAGCGGCTGCAAGAAGCCAAGAGCTGATCCCCCATTTTTATGTGTCGCAGAGTGTCCATGCGGAGCCGCTTTTTGCGCTGCGCGAACAGCTGCGCGCCCTCGATGCCAAGGTGACCATTAATGACTTAGTTCTCCGCGCCTGCGCTTTAGCGCTGCGGCAGCATCCCAACGTCAATAGCGGTTTTGATTCTGCCAAACTGGCGGCCATTCGCTTTAAGACGGTCGACATTGCAGTGGCCGTCAGCGTTGACGCCGGCCTTATCACGCCCATTGTGCGCCAGGCCGACTACAAGAGCGTAGGGGAGCTGTCGACAGAGGTGCGCAGCCTCGCCAAGCGTGCCAAAGAGGGTAAACTCGAGGCGCACGAGTATCAAGGTGGCTCCTTTACCATTTCTAACCTTGGGATGTATGGCGTTACCGATTTTGCGGCGATCATCAACCCTCCCCAAGCCGCCATTTTAGCCGTCAGCGGGATTCAAGATGTGCCGGTCGTTCGACATGGGGCCGTTGTCCCCGGCAAAATGATGAACATCACCCTCTCCGTCGACCATCGGGTCGTCGATGGTGTTGCCGCTGCGGAATTTATCAAAACCGTCCAGAAGTTCTTAGAGAATCCTGCCGCGCTGCTGCTGTAAGTGAGTCTTGAATTTTTTATCGGGATGGACAAGATAACAGGATTTACGGAAATCCGCGTACGCAGGACTCTCAAGCTGTTAAGAATTCTACTTAACAGCTTGAGAGTCAGCCCTTTGGGCTGTTTCCGGTTTCACAATGTCCCTTTGTTATCCTGTGCATCCTCCCCATCCTGAAGATTTCTTCGCGGGTCTGGATGGCTCTAGAGGTTCATCTCCATGAATCACCTTCTAAAATCTGTAGTCAAAAGCAAGACCTGCTACCCAAGAGTTCCATTTAAATTTTATCATCTTGTTGCTTCGGTCTGGGTTAAACACAGGAAAAGTCCCGAAGGTCTGCGTGGGAAACAGCAGCTTATTCTTAGAGGAAACGGTCTTATGCTTGCCCCGTTTTGCTTGGAAGTTGCGGTAGGTGGCAAAGGCGGTGATCCAGATGTCGCACTGCAATTTTTGGCTAATGCCTCCATTAATGATCAGCCCATGCCCGTTGGAATTCTGGTTAAAATTGTTAATGAAGGTGTCTGAGAAATTCCATGAGGCCGTCGTGCGATACTGCGTCCAGTGATATTCAGCAGAACCATAGATGAGGACGCAAGGCACATCGACCTGCACTTCCCAGTCGATCCCAATGAAGGGGCCATACCAGCGCGGCTTGTACATCACATGCAGATCGGGAATATCGCCGAGCACAGGAAAGGGGTCAAAAAGGTCGATCACCTGCTTGCCATGATGGAATTCTAGCTTCTGATGATGATAGGAAAAGCCGAGAAGGGGCGTAAGAATGCAGCGGCGACCATTGGAGCGAAACTGGTAACCTACAGCACCGGAAAAGTCCATGACGCTGCCGCGATTGGTCTTATTTTTGATGCGCGAAAAGTGGAGATACTTTTCGTCGCTGATGCTGCTGCCAGAGATTGAGCCTGTCCCAGGCTCATTGGCAAAGCCGTCGAGATGGCCTTCGCCATTGTGGATTCTTCCCCAATCTGCATACATGCGCACGTAGTAGTTTAAACAGCTGGTATAGCGCAGCGTGGCAGAGGATTCCACAATCTCAACTTCGTTCCATTTCCAGCGCCAGATCTCTTGGGAGGAGCCGAGAAAATTGCTGCTGGGAAGGACGAAGCCCGCCATGTCCATCTTGTAATTGTCATGCCGGTAGCCCACTCCAATCTCAAAGTCAAAGATGGGGGGACGATATTCAGCTTGGAGGGAGCTCATAGAAAGCAGTCCCCAAGAAAGCAATCCAGCGCCTAACCAAACCCGCATGTTAACCATCTTGAAACCTCGTTAAGAAATGTAAGAGAGCAACTCATAGCATAAGTTAAAACTGCAGGTCAATTGATTTTTATCAGCTACTATTGTAAATCGACTTTTATGGACCGCGATGCATTAACGGACGCTGGCTGCGTTAACTTGGAGCTGCTCGAAGAGCAGTATGCCGCCTATTTGAAGGATCCGTCGCGCGTGGAGAGCTCGTTGCGCCGCTGGTTTGAAGAGCTGGATTCACCCCCTTCAGCCAAAACCGATCTCGATCTGCGCGTTTTTCGTCTGATCGATGCTTACCGCACCTATGGCCACCTGATGGCAGATGTGAATCCGCTAGAGAAGCCCCCTCCGGTGCCTGCTCAGCTGAAGCTCGAGACCTATGGGATTGGAAAAGGGGATCTGTCGCTCACTTGCGACACCCATCAATTTCTAAAAGAGGAGAAGGCACCTCTGCAGCTGGTTGTCGCGGCCTTGAAAGAGACCTACGCCGGCAAGATCGGCATCGAATATATGGGCAATAGTGAGCTCGAGGGATGGCTACAGGGAGAAATTGAGGCTTCCCATCCCCAAGCGCTCCTCTCCAAAGAGCAGAAGCTAAAAATCTTGGTTCAGCTTAACAAGTCGGAGCTTTTGGAATCCTTTCTCCACACCAAATATGTGGGCCAGAAGCGCTTCTCGCTGGAGGGGGCGGAGACGCTAATTCCAATGATCGAGGCGCTGATTGAGGCAGGAGATACCGAGACATTTGTCATTGGAATGTCTCATAGAGGCCGTCTCAATGTTCTCTGCAATATCTTTAATAAATCTTATGCAGAGGTCTTTTCAGAGTTTGATGAAAATTATCTGCCGAGCGAAAAAGAGGGGAGCGGCGATGTGAAGTATCACAAAGGCTTTTCAGCCGATGTGACAACGGAAGGGGGTAATAAGGTGCATCTGGAGCTCGCTCCCAATCCGAGCCATCTCGATGCGGTAGATCCGGTTGTGGAGGGGATGGCGCGGGCCTTGCAGACGATGGCGCACGATCAGACGCACATCTTGCCCATTCTTATCCATGGCGACGCAGCACTTTCTGGTCAAGGAGTTATCTACGAAACGCTTCAGCTTTCCAAACTTCCAGGCTATCAGACGGGGGGCAGTCTCCACTTTGTCATCAACAATCAGATCGGCTTTACGACCATTCCTCGCGACTCCCGTTCGACGCGCTACTGTACGGATATTGCGCGCAGCTTTGGCTTGCCCGTTTTGCATGTGAATGCAGAAGATCCGGATGGATGTGTCTATGCGACGCTCCTGGCTTTAAAGATTCGCCAGAAGTTTCATCTCGATGTGTTTATCGATCTTATCTGCTACCGCAAGTATGGCCACAATGAAGGAGATGAGCCAGCCTTCACACAGCCTAAGACCTATCAGCTCATTCGCTCTAAGAAGAGCATCCGCGAGCTCTACCGCGAGAAGCTCATCCAAGAGGGCATTATCGAAAAATCCAAAGCAGAAGCATCGGAAGCAGAATTTAAAAAGGCTCTCCAGCAAGCTCTTAGCGAAGTGAAGCTGCAAGGACCTCAAGCGAATAATAAAAAAACTGTCTCATCGGAAGTTTTTGCCACTACCGTTGAAAAAACGCAGTTGCAAAAACTGGCTGAGCAGTTTTCTCAAGTTCCAGAAGGGTTTAAGCTGCATCCAAAGATCGCAACCCTTGTCAAAGACAGGCTTGAAATGGCTAAAGGAGAAAAACCTCTCGACTGGGGCATGGCCGAGACCCTGGCCTATGCGACGCTCCTCGCTCAAGGAAAGTCGGTGCGTCTTACGGGGCAAGACTCTTGTCGAGGCACCTTTAGCCATCGCCACGCGCTCTTTATCGACCAGGAGAATGAGAGCGCCTACATTCCTCTTCAACACCTCAAAACCGAAGCGCTTTTCGAAATTTATAACTCGCCGCTTTCAGAAAATGCGGCGCTAGGATTTGAGTTTGGCTTCAGTGTATTAGCTGAAAATACACTCGTTATATGGGAAGCGCAATTTGGCGATTTCGCCAACGGGGGGCAGCTGGTGATCGACCAGTTTATCGTTCCTTCCGAGCAGAAGTGGGGGCAGATCTCAGCCGTGACGCTTTTCTTGCCTCACGGGTATGAGGGGCAGGGTCCTGAACACTCTTCCGCGCGAGTGGAGCGCTTTCTCACAATGGCAGGAGATGAGAATCTGCGCATTGCAAACCCGACGACTCCAGCGCAATTTTTCCATCTCTTAAGGAGACAAGCTCTCAATCCGATACGCAAACCGCTCGCCATCTTTACTCCCAAAGGGCTTTTGCGTAATCCTGAGTGTGTCAGCAGCATTGATGATCTATCCAAAGGTCATTTTAATGAGGTTTTGGATGACAAAACAGGTCCTAGTAAGCCTAAGCGGCTCCTTTTCTGTTCTGGCAGAATCTATTATGAATTGCATGCAGAGCGGGTCAAGCGCCATGCAGATGAGGTGGCGCTTCTGCGCATCGAGCAGCTCTATCCCTTTCCCTCTGATCAAATTAAAGCGCTCTTGAAAGCGTATGAGGGATTCCAAGAGTGCCTCTATGTACAAGAAGAGCCTGCAAATATGGGGGCGTGGGAATTTGTGCGCGGCCAGCTCCAGCCGCTTCTTTCAAAGCCGCTGCTCTATGTAGGGCGGGAGCGCAGCGCCGCGACAGCAGTGGGATCGCACGCCCTCCATAAACGGCAGCAGGCTGCCATTCTTGATGAGGTATTTAAATGAAAGTGGAAATTAAAGTGCCGGCGATGGGGGAATCCATAAGCTCCGCAACAGTGGGAACTCTTCTGAAACCCAGTGGCTCCTCCGTCGCAGCAGACGAAGAGATCATCGAACTTGAAACCGACAAGGTAAACCAGGTTCTCTATGCCCCTCAGGCTGGGGTTTTGACCTGGTCCGTGGCCCCGCAAGATGTTGTGAAGATAGGTCAACTGCTCGGCTATGTCGAAACAGAAGCGGCAGCGAAGCCGGAAGCGCCAAAACAGGAGGCTCCTAAAAAAGAGGAGCCAAAACAGGAGGCTCCTAAAAAAGAGGAGCCAAAACAGGAGGCTCCTAAAAAAGAGGAGCCAAAACCGGAAGCGTCAAAACAGGAGGCTTCTAAAAAAGAGGAGCCAAAACCGGAAGCGCCAAAACAGGAGGCTTCTAAAAAAGAGGAGCCAAAACCGGAAGCGCCAAAACAGGAGGCTCCTAAAAAAGAGGAGCCAAAACAGGAGGTGCCAAAACCTTCTGAAGCTGGTGTACGGAAGACCAGAGAATCTATCGTCGAAGAGCTGCAGAGGCCTCCTCCTCTTAAGCCAAATCTTGCAGCTCTGCGCGAGACGCGCCGCAAAATCTCCAAAGTGCGCCGCGTGATTGGCGAGCGGCTCATGCAGGTGCAGCAGACGACCGCTTCGCTGACAACGTTTAATGAAGTGGATATGACACAGGTTCTTCTGCTGCGCGACAAGTATAAGGAGCTGTTTGCAAAGAAGCATGGGGTGCGGCTTGGGTTCATGTCCTTCTTTGTAAAAGCTGTCGTGTCCGCTCTCCAAGCCTTTCCAGATTTTAACTCCTACCTCGATGGTGATGAGCTGGTGCATCGCGAATATTATGACATTGGAGTTGCGGTTGGAACCGAAAAGGGGGTCTTTGTTCCGGTCATTCGCAATGCAGACCAGCTCACCTATAGTGAGATTGAGGCAGCCATTGTGGAGTATGCCAATAAGGCTAAAGAGGGAAAGATCGGAGCTGACGACCTGCAAGGGGGCGGTTTTACGATCACAAATGGCGGAGTGTACGGCTCGCTCTTGTCGACACCGATTCTTAACCCGCCTCAATGTGCGATTTTAGGAATGCACAAGATTGAAAAGAGAGCAGTCGTCCTTGAGGATGAGATTGTGATCCGCTCCATGATGTATCTAGCCTTAACTTATGACCATCGCATTGTGGATGGCAAGGAGGCTGTCTCTTTCTTAGTTCACATTAAAAATATGCTGGAAGATCCTGCACGGCAGGTGCTGCATGTTTGATCTTGCAGTGATTGGAGCAGGTCCTGGCGGCTATGTGGCAGCCATTCGCGCTGCGCAGCTAGGAATGAGGGTGGTCTGCATCGACAAGGGGGAAGCGCTCGGTGGGACATGCCTCAACGTCGGCTGTATTCCATCCAAGTGTCTTTTAGAGACCTCTCAAAGCTACTATTGGCTGCAGACTGGCGCCAAAGAGCAGGGGATTAGCTGCTCGAGCGCCGCTATCGATTTTGCCCAGATGATGCAGCGCAAAGAGAAGGTGGTCGTGGGATTGACCGACAGCATCGCCAACCTGTTTAAACATTACAAAATTGAAAGAATCAAGGGGCAAGCCGCATTTAAAACGGCAAATATTCTTGAAATTGCAGGCTCTACAATAGAGGCAAAAGCCTTTATTTTGGCAACAGGCTCAGAGCCGACCTCTTTGCCAGGCTTAGCATTTGATGAGAAGCAGATTCTCTCCTCCACAGGAGCCCTTGCGCTGACGCGTCTACCCAAAATCATGCTGATAATTGGAGCTGGAGTCATCGGCGTCGAGCTCGCTTCCGTCTACCAGCGCCTTGGCTGCCAAGTCACGCTTGTCGAAATGCTCGACTACATCTGCCCAGGAATGGATGCCGCCATTTCCAAGATGCTTTTAAGTAACCTCAAGAAGCAGGGACTCACCTTTCACTTAAGTGCCAAGGTCTTAGAGGTGAGAAAAAATGGGGAAGGGGTGACACTGAAGCTTCCTGAAACGACCCTTTCAGGCGAAGTTGTCCTTGTTGCCGTTGGAAGGCGCCCCTACACGGCAGGTCTTAATTTGCAGGAGATTGGCGTCACAACAACTCCAAAAGGGTTTGTCACTATCGACAGCAATTTTCGCACCAGCCAACCGCACATTTACGCCATCGGCGATCTGATTGAGGGGCCGATGCTTGCCCATCGCGCCTCTGACGAGGGCTTTACCGTGGCGGAACTTCTTGCAGGGCATAAAGCTTCGATCAACTATCTGGCGATCCCGAATGTTGTTTACACACACCCAGAAGCAGCAGCTGTAGGTCTGACAGAAAAAGAGGCTCGCGATTTAGGCCTGGAGCTCCTCATCGGCACAAGCGCCATGCGCGGCAATGCGCGCGCCCGCTGCGCAGGCGATCTAGAGGGTATGGTGAAGCTCATTGGAGAGAAAAAAAGTGGGCGCCTGATCGGCATGCACCTTCTGACTGCACACGCCTCTGAGATGATCGGCGAAGGAGTCATTGCAATAGAAAAAGGGGCCACACTCGAAGAGATTGCACGCGCTCCGCACGCCCATCCGACACTCTCAGAAGCGATCAAAGAGGCGGCGGGCAGTGCGATCGGCGAAGCGATACATCAATAATTATGTGAAGAACCACATCCGCACGAGGTGCGCGCGTGGGGATTTGAGATCTTGAAGCCGGACCCTTGCAGGCCATCGACGTAGTCGATTTCCGATCCAAGTAACCTCTTCAAGCTACTTTTATTGACATGCATCTGGATGCCGTGCGTCTCGAAAATCTCATCGTCTGCTTCAGCCTTCTCAGAATAGTCCAGGATATACTCAAAGCCGCTACAGCCGGACATGCGATCGCCGAAACGGAGGCCCCAGCCCTGTTTGCCTTCCTCTTTCAAGATGTCGATAAATTTCTGTGCGGCGCGCTTTGTGAGCGTCACAGAGTTAGCATCGGCTCCCTGCTCTTCCAGAAGCGCATTGAGACGTTTGACTAGCCGCTCGATCGCTTCGTCGTTCATGCCATGGCCCAGCATGCCCGCTTCCAGAGTCTCCCACGTGGCTGCATGGCAGCCGACGCAGTGCAGTCCAGCATTGGTTATTTCCTGCGAAAGGCGCTGCGCCTTGTGAGGAAAAAGAGATAAAATTTGTTCAATCGTCATCTGACGATGGATCACGGTCTTAGTTTCGTTTGGCATGGTGTCCCCTTCCTAGAAAGTAATCTTTACAAAGCCTTGTTTAATGCGGCACTGGCACGCTAACCGCTCATCGGAGGTGCCGTCGCCTAAAAAGTCGAGTTCTTCTTGCGTAGGTCTAGAGAGGTTTTCCTTGCCCTCTTTAATTTCAATCACACAGGTTCCACAAACCCCTTCCGTGCAGGCAAAAGGGACCCCCGCCTCTTCGCATGATTCAGCGATGGGAGCTCCCTCTTCGAGCTCGATCTCGTCGCCACTGTGGTCAAATATTAGCTTAGGCATGATAGGACTAACTCCAATTAATTACATGTAATTTCGACAAATTATGGCAGAGTTTTACCAAAATGTCAAGCAAACATTTGTTGAAACAGAAAAAGCATAAATAATAACAATTGAATAATTAAATAATATTATTTAATATAAAACTATAGTGATACTTAATAAATTTGAGGTTTTATGACTCAACCACTCGGAGAAAAGTTTGATGCTGCTGTGAACGATTTATTAACCTCAGCAGCAACAAAAAGAGAGACCACTGCTACTGGGGGGACCACGTTTACCGGGAAAGTGATGCTGAATGGACGCACTTTATCATTAAAAATAAATTTAAAACCAGGCGAAACAGTCTCAAGGGCACAAGAAATAGGAAAAAATTTACTGATGTGGGCAACAAAATATGACGTGGGGGGCAAATCCACGGGCCTAAAACTAAGCGATAAGGAAATTACAGTATATGGTCAGTCAAAAACCTCAACTGGTGCCGCTGCTGGACAAACGACAAGAACAAGGCAATTCGACGCTAAATTTAATTTAGCAACCATGCAGCAGTCTTCTACATTTTTGCAACGTCTCCAGAAAGTTTCGATTATGAGTGCGGTACATCTGCCTGCTGCAACCGGGGCAAATCCTTCTGCCGTTCGCGATCCTCTAAACGATCTTATAAGTGTAGATGGCAAGCCCGTAACTTCATCGACGAAGTCAGTTTCAGAAGAGGCAGACAAGTTGTTAGAGGATTTAACGGCTTTTGTCGGGGTGCGGACGCCGAATAAAGAGCGGCCCAAAAGTTCTGGCAAGAAGAGAACTCACGAATCAAGAAGAGCCTCTGCTCCTGCGAAACTTACCCATGCAGCCAAGCCTTCCGAAACGCCTAAGGCTGCTGGAGCGAGCGATACAATAGAGGATCTGCTAAAAGAACTGGAGGCCGAGGTTGAGAAAGAAAAAGAAACTTCAGTTGCAAAAACTGTTGCCAAAAAGGAAACGGCAGGTTCCAGAAGAGCTTCTGCTCCGGAGCCTAGGATGGCCGCAGCCTCTACCACGAGGGAAAAGACCGATCATATTCTTACAATGTACGATCGGCAAATTGAAAATATTTCTTTAAGAAAATTAAACCTAAGGCACATAGAAGCTAAAGGGCCTGAAAATATAGAAAAAATGGTTCTTGACTATGTTAAAGCGAAAAAAAGCGTTACAGAATTAACCGAAAAAGGGGTTTCGCAAGACTCTCCCGATTGGCAAACATTTGGAGAAAATAACAAGATAGCCACTAATCTTGAATTTGTATTCAGAAAATTAAGCGGCGAAGAGCTGCAAAATCTGGTCGAGCTCTGTGAAAAGAGGCGCGCGCATCTACATCCGCAAGAAAAACCTCCCGAAGCTGCTTAAAACCCGTCTTGCGCTCCTACATCACGCTTAAACTTTGGCCGAACTTAGCAGAGCAAATTGCTAAGTGCAGGCAAGTTTAAGCGTGATGTAGGGGGCAAGTCGGGTTTAAACCCTCTGCAGGGCTCTCCGATGCAGCTTAGGTCCATAGCGATACAAAGCAAATCCAAGCAGAATAAAGGGCACGCTCAGCAGCTGCCCCGTCTGGAGAAGCGACTCATCGATCATGAGGCTTTGTTGCGACTCTTTGACAAATTCAAGTAAAAAGCGAGCCGTAAACAGCAGAATGAAGAAAGTGCCGCTCAAAAAGCCGGCAGGCCAGAGCGCCGGCCTCTTCTTCCATAAGTATCCCAGAAGGCAAAAAATGGCAAAATAGGCGATCGCCTCATAGAGCTGTGTCGCATGGCGAGGCACGGCGGCTCCTCCTTCCATTGGATGGCCGAAGATCACTCCCCAGGGCATTGATGTCTCGGGCCCCAAAATTTCCTGATTGAAAAAGTTGCCGATGCGAATGCAGGTAGCGACAAGCCCCGAAGGGATTACCAGGAGGTCAAACAGGGCAATCAGCGTCAGCGTAGGAAATTGGGCGGCGATTGATTGCCGGTAGAGCCAGAGGCCTGCCATCACCCCCAGGACGCCACCATGGCTGGCAAGTCCCCCCTTCCAGATTTTGAAGATTTCAAGAGGCTGATCCTGATAGAGCGGCCACTCATAGAAGAAGACGTGGCCGAGGCGGGCGCCGATCAGGGTGCCCAAGATGACAAACCAGGTGAGCCTATCGGTTAAAAAGGAGGCCCATTCGCGGCAGGAGACAAAGGCGCCGGGCAATTTTTTTTCTAAAAGCGCTCGTGGATGCGCTTTTAAGGCGTTTAGGACAGCCCCCTTCCTGCTTGCGGAAATCTCTTGGCCAAGTTCTAGAGAGTTAATCTCTTGACGCAGTTTCGGATCGAATTTAATCGAAGTTTCGTTTTGTAGTCCTTTAAGGAGGGTGGGCCACGAAGCAATATCCTGCTCAGTCAGAGGCTGATCGTGCTGCAGCTTTTGAGTGAAGAGACGAATGACGATGAAATAGCTGACCATAAATCCCAGGACAAACCAGGCGCCATAAAAGTAGACCGGATGGTCCAGGAAGGGGATGCGGAACAGCTCGCGCGGAGGGTCCCAGTAAAAGTAGGCAATAATATTCATAAAAAAAATAGCTCCTATCCAGCAGCTGGATAGGAGCTTAATCGGAGCAGAGGGATTCGAACCCCCGACCTACTGCTCCCAAAGCAGCCGCGCTAGCCAAGCTGCGCTATGCTCCGATACTAAAGTGAAAGCTTAACATAAATGGGTTAAATTAGAAAAGAGCTTTTCTGTTATGATGATTCCCTATGCAAACAGGTGTCACACTTCGGCCAGGAAAAGAGAAGGCCATCCGCCATCGCCACCACTGGATTTTCTCCGGCGCGGTCGCCTCTCTTCCTGAGGGGCCCGACGGCTCCATTTGGCCCGTCTACACGGCTCATGGAGAGCTCCTCGGTTCGGGCTATTTTAACCGCAAGGTGGGGCTGATCGGGCGCATGCTGGCTTTTGATGCGACGCCGCCTCACGAAGCCATTCGCCAGCATCTCGAGCAGGCTATCGCCTTGCGCCAAGCGCTTTTTCCAACCTCAGAAACGACAGCTTATCGCCTCGTCAATGCTGAAGGGGACCTGCTTCCAGGCCTTATTGTCGATCGGTATGACCAGATTTTGGTGATTCAGATCTCGACGCTCGGCATGGAGCTTTTGCGCCCATTTCTTGTAACGCTGCTGCAAGAGCTTCTCCATCCAAAAGCAATTTATGAAAAGTCGCACATGACCAGCCGCCGCGAAGAGGGGCTTACCGATGTGCAGGGGACCATTTTTGGAGATCCTGTCAGCGAACTCGAAATCCGTGAAAATGGCTTGCGCTTTATCGTCTCCATTGCGGAGGGGCAGAAGACCGGCTTTTTCCTCGACCATCGCGACATGCGCCAGCAGGTTAAAGAGTTAGCTCAGGGGAAACGCGTCCTCAACTGTTTTGCCTATACGGGCGGCTTTAGCGTCTATGCAGCTGCGGGAGGCGCTCTCAAAGTCGACTCTGTCGACCTTTCGGCGCCTGCCATTGAAGGGGCGCGCCGCAACCTGGCTCTCAATCACTATGAGGGCGACTTTTTTGTGGCCGATGTGTTTGACTTTTTGCGCCAGCGCGAGTTGCCTTACGACCTAGTGATCCTCGACCCTCCCGCATTTGCAAAGCGCGAAAGGGATACAGTGGCTGCCTGCCGCGGCTACAAAGAGATCAATCGCCTCGCCATGCAGAAGATGCCGAAAGGCTCTTGGCTCCTCTCCAGCTCCTGCTCCTACCATGTCAATGGCGATCTCTTTCAAAAAGTGCTCTTTCAGGCAGCTGTCGAGGCAGGCCGGACGGCTAAAATTGTGGGCCGCCATCGCTTAGCTCCTGACCATCCGGTCAACCTGTGCCATCCTGAAGGGGACTATTTAAAAAGCCTCCTCCTTTACCTCGAGTAGCGCCATGCCGATCTTTAGCAAAGAGAGCCTTGAGACCCTGCGCCAGAAGATCGACCTTGTCGATGTACTCTCGAGCCATATCGACTTAAAGCGCGCCGGAGCCAGCTACAAAGCGCTCTGCCCCTTTCATGACGAAAAATCCCCCTCCTTCATGGTGCAGAAGGGCGATACACACTACCACTGCTTTGGTTGCGGGGCGCATGGCGATGCCATCAGCTTCCTCATGACCTATCAGAAGATGAACTTTAATGACGCTGTCGAAAGTTTGGCGCAGCGCTTCTCCGTTCCTTTAGAAATTGTCGAAGGAGAAGCAAAAGGCCCCAACAAAGCCGTGCTCAAAGAGGCGCTCGACCTAGCCAGCCGTTTTTTTCACTTCTATCTTCTTCACACCGATGAGGGGCATGAGGCTCTCCGCTACCTCTACAGCCGAGGGCTCGACCTCCCCTTCATCCAGCATTTTCAGATTGGACTCTCTCCAAAAGCGCCGGGAGCCCTTCGCAAAGTCCTCCATAGCAAGTTTGTGAGAGATGAAACCCTGCAAGAGGTAGGGCTGATCGTCCCTGGTAAAGAGGGGGGCTGGCGCGACTTCTTTCATGAACGCATCACCTTTCCCATATGCGACGCCTCTGGCGCCGTCATCGGCTTTTTCTGCCCGCAAATACCGCGAAGAGACCTTTGGAGGCAAGTATGTCAATACTCCCGAGACCCCGCTCTTCAAAAAGTCGCGCATCCTTTTTGGCCTCCATCATAGCCGTCGCCGCATCACCAAAGAGCGCAAGGCCATCATCGTCGAGGGACAGATCGATGCCCTGCGCCTCATCCAAGCCGGTTTTAATATCACTGTGGCTGGCCAAGGCACCGCCTTTGGTGAAGGCCATGTCAAAGAGCTTGTTAACCTCGGCCTACGCGAAGTCTTCCTCGCCCTCGACCCGGACGAAGCTGGCCAGGAGGCCACCCGCAAAATTGGCGACCTTTTTCAGCGTGAAGGGATCGAAGTGCGCGTCCTCGCTCTGCCCCCAGGGCTAGACCCCGACGCCTTTTTGCGCAAAAATGGCCCCGCAGCCTTCCTTACTCTCCTAGAAAATGCCCTCGACTACCTCACTTTTTTAGTCAAACATGAGTCGCGCAAAACCGACCTCAAGTCACCCGCCGGCAAGAGCGACCTCGTCCAGCGCCTCACGCGCCAAATTCGCGACTGGAACCAGCCCCTCATGGTCCACGAGTCCCTCAGAAAGCTGGCCCACCTCCTCCAGGTCCCCGAAACCATGATCACCTCCGAGGCCGCCTTTACTAATATCTATATAAAAAAAACCGGCAGCATCGGCCAGCTCGACATCGACCCCGACCGCATTCTCGAAGCCGATCTCCTGCGCTGGCTGCTCTTTTTTCCCCACTTTCTCCCCCGCGCCCAAGCAAACCTCGCTCCCGATGCCTTCTCCAACCCCCTCTGCCGCAAATTTTACGAAGCTTTTCTCACTACCTCAGGCCAGTCGACCCTAGCCCTCATGAGCGAGCTTCAAGATGAGGAGAGCAGCGCCTTCCTCACAGAGCTCATGCATAAAAAAATCAACAAAGAGAAGGCTGAAGCCACTTTTCTCGAAAGTCTTCAGAAAATCCTCGATCGCAACTGGATGCAGAAGCGCGAAGAGGTTAAAATGCGCATCCAGAGCGGCCAGTGCAGCGACGATGAGGCCCTTGAACTTGCCAAGCAGTTCGAAACCATCCGCAAATCCCCTCCCAAAGTGAAGGTGTAAAAATTTCTTGCAGCGTTTTTGCCATTTATGCAACTCTCAAGACTTTGTTTCAAAAAAAAATGGGGGTCAATGTATGTTTACAGAGGCTAGTTATGAGCTTTTTCATAAAAATTATATTCAAAGGATTAGCCAGCATATTCATAACAAATACTATGGAAAAGCTCTGCATATTCAAATTCCGCTCAAAGAGATCAAGAAAAATACTAGAAGCTTCATTAAGGGCCAAGCCACCATCGGGTCTGATAGATATGCGTGCCTAGTCGCCTGTGGTCACTGGTCTAAGTTGCAGCCCACTCGCAGTGATGTTGAATCAGGCCAAGTTATCCTTTTCGATCACCTCGCAGAGCTCGTACCAAATAGGGGAAAGAAAATCGCCCTTTTGACCTTTCAGAACGGCATCAACAACACCCTTGAAAATTTTATGGATATGGGTGAATCTATACTTGAACAAGTCCCTGAAATTCCTCTCTGCATTGGCTTGTACAACCCTACAAAAGGGCTTATCAACGATCTACGTGAAGTGAGCAACAAATTGGACGGTATTCTTTCAGATACTATCTGTGCCACTCACGCTCTGTTTGCAACGCTTGCCGAAAAATTAAAGAAAATCAATCCAGAACAGCTATTTGCCCATTTTACGCATAGCGAGGGAGGATTAATTGCGAAAAAAGCCCTAGAGCTCGACAGCTCCAATTTGAAAAGCTATTATCAAACTAATCTTCTCATCGCAACGTATGGAGCCGTATTGCCGATTCCAAAGAGCCATGCAAGGGCCATTAACACCTACTCAACAGGGGATTTTGCAACCTGGCCGCGCGTTAAACGCTACCTTGCCGATCTTGGCGAACAGGCAAAAGATTATGATATTAAAACCGTAGCTCCCATTAGAACTTCGACTTTCGATGCCTATAAGGATTTCAAGTTTGAGCAGAGGATGGAACTTTTAGAAGATTCCAACCTAGCAAATTGTGAACTGACGGCCGAATGCCTAAATTCTGCAGGGCGTGTCTTCAAAGGCGGCGACCACGGCTTTCAGGGAGACACCTACCAGACGGCATTACTTGAGAATATTAAAGATTTTAGAAGAAAGGCGGCAATTTATGACGGAAAGTAGATGGATACAGATGCTAATTCTGTTAATCATATGTGCAAACTTTTCCTTGCAAGCCGTTGAGGAAGTAGAAGAGGAAAAGTCGCTAAAAGAGTGGTTTGAAGAGGAGGCTGCTTACGCCCGTTATAGCCTTTATGTCCGCGAAATTATTAACTCCTTTGCAGAGCAGATGAAAAGGGAATTGAATCTCCAATGTAAAGGTGAGGGGGGCACCATGCAAAAGGAGGTTAAAGAGATTTTAGTTAAATTTCAGGCCAATCGTCGAGCCACTCTAGAAGAAGCTCGAGCACTCCAGCTCTATGCTATGAATAAGCTTATGGAAACAATTAATAGGCACGAAAGTATTCAGTTCTATCTTATAGAACGTCCATTCCCACTTAATCGTGTGGCCATTTCAATTTCTTTTGAAAAAAATGGGGTTTTTTTAGATAACAACGTTGCACTAGTATTTAACACAAATGATTCAGCAATCCCAGAAAATATAAATACGATTGCCTATTATTATCACGATCCGTTTCTTAAAGATCATATCGAAATTTTGCACGAAACCTATAAAGAAGCAGCGCAAAAAACCAAGGATTCAGGTCTAGTGTTTCCGTTTACCCATATGACAACAGATCGAGAAGTTGTTTGGGACGTCTCTTTGCTTCTCTTTACAAATTGGATTATGCAGGAGCGCGGAATTTTTTGCACCGCCATTGGCGAAAAAATAGAGGGCAATATTGAAGAGATAGGCGGAACATTCAGGGTTTTTCATCGCGCTTCACAAGAAGAGGCTCGAAAATTGGCAATCTTTGCCACTGAGAATCTTTTTGAATATATCAATCGCAACAATAAGCTCAAGCCCTTTTTGAAACAGCATCCACTACTTCTAAATCAATTAAAAATGAGCATCTATTTTACCAACGAGCAGTATCATCCCTATCATGACGGAAGCATTGTAAGTGTCGTATTAGAAGCCGGTGAGCTCTCTTATTACCACCGTGTTCGCATTCCTGACGAAGGGGATAAAGAATTCTGGATCACGGAGAAAACTCTCTTTGCGAAAGAGACCTATCAAAAGGCCTTAGAGAATATCCAGGAAAGCCAGTCTATTTCTGTATTTAGTAAAATACACAGAGCAATTGGCCGCTGGTTTGGGTATGAAGGGTAAGCGTCAATTTTACCCCAGTTTATTTTTATAATAGCATTTTTGGGACGACCACGGTTTTCAGGGTGATACGTAGACAGTTTAAAAGAAAGATATTAACAATTTTAGATACAAGGCGCCGATTTATGATAGAAAATAAATACTCTCCGGTTCTCTTTCTTTTGCTAATTTTTTTGGTGCGCCTCCCACTGCCAGCGGAAAATGTAGACGATAAGTTTGAAAGAGAATGGATAGAACAAGAAGTTGCTTATGCACGTTATATCGTTTATGTTAATGAAATTATTAATTCCTTTGCAGAACAGATGGAAAAGGAGCTGAACCTTCAATGTACAGGAGAAGGTGGGATTATGCACAAGGAAGTAAAAGAGATATTTTTGAAATTTCAAGTTTATCGTCGCGCTAGTATTGAAGAAGCCCGAGCACTCGAACTTTACGTCACAAACAAATTATTAGAAAAAATAAATTCTCATGAAAATATCCAGCAATTTCTTATTGAAAGACCATTCACGCATAAGCATGTGTCAATTTTAATTCGTTTTGAAGGTGTAAATGGAACATATTCAGATGGAAGCGTAGCGTTTATGCTTAGCGTTACTGATTCAGCAGTACCTGAAAATCAAAACACTATAGTATATTCTTCGAATGATCCTTTTCGGGATCAATATAATGATATTTTGCGAGAACCCTACGACGAAGCTGCTCAAAAAGCTGCGGATTCGGCTTTAGTGTTCCCGTTTACCCATAAGACAACTGATCTAGAAGCTGCTTTAGATGCCTCATTGCTCCCCTTTACAAAGTTGATAATGTTCGACCGCGATATCCACTGCAAGGCCATGGGGGGAAAGGTGAATGATGGTAGCATTGAAGAAATAGGTGGATCACTCAGGGTCTTACATCGCGTTTCGCAAGAAGAGGCTCGGAAATTGGTAATATTTGCCACAGAAAAACTTCTAGAACATATCAATCGCAACGATAAGCTCAAGCCCTTTTTAAAACAGCATCCCCTTCCTATTGATCGGCTAAAATTGTGCATCTATTTTACCGACAAAAATTATCGTCCCGATCATGATGGAAGCATAATAAGCGTCGTATTAGAAGCCGGTGAGCTTTCTTATTACCATCGTGTCCGCATTCCAGACGAAGGGGACAAAAAATTCTGGATCTCAGAAAAAACTCTCTTTGCGAAAGAGACCTATCAAAAGGCCTTAGAGAATATCCAGGAAAGCCAGTCTATTTCTGTATTTAGTAAAATACACAGAGCAATTGGCCGCTGGTTTGGGTACAAGCAGTAAATTCGATTTGTAGCTGTCGCATACCCTAGTGGCAACGATCGAAGGGAGCTTTGGAGCTGAGGAGAGAACTCTTGCAATACTTTGAGGTAGCGGGAACTAGGTCTAGCTGCCACTGGAAACAAGATGTGAAAAAAAACTATAGGTAAAACAATGGCCCACCTCGTCTTTTATGATGGTCAATGTGGCCTCTGCGATCAGGTTGTGCAGCTGCTTTTAAAAACTGACAAGCAGAATCTGTTTCTATTTGCCCCTCTGCAGGGTAAGACGGCTGCTCGGCTGCTGCATGACCTACCAGCGGAAATGAAAGGGGTTGATAGTCTTATCTTAGTGGAAAATTACCAACTGCCTACTCAGAGGTTCTATGTCCTTGGAAAAGGAGCGTTGCGTATTGCTTGGCTTTTGGGAGGCTGTTGGAGGCTTTTGGGCTGGCTCTCGTTTTTTCCGGGAGGGCTCTACAATTGGGCGTATCGCCTTGTGGCGCGAAACCGGCAGAGGTTTTTTCCGCAGGCGTGTGTCATTCCCGATCCTAAGCAGAAGGGGCGCTTTTTGGAGTAAATGGCTAAATTTACATAAATTCGGTCATTTGTGGCTTCAAATTTTATAGGGTGAAAATTTGAAAATATCCAATTTTTGACGTATGGAATTGATAGAGGCAATAACGAGAAAAAAATTGGACCTGGACATGTATCCAAAAGAAACGAGCCAGCTCAGCGAGCTGGCCCTTTTTCTATTACTGATTCTGCATGTTTTTGCGTTTTTCTAGCATATGCATGGAAGCGACTTTGACAGCGACGTCTTTGTCTTTAAAGGGAGCAGCAGCTTGGCCTCTGCAGCCTGCTTGCCCTGCGCAGGAGTTATTTTCGCTTTTGCAAGAATTGAGCCCTTTGCAAGTGTTTTGACCTTTGCAGGTCTGGTTGGCTAGCTGGAGCGCAAGAGCCTTGCTTTTCTCATCGAGTGTGTCGTAGAGTTTTTTTCCACTGGGGCTCAATTTCGAATAGAGCTCCGAGCTTGTTAAGGGCTTTTTGGAGGCTACCTCTTCTTGTGGAGTTTGAACTTCAGCATTTCCAGCAGCTGTGAATGCAAGCCCTGCAGCCAGTCCTAGCATCGCGATATTCTTGGGATCAAATTTTTTCATAAATACCTCTATAGGTTTAGGTTCGAGGTGAACTTTAACAAAAGAGGGAAACTTAAGACAAGTTTTAAATTTGAATTTTATTAAAATCGAGCAGCTGGCCAAAAAGTCCAAAGACGCGGCTTAGGAGAGCGAGGCGGTTCTGGCGCAGTTCGGGCTTATCATCAAGGATTTTGACCTGGTCGAAGAGGTTGGCAAGGGGGGGCTGCAGCTTTGCGATCAACTCATAGGCTTGGTCATAGTCATGAGAGGCGATGGCTTGCGCAAATTGCATTTGGGTCTCCGTCAGGCTATTGTCGAGCTCTCTTTCCGCATTTTCTTTGAGGAGTTCGCGGGAGAAGGAGTTGGCAGAGACTTGGCTGTCGATTTGCCCTTTGGCGCGCTTAAAGACCTCGTAGAGGGGCTGGAACTTGCCCTGTGTGCGGAATTTATGAAGGGCTTCGACACGAGTATAGGCGTCGTAAATATCGTTGAAGCCTCTGCTTAAACCAGCTTCAATCTCATCTTTGCTAAAGCCATAGTCTTGGAAGACGGTCTTGACGCGGCTGGTTAAAAAGGCTTCGACCTCCTTGAGAAGGGGCTCTTTTTGCGCCTTTGGAAAAGCGGTTAGACATTCTTTCAGCACTTCCTGAAGGGGGAGATGATACTTGCCGCGGATGAGGATTTTAATTAAACCTAAGGTTTGGCGCCTCAGAGCGTAGGGGTCGCTGGAGGAGGTTGGCTTTAGATTTGCGCTGTAGCAGCCCAGGAGGTTGTCAATCTTGTCGGCGAGGCTTAAAAGGGTGCCTGTGGGGGTTTCTGGAAGGGGGGCGTTTTCTCCGCGCGGCATCCAGTGTTCGTCGATGGCGGCGGCCACTTCGGGGTCTTCTCCTTGAGCGAGGGCGTAATAGCGGCCGATGATGCCTTGGAGTTCTGGGAATTCGTAGACCATTTCAGAGGCGATGTCGGCTTTGCAAAGTGAGGCGGCGCGGGCGGTTTTGGCTGGGTCGCTAATTTTTAAATGGCGTTGCAAGATGGCGGCATGCGTTTTAAGCCGCTGCACCTTGTCGTAGAGGCTTCCAAGTTCTTTTTGGAAGGTGATGCTTTTGAGTTTTTCGTTGTAGTGATCCAGTCCTGACGCTAGACCCTGTTCGTAGAGAAATACGCCGTCGTTTAGGCGGGGAAATAGCGCCTTCTGATTGCCGGAGCGCACGGCGTCGGTGGGAGGAATATTGGCGGTGATTACAAAGAGATTTTTTAGATTGCCGTTTGATTCCGCAATAGGGAAGTCCTTCTGATGTTCGACCATTTCCGAGATTAAAACCTCTTTCGGGGCCTTGAGAAAGGCGGCGTCGAATTCGGCGTAGGTGAGGAAGGGCCACTCGACTAAGTTGAGGACTTGCGGGAGCACCTGATTGCGGGCGATGACCTTTC
This sequence comes from uncultured Parachlamydiaceae bacterium, assembly GCA_963745935.1. Lineage (GTDB taxonomy): Bacteria > Chlamydiota > Chlamydiia > Chlamydiales > Parachlamydiaceae > JAJFUZ01. The sequence continues at coordinate 312,960 of CAVUZO010000002.1, forward strand.
CGCCCACCTTGTTTTCGATTTCTGCAAGCTGTTCGAGAATGTGCGCTTCGCGCTCTTTCGCATCGGCCATCACCTGGTGCTGCTTGAGCTGAGGGAGATAGCTTTGCGCCCGGGCGAGGGCGAAGGGGTGGGGACTGAGCTGGCGATGGCCGCACGATTCGCGCCCAGAGAGAATGTCCCCCACGATAAAGGGGATGGCATGCTCGCCAAATAGCGCGACGATCCAGCGCAGTGGTCTAGCGTAAGTGATGTCGAGGTCAGCCCAGCGCATTTTTTTGGGAAAATCGAGGTTTAGAATTAGGCTTGGAAGCTGTTCAGAGAGAATTTCTGCTGCCGAGCGGCTCTCCCGCACGACTGTTGCAAAGAGGTAATCAACCCCTTTTATGGCGCGGATGGCGATGTCAGGCTCCATTCCCTGTTTCAACTCAGCTAAAGTGGGGCCTTTCTTTCCGATAGAGCGAAAAAAGCCCTCTCCTGTAGCTGTCAGCTTGCCTGCTGAGTCGTAAGAACTATCTAGAGGGGGGCCTCGTTTTTCCGAGGATTGGGTGGCAGTCGCCATGGCGAGCCCTTCCACGTAGACGGCTAGACGACGGGGTGTTCCATATGTTTTTAGACTTTTGAAGGGGAGCCCCTCCTTTTCCAAGAGCTGGCGCATAGCCTTTTCCAGATTGGCGCAGCCGATCGGGACAAAAGTGGCGGGAAGCTCTTCGGAGCCAATTTCCAGAAGGAAATCTTGATGTTGGTCCGCTTTTGCATGGAGAAGGACATCAGGCATGCGCTCGGGAGGCTTAATACTGCCGCTGTTGATCTTTGGGAACCTTTTAAGAAGGGGGTATCCTTGACTTTCGCGGCTCTGCAGATACTCTTTGGCGACGAGGCAGGCCAAGTCGCGGACGCGCGCAATGTAGCCTGTCCTCTCTGTCACAGAGATGACCCCGCGCGCATCGAGCATGTTAAAGGCGTGAGAGGCTTTCAAGACAAAGTCATAGGCAGGTAGGGGAAGATTGAGCCCGATCATTTTCTTTGCTTCATTTTCATAATCTTCAAAATGTCGTTTCCACATATCTGTGGATGCGTTTTTAAAATTATAGTGGCTCCACTCAACCTCATTGCGATGGTAGATGTCGCCATAGGTCAGGGTGTCGTTGTACTGCATGTCGTAGATGCTGCCCACCTTTTGCAGGTGCATGCAGAGACGTTCAAGGCCATAGGTCACCTCGCCCGTAATCGGTTTTAAAGGCAATCCGGCGACGCTTTGGAAATAGGTGAACTGCGTGACTTCCATCCCATCCATCCAGACTTCCCAACCTAAGCCCCAAGCGCCGAGTGTGGGAGATTCCCAGTCGTCATGGACGAAGCGCATGTCATGCTCCGCCAGGTTAAAACCGATGGCTTCGAGCGATTTGAGGCAGAGATCCTGGATATCGGGTGGCGAGGGCTTCAGAATGACCTGGCACTGAAAGTAGTGTTGAAGGCGCGTGGGATTGGTTCCATAGCGGCCGTCGGTGGGGCGGCGGCTCGGTTCGATATAGAAAGCTTTATAGGGTTCTGGACCTAAGCTGCGAAGAAATGTGGCCGGGTTAAAGGTTCCTGCCCCCACTTCAAGGTCGTAGCCTTGATGGACGACGCAGCCCTGTTTGACCCAAAAATCGGCCAATTTTCTGATCATTTCTTGAAACGTAATCATGGTCATTTTCCCTCTAAAAGGGGCCATTATAGGCGTTTTATAATTTTTCCGGATAGGCAGAATACACAGGATAAAAAATGTGAGTTGCATGAAGCCCTTCGGCTGTGCTAAAATTCTATTCCTGCTAGGAGAGCAAAAGCCATGCGCGCCATATTTTTACTCATTTTCTGTTTCGTCTCATTTCTTTGTGAAGCTAAGCCAAGTCCCCTCAAGGCGATTATCTTCAATTTTGACAATGTGATCGCGACTCGGGATGAGGAGCTTTTGATCGATTTTATGGAGAACTCCTGTCATATTTCGCACGAAAAAGCGGAAGAGCTGCTTCATAAGCTACAAGAGCATCAGAAAAAGGGCGGCGACGAAAAGAGCTTTTGGGCGCGGTATCAGAGTGACTATACGGTCAAGTTCCAAGATCCCTTTTGGCGCCGTCAGTGGAGCCGTGCAAAGTCGATTTCGATCAAAGAAATACCTGGAATGTTGCACCTGGTCGAAACTTTACAAAAAAAAGGGCTCCTCACACCACTCTTCGCCACTGTTACAGAGGTCGATGATTGGGCAGAACCGATCGAAAAAACAGGCTACTACGACTACTTCCACCCACTCTTCTTGTCGCACCAGATGGGACTTTCGAAGCCTGACCCAAAGGCCTACGAGCATGTTTTAAAAGGGCTGGCTCTGCCAGCTGATGCGTGTCTATTTATCGAAGATCAGCTTGAAAGTGTGCAAGCGGCCAAAGAGGCGGGGATGGATGCCATTTTATTCGAAAACTTGGAGCAGCTTAAAAGGGAACTCCTGAAAAGGGCAGACCATGCTTTCTGAGGTCTATGTGGCACTAGGAAGCAATTTAGGCGACAGCTGGCAGCTTCTGACAAAAGCCATTGCAGCCATTCGAGCGCTCTCTTCTACATCTGAACTCAAGGTTTCTCAGATTTACCGCTCAAAGCCTGTCAGTCCGATGGCGCAACCCGATTTTTTGAATGCGGTCTGCCGCTTTAAAACAGCGCTTGCTCCCTTGGAGCTGCTCGATGCGCTGGAGCAGATTGAATGCGACTTAGGGAAAGTGGCTAAGCCTAAAGAGGCGCCCCGCTGCATTGATCTCGATATAATATTTTTTAAAAACATTGAGATGCGGACCGACCGCTTAGAGATTCCCCATCCGCGCTGGAGAGAGCGCTTATTTGTCCTGCGTCCGCTTGCCGACATTGTCGCGGATGCTGCGATGGCAAAAAGTCTGCAGGAGTTATTGAAAAGCCCATTTCCCAACCAAGAGATTGAGGTGGTCGCATGAGAGAGATTGAAATTCGAGATTTTCGGCTAGGCGAAGGGCATCCTCTCGTCGTCATGTGCGGTCCTTGTGTCATCGAAAGCGAAGATCACTGCCTAAAAGCTGCTGAAGAGCTCAAAAAGATTTTTTCCGCGCGAAAGATGCGCCTTGTTTTTAAGTCGAGCTATGATAAGGCGAACCGCTCTTCGATCCGCTCCTTCCGCGGTCCTGGTCTCCAGGAGGGGTTGAGGATTCTAGAAAGAGTGAGCCGCGAGTTGGATTTAGCTGTCGTCACCGATGTGCATAATCCGGAAGAGGCGGTTGCGGCGGGAGAGGTGTGCGATATTTTGCAGATTCCCGCCTTTTTATGCCGCCAGACCGATATGCTGATTGCAGCGGGAGAGACGGGGCGTGTTGTCAGCATTAAGAAGGGGCAGTTCATGGCTCCTTGGGACATGGAAAACGTGGTTGAAAAGGTGTTCTCCACTGGCAACAAAAAGGTGATCCTTGTCGACCGCGGCACGATGTTTGGCTATAACTATCTCGTCAACGACATGCGCTGCATCCCGATCATGCAAAAGTTTGGAGTGCCCGTCTGCTTCGATGCGACCCATTCCGTGCAGCTTCCAGGAGGCAAGGGGAGCGCTTCTGGTGGAGAGCGCGAGTTTGTGGCGCCTCTTGCCAAGGCCGCAATCGCTGCCGGGGCCGACTGCCTCTTTCTGGAGGCGCATCCCGATCCCGCTCATGCGAAAAGTGATGCCGATTCGGTCCTCGACTTTAAAGATCTTCCTGCCCTTCTCTTGAGTTTGGAAAGGCTCTATGCGATTCGATGAGCGCTGCACAACGGGGCAGTTTCGCGTCTCTTTAGGTTTGTCATTGGCTGGACTTGCCATCGTGGTCGCCTTCTTTGCTTTTGCACTCTTTAAGCCAACGAATCAGGATCGCGAAGCTTACAGCCTTCTTGTGGAAACTCCTGATGATGAGGATAAGAAAGAGCCTACACTCGCGCAGCAGAAGCGAACCGGCGTTTCTAAAGAGATCTTCTATATGAGAGGCAATGAGCGGTTGACATTGAAGGTCAAGGCTGACCACTCTACGCTCCAGCTCAACCAGGTGGGATCAGCGACGGAAATTGTTGAACGCTTAAGCCATGTTGTCGGCCTCATTCAAGAAGAGCTCTACTACCGCCTCCCCGATGGTCGGGAGGCATTTCTCCAAGCAAATGGAAGGCTGCTTTTGCGCAACGGCAATATGTTTAAGAGTCAAGATTGGGTGGAAATACCGCTGTCAAGCACGACCCCGATGCAGACGCTGCGCTATTTTGAAGCGGAAAAGGCGATTTACTACTATAAAGACAACCATCTTTTGGCCAACCAGGTGAAGGTGGCGCAATATCGGATCCCAGGTCACAAAATCGTAGGTGACGTGCAAGGCTTGCAGCCCTTGATGACGGGTGTGGCAAGCAGCGCCGAGATTTCGCTACTGGATGGCTCACCGCTCTTCAAAGCCACGCAGATGAAAGCTGCCTTCTATCAGCCGGAGGAAAAGTGAAACGTCTTATAGCTCTTTCTTTGCTGATTTTTGCCTTCTCAGATGCTTCAGAAGAGGCGCTTGTCTTTGAAGCTGAGGAAGCGGTTTATGATGGCAGTGCACTGACCCTGTCAGGAAATGTGCAGCTCGAGCATGAGGCGGGGGCCCTCTCCTCTGGCCAAGCGGTCATCTATGGAAGTTCAGAGGGAAAGAAGCTGCAGCTTAGCCAAGTGGATCTTTATGATCATGTCAAGTTTGAATTGAGCGAAGGGGGAACTTTAAGCTGCGCAGAGGCGCATCTCAATCAAGAGACAAGTTTAGGAGAATTTCTAGGCAATCCCGCGCACCCCTTCGTGGTCTACATAGAGCAGTGTCGCGATGCTTCCGGCTCGCAAGAGCGCTTTCCTCTCATCGTCAAAAGCCGCACCATGATTGTGGAGTTCAAACCTGGTTCTGAAAAAACTTCTAAAAATCATATCCAGGCCATTATCGCGAAAAAGAATGTGACAGTCGATTACAACCATGATTTTATTGCAGCTGCGGACTTAGCGACCTTTCACCGGGATGGCCATATCCCCTCTCAAAAGGGTTTGTCAGGGGTAATCTGCCTTCATGCCGAAGGGGAGGAGGGCCATTGCCATGTAACCAACCGCAATGGTGATCTGATCCACGCCCGTCAAATCTTTGTAGATACTTTGAACCGGCGCCTCAGCTTTGCTCATCCTAAAGGGGCGCTTTTTAGAGAAGGCAAAGGGGCTCCAAAGGAGCGTCTCGACTTTTCTTCCGACACTTTGACCTGGGATGAGCAGCGTGGAGCTTTAAACCTGCGCGGCCATGTGACCCTTGCTGAAAAGGGGTTGGGAGAGATGAAAACGGATGATCAGATGACGCTTTTTCATCTAAAAAAGCAGCTTAATACTATTGAGAGCAGCGGGCATACAACTTTGATTCATCGCGAAAATTTGAGCCACACATTGCAATGTTGGGGCAAAATGGTCGTCGACCATCCAAATCTCAAAGTCACGATGGCCTCCCCAGAGCTTAGCCAGCCCCAAGTTTTTTATGAAGATGATCATGGGAGTCTCTACGCGGACAGAGCCGAGATTAAATATGACTGGGTGGAGGGGGCAATAAAACCCGTCAAGATGATTCTCGAGGGGCATATCAAAATGATCAGCAAGCCTTCGAAACAGAGCGAAAAGCAGCAGTTTGCTTTAGCAGACAGGGTCGACGTTTTCCCTCAATACGCAAGAGGCCCATCTTCTTGCAGATGAGGGGAACCGCGTCCTGGTCTATGATCAGATCAATGAGATGCAGGTCAGCGCAAAAGGCCTTACAATCAAAAGAGACGCGAGTACAAAAAAGGAGTCGATCCAAGGCGTTGGCGACGTCCGTTTTAATCTTCTCGATCCCGAACTTCAGCAGCTCACGCAACGTTTCGAGCAGCTACAAAAATATGGTCAGAAAGATGAATGAGCCTAATCAGACATGTCTAGAAGTGCGCGAAATTGCGAAAAATTTTGGCGGACGCAACGTTGTCAATGGCCTCTCGTTCGACGTGAGGCAGGGCGAGATTGTGGGGTTGCTCGGTCCCAACGGCGCTGGCAAGACAACGGCTTTCTACATCACTGTGGGGCTCATTAAGCCCGATAGTGGAGCTGTTTTCTTTAATGGACAAGATGTGACAGCAACCCCCATGCATCAGCGCGCGCGCATGGGAATGGGCTATCTGGCACAAGAGCCCTCTGTTTTTCGCAATTTGACGGTGGAAGAGAACATTCTCTGCATTCTCGAATGTCTTCCTATCTCAAAGGCGGAGCGGCGCTTGCGCCTCAGCGAACTTCTCCACGAGCTTCATTTAGAGCCGCTCGCCAAGAAAAAGGCTGTCGCCCTCTCTGGCGGGGAGCGGCGCCGCCTGGAGATCACCCGCGCCCTTGCCACCAACCCGCGCTGCCTCATGCTGGACGAGCCCTTTGCCAACATCGATCCGATCTCTGTTTTCGAAGTGAAGCAGATGATCCAGCTTCTTTCTAAAAAGAATATCAGCATCCTGATCACCGACCACAACGCTCGCGAAATTTTCACCGTTGTCCATCGTAGCTATATTGTCCTCGACGGCAAGGTGCTGATGGCTGGCAATGTGGATGAGCTGGTCAACGATGAACTGGCGCGCAGGTCCTATCTTGGATCCGATTTTCGGATGTAATAAATCAGGTAGATGTTCACCTCAATCCTTCGTCGGGGGGTGAACATCGGGCATGGCACGCGCACGTTCACGAAGACGGGTAACGACGGGAATAGGTACGACGGGTGACGTTTACGTTGTAAGGGACACGTTTATGGCCCATTGTCGGGTTTTAATTTTTCCCCCACAAACTGCGGGCGTTTCTGCATCAGCTTGTCCCAGTAGAGTCCCATCTCTTCGGAAAGATAGGCCTTAACCTTCTCCATTTCAAAGCGGCGCACGGGCCCTTCTGTATCAATGCAGGCAAATTTTCCCCATTTGGTGTAGGGGAGGTTCCCGGTCAGAAAAGTCGAACCATATCCGTGGCTTAAGATGGTGTAGAGCTCATCGAGCTGCTCTTTTGTGGCCCGTTTCCAGCTCATTCTGTTTTTTCTGCCAGCCACAAGATGCATATCTGTCACCATTAAGACGACAGGCTGCTGGATCAGCTTTGAGGAGCGTTCTGGAGGCACAGCGTAGAGCCATTTATCGGGGACGATAAAGTGCTGGAGTCCCTTCTCTTTGATCAAGTTGCGAATGCGCTCCGCTCCTTTACAGCGGTCTAGGAGCTTATTCCAGCACTCATTTTTCTTAAGCTTCTGCTCATTATTAAGAAAGACTTTGAAGAGATAGCCGGGAACTAAGGGGTGGCGGGCCAAAACCCAGCGTGCATTGAAAGCGTGGGAGGAGCGTTTGTGGAGGAGAATCGTAAACCCAGCTCGCTCAAAAGAGTCTGCGCTATTCAAGACACCTGGCTTAAAAATCTTATCAAGAACAGGCTTCATAGTATGTTTCTGAGGCAGAAAATAGCGCTTCAACTTCGCTTGAGTTGCATCGTCATAAAAATTGCTATTGGCCCACAACCCATTGTAGGACCCTATTAACAGTAAGAAAAGTAGGAATTTTTTCATAATCTTTAAGTAGCAGCAAACCTTGCCTCAAGTCAACTATATAATTTGCCTTTTTCTCCTCTTTTAAGGTATCCCTATTTCTTCGGAGGTATCCCATGTTTCTTCTCCTCGCCACCCATCTTCTTTTTGCTTCGACACCACTTGTTGAGGTGGCGACAGTCTGCGCTCCGGAAGTTCAGCGTCTCATTCTTGTGCGGCATGGGGAGTGCGATCTAAATCTACCCGACCCGAACGGCATGACTTATGTTTCGGGCAGAAGCAACCATATCCCTTTAACCCCAAAAGGGGAGGCGCAGGCGCGCGCTTTAGCTTCGAAGCTGGCCGCTAAAATCTGCAAAGGGGAGAGCCTTGTCGTCTGCTCTTCGACAGCTCTCCGCGCTCACACCACCGCCTTATGCCTCATCGAAGAGCTTGCGAAACAGTTCCCTTGCATCTTTGGAAAAAGTGCCGAGGGCCTTTGCGAGTTGGGCCACGGCAAGTGGGAGGGGGTGCCCAAAGATGAGGCCTACCTGCGCGAAATGAGAAGGTGGGAAGATCTATCGGCAAAAGAGAAGCTGAGTGCCCCCAAAATGGAGGGGGGCGAAAGCTACAAAGATGTCGCTAAGCGTGCCCTCCCAGCCCTTCAAGAAATTGTCGACAGTTATCGCGGCAAAACCATTCTTGTCGTCTCCCATTTCATGGCCATGAACGCTCTCGTTTTGCACTGGAGCGAAGCTGAGTCTCAGCTTTCCTTAGAACCAAAGAGCAAATTGCCACACGTTATCTTTGGCAATTGCGATTTATTGATCGTCGACATTCCGGCTGGCTGCTCGATTGATCAGGCGCATATTGTCCAGCATCTTAAAAGTTGATTGTAAAGCAATTTTACTTTATTATTTGTTAATGGCTTAACTCCTGCGGGCAATTTTATTTCGATGCTGGATGTTGGAACGTTGTCTAAAATCGGCAACTCTTAGAGAGTATGCAGAGAAACTAAAGCGCTAGAAGGAAGCCGCTCCGTCCTCAATGCCTCAGCTAAAAGACTAGAAGCTAGCTAACCTCGATCGGCCTATTGTGCTCCCAGAGCGTCTCGGGACTATTGAGGTGATGGTTCACATAGCGCGACACCACGAACAGATAATCTGAAAGCCTATTGAGGTACATGAGCACATCATCCGACACGTCAGTGTGTTCATTGATGGGGACGACGAGCCGCTCGGCGCGGCGGCAGATGGCGCGCGCCAGATGCAGGAGGGAGCCTGCCTGGTGGCCCCCTGGGAGAATGAAGTTCTTTAAAGGGGGCAGCTCCTTTTCCCACCCATCGATCCACTGCTCGAGCAGCACGACGGCGTCATGGTCAAAGCGCGTCTTGGCGATTTTTGACTGCGTTGCGGCCGTGCGTGGAGTCGCAAGGGCGGCTCCCAGGTCAAAGAGCGAGTGCTGAATCGTCACGAGCTGTTCGCGGACAGAGCCTGCCGATTTTGGTAAAAAGCTTAGGGCGGCTCCAATGGCGCAGTTGCACTCATCTACGGTCCCTAAAGCGTCCATATAGGGGTCATTTTTGGGCACCCGTTTCCCTGTGAAAAGCGAGGTCTCTCCCTTATCACCGGTCTTTGTATAGATTTTTGTCATGCTTCATGCATAGCAGAAACGTAGACTCCTCTGCAATATTTTTCTTTGTCACGGGTCTATTTTGTAATAATTAAATAATGTTATATAATTATATATAATAATATTACTATGAGGATCATATGGATCCAACAGGTTATACTCCTGCGGGTAAAACGCTTAATTCCTACTGGAATAATTACAAAAATGAACAAAGTCAGGAAAAATTAGATAAAGTCATCAGTTTTATCCAGGAGCATAAATTTAGCGAGGCAGATGCCCCGCTATTAGAAGCCATTCAGGCGACCTTACTGGAAAGCTCGGCTGCTCCCAAAATCAGCGACTTAGCTGCAAGAAATTTTATGGAGGATCTGCCTGGCGAGCTCATGCCGCTCCTCTTTCCTAGCGACTATTCAAAAACCGATCTGCAAAGTCTATTGCGTATCAATAAGCAGTGGAATCAACTTGCGACAGCAGAGCAGGTGCGCGTGGCAAAAACAGTGGAGAGGGCCGATCGTCTCCCTTATGCCACTCTTTTGAACCTTTTAGATATTTCGGGCCCTTATGTGCACCATTTAGACCTCTATCGGCTTTTCAAAAGCGAACCTCCTTTCAATGTGGATCAGCTGCGCCAACTCCTTCAAAGGTGCCCCCACTTGCAAAGCGTGGTGGTAGGGGAGATCGACCTGGGAAAAAGTCTTTTTCCCACCCAGCTCACAAATTGTTTGCTGGAACACTTTTCAAAACCAGCTGTTTGCGACTCCTTGAAAAATATGGCTCTTATTTCCATGAGTCTGGGCCTGAGAAACTCTCGCCTCTTGCTGAGCAGATTAGAGGGGTTAAAACAGAAATGTCCAAATTTGAAAAATATCTTAGTTTATTACACCCTGTTTCCTGTCCAACAGGAGTCGATTCCTCTAAACTTAAGACCTTGGATGGAGAAGGGGAAGGACATTTTTCGATTTAAGGAGCTCGAAGGAAAAGTTCACGCCTTGACTTCCGGCAGAAGTCGCGTCGAGAGCCTGCTCACCCAGCTAGTTCCACCCGACTGGTTTTTGGGGCTAACTGTTGAGCGCAGGGAGAACGTATGGGCAAAAGCCAAGAGTCTGATCCAGCTCTCTCCCGATCAGCTGGAGAATTTCGTCGCGCTGCCCGGCGATGCGCAGGCGGCTTACCTTGCTGCGATTGAACCGCTTCCAGTAAAAAGCCAGGACACGCGGCTGGCTGAAATTTGCGAAACAAAATTTAAGGAGGAGCTGCTTCGTTTGGATGACGCTCTAAGAAAGCAGACCGATCAGCTCGGTAGGGAGTAATTCTAACCCGATTTGCGCCCTAGCGGTGATTCAGCTGCTGATGCGATTTTTTGGAGGCTAAAACGGGGCAATTTTTGACATTCTTGAGTAAACTAGGCGAAAATTGCCCCGTTTTAGCCTCCAAAACAAGCGCGCATCAGATGAGTCATTGATAGGGCGCAAGTCGGGTTTCTAGTAATCAGGGATGGATTATATGGACGGTCCAACAGATATTCACCATGCAAGGATGCAAGCCAATTTGAGCGGCAGTTCTTCAGCTGAAGAAACTTCAGAGGCGACTTCCAATGTTGAAAGCAAAGCAAGTTCTGTCTTAGAAGAGCTGGGGTCTGAATTGGAACACTCCTCCTCCTCGAGCGAGAAGCTCACAGAGCATCATACTGCAAGCGCGACCCCTCCCCGACAGAAGGAGGCCTCTCAAGTAGATGAGCAGGCGCAGCATATCTTTAGCCACAAGGAAATTGCGGAAAAATTTGGAATTTCTGAAAAAGAGGTTCAAAAAATCATCCATAAAGCCAGTGAGGTTTTGGGCACAAATCAATCGACATTCATTCAAATTGGAAAATCTAAAGGGCTTGCGACAATGGATCGCGCAGGAAATATTCTCTTATCGCGGGAAGTTTCTGCTATCGGAAAAGGGGCACTTGGCAAAGTTAAGATGTATGAGGTGGCGGGTGAGCAGGGGATGGCTGTTCTTAAAATTACCAGGCATCAACCTGAAAATAAAATTGCAGGCCGAGCGGGGGCTCAAAGAGAGGTGAGAAATGAGTATGAGATGCTTGTAAGAATTTACGATGAGGCTAGCAGTACAAAATTGGTTGGCATCCAAGACAAGCCGCATCAATTGATCGTGATCAGTGGAAAGAAAGGGGAAGAGAAGGAGGTGGGGTATCTAGGGGGCCTTTATCATGGCGATGGAGTTGCCCTCTCCTTCGATACCGATGTCAGGAGTGTACACAATCTTACAGATGCGGTGCATCAGCTGTTTACAGGCTTGAGTACTCTCCAAAAGCTGGATGTTGCTCATAGCGACATTAAACCAGGCAACTTGCTATTTCGTAAATCCCCTTCTGAAGAGGGCTCGGTCAAATATGAACTGGCACTTGCCGACTTGGGGGGCGCGCAGTTTATGGGGGATGCCACGGAGGAACCGATTAAGCGCGGGACGCACACTCCGTCGTACACATCAACAAGCGATAAAAAGGCTATGGAAGCGCTAAAAAGGGATCTAGATGAAGGAAAAATAGATCTTGCTCAGTACAACGAAAAAGCGAAAGAGATCCTAAAGGCTGGAGACGTCTACTCTTTAGCGCTCTCTTTTGTAACTGTCATCACAGGGACAATGATGACAGATTCAGATAAGGAAATTGAGGCATTCCAAACTCTAAGTGACATGGTTCCCCAAGAATATAGCCAAATGGGATTTGGAAGAGTTTATAATAAGCTCTATCAGGCATGCAATCAAGATTATACAAAAAGGCCAACAGTGGATGAAATTTTAGCCGCGATCAGCAGCTTCAAAGAAAATATCGGTTAACTATTCAGGACACCTTGCGGCAAGCTCCCTTCGCAGCTCTTTCAATGCTTTAGGATGGTGCTGGCGCTCCCTACAAAGCGTTTCCCCATTTTTTAAATGGGTCCACGCTTTATGGTAGTCAAGACGTTCGGCGTAGAGTTCTGCTAAATAGTATTCGACCGTCGGATCTTTTGAATCACTCGCATGGATACGCTCCAGAATCTCCAGAGCCTCGCCGTTGCGATGCAGCTGCAGCCAGGCGATCGCCAGTTGTAAAAGGCCATAGCGGAAGTGTGGATGTGTTTTAAGCATATCCTCCAGGGCTTTTTTCTTCTTTAGGACTGATTCGCGCTTGTCATCCACCTGCATAAAGGCGGTGCGGATCGCCTCAGCATCGGCACGCCCCTCCAGGTAGTCTTCAGCGATATTGCGCTTTCCCACCGCATCTTCCGGGAAAAAGTCGGCGGCGCTCTTAAGCAGCCTTTCCCCCTCCTGCTTTTGACCTTTGAAGAGAAAATTATAGCCGAGCAGCTCCTTTAACTGCATGTCCTCAGGCATGTAGAGAATGGCTTTTTGATAGGCCTGGATCGCCTTATCAAAATCCTCCTTCTGCCAGTAGACCGAGGCTTGATTGTAGTGCGCCATGCCGATCACCTCTTTGATGCTGCGCTGCTTTAAAGAGCGGGTGTCGACGCTTAAATACTCCTCAGAGTCGAGGTGGATGCCGCGCGCAGTCGTTTCGATGTTGATCGTCTGCAGCTCATCGCGGTATCGGACGTAAATGTGGCCGGGCGGGGTGACCATTTCGAGGGGTAGCTGGAGACGCTGGGCGAGACAGATATAAAGGATCGAAACCCCTAAACAGACGCCGCGGTGCGAGTCGAGCACTGAAGGAAGGAACGTATAGAGGTCGATCTCTTTGGCGTAGAGAGAGTGGGGAGGGAAGCGAAAGCCCATTTCGTCAAAAATAAACTGATTCATCGCTCTGATTTTGGTTGCAGGCAATGCGTCTGATGGCAGCCTGGCCAGGATCTGGAGCGCCATCAGATCGAGCAGCGCTTCGTAGCTGCGGATCTGCCGCATCTTTTCAAGCCCCTCAAGCTGGCTTAAGAGCAGGCCGCGCGCCAGATCGATGTCAGAAGCTTCAAGTCTCAACACCTCCGCTTCACTTTGCGCATTGTGCCCTTTCAATTGAGTATGAGGTAATCTTTCTGCCAGTTTTTCCAGCGCCTGCAAATCAGCATCTTGGAGCAGAATCGGTTCGCTGCCCATCGGCTTATTGACCAGGCTAGGGAGGCTCTGAAAGAGGCTAGAGGGTAAGGCTTGTGTCTGAGTCGACCCCATCAACTCCCAAGCATCTTGCAGGGCTATTTTTCCCTCCCTTGTATCCCCGTAGAGCTGGTAAAAGGCCAGATGCTGCGCGATGGAACGGGTATCGAGGCTGTTGTAGAGGGCGCGCACCTTGCTTGGATTGGCAAAGAGGGCGAGGGGAAAAAAAAGCAGGAGAAGCTTAAGCATGATTCAAGATTATACGATCACACCTTTCAATAGGCGAGTTTTTTTCTTTACCTTTTTATGAGCTTTTATTAAAATAAACGAATTATGGTAAGTAAATTAACTCCAGCTTGTGAGACTCTTTCATCGCTGTTCGATCTGTATCAGAAAGAAAACAGTAGAACAAATTTAGACAAAGTCATCGCTTTTATTAAACGGCGGATGCCGGCCTTCACCCCTTCCGATCAGGGACTATTTGATCGGATCGAGGCAACTTTAATCGAGCGGCACGCAAGTCCTGCCTATGTCAAGCTCATTTCGGATTTAAGTGCAGCGCTGCGAGCGACTCCTTCAGATCGAAGCTTGTTAGAAGAAATGCCTCTTGAACTGCAGCGAAATGACCTGCTCTTCTGGGACTATTCGGTAGCAGACCTTCTCAATTTATCAAAAGCCAATAGACATATGTGCGGGCTGGTTAAATCTCGGCTTGTCGAAAAGATCGATGCTGCCAGCAAAAAAATGACCCCCAATGAGCTTTTGAGGTCTGTAGTTTTTTCTGGGTCTGAAGTGCGCCATCTGGATTTAGAAAGAATTTTACAGTCGAGGATCAGCCTAGTTGAGCTACAAAAGGTTTTAGAAAAATGCCCAAACCTAAACACTCTGGTTCTTTCACGCATTTCTGAAGCTTCGATGAAAGCTCTTACTTTATTCCCGCTCAGGCGCTTAACAGCTCTTGCCTTTTTAAGCAGAGACCCTCTTAGTGAACCCCTGCTTAGGGATTTTCATGTCTTATATCCTAATATAAGAGTGATTCAGAGGCAAGATTTAGCTTTAAATCTCCTAGACCAATTAATGTTGATGAAGCAGGGAAAATCTTTTTTCGAGTACTTTAATCTCAGAGAAAAATTAAGATCACTCCCTGAAATGAAAGCTCTAACCCCAGCGCAAGAGAGAGTGCTTGCATTAGCTCCCGACTATTTTTTGAGCCTTTCACAGGAAAAAAGAGAGACATTCTTGAGTAAGGCCGATGTACTGACATGCTTATCAGCAAAAGAAATGAGAGATGTAGCGGCTTTGCCAGAAGAGACTCAGAAGTTGCTGCTTGAAGATTTTGCGGCTAGGCCGAATGGGGTATTGACCTCACCGGAAAATCGCCTCAACCGTCTCACCCTTCGGAATGAATCTGATCCTCAACTCCTTGCAAAGACGGTTGTGAGGGCGCGCAGTGTGGAGTTGGATCCAGATCCTGTAATGAGGGCTTTAAGTCTCTGCGGGTCTGAAATTTACAATTTAAATTTGGTTAGAATGTGTTCTATGGGTATCCTCGAATACAATCAGATCAAGCAAATTTTAGACTATTGTCCAAACTTGCAAAAACTGGTTGTCTTAGCCGGAGAGGGCGATGTCGAACAAATAGTCGCTCACCTCTCTCAGTCTGTGGCGCGCCATTCTTTGACTCACATCGCACTGCAGGTAAAATGGCTGGCAAAGAGGGAGCATGCCGACACCTATCTTTCTAGGGAAGAGCTGCAGGCATTGCCTGCCGCTTTTGACGAAAAATTATTAGAAGCAGCACTCAAAAGAAGCTGTCCCTATCTTAAAAAAATCTTTATTTTCCCTGATCACGGCGCCCCGAAGCCGTGGAACGTATGGGTAGGAAAAGGAAATGATCTTTTCCATTATTTGGAACTTTTGGAGCAATTTCGCGACACAGTAATGCCTTTTGGAGACTCTGACAAGCCCCCCTATTCTAACCTGAAGGAATATTTACCCTGGTTTTTTGATCTTTCCCCTGAGAAAAGAGCTGAATTGATCAGCAATAAACAGCGGTTGACACTTTTCGCAAAGTATATAAACAGTTTTTTTAGGTTGTCCGAAGAAGACCAGAAACTCTTGCTTGAAAACATGGATAAATTGCAGGAAAACAAATCCCCGAATGAGACTGTCACGCAACTTCGCGATTCAAAGCTACTCTGATACAATTCTCTTCATCTCCGAGCGGAGCGATTCCGAGCCGACAATCTCTTCCACAGAGGGGCGGAAGCGGTAGGTCCAGTTTGTCTCCAAAACAACTCCAGGGATATTGATGCGCTCCTCTTCAGGTTTGGCCCAGGACATGCCAGGGATGAGAGCTAAATACTCATTGAGCAGATTGATGTGAAACAGGCTTGCCGTATGGTGGCTATCGCGCAAGATTGCGCGCTGCTGCTCCACAGTAAGTTCTGGGGCATATTCCCAATTCTTAAATTTTGCAAAATCGGCAGCCTCTTCCTTTTCGTCGCGCCACCAGAGCTTGAGAGTCTGAGAGTCGTGGGTGGAAACCGTTGTCATACTGGCTACAGGGTACTTATCGTAAGGAATAAAGCTTTTGTCGCCGTCCCAGTTGCGCTCCCAGCGCAGAACTTTCGTACCACAGATGCCGAGACTCTTCAGACATTGGCGTACTTCGGGAGGGACAGTTCCGAGGTCCTCGCCGATCGGGAGCATCGGGCAGCTCTGCAGCATCATGCGCATGATCGATTCTCCATGGGCAATCCAGACGGCCTTGTCAGCTGGAATGTAGCTGCCTTCAATTGCGGAGCGGTCGTGCGGAATGGCCCAGATGCGAAAAAAACCAACGATATGGTCGAGCCTGTAGAGATGGTAGAGGCGACTCGCAGCTTCTAGGCGCATCTTCCACCAGCCATAATGGGAGCGCTCCATCTCTTTCCAGTTATAAAGGGGAAATCCCCATTTTTGCCCCTCTTTGGCATACATGTCAGGTGGGGCACCCGCCTCATATGGGAGTAAGAACTGGCTGCGGTTGTCCCACACATCCGCGCTTTCGCGATTGATAAGGATCGGGATATCTCCTTTGAGAAAGATACCCAACTCTTCGGCCCTCTTTCTAACCTCCTGCATCTGCTTAAAACAGAGAAACTGGATGAGAGAGTGGTACTGCACTGCCGCACGGTAGCGCGGGAGAAGGTCGGGAAAATAGCCTTTAGAAAGCTCTTGCGGCCACTCATTCCAGGGCTGCCACTGCCGCTCCTGTTTAATGGCTTTAAAGAGAGCATAGCTTTGCAGCCACGGGTAGCGGCTGAGAAATTGCAGGTACTCTTGTGTGGCTGTGAGGTGAGACCCTACATGTTTGCAGTAGTAAATTAAAAAAGCTTCTCGAAGGGCATGCAGGGAGGGGTAGTCGAGGCGCTGCGACTCATTCAAGGGGCGCAGCTTCTTCAGAAATGAGGCGGCGTCGGGCACCTGGTCGAGAGCGGGGAGGCGCGATAATCCTAGATGCAGGGGATTGAGGGCAGAGGCGGAAAGAGCGCAGTAGGGGCTCGTTTCTGGACCACCGTCGTTGATAGGAAGCAGTTGAATGGTATCGAAACCGATCTCCTTGCACCAGGGTAAAAGAGGAAGCAGGTCGGGAAACTCCCCGATTCCGCAGCTCTCTTGAGTCCGCAAGGAGAAAAGGGGCAGATTGATCCCGTGATGGGGGCGCGTACCGATGGTGCGCCAGTGGCGGCCGGCGGGAGTGTGCAGAAGGGCTTCCATTTCCGCATGCTAGCATGGAATCTAATTGCATTAAATTAAAAGAAAAAGTAACAAGGGAAAAAGCCAAAAAATGGAGGTACTATGAAAGCCCTAAACTTAATGGTCTTAGCGATGCTGGTGGCTCTACCCTTTAGCGTTCAAGCTGAAGAGGCTCCTGCTGCTGAGGCTGCCCCACTGTCTAAGCTCGACCAGATTAAAAATGCTTTGCGCAGTGCCGCACAGGCACATACATCGAAATCTCATGCAGCCGATTCCGATTTCGTTTTCTCGGGAAAAAAGGTAAAAGGGACCTACGTGACGGGAGGTTTTTCCGATTTCGTGCCCGACGATGAAATAAACGCAGCTGCGTCGATTGGCCAACTGGTCTTGAAGGGGAATGGAACTGGCTACTTTACTTTTCTAGCCATTTCTGTGACTTTCGTCGATGAGTTTACCGAGACTTTTAACTTTTACGATGTTCCTGTCACTTACGCCTTTGATCTGGGTGTGAATGGGGTGGCAACATTAACCTTGCCTGATTTTTTTGGTTCGGGAAGTCCTCTCTATTTATACCTGGTATTTAAGGTGCGGGATGGGGAAGTGGTTGGATTTAACCAGCTCCTGATCAACGACTCAGTTCCTCCTCCACCTCCAGTAGCTCAGCCAGAAGACCCAATCTTCATCCCCTTCTGGTTTATTGGCGATGGAGAGAAAAATAGCAAACACCATTGCGAAGAGAGAATTGAGAGATAAACTATTTCCTTGTCGAGAAGGAAACTTTCCCAAAAAGTTTCCTTTTAGACAAGGAAACCTATGGCCTTAACCCAAACATCCCGAAGCTGGGTCTAGCGCCAGCAATTGCCACAACGGGCACTTCGTTGTTGGCGATGGAAGTTTTCCAGAGAAGGGCCTTTTCAGTGAAAGGGCCTAAGCTGTCGGCGATCTTGTCGCCGGTTAGCTCTTTGATAGGGAGAAACTCAAAAAGGAGCATATGGTCAGTTTTATTGCTGTAGGCGAAAATGCCATGCTGCGGGTAGGGGAGGCCATTCGCGCGCAGCGCTTCGCGGAAAAGGTCGACGCGAAAGCGTCCTAGAGGCAGGTTACCTAGGTCGCAGCCGATGAGCAGCATGTTTGTCTTGGGGTTAATTTCGACCTGGATCTGCAGTCCACTTTTGAGCCGGATCTGGCATGTGTTATTGCGATCTGAATGGAGATCGGCTATTTGCAAGGCGCGTCCTAGCTCTTCAAGTAGGGTTCCATAGAGATCTTTGACCATAGGTTACTTCTCCTGTTGCTCTTGCTGATCTTGCTGTTGACCGCCATCACTTTCGCCCTCTTCTTCCTCTTCTTTGTCGCTGAAATCTTCGAGCTCATCTTCCAGGTCTTCTAGCGCCTCAATAATGGCCATGTAGAGCTCATCGCGGTGCTGGATCGACCTGTAGATCTGGTTTACGGATACTTCGCGCACAGCGTCGCGGATCTGGCTAAAGACGATAATTTTAGCAATCAGCCACTTCTCGATACCAAGTCTTGCTGCAAATTGAAGGATTTTGCTGGCGGTGGGGTAGCGTTCGGCAGCCATAGCCATAAACTGCTTAGATAGCGTCTCGAAGTTGACCTGTGAAGGCACATCCATGCCCTCTCTGGCAAAAAGAGATTTGACAAGCCCCATGCGCATTTTGAAGAAGCGGTATACTCCAAGAATAGCCTGTAGCGACCTAGTCTCTTCCAGAAGGCGATGGAGAAGGCCATGCGGAATGGAGGGGCCCTTTGACTTTAAGTCGGCTCCTAGTGAGTGCAGAATAAAGTCGGCTACTTTTTTAAGCTCTTTGAAGGCGTAGCGGTTGGAGAGCTCTTCGAAGAGGGTTGCCGAGTCGCGCGGGTTGGCGGTGATGTCGCGGTACATGTCGCGCAGAGTGGTCGGTGTTCCAAGCCCCTTTTCTGCGGCTTGGCGCGCCTGCTGGCCGATGTTGCGGCCTGCGACGATATCGCGCCCGAATTCGCTGTTGAAGCTATCTTTGGCCTCCTGAACTTTGCGCGCCAGCTCGCCGTCGGTTGTCTCCAGAAGGAATTCGAGCGCCTCGTCGGCGTTGGAGACGTCCGGGTAGAATTCGCGCACTTTTCGCAAGATATCTTCGACCGTGTCGTCCGGCTTGATATTTTCGCGCAGCATCTGAAGGATGGCGGCTTTAAGCTCCGGATTGCGTCGCTGGAACTGGTCTGCGGAGTCTTTGATTCTTTGAATGGGAAGAAGGCTTGACGGCTTTTCTCCAGCCTGGAGGCTCTTATTGACGCGGTCTTTTTTCGTTTCCAGCTTCTTTTCTGTTTTGACGCGGGCTGCAAAGGGGTTGACAGCCTCTTCCTGCTGGTTGAGAAAGGCTCCTTGAGACTCCTCCTGCTCGGCGTTGCGTTCAATTTTCTCTTCTTTAGCAACCTCTTGCATCGCTTCGAGAGTGAGGTTGACGCTTTTTGCAGCGCGTCCAATATTCATTTCTGCCATAAGGCCTCCATGCCTTGTTTGTTGCAAAAACTATGCCAATTTTAAGAGATCTGGATCCTCCCCAGCGGTTGAATGCGGATTTCCGGAACAATCTCTTGATAAGAAACGACGGAAATATCGGTAAATTCCATCTCGATCAGCTTGCGCACAAAGCGTCTGACGTCGATCGCTGTCAGCAGAACGGGTGGCTGTCCGCCAGGTGGCGGGGGAGCGACGGTCGTGCGGACAGCTTGCAGGATCAGCTGAACAGAGTCGGGATCGAGCGCAAGATAGGATCCGGCAGAGGTCTGCTTGATCGCGCCGCGCACCATATCTTCGATTTCCGGGTCGAGAATATAGACGGAGAGCACCGATTGCCCTTGAGAATATTTGTAGCTGATGTAGCGCTTGAGCGATGAGCGCACATATTCTGTCAATAGCACCGTATCTTTTTCCGTTTGCGCCCATTCGCTTAACGCTTCCATGATGGTGCGTAGGTCCTTGATCGAGACTTGCTCCTGAATCAGACGTTTGAAGATATCGGTCATCTTTTGCAGAGGAATCAGACGCGTGACCTCTTTGACCAGGTCTGGGAAGGATTTCTCCATGAACTCCAGCATCGATTTGACTTCTTGGATCCCTACAAACTCGTTGGCATAGTGGCGGAAGAAGTAGGAGAGGTGGAGAATCATCACTTCGAGATGGTTCCAATATTTGATCCCGGCCTTGTCGAGCAGTTCTTTATGTTTCATGTCGACCCAGAGTGAGGGTAGTCCGAGAGAATTTTTATAAGTGGTGAAAGGCAGGTTATAGCGCTTGAGGTTTTCCTCGTTTTCATTGGTCAGGTAGTTGCCTTCGATCACCTTCCCGCGAACAATGGGCACTTCGTTTAGGTGAATGGAATACTCATCCTTGTCTAGGATGGGCGAGTCGGTGCGCACGTGCACACCTGGGAAGCGCACCCCCAGATCGGCATAGAGGGCTTGACGCATGCGCGGGATCATCTGGTCGACAAAGCCTTGTCCGCGGGGCGCTTTCTGGACTTCGAGGCTCAAATTTTTACCCACTTCAATGATCACGGGAAGCGTCAGGGCATAGCTGTCGATCCCGCCTCCTGAAATGACCTTGTGCCCTTTCACTGCGGTATCGACGGTGGGAGACTCCATGGTGGCAGAGGAGATGCCTCCAGCGCTAGCTGCGTCCAGCTTCTGCGATTCTGTGGTCCAGAGGGAGTAGCCGAGAATGCCTAAAGCAGAAGCGAGGATCATAAAGGGGGCTGTCGGGAAGCCGGGCAGTATGCCCATGCCCATCAAGAAGCCGGCAGCAATAAGAAGCGCTTTAGGCTGCTTGAGCAGCTGTCCGGAGATTTCACTTCCTAAGTTGGCATCTCCGTCTTATCACTCGATACGCGGGTGGTCACGATACCGGCAGTGATGGAGATCAAAAGAGCGGGGATCTGGGTGACGAGACCGTCACCAATGGAGAGGAGCGAGTAGGTTTGAACAGCTTCAATCGCCGTCATGCCGTGCATCATCACCCCGATAATGATCCCGCCACAGACGTTGATCAGCGTAATCACGATACCGGCGATGGCGTCTCCTTTGACGAACTTCATCGCACCGTCCATAGCACCATACAATTGGCTTTCTTTTTGGATCAGCAGGCGTTTTTCGCGGGCGTGATTTGAGTCCAAAATTCCGGAACGCATGTCGGCGTCGATACTCATTTGTTTACCGGGCATCGCGTCCAAGGTAAAGCGTGCGGCCACCTCAGCGACCCGTTCGGCACCTTTCACGATCACGATAAACTGACAATAGTGATGATGAGGAAGATAACACCTCCGACGACGAAGTTACCTCCGACGACAAAGTTACCGAATCGAAAGATGATGTGCCCGGCGTTGGCGTGAAGCAGAATCTGCCGCGTCGAGGCGATGTTGAGGCCCAAGACGATAGAGCGTCGTGATCAGAAGAAGCGAGGGGAAGATGGAGAGTTGCACAGCGCTCGGGATGTATAGGGCAACCATCAGCAGGGAGACGGAGACCGTCAAGTTGATGGCGATCAGATAGTCGATGATATCGGGGCCGATCGGCAAAATGATCATCGCCAAAATGCCGATGACAACGCCTGCTAAGGCAATGTCGCTGACCTTGGAGATGTTCTCCAAGGACTTATCGCCGCCTAAGCGAGCTGTGATTCCGTCAAGTACTCTATTTAATAAAGCTCATGTTTCATCTCTACTCTCGTTCTGAATATTCATAGGTTTCTTCTGTATTCAAGGCTGCGATCCAGCGCAGGATCTCGGCAATGGCTTCATAGGTATCTTCAGGCACAAACTCATGCACTTCCCCCTCGTCCCAGAGCTTACGCGCCAGCTTGATATTGCGGATGATAGGGATTTTATTCTTCTGCGCAATATCGACAATGCGTTCTGCCAAGATATCCTGCCCCATCGCGATGATATAGGGGGCGGCATCCATCTCCTTATTGTAGCCAATCGCGACAGCAATGTGGGTCGGGTTTGTGACCACTGCTTGCGCGCGCTTGACGCCCCCTGTCGGCCCTTCCGAATAGGCGATCTCTTGAGCGATCTGACGCCGTTTACTTTTAATATGCGGGTCGCCTTCTGTATTCTTATATTCCTGTTTTACCTCAAATTTTTCCATCTTCATTTCTTTCGCGAAGTCTTTTTTTTGATAGGCGAAGTCTGCGACTGCGACGATGATGAAGAATAACTCCCACTTTAATGACAACCTCCATCAAGAAGGCGTTAAACACGAACATTGCCGGTCCCGCTTTCGGCATGACCGTTTGGATGAGAACCGGTAAGCTTTTGTACATCACTCGAATAAATAATCCAGCAGGCCATACTGATTTTGATGCATGGATTTGATCAGTTCGACAAGTGTTTTGATCTTAAATTTGGCTTTTAAGTTCTGGACCGGGTCAAATTTTTTCGGGTCAAATTTGAAAACTTCCGGCGCAAAAACAGGGCCAACGCTCAAAAAATTGATCGCCACCCCCACAAATGCTGTGATGACAAGGACGGGGAGGCTGACGACGAAGATGAGCATGATACCGCTCATCATCAGCTCTTTCAATGCGAAGAGAAGATCTCCATGGCCAATCATGCGAAAGGCTCCCACGAGAAATCCGCTCAGCTTGCCATACATGTAGCCGCCAAGCCCTAAAGTCACCCAGATGGACACGATAAATGTAAAGGCAGAAGGCAAGTCTTGCGATTTCGCAACTTGTCCTTTTTTCTTTGCATCGCGCAACTTCTTAGGCGTGGCTTGTTCGGTTTTTTCGCCCATAGCAAAAAGGTACCCTTGTCAAAGAGTTTAAGACAACATGATTATTCTATAACCCTTATTATTAGTATACTTAAGGCTCTGGCACTGTGTCAAGATTATTTTTAAATAGTCGATTTGGAATACAAATCAATTTTATCCAAACCCGACCACTGGACCTCTCTCTGATCTCAGTGAGCTCGGTGTTAAAATTTTGCGATACTGTTATTTCCATATTCTTTAAAATAAATTAATGTATATTTGTTAAACTAAACAGTGAATTTAATAATAAATGAGGTTTTTATGAGTTATATTTCAAGAATAGACAGAAGTTCTGAGCCGCAGCGCCACAGCACTCGAGAGTCCAAGCCCAACCCAAAATATGCTGGCTTTGAGGAGATCACTCGCATTTCCAGGCCTATTTTTAGTCAACCCCCCAGTGTCGCCTCTCCAAAGTGGAGTTCACCTTCGCCTACTCAAGTGAGTAGCGATGAGATGGAAGTCTCAGATGACACTTTTCCAAGTTTCAACAAATTGGAAGAGTCCAGCGCCGAATCTTTTGATTGGATGGAATGGGACGCCTATTGGAATAAAGAGCCCGCGATCGAAGAGGATGATTTTGCTGATATGCAAAGCCTATCTACAGAGTCTGATGATATGGAAATGGATGATATTGAAAAATATTTTGCTTGAGTCTAGAATAGCTGGTCTTTTTCAGCGCGATCGCCTATCATACTCCCTTTAAAACCAGACGAGGTGTTATGGCGGGTCTTTCATGTGGCATTGTGGGTTTGCCAAATGTGGGCAAATCCACTCTTTTCAATGCGCTGACCTCCAATCTGGCGGCCGCTGCCAACTACCCCTTTTGCACCATCGATCCGAACATTGGCATTGTCGAGGTGAGCGATCCGAGGCTTCTCGTGCTATCTCAGATGTCCCACAGCGCCAAAATCGTCTACGCCCCCATGCAGTTTGTGGACATTGCCGGCCTTGTCGAAGGTGCCTCGAAAGGGGAGGGGCTCGGCAACAAGTTCTTGAGCAATATCCGCGAAACCGACGCCATTGTGCATGTGGTGCGCTGCTTTGATACGGACGCTTCCGACGTCGTGCACGTCTCTGGACGCGTAGACCCGATTGAAGATATCCAGGTGATCAATCTGGAGCTCGCCCTATCCGACCTTCAGATGGTGGAAAATAGCCTGTCGCGCATGGAAAAGCAGGTCAAGACGAAAAAAGAGCTCCAGGTGACGATAGATGTTCTCACCAAGGTCAAAGCGCATCTCGATCAGAACAAGCCTGTGCGCCTTCTAGAATTGAATGCCGACGAAAAGGAGCTTCTCAAGAGCTATCCCTTCTTGACGAGCAAAAAGGTGCTTTACGCGTGCAACATCGCGGAAAAAGATCTTCTCGCGATGGAAAATGGGCATGTGAAGCGGGTGCGCGAGTGGGCGCAAGCCGAAGGCAATAGCGTCATCCCTATCTGCGCCAAGCTGGAAGAGGAGATTGCGCAGCTTCCCATCGCCGAGCGCGAAGAGTACCTGCGTAGCTTAGGACTGCATGAATCGGGCCTCCAGCGACTTGCCAGGGCTTCTTTTGATATGTTGGGGCTCATCACCTTTCTCACGACAGGGGAGATGGAGTCGCGCGCCTGGACCATTACGCAAGGAACGACTGCCGTTGAAGCGGCCGGAAAGATCCACACCGACATTCAGAAGGGATTTGTGCGCGCCGAAGTGGTCTCGTTTGAGGACATGGTGAAATATCATGGGCGCACCGGGGCTAAAGAGGCGGGCAAAATGCGCTTTGAAGGGCGCGACTACGTCGTCCAAGATGGCGATGTCATTATTTTTATGCATCATTAAATATGACTGAACTTTTTATCACATGTGCGCAGGGGCTTGAGACGCTTCTCCTTCAGGAGCTGCAGACACTCGGCTGCCAAAATATGGGGACTGGCTACCGCGGGGTCTACCTGCCCAATGCGACGATGGAGCAGGTCTACCGCATCAACTACTGCTCGCGCCTCGGAGGCCGCGTCTTGTGGCCCTTAAGCCGTTTCCGGTGCCTCAATCGCGACTCCCTCTATAATGGCGTTGCAGAGATTGACTGGGCGCCGCTCATTCCGCCAGGGAAAACGTTTGCCATCGATGCCAATGTGACCCATCGCGAGCTGCGCAACAGCCTCTTTGCCGCTCAAGTGGCCAAAGATGCGATCTGCGATCAGCTGCGCGACCTGCGCGGGGAGCGCCCCTCGATCGATACGCAAAACCCCGATGTGCAGCTCAACCTCTTCATCCGCGAGCCTCAAGCGTCGATCTCCCTCGATACATCGGGTAAGCCGCTCCATAAGCGCGGCTACCGCTTAGAACAGCCGATGGCGCCTCTCCAGGAGAGCCTGGCGGCCGCCCTGCTCATCATGGCCGGCTACAACGAACAGGAAATTCTTCTAGACCCCTGTTGCGGGTCGGGAACGCTTCTCATTGAAGCCGCTTTAATGGCGGCTTGCATACCGCCCGGTTTTTTACGCCTCGATTGGGGCTTTCGCAATCATCCGCAATTTTCGCAAAGCGACTGGCTGCGGGTGAAGGCCGAGGCAGACCGCGCGCGCAAACCGCTTACTCCCGGCCGCATCTTTGGCTGCGACATCAGCAAAGATGTGGTGCGCCAGTGCAAAGCTAATCTGCGCGCCGCCGGCTTCCATCAGACAGTTGAAGTTGTTCAATCCGATTTTCGGACCTACTCGCCGCCCGTCTCTCCTACTTTTGTCATCACGAATCCTCCTCATGGCCGCCGCCTCGACGAGGTTGACCGCCTCAAAGCGCTCTATCGCTCTCTTGGCGATTTTCTTAAAGAGAAGGCGGCCAAGCCGTCGCGCGCCTTCGTTTTTGTCGGCGATCTCGACCTTGCCAAAGAGGTAGGGCTAAAGCCAAAGCAGCGCCATGTCATCGACAACAGTGGCATCGATTCGCGCCTTCTCGAGTTTGACTTGTTTTAATTTTAAATATATAATTAGATTTATAATTAACTAAAGCAAGGATTGCAGTATGGTTAATTCTATTCAGGCTAATTTTCCTTACGATATAAAAACTAAACAGGAGATTGCGGGTAAGCTCAAAAAAGGCGACCTCATCTTCACGAAATACCACGGCTCTTTTACGAGAAGCTTGGCTCAAAAGCCGAGTGCGATCATCTCGCTGATTCAATCCCTAGTCAATAGGTTGCGCGGCACAAAGGATCAGAATGAGTTTTATCGCATGACCCATGCCGTTGTTGTCGTCGACGTCGATTATAAGAAAGGGAAGGTGCTGATTGCCGAATCTCTGCCCGTGAAAAATCAGAATCAGCTGCGCATCGCCGAGCTTTTTACGGATCCCTACCTGAAACTTAAACCCAATGACCCGTGGGAATATCAGGTTTTGCGCATGAATCCCGATAAGGCGGGCATCATTCCCATCCAGGCAGCCAAAATAGCCGAATCGCTCGCTTCTAAAGATGCTGCTTTAGGCGAAGATCCCCTCAAGGATTTCTTCAAAGGGACCCATGTCTACTCTTTCTTTAAGGGCTTAATCTCTCTTTTCAGCAATCGCAGGCAGCGGGTGAGAACAGGGGAGTTTGCAAAGCGCTTATTTAAACAGGTGGCAGATGAGCAGCTGCGTCAAACTGAAGGCAGGGGGAGAGCGACGGGTGGAAAGAGGGATCGCGCGTTTTTCTGCTCCTATTTTGCAGCTCACGTCTTTCAACAGGCAGAAATTTGGCAGAAGATGCATCAGATTAGGCGTATGGATGGGGTGGAGACAGGACTTGCGAAGATCAAAGCAATTCCAGAGGGTCCTAAGCGCACCAAAGCTTTGAGAAAATGGGCGCAGGAGATGGCGAAACAGCATCGCGAAGAGATCAGCAGCCTGGTGAAAAACTTCAACCTCGATCCGAAGCACATTTCCCCCAAAGATCTGATGAGCTACCTGAAAAAAACAGAACTTTTTAAAGAAGTGATGAGTTTAACCCCCCGTATAAGCCGATGACGAGCAGTATGCAACTCCCCCTGCTGCTTCCGAAGCAGCTGACCTATTGTCAAAGCGCTGGCGAAGATGATGCGCTTTACACGCTTCTTCTCAAAAGCCCGCCCGACCTGGTGCTTTTTTTCGAGGTGGCGTGCGAGGATCAGACCTGGTCGGCTCGCCATCGCGATTTCATGTCCAAGACTCTCTCTTGGCTGACTATCCAATTTTTCCAAGATAGCCTGGCTATGGAGTATGCGCAGCGCGCTGCCAAGGCGATCCGCACCCATTTCCGCGAAATGAACCCCTATGTGCTGCTCAATATTCTCGTGAAGCTCAAAGATAAAGATCTGCCTATCAACAGCCTGCTCTATGGCGCTTCGAGTCAACCTTTGCGCGAACTGATTCGACGCGAATGCCGCGATATGAAAAAGATGCTCTTAAAGCTGCCCGACGCGACCTATCTCTATTTTGACACCATCGACGACTATGTGACAAAGGGGGAAAAAAATGAGGTTTACCGCAAAGAAAAAGAGACGGTAATTAAGATCCTCAACCAGGCGCTGCAATGGGAACTCTATGAACTGGCCGATGTGTGCGAAGATTTTCTCAAGCGCTATATTACCCGCAGCAATATGGTGGAGCTCACGCTTGAAGCGCATCAAAAGGGGTGGCAGAAGCTGCGTCAGAGCTGTTTTGAATATATTAACAACCTGAAAATAGGGGTGCGCTTTCCAAACAGCGATAAAGAGCGCTTTGCGTTTGAATTTTTAGAGTTTAATGATGAGGCTTTGGCTATCTTTGAAAAGGTAAAAGGAGTCGTGACCGACCTCATATGCGGACAGGACCTCGCAGAAGAGGAGTCTTTTGGCAAGGTCATCAAAATGTGTCCCAAGATGATCTGTCTCGATCTTGGCCATTCGGATGCCTTTACAGACGGGATGAAAGAGATTCCGCGCCTGCTGCTGGAATTGGCTCTTCCCGCATGCCCGTGGTTGGATGATGAGCCGCTTGGAACCCTGATCCAGACCTGCCGCAACCTGCGCAGGCTTGTACTGACAAGCGATTCGAAGATCGGTCCAGCCGGCTGGAGCAAGTTGCAAAAGCTGGTGCAGTTAAAGGAGCTCGATGTAACACGCTGCGGACAGATTGGCGATGCGGAGCTCAAGATCATTTTAGAGGCGTGCAGCGGCCTCTCCCACTTTTCGATGGAAGATTGTCGAAGAGTAAGTGAAAAGGGCTTTTTTGAAATTCCTCGAGTGAACCCCCGCCTGACCCATCTCAATCTGGCGCGCTGCAACATCAATGACGAAGGCCTCGTGGAGTTGACCACAAAGTGCAACAAACTCATCTCGCTCAATCTGACCCGCTGTGAACGCCTCACAGAGCGCAGCATCCTGACGCTCGTCAGCGCCGCTCCCGCCCTTCGCCTTCTCGATCTGACCCACTGCAACATTCCCAAAGGAGTTGTGGAGGAGCTCACGCGGCGCCGGCCCTATTTACAAGTCTTAATTATTTAAATATTAAGAATTATATATAAATAAAACAAATTAACAGTTGACGTAATTATAAACAAGATGGTAAAATCAATTCTTTATAATGAAAATTAATCATGGAAATTATACAAAATCGAACAAATTTTGCCTTCGCTGCACAAGAAGCAAGACCTGCTGCACCCGCAGGGCGCTTTATTCCTTTGAAGGTTGCCGGTTACAAAATCGCCATCGTAGTCTTGCGCATCACTGCGAAAGCAGTCGCCCTCTTTGGAAATAGATGCAAGAGCGCTGCCAAGACCTTGCGTGTCAAGGCGAGGAGAATCTACGCAATCCACGTGCTTCACAATAGTTTTTCGACCTATTCAATTGCTCCTCTTCCGCTTCTCGCTTGTACACGAAATATTGCGCGTCGCGACTGTATCCAAAAAAGGGAAGACATTACAGCTGCCAAACTGTTTCGTGAAAAATTTCTCCAACAAGGAGGAGCGAGCCCGGAGGTTGCAAAAAAAATCAGGGAAATCAAGTTCAGCGGTGCACAAGTGAAAGGCATCTGCTTTGGGGCGACACACATTTTTGTAAGATCAGTGGCCCATGTGACTTCCGAAAAAGAGCTTCAAGCTATTGCCAAGACCTATCAAGAGGGGTTTCCGGCAGAAGCGGCAGGCCTTCAAGCAATTTATGGAAAGCATAGCAAAATCCTCATTCAGAATTACGCTAAAGCTATAAATAGACTAAAAAAAGAGAAAGCAGAAACTGTTATTAAAAAAATAAATGATCCAGCTCCCTTTGCAGCTCTTGTAGGACTACAATGTCAAGAGGGTTACCAGTTCGATCGGTTTGATCGCGATAATACCGTTCAGACGCTATTTGGACAACTTCCTAAAGGAAGTTACAAGCTAAGTTTTAATACCTATGGGGGAAGCCATGCGATCGGTTATCTCAAATTCGATTTTGGCTCCTATCTCTTCGATCCAAACAAAGGTTTAATGAAATGTCCATCCAGAGATGGTTCAGAAGGCTTGTTCAAGCTTTTGACTAGATATGCACTTCGAAAAAATGAAGCGCGCACAATAACTGCGCACCGTTATACGACTTGAGCCTCCGAACAGAATATCCAAATTCTTGCGAGCTTACTGTTTAACTTTTTATATTTTTGTCCAACAATAAATTGAGCCTTTCCAATCAATACTTTTGAATTGCAGTGGTCTCCAGCTGCCCAAAAATTTAGACTATCCCATACAAAAAGGTCAAAATTTGGTTCATCAACCGCAGGCAGTCGCTCAAATAAAGGCTGAAATTTCAATGTTTCAAGTTTATTTTTCTTCGCACCGATTGTTCTAAGGAGAATCCCCAAGGGACAAAAAGATTACTTTGGGTACGTCGCTAGCATAATTCTTGCAAAATCCCCTTTTCTCACTCTGAGGAAGGGGTCCTATCCAAAAACAGCCTTCGCATCGCGCACATCTTGCGCAATTTGTATTTTTAGCTGCTCTACATTCTCAAACTTCTTTTCAGGCCGCAGGTACTTCTCAAAGGTCACTTCCACAAAGCTCTGATCTTGTATTTCAGGGTGGTAATCGAAGAGATGCACCTCCAGGATGGGCTGAAGATCCTTTCGGACGGTGGGAGCGACCCCCAAATTAGCCACACCGTGCCAGGAGTTGAGCGAGACTGCATAAACGCCAAGAGGGGGGAGACATAAGCTTTCTACAGATAAGTTGAGGGTAGGAAAACCTATTTTTTTACCAAGACCGGCTCCTGTATGAATAGGGGCGAAGATGGAAAATTTGCGGCCGAGAAGCTGTTCTGCCGTCGCAAGGTCGCCGGCTCGGATTTTTTCGCGGATGGCGCTGCTGGAGATTTTTGTCCCTTCAAATGTAAGCGCCTGGAGATGTTCTAAATGGAAGCTAAGTTCTTTCGCTATCTTTTGAAGACGTTTTTGATCCCCTTGTCTATCTTTTCCAAGTGTTGCATCAGGGCCTAATAAGAGGGTATCAAAAGGGACAGCTTTGCGCACCTTCAACAAGAACTCCTCTGCCGAAAGGAGGGAGAGTTCTGAGGTAAATTTAAGAAGGATCACAACGTCCACGCCGGACTCTTCCAAAAGTTTAAGCTTGTGGGGAGTGCTGCAAAGCTTTGAGGGCACTGTATCGGGGCGCACAACTTCGGCTGGATGGTTCTCAAACGTAATCACGACAGAATAGCCGCGCTCTTTGAGCTCCTTTAAAAGGGCGCGATGGCCGATGTGGACCCCATCAAAAGAGCCAATTGTGAGGGCGCTGGCTTTTTGCGGGGCTGGAAAGGCTTCCAAACTCCGTACAATCATTGTCTTAACGCTTCTCTTAGCTGTTGAAGATTTTTCGCTTCTGTACTCCGAACAATCATTGTCTTAACGCTTCTCTTAGCTGTTGAAGATTTTTCGCTTCTGTACTCCGAACAATCATTGTCTTAACGCTTCTCTTAGCTGTTGAAGATTTTTCGCTTCTGTACTCCGAACAATCATTGTCTTAACGCTTCTCTTAGCTGTTGAAGATTTTTCGCTTCTGTACTCCGAACAATCATTGTCTTAACGCTTCTCTTAGCTGTTGAAGATTTTTCGCTTCTGTACTCCGAACAATCATTGTCTTAACGCTTCTCTTAGCTGTTGAAGATTTTCCGGTTCTGTATTCAACCGCACCCCATCAAAGCAGTCGTGGAGGCAAAAGGCGCCGCTGCGGGTGCGCTGCAACTCAGTGAGATGGGCACCACAACCTAAGCTTATTCCTAAGTCATGGGCAAGGCTGCGGATGTAGGTTCCCTTGCTGCAGGCCACTTTGAGGCAGAGTCGCGGGTAGTTATAACTTAACAGGTCGATATTGACAGTGACTTTGACAGAAGATCTTTCGATCGTTTTGCCTTTTCTGGCCAGCTCGTAGAGCTTTTTTCCTTGGACTTTTTTTGCGGAATACATGGGCGGCTGCTGTTCAATTTCTCCCTGAAAATGGGTGAGGGCCTCTTTGATCTGTTCGAGAGTAGGAATAAGCTCGGAATTCATGGTTTCCACTCCCTCGCAATCGTAGGTGTCTGTTGCTATGCCAAGGTGCGCCTCCGCAATGTACTCTTTATCTTGACAAAGGAGTTGGTCAGAGAGGCGGGTGTAGTTTTTGCCGATTAGCATCACCATGACGCCTGTAGCAAAGGGGTCGAGAGTGCCAGCGTGGCCAATTTTCTGGACATTGAGAAGCTTGCGCAGCGTCGAAACTAGGCTGAAAGAGGTTCTTCCGCGCGGTTTATTGACTAATAGGATCCCTTCTGGCTGCATTATTCGTCGGTTTCTCTGGATTCGCGCTCAGCAGCTATTTCGCCAAGCAGCGTTTCGATGCGCATATGCTTGTCGACGCTATCATCCAGTCTGAATGTGAGCTCAGGAAAGTAGCGCATCACGACCTTTTTAGAAGCGTTGACCGCAATAAAACCAGCAGCTGATTGGAGCGCCTGGATCGAATCGCTCTTTTCCTGATCCGTGCCGATGACGCTAATGAAAACCTTGGCGTGATGCAGATCTTTGGAGATGGCAACACGGGTTACTGTGATGAGTTTTCCAAGATGGGGATTGCGCACATCGCGGTGAATCACTTCGGAAATGACCTCCTTAAGGAGGGAATTAAGTCTATCGACACGCTGTTTGGACATTGCTGTTATAACTCTTGGGTAATGTAGGTGACTTCAAAGGCTTCTAGAATATCGCCTTCACGGAAATCGGTAAATCCATTGAGCAGGATCCCGCATTCGAGCCCTTTTGTCACTTCTCGCACATCCTCTTTGACGCGTTTAAGCGAAGCTATAGAGCCTTTCCAGATCATGCTGCCTTCGCGCATCACGCGCATCTGGTTATTGCGTGTAATGGTGCCCTCTGTAACCTGACAGCCGGCAATGACGCCCAGATGCGAGGATTTAAAGGTGGCTATAACAAGCGCTTTGCCTTTGTCAGTTTCTTGGGCAATTTTATCGAGAAGATCGAGGAGCAGCTGTTTGATGTCATCGACGGCATGATAGATGATATCGTGCAGACGCACCTGGATTCCAAGTTGTTTAATAAAGGTTTCTGCATGGCCTTCTACAGCAGTATGGAAGCCGAGAATCACCCCTTTGGAGGCTGCCGCGAGCTGCACATCCGACTCGGTGATTTCCCCGACGCCGGCTGAAATGATGTTGATCTCAGCCTTACTGGAGGTGATCTTTTCAAGCGCTGTTTTGAGGGCTTCGAGAGAGCCTTGAACGTCAGCGCGAATGATGAGCGTGAGCACCTTTTTACTCATCTCAGAAGCTTGCAGAAGCAGGCTTTCCATGGAGACCTTTTTCTTCTGGGCGTGGGAGACAAGCCGCAAACCTTGACGGCGATCTTCAGCAATTTCGCGCGCCTCTTTTTCTGATTTGACGACGATAAACTCTTGGCCAGCTTCTGGAAGGCCCGAGAGGCCTGTGATCGCGACAGGGGTTGAGGGACCAGCTTCTTGCAGTTCGCGCATAAATTCGTCGCGCATCGTCTTGACGCGGCCAAAGTACTCATCAAAAACCAGGGCATCGCCAAGCTTTAAGGTTCCGTTCTGGACTAAGATTGTCGCCACAGCGCCCATGCCCTTGTGCATTTCCGATTCTAAAACTCGGCCGCGCGCGCGTGCAGTCTGGTTGGCTTTTAGTTCGAGAACCTCGGCTTGCAGCGCAAGCATCTCAAGCAGTTGTGGAATGCCTTCGCCTGTTACAGCTGAGCAATTTACAGTGATCGTTTGGCCTCCCCACGACTCTGGGAGGAGGTTCTGGTCCGCCAGCTGCCGGTAAACATTTTCCGCATTAAAATTGGGTTTATCCGATTTGTTGATGGCAACGACAATGGTCACTTTTGCTTCGAGGGCGCGCTGAATGGCCTCTAATGTCTGTTGTCTGATTCCTTCGTCGCCTGCGACGACGAGAACGACGATATCGGTCACATCGGCTCCACGGGCGCGCATCGCTGAGAAGGCTTCGTGGCCCGGAGTATCAAGAATCGAGATATTGCCGACAGGGGTTGTGCATAAAAAGGCGCCAATGTGTTGCGTAATCGCGCCCGCTTCAGCGGCGGCACGGTTGCTTTTGCGGATGGCGTCGATCAGGCTTGTTTTGCCATGGTCGACATGTCCCATGAAGGCGACGACAGGAGGACGCGTGGTCAAAAGATCAGCATCAGTCCCGAGGATCTCTTCTTTGACTGTTTTGTCGGTGATACGGAGGCGCTCCTCTTCAGAAGTATCGATAGTGATTTCACAGCCAAATTCATTGCCAAGGAGCTGAACAGTCGTCTCATCTTCGAGCAGGTCGTTGAGAGTCGCAACGACTCCTTGCAAAAAGAGCTTCTGGACAAGCTGAGAAGACTTGAGCTTCATTTCTACAGCGAGGTCTTTGATGGCGATCGGCAGCCGCACTTTTAGCTGCGAAGGGCGGATGGTTACATCCTCTTGAACATGCCGTTTGAGGGGCCGCTTTTTGCGCCACTGCTTTCCCTCTTCATCACTGACGCGCAAGCCTTGACGGTCGCGCGCATCGAATGAGCGATCTTCCTGTTTGCGCGGGGTCGGCTTGACATCTTTAAATTCTTTAAATTTGGCAACTTTGGCCCCTTCAGACAGCACTTCAGGGGATGCGGCTTCTTTCTCTTTGCGCGCTTTTTGTTTTGCTTTTTCTGCGGCTGTTTCTGGTGCAGGGGCAGCTCTTGAAGTTGCTGGGCGCGATGCGGAGCCTCCTGCTCTTTCAGGAGGCTTCTCAAAAGGTCTTTGGGGCGGTCTTGGCTTTGGCGGCAAGAGATCTTTAATGTGTTTTCCGGTCGGGCCCAACTTTTCATAGGGGCGCGTAGGCATGGGGGCAGGGGCTGCTTTTGTTGAGGGGCGCGGGAAGGGAGGGCGCGCGACTGGTGCTACAGGTTTAGGAGGGGTCGCGGCGGGGGCAGAAGTTCGGGGAACTACTCGTGGAACTACTGGGGGCGCCTCTACAGGCTCTATTTCCAGATTAATCGGCTCTTCAACGGTTTCAGGAATTTGCTCAAGCAGGTTAGGGCCTTTACTCTTTTCTTCTTCGGCACGTTTCAGCTCTGCCTGCTCGGCTATCTCTTCTCCAAAAATTTCTTGGCGTAGCTCTTCGCTTGTTTTGCGGCCTGTTGGGCGAGCTCTGCTCTTTTTTTCCTCTTCGATCTCTTCGATAGGTTGAAGGGCCTCTTCTCCAATCTCTTCAGAGCTCTTCGCTTCAGGAAGAGGCTGTTCGCCAAAAGCAGATTTCGATCGCGCTTTGATGCGCGGAGCTGGCTCTTCGGTGGGAGGCGCTACAGAAACAGGCGCGGCTTTTGCTTTTCTTACCGCAGGGGCTCCGCTCTCAGGTGATGCACTCTCTTCTCGCGGCAGGGATTCTTCGGGAGATAGTTCCTTCTTACTTGCAAGCTTACTCTTGAGATTTTTAAGGTTAATAGCCTCGGCAATCTGAGTGTTTTTGATATTTATCTTTAGCTGCTTTGCCAAGTCTTACATCCTTTGTTTTCGAATTTGTTCTAAAATTTTGCTGGCCATGTCGAGACTGATCCCAGGAACTTGTGCGAGCTGTTCGGGGGCGCTTAAGAGGAGGCGGCGCGGGGTATTATAGCCTTCAGCTGCCAAGTGTTCAAAGATCAGCTTGTTGACACCTTCAATGCCTGTCAGAGGCTCATCTAATGAGGGATCATCCACGGAGGCGAGCTCATTGCGCTGGAGTGCCATCGCGCGATTGTAATCGCTCATGCGTTGGACTTCAAGTTCATAGCCGATCAAACGGCTATTTAAACGTGCGTTCATTCCCTTCTTGCCGATGACGGCTGCGAAGTCATCATCTTCGACGACGATAGAAATGGTCTTATCTTCGTCGCTAACGCTGATTTTGCGAATTTCGATTGGGGAGAGGGCATTTTGAAGCAGTTCGACAGGGTCTGCTGCAAAGGGAATGATGTCGATTTTTTCGTTATGCAGTTCGCGCACGACATTTTTGACGCGGTTGCCGCGCATTCCGACGCATGCGCCTACAGGATCGACTTTAGGATCGGTGGAGCGGACGGTGAGTTTGGTGCGATAGCCGGCTTCGCGCACGATCTTATCAATAATGACGGTGCCGTCATTGATTTCTGGGACTTCTTGGATCATAAGCTGTTTCACAAATTCAGGATGGCTGCGCGACAGAACGACTTCAGCGCCGCCATTTTCGGTATCATTCACTTCGCAAAGAAGCGCTAGGACTTTTTCGCCGATGTGATATTTTTCCGTTTTAGGATAGTAGCGCATCGGCATGATCGCTTCCACCTTTCCCAAATCGACGATCAGGTTAGCCCCTCGTACAAAGCGTTTGACCGTGCCGGAGACAAGCTCATTGATCCGGTGGCGATACTCTTCGTAGATCACATCGCGTTCAGCGCCTCGCAGTTTTTGGGTGATGATCTGCCGCGCTTTTTGTGCGGCGATGCGGCCAAAATCTTTAGGAGTTGCCAACAACATCGATAAATTGCCCAATATCGCAATCGGGATCGATTTCGCGAGCATCTTCGAGGGAGATTTCTTGTGCGGGAACTTCGACTTCATCGACAATCTCTTTTTCGCAAAAAACATCGATATTGCCGGTTTTCGGATGAATGTGGACGGTGACATTAGATGCGCCCTCAATGCTTTTGCGCGCAGCGGCATGCAGGGACTCTTCGATGGCACTGATGACGATATCGCGTTTGATGCCTTTTTCTCTCTCCAAGTATTCAAAGATGGCAACGAGATCTTTATTCATTTCGTTTTGGCCTCAATATTTTATAGATGAAAAAAAGCGTTAGGGGCCGGGAGTCCTGGCCCCTTCCGAAAATTATTCTTCGCTTTCTACCGCATGCTGTTCAGAATGTTCTGATTCATCCTGTTCCTCTTTTTCTTTTTTAGCGCTCTTTTTGCGCTTCGTAGGTGTGACAACGATATCATCGCGATTCACCTGATTTTGATCGATCAGATATTCTTTAATCGAAAGGGCGATCTTTTTATGCTCAGGATCGAGTTTGATCACTTTTGCAGTGACTTCGTCGCCTTTTGCGACCACATCTTCCACTTTGCCAAAGGCTTGATCGGAAAGTTCTGTGACGTGGATGAGTCCTTCGATGCCACTTTCCAGCTCGACAAAGGCGCCAAAAGCTGTGATTTTCGTGACTTTGCCTTTGACAAGCGAACCGACTGGCATCGTTTTTTCGATGGATTCCCAAGGATTGCGGCCGAGTTGTTTCACGCCGAGAGTGATTTTTTTGCTTTCTTTGTCGACAGAAAGCACGACGCATCGACCATATCGCCTTTGCTGAGCACTTCAGAAGGGTGCGAGACTTTCTTGATCCAGCTTAAATCGGAGATATGGATCAAGTCCTTCAACGCCTGGTTCAAGCTCGACAAAAGCGCCGTAGTTGGTCAGGCTCTTGATTTCAGCTTTGACATTGCTGCCAACAGGATATTTCTTCTCGACATCATCCCAAGGATTGTGTTCGGTCTGTTTGAGCCCAAGGAGATTTTGCCTTCTTCTTTCTGGACGGAAAGGACGATCGCTTCCACTTCATCGCCTTTTTTGACGATTTCGCTCGGATCGGTGACATTTTTAACCCAGGACATTTCAGAGACGTGAATGAGCCCTTCGATGCCCGGTTCGATTTCGATGAAGGCGCCGTAGGGGAGGAGGTTGACGATTTTGCCTTTAACGCGTGTTCCTGGAGGATATTTCTGCTCGATTTGATCCCAAGGATTTGATTCTTTTTGCTTCAAGCCCAAGGCGACGCGGCCTTTATCTTTATCGACGTTGAGGATCATGACTTCGAGCTTCTGGCCGAGATGGACCATTTCGGAAGGATGCTTGATACGCTTCCATGTCATATCGGTGATATGGAGGAGGCCGTCGATGCCATCGAGATCGAGGAAGACGCCGAAGTCGGTGATGTTTTTCACAACGCCTTCGCGAACATCGCCGACTTTGATATTTTCAAGAACTTCCGCTTTCTTGGAGATGCGCTCTGCTTCGAGAAGTTCGCGGCGCGAAACGACGACGTTTTTGCGGTCGATATTGATTTTGAGGATTTTGAATTCGTAGGTCTTGCCGAGGTATTCGTCGAGATTTTTGATGCGCTTGTTGTCGATTTGAGAGCCAGGCAGGAAGGCTTCCATGCCGATATCGACCATCAAGCCGCCTTTGACTTTGCGCATGACGCGCCCTTTGACGATCGAACCTTCTTCGCAATGCTCGAGGATGTATTCCCACTGGCGGAGTCGTTCTGCTTTTTCGCGTGAAAGGACAATCTGGCCATTGTCATCTTCTGGCTGATCGAGCAGAACTTCAACTTCGCCGTCGAGAACAATGACTGAAGGGTCGGAAAATTCTGCATCGGCACGAGACCTTCGGATTTCAAGCCGACATCAATGACGACATGATCTTTCGTAATTTCGACAATTCTCCCTTTGAGAATGGTGCCTGAAATGGGAGTCGGCGCGGCCTCTTTAGAGGACTGCGCATCGTTATTCAAGAGACTTTTAAATAGTTCAGCATCTTGCTCCTGGAAAGCGACATCATCGACGATATTGCTTTCATTCCAGGTGTGTTGAGATTGGTTAGACATTTAAAGATAACTCCTTTAGTGAATGTCGATCAGTATATCACACCAAAGGAAAAAGGGGGAAGTAAAATACGTCCATCAATTTTTCAAGAAAATACTTGCATGATCAAAAAAATTAATTTTTTTCAAGATGGACAGAGATAGACAGGATGGCTGGTTTTAAGAGGGCCATCCTAAAATTTTTTCTTAAAAAATTAAAAACCCGACTTGCGCCCCTACATCACGCTTAAACTTTGGCCGAACTTAGCAATTTGCTCCGCTAAGCCCCTTGGCCAAGTCGCGACTTGGCCTTCGGAGCTTATCAGGCAACTTGCTAAGTGCAGGCAAATTTAAACCCGACTTGCGCCCTATGACTCATCTGATGCGCGCTTGTTTTGGAGGCTAAAACGGGGCAATTTTCGCCTACTTTACTCAAGTATGTCAAAAATTGCCCCGTTTTAGCCTCCAAAAAATCGCATCATCAGCTGAATCACCGCTAGGGCGCAAGTCGGGTTTTAAGCGCGATGTAGGGGTCCAAGTCAGGTTTAAAAATATCTCTTTTCTTGACGAAGAAACGGCCTTTCGATTATTAACTATCGGCCGTTTTTAAAAAAATTCGAAAACAGGCTGGCAGGTGGTTATGAATGTGTTTTTTACAATAATTTTCTTGATTTTTTCATTTGCGGTTTACGCGCAGGAGCAGCCTTCTGAACAGGCGGAGGAGCTGCTGCTTGACCCTGCGGCACCGCTTGGCGATTTGGAAGAGGAGCCGCATGCGCGCGTCCATGGAGTGAATGTCATCACGGGCGATTATACAGAAGAGGTTGTCGACATCTCACTCGGTTCCGTTGAAAGGCTGCAGCTGCAGCGCTCCTACTCAAGTTCAAAGAAACGTAAAAACAGCCGCAGCACGCCTTTTTTGGGATGGGAGTTTAACCATCATGGCTCGCTGACAGATAGTTCTCAGCACTCTATGCACCAGTATGAATTTCAAGATGAAAGAGGGCAGCGGCTCATTTTTCGGCGCGCCAAAAAGGAGGGGCAGGGATACCCCTTTCGCATGGATCCCTACCTGTTTGCCTTTTCAAAAGGATACATGCACTTTCCCAATCCTGGAGCCACTGCGCCCCATCCCTTTACCACGCAGCTGATCTGCCATAAGAATCTGGCGGAGAGTCTGCTCATTTCCGGTTCCGGGGATCGCTACCAATTTGTGAAAGAACCTCTGAATAAAATTTATTTTTTGGAAAAAATTAAGCGCGCAAATGGGTTAAAGGTCACCTATACCTATAACAATAAGCGACAGCTTGTACAAGCCGATCTGCGCAACCTGAAGGACGAGGTAACGCATTCCCTATTCTGGAACTGGAATCAAGGGGCTCTCACGGTGGAAAGCAGCGAGGGTCAAAGCGTCACCTATACATGGACGAAGCAGCAGCTGGAGGTCAGTTCTCCGATGGCCCCCACTCTAAGGTATCTCTATAATAAAGAGGGCAAGGTTGTGCGGCGCGAAGGGCCGGGTGCTCAGATCTTGGAGATCGAGTATGATGGACATGGCCGGGTAAAAGAGCTTAAAGAGCCTGTGGGACGCGCGGGAAAGCTGGAGACGATCTATTGCTTTCGGTATGGGAAGAACAAAACTCAGGTCTTCGATGCGCAAGGGGTTCAGACGCTCTATCACTATGGCGATGATCAGAGACTTATCTCAATTGAACATTGCGATGAAAAGGAGAAGCGTAAGGCGCGAGAATCCTTCTTCTGGACATTTGACGGGGAGCTTGTGACGCGCGCGTTTGAAGATGGAGATGGAAATCTTCTTTTCATTCGCTCTTACACCTATGATGGGCGCGGCAATGTGGCGAACGAGGCTATTTACGGCAATTTGACGGGAAAGAATAGCAAGGCGCCAGCTCTGGATAAGCGCGGACTTCCTAAAGAAAATGGGTGCGAAGTGTATCGCAAGCAGTACCGCTATTCGAAGCCGCGCAATCTCCTTCTAGAAGAGTCTGAAGGCAATTCGACAACTCGTTACGAGTATCCTTCTGACAGCTCCCTTTTAGCTGCACAGTATCTCTATGAAGGGGAAAAGATGCGTCTGCGCTATTTTTATGAATATGACCAGAATGGGGCTTTGGCTCTCGAGATTGTTGACGATGGCAATAAGGAGAAGGCGGAAAACATTTCTCACGTAACTGAGCGGCATGTAACACGCATCAAAAACCGGCAAAGAGCGCCTATAGGCCTTCCAAAAGAGGTTGAGGAGTATGCTTACGATCTAAGTCAGAACAAGGAAATTCTTACTCGAGCTGTTCACAACCACTATGACGATCTCGGGCATCTCATTGAACAGAATCATTTTGATAGCCTAAGACAGAAGGCCTACACCCTATCTTGGGTTTATGATGCGCATGGGAATTGCGTGCGGGAAACAGATGCGATGGGACAACAAACTCGTTATGCCTATGATGAAAGCGGCAATCTCATACGCAAACAAGGTCCAGATCAGGAGCTGGTTCAGGAATTTGCTTACGATGCGGCCAATCGCTTAATTCAAGAGGAGACAATTGCAGATGGGGAGCGTTTAACAAAGCAGCATGTCTATGATAAACGAGGCCAAATAGCCTCTACAAAGGATATTTACGGGCATAAGACCCGCTTCACTTATGATGCCTTTGGAAGGGTAACAGAGACACATTTTCCTGGAGCTACTTCTGAAAAACGCTCCTACAATGCTCTTGGCCATCTGATGGCTGAAACGCATGCAGATGGAAGCGTTACCCGATTTGTGCGCAATATTCGGGGACAGCCCGTTGAAATTTTGCATCCCGACGGCAGTCGCGAGTTTTTTGAGTTTACCGTTGAGGGGCGCCTGGACAATAAAACATCCCAGGCCGGTTCTACAACATACTTTCTTTATGACTATCAGGGCCGATGCGTCAGGGAAGAAAATCGATCAAAAACCTATAATGGTTTTCACCTTATTTCTAAAACAGATTGCGCGGGCGCTGTCACAACCTACGAATATGACAGCGCTGGCCGTTTAGCGACTATTAAAGATGGAGAAAAGGAGACTCACTATAGTTACGATGCCTTTGGGCGCTGCCGTTCGACTGTTCAAAATGGCATTGAAAAGGGTCAACAGTATGATCTTCTCGATCGCCTCATTGAGGAAAATTGCGGCGATGAGAGGGTGCAATATGCCTACGATGCTGGAGGCAGACGGACCCATGTCATCACCTCGGAAGGGTGCAGTACGACCTTGCATAATGCGAAGGGCGACATTGTAGCTCTGATTGATGCAGAGGGCAATAAAACTGCGACGCGCTATGTTTATGATTATATCAACAGCAAAGGGGAGCGCGTCGCTTATGTAGAAACGACCTCTCCGGATGGCTCTAAATCCATTGCCATTCAAGACATTCGCGGTAGGGTTGCCTGTTTAGAGCGGCAAAATCAGCGCAAAGTATTTGATTATGATCCTCTAGGAAGGATGATCTTAAGCCAAATTGAGGGGGATGGACAAGTGGCCACAACTACTTGGCAATATGATGCAGCCGGTCATCTTGTCACTTTAAATGAGGATGCGAAAAGCACACACTATACCTATAATGAGGCAGGACTTCGAGAATCGGTCTTAAAAGCAGATGGCGTCAAGCTCCATTACAGCTATGACGACAAGGGAAGATTAGCTTCTCTGAAAGCGTCAGATGGAACGATCCATTACCGCTACGAGTATGATGCCTATGACAACGTCTCTCTTGTAGAAGATGTTGTGCACGGTTTGAAAAAGCGTAAGCTCTTTGATCGGCACGGTCGCTGCATCCAGGAGACTCTAGGCAATGGG
This sequence comes from uncultured Parachlamydiaceae bacterium, assembly GCA_963745935.1. GTDB lineage: Bacteria > Chlamydiota > Chlamydiia > Chlamydiales > Parachlamydiaceae > JAJFUZ01. Next base: position 354,728 of record CAVUZO010000002.1, read on the forward strand.
TTAACACTCAAAACGAGTTATGATGCACTCGATCGCAAAACCCATCTCACGCTTCCTGATGGCTCTTCCGTGCGCTATATTTATGAAAGTTTACAGCTTGAGACGGTTGAGCGTCTCACACCAGATGGTCAAATAAGCTACAGCCACACCTACTTTAAAAATGGAGCTAAGCTCATTGGCAAGGCAGGGGACTTACGGGTGACGCGGGACCATAATGGGAGGCCAACCGCGATTGATTCACCTTACTGGAAAGCCGCCTATCGCTACGATCCAGCGGGAAATCTGCTGCAGCGGCGAATTGGGGAGAGTGAAACTTTGTATCAGTATGACCTGCTGGGGCAACTCTGTGAAGAGCAGAACATCCATTACCAGTATGATGGGTTCTACAATCGTTTAAATGACGAAGATTATTCTTACGATCAAGTAGGAAGGCTCATTAGCCGCAACTTTGAAGGCAGGACGCAAATGTACACTTATGACGCCCTTGACCGTTTGATCAGAGTTACGGAAGGCACTGCTCATTATGAGTACATTTACGATGATGAAGGGAGGCGCCTTTCAAAAAGGCGGCAGGGTCAAGAAACGGTTCACTATCTGTATAGCGGCCATAACGAAATCGGTTCCTACGTCAAAAATATTCCAACTGAGTTACGCCTTCTTGGTGTTGGCCTAGGGGCTGAAATTGGGGCCGCTATTGCGATTGAACTGGGCTCCAATGTTTATGCCCCGGTGCACGACCTCAGCGGCAATCTCGTCTCTCTCATTGCAAGTGATACAGGGGAGTTAGCTGGCATCGCAGCTTATACAGCTTTTGGCGTCGTTTTGGAGGGGTTAGACGGTCCATGGGGCTTTGCCAGCAAGCGGCGCGATCCTGAAACCGGATTTGTCTACTTTGGCCAGCGCTTCTATGACCCTCATATCGGCCGCTGGATCACTCCCGACCCGCTGGGAGTAGAAGGGGGACCCAATCTCTATGCCTATCTCCTCAACAATCCCCTGACCCATTTTGACTGTGAAGGCTTATTTTTAGAGTCGATCGGAGCTTTCGTCAATGATTCTGTCTCGTTTCTAGGATATTCATTTAGCTTCATTGGGGATCACCTTCTTCCCGTGCCTTATCTGCGCGACGCCTTCTCTTCGATTGGTCGCTTTCTAACAGGGAGTCAGGCAATTAACCGCGCTAGGTCTCACAATAGCGATCTCGGAAGGTCTGAAATAGCTCCTGGAGTCAGAATTGTGGCTGTCAACGGGATTTTAAATAACTCTGAAGACGCGCGCAATTTTTCTGAGAATCTCTCCAACCATTTTGGTGGCAACAATGTGCACTATTGCTATAATAGCTCGCACGGTTTTATCATGGATCTTCTCGAGTGCGCGGCGCAAAAGCTTGGGTTCCACACCCACAGCGATGAAAAGCTGACGCAGGTGATTCGGGAGCAGTGCCAGCAGGTTGGAAAAGGGGGAGAGGTGCATCTCGTTGCGCATAGCCAAGGTGGACTTGTGACCTCTAGTGCCCTCGCACACTTAAGCCAAGAGCATAGGTCCATGCTCCATGTATACACAATAGGTTCAGCCAGCGTGATCAATCCCGAAGGATTAGCTCAAGCTCATAATTACATCAATAGCGGCGATCCAATTCCCTGGTTAACCGATCCCGGAGGGATTGTGAGACACTGGAATAGCGTGCATATTCTGCATTCGCCTCTGTTCGACCATCCTGTGCTGTCAAGCCCTTCGTATCAGAGAGTTTTGTCTCAGCTAGGAAAGCAATTTATCACAACGATGAGGAGGGAACCATGAGAATTGCACTATTTTTGCTGCTGCTACTTTTTGCCAGCGGTTGCCAACCCCTCTCTCCAGAGACGCGTGAGTCTTATCGGATGATGAGTAGCTTTGCAGCTGTGCAAAAGGAGAAAAATCAGCTGGAGCTTTCTGGAATAGGCATTTCGATCCCAGATGTCATCAAAGGTTTCAGTCTCGATTTTGATTCTCATCAAAGGTTGGACATCCCGCAGGCGCGATCCCTCTATCTCAGCTGCTCACAGGAGTTTTTGGACATGATTAATCAGTCCGAGTTCCTGCGCCCCTACCTGCATCATTACCCCTTTACTATCCATGATATTAGGCTGGGGATTAGTTTTTGCGATAATCAGACGCTTTTCTTTGGGCCTCCTTATGTGGCCTACGTCATAGCGCTCAAAGGAAATATCCATTATATGACCTTTGATCCGGAAACCCAGCGGATGGCGAAGGAGGAGTATAAAGAACCTTATGAGAAAAATAATGACAGAAAGTTATGATGTAATCGTCGTTGGAGCAGGTCCTGCGGGCTCTATTTGCGCCCGCTCGCTGGGGATGGCTGGGGCTAAGGTGCTGCTGCTCGATAAAGAGCCATTCCCTCGCGATAAACCGTGTGGGGATTTTGTTTCTGCACGCCTTTGCGAAAGAATGAAGCGATTAGGGCTTTATGAAGTGGTAGCAAAGGCGCAGCACTGCCTCATCGAGGAGCTTCTTTTTTCGCACCCAGCTGTGGGGAGTTTTTCAGTAAAAGGATCGGAAACAGGTTTGGTCTGTAAACGGGAAGATCTTGATGCTATTTTTGTCGCAGAGGCAAAAAAGCATGTGGATGTGTTACAAGCTGTCAAAATTAGAGCCCTTATAATCGAAAATGGGCAGGTCGTCGGCGTCCGAAGCGAGAATCAAACTTTCTGGTCAAAGCTGGTTGTGGGCGCCGACGGGGCTAATGGTGTCATCGCAAAAGCTTTAGGGCCGCCTACCTTTGATGAAAACCATCATGCGGTTTCGATCCGCTCCTACTACTCCCACATAAAAGGTTTAACGTCGAGTGTGGAGCTCCATTTCTTAGACGAGGTGCAGCCCGGTTATTTCTGGATCTTCCCTATAAATCAGACGACAGGGGAAGCGAATGTGGGGCTAGGGATCTTGAGTCGCAACGTTCGCAACCGCAACGTTCAGTTAAAAAATTTGCTTGATTCGATCATGCGAGAGCATCCCCAATTCCGTGAACGATTTGCAGAAGCTCAATCTCTTTCCGCTCCAAAGGGGTGGCCGCTGCCATTTGGTTCAAAAAAACGCCCCTTAGCTTTTCAGGGCGCCCTTTTGATCGGGGACGCGGCGGGTTTAATTGATCCAATGACAGGCGAAGGGATCGAAAATGCCTTTCGAAGTGGAGAATGTGCCGCAGAGATTATCCAGAAGGCTCTTGCCGCAAATGACTTCTCTCAATCGTTTTTACAAAAATATGAAACAGCTTTAGGATCCATCCTTGACGGAGAGTTAAGAAGGGGATATCTGATCCAAAAGGTGTCGCGAAATCCTTTCATGCTGAAACTTCTTTTTCGGATATTGAGGAATTCTAGATCTGCTAGAAGGGTAATTGCGGATAAATTCTTTTAATTTTTTGAATAAATCACCCGCGCTGTCGCCGTCTCGTAAAGGGAGACGGCGTGCAGGCCGGGCAGATGCGGCTCGAGATGATCAAAGATCCATTTGGCCATAAATTCGACGGTTGTCGAATCACACTGCAAAGTGTCATTTAACCATTGATGATCAAAATAGTGTTCGATCATCGGTTTGACGATTATGGAAATATCATTGAAATCCATGAGCATATTGCGCTTGGGGCCGTCGCTGATGAGCTGCTCTTGGCGCAGGTGTATCGTAAGACTATAGGAATGGCCGTGCGGCTGACGGCATTTCCCATCGTGGTGGCAGAGTTTATGACCCGCTTCAAAATGGAACGTTTTTTCTAATTCGAACACAACTTACCTTGACTCTTCGACCCCTCTTAGGGTATTGTTAGCACTACTTAAAGATCTTACCATAAACTTGGTATAATTCCAACACCCTATCTATGAAGCGCACTCTCGTTATGAAATTTGGAGGGGCGGCCGTTGCTTCTCCGGAATGCTTTGGCTGCATTGCTGACCTTATTCTCGAACGAAAACGTGAATTTGGGCGGATTGCAGTCGTCGTCAGCGCGATGGGCAATACGACAGATCAGCTCATCTCCTTAGCAAAACAGGTCAACCCAACCCCTCCACAGCGAGAATATGATATGCTTTTGACTGTAGGAGAGCGCATCAGCATTGCTCTCTTAGCAATGGCATTATCGCTCAAACAGCAGGAAGCGTTCAGCTTTACGGGGAGCCAGTCTGGGATAATCACCTGCAGCCGCCATACAGAAGCGAACATTATCGATGTGCGCCCTCATAGGCTGCTTCCTATTTTAGATGCAGGAAAAATTGCCATCGTGGCTGGCTTTCAGGGGGTGAGCCGATTGGGTGAAATCACGACACTTGGGCGTGGAGGCTCCGATACATCAGCTGTGGCTTTAGGAGTTGCTTTAGGAGCCTCCAGAGTTGAATTTTATAAAGATGTCCCCGGGATCTGCTCCGAAGATCCTAAAAAAAATGCGCAGGCGACCCTATTTTCGCATCTTTCTTATGATGAGGCGCTGAAAATTGTCCTGGCTGGTGCCAAAGTGCTGCATGCGCGCGGCATTGAGCTGGCGGGAAAAAATAATTTACCGCTTCATGTCCGCTCCTTTCAGCCCAATCAGCCAAAAGAGGGGACCTGGATTGGCGCCCGCGAGCGTCTGGAGTTATCGACACCCGTTTATGAGCAGGATGGAGTGTAGCCATGTTGCGCGAAAGCTCTGTGCCAAGGATCCAAGTCTCCTTTGATGGAGTACAGGAGGTAAACACGGCTCTTTATTGCAGTGCGATTCGCCATCTGCTCAGCCTCATGCTTCCAGAAAAAATCTTTAGCCAATGGGAGACAGATCCTGATGCACAAGCTGACCAGCGCGAACATTTTCATGCTATACTCCCTCTCATGCATTGCAGTCTTTCTGAAAAGACGCCCGCGCACCTCTCCTTTCAAATCATCTATAAATCGCGGCCCAACGCCTTTAAGTTCTTTTTTGAGATGATTAGCCGCTGGCTTGTGCCTGGAAAGCAGCTCAATGTGGCTTTAGTTTATGCGGTTGACTTTAAGATGCCCGAAGTCAGCGACGACTCCTACACCCTCTGTGAGGTCAAGGTGAATGTGGACGAGCAGGCTGACCTGGAGAAGCTGCAGCACAATCTGCCCATCATTGAAACGGAAACGCGCCTCGGCGTGCAGTCGGCCTACTATGCGCGCCGCATTCTCGACATTAAAGGACAAGCGCTCGACGAAAAGACGACCTCTGTCCAAGATTACATTGCTTACCTGATTAAGAGGCGTCCTCAAGACTTCGATGTGGACCTGATGAGCGAAATGCAGCACGTCTTAGTGATTTGCCGCGATGATTTTAAAACTCCGCGCGAATCGCGCCATTTAAGTCGCGTCATTAGCGTCCACTATCTCTTTAGAAAGGCGCTTCGCGAGGCTGTTAGGCTGTCTCCTGAGATGCGTCACCTTAGCCTCAAGCTCTTTCGAGCCCGCATCCATCAAAAACCTGTTTTAGCGATATTGGTGGGGGTTAATTTCCTGCGCGATAAGGAGGTCTTTGAAAAGAGCCACATCATGAAGGCGGTGCAAAACTATGTCCCTTCAGCGCAGCCTATCGAAGACTCCTTTTTTGCGAATCGGCGCGGTTCTGAAAACATCTGCACGCTCTATCTTGAGATTGAAAAAAGCAGTGGTGAAGAGTTCACAACCGAGGAGCTGCTCTCTTTGCGTCGCGAGCTGCCGATCGATCTAAAAGACCGCATTGAGCATTTGATGCACCCTGTATTCATGCCGCGCAACGACGAAGAGATCATGCGCAATGTTTTGAGCTTGAGCAGCCAGATCAAGTTCATGCGCGATATTCCGCAGATGACCATCTCTTTTGATGAGCAGTCGCACACGAATCTCTATTTTACTGTGATTCTGCTGCGCGTGTTAAAACCAGGAGACCTGTCGATTGAGGATCTTTTTCGCGATGCTGACTCCTTCTTGACCTACTCACACGACCAGACGAAAATCGTGGGCCACTTGCGCAATAAATTTCCGAAAGAGGCGACCATTTTCCGCATCCAGCTGCCTAAAGAGACCTTTTTGCGGCGCGACCACTCCATTGACCTCTACAAAGCGCGTCAGGCAGTTTTCAGCGAAATTTCGCGCATCGTCGGCGAAGTGCGCGATTTTAATGGCGGGATGATCTCCAAGCAGAATGAGCTTCTCTGCCTGGTGCGCGAGCAGCTTGGCGACAAGGCGCGCTACAACGATCTTCTGCTTGAAAATTTCTTTTATTCGCTGACACCCGTCGTCATGCGCACCGTTATGGCGCCCGCGGCGCTCAAAGCGCTCTTTTTGCTTCAGGTAGAAGCCATTGACAAGGGCTTTTTCAATGAAGATGGCTATTCGCTAAAGATCCGCAATGATCCCGAATATGTCTACGTCATGATCAAGGGGCAGGACCGCTCCATCCGCGACGAGCTATCGCGCCGGCTGGCCCAGCTTCAGATCTCCTCGTCAGACCTTGCAAACTCCTTTGCCAAGGTTTATGACTCCTCCTATATTGGCTATGTGTACCGCTCCGACGACCCCAATAAGCGGCGCGACTACTGCCAGACCGTCCACAATGTGGTGCAGGCCTGGGAGCATCAGAAGTAGACTGATTTATAACCCGACTTGCGCCCTATCAATGACTCATCTGATGCGCGCTTGTTTTGGAGGCTAAAACGGGGCAATTTTCGCCTACTTTACTCAAGTATGTCAAAAATTGCCCCGTTTTAGCCTCCAAAAAATCGCATCATCAGCTGAATCACCGCTAGGGGGCAAATCGGGTTTTATAGGTAAATTTTATGTAACGAGTAATTGCTTTTTTTGATAAATTCATGGCGGAAAACCCAAAAAGGTAAATTTATGTTACATTTTCTTAAAAGAGAGCCAATGTCTTCATGGCAAATTCTTGGTAAAGCGATAGAGTTTATTTTAAGGAATATTTTTTGGATCAGCCTCTTAGGATTTTTAATTTCAATACCAAAACAAATAATATTTAGGTCACCCGCACTTTTCAAATTTTTTTTTCTTGAAAATTCCTTAATATATGGCTGTTCTGCAATTTTCTATTATATCTTTCTCTTCATGCCCGTCCTATGTGGAATGGTTATAATTCTAATGAGTGCGCATTATTGGAAACAAAAAATGGTTTGGCTTCAAGTTTTTAAAATAATCGTACAAAAAATGGTTCCTATTTTTATTTTTCAATTATTTTCTTGCTTTTTGATAATACCGTTGTTCTGCATCCAGGTATTACTTGGATATTTTAACTGGCTAATAGGATATTCAGTATCCCTTATTTTAGGCTTAAACTTACTTTGCGCATTGTCCTGCGTAATACCATGTATAATGTTGGAAGATTTAGGACCTTTAGAAGCATGTAAACGAAGTTGTCAATTGACAAAGAAAAATCGATTTCGAATCTTTTGTTTTATTGTCTTTTGTGTATTGGTATCAATTATTTCAACCTGGATTCTTGAAGAGGTCATGGCCCTTGGCATGCGTTTGAATGATTCTAGTAAAATTATATTTCAAAAAATTTTTCTGTTTAGTTTTCCACACTTAGATAGTTTACTATTTGTGCCTTTTATATCGCTCTGGCCAGCAGTAGCAACTCTACTTTATTATGACCTTCTTGTTCGCAAAGGAGTAACTGGCAGCGTCAATCTCCAAATATCTTAAAAGAATTCAAACCCGACTTGCGCCCTATCAATGACTCATCTGATGCGCGCTTGTTTTGGAAGCTAAAACGGGGCAATTTTCGCCTACTTTACTCAAGTATGTCAAAAATTGCCCCGTTTTAGCCTCCAAAAAATCGCATCATCAGCTGAATCACCGCTAGGGCGCAAATCGGGTTTCAAGCACGCGCGCATCGCGCGCGTGCCTTCCTTTACTACAAGAAATAGCCCGCGAGCGAAATGGCGAACGTGACGAGCACGGGCACTTTCACAGGCTTGAAGGCGTACAGTTTGTACAAGATGTTGACCACGCAGAGCACAATCAGAGCGGGGTAACAGAGCTGTAGCACGGGTGCCAGCATGGCGGCAATTCCGGTAAAATTGAGGGTCGACACGAAGTAGGTGACGACGAGCGAGCCGATGAGGGCGGGCAGGTAGCCGACTTTACCTTGCGTCACATCGGAGTGGACAAACTCGGCAAAGACGGTGCTGAGTGCGACAGAGGTGGTGAGGCAGGCAAAGGCGACGGCGAGGCAGACGACGATGCCGCCGTAAGAGCCAAGAACATGCGTCGAGATATTGGCGATGAGCTCTTCGGTCTTAGAGCCGCCGAGCGCTTCGCTATGATAGGAAGCGACGTAGCTGAATCCGATGTAGACAAAGGCGAGGAGCGCGGCGCCGATCCCGCTCGCTTTGAGAGTTTCGCGCACGAGCCATTTGGGGCTGTCCGCGCCGCCACTTTTTTTCAATGCCGCTACAATCACGGAACAGAAGAAGAAGGTGGCGAGCAGGTCCATCGTCTGATAGCCCTGGTTTAAGCCGTGGAAGAAGAGGGTCCACTCTTGATGGGTGGCTTGAGGAGCTGCCGGGGCCATGAAGTAGCCGATCAGGATGACGAGCAGCAGCGTGCCGAGCTTAAGAGGCGTGAGCAGATAGCCTACCACGTCGACAATGCGGGTCTGGCGGAAGGTGAGGAGGAAGATGATGCCGCAGGCTGCGATGCTAAAAAAGGGAAGGGAGATGCCGGGCATGTAGAGCTTTGTCGTCGAATAGGCGAGGGCGATGCAGCGCGGGATGGCGCCGAAGGGTCCGATCAGCCCCATGATGAAGGTGACGAGCACAAAGCTGGGGAGCTTGCCGATGCGGTCAAAAAAACTTTTATAATTGCCGTCAAATAGGGTAATTGCGAGGAGGCCCAGAAAGGGGACGCCGACGGCGGTCAAAAGAAAACCGAGAATTGCAAAGAAATTTTTATCTTGGGCGTGCTGTCCGATTGCGAGCGAAAAGACGATATTGCCTGCGCCAAATAACATGGAAAACATGGCAAAACCCGAAACCCAGGTGCTTGATTGGGACGGGGTGGCTGTCTGTTGCATAAGTGCCTCGTTTTGTTCAAAATATTAATCTACTTTAACATGTTTAGTTTGTTTTATTCAAACTAAATATTGTTTTATTTACTGTTTGCGACTGAAATTTAGGACTTAAGATTGAACGGGTGCGTGAAGCACCACAATAAGGGGTAGGCGAATCGAAATTTGAGGGCGGTTTGCTGTCATAGCCAACGATTATAGGCTTCGCCGAATTTTAAGCAATATTATTTTGCAACAATGCTGTTTTGTGTTAAAATCGCCTAAAGTTTCCTTAGGAGACATAAGTTTGATTCGCGTTCGCCATCTATCTAAATCTTTTCAAAAAGTCAAAGCGCTTCGCGATGTTTCGCTCGATGTGGATCAGGGCGATATTTTTGGCATTATTGGGCAAAGCGGAGCGGGGAAATCGACGCTGATCCGCTGCCTCTCTTCGCTTGAACGCCCCGAGACAGGAGAGATCTTTATCGAAGAAAGCGATATCGTGAAAATGAACCCAAAAGAGCTGCGCGCTTTTCGCCAAAAGATCGGCATGGTCTTTCAGCACTTTAACCTGCTCTCGTCGCGCACGGTGGCGGACAATATCTCCTATCCTCTTGAAATCCATGGCATCCCCCTACTGGAGCGCGAAAAGCGGCTGGAAGAGGTTCTTCCTCTCGTCGGTTTGGCGGAGAAAAGAGACGTTTACCCCGCCCATTTAAGTGGCGGCCAGAAGCAGCGCGTGGGGATTGCGAGAGCCCTTGCGACTAGACCCTCAGTCCTCTTTTGCGACGAGGCGACTTCGGCGCTTGACTCCAAGACGACGCGCGACATTCTTGCACTGCTAAGAAAGTTGAACAGAACACTCGGGCTCACCATCGTTCTGATTACGCACGAGATCGATGTGATCAAGCAGATCTGTAATAAGGTTGCCGTTTTGGATCGGGGCAGCATAGTCGAAGCGGGTTCGATTGCAGAGATCTTTTCCGACCCGCAGCATCCGACAACAAAGCAGCTGCTTCAAAATAGCATCCACGAGGTGCCAGCCTCCTTTTTTAAAGCAGTTTCGCCCGATAAAAAGCTGCTCAGGCTTACCTTTAAAGGACAAAAGGCTGGGGAGCCGATTATCTCCAAAATGATCAAGCAGTTTGATGTAGAGGTCAACATCCTTTTAGGCTGGCTAGACTCTTTGCAAGGAGTGATCATTGGCAACCTGGTGATTGAGCTTGCAGCTCCGGAACCGAAATTAGAAGAGGCGCTCACATTCTTGCGCAAGAATGAGATACACTGTGAGGAGCTCTCGCATGGAACTTAAACTTGCCTGGCAGCTGCTTCCTCTAGAACTCTGGAATACAGTTTACATGGTAGTGAGCGCGGCTTTTTTTGCCTCTCTTATAGGGCTTCCTCTTGGCATCATCTTAGCTCTGACTGGCAAGGGACATCTCAAAGAGCAGCTCTCTATCCATCGTCTGCTAGGAGCCATTGTCAACATCGGCCGCTCCTTTCCTTTTGCCATTTTAATTGTGGCCCTCATCCCACTGACGCGCTGGATTGTGGGAACAAGCCTTGGGACGACCGCTACCATCGTGCCTCTCACCCTAGCAGCAGCCCCTTTTGTCGCACGCGTAGTCGAAAGTGCGCTCAATGAGATCGACAAGAATGTGATCGAAGCGGCAGTTGTGATGGGGTCAACCCCTTGGCAAATTGTGCGCAAAGTGCTGCTTTTAGAGGCGATGCCCTCTTTAATTCGCGGAATGACCTTGACTTTGATCAATTTAATTGGGTATAGCGCTATGGCGGGCATGGTTGGCGGTGGAGGACTTGGCAAGGTCGCGATTCAATATGGCTATTATCGTTTTGATCTTTTCATGATGCTGACGACAGTAATCTTGATGATTCTGCTTGTGCAGGGGACGCAAATGTTAGGGAATGCTCTGGCGATGAATATAGAGCGTAAACGAGGAGGAAAAGGTCATGTTTAACTTATTCTGGTGCGTCTTTTTTGTTTTTTTTGCGGGCTGCTCAAAGAGTGAGCCGACACTTAAAGTTGCGGCGACAGCAGTCCCTCACGCCGAAATGCTGGAGCATATTAAAAGCGATTTAGCTGAAGAGGGAATCAACCTTAAAATTATGATCGTCGAAGATTATCAGATTCCCAACCGTGCCTTGAGCGACAAAGAGATCGATGCCAACTTCTTTCAGCATATCCCCTTTATCATGGCACAGGTCAAAGCCTTCCACTATCCGATCAAGACGCTTGCCAAGATCCATATCGAGCCGATGGGGGTCTATTCCAAAAAGTGGAAAGATATTTCTGAAATTAAAGAGGGGGCGATTTTTGCGATTCCAAACGACCCCTCCAATGAGGCGCGCGCTCTCGCCCTTTTGCATCAGCATCACCTGATTGTGCTCGATATTCCCAACAATCTGCACGCAACCGTTTTAAACATCATTGAAAATCCGAAGAAAATCAAATTTGAAGAGATCGATGCCGCCCTGCTTCCGCGCACCTTTCAGGATGTGGACGCGGCGGTTATTCCCACCAATTTTGCGCTGCAGGCAGGGCTTTCGCCGCTGAAAGATGCGCTAATCCGCGAAGATAGCTCCTCTCCCTATGTGAATATCATTGCCGTGCGCGAAGGGGAGGAGAATCGTCCCGAGATTGTCGCGCTAAAAAAGGCGATGACGTCGGACAAGATGCGCGCCTTCATTCTCGAGAAGTATCATGGGGCGATTGTCCCAGCTTTTTAATGGCCCGATACAAAGCGGCTTTCCAGCTATTTTGAGGTTCGTAGAATTGTTGTGACAATTTTTTGCAGGCTGCAACTTTCTTTTTATATAATTCAGGATCGTTGTAGAGCATGAGAATCGCATTTTTATAGCTTTCAACATCATCTGGAGCGGCTTCTATCGCGGCTTCTTTTACATAATCAATTGCAGGGCAAACCTCAGACGAGATCACGGGCCTTCCGGCGCAGACTCCTTCGGCTATGACCATGCAAAATCCTTCGTAAAAGCTGGTTCGTGTGGGGGCTATGACAAGATGGGACTGTCCAAGTCTTTCTCTGAGAACACTTTGCTCGCAGTAGCCGTAGAGATGGCATGTTTCAGCGAGGCCATATTCCTGAATTTTTTGCTGGAGCCGCTTTTCAAAGGGGCCGCTGCCGCAAAAGTCAAAATGGATATTCTCTCTTTTGAGCTGTTTAGCAATTTCGATGAGATCAAAAACCCCTTTGTCAACCTCGATGCGTCCGATAAAAAGAACTCTGAAGGGTCTTTTTGAACCATCGGTTGCTAGAATATTGGCGAACGTTTCAGGTTTATAAAGCGGTAGAAAAGAGAAGATAGGAGCGTGCTCTCTTCCTGTTAATTTCTCAATCTGGTTCGCGATGGCAGGGGACATAGAAAGAATAGCTTTGCAATTTTTTTGAAAAAAGGGGCGTTCTAGGGTCTGGATCATTTTTATTTTGCAGTTTAATTTTGAGCCCCTTTTCCAGAGCACGCATTTCAGGGAGGCAATGACGGGGATGCGAAAGAGGGCTAAAAGGCGAAAGACAAACCAGTAGGAGGTGCCCTCTTCGATTACAACCAGATCGGGCTTAAAACGGACCGCCTCTTTCACAATTTTTAAGCCATAGGAGAGATGATGGAGATGATAAAAAATTCCCTTACCCGTTTTTTTAGCCATGTGACGAATGGTAAAAGGGGGATCGCTGAGTAAATCGGTTTTTGCTGATTGGGAAATGACGAGGGCTTCGGCGTTTAGTTCTTTCGTCAGACTGTAAAATTGCCCGCTGTCCGTAATGCCGGGGATCCGCGGATCGTCTAGACCCTGTTTCCAGTAGCGGTAGCTGCCCGCGACATCGCCTGGGCCTGCAGCATAGAATAGGCGCAACATATTTGTCAGACAAACAGCTTTGGATTTCTTTTGCAATACAGGACTTGACTTTTCAGGTAGCAATTGGATACATTGATGTCTCGTAAAAATGGGTGAAAATGCAGAAACCGTCCATCAAGATAGCTCCCTCTATTCTCGCAGGTGATTTCGGCCATCTGGCGGATGAGGCAAAGCGCATAGAAGCTTCGGGGGCCGACTATCTGCATATCGATGTGATGGATGGCCATTTTGTGCCAAATTTGACCATGGGGCCGCAAGCGGTGGCGGCCATCAATCGCGCCACGGGGATGTTTCTCGATGTGCATATCATGGTCTATAATCCGTATGACTACATCGAGCGCTTTGTGGAAGCGGGGGCAGACCGGGTGACCTTCCACTTTGAAGCGACAGAAGATGTGGAAGAGACGCTCCATTTTATCCGCACCTGTAATATCCAGGCAGGTCTGGCCTTCTGTCCTGAAACATCGATGTCATTCATCCCCAAGTACTTAGATAAATGTGATCTGCTCCTTCTGATGACGGTCCACCCCGGGTTTGGGGGGCAGGCCTTTATGCCCGAGGTGCTCGAAAAGGTGCAGTTTACGCGCGAAATTTGCGATAAGCTGAACATACGCAAAGGGGGTGTGACTGCTGCACCTGGCTCAAAAGAGGAGAGCTTGCCTCCTTTTGAAATTCAGGTGGATGGTGGGATCAATGCGGAAACGGGGCGTCAATGTGTTGAAGCTGGGGCTAATGTGCTCGTGGCTGGAACGTATCTTTTTAAGCAGCCCGATATGGCTGCTGCTGTGCATGCTTTAAAAAAATGAGGAAAAATGGCGACAAGTAATAACCTGCATCCAGGGATGACGCTCTCTCTAAACAACAAACTCTATCGCGTCGAGAGCTGCGTTAAGGTGACCGTACCTAAGGGAACCCCCTTTATCAAAACTAAGCTGCGCGACATAAGCAGCCAGGAGCTTGTTGAAAAGAATTTCAAGCTCAACCAGCCGATCAAAGATGTTTCTCTCGTCGAACGGAAGCTCGAATATCTCTATATCGAGGGGAAAGATTATCTTTTTCTGGATGTCGGGAATCTCGATCAGCTGCTCATTCCTTCTCTCATCATCGGAAACAAGGTCACCTATCTCAAAGAGGGGATTGAACTGAAAGCTTCCTTATATGGAGACACCGTATTTTCCGTCGAATTGCCACAGTTTTTAGAGCTTCTTGTGGTAAAAACAGAGTCGCCAACGGATGCAAAAAGCATTGCAGCCGGAACGAAGCTGGCCGTCTTAGAGACAGGAGCAAAAATCGAGATCCCTCCCTTTATTGAAGCTGGGGATATCATCAAGGTAGACACAAAAACCGACGAGTACATACAACGAGTCTAAGAGACTACCCGGAGGAAAGATTGGAACTGAAGCAGATCAAAGAACTGATGGCGGCTATGGGGCGCACAGGGACCAAGCGGCTGACCCTAAAAAAAGAGGGGTTTGAGCTTCAGCTCGAGCGCGAAGAAAATGGGATTTTTCGGGGAGGCGACCAGGCGCTTGACCTGGGCGATGAGCCTCTGCTTGAGACGCCTCAGCGCAAGAGTCAGCCGGCGCTTGCCCGCGCAAAAGACAGCGGGGGGGCATTTGGTGCCTCAAACGCGGCCGAAAAAGAGGATGCGAACAGCACGTTTATTACCTCTCCGATGGTGGGAACTTTTTACGCTTCGCCCTCACCTGAAGATCCCCACTTCGTCAAGGTGGGCGACCGGGTAGAAAAGGGGAGCGTCGTCTGCATCATTGAGGCCATGAAAGTAATGAACGAGATCAAAGCAGGCAGCAGCGGCACCGTTGTGGAAGTGCTTGTGGAGAGCGGTCATCCTGTAGAATTTGGGACAAAACTCTTTCGCTTGACAGCAGAGAAATCGTAAGATGAAAAAAGTGCTGATTGCCAATCGCGGCGAAATTGCCGTGCGCATCATCCGCGCCTGCCACGATATGGGGCTGCAAACGGTCGCTGTCTATTCACAGGCCGACTCAGAAGCGCTCCATGTGCTGCATGCGGATGAAGCCATCTGCATTGGGGAGGCCCCCTCCCATAAGTCTTATCTTAAAATCCCCAATATCCTCTCCGCTTGCGAAATTACCGGGGCAGATGCCATCCATCCAGGCTATGGTTTTTTAAGCGAAAATGCCAATTTTGCCTCGATCTGTGAAAGCTGCGGCCTCAATTTCATAGGTCCCTCTCCAGCGGCGATCGCCCTTCTGGGAGATAAGTCGAAGGCCAAAGCGACGGCCAAAGCGTCGGGATGCCCTGTGATTCCCGGTTCTGAAGGCATCGTCGTCGACATCGAAGAAGGCCTTAAAGAAGCCAAGCAAATTCGGCTATCCGATTTTCATCAAAGCCGTAGCTGGCGGCGGAGGGAAAGGGCATTCGTATCGCCCACAGCGAAGAGGAGTTTATCAAACAATTTATGGCCGCCCGCACCGAAGCGGAAGTAAGCTTGGCAATCCCGACGTCTATCTAGAAAAGATGATCGTCAATCCCCGCCACGTCGAAGTGCAGGTTATTGGAGATAAGCATGGAAATTATCTCCATCTTGGCGAGCGCGATTGCACCATCCAGCGGCGCCGCCAGAAGCTGATTGAAGAGACCCCAAGTCCCAAGTTCTGACCCCCAAAAGTATGCGCAAAAAGATCGGCCAGGCCGCTGTCAACGTCGTCAAAGCGGCCAAATATTTCTCAGCCGGCACTGTGGAGTTCCTCCTAGACAACAGGAGGAGAGTTCTACTTCATGGAAGTCAACACCCGCATCCAGGTCGAGCATACGATCACCGAAGAACTGACCGGCATCGATCTGGTGAAAGAGCAGATGCGAATCGCAATGCGGTGAGAAGCTTGAGCCTCAAGCAGAAAGAGATCGCATTCAACGGCCATGTGTTTCAGTTTCGCATCAATGCGGAAAATCCCTCCCACAATTTTCCCCCTCTCCAGGCCGGCTCGAGTACTATCTCCCGCCCGGAGGGCCGCACGTGCGGTCGATAGCGCCTGCTACTCAGGATATCGGATTCCACCCAATTACGATTCGATGATTGCCAAACTAATCGTGAAAGGCAAAGATCGCGAAGAGGCTGATTTGCCATTCAAGACGGGCTCTGCGCGAATTTCATATCGCAGGGGTCCACTCGACGATCCCCTTCCATCTCTACATGCTGCAAGATCCCAATTTCCTCGAAGGGCACTACGATTTAACCTACATCGACCGGCTGATTGCAGAAGGGTGCCAGTTTTCTTTATAATGGCTTAATACATAAAGATTAGACTCTCTACTTTTGAAATTCGGAGGAAAAAATGAGACTTTTACTCGCTTTACTATTTGTTGTCACTTCACTCAACGGAGCCGTTGAATATAGGGAAGAGAGAATCTCTCCCGCAGAATACCAGGCCATTGAAGCGGCGCGAGAAGTTGCTGAACAGGAGCTCATAGAGAAAAAAGGGGGCCAGCAGCAATTTTTTATGGGCAGCGACCATAAATCGGGCCATCGAGGCTCCTACCATATATATTCTGGTCCTCCCTCTTTTGCAGACCAGATTGAGCTTGAAGATGGCTCGCTCTGGTTTGTTTTCCCTTCCGAGAGACAGAAGGTTTTAGATAAGTGGAAGCTCGGCCATCCGATCGCCATCCTCAAAGGGGATCGCAACTCCAATTACCGCTACCGGCTCCGCAATGAGGCCACCTATCAGATCGTTGAAGTGGAGCTCAGCGCCTCGCCCTATCTCGATAGTTTCTACCGGCTGACCATCAAAGACATTAACCATGATCAGCGCTATCTTCTGCTCAGCGACGGTTCGAAATGGAGCCTACCCACCAACTGGTTTGAGCAGGAGGTGTGGCTGAAGTGGTACATCGGAGACACGATCATGATCGGCACCAATGATCAGTTCTTCTATTCGCTCTTTAGACCCGATATTCTCATCAACATCACCTGCTCGGCGACCTATACCCCCTCCAAGTGTTTGAATTAGAGATTAACTACTCGGCAGTTTTAATTGCTGAGTAGTTTTAAAATTTCTAATTATTTATAATAAAAATATGAGTGCAATAGATAAAAATGAACCAAGGCTCCCTCCATCTCCAACAGCAGCGCGACCTGTTGCAAAACCCCTTGTAGTAAAGCCCCTTATTGAAAAAGCTTACGTCCCGTTAGCGCCCGAAAGGCGGGAGCAGATTGTCAAGCGCCTTCGTGAACTCTTATTACAAGTAGACGAACCGCTGCCCCTTGAAATTGAAAAAATCCTCAATCAGTCGCTTGTCAAGGAGGAGGAGATCTCCAGGAGACTTGCAGAGATTGTAGAGCAGCAGGGGAGTGCGCAGCCCCACAGACAGTTGCACGAGATGGGGCTCTATCTGACTTTGCTGAGTCACCACGCAGAAGGCGAAGAAAAGGAGCCGCTCTCTACTCTGGCATCGCGCGTCAAACACGCCTCTTCACAACTCACAGAGAGGAGTGCGCCGCTCTGGAAGAGCCATTTAGAGAAGCTAGAGAGAGCCATTCTTAAGCAGGACCTTCTCCTGCCTCCTTCACAGCTCACAACCCATCAAGGAACAGCCATCGATCCAAAAACCTTTGCCCATATCCATGCAGAAGCCCTCATTAAGGGAACCAGTTTTGAAGGAAATGCGGATGGCGTTGTGATCAGTTATCTGAGACAGTACTTAGAGCATAACAAAAGTCCCCCTGTCCTAAAAATGGTGCGCGACGCTGAGACATTGACCTTGGCGGCTCGGTTTGATGATAAATGTGATAAAAAAGAGGACTTTGCGGAGCGAAGCCGCGCTTTTCGTAACGTTTTGAACCCGATTATTGAGGAATTAAAGCCTGGAGAAAAAACGTTGATCCCTTCCGGCTGGACGGCTTTGAATGGGGGCCACAGCATGAAAATCGGCGTAGAGAGGCAGCCGGATGGGAAACTGCGGCTTCTAATCTACAACTTGGGCGAGGGGATTCAGTAAGAAAGATCCTCCAAACATCTACCAATTTGCGAAAAAATACCTTTTCCCCGCTGTGATGCTGCACGATCGCAAGTTGACAAGCAGCTCCTACACTCTTGCTGGGATTTTCAGCGAAGTGCAGGGTTTCACAGGGACCCCTTGGAATAGCAAAACGTACCCTAAGAAGTTAGAGTGTGAAAGAGATCCTCTCTCTGCAGGAAAAACGCAAGGTTTGATCTGGGCAAATAGCCAAACCGTTCACAAGCTAAAGTCCGCACAATTTGAGGAGGTCATCGCAGAGGTTGCTTCCATTCAAGCAAAGGGAGGCTACCACGCCTTCATGGACGTGGGAGCTATTTTTAACGGCATCGATAATCTTAGCGTTGCCAAAGGTCTCTTAAAAATAGTTTCTCCTTCAATTCAGGGGGTCCTTTTTTTCAAAGACAATCGTCCTTGTGTCTTAAAGCGTACGGGCGAGATTATCTCCTTTGCGCAGTCGCCTCTGAAAAGCGAAGAGCTCTACATCTACTACGACCAGTTTCACACGACGGGAACCGATTTTAAAATTGCGGGAAAATCGCTCCACTCGATAGGTAAGAACAGCAAAATGCGCGACCTGGAACAGGGCTACATGCGCGACCGGCAAGCGGAACTTGGGGCGCGCGTTGAGTTCATTCTAACACCAGAAGCAGCTGAGTTTATCGCAAAAGAGCTATCTACTAGCGAAGTGGGGACGCGCGAGATCTTGCGCTGCATGGAGATCAACCAGGAGGCGGAGCTCAAAGAGCAGCTCTTGATGGCATCCTTTGGCAGAATCCAGGAGACGGTGAAGCAGCATCTGCATGCGCTGCTGCTCAACTCTGCAATCCCGCCGCAAGAGATAAAGAAGCAGGGAAAAGAGCTCCTAGAGCTGCTTGGAGACAAAATCGAAGACACTCCTTACGAACAGCTTGGACGCTACCCGGTCAATATGCCCGCTCAAGACTTCTTTAACGAGATGATCGATCAGACGTTGCAAAAGATGGTACCTCTCGGTGTTGATAAGGAGATGCTGCAGAAGGAGTTGTGGGGATGTGTCGACCTTGAGCTACTGCCTCCCACGCTTCCAACAGCTGCAGCTAAGACTCCAGACCAGTGTGTGGAGCATCAAACTCAAAGTCTAACCCAGCTGCAAAGCATGGCAACAGTCCATAAGGAACTGACGAGCGATCAGGAGAAGGCGGGGAAAATAGGACCCATTCATTGGAATTGGGAGAAAAACTGGCAAACATCGCAGCCTATCTTCTACATGCACTGCAAGCCTGCAGCTTTAAAAGAAGTCGAGCTGCCTCAAATGGTTCAAATGCGAGACTCAGACATCTGGATTCCCTCTTCGTTAGGACAGGTGCCATTTCTTTCTATAGCAGAAGTTTTGGAGGAGGAGCTCCCAGAATTTAAAGATGTTTTTGATATTGAAGCGAGTTACAATTTCCTGCCTATCTACGGAAATACTTTTGTGCAGAAAGAGATTGTCCCTGTGCAGATGAAACCCTTTGAAAAGGGGCTGCCGCGCGTGCAAAACCTGCTCATATGTAAAGAAAAAGAGACGGGCAATGTACAAGTGCGGCTTCTCTCGCAAGCCGATGCGGGCTTTTTCTACAAACAATTAACCAGAGAACGCACTCCCACTCCGGCCGTTGAGGCGACTCTTTATCATGTGAAGCTGGGGGTTCTCGCCAGCAATTCTTCACAGGAAACAGCTTTCGATGCCCCCCTCATGCGCAAAATTGTTCAAGCCAAGTTCTTCAATGGCGAAAGTCTCTACACGAAGCAGGAAATTCCGTTTTTGAGAGCCTGGATTCAAGAAAAGGGGACAAAGCGAATGGAGCGCCTTTTTTGCGCCCACATTCTGCCTGCAAAAAAGGATAAGCGCGACGAGTATCCAGGCAGTATTTTAGCTAAGATTTTCGCAGGTTAAAAATTCCTTTCGGCCCGTTCCCGCTGGTAGTGGCGCTCAATGCCGTTGGCCACCTCTTCGGGGTCGTCTGTGATTTGCAACAGATTCAGATCCTCGGGAGCGATGCAATCCTCGGTCAAGACCTTTGTTCTAATCCAGTCTAACATGCCGGCCCAGTAGTCTTTGCCCATGAGGTAGATGGGAAAAGGGTGAATTTTTTTCGTTTGAATAAGCGTGAGCGCCTCAAAGAGCTCGTCCATCGTTCCAAAACCGCCTGGGAGAAAGACATAGCCTTGAGCGTAGCGCATGAACATCACTTTGCGCACAAAGAAGTAGCGAAACTGGAGGCGGTATTTGGCGTCGATATAGCGGTTGGGCTCGACTTCGAAGGGGAGGTCGATGGCAAGGCCGCAGGAGCGGCCGTTGGCGGCCTGGGCCCCTCTGTTGGCCCCCTCCATGAGGCCCGGGCCGCCGCCTGTGATGATGGCAAAGCCGCGCTGGGCAATGTGCTGGGCCACATCGATGGAGAGATTGTAATAGGGGCTCGTCGGTTGCAGGCGCGCCGATCCAAAAATGGAGACCGAAGGCCCCAGGTTGGTCATCGTTTCAAAACCATCGACAAATTCCGAAATGATTCTAAAAACCCGCCAGGCATCGGTTCCAAAGAGATCGCGGTCGTTGTCGTGTTCGTGCTTGTTGTTGGGCATGATCCTTCATACTTAGGAATTAGTAGCTCTTAAGGAATATGCCAAAGTAGAGGCAGACTGCAGCCACTCCTGCGTGCAACCAGTTATCCATGTGATTGATGGCAATCAGATCAAAGAGCATCCCTTGGCCCATCATGAAGCCCAAAACAGCTATCGCACCATAGATGATCCCAAAGACGATGAAGAATATCTTTGCAGCCATGCCGCTGCTAAGTCCACAGATGACCGCGACAACGCCCGTCAGGAGGTGCACAATGTTATGCATCGGATTAACAAGAAAGAGCGTGAATAGCCTTCCATTGGGAGCAAAATCGGGCATAAATCCAAGAATACCAGCGACGATCATGAGAAGGCCAAAAAGGATGGCCAGAACCTTTAACATAGGTATCTCCTTCTTTTGTCCGACTCATAAATCACAACTAATATTTTATCAAGAGAGTTTTTCTAGAGTGCTCTTAAGTCCCGCAAGGCCGCGCCGCTGGAGCGGGGTGCCGTGAAGTGCTTCTGGAACCAGATTGTCAAGCCCCTCCAGCGTTAAATAGGGTCCAGAGGTTGGGGAGAAGGCGGGATCGAGAGAGAGGGGAGTGCGCACATTGTGCGGGCAAACATCTTGGCAAATGTCGCAGCCGAAGGCGTAGCCGGGATTGGTAATTTCAGAAGGCGGAGGCTGCTTAGATTCAATCAGATGGTAGGAGAGACATTTGGTGGCATCGAGATTGTAAGGTGAGACGATCGCCCCTGTCGGACAGGCATCAAGGCAGCGGCGGCAGGAGCCGCAGCGGGGGAGATGAATCTCTTTGAGAGTGGCCTCAATCTCCAGAGTCGTAAAAAGGCCCGAAAGGAGGAAAAAGGTGCCGAAGCGGCGATGGATCAGCAGCGTATTTTTCCCAAACCAGCCAAGACCAGCCTGTGCGGCGAGCGCCTTTTCGAGCACGGGAGCTGAGTCGCTAAAACCTCTCGCAATCCCTGTAAATCCAGATCTCTCTTCCAGCCACTGGATGAATTTTTTTAGCCGCTTTTTGTGCAGATGATGGTAGTCGCGGCCGCGCGCATAGGAGGCGATGAGGCCCGCATTCTCTTTGAAGGGCAGTTTTTCTTGTTTGTAGTAGGAGACAAAAAGGATGGCCGTTTTAGCTCCGGGCAGCAACTGCTCGGGATCGCAGCGCATCTGATTTTCCATATAGCTTGAGATCGCCCTGATACCCTTTTTCAAGCCAGCTGTGGTAGGCAGTAATATCGGCTTCAGGGATAGTTGCAGAAGTGACACCGACATCGTCCCAGCCGAGCGCCAAAGCTTGGCTCTGGATCTCGCTAAAGGGGATCATCCAATTTTCGGGTTCCAAAAATTCTGGTAAAAAGATGCTGCAGGCGCGTCTTCTTGCCACTCCCAACCCCCTGATGGCCGCTGGAGACCTCATGCAGGTTCTCAATGGCGATAAATGCGGAAGGGTCTTCGCGGAAGATCAGTTCTTTAAGGTCGGCAAGCTGCAGACGCTCTGCAATGACATACAAGATTTCCCGTTCATTGCCGGAGAATCCTCCGCGTCCATACATCACTGTCAGGCCAAGTCCCAGTTCATGGATAATGGCGTCGGAGATGATCTTTGATTTAGAGGAGATGATCATCACCGATTTTGTCTCATCGAGACCCACAATGACCGAATCCATCATTTTGATCACCACCATGTAGGTAATTAGCGAAAGAAGAGGGGGATGCCAGTCGTGAAAGACGAGACCTGCAGCGCCAAAGACAAAAATGTTGCAGACTAGGACGACCTGGCCTACTGTAAAGCCTATCTTGCGGTTAATGATAAGGCCAAGAATCTCTGTTCCGTCGGTGCTGCCCCCATAGCGGATGATCAAGCCAGCGCCAATTCCAAGAATAGCCCCTCCAATGACCACCACTTCTAGATTATCCCCCTTAAATTCCAAGGGAAGAAACTCATGGATGAGCACCATGGCGAGGGCAAAGGCGATCACGGCGAAGATCATGTGGATGACAAACGTCTTCCCGATCGAGCGGTAAGCCAAGTAGACAAAAGGGAGATTGATGATCAGAAGAAGAGGGGAATGTAGCGCGGATGGGTCAGGTTGCCGCAAATCATCGCCAAGCCGACTGTGCCGCCGTCAATGAGGGAGTTGGGGATCAGGAACACTTGGATCGCAAAGGCCGCTAAAAAAGCGCCCAGACGCCATTGAAAAGTAGAGGAAAATTTGATGGGCTACGATTTGATTTGGCTTGAGCTTGCAGAGATATACATAAGTATGTCGCAATTTTACACGGTTTGACGATTTTTGTCAGCTTTTTCCTTTTTGCTTGTCAGAAAATAGCCCTTTTCGCTAAATTCTAGACGTTTTTGCAAGGGCGTATAGCTCAGTTGGTAGAGCTCCTGTCTTACACACAGGTGGTCATAGGTTCGAGTCCTGTTGCGCCCAAGCTTTGTAAAATTGCGGGAGTAGTTCAATTGGTTAGAGCACCGGCCTGTCACGTCGGAAGTTGCGGGTTCAAGTCCCGTCTCCCGCGTCTCTAACTCCACAGTTTTTCATTTATAAATTAATTTCTATATCGTATAATAGAGTAAAGGTATTTTACGATGGAAGATGATTTTGTTCCAAAAGAATTTACTTATTTAACTAAACCTGTTGGAAAACAGAAGGGTATTTTTGAGCTAGTTAAAGGTTTTTTATCTTTTAATAATCATCAGCAGGATCAGCGCACACTTGTCGGTAGAATCCATACCCAATTAAAGCAAGATGCGCATCTCATGCTGCTGCAGCTTCAAACTTTGCAAATTACATTGCGAAAAGAGCTCGATAATCATCACGACGAGCAGCTCTGGCTCTCCTTTGAAGCTGTCATCAATCCTTTGCTGAAAGAGTACCGTCTGCTGGAGCAGCAGCTGATTCAGCCAACCGATGGGGATCAAGAGCACCATAACAAAATCAAAAATGTCAATAACTGGATTGACCGGGCGAAGCTCTGGGTCACCCTCTGTGCAAAGCCAGCAGATCGCGCGAGCGTCGTTCAGGCCGTTGTGGAACACACGTTGAATATTTTAGATCGGCTCATTGATCGCGATGTCAAGACTCTTGCGGATTATAAAGAGCATGAGTTATCGCTTTTGGGCTTAGGGGAGGAGGCTTACGCTGTTGTGATGCACCGCCTAGACCAAGATATGACTCCGCATATTCAAGGACTGTTGAGGCTCAAGCAGGAGAGGCCCAAAGATGCCGAATTGGCAACCCTAGTCGAATGGAAAATGCATGCGGATGAACAGCGCAGCCATCTCTTTAATTCTGCCCTTCAGATTATTGACAGCATCATCAATACGGCAATTCCATTTGCTCCTATCGAGGAGGAGCATGAACATCTCAAGGATCTCATCCATCGCATCACTTACCTGGAAAATGAAGCGCAAGTCTTGCAGGTGCAGCTCGATAATAGCGACCTTGAGGATGCTCTCCAGAGCCAGATGTTCCACACGGCCCTCTCTTTTTTCGAGCAGGAGGTGCAGGCCGTGCATCACGATCTGCGCTTGACACCGGAGCTCGTCGAGCGCGTCCAACTTATCATTCAGCAGCTTGCTGAGCTGCGCTGTAAGCTGAGTGATACAACCAACGATCTTCAACCTTGACAAAGCGGCTTTTTTCTTTGAAAGAAGCCTCTTTCAAATCTGCCACAAAGGTGACAAAAGCTTCCTCATCTCCATCCATAAATTCCAAAATCTCTAAACCGGCAAATTGTGTGCTGCGGCAGAACTGGAGAATCTCTTTGGCCCAGACAGCTGGGTTCTCACAGTAGCTAGGGTTATCTGGATGCGTCGTCGCAATAATGTAGGAAGGGAGCCAGCGCGCATAGGCGCTGTAGCGAGAGCGCATTAGCTGCAGCGCATTCTGGGGCCTTTTCCCCTTGTGGAAAGGCTGACAGCACTCTGCATAGGGCTTTCCGCTGTGGCAAAAACATGACATGTCAATATTTTATTCGTGTTTGATTTTATTGTAAAGTTGTAGTAGGATTTACTAAAAAATTGGGGGTTTATGTTAGTAACTGATAGTAAATCTGTAGCCACTACTTTTGAACAGAAGCCGGAGCTCCTTCTTCTTCGCAATGCGCTTGGCCAAATCGTCGCAGACACTGTTCAGAAAATTGCTGCATATATTCTTGATGAAACAGACTAAAATATTTCAGAAAATTTGTCTAAATCTGCAAAATAAGCAAAGTATACTTTACCTAAATCTGTAAAATAGGCGAATTTAGGCTATAGTTTTTACCCATCTGGCAGCCCATACTCCTATCAGCAATACAAGGATTAGCTATTGGCTGAGTCCTAAAGATAAAGAGGTCGATTTAATTTTGGATAGGACAGGTCACCTGATTCCTTTTGAGGTGAAGTATCAATCGCAAGTGGAAACTCTTCGAGATATTCAGGGGCTTGTTGACTTTTGTCGGCTTAAAGAACCTATTCACGGCTACGTACTGACGAAAGCCCCACAAGATATTGGAGCCCTAGAAAATGCCCCCACAAAGCTCATGCGTATTCCTGCATCGCTTTTCTGCTACTGGCTAGGAGAGTCTGAGTTGGAGCAGAATGGCTTTCTTAATCAATAAACTCGCCGGCAATGTCGCGCTTGTCATGGCCGTCGAGGACATGAAAGAGGCGTAGCTTATTGAGCTGCACCGGCGACAGCTGGCCGATCGGGATGTAGACTATCTTTTTGCCGAACCGCTTGGCAAAGCTTTTGAGGGCGGTGCGCGGCGGCTTGGAGGCCACGTAGACGACAATCGGTTTGACGGCGTAGTCGATGGCGGCGCTCAAGAGCACCTCTGCCTTGGTGCGGCAGTCGCGGTAGTCGGGATCGGACCAGACATCATGCATGCGCCTCGGAGGATAGGACATCATAAAACCGCCATATTCGCAGCGGCTGATGCCGGGGCCGATCACATTTGTCGTCATGGGGGTGGCGTAGAAGGCCATGTCTGATTCTTGTTCGTGTTCTCCTAGCCAGGTTGTTCTCCAGGTGTATTTCTCCATGTAATCTGTTTTATCCTGCAGGAGAGTCATCGTCGAAGATGACGACGATGGAGCCGACCCCTCCGGGAGGCTTGCCATTTACTTTCACATAAAGCTTTTTCTCATGCCAGTGGCGAATTGTTTCGCGCGTGTCGATGCCATCTTCAAGGCTTGTGGAGAAGGGGATCTGTGCGCGCGGCATCTTCCGTCAAGATCTGCGTCCCTTTTTTTTTCAAAAAGTCGCCAAAACGTTCGATGACAATATCCTCAGGTGGGTAGGAGCAGATGGAGAAAGGGCCGGGAGGGTCGAAGCGGATATTGGAGCGCGTCTTTGCGCCGCCTGTCGTTCAAACAGCTGCTTCTTTTGCTCGGGCTGTTTAAGATGGAAACGGATGATTTTGCTGTGTCCCCACACATCTATCGATCGAGAGATCGATTCAGGGAGATCCGTCCACATTGCGTCGATAGGGATAGTCGTGGCGAGTTCCCACACTTCATAGGCATAATTGTGATCGACACAGCCTTTGGCTGCCGTCAGCATCTGATAGAGATCGGGCATGAGCTGCCCAGTGATGAGGGAGTAGTTGCGCGCAAATTTCATGATGTTGCGAAAGTGGTACCCCGGAAAGGGGTTTCCGCTGTTTTTGCTGTAGCGCTCTCCGGCTCCTTTGTAGAGCTGATAGATGAGCTTTTGCCTGTCGGGAAGCTCTCCAGATGGGTGCGCCACTCCTCATACTGGGTCGAGATCCAGCCGCATTCGGCCAAGACTTCGCGACAAGACTCTTCTGTCAGTGTGCAGAGCTGCACCATCTCCCTTTCGGCATGTTTGAGGGGCGGAAAAGAGCTTCTTTCGACCAGGTCCAGCACTCTCTGTACATGCGCCATACCGCCCACAAAGAGGACCCGCTCGTAAGAGAGGGAGAGCTCTTTCAACCGCTTTGCCATGTACATTTCGCGATCGAGGTCGATTTTAGCGGGAATTCCCCCATGAATGAGGGATGTTTTTCTAAACAGGTCGTAGTAATGTTCAAGACCGATCCGCGTCAGAGCGTAGGGGTCGGGGAGCCGTTCGCGCTTGTCGGGATAATAGTCCACATCCAGATCGATGCAGTGGGCCGGAAGCTGGTTTTCTAAAGCGCATCTGAGAGCCTCAAAGCTTGCGTCGCACGGTTCAGAGAGATAGGTAATAGGCCGCTGCTGCCGGTCATAACTAATGACGAGGCTAATGTCGGGCAGGCGGGAGGCAGCATGAAGAAGCTGCAGGCTCATGGTTTCAGCAAGCTCGACAGCTACGCAGTCGGGGCGGATCCGCTCAAAGGCGAGCCGCACCTCGGCGGCCATCTCCATATTGTAATGGATAATCGGCAGAGCGAAGATATTCTCTTTCTTAAGACAGAAGCTCGTCCATATCTTACATCAGGTACGATAGGGCTTCATCGCCGAGCGTCATCACGACAGCTTGGCGCAGCAGATTGTCCATGGGAAACTTTTGTACCTTGCAAGCTTTTGATGCGCTTGGCCGCGTAGCGGGCGATATTGATCCCATCTCTTACCGTATAGTTTTCGTTGCTGGCGTGCGCCTTTTGCAAGAAGTTGACCACGTAATCCATGATGTAGTCGTCGACAAAGGGGAGATTTTCGCGCAGGATGCGCCGCTCCTCTTCTGCTTCTGGAAAATCGAGATAGATCTGAGGCTGCAAGCGGCTATGGATATATTCGGGAATCTCGAAAGTAGAAGCGTCATCGTTCATCGTGACGCAGATGCGAAATTCGGGACTGGCGGAGACTTTAAGCCCCGCGACGATCGACTCGATGTAGCGGCGCGTGTCGAGAAGAGGGGCAAGAGAGGCCCACGATTTTTCGCTCATGCGGTTGGCCTCATCCAGAATGCAGACGCCGCCGCGAATCATAGCCGTCACAAGCGCTGAGGCGACGTAGCGGATGCCGCCTGCCTTATCGATGACAGGGGTAATCAGCAGATCTTCGGGCCGGGTGTCCATGGTGCACTGGAAAATGTAGACAGGCTTGTCGAGCTGTTTTGCTGCTGCGTAGGCGAGTGTCGTTTTTCCGACGCCAGGCTTGCCGATCAGGCGCGGGTTGAGGGGGATATCATTCTTGTCGACAACGAGCCACGCCGCGAGAAGTTGATCGAGCACGTCGCGCTGGCCAATCCATTGGAAATTAAATTCGTCTGGGAAGCCGAGAGCGATCTCGACGCCTTGGATATGAATGCGGCTTTCATGTTCACTTTGGTGGGATTTCTGGCTCATGCGGCAGCGCTCCTGGTTCGGGTGTCATGCTTCTGGTGGTAGAATTGTAGAGAAAGGCTGCAATTGGCGCAAGGAGGACCCTATTAACTACCTTAATTTCCGTCCGGGCGGCGCCAAAGCTTCGGGGTTGCTGTCTAAAAAAAGGGGTAGATACACCCCCTTTTTTAGACAGCAACCGCGAGAGCTCTCGCGCTAGTCCCGAGGAAAATTAAGGTAGCTATTAGGATCTGCTTTTCTTTATTGATTTTTAATAGAAATTTTGATAGAATTAAATAAAAATTTATTACAATTTAGGATTATGACCCATTTTCCACCCCCTGTTCAGCCTATTGATAAAGTAGAACCGGTCGTTTTGGCAGTTAACACCCCAAAAGGGCCCCTTCTCTTCGTCGTTTGGGTCAAGGTCACACAGGTGGCTCAGCAGGCGTTAAATCAGCTGCGCGATTTTGTCGCTCCCGTATTCATTCACTTGGCACAAATGTACACGGTTCGCCCTCTTCCACCACCCTCTGCGGGAACGGGTCCGACGCCTCAAGCCGCTCAAGCCGCTGCCCCCCATAAGGGAGGAGCCGCGGCTCCGCAACATGTTCAGCCACGCGAGAGGGAGCAGCCGCAGCATCAGACAAAACATCAGGTCCATACACACCCTAAACATGTAGAGAAAACAGAAGGGGCCAAAGACGGGGTTGATCCAGCAAAGCCAACAGAGGTGGCAAAACCGCTGCCAGTTCCACAAGCAGAAAAAGCGCCACTGCCTGAAAATCTCGAAGAGCTGCTGCTCTCCTTTGTCGTTTTCACCGTCGCCACTATGCGGCCTCAGCCGCATAAACTCGAGCTTACCCCTGCGCAAAAAGAGATTCAGGAGCCGGAAGTGATCCTTCCCAAGCCGCATGTCGAAGTCATCCGCTTGGAACCAAAAGCAGAAACACAACAGCAGCAGAACCCCAGTGGCGGTGGAAGTCAGCCGCAGCAACATCCTGCAGGCGTTAAACCTCAAGTAGAAGCTGCAGTTGCCACTCCAATGCCGGCTCCAGAAGCTAAAGAAAGTGCGCCCGTTGTCCCGCAGGCAGTAGGTGTGCCTATACCTGAACAGAAAGTGGCAATGGTGCTGCCACCTGTTGTTCCAGTGAAAGAGGCAAATCCAGTTCCACAGCCCTTTCAAAACCCAGTTATCGTCCTAAAAACTGAACCTGTCACAAAGCCACCCCTCGCGCCGCCTCAGGTTAAAGGGGTGGAACGTGTAAGTCCCCCAACGGCGACTCCTATAACGCCTGTCGAAGGCAAGGCCATTCCTGTTGCTCGGCCGTTGGATGCGGCCAAAATCATTGAAACGCAAGCTAAGCATGTCAAGCCGCGCCTCGATGCCGTTGCTCCAAAAGAGCGCCAAGATTCCTCTTCAAATCCTCTTGCTCCAAATCGCGATGAGGGCAAAGTCGAATTTCGCCTGCCCATCATGCCCGACCTGCCCCTATCGCGCGAAGGGATCTTGAAACAGCTGGCACGCTCTAACGGCTCTTTTAAACTTAGCGCTGAAGGGCATCGGCTGGGCGATGTCATCACGATGATGCTGGCAGCGGTCATTTGCGGAGCGCGCAGCATTCCAGAGATCTTCCGCTACGTCGATGCGCGGCGCGACTTCTTTACTGCTTGGTTTGGACTGAAGCAGGGGATTCCGACCCTACGCACCTTCTGGTGGCTTCTCAACCGCTTGCATCCCGAACGCTTCCAGGAGCTTGTCGACGCCTCCCTCGCAGGCAACGATAACTTTACCTACCAGCTGCAGCTCTGGGATTCGGACCGCGGTGTCATCTTTGGCGCACCCCTTCCTCTGCTCAAGAGTCAAACGGCAGCCCCCTTATCCGAACTGCTCGCCTGCCTAGACCTTGCCCACGCCAATGTGACCCTCGATGCGCCGATATTGCAGCCTGCAATCATCCAGCAGTTGGCTAAACAGGGCGCAGACTATATTGTCGCGATACGCGGCTCCCACGGAGAGGCTTTTGAGGCAATTCAGGGCCACTTTGAAGGGCAAACGCATTTCGAAACCTATCACGATGCGATCAAAGACTCCCAGCGCACCGAACAGCGCGCCCTGACCGTATCGAAAAGCCTGGAATGGCTCGACCAGCCTGAGAATTGGCCTCAAATTAAAAGTGCTCTGAGGCTTATTTCGGAAGCACTTGTCGACAGACGTTTAACGACAGAGCAGCGCTACTATCTTTCAAGCCTTAGCCTTAAACCCGATGCCATGGCCGCCAACGTGCGCATCTTAAGCCTCGTCGAGCAGCGCGTAGAATGGCTTCTCGACTGCGATTTCAGTAGAAGCCAAGAAGCTCTTAAGCTCGAGCATGGGGCAGCCAATATGGAGACCCTGATCAAGCAGTCCTGGACCCTTTTTGAGAAGGAGCAGTCTGTCAGAGGCTCTTTTGAGATTAAGCGGCAGAAAGCGCGCCAGGAAAATTCCTATCTGCGCCAGTTAATAAAACTTGAAAGTTTTGCTGCCACTCCTTAACCTATCCTAAAGGAGTGTGAACATGTATAAACTTTTCCTTATTCTCTCTCTTTTACTTGCATCTCCAGTTAGTGGAGACGAAGCTAAACAGAGCCCTCTATTTACTCAAGAAGAGAAGGGTTACGCGATCACATTTCCCTACCAGTGGCACTGGCAGCGCGATTTTATGGGGCTCGATGTTTTTGCCTCAGCCCCTGCCAAAGATGAGCAGGTGGGCTCCCTTGGAAATATCAGCATCATTTCGAGTAAAATCGAAGGGGATCTCACCCTAGAAACCTTCTTCAGCAGCAATTTAGACAACCTGGCGAGAGCTCTACGCGATATCAAGATTCTAGAAAGGGGCCAAGCCTTTGTCGATGGAACCGATGCTCGCAAGGTGATCTATACCCATGCGATGGGGGACATCAATCTGCGCGTCATCCAGTACTTTCTCATCAAAAATGGCCATGTCTACATCATCACCAGCACAGCCTCCTTTGAGGAATTTCCAAAGTATGCAGATTCTTTTGAGACAGCGGTGCGAAGTTTTAAGGCTACCCGTTCTTAAGAGTTTCGTCGGGAAAGTAGCTCCCGCACGCCTCTTCGGCAGCTTGGCGGCTTGTTCCGACAAGCAGCGCTCCCAGTTGGCCTGGAATTGCCCCACCTGTCTCCGTTAATGCCCCAGAGACGAGGAGAAAACACTCCTCATAGTTTGGCTCGGGCGCATGGAGCATGTAGCTCTTTGCAAGGCTTGCCGCTGCTTCGCGAACCTTCTCATCCACTTCGACAGGTGTCATGGCGTGGATTACTTCCGGCGGAAGCTGCTCCAGTTTTTCCAGTTCATGCGGCTTCGGAAAGGGAAAATCGGGGATATCTTCGGGGAAAGTCATGAGAGGCTCCTTTTAACTTTTCTATAGGTTACCTACTCAATTAAATCAAATTCCTCTTGTCGATCTTCATGCAGATTTGCTAGATTAACCCACCTTATGCAGGTCGTCCTTAAAAAGTTATGGCGGTGCCGCCTGGCTGCGGCTCTCATCTCGTTAGTTTCAACCCTCGGCCATAGCGCAAGGCTATGGCTTCGTCGTGATCCTAACGATCTGATTCGCCTCGCTCAAGCGTCACCTGCCCTACCTTTTTAGGAAGACCTTATGCAGGCGATTTTTCTAGACATGGAGACCACAGGTCTCGACCCGACCAAGCATCGCTCCATTGATGTGGCGTTCAAGGTCGTGGATATCTCGGCAGGGGAGATGCGCGGCTCCTATCAGAGCATCATCAAGCAGAGCCCCGAGGCGTGGGCGCGTCGCGATCCTGTGAGCATTGGCATTAACGGATTTACCTGGGAGATGGTCAACTCAGGGAAAGAGGCGGCGCAAATTTCGCGCGAAATTATTGATCTCTTTATTAGTCTCAAAATTATGCGGGGAAAGGCTGTTTTTATCTGTCAAAATCCAGGTTTTGACCGCGCCTTTTTTGCGCAGCTTGTCGATGTCTATACGCAAGAAAGTCTGCTCTGGCCCTACCACTGGCTCGATCTGGCCTCAATGTACTGGGCCCATATCGTGCACAAAACTCAATCCGAGAGGGCCCGCTTTCCCGAAGCAATCAACCTCTCTAAAAACGAGATTGCGCGCGCTTATCAGCTGCCATCGGAACAGCATCCTCACCGCTCTATGAATGGGGTGAACCATCTCATTCTCTGTTATGAGGCCGTTTTGGGTGTGAAGTTTTCTGCAGCAGGAGAAGGCTTGGAGCTTGGCTCCTGTTGAGCCAGCGCTGCTGGCTTGCGCTCCAGATCTCTTTGTCTAACTGTGAAGCAAATGTGAGAAGCTCGGCCTCTTCCAGTGCCCCCTCCGCATGTCCTGGATAGCAGGCGATCGAGATAAGGCCGCCTGGCATCAGGAGCTCAAGGGCCTTCTGGAGGCTTGAGAGGGTGCTTGCGCAGTTTGTGGTCGTTGTTTTATCGCTGCCAGGCAAATATCCCAGGTTATAGACAATGAGTCGCGCAGACGCCGGCTCAATTTCAGCGGGAAAACGCGAGTGGCAGCCGTGAACGAGCTGCACCTTGTCAAGTAGCTCTCGGGGCAATTCTTTTTCTAATCGTTGTCGCGTCGCTTCTAAAGCTTCTCTCTGAATATCAAGTGCAAACAGCTGGTTGGGATTGAGTCTGCTTAAAAAAAGAGTGTCGTGGCCATTGCCACAGGTGGCATCGATCAGTAGATCTCCCGGCTGGACGATTTGTTTCCAGAGCTGGTGCGCAAAGTCTAGATGGGAGAAAAACTGCATTTATTTTAATTTTGGCTCTGGCTGGAAGCTGGCAGAGAGGCTAAGGGGCTGCTGCACGCCCAAAAAGGTTCTTAACATCCCTTCCAGCTCTTCTTTGATCTGGAGAAGAAGCTCTTTCTGTTCGTCAGCAGGGATATAGGGGAGGTCTGCGGTCAGATGAATTTTGTTGCGCTTGAGTGTGAAGCGATGGGGAACTTCAGAATGGGGAAAGAGCTGTCTCCAGTAGGAGTCCAGGTAGCTCTGTATGATCGATTCATCGATTTTGACGGAGCGCGGCCCCGTGCGCAGATGGTAGTAGTTATGCCGAGCGTTTAAAGTAACCGGAATGATGATGCTCAGGCCAATGAGAATGAGGCTTAAGCCAAACCAGGCAATTAAAACGGAATAATCCAAAATGAGAAAGATAAGGTCTGTCTGTGCCGAGGGGGACCAGGGCAGCATGACACACATTAATCCTAACATGAGGAAGAAGAGGGCCACAATGAGACTAATGAGAGAATAAAAGAGGCGATTCATTAAAATTCGTCCGTGTACTCTTCTTCGATATTTTCACTCCCCACACCTTTTTGAGAGGATCTGTGGGTTTCAAGAGCACTTGTCAAGCGCTGAGCCTGCTCAGCGGAAATGACATTTTTAACGACCACGTGAACAGAAGAGACGTGGAGGCCTGTCAAGCGGGTGATGACTTCTGTAATTTTAGTCTGGATCTCCTCGGCCTTTTCCGGAATGGAATAGCCGTAGCAGATGTTGACTTCGACTTTGATATTGACGGACTGAGATTTATTGTCCTGTTCGGCAAGAATGCCCTTCACATGTCCTTCCAAGCCTCCGCGCCCTAGCAGGCTGTCGAAGAGGTTTCCTTCGATTAAAGTGATCCCTTCAATGCCTGAGAGGCACTGGAGGACGATTCCTTGAAACACGCGGTTTTCAATGTCGCGCACAAAAAGGGTTTCGGGCAGCTCAAACTCTTTGGTGTCGACTTTTTTCGCATCCACTTTATTTTTTGTATCGCTCATGAAGGGGCCCCGCTAATGGTTGCATTGACAATCAACAGAGATTGCCTTAACATCAATTTCGTAGTATGTTCCCTTAACTTTAAGGCAGATGCCAAGTTTTTAGCAACCAGATGCAGCTCTTTTTGACCATTGCCCTCTGTCTTATCATTAGTGCGGCGACAGCCCATTTCGCCAATCAGAGAGGAAGAGACCCTCTGATCTGGTTCATGCTGGGCATGCTGCTCGGTCTCTTTGGCCTGTTATTGCTCTTCCTGCTTCCTATTGTCGAAGAGGAGAACAGTGAGGAGAGTCCCACCATCGAACAGAAGAGGAAACCGCAGCCTCTCTCTGCAACACACGATTATCTTGTGAAGGACTGGTTCTATTATGACCGCAATCGGGAGATGCAGGGGCCGATTCGCTTCGAAAAGCTCAAAGAGCTCTGGAAAAATGCTGAGATCAATGAAGGGTCATTCATCTGGACGGAAGGGATGGCCGAGTGGCAGAAACTGGAAGAGGTTCATGGCCTCTATACACATCTTCAGCTTGGATAAATAAAAAAGCCTCTTGAGGTTCCTCAAGAGGCTAAAATCTATTTTACCAGCTCGCTTTATGGACGCCGGGGATAAGGCCGAAAGAGGCCATTTCGCGGAATGTCAAGCGGGAAAGTTTGAACTTGCGCATAAATCCGCGGGCGCGGCCAGTCAGCTGACAGCGGTTGCGGAGACGTATTTTGTTTGAATTGCGCGGCATTTTATTGAGGGCTGTGCGCGCTACTTGACGCTCTTCTTCGGAGGCGTTGACGTCGGCTGCTTTTGCACGCAGCTCTTGGCGCTTCGTCCACTTGAGCTTGACGAGCCGTTCGCGGCGCTTCTCTTTTTCGACTGAGGATTTTTTTGCCATTGATCTTCCTTATTTTTTGCGGGCTGGCCCTTTTTGACGCTGCTTGCGGTTAGGGTCCTTTTTATTGATGACGTAAAGACGTCCTTGACGGCGTACAAGAATGTCACCTTTCGAAGGATCGGCTTTGACAGATGCTTTGACTTTCATGACTTAAGGTCCTTATTTAATAAAGCTAAAGTTATACCGCACAGGCGATTTCTGTTCAACAATTTTCCTCCTGAAATCTTTTTTTTTGCTTGATTCCTATCCCGCGGGCTGCTATAGTTTTTTCAAATCAATTCAAGGACTTGCAACATGAAGCGTACATTCCAACCTAGCAAGCGCTGCCGTAAATCTGTCGTCGGCTTTCGCGCACGTATGAAAACTGCCAGCGGCCGCAAAATTATTAATCGCCGCCGCGCTCGCGGAAGAGTGGAACTGACTCGCGCTTAAAAGCCCCGCATGCGAAACCGCCGATGAACTCCAGTTTCCCCAAGGCGGTTCGCCTTCTCAAACGCATCCAATATCTTAAATTAGCGCGCTCTGAAGTGCGCCACACAGGCAAGTGGGTGGCTATCGAGCAGCGCTCCAATGGCCTTGAGGTGACGCGGCTTGGCATTACCGTGACGCGTCGCTACGGAAAGGCTCACGAGCGCAATCGCTTCAAACGCATTGTGAGAGAGGCCTTTCGCCTCGCATTTCCTCTGCTTCCAATGGGGATAGACATTAACATCAGGCCACGGACAATGGCTTGTGAGGCATCTTCGAACGATATTTATAACGAGCTTCTTCGACTATTAAGAACTTCGACTTAGTGCATTTGGGCGACGATTTGAATGTTGTGAATCGCTTTGGCGATTTCTGGCTGGACCGTTGTAGGAGCAGCTTCATGAGAAGATTGCGCATATTTGAGAGCTTGCGCGATCTTATCATGCTCGAGATAGACCTGTGAGATGATCATTTCAAGGCGCCACAGGTTTTCATGATCTTGGCTCCCAAATTGTTCGACGTAGCTGACTAAAGGTTTCACCATCATGTCGGGACAGCATCCCTCTTTTTCTGCCTCAAGCGACAGCGCTTCAAAATCGATCACAGCGAGCTGATAAGGGATCTTGCGCTCATTTTTCGGATCTGCTGCCAGGAGCTCCTTGCGCAGGGAAATGGCTTCAGGATCGCGCAGATTGCCCTCTTCCATGAGAAAACGGTAGCGCTCCAGTTGAAAAAAGGTCTTCTCCTCAGAAGCTAACCCTGCTTTGAGGAGACGCGCGACATCGGTGTAGATGTCGAGCTCCTTAGCTTTTTCATAGAGTTTTTTCAGTTCAGTGGCTGAGAGTTTTTTCTGTTCCAACTGATCGGTCTTCTGTTTATAGGCATTATAATCCGTGACCATCTTCTGGAGGCGATTTGCATAGTTTTGGGGGCCTCCGCTCTCATATCCGATCCTGCCAATCGTTTGAAGTCGCTGGGTATCGAATAGAACAAGCGTGGGCCAGCCGACGATGTCAAACTTCTTCTGGAGCTGCTCATTCTGAGCCTTCACTTGTGGCTCCAAGGTCGTGTATGAGGGGCGGTCAAGTTTGAGGAATACAAATTTATTTGCTGCTAGGGCTGCAAATTCAGGAGTGGCGAACACCTCTTTTTCTAATTTCATGCACCAGCTGCACCAGTCAGAGCCAGTAAAAAGCATTAAAAGAGGCGTTCCTGTTGCTTTAGACTTGGCTACAGCCTGCTCATAATTGGTGAGCCAGGTGATGCGTTCAGCTGCGCTTGCTTGAAGCGAGGGCAGTGCAAGGGCGATGATAAATAGCAGTATTTTCATGACGATTCCTCAGTTTAAGTCTCTTTAGTCTTTTCACCACTTTATCAGGTCTGGCATTTAAAGCAAAATCTCGCTATCCTTTTTGTTGTGTGTAACGAATTTCCGCCTACAGTTATCCTTCGGCATCGCCGTGAGAATCTGAAGAAATGCAGCTTGCGCGGCCTTGAGGGGCGGGCTGATATGCAATTTCACTCCTATCCCATGGCGGCTCCCCCAAAGCTTACCGGCAGCTACTTTCTCCTAGATCTAAAAGCGCCCCTTCTCACAGAAGCGGATGCGGGGCAAGGGATTTTGCTCCTCGATGCCACCTGGCGCTATGCGGAGCGCATGCAGCGTTTGACGCAAGGGATTCCGAATCTTGTGGCGCGCCGTCTGCCGGATCAGTTTCGCACGGCCTATCCGCGCCGCCAAGAGGATTGCCTGGATCCTGAGCGCGGTTTAGCCTCTATTGAAGCGCTCTATCTTGCCTACTGGATCTTGCGGCGCGACTGCAGCGGCCTTTTGGATGGCTACTACTGGAAAGAGCAGTTTTTGGACAAAAATAAACAATTTCTTGACAGGTAATTTGTTAAACAGTTATGATACTCTATTAAACTTTAATTAAAAATGGCGTAATGATGGAACAGCTGGCGTGGTTTCTCGATCTCTTCGAAAATAGTTTGTGGGGCTATCTTGGCTTTCCCATCTTGATGCTTTTAGGGCTGATCCTGAGCATCCAGTCCCGCTTTGTTCAGTTTCGCAAATTCCCCACAGTTGTCAAGACCTTCTTCAGTCTCCTTTTCTCGCGCGACCATGCGCAGCGGGGAGTCCACCCCATGCAGGCCTTTTTTGCCGGCGTTGGTGGCTGTGTGGGCGTTGGCAACGTGGTTGGGATCTGTACGGCTGTACAGATCGGCGGCCCGGGCGCCCTTTTCTGGATCTGGATCACAGCAATTGTGGGAGGGATGGTGAAATATGCCGAGGTTTATCTAGGCATGCGCTACCGTCAAGCTAATGGAAAAGGCAGCTATAATGGCGGACCGATGTATTTTCTTCAGCGCGTTTTCAAAAGCTCTTGGCCTCCTCTCATTGTGTGTCTTCTCCTCTGCGTCTATGGCGTTGAGATTTATCAATTTAGTATCGTCAAAGACAGTCTGGTCCACAACTGGGGCTTGAACCAGTATGTCGTCATTGGCTCGCTTCTTGCCCTGGTCCTTTTCGCGGGAGCTGGCGGCGTGCGGCGCGTGGGCAATATTGCGAGCACAGTGATGCCTCTCTTCGTTCTCATCTACATGAGTATGGGCGGCTGGCTGATCATTCAAAATTTTGACGCGTTACCCGCTGTTCTGGTGGATGTCTTTTCTTCGGCATTCACAAGTCATGCCGCAGTTGGTGGCTTTGCAGGCAGCACCCTGCTGATGACTATTTCTCAGGGCGTTCGCCGCGGCTGCTATTCGGGCGACTTAGGAATCGGTTATGCTTCCGTCATTCATGCAGAAAGCAGCACTCAGGTGCCTGAGAGACAGGCCTCTTTAGTCATTTTTGAAATTATCACGGACGCCTTCTTTATCTGCACGGCAAGCGTTCTTACCATCCTGGTCACAGATGTGTGGCATCAGCCCATCTCTACAGATATGCTTGTGCAGAGCGCGCTCGCCACCTATTTCCCCTACATGAACTACTTCATGCCCTTTCTGCTTTTCCTTTTAGGGTATACTACGGTCAACTCCTACTTTTGCGTCGGCCTCAAGTGCGCCGAATATCTGGCTCCCAAAAGAGGACGCGTCCTCTATTATGTCTACGCAGCTGTGGCGCTCCTGCTCTTTTCTTTTGTGGAATCTTCGACTGCCCAGTCTGTCATGCAGATTGCAGGGGGGCTTCTTCTTCTGATCAACTGCTACGGCATATTCCGCCTGCGGCACGATCTCTCCTTCAATCTTGAGAGCACCGCAGAGGTTCAAGAAGTAGCTGCAGAGCCTGCTGAAGCTGGATCTGCTTCTCCTGAGCTTGCGCGGATTTAAAGTTGGCGCTTTGGTCTTTTCAGGATGGGTAGGATAGATAGGATATAAGTCATTAAAAACTAGAGACTTGTATAACTACCACAGAGGCCACAAAGCGCGGGTTTTTTCTGCTCCTAGCTATATTCTAGACCACTATTAAACGCAGATTAAGATCTCCTCTTCTTAATTTCTAGACCACTATTTAAACCCGATTTGCGCCCTAGCGGTGATTCAGCTGATGATGCGATTTTTTGGAGGCTAAAACGGGGCAATTTTTGACATACTTGAGTAAAGTAGGCGAAAATTGCCCCGTTTTAGCCTCCAAAACAAGCGCGCATCAGATCAGTCATTGATAGGGCGCAAGTCGGGTTTTAACGCAGGTTAAGATCTCCTCTTCTTACAAATCGTCACTTTCTTATGGTTGCTTACCCTGTTTTTGGTATAGACGGCCACGATACTGATTTTATCTGCTTGCTTTTTGGAGGAGAGGCAGAATCGGAACTTCTTTGGCGCATCTGCTGGAACTAATCCAATGAGATTGGCCCCAAGAAAAATCTCGTAGCCAATCAGATTTTTAGTTTTAGCTGGTGCCGACCAGTTCAATTTGACAACAAAACTTTTTTTATGATGAGACTTACACTCGAAGATTTTTCCCCGAAAGCATGGAGGGCGCGGTTTTGGAGGAGGTGGTGGCGGAGGTGGTGGCAAAATGATATCAACAATATTGGAATCGACCTCATTGACAATGGGCTCTTCCGTATTGCAAGGATCAAAATTGAATGCAACAGTGGAGTGGTTATAATAGATGAGACCCGACTGAGGCAGACTAAAAATTTTGACTTGAAAGGAGATCAATCGAATAGCGCCAGGGTCCATATCTCCAAGTGGAACGCCATTGACCAGGTCTGGGTTTAATACCGGCACACTATCCACGGTAAAGCTTCCTGGAACCAGTTGTAGACCTGTTTCTAAAATATCGATAAACTTGGCATCAAAGGCAGTCGCGGTCCCTGTATTTTCATGAGAAATGGTAAAGGTTACGACATCACCCACCTGAGCCTGAATGGAGTCGACGCCATTGACCTCTTTTACAGGGACAATTGTGGGAGCTAAAACAAGGACTTGGATTCCTAACGAGTTGATGGTGTAGTCTTCAGCGCCAGGATTTGTAATCCCTTGAGCAAAGGCCACTGTCTGGTTTTGAAGGAGTGTCGCTGAGCAATCGACATTGGTGATGTCATACCCTTGCCTTCCTCCGCTAATGTCAGTGGGAGGGGTCTGGTTCCGTGTCCCGAACGTTCCGCTTGTATCCAGCGTTCCATCATCTTTATTAATTTGGGAGGCGAAAAAGTTATTCACATTATTGTTTGGACCAGAAAGCAGAAAGGCTGGGGGAGACGTGGGCCGGATTGCCATATGATCCCCTTCCTTGTTTGCATCCCCTTCTATAGCGCTGACTAAAAGTCTGCCGACCTGCTCGGCTTGCGGTGGAGTGCAAAAGCCAGAAACAACAACAGGATTGCCGGGATTGGTTGCCTGCTCGCAAGCGACAAAGACAGTCATATTGTTAATCGGCAGCGCGGGATTGCGGTAGACGACTGCAAGGGTCCAGCCCGCTGCATTATGGGTATTATCTAAAGCCGAAAGAGTCGAAGGGATATTCCCAGCCGCATAAGTTCCAGCACCAGCTGCTGCAACAAGTGCAGTCACATCTTGGCTACGGGTATAATTTCCCGCAGGATAGTGGATAGCAGGATCTCCATTCTGAACATTTTGTCGCGTCGCCGGATCGGACGTAATCGCATGCACGACATTATCAGGGGTAATAAAGTTAACAGGACCGTCTGCTGGAATTAAGACAATATTTGGGTCCTCACCTATGCCTGCATCTTCATTCAAAAAACCGTAGCTACCACTCCAGACGAGCTCTGCATATAAGATCGTGCTTCCATCTGGAATCACAAGATTGGCTGCGGACATATTATTCGCGATTAAAAGTGTCGTTCCTGCCGGATATGTGGGCACTTGTTGGGTTGTATCGGTTGTGATGTAAGCCCCAATCCCATCGGATGTTCCCACGTCTTGGCTATTAATCTCTTTACTGAGGCCTAACGTATTCCCGGTAAACGTCATGGCCCCATGTTCGATCGCTGTGAATCGATTGATATAAACAGCCTCTAGGGACTGGCTAAAGAGGCCTAGAAAGAAAACTGTCGCCAAATGACAAATGTTCAAGTAGTGAAAAATTTTCCGCATGACTTTTAGTCTCCTTTTAATCGAGCCGTAGCGAGAACTCTCTTTTGCTGTCAATAATTAATTTTACAACTGACGGAGAAATTGCTTAAAAATCGTGTAAGCGGTACATTTACAACTGTACAAAAAGGGAAAATATGAGCAGCATTTCATCCACGCAAACAGCTCCAACAACATCCAGAACAGGCTCGGGGATTGGTGTCAGAGTTGAACAAACGGCTCAGGAGGCCATTCTTAGGGAATATCGCGATCTGCTTACACTCATTGCAACTGAAATCGCAACGCTCAAAACAGAGTGGGACCGTCTTGGGGAAACCCATACAGTTTCTATGCATCCCTCCGTAAAAAATAAGTTACTTACATTAGAAAGTCAATTTGCGGCCCTTATATTGAGAGCTCGCTCTTAAGCGACTGCCAAGTGACGGCCGGAATCTCAGCTCCGAGCACCTGCACGACGGCAGCTGCCACTTTAGCGCCAGCAGACGCACAATCTGATAGGGGTTTGTCAGTCAAGTAGCCGTGGAGAAACCCTGCTGCGAAAAGATCGCCAGCCCCGGTGGAATCGAGCGGCGCGACAGGATAGGCGGTGCAGCGGATCTCCCCCTCCTCACTGGCCACCCAGCAGCCCTCTTTTCCCATCGAAACGACGGCAATTTTACAGAGGTCGCGCAGAAGAGCGCAGCTTCCTGGCGGATCTCGAAGGGTGAGTATTTTAGCCTCCTCCTCATTGCAGAAGAGCAGGTCCACATAGCGGGAGACTAGGGCGATGATTTCGCTCTTGAAACGCTGGACAAGTTCAAAATTGGCAAGATCAAAGGAGATGCCGGCGCCTGCCTCTTTGGCAAGCTGCATGGCGCGCGCTGCCACACCTTCGGCAAGAAGGGTGTAGCCTTCGATATGCACCCATTTCACCCCTTTAAAGGCGTCTGGAGAGAGATCTTCAGGCCTCATTTCACTGCTTGCGCCAAGAAAGTCGCGCATGGTGCGCTCTCCATCAGGTGTCACAAGCGCGATCACCTGCCCTGTGGGAGCCTGCGCAGGTATGAGGAGAGGCACGATTCCAAGTTCGCGCATGCGCTTAATGTAAATTTTGCCCGCCTCGTCGCTTCCCACCTTACCCAAAAGGGCGCAGCTGTGGCCCAGGTGGGCAAGCCCCTTGATCACATTGGCACAGCTCCCTCCGGCAATAAGCGTCACGGGCGTTTCGGCCTTGTCGATGAGGCGACGAAACGTTGTCGCGTCGATCATCTCGACCCCTCCCTTGACTTTTGTGTTGGAATCTAAAAATGTTTCGCTCACGCGCAAAATATAGTCCCAGAAAGGGGAGCCGATCCCAAGAACTTCAGGGGCGCTCATACTGCGAATTCCCTTGAGTGAGAATCTTTTTGACATAGATGCGGTTGGCATGCAGATAATCGATGCCGGAGTAGATGGCGTAGGCAGCTGCAAACGTCACAAAGAGGGTGCTCAGCTGGCGGAGATGGTCTGTGGAGAGCATGCCAAGGGAGTGGGGAATCATAAGGAGCAAGATGAGGAAAGCGGCGACGGCCTGAATCACCGCCTTGACCTTGCCGCTAGGGCGGGCTGCAAGGGCAAAACCTTTAAGGGCGCAGATGGTCCTCAGTGTGCTGATGACCGAGTCGCGGTAAATGAAGACAAAGATGAGCAGCATCGGAAGGTGCACAGGGTCCAGTGTGAAGGTCAAAAAGACCGAAATGCGCGCGATGCTATCGGCCATCGGGTCGAGGATTTTGCCAAGATCGGTCACCTGGTTATAACTTCGGGCCACAAAGCCATCGAAAGCGTCGGATAGCTCAGAGACCCCGAGAAGAAAAAGCAGGACGTAGGGAAGTAGGGTTGTACTGATCCCAAAGCTCTCATGCGCGACATAGACGAGCAGAAAAATGGGGCTGATGAAGATGCGTATAAAGGTTAAATAGTTTGCGAGGCTCAAAGCACCCCCTTGCCGCTGATTTTTTTATAGATATCGAGATATAAATTGGAAGACTTGTTCCAGCTAAAGTCGGCATTCATGCCATTGATCATCAGCTTGCGCCATTTTTCTGGATCGTGAAACCAGCAGTCGAAGGCGCGCCGCAAGGCAGATTCGATTCCAGGAGCGTCTGGAAAGTCAAACATATAGCCATTAGTTTCGTCAAATGGTTTTCCAGAGTAGTCCACATCGAAAATCGTGTCGGCAAGGCCCCCTGTTTTGCGCACAATAGGGATTGTCCCATATTTCAGGGCGATCATTTGCGTCAGTCCGCACGGTTCAAAAAGAGAGGGGACGATGAACATGTCGCAGCCGGCATAGATCAGATGGGCCCGATCTTCCTGATGGTGCAGGGTAAAGTGGACGTTGGGATCATCAGCGTAGTGGTGTTTGAGGGCGTGAAATTCGGCATTGATGCTGGGAATGGGGCTAGAGCCAAGAAGAACAAATTGCCCCCCATTCAGGAGAGTAAAGTTGAGAGCATGTTTGATCAGCTCGATCCCTTTTTGCGGAACAAGGCGCGTGATGCAGCCCACGATCGGTTTATGCTGCTCGGACAAGGAGCAGCTCCTCGCGCAGTATTTTCTTGATGTAGGCCTTTTTATCGAGGGTGTTGCGATCTTTTTTATTCGCAGGCATTTCCCGCGAGGAGAAATGGGCGGGAAGATAGCGGTCGATTTCGGGATTCCAGTAGGAATAG
This sequence comes from uncultured Parachlamydiaceae bacterium, assembly GCA_963745935.1. Classification (GTDB taxonomy): domain Bacteria; phylum Chlamydiota; class Chlamydiia; order Chlamydiales; family Parachlamydiaceae; genus JAJFUZ01. The sequence continues at coordinate 397,933 of CAVUZO010000002.1, forward strand.
TCGATGCCGTTCAAAATGCCGGAAAACTTGTTTTTATACTCGATGCAGAACCTTGATCCAGTCCGCGTCCGCCTTCGGGGGTTGTGACCTCTTTTGCATAGTTCGGCGAAACGGTCGTGACATAGTCGGAGTAGACAATGGCCCCTTTAAGGAGGTTGATCGAGTCTTGGTGATAGCGTGTCCTGCAGTTTTTCGGGAGTGAGGTACGAGTTGCCATTGAGACCGATTTTATCAAGATCAGAGGCGGCGCATTTTCCCTGATACTCGATGTTATGGATAGTAAAGACGATTTTAGGTCTTGTATAGCCCAAGTGCCTTGATACATATCGTACGTAGAGGGGAGCGATGGCTGCGGTCTGCCAGTCGTGCAGATGGATAATGTCGGGACGTCAGCTGCTTTTTATAGATAAATTCGAGGGCGGTTCTGCAAAAATAGAGATAGCGCTCGAGATCATCTTCACAGCCATAAAAGCAGCCGCGATTAAAAAAGTGGCGAGGATGGTGCGGATCGATAAAATAGACTTTCAAATTTTCGACCCAGCCCATCCAGACGGTATTGTGGAAACCATTCTCCCTCGTAAAAGGACATCAGATTCGGATAGTCGATGGTCAGATCGCGGATCTCATTGCTGTCCATGCAATCATATTTAGGAATGATGATGTCGACATCATGGCCTTTCCAGGAGAGTTCGCGGCAGAGACCAGGAGGACATCGGCAAGCCCTCCGACTTTTGCCAGGGGTGCGAGTTCAGAAGCGATATGGATGCTGTGCATAGTTTATAAGTTTTCTTTGAGATAAAATTTCAATATACCGATTTTTGCTCTAAGCGTCAAACATAGAAAAAGTAACTGTTGCAATAAATATATCCCCTCTATAAAATTGCTAATTTGCAACTGCTGGGGTGTCGCCAAGCGGTAAGGCAGCGGTTTTTGGTACCGCCATGCGGAGGTTCGAATCCTTCCACCCCAATAAAGACTGGGTTAAACCCGAGTTGTGTCTAGCTTTGGTTCAGCTGATGATGCGATTTTTTGCAGGCTGAAATAGGGGCAATTTTTGACATACTTGGGTAAAGTAGGCGAAAATTGCCCTATTTCTGCATGCAAAACAGCGCGCATCAGATGAACCGAAGCTAGGGCGCAACTTGGGTTATAAGAATGCAAGAGCTTCAAACTCCTTTTGTTCTGTTTTCTGGGACTTCCCACCCGAACTGGCTAAGGAGGTGGCAGAAGATCTTGGCATGCAGCTCGGGAAAGTGCATTTAGAGCGCTTTCCAGATGGTGAAATAGCGATCCAGATACAAGAAAATGTGCGCGGGCGCGATGTGTTTGTTTTACAGACGGTGGCTCTCGATCCCAATAAGTTACCTGATGGAGCTGCTGATCATGATCGATGCCTTAAAGAGGGCCTCAGCACGCAGTATCGCTGCTGGTTATGCCCTATTTTGGCTATTGCCGACAAGACCGCAAAGACAGCCGCGCGTGCCGATTACTGCGAAACTTGTCGCCAATCTCCTGGTGCAATGCCGGGGCGACGCGGGTAGTGACGATGGATCTGCATGCTGGGCAGCTCCAAGGTTTTTTTGATATTCCTGTTGACAATCTGTATGGCAGGCCGTTTTGACGGAAGCCTTCAAGAAGTGGGATGCGGTTCGTCTGTTGTTGTACGCCCGATATAGGCAGCGTCAAGCTGGCAAGGGCCTACGCCAAATCGCTGGGTGTCGACTTTGCAATCGTCGACAAACTGCGCGTTGGATGCCAACCAAGTCGAAGCCGTCACGGTCATCGGGGATGTGAATGGAAAAGATGTCCTTCTCGCTGACGATATGTGTTCCACAGCGGGAACACTGGTGTCAGCAGCGAAAGCATGCCGAGAGAAGGGTGCCAAGAGGATTTTTGCTGCGGTGACCCACGGAATACTTGTGGGTGAAGCGGCAGAGGTAATTGAAAAAAGTCCGATTGAGGCACTTTGGGTAAGTAATACGATTCCGCGCACAGCGCGCCTGTCGGCGACGACAAAGGTGCGCTATGTTTCGGTCGCCCCCCTCTTCAGTCAAGCTATCCGCTGCATCCTGTCAAGCGCGTCCATCTCTTCACTATTTGATTAGTCCCCAATTTTTTGGGCAAAAGTTTTTTTTTGGAGGCAAAATGAAATTAAAAGTGTTCCCACGCAAGGGAAAAAGCAAAGCAGAGTCGAATCAGATCCGCCGCGAAGGCAATATTCCTGCCATTATTTACAATCGCAGCAAAGAGTCTGAGACACTCACTGTCCATGGAGCCGATTTTACCGGTTTGCTGCGCAAAGTGCAGAGCGGACGTCTTCCCACAACGGTTTTTGAACTTACGGACGAGCATGGAAAAGTGCGCCGCGCTCTCGTGAAAGAGATTCAATATGAGCCCACAAGCTATCGCGTCAACCACCTTGACTTTGAAGAGCTTCTCGACAAGGTCAAGATCAATGTCAATGTGCCGATCGAATTCACAGGAGTGGTCGACTGCGCGGGGATCAAATTGGGCGGCGTTTTGCGTCCCGTCATTCGCAATTTGCGCGTGCGCTGCTTCCCGGAAGATCTTCCCGAGTGCTTCAATCTCGACGTCAGAAATTTGGCGCTCTTTGAAGTGAAGCGCCTGAGCGACCTGGAGATTTCGCCTGCAGTCAGACCGCTCGCCGATCTGCATGAAGTGGCCGTGGTGATTGCGAAGCGTTAATGAGCGGCTGGGTAGTCGCAGGACTAGGCAATCCTGGCAAGCGCTACGAGAAGACGCGTCATAACTTTGGCGAGTTAGTCGTCAGGGAGATGGCGCGTAGCTTAGGCTTAATCCTAAAAGAGGAGAAGCGCTTCCAGGCCCTTGTGGCTCAAGGAAAGGTTGAAGGAAAACCACTTTTTTTGCTGGTGCCGACGACCTATATGAATGAGAGTGGGAGAGCTGTAAAGGCTCTCATGGATTTCTACAAACTACCCGTAGAAACCTTAGCTGTTGTCTGTGACGATATCGCCCTTGATTTTGGGGCCATGCGCCTCAAACCGGAAGGCAGCTCTGGGGGCCACAACGGTCTCAAGAGCATTGAGGAGCAGATCGGCACATCGCGCTATGTGCGGCTCCGCATGGGAATAGGACGCGGACAGACGGCCCAGGTTTTGGCGGATTATGTGTTAGACCCGTTTTCGGGCGAAGAGATAGAAGCGCTGCCGCTACTTTTAGAAAAGGCGGGCGCGGCTTTGGATGGTTGGATGCATGTTCCTCTCGAGAGAGTGATGGAGCGCGTCAATGCCAAAGTAAATATAGTTAAGCGAGGAGAAAAACAAAATGAGTCAACAGAAGCACAACCTTTACGAAGGGATGTACGTCATCAAGGCGACGTTGAGTGAAGAGGCGCGCCGCAAGGCTCTGGATAAGATCCAAGCTGGCATCACAGGACGTGGCGGAGAAGTCGTGAAGATTCACGACCAGGGACGCCGTCGCCTGGCCTACCAGATCGAAGGGCATCGCGAAGGGCACTACTACATCCTATATTTCAACCTGGTTCCGTCAGCTATCAATGAGCTGTGGCAAGAGTACCATCTCAACGAGGACCTCGTGCGCTTTGTGACGCTTCGTGCGGACAAGGTACTGGAAAAAATTGAATTCAAAGCTCTGGAGGAACAACAATGATGCAGCAGCAAAGAAAACCAAGACCTGCGCCTTCTTACCCCACTGAACCGGGCGACTTCCGCTCCAGAAAGCGCAAACGCTGCCCTTTTGTGTCAGCGGGCTTTAAAGATATCGATTATAAAGATACGCAAACATTGCAGAAGTTTATTACAGAACGTGGCAAAATTTTGCCAAGACGCATTACAGGCGTCTCCTCTCATTTTCAGAGGCTTCTTTCCCTTGCAATCAAGCGCGCTCGCTACATGGCTCTTTTGCCGTTCGTGGCTGAGGTATAACCCTTAAGGAGATCTAGGCTATGGCCAATAAATTGCTATTAATGAAAGATGTCGATGATTTAGGACGCAGTGGCGAAATTGTTTCTGTGAAGCCGGGCTATGCGCGCAACTACCTTCTTCCGCAAGGGTTTGCAGTGCTCGCCGACAAGAGAGCCTTAAAGATGCAGGCGCGCCTCCAAGAAGAGCGTCGCAAAAAGGCTATCGAAGACAAAAAAGAGGCAGAGACGCATGCAGCAGCAATCGAAGGTGCGACGATTACAACGATTGTAAAAGTCGACCACGAGGGACATATGTATGGGTCCGTGACTTCTCACGATGTGGCAGAGCTCATCGCGCAGCAACTTTCTCTGACTGTAGAGAAGAAAGCGGTTCATGCGGCTGTGAAACACCCGATCAAAGAGACGGGCGTTTTCCCTCTGACACTTAAGCTGAAAGAGGATGTCACCGCCACCTTAACACTCAAGATTGTGGCTGAAGAAGCTCAAAGCTAACATAAAGGGATGCAGCGATTTTAAAGTCGCTGCATCACTCCCATGAAACTTCGCTCTCCCGCTAAGCTCAATCTGTTTTTGCGTATCTTGCGCCGCCGCCATGACGGCTACCATGAGCTCGCCTCACTTTTTCAAGCAGTAGACTTTTTCGATACGCTAGACTTTGCACTTGAGGAACGCGATGCATTGACCTGCAGCGATCCCTCGCTGCCTACCAACAGCTCCAACTTAGTTCTTAAAGCAGTTGATCTTTTTCGACGCAAAACTGGCCTGCAGTTTGGTCTACGCGTCCATCTCGACAAAAAAATCCCCCACCAGGCAGGCCTTGGCGGGGGGAGCAGCAATGCCGCGACGACCCTGTGGGCTCTGAATCAGCTTTTAGGCATGCCTGTGGAAGAGGAGATATTGCAGCAGTGGGCAGGCGAAATTGGTTCAGATGTTCCCTTTTTTTTGTCGACCGGGACGGCCTTTTGTACCGGTCGTGGAGAGGTTGTGAGGCCGCTGCCGGCTCTTGCGCCCCAAGAGCTTTGGGTTGTTAAACCTGCTCAGGGTACTTCGACGCCCGCTGTGTATGGGAAATTGGATGTGCGGGCATTGCCTCAGCGTGACCCCGAACAGTTTCTTGAACATTTTTTGGCAGGAAAGCCGGGCTACTTTAATGACTTAGAGCAGGCCGCCTTTGACGTAACTCCAGGCCTTGCGGATGTAAAGGCCAGCTTGATCGAACAGGGATATGCACTTGTGCTGTTGTCTGGATCAGGCTCTAGCTTTTTTTGTGGAGGAAAAGTTGAGGCGCCAAATGTTCCAGGTTCTACTTCCTACGCCATTCGTTTCGTCAATCGCTTGGCGGAAAGTTGGTATTGACGAGACTTTGATGGACAGGATAGAATCTAGGTAGATGAAACCCCGCGTTCGCGGGCAGCCACTGGCTGCAATTTGGCCACTCCTCAGTGGCTTCTTAGAGTCTCTTAAACTTATGAGTCCCCTCTGGGGCTTAAGTTTCATCAACAGAGTATCCTGTCCATCCTCCCCATCCTGAAGAAAAATCCCTGCAAAAGGTTCCAAAACTCTCGTCAACTATTGGCCAATCCGCTAAAATAGCTCTCTCTTCCTGAAGGAGCCTCAATGAAAAGAGACAAAAAAATCATCGTCACAGGCGGAGCCGGCTTTATTGGATCGGGCGTCATCCGCCATCTCAATGAGCAGGGCTTTGGCAACATCATTGTGGTCGACGAGCTAGCCAAGACAGAAAAGTGGAAGAACCTGGTCGGCAAGAAGTTTATCGACTTTATTGCCAAGCAGAACCTTTACGACTGGCTGAAAGGGCGCGAATCTGAAATTCAGGCCTTCATCCATCTGGGAGCTTGTAGCAGCACTGTCGAAACGGACGCCAGCTATCTTCTCGAAAATAACTACCGCTACACCTTACGCCTCGCCGAATATGCCTTTAAGCATAAGCAGCGCTTTATTTATGCCTCATCGGCAGCGACCTATGGAGATGGGCTGAAGGGCTTTTCAGATGCGCATGAGACGCTCGAAAGCTACCATCCGCTCAACATGTACGGCTATTCCAAGCATCTGGTCGACCTGTGGCTTAAGCGCGAGGGGCTTCTCGACCGTGCAGTCGGTCTGAAGTATTTCAATGTTTTTGGCCCCAACGAGTACCACAAGGGGCGGATGGCGTCGGCGATCACTCATATTTTGCCGACAGCTAAGCGTGAAGGCTTTATTAAGCTGTTTAAATCTTCGGATCCGAAGCAGTTTGGCGATGGGGAGCAGAAGCGCGATTTTATCTATGTCAAAGATGTGGCGCGCATGACCTGCGCCTTCCTCGACAATGAGGCGACAGGCATTTTCAATATTGGAAGTGGCCGAGCGGAGACCTGGAATGAGCTTGCAACTGCAGTTTTTAAGGCTCTTAAACTTCCCGTCAACATCCAGTACATCGACATGCCGACGGACCTGCTAGGCAAGTACCAGAACTACACCTGCGCCGATATGAGCAAAACAGCAGCTGTTCTTGGAAAAGAGATCGAGTGCCGCCCTCTTGAAGGCAGCGTGATCGAATATGTGCGCGACTACCTCACTAAAGGGGTCACATGGTAAGACTGACAGGAACATTTAGCCGTCTCGAGCGAAAGAAAATTCTCGTTATCGGCGATATCCTGCTCGACACCTACACGATCGGCAAAGCGCGCCGCATCTCTCCTGAAGCGCCTGTCGCAATTGTTCACGTATTGCGCGAAGAGCATCGCTTGGGAGGGGCCGGCAACGTGCTTCTCAACTTAGTGGCGATGGGGTGCGATGTCGTTGCCGTCGGCCGCGTCGGAAACGATCTTGCGGGCGAGCGGCTGCTGCGCGCTTTTGAAGAAGAGGAGATCGATCGCCGCGGCGTTGTCGTCCAAGATCATTATCCTACGCCGATTAAAAACCGGGTCATTGCTGACAATCAGCAGATCGTGCGCGTCGACCATGAGCAGATCCTCCCGCTTCCAGTAGAGCTTGAAGAGCGCGTGATCGCAGCGCTGCCGCTGCTCTTGCAAGAGGTGAAGGTGATCGCCATCTCCGACTATGGCAAGGGGTTTCTTTCCCGCCGGCTTCTTCAGGCGGTTATTAAGGCAGCCCGCGAAAGGTCGATTCCGATCATCGCTGACCCGAAGGGGATTGAATTTGATAAGTATGCTCAGGCGACCATTTTAAAACCCAACTTATCGGAAGCCTACGCCGCCGCAGGCCTTCCGCGCGAAGCTCCGCTAGACCTAGTAGCGACAAAGGTGTTGCAGCTCTCGAACGCCGAGATGCTCATGGTGACCCGCTCTGAAGAGGGGATTTCGCTCTTCTCTCGCACGGGAGAGCGGCAAGACTTCCCCGTCCGCGCGCGGGAAGTGAAGGATGTAACGGGAGCGGGAGACACAGTCTTAGCCATGCTCGCCTGCGCCCTTGCGAGCGATTTAACCGTAGCCGAGGCGATCCAGCTTTCGAATGTCGCGGCGGGGATTGCGATCGAACGGGTCGGCTGCGCTCGCATATCGCTCTCTGACCTTGCCCGTCGGCTTCTCGAGCAGGATGTGGGCAACAAGATCTTTGATCAGGAGCATCTCTTTGCGTTGCAGCAGGCACTGCATGGGCGCAAATTTGCTGTTCTAGGTCTTTCTGGAAGATGGAGGGGTTGAGCGCGCCGCTCTTTTAATGCGCTGCGCCATCTCGATCGACGCACCGATCGGGAGCCTACTGATCTATCTTAAAGATAGAGCGGCCCGACGCGGAGTTTGTGACACTTCTCGCCTCTCTGCATGAGGTCGATTTTATTCTCATTCACAAGTAGGAGAGCCTGCGCCATCTCTGCAGCCGCATCTCTCCTGACGAAGTCTACGAATTTCAAATCATTCCCTTCAAAAATTAGAAAATGCTGTCTCTTTAATTATTTGACAAATTAAATATTTAAATTCATTATATAAATATACTTCGTTAATTAACTAATGGGGGTATTTATGCCGAATTGGTGAAAAGATTTATCAGACTATTTTTGGGCAGTCCGAAGATAAAAAAGCCAAAACAAAAAAAGATTCTAGTCTAGATGGAGCCGTCGGCTCAGTCAAATCGACCCAAATTAAAGGTTTAAAACAGGCTCATATGGCTGCTGCTGGTGAAAAAAAAGCAGCTTTGCCCGATTTGAAAGAGCGTATAGCAGAAGTAAAAACGGAAGCAAAAGAGAGGTTAAAAGATCTGAAACATCAAGAAAGGCGACAGAGCTCTAAGAGTTATGAGAGTCGCTCTGCTTATCAGCGCGAGGCAAGCAAATACTCAGAGACAACGAAATTGGAAAAAGGTCTTGAAAAACAAGCGAAAGCAGATGAAGAAATGCTAAATAAAACAAAAAAAGAGATTGGTGCCATAGAGAAAAAATTAAACAGGGTGAAGGAGTTGAAAAGTAAATTAGAAAAAACTAAAAATGAAAGTGAGGCTTTTAACTTAAGACAAGATTTAAAAAGAGCTATGAATGAATTAAAAAATGAGGAATTGGCATGATTCCGTTCCAGTGGAGCTGTCAGCCTCATGCAGAAGCACTTGCTATGCGCATTCTTGAAGCAAGTTGTGCAGAAAATCCCTTTATCCGCTCCTTGCAGCGCGATCTGGCACAGCATACAAGCACGCGCCTCTTTGATTGGCTCGATCATCTGATTATCGGGCGTTCCCCTTCGCTTGAAAAAGAGCTGGAAGAGACGGGATACCTTCCTCAACATGTCACCCCCTCCTACCGCGTCTACCATCATCCGGGAGCGCAGCTTCCGCGCCTTGTCGTACGCGACCAGGATCTGCCTCTTTCAGGAGTTGCCCTCTCTGTCGAGTCGATTTCCGATTTTTTGATGACACGCGGCATGAGCGGCTGGATCGAGGGAACCCCCTTTAGTCCCTACCGCCGCTGCTGTGTCTCTACAGCGAATGGAGTCTCGCTCTTTGCGATCGAACGGCGCGGGACAGAACTCCTCGAGCCCACCTACCCCAATGAGGGCTATCTGGAGCGCTATCTGGAAGCGGCAGAAAAGTGGCAGACCCGTCCACGCAACATCCAAGATGAGGATGAGGGGATGGCGCGCACCTTGGCTCTTGCCGCAGAGCTTGTCAATCTGCTTGGCGAAGATCTGGCCGCCTGGCTGGTTTTAGAAGGGGAGCGGTGCTACTGGCAGAGCCGCAATCTGGCAGGACAGCTGCAAAAAAATCGGCAAGATCGGCTCGGCATGGGCTGGGCCAACCACGACCATCACACTTTTCGCTCAAGCAGACGCCATTTCCCTCAGCTCGTGCGCCTATTTGAGATGCTGGGATTTCACTGCCGCGAGCGCTTTTATGCAGGCGAGGAGGCGGGTTGGGGAGCGCAGGTGATGGAAAATCCGCGCTGCCGGCTGATCCTCTTTCTCGACGTCGATCTAGCTCCAGATGAGCTGGCGATCGATTTTGCCCACCAGCCTATGGCGGAGCTGGAAAAGCTGGGAACGATTGGCCTCTGGTGTGCCCTCCATGGCGATTCAATCTTAAAAGCGGGAATGCACCATCTGGAAGCGCAATTTAGCTTTGATGCCCTCTCACAGGATCTTGGAGCCTTAAATATTCGGATGATGGAGCCTTTCAGCAATTTTCCCTTCCTTAAACAAGCTTTTACGGAAGGGGAGGTGTGGCATCTGGAGCCGGCCCGCGTGCAAAAACTGCTGGCTGCAGGCAAAATCAGCCGCGAGCAGGCCGACAAATTTTTAGCTTATGGAGCTGTTGGAAGCCATCTCGAAAATCTTCAACGCCGGGAAGGTTATAAAGGATTTAATCAGAAGAATGTCAGTGTAATTATCAAAAAAACTGACCCTCGCCTGTTATAAAATAATTGCCATTAATATACTTATCAATTACTATTTCTAGTTATGAACATTGTAAATTCTCTCAGGTTAAAAATAGATCGGTTTCAACCCTATCAAGTTACAGGAAAAGATACTCCAGAATTCTGGAGTCATCTTTACAGGGAGCTCCTCCAGTGCGCCAGTCAGTTCCATCAGCTAAAATGCGTTCTTGTTGATCAGGAAGAAAAAGTCGTCCAGATGGATCAGAAGATCCAGATGCTTTTAAAATCCTTTAGAGCGAGCCACTTTTTTTTTCACACCAACAGATCCAATGCTCCTGCCTCCAAAGAGCCAGATGCATCAGATCGCAACTCAATTCCGCGCCCATCAAACGCTCCAAGCCTTTGAGGAGTTTGCCCGCTTTGAGGAGCGTTTACCCGCCCAAGCGCAATCTGTTTTTACCCAGCTGAAGAGACTCAATCCGCAGCTTGCCGATCCAAAAATTGGCTTTTATAATCGCGAGGGTTTTTCAAGTTCCAATCATGAAAAAGCAGAAGCTTTGACAAGTGCTGCCCAGTCTATCTCCAGGAAAGAATGTTCCTGATTCGCCAGTACTTGACTGAATATGAAGATACTGCCGAGGCGCATCGGCTCTTTAAAGAGTTTGAAGAGGGGCACCCCAAGCTGGCCGATGAGATTTTTGGTCAAGTGTGGCACATCTATGGAGAGAGGGGAATTGAGAGATACCAGGACAAGTGTGGCTACGATTTTGGACGCTGCGCCTTTTATAATAGACACCCTTGCGAGAAGTTTGAGTTTAAGCCGGAGCTTATTGCACTTGCCATTGAAAGAAAGACTTCCGATCTTGACCGTTGTGCTACTGACAGCACTTTTTGCGCGGAAGAGAGCCGTATGAGACGCGACAGGCGCTGCGTTGAGGTGATTCAAGGGACGCTTTCTGCCTTAAATCTGGGTCGCTACACGACGCCATCCGGACAAACGCGTAACTTTACTTTTGCCCCTTCTGTCCAAAATACCCGTTTTTATAGAGATGGCGGCCCTATTTCAGCGAAACAGCCACGCTACACGACTCTTTTAGAAGTGCGCGCTCAGAATTGTGTGGCAGCTGCCTACGATCTCAGCGCAAATGGAAGCAGCACACTTGTCCTCAATCTTGCCAACTCCAATAAATGTGGGGGAGCCTATTTAGATCACGCTGGAACCCAGGAGGAGGAGCTTTTCCGCTGTACGACTCTTGCCGCTGCGCTGGATAAAACACACGGGTTTCAGTCGCGCGATTTTTATCCGATCCATCGCGACGACCATGCCGGTCGCGGAGGAGGGGTCTACAACCCGCAAGTGACGCTCTTCCGTATGGGAGGAGAGCGCGATTATGAGTGGCTTGAAGAGCCCGCTCAGATTGCCGTCGCTACATTTGCCGCCTATGAAAAGCCGCCTCTTGATTTCAGAGACAAAACTAATCCTCGCCTTACTGGGGAACAGTTAAAATGGACTAAAGAGAAAATCAGGACCATCTTGCGAATGGCCTATGAGAATAGCCACGACTCTTTAGTCCTTGGAGCGCTCGGCTGCGGGGTGTTTGGAAACCCACCACAACATATTGCGGAACTCTTCATGGAGCTCATTCAAAAGGAGTACCGCTTCTGTTTCAACAAAGTGGTCTTTGCTGTGATGGAGGACTTTAGTCAAGGTCTCGCCCATAACCCAGAAGGCAATTTTAAGCCCTTTGCACGGGTGGTTCAGCAACATGGCGGAGTTGTCTATCGCGCCAACGGGGAGTTGCTTTAATAGTTTTAAGCTGCTATAAAAGCATCCATGCATCAAAAATCTGAGACCGAAACCACCTTTGAAAATCTGTGTGAAGTCATCCCTGGGGGAGTCAACTCCCCGGTGCGCTCCTGCCGTGCCATGGGGCAGCTGCCGCTGATTGCGGAGCGCGGCTTGGGCGATCTGATCTATGATGTCGAAGGGCGCTGCTTTATCGACTACTGCGGCTCCTGGGGCTCCCTGATTCATGGCCATGCCGATCCCGAGATTCTAGCCGCTGTGCAGCGGCGCATGGCCCTCGGCACAAGCTTCGGAATGACGACGGCGATTGAGGGAAAGCTTGCGCGCGAGATCGTGAAGCTCGTCCCTTCCATTGAAAAAATTCGCTTCGTCTCTTCAGGCACCGAGGCGACCATGAGCGCAGCCCGTTTGGCGCGTGGGTTTACGGGGCGTTCGCTGCTCGTCAAGTTTTCAGGCCATTACCATGGCCATGCTGACTTTTTTCTGGTGCGGGCAGGATCGGGAGTGGCAGGATTAACCCCGACATCCATGTCAGCTGGGATTCCTCCAGAAATTTTGCAGCACACCGCCTGTTTATCTTTCAATCAGCTTGAAGAAACGAGACGCTTTTTAAATGCCCATCGCGATGAAATTGCCGCGGTCATTTTGGAGCCGGTGGCTGCTAACATGGGGCTCGTTCCGGCTAAAGCCCCCTTTATGCAGATGCTGCGCGAAGAGACCAGAAAAATAGGGGCTCTGCTTATATTTGACGAAGTGATTACCGGTTTTCGCCTAGGAGTAAACGGGGCTCAAGGCCTTTACGGCATCAAGCCTGATCTCACCTGCTTCGGCAAAATCATGGGTGGAGGCTTTCCTGCAGCGGCTTTTGGCGGCCGGGCGGAGATCATGGACCATCTGGCACCGCTTGGAAAGGTGTATCAAGCTGGAACTCTTTCAGGCAATCCAGTTGCCATGGAGGCTGGCTTACAGGCCTTGATCAAGCTGCAGCGTCCCAGCTTTTACGAAGAGCTCGAAGCAAAAACTAGCATCATCACAGAACCTGTGCGCGACTTTTTGGAAAAAAATGATGACTGCCCCGTCGGGTTGCAGCAAGCAGGTTCCCTCTTTACCCTCTTTTTTGGAAGAAGGAAGGTGGAAAGCATGGAAGAGGGGCAAACGCTCGATCTTGAAAAATTTGCCCAATTTTTCCGCTATATGTTTGCCCATGGCGTCTACATTCCTCCTCTTCAGTATGAGGCGTGGTTTGTCTCGATGGCCCATGAAGAGAAGCATCTGCGGAAGACGCGCGATCTGATCTTGAAGTTTCTTAGCTAATTTCTTCATTTTATTTGGGAGGCGTGCTAATATCAGCAGCCTTAAGATTTATAGGGAGCTTCAACGATGCGTCGGTCCATCTGCTACTGCGAACCCAGCCTTGCGCGAGCGGGAGAGGTAAATACCTGGAAATTCATGTACACCACGTCGACGGCGCTGCCCAAGGGGACGCGCCTCAAATTTGACCTTCAGAGCAAGGGGCGCGGAATCGACTGGGAAATTCCGACAGTCAATCTCAAAAGTGGCCGAAATGTCATTTTTGCGCATCTTGAAAATGGGAAAATTCTGCAGGCAAAAGAGGTTGAGACGCCCGACAGCATCACCCCTTCGTTTGAATTCATTCTTCCCACACCTGTTGAAATTGGTGGCAATGTGACCTTTGTCATGGGGGCTCCACAGGGGGGACAGCCAGCTGCCAAGAAAAATGGGAACCGTTCCCAAACCCATGCGCAGAGGCGTCGCCCTTTTCATCTGCATATTGACACGACGGGGAAGGGAAAATATGGGGAGCCGGAAGTGTTCAGTCTGGATATCCGTGGCACAACTCTCAGCACCATTCGCGTGCTTGCCCCCTCCTTTGTGATGCGCAATAAGCGTTTTGACGTCATTGTGCGCTTTGAAGATGAGTATGGCAACCTTACAAGCGGGACGGCAGAGGATGCCCTCATCGAGCTTTCGCATGAACATTTGCGCGAAAACCTTAACTGGAAGCTGTTTATTCCGGAAACAGGCTTTATCACCCTGCCCAACCTCTACTTTAATGAACCGGGGATCTATACTATCCAGCTGCGCAATTCTAAAACAAAAGAGGTCTTTCGCTCCTCCCCGATCAAATGTTTTAATGAAAATGACAAAAACCTGTTTTGGGGCCTTCTCCACGGGGAATCGGACCGGATCGATTCGACTGAAAATATCGAAAGCTGCCTGCGCCATTTTCGCGATGAGCGCGCCCTCAATTTCTTTGCCACTTCTCCTTTTGAAAATGCAGAAGAGACCTCTAATGATACCTGGAAGTTGATTGTGCAGAATGTGCAGGATTTCGATGAGGGCGACCGCTTCACAACTTTTTTGGGCATGCAGTGGGTGGGAGAGCCAGGTTCAGAAGGGATTCGGCAGTTTATCTACTCAAAAGATGGCAAGCAGGTCCTGCGCCGCAAAGATGTCAAATATAACACGCTCAAAAAGATCTACAAGAGCTTTTCTCCTAAAGAGCTGATCTCCATACCCTGCTTTACGATGGGCAAAGGTTTTCATTACGACTTTAAAGATTTCGATCCCGAATTTGAACGCGTGGTGGAGATCTATAACTCCTGGGGCTCCTCTGAATGCACAAAGAAAGAGGGAAATCCCATTCCCATCAACTCCTCAACAAAAAAGGGAGTGGCTGAAAGTGCAGAAGGGTCGATCCAGAAGGCGCTGCTGCGCAACTTAAGATTTGGATTTGTCGCAGGAGGGCTGGATGATCGAGGCGCCTACATGGGGCTTTTTGAAGAGGGACAAGAGCAGTATCCTCCTGGTTTGACAGCCATCATCGCAGCCGAATATACGCGCACAGCCTTGGCAGAGGCTCTTTATAACCGCTCCTGCTATGCCACGACAGGGGAGAGAATCATCGTGGGTCTCAGCCTAGCGGGGCAGCCCATGGGGAAAGAAATCAACACGGCAGAAAAGCCAGGTCTACTAGTCAATCGCCATATTTCTGGCTATGTGGCTGGAACCAGCGATATCCAGTCGGTCGAGATCATCCGCAACGGCCAAGTGATCAAAGTATTTGAAGGCAGCGGCTATTCGATGGAGTTTGCTTATGATGACATGGTCCCACTAGATAAGGTGGTCATCGATGCCAAAGATAAGAAGCCTCCTTTTGTCTTTTATTATCTGCGCGTGACGCAAGATGATGGCCACATGGCGTGGAGCTCGCCCATCTGGATCGACCTCGTTCCACCCCAGCCCGGCGCTGCCAAGGCTCAAGTTAAAAAAATTGTTAAGCCCGTAGCTCCCGTCATCGACTTTGACGTCGAAGATGAAGAGGAGGAGGAAGAGGATGACGAGGATCTAGAATAGAAAACAGATGAGGTTTTAAGACATGTACCCCCTTATTTTTGGAGCGACCCTGTTTTTTGGTCTTGCCGTGACTCTTTTAGCAACAGCAGAAACTGCTCCCTCCACACAAAAAATCATCATCCTTTTAGGCCCTCCAGGGGCAGGCAAAGGGACTCAAGCTGTGCGGCTTTCAAAGCAGCTCGGCTTGCCCCACGTTTCTACAGGAGATCTTTTTAGGGAAAATTTAAGCAGAGGCACAGAGCTTGGCAAAAAGGCGAAATCTTATATGGAGGGCGGCAAGCTAGTCCCCGATGAGATCGTCTTAGATATGCTCTTTGACAGAGTCTCAAAGCCAGATTGCGCAAAGGGCTATCTTCTGGATGGCGTGCCGAGGACAATTCCGCAGGCTAAAGCCATCGATGCGCGGCTTGGAAAAAATGCGCAGCTGATCGTTCTCAATTTAGACGTGGCTGACGACGTGCTTGTCAAGCGGCTGCTTTCGCGGGTCACCGATACGGGTGCGAAGCGGAGCGATGATACTCTAGAAGTGATTAAAGAGCGGCTGAAAGTGTATCATGAGCAGACAAAACCGCTTATCGGTTATTACAGCGAAAAAGGGGTCTTGCACTCTGTAAATGGAGATCAGGGCCCAGACGCCGTCTTTACCGCTCTTTTGGCGGCTTTTCAGGCGAAGTAGTTTTCCCTATATGCTCAAGTAGTGCCTCAAGAGAATAGATACCTGCTTGCTTGAGGTCTTTGATTGTTTGTAGCCCAAGCGCATTTAAGTTTTGTCTCACCTCATCTAGGAGCTTTTCCCGATATTTTAAACGCTCCTGTTCAGTGTGGGTAGCCGGGTCGAGATCTAGCTCTTTTGGATCTGCAATCTGAGGCAGGAGACCCACCTGATGGTAATCCTTTAAATACCAGAGAGAAAAGCGGGAAAGCCCTTCGAGTGCCGGCTCATCATCATCGGCTGATTCGATGCTGTCCCCTTCCTGCCCGCCATAGATAGCCCCCAGAGCCTCCTCCAGTTTGGAAAATAGCCCTTTAGCCTCTCCAAAAGGGGTTTTGGGCTGACCGATGGTGTGCGTCAAGGTGCGCTGGTACCACTCCTTTGCATGGCTTAACTTATCGATCAGGTCGGGGCGATTTGAGTTCCAGGCCAATGCTAAAACCTTAATGATCATGTTGAGAGTAGATTCATACCAGTCGGCTT
The DNA here is from genome assembly GCA_963745935.1 of uncultured Parachlamydiaceae bacterium. Lineage (GTDB taxonomy): Bacteria > Chlamydiota > Chlamydiia > Chlamydiales > Parachlamydiaceae > JAJFUZ01. The sequence continues at coordinate 414,059 of CAVUZO010000002.1, forward strand.
GTGCTTTAAGCTGCTTCTTAAGCAGAGAGGGATCTTTCGATCCTGTAATAGGAATTAAAACAATCTCAGCGGCGATCTGATCCAGCAGGTCTTGTACGTGTGGAAGCTGATGGGTGATCTCATGGGTCTGCAAAGTCAATTGATGCTGAATAGGCTCTGTAACCGCTTCAAGTTTAAGGATCTCCAACTGATGAGGAGAGCTAGCGAGCAGCAGCTGGGAAAAGAGGGGATGCGGCATGCCCACAAGCAGAGGAGAGAGTTTCCAGTGGAACTGCGGATCGGCGTCAGCCGTATAGTCGAGCAGGGCAAGGGCTTGGGGCAGCGACAGGTTTTTGCCTGCGGCTTCCAGCTGTTCTGGGGATAGCTGGAGAATATATTTGGCAATTTCACTGCTGGGCCAGTTTACGACCAGCTGTGCAATTTGCTCGGGGGAATAGGTTGAAAGATCAGTGGATTCCATGATCCCGACACATAACAGAGTAAAATGTTTTTGGGTATTTATATGTTTCGAAGGGATCGCTTTAAAATTTTACAGAATGTGCATGATCGCAGTTGCGCCAAACTTTTGTTGCTCGTTCCAAAAGATCCGAATTGAAACCCGATTTGCGCCCTAGCGGTGATTCAGCTGATGATGCGATTTTTTGGAGGCTAAAACAGGGCAATTTTTGACATACTTGAGTAAAGTAGGCGAAAATTGCCCTGTTTTAGCCTCCAAAACAAGCGCGCATCAGATGAGTCATTGATAGGGCGCAAGTCGGGTTTGAATTATAATTTTTCTTAAAAGAATTTTTTTTTACTTCTTTCTTCATATTAGACTTTCTGGTAAATTGTCTGTTAAAATAAATAGGATTTGTATGACTTTAATTTCTAATGGTTCGTCCACTTCTGTTCAAAGAGCCGATCTCTTTACCCCTCGCCCTAAGCTTGTGCGAAGTCATACCGGGATAAGTGAAGAGCTTATGGCTGCTATAGAGAAAATTAGCGCCCCTCCTGTAACTCCTCAGACAACTCCACGAAATGTTTCAAAAGAGATCTACTGCATTCCCGCCTTAGGCATTGAAAGTTTGCAAGACATAGAGTCTGGCCGCCAAAAATTTTTAGGCCGCATCAGTGAGAAATTTATTCAAACAATTGTAGCGAAATTTCCAACTGCCCAAGAGCAGAAGCTCCTTTTACAACTGCATTCGGATGATGGGAGGCAGGCTCTGTTATGTGAGATTATAAGCAAAGAGAGCTTTCCAAGCTTTGAAGAGATGCTTAAAGTGAAGGGACTTCAGAATGTTTTCCCTCGGCTTCTGGAGAGTCCCGAGACTAAGTTTATTACAAAAGAGGGAACAAATAAAGCCGCCGTAGCCATCGGGATTAAATTTCTCAAATCAAGAAATTAAAACCTGACTTGCCCCCTAAATTGCGCTAAAACCCGACTTGCGCCGTATCAATGACTCATCTGATGCGCGCTTGTTTTGGAGGCTAAAACGGGGCAATTTTCGCCTACTTTACTCAAGTATGTAAAATTGCCCCGTTTTAGCCTCCAAAAAATCGCATCATCAGCTGAATCACCGCTAGGGCGCAAATCGGGTTTTAAATAATTTTTGATTTTTCGGCCTATTTGCTCTAGGGTGAAGAAATGGAGCCCGCAAAGCAAAAAATCATTACGGCCGCGATTGCCGGGACAACCGTCCTGCTACAGCAGCTAGACCCGTCTACAAATTGCTGGGGGGCAAAAATTGGCCCCTTTTCTCTCATTCGGCACGCCTGCATCGATTCCAGAGAAAAAGCGGAGACATTTATCCACGCTTTAGAAACCTTCTGCCGCGCCCCATCTATGCGCCTCTCCTCTCTTCAACTCGGGCTTCCTGAAACTGAGTGGGATGAGATGACAGCTGAACACATTCTTTTTGCCTGGCTTGCAAAAGAGAGAGGATTGTCGTTCCAGGTGGCTCATATGAGTCTACCGACCCAGCCTCTCTATACTGCAAAGGGGGCGCCAGCAAAGTCTGAATTTCTCCTCAAAGCCGTTGCAAAACTGCCTAAGATGCAGGATCTCGATGGGTGGGAGACCTACTGCTACTGGCTTCATGAAGAGATGGAGCGGCTGTTAGAGACTTTCCATCTCGAATCGCTTGAACTCTATACTCTCCAGGCGCTTCTTTTAGATTTTGTCCACGAGGTGCGCGCGTCGCTGTTACTTCAGCATGAGTCAGATGTGTCAGAGATTTTAATCCAGCAGGGGAGTGCACGCAATCTCCTGGCGAACTCACCTACAGGCGACAGCATGCTGCTGGAAAAGCGCCTGATCAAGCGACGTGGCGAGGCAAAAGAGGAGATTCAGGTGCAATATAAGATTCTGGAGCGGTTGGTTGGGGTTATTCAGGCTATTGGAAAGAGCCATCGCGAGCTGCAGCCACTTAAATTGCAGGCCATGAGTGTGCATCGCCTCTTGGGAGTGGAGCTTAATGAAATGACTAAATTGAGCTGGGTCGAACGGGTCCTCTTGCTTCAACTGCTCAATCTAGATCTTGGGCTGATTACAGCAGTGAGCTGTGATACAGGCTACGACCGCACAAGCGTAGTGTTTGCCATTCAGGTTGCAGCGGCTCTACTGCGTCAAAAAATCCCACAAGAACAGCTTGTCGATATGGCGTTACATTGGAATGAGAAAACGGCCGAGATGCAAATCGTCAAATTATTTCGCGAGCTCTTTGTAGAGGTGGTTGAGAAGCTCTGTATTCCCTTAACGGGCGGGAACAAAAAGAGCCCTAGCTGGCATGAGGCCCAAGTTGAAAGTTCCGAACTGCTGGGGTTCTTTCCCGAGCGCTTCCTGAGGCCGGACAAGAAGGGGCTCAATGCCTCAGGCCACTCCCTTTTGACTAAGATCTCTTCAACAGCTTCTGAAGCCGGCTGATGCGTTCGTCAAGCGGAGGATGCGAGGCAAAAAATTTCATGAAGCCAGAGGGGCTCGAAATTTTTAATGCCTGGATCGCCGGCTGAGCAGTTTGAGGATCCTGAATTTCGTAATTGCGCTTTAATGTCTGCAGAGCGCCAATCATCTTTTCTGTTCCTGCGAGGCGGGCGCCTCCAAGGTCTGCTCGGAATTCGCGATAGCGGCTGAAAGTTGCGATGACAATCGATCCGAGAAGCATGAATACCATCTCCAAGGCAAAAACCGTCAGCTGGAAGACGAGAGAGGGGACAAACCCCCTTCGCTATCTTTGCCGCGGGCCACGGCGCGGCTGATCCCAAAAGCTACAATGCGAGCTAAAAACATCACAAAGGCGTTGACGATTCCTTGCAGCAGGGTCATGGTGACCATGTCGCCATTTGCAACGTGCGTCACTTCATGGCCGACAACTGCTTCGACCTCTTCGCTTTTCATGCGACTGATGAGCCCTGTAGACACAGCGACGAGAGCACGCGAGCGGGAGGGGCCGGTCGCAAAAGCGTTAAGCTCAGCTGAATTATAGATGCCCACTTCTGGCATTTTGGGAAGCCCCGCTTTTTTGGCAAGCGCGTAGACCATGTTCAAAACTTCGAGTTTCTGGGGATCGCGGGTTGCCGGGTCGATCAGCTGAACCCCCATTGCCCATTTTGCCATGATGCGCGATAGTCCAAGAGAGATGAGAGCGCCTCCCATGCCCCAGATGAAGCAGAAGATGGCGAGCGATCCATAATTCAGACCATACTGGGTAAGATAGGGCTGAATATTAAAGATGTAGAGCAGGAACGAAATGACTGCAATGACGAGGATGTTGGTAAGTAAAAAAAGAATGATGCGTTTTGCGAAAGCCATGGTATCATCTCCTGTTGAGTCAATTATCAATCCTTTGCGTTTAAAAATCAACGCACTTATTCTAGTAGACATGAGCTTCGAAGAGACCTTTAAAACATCCTATAGTCATGGCTTTGAGTCGATTTATGCGCTGGAAACAGTCGACATTCGTTCGGTGCGGCGCTTGGATCTTGCTAAAGAGGCTGTTTCTGTCCCTTCCCTTCCCGCTGCAAAGACAGCTTCCCCGCAGCTGCAGCTAGATTTAGGACCAGGATTTCGCAATTGGATGGTCCCCACCTTTATGGATGAACCTGTCCAAGTTCTACTTTTAAGTCGCCCAGCAGAGAAGTGCCTCCTAGATATTGGCAAAACACATTTGCGCGATCTGTCGGATACCTTGAGCGTGGGGCAGGGACATCGCGATGAAATTGCTATAAAATTAAAAAGCTACCTTACTGGCAAAGAGACGCTTGCTCTTGATTTTGGGTCTTGCATCCGCTCTCTATGCCCTCCAGACAAGCGCACGCGCTGTTTTCTTCTACTCGAATCCTTTGACTTAGAAGGGTGGATGCCTCTTAGCATAAGCGAGGGGGCTGAAATAAGGCGGTTGACAAAAGAGCAGAAATTGCAGTGGACTGAGGAGGCTCTCCGAATTTTTAAAATAGATGACTTTCTAAAAGAGCTCATAGATGTATTTATCAACCCCTGGATCTATCAGCGAAAGGGTCTTGCAACGGAAGATGAGATTGTCGAGCGACTCGAAAAGTACTCTGTAGACAGTGTAGATCAGGTCTTGCATTTTTTAAGAGTCGTCTCATCCGAAGACAATTTCCCACTAGCCCCATTCCTCCATGAGGTTGAAAGGGGGATTTATGCGGCCACCCCTTGGCAGGCCGAAGCCTTTCAAACCATCGTCGGCTGTGCAAGGAGCTACTTTTGTACAACAGAGCAGACCTTTCTTTTGCCGCATCTTATTTCACTGGTGGAACGCGAGATGGCACGCTGCTGGGAGGGTTATGAGGAGGGTTTTGCAGAAAAAGCGGTGCGCCTTTCCGCTAGCTTTCGCATAGGCAAAAATGAGAGAAATATTTTAACAGCTAGCTTGTCGAAACCCTTCAAGGCGCAGGCGACACGCATCGCAAAGCTTACAAGGTTTGCCTGTTGAGCTGGGGCTGTAGCAGCTCCAGGTCAACTCCACAGGCACGTTTAGCTCCATTCCTTTGCGGATGACCGTCTGCTTGTCCATCTTGAGAAGGGGAGCGACCAGTTTGGGAGGATGACCATCGACAGCCTGCTGGGTGGCCACATTGATCAAGGCTTGAAAAGCTTCAATAAAAACGGGGCGGCAATCGACGTAAGGGCCATAATCGTGCGCGTTGCAGCCCAAATAGATCTCTTCAGCGCCTATCATTTCCGCCTGTCCAAGGGCAAAAGAGAGGAAAAGTGCATTGCGTCCGTGGAACATAGGTCCCGGGCACTCCGCCGCTGCTGATCTCTTTTGTCGTACGCCCTTGAGCGACAACAGCATTGGAGACAAGAGCTGAGTTGTTAAAGCGGGCACATCAATTTTAATAATTTGATGAGGCACCTGATAATGGACTGCAAGGGCCTTTGCGGCGTTGATCTCTTGCCGATGGCGCTGGTCATAGTCAAAGCTAAGCGCGTAGCACTCCCTTCCTTCGGCCAGTGCCATCGCAAGCATTACGGTCGAATCGAGACCGCCACTAAAAAGAACGATTGCTTTTGTCATGCCTTAATAATGTCATAATTTGTTTAATTAAACTAGCAAAAAATTTGCTCTACTTAAGCTTAGCTGAAACAGATATTTCGGCTTTAAAGAGTTTCGAAACGGGGCAGCCTGTTTCAGCGGCCTTTACAGCAGTCTCGAACTTCTCTTTATTTGCTCCAGGAATCTCAGCAACAAGATCGATATGACTTTTTGTAATTGCGAAACCGTTTGCCCCTTTTTCAAGAGAAATCGTCGCAGTGGCTTCGAGTTTAGTGGGAACCATGCCTGCGTTGCCAAGTTCGTTCGAGAGTGCCATCGCGAAACATCCCGCGTGGGCTGCCGCAAGAAGCTCTTCAGGATTGGTGCCTGCACCATTTTCAAAGCGCGTCTGGAATGAATATTGCGTCTGCTTGAGAACGCCGCTCTCTGTGGAAAGGGATCCTTTGCCCTCTTTTAAGTTACCTGTCCAAACTGCTGTGGCTTTGCGCTGCATAAGTACTCTCCTCAATAGATATGTTCCGTTAATACCCGACTTGCGCCCTATCAATGACTCATCTGATGCGCGCTTGTTTTGGAGGCTAAAACGGGGCAATTTTCGCCTACTTTACTCAAGTATGTCAAAAATTGCCCTGTTTTAGCCTCCAAAAAATCGCATCATCAGCTGAATCACCGCTAGGGCGCAAATCGGGTTTAATCTATTGTAAAGTGAGCAATTTTTGCAAGATTTTTTTAGATTCGAGGGTAGTTGCTAATTTTAACTGGTTTTAATATAATATTAGTAATATGGATACCTCTTTTACAATGTCTTCGTTATCCAATGAACTAATTAAAACTTGAGCTTCTTCTTAGCGGCTTTTTTTGCCTTGTGAGCTTCGTGTTAGGCATGTTTTTTAGCTTTATGGGCTTTATGCTTTATTTTCTCTTTCGCATGGTGTCCTTTTGCTTTGACCAAGAAAATTCTCAGATTTTTTTCATGCATCGATTTTTGAGGGCAGCAAAAGTCTGTTTAAGCTTATCCGTGAAGCCTATGACGTCGACCCTGGTCATACGCCTGTTCAAACCATGCAGAATGTCCGCTCATCTTCTGGTAGTAGAAATGCTCTTCAAAGCAGCTGTAAGTAGGCAGACGTGCATTGGCTGGAAAAAGTCCCATTTCTATTCCCTCTTGAGCTAAAGCAGAGGCTTTTTTTGAGTTCTGATATTCCAGATATTCCATGGATTCAACATATTTTTCCCTGCTAATTTGTCCAGAATTAGCCAGGAAATCTAAATGGTCAACCTTGCTATTTGAGAGAGCATTGTGCAATTCAAAGACGATGGATCCAATGATGTCTCCCTCAGAAATTTGTGAGGAGAGCTGGATGCCAATCGCACGATTTTGTCTATCCCAAAAGGCTCCAAACTGCTGGGATAAGGCGTGGTCGACAACCTCAATCCGAATCGGACCCTGTTGCTGAATTTGCGCGATTAACTCCCGGCTTTGAGGAAGCTGTAGGACCTTATCCAGATATTTTTTCAGGCGAGGGTCGCAGGGAACTTCAGCGGATTGAGCCTCACTTGCTTGTAAAAACGTGAGCATACAAAATAGAATGAATAATGTTTTTTTCATATGATGAATCCCTAATTGAGAGGAGGGAATGTTAGCATAAAAGATGAGGAAAGGGCAATAGGCTTTTAAAAGCTGCCTGATTTTTCCAGCAACTCATTCTTTCAGAGGAATCAAATTTTTACGCAAATAGATCGCATCGTGTTCACCGTAGAGCTTTTCGATCTGCCCAATCCGTTTGTATCCCAACTTTTTATAGAACTCTTCAGCTTGGAAGGGAAGAGTCTCCAGTTGGGCGTGGGTGCACCCATTTTTTAGCCCCTCATTTTCTGCAGCCTGCATGAGTTGTTTGCCAAAACCGTGATTTCTTAGTGATTTTGTGACCCAAATCGTATCGATACATAATAGGTGGATGCCGGGTCTCATCCAGGCCAGGATTCCCCCAAGGATTTGATCATTTTCCTCTCTTAGGTAAAGAGCAAATGAAAGGGATTTTTTGTGGCCGAAAAAGGGGGTATTGAATTCTCCAAGTCCCCTGACAATGACTGCGGTATCCTCATCATTCATTTGATAGTCGACTTGAATTTGAAAGGCGTCCATTTTTCTGAGTATAAGCCAAGATTCCAAAAAATATCAGCAAAAAAATTTGTTCCTAAATTTAGGGAAATTTGCATCAAGTTTAATTTTTTTTCTTGCACATAAAGTTGAGCCTCAAATATGGGTATGACTTTTACGCAATGGAGTTCACATGACTTTCAGATCGATGGGTAATTTACACCTCACAATTGCAGCGAGCTTGGCTTTTTTGAGTCAAGCAGCTGTTCATGCATCATCGTCACCAGTCACGATCACGCACGATAGCTTTGGGGTCCCAACCATTCATGGGGGAGACTTCGCGGACGTTTGCCAAGCAATCGGCCATGAGTATGCGAAAGACCGTCTCTGGCAGATGTATGAAGTGAATACGATTGCCAATGGACGTGCCGCTCAATTTATCAACCCCGCCTTTTTACCTTCTGACGTCTTCCAAAGATCGATTAATCCCACTGATGAAGAGGTGCAAAGGCAGATCGATAAATACTTTACCAAAAGAACGCGCATTGCTTTTGAAAATTATGTAACAGGGTTAAATGAACATGTCGCATTCGTCAATACTCATCCCGAATTCATTCCCTTTGAGCTAGATGCTTTAGGAATATACCCAGTGCCAGAATTTACTCTCTATGATGTTCTGCGCACCGCACGCTTTTTCTTGCAGCAGTTCAGCTCATCTCAGATTCCGCAATACCAGCTCTATAACTTATCCTTTTTAAATACAGTGGGAGCTGTTTTTGGACCCACTGCAGCTTATGGGATGTTGAACGACCTCGACCCCTTGTCAAGCTTGATCGATTCGCAGACAGTCATGGTTCCTCATGGCGACTGCAAATGTTTCAATCGAAAAGAGCTCAAAGGGTTTGTGATTCCAGGCACAAAGCCAGACACAAAGCCCAATAAGGATTTTGCCCTCCAAGCTGAGGCTGCCGCCAGAATCGGCAAGAAGATTAAAATGATCAAAGATTACAACAAAAAATTTGTGCCTGGATTGGGAAGCAATGGCCAAGCAATTGGCCCCAAAAAATCAGCTTCTGGGAATCCGCTTCTGAGAATAGCCCCTCAGCCAAACATGAACCATCCTAGCGACTTCTGGGAAGTGCGCATCGAAAACGATGCCTTCACAGCCGATAACTTTATCCCTGTTGCTGTCCCGTTTGCTGCAGGGATTTTTAACCACTTTGGTCTTTCCGTTCAGACGGGCCATCTTCCTACAGATGATTTCCTCTTCGAATCGATCGATAATATCGCGACGACGCGCACAGAATGGATCTACGTTATGGGCGATCCCAATCCCATACCGCTCCCAGTATCTACGAGCAAATCTAATGGATGGGTCATCGAAAATCCATTCCCTGGGATGCCCGATACCATGTTGACGCTGCGTTCTGGCTTTTTTGACAGACAGTTTCAAGGGTTGAATATTATCGGTGAACTGCCCTTCGTACACAACGTTGACGATTTTTTTGGAGTCCTTAAAGACCCTACAATGACCTCCGATATTGTCGGACTTATGGGACAGTGTGCAGATTCCGAGGGCAATATTGGAGCTTATGTTGCTACCGGCTGGATCAAACTCGATCGCAATATCGATCGTCGTCTGCCGCAAGGGATTCTTCCAACAAATCCAAAAGTGAGCAACAGGGAGTACATTCAGGGAAGAAGCCTGCCGCTGAAGCATAAGAATATCAAACAGGGGTATTACACAGGATGGAACACCCTATTTGATAAAGATGCGGAAGGGTCCGGTGACACCATCGTGGGCGGGGGCCCTGGGTTAAATCGAGGCTATTGGCTGGAAAATGTGATGAAGTCCAAAAAGAAATTCACCTTTGATGATTTGCGTGATTTCACCGTCGCTGAGGCTGTAGCCAACAGCATTACTGCTTTCGATAATAGCGGGACCAACTATGGAGCGGATCTTTTTACCCCTCTTTTCAAGAAGAAATTTTTTGAGGTGCTGAGAAAACAGAAGCATCTCACTAAGGACCAGAAAGAGACTTTGGAGCTCTTAAAAGATTTTCAGGGCAACTGGTTTGAGGGCAATACTCCGGAGCAAATCGCGAATACCCGCAATGTAAGCGATCGCTTTATCTTGGCAAGCACCTGGCTACTCAATTTTGCTGGGAGGATCTTGAATCCTTTTGTGGCAGGCACTCAGTTTGAGGTGGCTACAGGGGGAGTGGGAGATCCGCTTCCAAGTAGCATTACGGTAAACGATGTAACTTTTTCTAATAACCTTCTGTTTATGGGTCAAGGCAATCTCCTAGCTAGATTGCTCAATACCAATTGCGACAACACCGTGTTTTTCCCAGGCTGGTTGGATGGTGTCGATGTGGATAAAGCCATTATCCATTCTTTGAAAGACGCTTTGAATAACTTGGGAGGCTTTGGTGCAAGACCTTGGGGGAAACATAAGCGTCCCCACTATTCTTTTGACAACCTGATCTTGGGCTCTGTTGCGAAGATGAAAGATTTTAACGCATCGGGTCTCTATGTTTTCGCTGAGTTTAGCCGCGATGGGGTAAAACGGTTGGAAGCTATCTTGCCGCTAGGCGAATCGGGAATGGTCTTTGCGACTCCAGCTCCAGTGCTTGGCCCGCACAACCTTGATCAGTTGCCCTTATTTAAGGAATTCGAACTCAGGAAATTGCAACCCTTTTTACAGAGTTCATCATCATCAGATTAACATGTTAAAAGGATCATCCAATAACTCAAAAAGTGGACTCAAAAAGTGGGGAGTGAATTTTTAATGACTAACACAACATTCAAGCTGGGACTCATCTTATTTGGACTCTGCATCACTCCCTATATGGAAGCGCGCAGCGCCAAAGCTTTCGGCATGGGAGATACAGGGGTCGCCTACCCTCAAGATGCGATCTCCACTGTGTACAATCCGGCTAATGCGGCTGAAATCGGGGACAGATGGGATTCGGTCTCTGGAGTGGTCTACGATCCCTACGCGGCTAAGATCAGCAAAAACCCCAACCCAGCAGCTAACACTACGACCTATGGGCGCAGGACCTGGTACCCCGTAGGAGCCTTTGGCATCAATAAGTGCTTCTGTAATGGCCTGGCAGCCAACTTTACAATCAGTAACCGCTTCTTCCATAAAACCCATTACAATAAGTCCAACGTTTTAGCAGGGACGAGCAGATTGGGGCACGGTTACGAAAAGTATGCCGCTTCTTTTGCCCTTGCTTATAACTGGGAATGCCACAACTTTGGCATCGCGCTAGATGTAAACGTGGGCCGCCATAAAGCAAGTGGTGTACAAAATTTTGACAGCTCCATTTTTAGTGTGGCTCCAGGACATGTGACGAACCGCGGCTATGATTGGAACTGGGGTTTCGGAGTATCTCTTGGCTGGTTATGGGACGTGACTCCTGACTTTAAATTGGGCGTCAAGTTCAGCCCAGAAACCAAGATGTCGCGTTTTCATAAATATAAAGGGTTTACGCCAAAGCGTGGCGTGATCCATAGTCCCCAAGAAATTGTCGCAGGATTTTCTTACCGATTCCTTCCATGCGCGACCTTTACCTTTGACTATCGCTTTATATGGGCAAGGCGGATTAAAGCCGTCAGAAACCCTACGGTCATCAATCCTTTCATTGTTCTATTGGGATCTGAACATGGCACCTCCTTCGGTCTTCGCAATGAGACCTTTTACAAATTTGGACTGGATTATGCCCTCACAGATTGCTGGATCGTGCGCGGCGGCTATATCTATGCGGCCGAGACAAATCGAAAGTCGCAGGCATTCATAGATACCCTTTTCAACACACCTGAAAAGAATATTATGACGCTCGGATCGAGCTACCAGTATGGCTGTTGGGATCTCTCCCTCTTCTATATCCATGGGTTTCGCCACAGAGTTAAAGGGCCTGTCCCTGCTTTCTTAGGTGGCGGCCGGGCGTGGCATGAGCGCAGCATTAACCTCTTAGGACTTGGCGTCGGTAGGGAGTTCTAAAAAAATTGTCGTCAGAACAGTATAAACCCGACTTGCGCCCCTACATCACGCCTAAACTTTGGCCGAACTTAGCAAGTTGCCTGATAAGCTCCGAAGGCCAAGTCGCGACTTTGCCAAGGGGCTTAGCAGAGCAAATTGCTAAGTGCAGGCAAGTTTAAGCGTGATGTAGGGGGCAAGTCGGGTTATAAGTATGAAAGAATTTCTTAAGCTTTAGAGATTTATATTCTTTCCAATAACTGCTGGACATAGCTCAAACTGCTCTCAAAGGTGAGACGCCTTTTTTCCTTATCGGCAGGGTCTTCTCGCTGTTCATACTTAGCATTGCTTTTGATGCGACTGAGCTTGCTTGAAAGCGTGTAAAAGTGTTTGAGACGCTCATCGAGAATTCCTCCCGCTTCACGGTAGCCGTCATAAAGAGCAAGAATTAGCTGATCCATCTCATCTTGGGTGAGAATTCCCACCATCTGATGGTTTAGACTCTCTTGAAGTCGGACCAGATCGCAAACAGGATCCAGCAGGGGATTGCCTTCAGAATCAATTGAGGGGTGCATTTTAGCAACATCAATAAACGTTACCTGATCTGTCTCTTCATCAAAAAAGATGTTTCTCACATGTGCCGATTCATGCTGATAACTGCGCACAAAGGAGAGAGAGGCCACCTCTTCCAAAACGCGCTCGACCTCTTTCTTGAGCTTGCTGAAATCCAATTTATCCTCTACGAGTGGTAAAATTTCAGGATTTAAGAGAGCCTCATAATGCTTGCGAAGCTTCCCTTGTACCTCTTCTGAAAGGGTCGCCACAAGCGAAGGATCACCGGCATGTAACGCGGCAAAATTTTTACCGATGATGCGAAACATATGGATCGCCTCTTTTAAGTCATGGTCAAGAACATACTGGTCAATGCGTACTCCTGGGGCAACAGATTGGACTAACAGTCCATAATTTATACTGTTCCAGCGACTCTGCCCAACGGCCAAGGGGATTACAGGTTTGAATGTTTCTTGTGGAAGCTCCTGCAGCAGAGCCATTGCAGATAATTCAGGTAGAAGTCTTCCTGAAAAAGTTTCAGGATTTTGAAATGCCTTGACAACATACTGAAGGGCTCCTGTTTGCAAATCGCGCACAAAAAAGACCTCATCTTTTGATTTTCCAAAAAAGTCCGTCTCTTTTGAATTGATCAGACTAAAATTTTCAAGAGCTAACTCTTTTTTGAGAAGCTGTTCGATGGCGTTCTCGAGCCTCTCTTGCTCCCCATAATCGAAAATCTGACTCACAGCTTCTTCGAGAATTGCTACGTCTTCTTGTCCACGAAGCAACTTTGCCTGTTCCATCGCCTGATCAACAGCAGGAGAAGCAACTGCAAAATTAAAGATAATAAATGTTAAAAATATAGCGAGTTTATTTTGTTTCATAGTTATATATGTTACATTAAGTAACAATAAACAGCAATGGTTTTTTTGATTGGCGAAAAAAGAGTCTGTAACCTTATAGTTTCCCAAAAGGAGATACAGCGATGTTTAAACCCGACTTGCGCCCTATCAATGACTCATCTGATGCGCGCTTGTTTTGGAGGCTAAAACGGGGCAATTTTCGCCTACTTTACTCAAGTATGTCAAAAATTGCCCCGTTTTAGCCTCCAAAAAATCGCATCATCAGCTGAATCACCGCTAGGGCGCAAATCGGGTTTTAAGTTATCTGCTCTTTTTCTAGCAGCAACCGTCTCCCTAGCTGGTGTGGAACATCATGCAAACCTTTCCTATTCGCAGCAAATTATCCATATCTTGCCCGAGCTAGAGATTCAGCAGCAAGATTCTTCAAAGCGGATTATTTTTTTGCATATCCCTAAAACAGCAGGCACCAACGTCGATAATATCGCCAAGGCTTACAGCGCGATGACAAATGGGTTCCATTATCAACGTCTCCCTGTACCGCGCACTCCTGGCTGCTCGCCGGTTCAAATCAGTGAAGGCTGGATAGGCGGATGGCAGCAGCTAGTGCTCAATCCCCATCTGCTCGATATCCTCCCAGAATCGTTTTTTCTTACTGGGCACTTCCCTTATGGCTTGCATAAGTATCTCAGCTCCCCCGCGAAATATGTCACCCTGGTTCGCAATCCTCTAGAAAGAGAATTGTCTACAGCAAACTTTGCCTATCAGCGCGGGTTTATTCAAGCTGAAGAGTTCACCTCCTATCTATGCGATCAGATGTTAGATAATCCTCAGGTGCGCCTTATTGCGGGGAGAGAAGCTATGGCGGGCCCCTGCACTGAGGAAACCTTGCGCATAGCCATGCAAAATATCGAGCGCGATTTTTTGCTTGCGGCCCCATCTGTGGATGTCGATACTTTCTTGCAACTTCTTGCCAGTATCCAAAAATGGGGGCTTTTTGCCTATGCTCCCATGCAAATCACGCAGGAAAAAGTAGTCAAAACGCTCGATCCTCTCCTTGCAGAGGCGCTCTTACAAAAACATCAGTGGGATATGCGTTTTTACGAATGGATAAAACAGCGCTGGGACTTCTATAAACAAGAGATCATTAGGGGCCAAAAAGAGACCTTTTCTGGGCAAATGGTGCTTACTCTCATGCCTGACCATCTATTTTCTCGGCAACCGCAATGGCTCACAATAGACGCAATTGTTGCGCATAATTGCCTCTATTCAGAACAGGACTTGCAAGAGCTGTCTCAAGCTGGATTCGCACCCCCTGAATCGAGATAATGGCCTGCGCCTAAACGGGCGCAGGCTTTGAGAATTATGCCTTATAAGCCATAATAAGAGGGTGCTGTGTCTCTCATCTAAAACAGTGGGTTTGAAGCGGTTGAACAAGTCCTCCCTGTTTCACGAGCGCTATGGTCTCTTCGCTTGTGCGGAAGTGAGCCGACCAGTGCATGGGCACGGAACTATAAATGGCTTTAAACCCGATTTGCGCCCTAGCGGTGATTCAGCTGATGATGCGATTTTTTGGAGGCTAAAACGGGGCAATTTTTGACATACTTGAGTAAAGTAGGCGAAAATTGCCCCGTTTTAGCCTCCAAAACAAGCGCGCATCAGATGAGTCATTGATAGGGCGCAAGTCGGGTTTTAACAACTTGATCGACTCTCTTCTCCTCTTCATCCATTTGCCAGCTTTTGACATACTTGAGTAAAGTAGGCGAAAATTGCCCCGTTTTAGCCTCCAAAACAAGCGCGCATCAGATGAGTCATTGATAGGGCACAAGTCGGGTTTAAACTTGCCTGCACTTAGCAATTTGCTCTGCTAGTGCAGGCAAGTTTAAGCGCGATGTAGGGGCGCAAGTTCAAAGCTAGATCTTGTAAAGCATCATATCCGTTTATACCGGCTCTTGGATCAATATCGCGTGGGTTCATTTTTCAGCTAAGTTTAGGGTTTTCTTTAGCATCATTTTGGCTGGGTTTGACGGGATCAAAGAAGCGATACGCCAGCAGTTTCACACGATCATTCACGAGCGCCCATGACACTGCATATACCCAAACGAAGAGGGCCCAACCCCATCCAAGAGGATGCATAAACAGCCCATAAACTGCGATAAGCGTCGCAACGGTTTGAGTCCCAAGAACAGCCATCCATAAAATAGACGCTGGGGGTATCGACCAGAAAGGGCCGCGGGTACGCGTAAGGAAGATCGTGAGGTGCCCCGCTACAGATAGCTTCAAATACATCATTGTCTGGATGTGCGCACGGTCGAGATGAAAAACGCTCTCACCCAGATAAAACAGACCGAAGGCAGCGATAACCCCGATGACACCAAGTACTGTTGCGATGCCCAGCACCAGGTGCATGTTCCAGGCTTCGGGCTTATTTTTATAATGGACGTTGTCATAGGCAATGGATAGAATTGCACCGTCGTTAAGCAGTGCCAGCATCACGATCATCACCGCCGTCAATGGATAAAAGTTAAAAATCAGGATCGCAAGCGTCATGAAAAACAGAACGCGCAAAGTCTCGGCAATGCGATAGATCGCGTAGCTATTCATCCTCTGGAAGATACGACGGCTCTCTTTGATCGCATCAATAATCACGGATAGTCCAGGCGTGAGCAGCACAATAGCTGCCGCTGCGCGCGCAGCATCAGTTGCGCTCGAAACGGCGATGCCGCAGTCGGCCTTCTTCAGCGCTGGGGCATCATTCACCCCATCACCCGTCATGCCAACAATGTGGCCGAGCTTTTGCAGGACATCGACAATGTGAAATTTGTGTTCAGGGAACACTTGTGCGAAGCCATCGGCCTTTTCAATAGATCTGTTCCATCGCCTTGGTTTCTTGCTTCTTTGAGTCTTTGCCAAGTAGGGTCGCATCGAGAATATTTGTGCCCATTCCTAATGTTTTGGCGGTTTCCTTGGCAATGGCTATGGCGTCGCCCGTAACCATCTTAACCTTCACACCCATTTGAGTGGCGGTGGCAATCGTTGCCTTGGCGTCGTCCCTTGGCGGATCGAAAAGAGGCAATACACCCAGATACTGCCATGGCCCCCCTCCATCGGCACGTGCTACTCCCAAAGAACGAAAGCCGCGCGCCGCGAATTCGTCGACTGCTTTATCGACGACAGTCTTCACCTGCTCGGCATTGGCCGACAATGCCAAAATCACCTGCGGCGCCCCCTTCGTCACTTTGAACTGTTTCCCATCTTTGTCCTTGACTGTGGCCTCGGTACGTTTATGCACTGGATCGAACGGTTGGAAATGGACGACCTGATAGCCTTTCATTGCATCTTTATTTTTCAAACCATTTAAGAACGGCCAGATCAATGGTGTCGTTATTATCTGCACGGGAGGCCAGCGCTGCATTGAGGATGACTTGTTCGGCGGGAACATTGTTCACGCTGAAGGGAGTGCCAAGCGTCAGTTTGTTCTGAGTCAGGGTACCGGTCTTATCCGCGCACAAGATGTCTACGCCTGCCAATTCCTCGATGGCTTCTAACCGGCTCACAATGGCTTCTTTTCTCGCAAGCAGGCGCGCACCGACTGCCATCGTAACCGATAGCACCGTCGGCATTGCCACAGGAATTGCCGCTACAGTCAATACTAAGGCAAACTGCAAGGTGGTGAGGATCGGATCTCCTCGGAGAATCGCGACGGTAATTATCAGTGCGACCAGAACCAGTGCGAGGATAATCAGATAATTGCCAATTTTCAAAACGGCTTTTTGAAAGTGGCTGACGGTATGCGCTTCTTGTACTAATTGCGCTGTCTTGCCGAAATAGGTATTCGCACCTGTGCCATAGACCAGCGCCCCGATTTCGCCCTGTCGTATAATCGATCCAGAAAACACAGCATCGCCAGATTTGTGACTGACAGGCAGCGATTCTCCTGTCAGCGCAGACTGATCCACCTCTATCGGATCGCCCTCTAACAAGCGCGCATCCGCCGGAATAATATCGCCCATGCGTAACCGAATGACATCTCCCGGCACCAATTCACGCGCTGCCGGATTAACCCACTTTCCACCGCGTTTCACTCGAGCCTTAATAGCCAGCTTGGCTTTTAGGGCAGCGATGGCATTTCCAGCCTGGCGTTCTTCCCAGAATCCGACTAGGGCATTGGTAAAAAGTAAAAGCAGGATGATAAAAAAATCGGGCCAGTGGCGGACAATGCCCGACAGAATCACAGCTATTTCAATCATCCAAGGGATGGGGCCCCAAAAATAGCTAAGGAATTTAAGGAAGAGATTTGGTTTCTTTTCTTCAATCTCGTTAGGCCCATATTGAGCCAGTCGTTTCTCGGCTTCGGCTTGAGTAAGACCTTCAGGCGACGAGCCCAATTTCTTCTCCAATTCCGGCATGGGAAGCGTTTTTAGATCGTCTTTCTCATTGGGCTTTGATTCTGGAGCCTTGGGTTGTTCGGTGTTGGAGTTCATATCTGGTTGATTCCCTTCCATTTCTGGATTTGCTGCATGTCCCGATCACTAAAAGCTAGTCTTATGTGTGGTAGAGTCCTTATCAGTTTCCCAATGGTATTTTTTACGTAACATACAAAAAATTTTAAACGAAGAAGATTCGCTTTTGTTTGTCTGAATCGTTTGCAAACTTTAGATCACCTTCGTTAAGAATACATTGTGGAAGGGCTTCTTAAAATTGTAGCTTGACAGGATCCTAACATAAATAATATAAAAATATTTAGAGAGTCAAATTTTAATAATCTGAATAGGACACTTTTATCATGGTTAGCATCGAAAAAAAATCTGGACAAGTTGTAGTTATCACAGGGGCTTCTGCAGGTGTAGGAAGAGCTACAGCCCTTTTATTCGCTAAAAGCGGAGCCAAAATTGGGCTCATTGCTCGTGATATAGATCGTCTAGAAAATCTTAAACAGGAAATAATCAAGTCTAGGTAGTGAAGCAATCGCAATTCCAATGGATGTGACGAATTCTGATGACATGTTTCGTGCTGCTGATGAAGTTGAAGAAAAGCTTGGGCCGATTGATATTTGGATCAATAATGCCATGGTTACTATTGATTCAGAATTTAAAGATATGAAACCTGAAGAGTTCCGTCGAGTGACAGATGTCTGTTATCATGGGTTTGTGTATGGCTCCATGGCAGCCTTATCTAAAATGTATTCAAGAAATAAAGGAGTGATTGTTTTAGTAGGTTCAGCATTGGCATACAGAGGAATTCCTCTCCAATCAGCTTATTGTGGCGCTAAACATGCCATCCAAGGATTTAGTGAAGCGGTACGTAGTGAACTCATGCATGATAAAAAGAATATTTACATCACAATGGTTCAGATGCCTGCATTAAATACTCCTCAATTCTCCTGGTGTAAGACGAATATGCCAAGAAAACCTCAACCTGTGCCTCCTATTTATCAGCCAGAGATTGCGGCTCAAGCTATTTTTTGGTCTGCCCATCATCCCTACAAACGAGAAATTATTTTAGGTGCAAGAAATACTATAATTGTCTGGGGAAATAAGTTCTTTCCAGGTTTTGGAGACTGGTATTTATCAAAAACGGGTTATAAATCTCAAATGACAGGTCAGCCGGTAGAGAAAAATCGCAAATTTAACCTCTGGGAGACAGTAAAAGGACCCTATTTATCAAGAGGGGCATTTGATAAGCAAGCTATAAATAAGAGTTTTCAATTATGGTTTGTGATGCATCCGGTACTTTGGAAAGTCGTTTTTTTATTCTTTCTCGTCATAATTCTAGTGGTGATTGTTTATTGATAAAGTATTAAAAGCTTAGATCAAAATTTCAGTTGGACTCATTATATAACAGCCATTTTTGGAATTTGGTTGATCATTTTACCTCTGACATTTACTACTCATGATGATCTCATGTTCTGGAATGATATCATCACAGGAATAATTCTGACAAGCCTGAGTCTCTTATCTCTTCGCTCTGAATGGCTTTGGTTGCCTTGGGTGATAGCTCTTCTTGGTGTGTGGCTCGAAATGGCTCCTTTAATCTTTTGGGCTCAGGATGCTTTCACTTATTTAAATGATACCCTTATAGGTGTTTTTACAATTATATTTTCTATACTTATTCCTGGGACTCCTGGGGAAGGGGTTCATGATGGCATCGAAAGGCCAATGGGATGGTCTTATAATCCTTCATCATGGTTACAACGATTCCCTATCATTTTTTTTGGTTTGATTGGCTGGTTTGTTGCTCGTTATATGGCCGCTTATCAATTGGGATATTTAGATCACATATGGGATCCTCTATTTGGAGATAAGGGCACTTTAAAAGTCATTACTTCTAGCATCTCTCAGAAATTTCCTGTCTCTGATGCTGGTTTGGGAGCTTTTGCCTATACGATCGAAGTCCTAATGGGATGCAAAGGGGGGACACGCCGCTGGTATACAATGCCGTGGATTGTTATTCTATTTGGAGTTCTTGTCGTTCCATTAGGTTTAATCAGCATCATTCTCGTCATTCTTCAGCCACTTCTTGTGGGACACTGGTGCTTTTGGTGCCTCCTTGCAGCTATTTGCATGCTCATGATGATAGCTCTTACTGTCGATGAGGTTGTCGCTGTCGTGCAATATCTTGTACAAGTTAAACGCACTCAACAACCTTTTTGGCAGGTTTTTTGGAAGGGTGGGGAGTTCGCTCGACCTCAGATGAAGGAGCCGTGACTCTGCTAAATGCCCCTTTCAAAGAAATGTTTCCTGACATGGTCAGGGGCTTTACACTCTCTTGGTCGCTTTTTATCTGCGCACTCGTGGGTATCTGGCTTATGATTTCCCCTTCTCTTTTTGGTATGAGCCATGTTGTATCTGACAACAATACTGCGTTCGGAGCTTTAGTTGTTGCGGTTTCGATTATTACCATGGCTGAAGTTGTACGCAAATTCCGATTTTTCATCCTTCTCTTTGGTCTTTGGATAATCATCTTTCCTTGGATTTTCTCTGGTAACCTGTATGATACTGGTTGGAATAATCTTATTGCTGGACTCTCTCTCATCATTCTCAGTATTCCGCGCGGAAAAATCCTCAATCATTACGGCAGCTGGAAACCTTAAAACGGCGTTATTGCGTTGCACAAGTCGGGTTTTAACACTAAGGTCGCCGGATGTGGCTCACCCACAAGGTAACACTTTTCCTAAACAAGGTTTAAGGCATATCTTAAAGCTGTATCTGAAAAAATTAGTTCACCCACTTGGGTGCGGATCTCGGTTTCCAAGAAAATCCTCACAGGATCTCTCAATTATACCTTGACAAGGATTTTCTTATGCGCAATAGAAAAAGTAAGGGTTTTCAAATTTGGTTACATTGGATTAGGTGTATCTTTGGGTTATGTTAATAGATTGTTTAATATTAATATAATATTATTAATAGGATAATATATGTTTTCCAAAATATCAAAATATATGTCTATTGTGCTTGGAAGTTCGATCGCATTCTCCTGCGCAATTTCATTTGTTTTAATTTGGGCATTGACAGGTCCTTATTTTCATTTCAGTAACTCTTGGCAGCTTGTGGTTAATACCACAACCACAATCATCACTTTTTGGATGGTTTTTCTTATCCAAAACACACAAAATCGCGATACGATGGCCCTACAATTGAAATTAGATGAACTCATCCGTTCCATTCAAGGGGCGCACAATGAACTATTGAAAATCGAAGAATTAAGTGATGAAGAACTTAAATCGCTGAAAGATCGTTATCAAAATTTAGCTGATAGCGTAAAACAAAAATTAAATCGAGGTTTATCAGATATTGATACTCCTGAATTAAAAGATACAAAAATAGCTAAAGATAAACAGTGATGTAGGGGCGCAAGTCGGGTTTAAATAACACTCGAGCCAGGATGTAGGGGGCAAGTCGGGTTTAAATGGCTTCTTTTAACTGATAGGCGATTTGAGCTCCTGCAAGCAGAATGAGCCAGCTTAAGTTAATCCAGATTAAAAATAGAGGAATGGCGGCAAAACTCCCATAGATGGCTCCGTAACTTGACAAACCAATCTGAAAATGAAAATAGGTCCATTGAACAATCTGATAGGTTGTACCGGCAATTATGCCTGCGATCACTCCTAATTTCCATGGAACTTTAGTGCTAGGCACAAAAAGATAAACAAAGGTAAAAGAGAGCCAGCTTAAAATAATGGGGACCAAATGGATCAAAAAATTGATAGGGGGATTGAGCGCATGATAAAGGTCAGTTGCTTTACTCGCTTCAACAATCCCTCTCAATGCATAAATAGAAATACCGCTCGAAGTTATAAAAAAAATGGGGCAAAAAAATGAAGTCGCCAAATAACAGGCAACTCTTCTTGAAAGGGAACGTGCTTTTTTTACTTTCCAAATATCATTTATAGACTGTTCGATACAAGCCATAAGCATAAGGAGGGCCCAAATTAACATAATGATGCCAGTTCCTGCAATCACGCCTCCTTGAGCATGGGCTAGCGTGGAATGGGTAAAATCCAGTATTTTGTTAGCCATTTCGGGTTGATCTTTAAATTTGTCTAAAATGATTGATTCTAAAGATTTTTCAAAACCGAATCCTGTTGCTATTCCAAATGCCACGGCGAGAAAAGGAACGATCGTAAGGAGAGAGTAATAGGTTAAAGCTGATGCTTTTAAAGTGCATTCATCTTTAAAAAATCCAATACTTGCTGAGAGAGTAATTTTTAAAGTTCTTATAAAAAAGGAATTGATTGGTCTAGCAGGATCTTCCGGAATATTCCATACATCCTCATCAAAAAAGTGACGCATCTTGTTTAGCAGACTTTTCTTCATCAGCTACCGAGCCATCCCCCACTAAAACCCGCACGTTTTAGCCCATGGATAATATAGGGACATTTCTTAATGGTATTCCAGATAAGTCCTGATTGAAAATTTTCGATCATAATTATAATTGGACCTTGGTTAAGGCCTAACTGCCATGGAGAGATCCAACCTTTAGCATTATCTCCGTTTGAAGGAAAGGTGGGATTATAGCTTGCATCAAAGCCATAATTGCTATGTTTTTTTAGATCAAGCTTTTCTATGGCATGCCGAATTGTTTTTAATATTACTTCTGGCTCAAAAGGCAAAGAAGCCACTACGGCCCAAGGGGATATGGTACCATCATCAGGCCCAAATGGTGCACCACGGGCTATATAACCATAAAATTTCCGCTTTACGCCATTAAGTGACATCGTACATGGACCTGGACCATTACTTGCTGTAAATCCCCACCCATACTCGCCATAATGAGCAAATCCTTCTGGATTATCTATAGCATATTTTTGCTGGACAAGAGTAGCTCGGCGGCTATTTTCAAAATAATCAATCCCGATCTTCCTGTTTAGATCATCATTAATGCCCTTAAAATCGAGCCAAAGATGTGACATTTGGTGAATAAAAAGCGGCCCTCCATATATGCATTCAATATCATACATCTTTTTCCACTCAAATGTTTCAGTCCATTTCTTATAACCTGCCGGTTCAATTGGGAAAGTAGGTGAGCCAAGGGCAAGCACATAGAGAATAATCGCTTCATTATAACTCTTATCCCAGCGATAAGGAAGAAAACCAGATTCCGGATTCCAACCATGAGTTATTGTTTCGCCACCATTCAATGCCCATTGCCAATCAACTCGTAGATAAAGCTCTTCAGCAAGTTGACGAATCTCTTTTTCTTCTTTGTTTTCATTGGTTAAATACTGTCTGATTGTAAGGATACCCGCCATCAAAATGGCAGTATCGATCGTTGATAATTCGCATTTCCAGACCCGTTTTCCTGTACTCATATCAAGAAAATGATAATAAAATCCTTTATACCCTGTAGCGTCAACTTCAGTTCCTTGCTTGCATGAGTGAAAGAACCTTAAAACAGTAAGCGTTCTCTTTACGACTTCATCTCGCGAAATTAATCCACGTTCAACAGCAGCGATATAACTGCTAAGTCCAAGACCTACAGCTGCGATACTTGACGGCGATCCCGGCTCTGTTTTATCGGCTATCAAACCTGTTTGCAGGTTTATCTCATGAAGGAAGTAATTAAAAGTTTCCGCTTGCAGAAGCTTTAACATTTGATCATCAGACCCTTGCTGATTTTACTTAAATTGAGTTTGCTTCTTCATTCTATCTCTAAAGTTATACAAGCGGTTCCTTGCGGAGGCATATCAATTTCAATAAAAGCAGAATTCTTCTCATAAATAATATGAATCTGCTCCTTTACAAGAGATGATGCTAACTCAAGTGCACTCGACCTGATTGGGAGTAAGGCTGCTTGGCTGTCCCATTTCCAACCATGCCTGCCGTGCATTTGCATGTGTATCATCTATTCTTTCTACAAAAGAGGATAGAATATTCCCCACATTTTTCAGGTGAATCCTAATCCTTTCCGTTTTTATCGGATGTCTAGGAAGCGCCCAGTTTGTAATCAGGAGCTTGAGTGCTCCCGGCTTGACTGTTATCCAGATATCTGCTGTTGGATGGGTGCCGCTCACCGGCAAGATGGATTCTCCGATTCCACTCAGCAACTGATAGGCACGATAAGAGGGTTTGGGAATTCCATAGATGTTTAAAAGACCAAAACCTCCATGAAAAGGGAGGGAAGAAAAATAGTTTTCCTCGAAAATATCGGAGAAGGTCCAATAGCTATAACAATTTACATACCCTTGAGCCTCCATGACAGTCTTAGTAATAAATGCAGCTGCATAGGGCATATCATGCAACTCATCAAACGGATTGGAGGAAGTGCTCCATTCTGTATAATACACAGGTTTGTCGCCAGCTTCAGTTTTAGTCTTTGCGACTTCTTCCCTTAATACACTTCGTTTAGATTTAGCCAGTTGAGCGATGGTATCATCGCCAGGCTTCCCAAAATCATCCGTAGGATAATGATGCGTAGAAATAAAATCTGCAGGGACCTTATGTTTTTTACAGAAATTTAAAAAATCGGTGATCCAGGCATTGTCTGCAGTTGCCGGACCTCCAACCTGCAAGGCATGATCCACTTTTTTAATGGCTCTTGCTGCATGCTGGTAAAGACGAAAGTAGTCAGCTCTTTGTGCTCTTCCAAAATGCAGAAAGATTCGGCTCATTCCAGATCTCAAAAAACCAGTGGCTCACTTCGGATATCCCATACCTGTCAACCCAATGTTTAACTAATGTATAGATGAGGGTTTCCCATTCCTTATAATCACGTGGAGGGGTTACATTTCCTTTATAATGAAAAACGATCTCATTTCCGGATGCAAGCGCCAGCGGCATAAATGATAGCTCCATAAACGGACGCATACCGATGGAGAGTAAAAAATCACAAATTTGATCGGCATTGAAAAAAGAATAGACAAACTTGTCGTCCTCATTGACGAGTGTCCCCATATCATCTGAGAGCACGCCATGAAATCTGACATGTTTAAAACCTAACTCAGTGTGGCAACGAGACAATTGCTTTTGCCAGTCTGCACGCAAAGCCAAAGTGGCATGTCCACTTCCGACAGTATGTTTCCAGAAGTGAGGAAATGGCTGTGCTGGATCTGTAATAGAACAAATAAAATTGATAGATTCGCGATCCATTTAGCCCATCCTTTCTAGTAAATGATCGCCCACTCGTAATGCATTTGCCATAGCTGTCAGAGAAGGATTGACAGCTCCAATGCTAGGAAAAAAACTTGTGTCTACAACATATAAATTATCGACTTCATGCGCCTTGCAATTGATATCTAAGACGGAGGTTTTTGGGTCTTTTCCGAATCGCAGGTTCCTGCCTGATGAGCGACCCCCGCGATAGGGATTTCACTTTTTAAATAGATATGGCGGGGAATAAGATAATCAGGATGCATTCCTAGATGATTAAGCATGGATTTCAATTTTTCATAAAGTTTTTGCTTAGGCACTTGGTTATTTGGGGTGTAGTTCAATGTCACTCTGCCTTGTTTGTCAACTGTAATGCGATTGTTGGGATCGGGTAAATCTTCAGTCGTTAACCAAAAATCTACGGAATGGCGTGCGATCTCATCTAAGACCATCATCGGGACAAGTGCTGTTTCAATAGGTTTTTCTCCTCTATACATAGCCCC
Source organism: uncultured Parachlamydiaceae bacterium (assembly GCA_963745935.1). Classification (GTDB taxonomy): domain Bacteria; phylum Chlamydiota; class Chlamydiia; order Chlamydiales; family Parachlamydiaceae; genus JAJFUZ01. Next base: position 439,146 of record CAVUZO010000002.1, read on the forward strand.
GAGAGATTTTCCTAGCATCTGAATATTTCCCATGGGATAATTAAATCCCTCCATGCCGAAGTAGAAATCGTTCAATGCAATTGTTTTTTGGAAAATAGTTAAATTAGGTTCTTTCGAAAGCGCTAAGACCGCTTGGCTATTTTGGAACATATAATGACGCCCTACCTGATCCGATCCATTGGCAAGCCCATTAGGATGCTTCTCGTTAGCCGACATCAACAGTAACTTTGCCGAATTTGTTGCCCCACAAGAAACAATAACAAGACTACTCCGAAACACTTCAGATTTTCCTTCAATTTCAACGATGACCTCCTCAACCCTTGTTCCAGCAGGATTGGTGTTGAGTTTAACGGCCTTTGCATGGATCATCAAAGTGACATTTGGATATTCGATAGCAGGGCGAACTCCCATCATTTCTGCATCGGCTTTTGCGTGTACCAGACAGGGAAAACCATCGCATGTTTGGCAACGAATACATTTGCTAAAAGCCATATTCTTTTCATTGAGCATAATGGCGCAAGGAGAGGGAAAAGGGTGATAGCCGGCTGCTTTTAAGCTATCGCTTAGCTGTTGAATGCGCGGTTCATTTGAAACGGGGGGATATAGATAGGGAGCGCTTGCCGGAGGTTCTGTGGGATCGATGCCGCGCTGTCCATGTACCTGATACAAATGTTCGGCCTGAGTGTAGTAAGGCTCCAATTCTTCATAGGTTATAGGCCAGGCAGGTGAGATCCCCTCATAGTGTTTAAGTTCACCAAAGTCCTCTTTTCGTAACCTATAGAGCGCTGCCCCATAAACTTTTGTAGCGCCTCCAACAAAATAGTGGACTTGAGGTTGAAAGGCTTTGCCCTTGTGATCAAGCCATGTATCGGCTGATACATACCTGTTCTTTACAAAGACTGCCTCTGGATCCCAGTTCTCTTTTTCACGTTTCAACCAGCCCCCACGCTCCACCAATAATATTCGCTTTCCTGAGGGTGCTAGGTGGCGGGCCAGTGTGCCTCCTCCTGCTCCGGTTCCAATGATAATAACGTCATAATTCATAAGATTCCTAATGGACATCTATCGCCTGGATTCATGGCTTTGTCCTCTAGAACGATGAAAGCGGCAATGATGAGTATGGAATTTCTGTTAAATTGCATTCTTTTTTCTTCGGTTGTTTTTTTTCTTATTGCAATGACCCTGCAATTCGGTAGGCAATGGCCAACTGTGTCCTTCAGCTAGCAGCCCCTGAACAGCTTCGGGTCCCCAGGTACCGGAGGCATAATTGGGGAAATCACTGGGAGGAGACTCCGCCCAGACCTCAAGTATCGGCATCAATAACTGCCAAGCCGCCTCTACTTGATCCGCTCGCATAAACAGGGTGGCGTCGTTCTTCATAATGTCCCATAGCAGCGTTTCATAAGCATCAGGCGATCGGATAGCAAATGCATCATGATAATTAAACTGCATTTCCACGGAGCGCAGATGCATCTTTGAACCGGGATGTTTTGCCTGAAAGCGCAGCACAATTCCTTCTTCTGGCTGGATGGACATGACCAGACGCGATGACTGCCAATCAAGAGTGGCTTCAGTCGGAAAGGATTGATGAGGCACTCCGCGAAATTGAATCATAATTTCCGAGGCCTGCCGATTCAGACGTTTTCCGGTGCGGAGGTAAAAAGGAACGCCCTGCCAGCGCCAATTGTCGATGGAAAGCCTGAGTGCGACAAATGTTTCAGTTTGGGAATCGGGTGCGACACCCTCTTCTTCCCTGTAACCAGGAACTTTTTTTCCACCTTCCCAACCTTGTCCATATTGCCCACGCACAACGCATTGATGAACGTCATCCCGGTGAATCGGCCGAACGGCGTGAAGAACGTCCACTTTCTTATTGCGAATTTCGTCAGCTTCAAAGGAGACCATCGGTTCCATCGCAACGAGACAGAGCAGTTGCATGAGATGATTCTGTACCATGTCGCGCAAGGCACCGGCCTGGTCGTAATAGGCGCCCCGATGCTCGACACCGACAGTTTCGGCAACGGTGATGGTGACATAATCCACATAGCGTCGATTCCAGATCGGCTCGAAAAGAGGATTCGCAAAACGAAAAGCCAGGATGTTCTGCACTGTTTCCTTGCCCAAATAATGGTCGATGCGGAAGATTTGCGATTCATCGAAATTAGCAGCGAGGATCGCATTTAAAGCTCGGGCGGATTCCAGGTCATAGCCAATCGGTTTTTCGATCACAATCTGCGCCCACTTCTAAGTCCTGCGCCAATCCTGCTTTGCCGAGATATTTTGGGATTTCTCCAAACATGCTGGGAGGTGTGGCCATATAAAAAATGCGATGAGCTTTGGTGCCCCATTCCTCTTCCAGCTTCTTGCATTGCTCTGCCTAAGGCTCCTATAAGTTTCCAGCTTCTTGAAATCGCCCTTCTGGTAGTGAATATGTTTGGCAAACTTGCTCCATTCGCTAGTTTTTGCCATTCCATGCCGCGCAAATTTTTTAACACCCTCATGGAGTCGCCGGCGAAGCTTTTCGTCGCTCAAGTCAACGCGATCGACCACAATGATCGAAAAATCGGCGGGCATACTTCGATCTTGAGAGAGGTCAAATAAAGCGGGCACGAGTTTCCGCCAGGTCAAGTCGCCGCCTCCGCCAAAAATAACGAATACTGTCGGTTCGAGTTGATCTTTCGTTTTCATGATTTTTACTCCTTCTCCCATTCCATATGAAAAGTGCCCTTAGAATCGATCCGCTCATAGGTGTGGGCCCCAAAATAATCGCGCTGGGCCTGAATGAGGTTGGCTGGAAGCCACGCGCTGCGATAAGCATCGAAGTAGCCCAAAGAAACCATTAACCCCGGCGCTGGCACTCCTGCCTCGGCTGCCTGGCATACGACCTGGCGCAAGCTCTCCTGATGCTCCATTACTTTGCCAGATATTTTGGGATCCAGCAGCAAATTCGGCAGGTCGCGTCTTATGCGAAAGGCCTGCACAGATATCTTCCAGCAATGCAGCGCGTATGATGCAGCCGCCTCTCCAAATCAGCGGGACGGATTCCAGATCGATTTGATACTTGTATTTTTCTGAGGCTACCGCTAAAAGGGCAAAGCCTTGCGCGTAGGTGATGATCATCGCAGCATAAAGGGCGCTCTCCAGCTGTTTAAGGAACATGCTCCGGTCGCTCTTCAAGCGTTTTATGGGCCGCTGATAAATCATGCTGGCCTGCTTCCGCTCCTTTTCGAATACGAGACAAATCGCGCATGGCTACCGCCAAATCAATGGTCGGGATCGGCACTTGCAGTGCCATCGCGCTTTGCGAGGTCCACATGCCGGTGCCCTTCTGTTTGGCCACATCGAGGATTTCATCAATCAGCCGCTTGCCTGTTTTTTTGTCCTGTTTGGAAAAAATTTGGCTGGTGATTTCCATCAGATAGCCATTGAGTTCGCCTCTGTTCCATAAAGCATAAACGTCGCTCATTTCATCGTCATTCATTCCCAAACCGCGTTTCATCAGATCATAGGTCTCGGCAAGCAGCTGCATCATCCCGTATTCGATGCCGTTGTGGACCATCTTCACGAAATGTCCTGCCGACCCTGGCCCCAACCAAGTCACGCACGGATCGCCATTGACCTTGGCTGCAGCAGCTTCAAAGATCGGACGGACACGCTCATAAGCCTCTTTGGGTCCCCCTGGCATGATGCTCGGTCCGTGCCGAGCGCCTTCTTCGCCACCCGAAACTCCCACTCCGAGGAACTGGATGCCTTTTGCTTTCAAGTTGCGGGCGCGCACATCAGTGTCTTTGAAGTAGGAGTTGCCGCCGTCAATGATCAGGTCACCTGGTTGAAGATAGGCCAGGAGATCTTTAATGACCGAATCAACGGGTGCTCCGGCCGGGACGAGCATCATGACTGCGCGCGGTTGACGGAGCAGTCCGATGAATTCCTTGATATCCGCAGCCGCCTCGGATTTTGCGCTTCTCCGCTTCCTGACGCAAGGCTTCGACCTTGGTTGGGTCTTTGTCGTAGCCCGCCACCGAAAAACCGTGGTCCGCCATGTTCAGCAAGAGATTGCGTCCCATGACTCCTAAGCCGACCATGCCTATTTCATATTGGGAATCTGGATGGGTCATGGTTTTATCTCCTTTTGGTTTTGATCTAAAATCCAATAGGCCAGCAATTTTATGCGGTCGTTCACGAGAAACCAAGCGAGAGCATAGCCCCAAACGAAAAGGGCCCAATCCCAGCCTAGCGGCATCATAAACAGCCCATAAACGGCTACCAGCGTCGCTACAATTTGCGTGCCGAGCACTGCCATCCATAAAATCCGCGCGGGTGGTGTGCTCCAGAATGGGCCGCGTGTACGCGTAAGGAAGATCGTGAGGTGCCCTGCTACGGATAACTTCAAATACATCAGCGTTTGGATATGCGCACGGTCGAAATGGAAGACGCGCTCACCGAGATAAAACAATCCGAAAGAAGCGATAACACCAAGGACTCCAAGAACCGTTGCGATCCCGAGAACCCTGCGCATGTCCCAAGCCTCGGGCTGATTCTTGTAAAGAACGTTATCATAGGCAATGGACAGGATGGCGCCATCGTTAAGCAGTGCCAGCATCACAATCATCACAGCTGTCAATGGATAAAAGTTAAAGATCAAAATCGCGAGCGTCATAAACAGAAGGACGCGCAGCGTTTCGGCGATTCGATAGATCGCGTAGCTATTCATCCGCTGGAAAATGCGACGGCTCTCCTTGATTGCGTCAATAATCACTGAAAGTCCGGGTGTTAGAAGTACGATGGCTGCCGCCGCGCGCGCTGCATCCGTCGCGTCAGAAACCGCGATGCCGCAGTCGGCTTTCTTTAAAGCAGGGGAGTCATTCACTCCGTCGCCCGTCATGCCGACGATGTGGCCAAGTTTTTGCAGGACATCGACGATGTGAAATTTATGTTCGGGGAAAACTTGCGCGAAACCATCGGCCTTTTCGATAGATTTTTCCATTCCCTCGGTTTCTTGCTTCTTCGAATCGCCAAGACCATTAGCATCGAGAATGTTTGTGCCCATTCCTAATGTTTTAGCTGTTTCCTTGGCAATGGCTATGGCGTCGCCTGTCACCATCTTAATCTTCACTCCCATTTCAGTTGCGGTGGCAATCGTTACCTTGGCGTCTTCTCTTGGCGGATCGAAAAGAGGCAGCACACCCAGATACTGCCATTGACCCTCTCCATCGGCCCGCGCTACCCCCAAAGAACGAAAGCCGCGCGCCGCGAATTCGTTGACAGCCTTCTCGACGGCAGTTTTTACCTGCCCGGCATTGGCCGACAATTCTAAAATGACCTGTGGCGCGCCTTTTGTCACTTTGAACTGTTTCCCTTCTTTGTCCTTGACTGCGGCTTCGGTTCGTTTATGCACCGGATCGAAAGGCTGGAAATGGACGATCTGATAGCCTTTCAGGTCATCTTTATTTTTTAAACCATTTAAGACGGCCAGATCAATGGTGTCGTTATTATCGCCGCGCGACGCCAGCGCGGCATTGAGGATGATCTGCTCGGTGGTGACACTGTTAACGCTAAAGGGATCTCCAAGTCTCAGCTTGTTCTGGGTCAATGTACCGGTCTTATCTGCGCACAACACATCTACGCCTGCCAATTCTTCGATCGCCACTAACCGGCTCACAATGGCTTCTTTTTTGGCCAGCAGGCGCGCACCGACCGCCATCGTGACCGATAGTACAGTCGGCAATGCCACAGGAATAGCCGCTACGTCAACACTAAGGCGAACTGCAATGTGGTCAGGATCGGATCGTCCGCGGAAGATCGCAACGGCAATAATCAGCGCCACCATGAATTACAGCGAGGATGATCAGATAATTGCCAATCTTTAAAACGGCCTTTTGAAAATGGCTGACTGTATGCGCTTCCTGCACTAATTGCGCTGTCTTGCCAAAGTAAGTGTTGGAACCTGTGCCATACACAATCGCTCCGATTTCTCCCTGGCGGATAATCGATCCGGAAAATACCGCCTCGCCAGGTTTTCGCGTGACGGGCAGTGACTCGCCTGTCAGTGCAGACTGATCAATTTCCACTGGATCGCCCTCTAACAAGCGCGCATCCGCCGGCACAATATCGCCCATGCGCAACCGGATGACATCCCTGGGACCAACTCACGCGCAGCTGGATTGATCCACTTCCCATCCCGTTTTACTCGTGTTCTGATTGCTAGCTTGGCTTTAAGAGCAGCGATGGCGTTGCCTGCCTGACGTTCTTCCCAGAACCCGACTATGGCATTGGTAACAAGTAAAAGCAGGATGATAAAAAAATCGGGCCAGTGGCGGACAATGCCCGACAGAATCATTGCCACTTCGATCATCCAGGGAATGGGCCCCCAAAAATAGGTAAGAAATTTTAGAAACGAATTGGTTTTCTTTTCTTCAATCTCGTTTGGTCCATATTGGGCCAGTCGTTTCTGTGCCTCAGCTTGCGTAAGCCCTTCAGGCGACGAGCCCAATTTCTTCTCCAATTCCTGCATGGGAAGGGTTTTTAGATCGACGTTTATAAGATTCATTTGGGAACAGCCCATTTCCAGTTCCGGATTTCCGGCATGTCTTGGCCATGCTTATCAATGTAATGCTTATGCTCAATAAGCTTATCCTGCATCATCTGCTTCAGATAGGCCCCTTTAGAGCCCAAATGAGGCAGCCGATCCACCACATCTTGGACCAGATGAAACCGGTCAATATCGTTCTGCACGCGCATGTCAAAGGCTGTCGTGATCGTGCCCTCTTCCTTATATCCACGAACGTGCAGATTTTGGTTGGTTCTGCGGTAGGTCAGCCGATGGATGAGCCAGGGATAGCCGTGAAAGTTAAAGATGATATGTTTGTCTTTTGTAAAGAGCGAATCGTAATCCGCGTCGCTTAAGCCATGAGGATGCTCGCTCTTAGGCTGCAGCTTCATCAGATCGACGACATTGACGACCCGAATTTTCAGATCGGGCAGATGCTCACGAAGGATGGAAACAGCAGCCAAAGTCTCTAATGTCGGCGTGTCTCCGCAGCAGCCCATTACAACGTCCGGCTCAGCGTCCTGATCGTTGCTGGCCCATTGCCAAATGCCGATGCCTTCCGTGCAATGCACAACCGCTGCGTCCATGTTCAACCATTGTGGAAGGGCATGTTTGCCTGCAACAACCACGTTGACGTAATTGCGGCTGCGCAGGCAGTGATCAAATACCGACAATAGACAGTTGGCGTCTGGAGGCAGGTAAACGCGCACAATATCGGCTTTCTTATTGATGACATGGTCGAGGAAGCCAGGATCCTGATGTGTAAAGCCGTTGTGGTCCTGCTGCCAAACATGCGAAGCAAGCAGGTAGTTTAACGATGAAATTTTTCGGCGCCAGGGCAGTTCCAAGCATACCTTCAGCCACTTGGCATGTTGGCTGAACATCGAATCGACGATGCGAATGAACGCCTCATAGCTGTTGAACAGGCCATGCCGTCCGGTCAACAGATAGCCTTCTAACCAGCCCTCGCACTGGTTTTCGCTGAGCATCGAATCCAGGACCCCTCCGTTGGGAGCAAGAAATTCATCATTTTTGACTTCCCTAGCGTCCCACTGACGGTTGGTGACTTCAAAAACAGCTCCCAAGAGATTCGAGAGTGTCTCATCGGGACCAAAAACACGGAAATTGCGCGGTTTTTGATTCAGCTTGGCGACGTCGCGCAGGAACTTACCCAGTACGAGCGTATCTTGGCCGTCAACTGCACCTGGCGAAGAGACCTTCACCGCATGGTCGTGAAAGTCCGGCATTTCCAGGTCGCGCAGCAAAATTCCTCCGTTGGCATGGGGATTTGCTCCCATGCGTCGCTCGCCCTTGGGCGCAAGTTCGGCCAATTCCGGTCGCAGACGTCCATTTTCATCGAACAGCTCCTCAGCCTTGTAGCTTTTCATCCAATCTTCAAGCAACTTGATATGATCGGGATGCTGGGCATCCACCAGAAGAGGCACCTGGTGCGCCCGGAAGGTCCCTTCGATTTGCAATCCATCGACGACTTTTGGTCCTGTCCAACCCTTGGGGGATTTTAGGACAATCATAGGCCATCGCGGTCGCGTGGTGTCACTCTTGCTCCGTGCATGGCCTTGGATCTGCCGGATCTCTTCGATAGCCTTTTCCATGGTGCTGGCCATGAGTTGATGCATCTTTTCCGGATCATCGCCTTCCACAAAATAAGGGGTCCATCCGCAGCCTCGAAAGAATTGCTCCAATTCCTCAGGCTCGATACGGGCCAGGACAGTTGGATTGCTGATCTTATACCCATTAAGGTGCAGGATCGGCAGCACGGCTCCATCGCTAATGGGATTGAGAAATTTGTTGGACTGCCATGCAGTTGCCAAAGAGGCCGTTTCTGCTTCACCATCGCCGATAATGCAGGCTACAATCAGATCGGGATTATCGAACGCTGCACCGAACGCGTGGCTGAGTGAATAGCCCAGCTCACCTCCTTCGTGAATCGACCCTGGAGTCGTTGGGGCAACATGGCTGGAAATGCCCCCAGGAAACGAAAATTGCTTGAACAGCTTTTTCATCCCGGCTTCGTCCTGGGTGATGTCTGGATAGATCTCGGTATAGGTACCCTCAAGGTAGACATTGCCCACCAGTGCAGGACCTCCGTGACCTGGACCGGCGATATAGAACATATCTAAGTCATACTTCTTGATCACCCGGTTTAAGTGGACATAGATAAAGTTCTGCCCCGGCGTTGTGCCCCAGTGGCCAACAACCAAGGGCTTCACGTGGGATAATTTCAGCGGCTCCTTCAGGAGGGGATTGTCGTAGAGATAAATCTGGCCGACCGACAGATAGTTGGCAGCGCGCCAGTAGGCGTTGATCTTTTGCAGCAAGTCGGGAGACAGCGGATGGCCTGTCGTTTCTGCAGTGATCCCCTTTTTAGCCCCATTTTTAACTTTCATAACAATGCTCCTTTCCCACATCTTTTTTATAAACCCAAAACAGGGGCCCCGGCTTGGCGGAAATCACCCCTACATTAGCCAGATGTTTTCTTCGAGTTCTATTCCAAGGAATCGGAGTCCTTCGCAAATCCGAGTGCGGACCATAGACCCTGATTGCTACACATAAATTTAAAGTTATTTTATACTCCAGAAAAATTGAGAGTCAAAATGGAATATAGACAACTAGGTCGCAGCGGTTTTAAACCCGACTTGCGCCCTATCAATGACTCATCTGATGCGCGCTTGTTTTGGAGGCTAAAACGGGGCAATTTTCGCCTACTTTACTCAAGTATGTCAAAAATTGCCCCGTTTTAGCCTCCAAAAAATCGCATCATCAGCTGAATCACCGCTAGGGCGCAAATCGGGTTATAAGCAATTTCATGATAAAACCTTGTGCGGTGAATTCTTCTAGGCAATAGCCTAGTCAAACTACTAAAAGAGGTCTCGATTTTTTTTCTCAGCTTACCTCGAATATAGTTAAGGGACCCTGAATGCTGTCTTTTTGAATTAACCTTTCTTTCAGGTAAGAAATGGATTCCTGCAATATCTGAAAGCTCTTCTTCAAATTGATAATCGGTATATGCTTTGTCACCGTAAATCTTTGATCCCTCTCTTAGATCAATGTGCATAGTCTTAAAAGCAGTAATATCAGCGTGAGAAGCTGGTGTAATGATAAACTCTACAGGTAGTCCAGAAGCTGTTGTCAGCATATTAGTAATATGACCATTCCACATGAGCACTTGACGTGCCCTAGAAAAATTGCCTCCATAAAATAGGGCTGCTGTGATAGCGACGGTCATAATTTCAGCTAGATTCATTTTACATTGAGAATCAGATTTGATACCCGCTGCGTGAAGCATGTCAGAGCAAAAGCTGTAAATAAAAATAATTTTCAATTCCATAGTCTTCTCCTTTTTGGGAAAACTTTGCAAAAATTGAAAATTAAAAAGAATATCGCGCTTAAACTTGCCTGCACTTAGCAATTTGCTCTGCTAAGTTCGGCCAAAGTTTAAGCGTGATGTAGGGGGCAAGTCGGGTTTTAAGCTACCTGTTTTAAGCTTTAGAACCGGTACCTTTGCTGGGCGAAAGGAATTTTTAAGGCCTGGGGAGATACTGACATAAAACCTCCGTGTTGACTAGATGCTGAGTGCTCTTCTCAAATCAGCTGATCTCTGATTCTCACACTCGCAACATCGCAGTTCCAAAAATATTGACATTAAAAATTTGAGAAGATAAAAGTCGATCATTGAACATTAAACATATTTTTAGGAGCATCTCGTGAAAAAAATCTCGCAACTTATTTTCTTCTGCTGCCTTGCAAGCATTGGACTTGCACCCAGCATTGCTTTGGCAAGCTCAAAGCATCATCACAAAAGCCATAAAGAAAACTGCTGCTCGACACCCTTGTCTAAATCGACAACCATCAAAAAATCGGGCATTTATTGCCTGGCAAAGGATATCAAGGGCACCATTTTAATTGAGGCTGACGATGTAACGCTTGACCTTAACTCGCATGAAATTGATGCAAACTCACTTCCCTATGCAGTGAGCGCGAATGGACAAACAGGAGTGACCATCAAAAATGGTACTGTGGTGAACTCTTCTGTAGCTGGGATTAACATCGTTGCCTGTGAAGAGGTTGAAGTTTCTGAAATAACCTTTAGAGGGCATGCTGATCTATCATTGAGCATTCAAGCCACATTAGTGGGTCCTTGCCTTGACGGCTTTCAAGTAACGGGTCCAAGCCAAGGAATTTTGGTCAAGGAGTGTGACATTAGCGAGGGCAACCGTGCCATGCTTATCCGAGGATGCAATGATGTGCGCATTGAACATAGCCAAGCCTATAACAACGTAAACACCATTGCCAATGCCGTTGTCGGGATTGAACACTGTAACGACGTGCTTTTGCAAGAGGTGTATGTGAACAATAATACCAAGGCAGTGCCAGGGGAGGGAGCGGGGCCTTTAAACATCGTTGGGCCAGAAACTGCTGTATTACTTGTGCAAGCATGTAACAATGTGCAGCTAAAAAACTGCATGACCAATGGGAATTTTTCTGAAAATGAATTGAGCGGATTACAGGTAACAGGGGCTGATTTTGATTTGGCATCGTTCTGTTTCCTCTTTGATCTTACAAGTGGTGTGGTCATAGACGGGCATCAAGCAAATGGCAATACCACAACAACCGGTGACTTAGTTGGGATACTTGTGATCTTTGTTGCCAATCCAGAAATTCGAAACTCGCAAACCAATGGCAACATTACCACCAATGCCTCGAACGGCGATGGATTCTATGGGACACAAGATCTTACAGCTGGCCTCATATCTGGGGGATCTCCAGGAACCTTCATCCAAAATCATCAAGCAAATCAAAATGCATCGCACGGATCGGAAAGCTATGGCATCATCGCGACAGCCCTATCAGATGCTCTTGGCAATCCGATACTTTGTGATGGTACTGTCCTTGAAGATTGCATGTGCAATGAAAACGGCGATCCTCTTACATCGACTGCAACTTCGGGAGTGGACTTGAGTGTCGGCTTCGTGCTACAACCATCGAATGGAGCCATACTGAGACGCTGTCAGACTAATGAGAACAAGGCATATGCAAATTGTAGTGGCATGGTCTTGCAGTGGAATGATTTGCTGCTTGAAAACTGCCAAGCTGATAACAATACTTCAACTGGTGCTCCAGACCCTGCAAATAATGTTGCCAATGGCAGCACGTCAGGTTTTAAAAATTTTCTATGTAGTACAGATATCTCTTTAATCTCATGTGAAGCATCAGGCAACACATGCGTGAACAATCCAGCAGCTGGCATTCATATGTTCTTGGATCCACCGGTTAATTCAAGCAACCCCCCATATTGTCCTACCGGGCCGCTTCGTGTAGTAGTGCAAGAGTGCATCACCAACAACAATCTCTCCACCCATAGTACTGGTTATGGTGTACGCCTGGATGGGGCTATTGACTCGCAAGTGGTTGATAGCACAGCAATAGGAAATACTGTTGGATTCTCCAACACCGCGCCTGACAATTCGTTCTTTGGCAATCGTGCAGACGACAACGGTACAAACTACCAAATCCCTGGTGGCAACAACAACGTCGTGACCTTTACAAAGAGCACTGCACTCTTTAGCTCAACACCCAGTAGGTGGTCGAACATCTCGATAGTGCCTTAAAACTGCTCAACCAGCCGCCCATACTTCTTGGGCGGCTGGTCTCTTTTACTTGAGGGCGAAGAACCCTTTGAAATTATTCCTTTAGGCGATACTACTGCAAGAAGATTGGTGAAGCAAATGGAGTATAGACAACTAGGCCGCAGTGGTTTTAAGCTACCTGTTTTAAGCTTTGGAACCGGCACCTTTGCGGGGCGGGGAGATTTTTTTAAGGCTTGGGGAGATACGGATGTCATGAATGCAAAGCGCATGGTAGACATCTGTCTAGAGAAAGGGGTCACACTTTTTGACACAGCTGACATCTACTCCAGCGGCGGCTCTGAAGAGGTTTTAGGGGCAGCAATTAAGGAAAAACGCAATCAAGTTCTCATTTCGACAAAAGCCACATTTCGCTTCAGTGCTGAGGACCCTAATGATGTGGGTTCCTCTCGCTACCATCTGATCAAAGCCTGTGAAGGCAGTTTAAAACGTCTCGGTGTCGACCACATTGATCTTTACCAGATGCATGGCTTTGATGCGCTAACACCCGTTGAAGAAACGCTGCGCGCCCTTGAAAACCTGGTGCAAACAGGAAAAGTTCGCTACATCGGCTGCTCCAATTTTTCAGGCTGGCATGTGATGAAATCCCTCGCCGCTTCAGAAAAATATGGCTGGGAACGCTACGTCGCCTACCAAGGTTACTACTCCCTCATTGGACGCGACTATGAAACTGAACTGATGCCTTTAAACATAGACCAGGGGCTTGGTCTTTTAGTCTGGAGTCCGCTTGGATGGGGCAGATTGACCGGAAAAATGGATCGACAGCATCCAACTCCCCCCGCTGTTAGCAGACTCCATGGAACGAGCGAATATGGCCCACCTGTTGATGACAACTATTTTTTTGATGTCATCGATGTTTTAAAAGAGGTGAGTCAAGAAACAGGCAAAACCATTCCTCAAATCGCGATTAACTGGCTCTTACAGCGTCCAACAGTCGCCAATGTGATCATTGGCGCGCGCAATGAAGAGCAGCTTCACGATAATTTGGGCGCTGTAGGTTGGAATTTAACAAAAGAGCAGGTTGCGCGTCTTGATAAAGTAAGCGAAAGGACGCTTCCCTATCCCTATTGGCACCAGCGCGGATTTTCTGAACGGAATCCGCCTCCCGTTTAGTTTCTATGGCAAAACGATCTAAGCTGAGATAATGATTGAGCAGCAGTGTTGCTTATTGAAACCCGACTTGCGCCCTATCAATGACTCATCTGATGCCCGCTTGTTTTGGAGGCTAAAACGGGGCAATTTTCGCCTACTTTACTCAAGTATGTCAAAAATTGCCCCGTTTTAGCCTCCAAAAAATCGCATCATCAGCTGAATCACTGCTAGGGCGCAAATCGGGTTTGAATGTTATTTCGGTTTCCCATCCACATAATGGTGTAAGCTGCAAAAAATTCAAAGGTTTAACAAAGTATTGTTTGTCCCAACTTATATTTATGCACCAGTTTTTTGTCAGGGATTCATCGCTTCCTGCTCATTTTTCAGGCGCCCATCTCTCTTTTGTTCGAGGTTATATGGGATTATCCCAAAAAGAATTTGCAACAATCTTGGGATTAAAGACTCACACCACCATTTTTTAAAATGAAATATTTTTGACTTCGGATTACTCGACGCTTCTACGGTTCCTTCTTAAAGGTCACAATCCGATCGTACCTCTTTGCAAAATCGGAAAAGAGGGGATTGGCAAAAGCCTCTAAGTCGACCATGCAGCTTTCATCCTTTGAAAAGGGCATATCGAGGGAGCGGTAGATGGCGCTTTCGAGCCACTCATTTTCTGCAGCGGTCCCGCGAATGTCGCGCATGTTGTGACTTGCCAGGAACATCAGGAGAGCCATCCGGCTTTTCAGTTCCTGCGGGATATCTTTATCTTTCTCCCATGTGACTGTGCATGCAAAAATCTCAGCAATCTCTTGTAAGGTCTCTTCAATCAGGTGCACATCTTGCTGGATCAGCATAATCTTGGAATGGGTGATCATCCTGTTCAAGGGCTCGTTGGCATTCATCCGGCAGAGATAGCGTGTTAGCCCATAGAGTTTGCCATTAATTTCACCTCGTGCCGTGGCGTGAATCCAGATCGAGTTGAGAGGTTCACTCTTTTTACCCTCAATCTCAATAAATTTACCTAATGCTAGTCGTGTCGTCATGATCTGATAGAGTTCTGGCTGCTCTGTTTTCCATTTTTTGAAAACGTTTTTTAGTTTCTTTAAAGTTTCAGGGGGTTCACTTTCGTCTGGAAGGAACGCTTCTGCTTCTGTCAAAGCTTGGGAGACATGGAAAGGCAAAGGGCGCTTATCTTGGAAGGACCAGCCTCGCGCTACAAAGTCTTGGTTGTCCAGTACCTCTATATCCCATCTAAATTGCCGATTGGGACACCCATCTGGGATGCACTCCTTCTTTTTAAATTTACCTGGGGTCTCTTTTAGCTCCATGGCTTGCACACGATCATGCAGACGGGTTAACATCTGTTCCCCATACTTTTTATAATACCCCTCCACCGGCAAAGCGTAGATAGCGTGCGGTCTTGCCTGATCCCTTCTCCTTCCAAAATTGCGAGCCTCCTCAGTTCCATGATCGCGCGCAATCTGCCCGCGCTCGCGACTTAAAGTAGCGATAATTTCAAAAAAAAGCTTCACAAGGTCGCCCCCCGCGCTTTTGACCATCCGAATCCTGGTTGCTGCCTGATCAATGACTCGGTTAGCGCGCGCCAGGTAGTCTGGCTGCTTGCCGCCAAAGCGGCTGGGGTTTTGCTGGACGATGTAGGTGGGGTTATAGCTGCAGTTCATGGTGTAACTCTACTTTTTGCTTAATTGTATACGATTCTTTTATTTTTTTCAATTAACATGCCCACATCCCTGGATCTGCTAAAAAATAAATGGACAAAAATTCAAGGCAAACTAAAATCGCTTTAGTTTAAACCCGACTTGCGCCCCTACATCGCGCTTAAACTTGCCTGCACTTAGCAATTTGCTCTGCTAAGCCCCTTGGCCAAGTCGCGACTTGACCAAGAGGCTACACTCATCCAATTTTCCCTAGGTGTTGCAAAGTTGCTAGGACATCAGAGCCTCTATTTTTATACTTCAAAACCCGACTTGCGCCCTATCAATGACTCATCTGATGCGCGCTTGTTTTGGAGGCTGAAACGGGGCAATTTTCGCCTACTTTACTCAAGTATGTCAAAAATTGCCCCGTTTAAGCCTCCAAAAAATCGCATCATCAGCTGAATCACCGCTAGGGCGCAAATCGGGTTTCAAATCCAGATAAAGTCGGCTGGTATCTCAAACAGGGAGCCTCCTGGATTAAGCAGCGCCCCTTCCGAGAGCATGAGATTACTCTCATGCAAATTCTTGTTTAAAATTTGAGGTAAAGAGACATGTTTTGGCCTGTTCTATATGGCCTTAAAAAAAAGAGTGTCGCCGCAAAATGTGATCGAAGCACAAATACCGAAATTAAGTTCTCAAAATCGGCTTGTTTTTCATATCCCTTCCATCTATTGAAGAAGTACTTGACCGGATTTGGGTCTTACCCTATCGATAGAATTATTTAGACCTTTCAATTGTGTCTGAAAAAAGTGCGGTGACGCCAGAAAAAGTGCACCCCAAGCGGCAAAGGAGGACAAACATGAAAATCTTGATGGTCTTAACCTCGCATGATCAACTCGGCAGCACCGGTCAAAAAACAGGATTCTGGTTGGAAGAATTTGCGGCCCCCTATTTTGTTTTCAAAGATGCCGGGGTTGATCTGACGCTTGCTTCGCCAAAAGGCGGGCAGCCGCCGCTCGATCCGAAAAGCGACCTTCCGGAGAATCAAACCGCCTCTATGACGCGATTCAAAAAAGATGAGAGCGCACTGAAGGTGCTCGCTAACACGCGTCGGCTGGCGGATATGAAAGCAGAAGATTACGATGCTCTCTTCTATCCTGGCGGACATGGTCCTATGTGGGACCTGGCCGAGAGCCCGGTTTCGAAAGCTCTGATCGAATCATTCTATAACTCCGGAAAGCCGGTGGCGTTGGTCTGCCACGCACCTGGTGTCCTTCGTCATGTCACATACAAGGGCGAGGCTCTGGTGAAGGGGAAACATGTAACCGGCTTTACCAACGGCGAAGAAGAGGTGATGAAGCTCACCCACGTTGTCCCTTTCTTGGTCGAGGATGAAATGATGCGCCTTGGCGCCATATTTGAGAAGAAGATGAACTGGCAGTCTTTCATCGTCACTGACGGCCATCTCATCACGGGCCAGAACCCTGCCTCATCGACGTCCGTGGCTCAAGCGCTTTTGAAGCTCTTGAATACATCAGGATTGGAGTCGTCAAATAGCAGCGTACAAATCGAACAGAAGAGCTTTGAGATGCCCCCTCAGGAGGGTATTTCTGTCGCCTATTTTCTCACTGTCACCGATATTGACCGATCGGTTCGATACTACGAAAAGGTATTTGGCGCTCGCGTTCTCAGCAGAGGAGACATTAGGGGTGCACCCGGATACGTTCAGATCGCCAATACCTGGATCCTTCTCAACGTCGGAGGCGGACCTACCGTGGACAAGCCGACGGTAACCCTCAGCGTCCCCGACCCAAATCACATTAACAGCTTTTTAAATATCCGCGTTGCAGATATTCAGGCGTGCCATAAATTATGGAAAAGTCGAGGAGCTGAGTTCATCACTGAACCGATCCCCAAGTATGGCGAGATACGCTGCTACATCCGAGATCCTGATGGTTATATCATCGAGATTGGACAGAGCACCACAGTGAAATATGGTTGACAATAGGGAGGTGCAGGCGGCCACTGTGATCAAGATTGGGACAGGAGTAGAGGGCTTTCATATAGGCGGCCCAGGATCATGCTAGGGCAGAGAAGGGTGGGATCGGGAAGATTTTGCTTCTGCCTTGAAAAAGAAAGGGCTTAAGTCATCCCAGCTTCGATAATAGCGTTGGAAGCATTTCAGAAACAGTCGGATGAATGAGAACGGTTCGTTCTATCACAGTATAAGGAACCTTAGCGGCCATGATAACGGCAATCAACTGGACCACCTCATCGCAGGTGGTTCCTAAAAAGGCTGCTCCTAAAATCTGCTTAGTTTTTCCATCAACTACAATTTTTAGGAATCCTTCTGTTTCACCTTTTTCTCTGGCACGTGCAACGGAGGTCATGGGCAGGTTAGCAACCCGAACATCCTCATACAAAAGCGCAGCATCCCTCTCCGTTAACCCTACTCTTCCTAAGGGTGGATCGGTAAAAAGTGCGTAGATGGGGATGCGATCAGTGATCTTTCGCGATCCATTTTCAAGTAAATTCGCCTTTACGATTTCAAAATCATTATAAGATGTGTGTGTAAAGGCTCCTTTTCCATTGCAGTCACCAAGAGCCCAAATATGCGGTTGAGACGTCTGGAGCTGATCATCGACTTTAATATATCCACGCTCATCCGTTTCGACTCCTGCTTGATTTAAGTCTAGGGTATCTGTGTTGGGGATCCTACCAGTGGCGATTAGCAAATGTGTGCCTGAAACTGTCTGATCTTTTCCATTTTGTATCAGTTGAATATGAATACTTCCCTCCTGGGACTCTGGAAGAATCATTTTCAGCGTAGCATTTGTATAAAATTCAATCCCCTCCTTTTCCAAAATGTCTTTAATAGTGTTAGAGACATTTTGGTCCTCTTTAGGCATTAAGGAAGGATTTCTCTGGATGAGTGTAACTCTACTGCCGAAACGACGAAAAATTTGCGCAAATTCCAGACCAATATACCCACCCCCTATAATCAAGAGATGTTCAGGAATGTCGTCCCTATCTAAAAGAGAGACATGGGTGAGATAGGGAATTTTTTGTAGTCCGGGTATTTGAGGAATATTTGCCCGAGCCCCCACATTGATGAAAATCTGGTTGCCTTCTAGAAGCTGCTCCCCAACCTTAATTCGATGCGGCCCTTCAAAGGATGCATGTCCTTCCAATACTGTACATCCTTTTGTCGATTGTAGCGAATTTTTAACCCATTCTGTGCCGTCCTTAACTAAGGCATCTTTACGCTCTTTAATCACTTTATAATCTATCTGAAACTGATCAATATTTATTCCAAAAATCTTAGCTTGTCGTATGGAATGGACAATTTTAGCATTGGCAACCAGCGTTTTAGTAGGAGTACAGCCATAATTTATACAGGTTCCCCCGAAGCGGCCCTGTTCAATAATGGCGACTTTGTATCCTTTTTGACATAAACTTTGCGCTAAGAAAGGGCCAGCTTGGCCAGTTCCAATGACAATAGCATCAAATTTCTGAATCATCGTCTCCCCTTTTTCTTTATGTACACTTTTTTGACTTTTGGCTTATAGGAAAAATTATGGCAATTTTCCTCAAAAAAGTTTCCAAATTTTTCGATCAGCACCAGGCGTTAGAATCGACTACTTTGACCATTCAGGATGGAATGACAACCGTTTTGATTGGTCCAAGTGGTTGTGGTAAATCGACTCTCCTTCGGCTCATCGTTAGATTAATTCCCCCCTCAGAGGGTCAAATCTTTTTTGACGATGAAGAGGTTAACGATATAAATATCAATCTTTTGCGCCGAAAAATTGGCTATGTCATTCAAGATGGAGGATTATTCCCTCACTTAAATGTTAAGGATAATGTTTCTCTCTTTGCTAGCTATCTAGGATACCCTTCTGGAGCTATTGATAAGCGCATTGCTGTATTGCGCGATCTTGTTCAACTTCCCTTAGACATTTTGCACTCTTATCCTTTACGGCTATCGGGTGGGGAGCGACAGCGAGTGAGCTTAATGCGAGCTCTCATGCTCGATCCAGATTATATTTTTTTAGATGAACCGCTTGCAGCTCTTGATCCCCTTATACGCATTGAATTGCAACAGCAACTTAAACAGATTTTTTCCTACCTCCGAAAGACGGTTATTTTAGTGACCCACGATATGCGCGAGGCAGCCTATCTAGGAAATGAAATTATTTTGATGCGGCTTGGGAAGATCATTCAAAAAGGTTCTCTTCAAGATTTGATCCATTCTCCAGCAGAGCCTTTTGTCACTGATTTCATCCAAGCACAACAATATTCCATCGAGAACGCATGCGTCTGATCCTCCTTACTTTCTTATTCATGCCAATTTGCGCGGAAGAGACCCTCACCATAGGCTCCAAAAGCTTTACAGAATCCTATATTTTGGGCGAAATCGTCAAGCTGGTTGCCGAGGAAACAGGTGAAGCTAAAGTGATTTACACATCAGGTCTTGGCAATACGGGTCTTGCCTTCACCGCCTTGAAGGAAGGAGCCATTGATGTTTACCCCGAATATACGGGAACCATTGCTCAAGAAATTCTCAAGTTGCCCATGGACCAAAAAGTGGATGTAGAGAGTTTAAATAGGAAACTTCAACCCATTGGGACTTGGAGCTGCTATTCTTCTAGGATTTAACAACACTTATGCATTCGCTATGCGTCGAGAGCTGATGCATGAGCTGCATATTCATAGCATGTCAGATCTCAAAAGATATCCTCATTTGAAAATAGGATTTTCGCCAGAATTCTTAAAGAGAGGGGATGGTTGGGAAGAAATTAAAAGAGCCTACCATCTTCCTCAAGAGGATGTGATTGGCATAAACCATAGTTTAAGCTACGAAGCGTTAAGGAGTAAGCAGATAGACGTGACAGATATTTATAGTACGGATCCTAAAATTGAGAAATATCATTTTCAAATTCTAGAAGATGATCTCCATTTTTTTCCCAACTATGAAGCCGTTTTACTCTATCGCTTGGATGTACCGCAAAAGTTTCCTCAGATATGGACAGCGCTGCAAACGCTATCTGGGCGCATCTCCAATGAAGAGATGCTAATGATGAATGCTAGAGCTGAACTGGATGGAGAAAACTTTGAGAAGATTGCACGCAATTTCTTGTCACACGCAACAGAGTCTCATGAAACTTCTTTTTTACAGTATGTCTGGGACCTAGGTCTTTGGCGCATGATAAAGCAGCATCTATTTCTCGTATTTGCTTCTCTCATTCCTGCTATTTTAGTAGGTATTCCTCTGGGAATTTTAGCTAATATTTCCTCGCGACATATCATTTTAAATTCTGTTGGCGTCATTCAGACAATTCCCTCATTAGCCCTCTTTGCTTTCTTGATTCCTTTGCTACAAAAAATCGGGACAATCCCTGCCCTGATCGCTCTATTTTTCTACGCCCTCTATCCCATCGTGCGCAATACTTATACAGGTTTAAGCGACATTCCAAATCCACTCAGAGAATCGGCAGTTGTTCTAGGCCTTCCTTTGCTCCCACGCCTGGTTCTAGTTGAGATTCCTCTTGCCGCACGAACGATTTTAGCCGGCATTAAGACAGCAGCTGTTCTCAACGTCGGCATGGCCACCATTGCCGCTCTGATTGGCGCTGGCGGTCTTGGCGAGCTCATCGTGACGGGTCTAGCTCTCAATAACATGAAAATTCTCCTATTGGGCGCCATTCCCGCTTCTCTGCTCGCTATCTTAGTTCAATTAGGATTCGACCTCCTAGATCGCTGGCTTGTGCCGAAAGGATTAAGGTAATAACTAAATTTGTGCAGTCTAATGCGTAAAACACCCTCTTGGGTGGTTGGGTTTCAGGTGCTCCATATGCACACAGATTTTCGCTTGGCACTTTAGCTCTAAAGCTGCTTATTCAAACCCGACTTGCCCCCTACATCACGCTTAAACTTGCCTGCACTTAGCAATTTGCTCTGCTAAGCCCCTTGGCCAAGTCGCGACTTGGCCTTCGGAGCTTATCAGGCAACTTGCTAAGTTCGGCCAAAGTTTAAGCGTGATGTAGGGGGCAAGTCGGGTTTCAACTGAACTGCAGCCGCTACGCCTTGTGCTGCCTTGGTAAAGTCCGGCGTGCGTGTATAGATGGGTGGCATGACGGTTCGATCAAGATGGCTCCATGTCCTGTGCCGAATGTATTTCTGGAAATCATGCCAGCTATAAACAACGGAACGATCATGGGGATTGTAAACGAAGTCTTCTAGATAACCACGATGTCTCCATCGATAGCCAAGAAATCTCTCCACTTCAGCACTGGTGGGGGCTCTTGTTGCAGTAAAGGCTTTTTGCACTCCTCCTAAAACAGCTCCTGTTAAAAAGCCGGTCAAGAGAGTCTGGGGAATCAACTTCATATTTTTAAAAAGCATTTCTTTAAATGTCTTGGGAACTTGAACGGCTGTTTTAATCGCGTCGTAGCTTAAGCCTACAGCCATAAAGGCGCCTCCGATAGCCACTCCTAGAGCCATGGGAACATAAAGGCCCGTTACTGCGCAGTGGCCCAAAGCAGCTCCTGCGATGCCTGCTCCTATCGACGTATATGTTTCGGGTCGTTTCAGCGCTTCGAGGAGCTGGACAAAAAATAGGACTGCTTTGTTTAAGGATTTGAGAGGGTGAACAAGGCCGTAAACAATAGCCTTGATGACGTTATAGAGCATAGACAAAATATCTCGCAAAGAGCGCATGGGAAGCTTGCCCAGATAACTTCCCAGTTTTTTGTACCATTCGCCATGGCCATTGTCATCTAACCAGTCGTTGAAGGCCTTTGCCTTTTCATTTCTAAGGAGAGGTTCGAGCCGTTTCTTGTAAAAATTATCTAGAACATTCTGTAATTTATTATTAGGTAATACTTTATCTAGCTTATTACTGTTTTCTTGCAATATGGCAAGAGCCCTTGCGGCCCAAGGGATATCTCTATTTTGTTGCTGCGGGGTATGCAGTCCAGCGGGTCTATGTTGTAAGGGATGAATCATGAAAGCCTTCTTGCTTAAAAGGAGAATAGTAACAAAATTAAAATTAAAATGCAATAATAACTATCGAATAAGCGACCGAAACGACCGCCAGGAGAGGATACTTGAGCTATGGGGGACTTTAGTGGTCTTTCACCAAAAAATAGCCGAGGTTTTATCTTAACATATTGTAATACAATTACTTACTTAAACAAGTGTCAAAGTCTGGATTAAATTAGAGGATCATTTCTATATTGCTGGAGAGGGATCATTTTCAGGTGGGGCCAGGACAAAGATCACTTCCTGCTACTTGTACACGAGGTCGCGATTCTATAGGGGCGGCTGGACGATTTCAGAACTTTTGATTGGAGTATAGTGTCCTCTAAAACGATATCCTTCTTTGCTATGAAATTGGAGAATCTTCAAAAGGTGACAAACGAGGAGAACATCCCCCAACAAAATGTAAATTGTCCTTTCGATTCACGAAGAGAATTCGGTGTGCTTCATTAAGTTCAACCCATTCCAATCTATTTATTTGATCATGAATTACTCCAGCCGGAATAGATTCGGTTCTTTGTTTATTTCCTAATAAAACCTCGGCTATTTTTTGGTGAAAGACTACTATAGTGACAAGTGCATGGTAATCCATTCCAAGTCCGATTAACATACTTCGAAAATCTTTTCGAAGATTAGTAGCATCCCAAACCACCTTTTTATGGTGCGATAAATAATATTTTAATTCTTGTTTGGCTTTTAACAAAACCTCTGGATTTTTGGACTGATCTCCTTGATTTTTCCCAAATTCTTCTCTAAGTTTATCGAGAGAGATAATTAAATAATCCTTAAGGTGTTTTTGAATCCAACTAGATTTTCCCGAACCACTTGGCCCCATTAAGATGACTAATTGGGGAAAAGAATCTAAATAAGAATAATGTCTTGCTACTGCTTCATGAGGAGTAGAGATAAACCCAGCTTCAAAGTCTCTTATTGCATTTCCATAAATAAAATCTCGACAATCGGAAGAATAATTTCGAAGTTCGTGCTCAAAAAATACTCGCCATTCTTCATAAGGATTTATTTTTCCCCAAATTTCGTACTCTTCACAATAAATTCGGAATAAACGAATCAAATCTAATTGACCTTCTTGATCCTCGCATTGACGGCCTAGCATATCTGCTTTGGCAATATAATAAAGGAGCTCCACGTTTGCTAATCGCGTGAGACGATAGTAATCTGCTTTCGTTGCATTTTTTATAACCAAAAGCTTAGGCATATGATGAAAAGTAACCAAACTAAGAGTTGAAAGAACTATATTATAAGATATATCCATGTCTAACATTCGATAAGCAAGATAGGAGGCACCTTGTGCTTCATGATTGGGAGCTACTATTCTTGTTACTGAATGGATTTCCATTTCCTTCGTGGTCAATGGTTTACCGATATCATGAAGTACAGCACTCAAAATCAAGGTAAGCTTTTGATCATTCGTGAGATGACAGGCTTCGGTTTCGATAATATCGTAACAACAGTCAAGGACCATTTGAGTATGTTTAAAAACATCCCCTTCCGCATGCCATTCTTTATCTTGAGGGGTTGAGTGAAGTTGTTGTATTAATTCAAAAATATGACAAAAACTCTGCAAAAACTCTTCTAAGGTAGGCCTACCTCCCTCGAGAATTTTACAAAAAAGCTTATTGGCAGAAATCATAAGATCTTCTCTAATTGTTTTTTAACAATTTATTTAGAATTAGTTCTTTGTACATCCAATGTTCTGCTGTTTCGTCAACATGACCTTTTCTGACAAATTTGGCCACGCACTTATCAAAATGATCAAAATGAAAGCCTTTTACTGGACGTACAACATAACCTTCACAATTTTGTGGATTTATTTGAATTGTCTTAACGTCATCCTCATTCCATATACCTCTATATAAAACTTCTGGAGTTGCCGCACCCAATAACTGAGCCCATTCACAGGTATCATCCCAACTCAAACATTCATTATTTTCATTCCATATTGAAAATATATAAAAATAGCTCTTCAAATTAGCGTACTTGATTGTGTGTTGAGCATACATATTTTCTCCACAAATACGCCATCCGAAAGGAATTAGATGAATAACGTTTCCATGAAATGCTTTAATCCAACTGCGAGATGGATGATATGTAGTTACCAGGGAGCGTGCATGCATACAATCCGAATAGAGGGTAGTATTTTCACCGTCAAGTTTTTCTGTAACTACAACTTCCATATTTTGGAAGACTTCAGTGGAAGTTAATATCACATCATCATTAGTTACTCCTAAAGACCAGGGTAGGTGTTTTGTACGAGGATATTTAACTTTTTCTGAGTCCATAACTACAACTACTTTGATGAAGGTTGCTTATCAACTCTACGTGAACCGTTTCCCCTATTCATACAAGTGAAGGTCAGTCCAGGGAGATGGGGGCGGCTGGACTCGAACCAGCGGAGACCGAAGTCGAGGGATTTACAGTCGGAAACCCTTCCCCACACGGGCGTAAACTGGAATACAAAGCCGCAATAAACTTAAAGGTTTAACGAAGATTTGATTGTGCCAGCTTGTGCCGTTTTGCGCCAGGTTTTTGCAGTCTAGTGCGTAAAATTTACGAAAAAAAAGTTGACGGGATTTTAGATAGAAATTACTATAATTACATAAAAACATAGTGAAATCTATCCGGAATTCGTACGGGCAGAAAAAAAAGACCCTAAGCTTGAAGAGCGGGCAGTTAACATATTCCAAGCTAATGGTGTGTTCCGATTAAAATCTGTACCCTAGCCCAATACCAGTCTTTAGTCCACCAACGTCTGTGCGTTTTTCAAAGGAGACAGGTTGATAGACGTAGTCGACAAACAGGTCGATGAAAACCCAACTGTTGAGGTAATAGTTTATACCACTTTTTAAAATGCCACCAACTGCAACTTGTGAAGCGGTGTGGTGGCGATGGTTGTGGTATCTATTTTTCACCCAAACCCCGGAAAAGCTTGGACCTATGCCGATGTAAGCAGCCCATTTTTCACGAACATGAAAGGGGTATTTGAGTCCAAAACTGAAATTGGCAATGCTCACGCGCGTGGGATCATTGAATCCAATGGATCTGCCATGCTTCGTTAAAAAGTCAAAGTTTGCCCAAGCGTCAACACAACTGTCAGTACTAGTCGAAACCTCAAACCCATAGCTGGCTGTAGCTTTCCCATAAATTTTGCGGAAACGCTCAGTATTGGGAAAAAAAGCTCCAGAACGAATTTCGATCGTTCGATATTCAGCCACTAAGGGATGAACAACAGTTAACAAAGCAATAGAAAGAAACAAGTTATACACTGTTTTAATCTTCATGTTTTACCTTAATAGATACGGGTGGGCTTTGCACATTTTCAGCGTTGACAGCAACAATTTTAAAGCCTTTAGCTTGCTGTTTTGAAGTTAGGGAAGTCGTAAAAGTCAATCGAGAGGTTGCGGAACACTCTTCACTGGAACTCCATCTTCGAGAATGAGATACCGGATGATATCTTTAGAAGGGCTCGGATCCCATTTTGCTTTAAGTAGGTACTGGGTTTTATTTAAAAATTTGTTTGTTTTGACCACACCCACAAAATGAGTCGGGGGAAGTGGAATGCACGAGTTAACTGTAACAACGACGTTAATCGGATTACCTATACACCCATCGGCAGAAGGTGTAATGGTATACGTGGCTGTTCCGGTCGCATCGCTTGTTGTCGTTAATGTTTGGTTAATCGACGATCCACTTCCATCAAACGCGCCATCGACCCCATTTTCCACTACAGTCCAGCTAAATGTTGTGTTCGGCACATCAGAACTGAGCGCGATGGAAGTGGTTTCCCCACTGCAAATCGTTTGACTGGAAGGGGTGGCCGTTGCAACGCTAGTTGGAATGACTGTTACAACTACTGTAATGGGAGTTCCTGTACACTCTAAAGCAGGCGTAACCGTATAAGTTGCGGTCCCAACAGCATTGGTCGTTGTGGTTAAAGTCTGAGCAATCGATGAACCGCTTCCTGCAGAAGCTCCGGTCACTCCACTTTGTACTACCGTCCAACTAAACGTGGTGCCAGGGATATCAGAACTGAGCGCGATGGAAGTTGTGCCCCCCGTGCAAATCGTTTGGCTGGAGGGGGTGGCGATGGCAACTGGAATAAGAGATTGTACCCCCAATTCCATGTATCGTCCAAAATTGTACCATGGTGCATTTCCGCCAAAGAGAATCAATTGACCCGTGGCTGGATCAAAAGCCATTGAAGAAAGCGCTCGAGCGGTGGCCGAAGTGGCAGGAGTTAATTGCGTCCAATTTGTTCCGTCCCAATTCCATGTATCTCCAAGATTATCCATCAAAGTTATCACCCCCAAAGAGAATCAGCTGACCAGTTGCTGGATCAAAGGCCATTGTAGCCAGTTTGCGAGCCAGACTGGGGAAGCGGTTGGAGTCAATTGCGTCCACGAAGTTCCATCCCAGTTCCAAGTATCATTTTGAAATGAACTCCCATCATAACCACCGAAGAGAATCAGTTGACCTGTGGCTTGATCAAAGGCCATTGAAGGTGCAAGTCGCGCAGAGGGCGAAGTGGCCGGTGTAATTTCTGTCCAATTTGTTCCATCCCAAATCCACGTATCGCCCAAAAGTCCACTGGCATTCCCACCGCCAAAGAGGATCAGTTGACCTGTAGCGGCATCATAAGACATTCCCGCTTCATAGCGAGTAGGAGGGGAAGTGGCAGGAAATAATTGAACCCAATTTGTTCCGTCCCAATTCCACGTATCTCCAAGAATTCCACCACTACTAGTCCCGCCAAAGAGGATCAGTTGACCCGTAGCGGGATCATAGGCCATTGCACCTGATCTACGACCAGAAGGTGCATCGGCGGGATTTAATTCCGTCCAAGTTGTTCCATCCCATTCCCACGTATCATTAAAAAGTACATTAAAACCTTGTCCACCAAAGAGAATCATCTGACCTGTGGCTGCATCAAAGTCTAGTCCAGGACCGGACCGACCCGGAGGGGACGTTGTAGGCGATAATTGTTCCCAATCCGGAGGAGTTTGGCAAGGAATGCCCCAATTCCAGGTATCATCAAGATACCCACTAGTACCCTCACCTCCAAAAAGAATGAGTTGACCTTTAGCTGGGTCAAAGGCCATCGAAGCAAAGCCTCTCGCAGATGGGGAAGTTGAGGAGGTCAGTTGAGTCCACGTTGTTCCATCCCAGTTCCATGTATCGTTAAAAACGTCAATAAAATTTCCCCCTCCAAAGAGGATCAGCTGACCTGTCGCCGGATCATAGTCCATTGAAGCAGCCACGCGAAAAGGGGGTAAAGTGGCAGGGTTTAATTGAATCCAGTTCGTTCCGTCCCAATTCCACATATCGTTAAAACTACTATTGCCAGCCCCGCCAAAGAGAATGAGTTGAGCCGTGGCAGGATCAAAGGCCATTGAAGCAAACGCGCGACTAGGTGGTGAACTGGCAGGAGAAAGTTGGGTCCAGGTCGTTCCATCCCAATTCCACGTATCATTATGAGACACAGTACCGTCGTATCCCCCAAAGAGAATCAATTGACCTGTAGCTTGATCAAAGGCCATTGAAGCACTGAAACGGCCAGAAGGCGAAGTGGCAGGAGAAAGTTGCGTCCAGTTCGTTCCATCCCAACTCCATGTATCGTTAAGATTTCCACCGCCATTTAGTCCTCCAAAAAGAATCAGCTGACCCGTAGCTTGATCATAGGCCATTGAAGCACTCGTGCGAGCAGGTGGGGAAGTGGCGGGAGTGAGTTGGGTCCAAGTTGTTTCATCCCAATTCCACGTATCGGCAAGAGCTCCGGTGTTGTGTTCTCCCCCAAAGAGTATCATTTGACCCGTAGCTTGATCATAGGCCATTGCCGCCTTAGATCGGGTAGAGGGCGAAGTGGCTGGAGTTAATTGCATCCAAGTCGGATCAGCCGTTAAATCACCAATGGAGCAGACAGTGAAAATAAAAATAAAAACACTGCGCATTTTTTGAGAAAACATAAAGTTCATGCTCCGTAAATCTTGGGAGAAAAATGATGTTTATTTTTGAGCCAGTTATAGAAGTCTAGCACCCTATCTTTTGATCCTTTTTGTCGCTATGTTTTACTATAATCTATAGCCAAGCCCAATTTATACACTGTTTTAATCATGTTTTACCTGAATATGCGCTTTGCACAATTTTTACAACCTCTTTAGATGAATACGCTTCATTGAGGGTATTTATTTTCAAACTCCCTAATGGAAAGCGTGGAGGGTAAATGAAAGCATTTTTGCCTTAGATTCCGAACTGATTCGATCGATTTCGGTAACTTGTGTAAGATTGCGCTGATTTGCTGGGATCAAGTGTGTAAAAAATTCGTAAAACGGAAAAAAGGCCAGTGAGGCCAGGTGATCGATTTTCAGGCTGTGGAGTAAGCTATGGGGGAGACTGGACGATTTCAGAACTTTTGATTGGGTAAAAATAAATGCAAATGAGTGCCTTAAATTTGTTGGCTTGATAGAATTCTCAAACCAACAAATGGCACATTTAACTGTGGCTATTCCTTAACTTTGGGAACGATAGCAATGCAAGATATCTCAACTAAAGTATTGTCATCCATTTTTACGCCAACAGTTTGACGAACTGGAAACACTCCTTTAGGGAATCGTTTCGCATATTCTTCATTCATTCCATCCCAATCACGATCAAAATTTTGTAAGAACACATCCATTCGCACAACATATTCCCAATCGCTACCTGCAGATTTTAATATTGCTTCTACATTATCTAATGTTTGATTGGTTGCTACATGAATATTCTCTTCTTCCATTTTTCCTGTTTTAGGGTTAATTGCAACCTGACCTGAAACAAAGACTAAGTTCTTGGTATTCTCCAAATCAATGACTAGACCTTGTGAATAAGCTCCCAATGCCGCCGGAGCATTAACTGACTCAATTTTTTGAATTGGGTAAGCAGAACAGATGTTTATCCATCCCATTAATAATGCAGTTAAATAAACGCAAATTTTCATAAAACTCCTTGATTTTCTTGATTGAATTTACAAAGTTATGATGCTTTGCACATCACAACTTTGAGTTATGAAATTCCCTTTATTGGGCCGATTCATGGGGGATAAAAGCTACACATGAAATCTCAACCAAAGCATCGAGCGGAAGTTTACTTATCTGCACTGTCGCCCTGGCTGGCTTGATTGTATATGAAAATTTTTCCGCATAGATGTTATTCATTGCTGAAAAATCTTTTAAATCTTTTAGGTAAACCTCTGTTTTTACAACATTTTCAAGAGTCAACCCTTGGGCCACCAGAATGGCTTCGATGTTTTTTAAAACTTGTCTTGTTTGGTCTTCAATTGTTTCACTAGCTAATTTGCCTACTGCCGGATCGATTGCAATTTGACCTGAGACAAATACGTAATCTCCCGCACAAATTGCTTGAGAATAAGGGCCGATAGCTTTCGGAGCCTGATCTGTTGCGATTTGAGTAATATCTGGATTTGCTAGTAATGGCAAACTCGATGTTAGACAACATGCTGCTAACAAAAATGCTGTTTTTTTTAAATTAATGTTCATTTTTTATCTCCTTGTTGGTTTGTTTTCTTAAACATGTTTTTCACTACAATTGTAGTTTTTATAAGTAAATTTTTTTATAACGTTCCAAATGTCAAAGCAATAGCCATACACAAAAAAGCTCCGATCAAAAAATATTTTTTAAATCGATGACCCTCCTCTAAGTCTGTTGAATTCAAGAGACGCTGCAGGCGTTTTCTAATATTCAGTTCATTCACTATATGACAGATGGGGGCAAGTGAGATTTTTTCATCCTGTTTGCGTCTAATTGTCCGTAAAATACCAGCAGCCAAATCAAATCCTTTTACTCGGAAAAGAGTAGCTTCGCTATCACTTGCACATTCTTGCTCCCATTCACATCGTTTCATCCACCAAAGTGTGGGTAACCACCAGAAAAAATGAGCAATGAGACCACCTATCACTTTAGTATGAGGGTCTTTCCAGCGCAGATGTTGCCATTCATGAGCAATGATTGCTTCAAATTCCTGTTGAGATAATTCGTTAACTAATGTTTCAGGAAAAACAATCCTATTGCCAAAGGTTGCAAAGGGAACGTTAATCTTTTGCGAAGTTAAAAGAGTGGCGGATTCCAATGTTAGAGCAAGTTTTCTGTTCTCCACTTTTCGTTCCATTACTTTAGATTCGGCCAAGACCATTCTTAAATGATATAGAGACGTTATGATGCGATATACTTTTGCACCAAAAATAATTGCAGTTGCTGAAAAAAATAGAATGAGGAGTATCAGCATTGCAGAATTTGAAAAATGCATCGCTAAAAAATTAGGAATCGAACAGTAGTTCTGGTGGGGCGCTAAAAAATGTGTGACTTGGTATTGGCAACTAAAGGGGTTAAAATTAAATAGAACATGGTCATCAAAACAAAAATAGAGGCTAGCATCAATAGGAAGTTTCAAAAGAGGCAGTAAACGACAAAAACTACGTAGACGTGCATTTTTTATTTTGAAGATGAAAAAGATCATTTCGACTGCAAAAGCGAGGAAAAAAAATACGACGAAGCTGTTAAAGAGAAAGTGAAAGAGTGGAGCAAAGACAGAGATTACACTCATTTCTTCCTCATATTTTCTTTTGCTTTTGCAACTAATCTTTCCATTTCCTCAATCTCTTCATTAGTGATATCTTCTGTGGCATCTATGAGATAACTCATTAATTCTGAGGTTTTAACACCAAAAATTTTTTGTTTGAGCTGTTCAATGAAGGTAGGGATTTTTTCATAAGAGGTAAGGAGCCAATATTCGTAATAGGAGCTGATTTTTTCTCTAGCTAAAATTTTTTTGTTACAAAGTCTTAACATTACTGTCATGATAGTATTATAACTATTCTGTTCCCCTAATTTTTTGTGAACTTGAGACACAGTCATACGTCCATGACTGTTGATAATGCGCAAAATTGCATTCTCGAGTTCTCCAAAGCTTTTCTTTGCCATAAATCTATCCTTTTCACGCAACACTATACTACAATTGTAGTGACATGTCAAGCAATTAAATTTCTCTTGCCGATCAATAACCCTTTTTCTGTATAAAACCTTTAAATATTAGAGGGTATTTGAAGAACTCCAGAATGCAGAAAGCAATAGAGATCTACTAAGCAATATATTGCTGTCTTAAACTTCTCCATTCTTCGGAAGATAGACCCTTAATTAAGAGTTTGCTTTGACCTACAGTCAGCATTCTAAAGGCATCCGCTCCGTGACTAGCAAAGTTATGAAGTGGATGAAAAACGTCAACTTTTGAATTTCGTGTTTCAGAACTTGAAATTAGAGGGTAAAAACCTATCTATAGAGACTTGTGAACCATTCACTACCCTAGTGGACTATAAGCAGTGTCCAAAAGGATGGGGGCGGTTGGACTCGAACCAACGGAGACCGAAGTCGAGGGATTTACAGTCCCTTGCAATTGCCGCTATGCGACACCCCCGAAGGTGGGAAAAATGGTGCTGGCAGTAGGAATTGAACCCACAACCGTCCGATTACAAGTCGGGTGCTCTACCAGTTGAGCTATGCCAGCGCGAAAAGAATGTGGCTCCTGCAATTTATAGCAAAATGCACCATTTGCGCACAACAGATTTTCAAGAGGAGATTTCCGGGAGGTAAAATAGAGGTATTTTAAATAAAAACAGTATTAGTTTATAATATAAATATAAATTTACTGGTTTATTTATGGATAATATTGACAAAGTGTTTAATGAAAAGCTTTGGGGGGAGAATTTTTTCGATCCCGCGAAGTACCAGAGCGAGGGCGCGGAGGAGAAGGTGGCGAAGCAGGGGCTCCGCAAGTGGCATGTGATTGTCAAGATGGAAGAGCTGCTCCAGCGCATCACGGGGGTCTTTTGGAGCGATAGTGCGGCAGAAACAGGGGAAGATTTGCCGCTTGTGGCAGACCTACGCCACTATTATGAAGAGCTAAAGGGGAGTGAGAAAAGGCTGTCTGAGATGGGGCGCAAAGGAGATCGAGACAAATTGGCGGAAGCGCGGCAAGATTGGGAAAATGTCTCTGAGAAGCTACGCAAACTAAAATTAAGTTATAGCCACCACCCGCGCATCAGCCGGACAGCGTCCTATCAGAAACTTGCAACTCTCGAAAAGAAGATCGATACAAAAATCAAGCAGTTCGTGTTCAGGTGTGGAGATCCAAAAGCTGCAAGGGAAGTCAAATCGGCCGAAGATTTTCTACATCGATTTGCGCTGAATCGAGAGATTTTTCGCCAAGAGGCAAACCTTCTAAAGCCTGCCCAGGAGCATCTGGAGGCATTAAAGAGGATTGTTGAGTATGCGACGCCTGAATTTATCTCCAATCCCTTCAATAAGGACCTGCAAGTCAAGGCAAAAGAGCTGTTTGTTCATTTGCGTCAAAAGATGATCTCTACCTATTTAGAGAGCAGGGGAGGGGGGATTCAGCAGGAGGTAAAGACATTTGTCGCCACTCATGCCCAGCAGATGCGCCAGTTGACTCCGGATATCAAAAGCTTGCTGAAATTTAGTCTCAATGCATTGAGGCGCGATGACCCTGAAAGGTATTATCAAGCTGTTTCGCAATTAAATGTTCTTGAAGAAGATGCTTACCTGGATTTTCTTTCAGCTCTCCTCAAAGAATATGTGGATCGACGCCCAGGCTTCGGTTTAAAGGCTCTCTATAGCCAGGTAACGGAGGATCTTGCCACTATCCGAAAAATTCCAGTTATGCAAAGTTTGAACCAGGTCCTAGCATCTGTTGCTGGGCTAAAAGAGGCTCTTAACCTCATCAAGATCATTGAAGAACTTGCAGCAACAAAGCTAAACCGCGATCATCTGCGCGACCAGATTCAGCCCGCAGGGCATGTGGACAACCTGCTTCTGCTGGCTGAAAAGCTGCAGCCATTTGAGGATAAACCTTATGCGGCTCAAGCTTTAAAAGAGCTTGATACGTTGCAAAAAAATGCCCTAGAAGTGCGTTTTGAAGGTCTTTCAGCACAAGGCAAGGCGCAGCTGACCCGCGTGCAAAGTTTAGCAGGAAAAGATTTTCCTCTTCCCTTAACTGCAAAGCTGGCTCTAGTCGCTTGCCTCTATGATCAGGAGTTTCTGGCCGCTTTTACAAAGCTGCTCGATTCATATGGAGCTGTCCAGCTGGAGAGTCTCCAAGAGGGATATCGCGAAGGGATTCAGCGTGAAAGTGGATTGGGAAAGGAGGCGGTGCAAGCTTGGTTTACAAGGCTTACAGAGCCTTTTGCGTCTCTTCCAATCTTCCAGCAGAAGATGAAAGCTTTGGGTTCCCTTGAATATCTTCTTGGATCAAAAGTGGGTCTAAGTGAACCCCTTACGCTTGCCGAAAGCGTGATGCTCGCTGTGATGGATGAAAAGCAGTTCCAAGCCCACCCTGCGCTCGGTCGCCCTTTGCGGCAAAAAAATATGGCGCTTCGCAATCTTGAACGTTTTTCAGAGAGCGAACAGCTCCTTTTTCAGAAGAAGGGTATTACCTCTAGCAAGCAGTTAGGCTGTTTTGAATATTGCCAGTGCGAACCTTTCAGCGCGTCTCCCTTTAATGCAAGAGGGGAGCGCCATTTTAAAAGCGGGACGTTCACACTCGGGTATGCCATTCCAGGGGTTGGCGCCATGAGTACAAAGGTAGCTCTCGACCTCTCCAATTTTCAAGATCTGGAACCGGTTCAGCTCTTTCAGCTAATCAAAGCGTGCTTAGATACAGACGAGCGGGGAATTGCGGAAGAGTTTAAAAAAAGGAGCCCTTTTTGCAGCAGCTTGATCCTACGCGTCGAAAAGAGCTGGAAGGGCGAATTCGCGAGTTGAAAGATGAATCAAATCGGCTTCTCCGAGCGGCCTACATCAGTTTAGGCAACCCTGAGATCGCTCCCCCGGAAGGGGTAAGCTTTATCCCGTGGGATCAATTTACTCATTAGCAGGAGGCTTCTGCTGTTCCCCTTTTTCGATCGCCTCGATCGATTGGCCATAGGTGCGCTCGATCAAATTGATGGACTTTGGGGGCACTGTGAGAACCTTTGCAGTAATTTTGCGTTTCACACTGCCTTTGGGGCGCTGCAGATTCATGCAGCAGCTTTTATACTTTTTCCCTGAACCGCAGGGGCAGGGATCATTTCGTCCAGCTTTTGTATTCATAGAGTTGATCTTGTTGACTAAGGTTAAGGTTTCAGTCTATCATAGTTGCACAATTTTATGCATCCTCCTTGGACAGGCCTTGGCAAAAGGCTCGAAAGTACAATCCGCAAAGCTCTCTTTGACTATCAGATGGTCGAGGCTGTCCCGAAAGTCTCTGTCGCTTTGAGCGGCGGCAAAGACAGCATGACGCTGCTTCTGATGCTGAAGGCTATTTCGGGACGCGGTTTTCCCCCTTTTGCTTTAAGCGCGATCCACGTCGGGGGAGAATTTTCCTGCGGAGCGAGCGTCAATCTTGCCTATCTTCAGCACTACTGCGATCAGCTGGAAGTGCCTCTGATTGTCCGAGAGTCCACCCAAAAGCTTGCGACGCTTGAGTGCTACAGCTGCTCCCGAGAGCGGCGCGCGCTTCTTTTTGCGGCGGCCAAAGAGCTGGGGAGCGATACCGTGGCTTTTGGCCACCATCGCGATGACAATGCGGAGACGCTGCTGATGAATCTGCTGCATAAAGCGGAATTTGCGGGCAATCTTCCTAAATTGCGCATGGAAGCCTATGGCATCACAATTATACGCCCACTCATTTATCTTGCTGAAAGGGATATTCGTACCTTTGCAGAGCAGCAGGGATTCATGCGCATCACCTGCCGCTGTCCTGTTGGCCAAACCTCGATGCGTACAAAAGTCGAAGCGCTGCTCCAAGAGATTGAGCAGCTCTATCCCAATGCTCGCGAGAACATCGCTAACGCGGGACTTACCTACGGCTCCCGCAAAGCAGAAAATCCCTAATTTTTTTCAGAATATTCTGAATTACTTTCCGTAAGATTTTAGTTCATAGCAGCAAGCTTCTTGGCCAATTCAGAGAGCTCCATCTCGGCCTGCTGAAGCGCCTTTTTCTGCTTCTCCACTAGATCTGCAGGGGCATTGGTCACAAATTCGCGATTCTCAAGCTGCCCGCGCAGGCGGCTCTCAACGCTTGTGAGGCGCTCGCGCTCCTTTTCAAGGCGCCCCTTTTCCTGATTGCGCATCTCGACAGGGACGGGAATCATCACTTTGAGAGTCTCTACCATGGCGCTGCTTGCAAAACCAAGCGCTGGGGTTTCCGTGTGCATGCTGATTTTTTCGGCTCGAACAAGGGCCGAAATGATGTTGAGGCGCTCTTTAAGGGAGATAAAATTGGGGTCGCTTGCACCGCCAACCAGATGAATATCCACTGCAACATTTGGAGGTAGCTTCATCTCTCCCCGGATATTGCGCACGGTGTAAACAACCTGCTCAATCAGACTAAAGGAGTGGTCGATCTCGGGGTTTATATCGCTTTCCCGAATGACTTTTGGATAGGGAGCCACGATGCAGGCTTCGCTCAAGAGGGCGGCAACGGCCTCTTTGGTATAGGGGTCAGAGGCACTATTTTCTTGGAGGCCGCTTAAGCGCTCCTTCAAAAGCTGGAATAGCTCTTCTGTGATAAAGGGGGCCATGGGGTGGATCAGCCGCATCGCTTGGCATAGGACGAGGGCTAAGATCTTCTGCTTGTTTTTGCGCGTCTGCCGCGGTTCCCGCTTTGCCGAAGAGTCGGTTTGGAAATTTCCACGTAGTAGGCGCAGAATTCTTTCCAGAAAAAGTCGTAGGCATGAGGGCGGCCTGATCGAAAAGGTAGGCGCCAAGCTTAGAGTTGACATCGCGGACGGTGCGATTGAGGACGGAGAGGATCCAGCGGTCTTCGAGCGCAAGCAGCCTTTCATCGAGTCCTTGACTAAATTCTTCGGCTGTCAGAGGGTCGCCTTCGAGATTCATGAAGACGAAGCGGGCGCCGTTCCAGATTTTATTGGCAAAATTTTTAAATTCTTCAAAGCGGCGCAGGTCGAGGTCGATTTCGCGCGACTGCGGGCTGCTGGCACAAAGCGCCATGCGCATGGCATCGGTGCCATATGCGTCGATGATTTCAAGAGGGTCGATGATGTTGCCTTTCGATTTGGACATCTTTTCCCATTTGGACTGGACATCTTTGGGAACGGGTTTTCCCAGGTCATAATCGTGCCGCTCCTGTTCGGAGACATAGGTGATACCGCCGCCTGGGATTGTTGCGCCAGTAGGATTTGCCGTAGATCAGGCCATGCAGAAAAGACTTCGGGAAAGGGAAGCTTGTCCCATGGCATATTCGCCCATCAGGATCATGCGGGCGACCCAGAAAAAGAGGATGTCGTGGCCGGTGACAGGACGGCAGTTGGGATAGAACGTTTCAAGCTCGGGAGTCTTTTCGGGCCACCCAAGTGTGGCAAAGGGCCAGAGTGCAGATGAGAACCAGGTGTCGAGGACATCTT
Source organism: uncultured Parachlamydiaceae bacterium (assembly GCA_963745935.1). Taxonomy (GTDB): domain Bacteria; phylum Chlamydiota; class Chlamydiia; order Chlamydiales; family Parachlamydiaceae; genus JAJFUZ01. Next base: position 475,642 of record CAVUZO010000002.1, read on the forward strand.
CATCTTGACGCCACTCTTCGGGGCTTCTTGAACCTCGTGCGGGAGGCCTTCGCCGTCGTAGCAGATCATTTTTCGGGTCGTCCACGATTGTACCAGATGGGGATGCGATGGCCCCACCAGAGCTGGCGGCTGATGCACCAGTCGCGCAAGTTGTCGATCCAGTGGAAATAGGTGTTTTCCCAATTTTTTGGGATCAGTTTCAGTGTCGCCTCTTGCGACAGCTGCACGCAAGCTTTTCACGCAAAACTGGCCATCGTGACAAACCACTGTTTGGACATATAGGGCTCGATAACGGCTTTAGAGCGGTAGGAGAGGCCGACGCGATTGAGATGCGGTTCAATTTTTTCTACAAGTCCAAGCTTCTTTCATCGCCTCGACGACGGCTTCGCGCGCCTCTTCCATCGTCAACCCTGCAAAATGCCGCCATTTTCATTGATCTTGCCATCGGGCGTCATGATGTTGATGAAGGGGAGTTTGTGCGTTAAGCCCCATCTGGTAGTCGTTAGGATCGTGGGCAGGCGTGATTTTGACCATTCCTGTCCCAAATTCCGGGTCGACAGAAATGGTCGGCGATGATCGGAATTTCGCGGTTCATAGGGGCAGAATGACTATTTTGCCGATCAGATGGCGCATAGCGAGGATCTTTGGGGAGACAGCAACGGCCGTATCGCCAAGCATCGTTTCAGGCCGTGTGGTGGCAATGTGGACAAAGCCTGATCCATCTTTGAAGAGGGTATTTAAAGTGCCAGAGAAACGATTGGCGTTCCTCATATTCCACTTCATCATCAGCAAGCGCTGTCTGCGTCACAGGATCCCAGTTGACCAGGTAGTCGCCCCGGTAGATCAGACCTTGATCGTAGAGTTTTTTAAACATCGTGCGCACGGCGCGGTTATTGCCCTCGTCCATCGTGAAGCGCAGGCGGGACCAGTCGCAGGAGCAGCCAAGCGCTTTAAGCTGTCGATGATCTGTATTTGCATTTTCCTCTTTCCAGTCCCACACATGGCCTAAGAAACTCTTCGCGCGTAAAGTCTTTGCGCCTTTTGCCCATCGTTTTCATGAGATGGCGCTCGACAACGGTTTGGGTGGCAATGCCGGCGTGGTCGGTGCCCGGCACCCAGAGCGCTTCAAATCCTAGCATGCGCTTCCAGCGAATCAGAATGTCTTGCAGGGTGTTGACAAGCGCATGGCCCATATGGAGCACGCCTGTGACATTTGGAGGAGGGATGACGATGCAGTAGGGAGGTTTAGAAGAGCTCGGGTCGGCGCGAAAGAAGCCGCGCTCTTGCCACTTGGCATACCATTTAGCTTCAACGGTTTTAGGCTCAAAAGCTTTAGGAAGTTCGCTCATCTTGTCCATCTTAAGTAGAGTAAAAGCAGAAACTATAACGGATTTTCGGTCAAAGTGGAATAAAAATTTAACGATTATACTAATTTAACAGAGTCTTTACAAACACTTAATAGTTTTCGTTTATAATTGTTGTTTAACAAGGATATTTATATGATTGGTGAAGTGCGCAGTAGCCCTCCAGTTCACTCTCCTTTAGTTAAAGGAAAAGAGGCTCTCCGTGGTGTTAACGACGTTGCCGACAAAGCGGCGCAAACAGTCGAAATTGGCGATACCGCTTTTCCTAGAATGGCGATTGTGTCCGGCGTTAAGGACTTTTTCGCGAAGTATCCTGTCGTTGCCAAAATTTTTTTTCTGTCCCACCTTTTTTCGATCTGGCAAATTGGGGCTTCCAGCGCTGCCATCAGCAAGCAAGCTAGGAAATTTGTTGCCAAAAAGGGGATGGGGCGCTTTGACGCTGCCATGAAAATTCTTGAAAATCTTGGCAAAATCACAGGCTATATCGCCACTTTAGCAATTGGTTTAGAAGCGTTAGAAGTGGGAAAAAAGCTTGGGGAGATGGGTCTCAAAGCGGTTCAGATCACTTATACAGCTATTGGAAGCTGGCTCGATACGATCGTTCTGGTGGGCACCATTCTGTCTGCCGCAAAGGTGGCCCTCGAAGGAAGACGCTGCTGGAAGGCGCACAAGCTTATCAAAACGTTTACATCTGAGCAGTGGTACCGTTCCGATGGTGCCTATGGGGAAAAGGAGTACACGCTTTTTAAAAACCATCTGCTCAAGATGCCATTGAAAGAGACAAAGCAGCTTGAAAAAGCCTTAGGTGTTCATGGAACCGCATTTCAGAAGAACATACTGAAAGAGATGGCGTCTGACGTTCCCACCCAAGAAGAGCTTCTCAAAATGAGGAGTAGAATCGAACAGATGGCGGGAAGGCTAAAAGTGGGGAGGACGGAGCATCTTGTCACGGGGTTGACAGCTGCTGTCAGCTTAGTTGGGACAGGCTGCCTCCTCTTTCCTCCTCTACATGCTGTTGCAGTTGTGCTCCTGATTGCTGCCGCTGTTTCTACGCTTGCGGTCACCATTTTCCGCCAGGTCAAGCAGTACCAGTTCGAAGATAAGCTTGGCCTTATCAAGAGGCCTGCTCAGACGCCTACCAAAATGAACCTCTTCCAGCGCGCCTTCGATTTTACAAAGTGGCAGGTGGGTTGGTATAGCGACAAGTCGCTGGTCAAAAAGCTATTCAAGGCAGGGTCTACCGTCTGGGAGAATGGGATCAGTCTAGGAACCTTTTTGGGTAGTATTCTTAAAGTGGCTGATGTCGCTCGAGCAGTAATTATTCCCTAAGATACTCTTGCATTTCCAACCGCTGCTGTTCTTTGGCCAGCTCTTCGTCGCCGCTGCATGCATAGAAAAGCGCAAGCTGTCGATGGAGCTGCCTCTTCTCCCACATAAACGCCTTCTGCATCCATTCGGGGCCTGCAATGCGTCCATAGAGATAGTGGCTTCCAAGGGCAGAAATCGTGGGGAAGGGAAGGTCGAGAATGGCTGTAAGATGAATGGCCGCAATCTCCTTGCCCTCCGTGGCGTAGAGCCAGCATCCATAGAGGAAAAAGAGGGGATGGGTCTCTTGAGTCAAGCTCTCAAACGCATAGTGATGCAGAAGTTCTCCTGCTTTGTCCCACTCTTTTGCTTGCAGTGCCGCAGAAATGCGAGCGCTATCGATCTGAAGGGCCCCCTCAACAGAGAGTTCAAGAGGCTGCAAGGCGGCATAAAGGGCTTCAACTGTTTCTGGCTGTCCCGCTTTCTGCATCAGAGTGAGAAGGGCTCTTTCGCCGCTGCGATCCATCACCCCTTTGACAAGCGGAATGAGCTGCTCGCGAGCGGCTGTCAAATCCCCTTTTGCCGAGAGGAGAGCTATCCTGAGAAGGCTATAGCGGCGGCTTTCTCCAAATCGCACTTCAAGCTTATCTAAAGTTTTTTCCGCAGCCTCATAGGCGCCAAGTTCGATCAAGCAGAAGAGCGCATTGCAGAGAGTGATTTCACAAATGGGCTCCTTTTTTGCGAGCTCGTCGATAATTTCAAGAAGCACATAGGGTTTTGCGAGCCAAAAGGCCAACACAATAGCCAAAGAGTGATTTGCCATCGCATCGGTGCAGCCGGGATCATTTTCAATAAAAAATAGGGGTTCCCAATGTTTCTTCAGGCTTGTAAACAGCTTCTTGGCGTTATTGCTTACAGCTACTTCTGGAAGGTGTCTCAGAGCAAGAAGAATAAAGCTGTAGGCAGCCTGCCGATGGGTGTGGGAGCTAGAGTACATGCGGAAGATCTGCTGTTCTTGCAACACTTTGAGAAGGGGATGGCGGCGGTAGCGGCGGAAGGCGAGCTCAAAGCATTTCACCTCCTCCTCATAGTCGCTTTGAGCTTGATAGACGAGCGCTTTCCCCAAGTATTCTAGAGGAGCACCTGGCGTATTGCGCAGCTTCTCAAATTCTAAAAGTGCCTGATCATAGAGCTCTTGCGCATTTTTGCTCCGCGCCTGTTCCAGCAGGGTAATACCTGCCCGGAACATCGCTTCGCGCCCTTCGGTGCGGCCAGGAAACGAGTAGCCGATGCGGCGGTATTCGCTCAGCGCGGTGGCATACTCTTTTTGGGCTAAAAACGCATCGGGGACAGCGAGACAGTTGACCATCACGCTTTGGCTTCCGACAGAGACGACAAACTGTTCCATTTCAAAATCGGCATCGCGCGCAAGCAGTCCGACGTGAGTGCCCATGAGCGGAAAATAGCTGATGTAGGAAAACTGCAGCACCCCGTCGAGGCTAATGTGGATATTATTTTCAATTTTTTCAATGCAGATTTGATGCCAGCTGCCTGGCTGGAGGTAGGCGTCAGGCATATGCATCACTTCCACAGTCGATGAGAGCAGCTTGGTTGCTCGATTTTCGGCTGTTCCCATCCAGAGGCAGTAGCCATCGTTGAGATGCTGCCTTTCAGCAGCTTCAGGAATGCAGAGAAGAAAACCAAGTCCATGGCTCTTCTCCCCGATGCGCACCTTGGCCTCTAGCTTAATGTTGGAGCCGAACGAGGCCTTGGAGATCATTAGGTTGACCCAGTCGGCGATCTCAGTGCTTCGCGTAATGGCGATATGCTCGGCTATCAGGACATTTTCCTGAAATTCCCAGTCGTTCTTATTGTTTAAATCCAGGGTGGCGATCGGGAACCACTCCGCGCGTCCCTCGATGTAATTTTTTATGTCTCCAATCAGCTCGTTTACGGTCCGATAGCGCTTTTCAACCTCCGGGTCGAGACATTTCATCACGATGCGTGAAAGCACGCGCGGCACTTCTCGGTAGGGCGCCACTTCGATCGGATCGCGCAGCACTTCAAGATGGCGCATTTCGCGAAACTGCTGCAGCGTCCCGCGTTTAAAAGGGTGGCGGAGCGTCAATATCTGGTAGAGAATGGCTCCAAGCGAGTAGATATCGGTCTGAAAGGTCGCCGGATTGCCTGCAGCCCGTTCAGGAGCCATGTAGGCCACCGTTCCGACCACTTTACCGACCATTGTCAAATGGTGAAGAGGGTGGGGAGGAATTTCAGGGTGCCCCTCCGCTTCTTCTAAAGGGTCTGCAACAGAGGGGTGAATGAGCTTAGCCAAGCCCCAGTCGAGAATCAGCACCTCTCCATATTGTCCGACAATGATATTCTCGGGCTTAATATCGCGATGGAGCACATACTTAGAATGAGAATAGGCAATGGCTTGACAGATGTTGAGAAAAATGGTGATGAGCGCTGGAATCGAGCCACCGATTCCTTCCGATTTTTCCCCCTGCTTTTCGCGGAGGCGCGCCTTGCGCAAAATCTGCTTAAGGGTATCACCCTCCACATAAGGCATCGTATAAAAAGATTGATGGTCCTGGGACTGGATGGCGTAAATGGGAATGATCGAGGGGTGAGTCAGCTGACTTGTGATGCGCGCCTCTTTGAGGAAGCGGTTGTGCATCTGTACATGCTCCAAAAGATCGCTGCGGATGCGTTTTAGAGCAATCTTGCGCCCGCACGTCGTATCGTAAGCTAAGAAGACTTCGCCCATGCCCCCTTTGCCGATCTCTTCGAGGACCTGGTAGGGGCCAATCGCGAACTGGATCGCTTCTGCCTGAGGAACTTCTCCCATGGATATTAAAGAAACAGATTCAGCCCCTGAGAGGGTTGTAGCTTCTGCTGTTTTAGAGGAATTTAGCTTCGTTCCACAATAGGTGCAGTAGCGCGGAGGCTTTGTCAGCCCTTTGCGAATTTCATAGGAAGCTTTGCACTTTGGGCAGATGATGGTCATGTTTTTAGCTGCTGCATGAGAGTGCGAGACTCAAGAGAGGCAAAGTGAACAATGCAATTGCCCCCGAGCTCATCATCGAAATAGACGCCATTGGGTGATTGCAAAGAGGCAACCATCTGATAGAAAAGGGCATTGCTGCCATGTTCATCGCGTTCGGGCAGCGTGTAGCGAAACCCGCAGTTCATCATCTGGAAGCCCTCTAGGCGCCACACCCTGTTAGCAAGCCGCAACGCTTCCTCAATAGAGAGCGCCGTTACGTTGAGAGCAATTTCACTGCCATCCGGCTCCTGCTGGAACCAGCCAAAATGTTGAGGGGCCAGCCTACGCAAAAAACGGTAGCGCCGATCTACTTTGCCAATATGGATCAGATCTTTAAGCTTACTCTCATTCGTTGTCATAGTTTTGGACTATAACAAGTATCCCTAGTTTGATTGCAAAACTTTTCTCAAGAAAGCTAGGCTTTTTTGATTGAGAACTGGATCTGAACTCTCGCAGAGATCTTTGACCGCTTTATAAAAAGTTTCTTGGGTCTCTGTCTGATTGATTCCCACATAGCCGTCGCAAAGGGCATCTAAAAGGCTGCTAAACTCTTCAGTTGTCAATTTTTCCTCAAAAAGCGAAAGCTTTTTCCGAAAGAGAAAAAGATCCGCAATGTCACTGGAAAGGGGATCGCCAGATCGGCTCGTCCAGTCGTGAATTCTTGCAACATCGATAAAGATGATCCGATTTTTGGCAGATTCGTAGAATATATTCTCTAAGCCCGCATCGCCATGCCGATAAAAGCGCGACCTATCCAAAATGATGCGCACCTTCTTCTCGATGTAACTTTTAAGCGCCTCGATATTTAGTTTGCCCTTAAGCCTTGCGCGCACTTGCGGTTTGAAAAGCTGGTAATATTTAAGGCTCGCTCTGAGAAAGCCGTCGCGGGAGAGGGTCAGCCGCTTCATCCTGTTCAATCCATGAAATTCTGCAAGGCCGTTCCCCGCGGCGAGGCACATTTTTTTTGCCTGCGCCAGCAGCTCTCGGCGCCTTGCGCCTCCTGCGGGATATTCAAATAGGGCAGTGACATAGTGGTCGGCGCGCTTTCCCGGTGCCACAGTTTCTAAGAGGAGGCCATAATTCTTATAACCCTTATCAGTGATAAGGGCGCATTTTCCCACCGCAAGCCCCTTGACGACTGAAACGGTGGGGAGATTGAGCTCTCGCACCAGATCCATCCCCGAAAGCTCCGCCAAGAAGCTGCCAGAAGGCGTCCGATGGAAGGGGAACGCTTTGACAATATACTGAAGGGCGCCCTGCTCGCCATAAATAAAAAACACTCTTGCATTTGAAAGCCCACTCAAAGGGGTCTTTTTCGAATCGATAATCCGATCCAGACTAAAAGGAGTGTGGAGTGCATCGTTCAAAAAGGCTGCGACGAGAGGTTCTAGCGCGTCTTCAGCTCCAAAATCGGGGACCTGTTCCACGATCTCATGATTTAAGCTTTTGATCCGCTCCAGCTCCTTGTCGGAGGTGTGATAGTTGCTTCGGCGGAGCTGCTTGGCCAATTTTGTAAAGTGTGGAATGTCAGTCGGTGAGGCCCCTTGGACTGACTGCAGGGCAATGAGAGCTGCGATGAGGAGGAGTGAAAACTGTTTCATAGTGTCTGAGAGATACCGAATTTTCTTAAATTTGTCTAGGTATTTAACTCGGAAAAAGTTATAGCAAAAATTTAAAAGAGGTTTTCATGCGCACCCCCATTTTTCTCGCTCTCCTCGCTTTCGCAGCTTTTAATAGCAGTCTTGAAGCGTGCACCGGTTTAAAGCTGAAGGCTCAAGACGGCTCGATTGTGACAGGACGCACCTTTGAATTTGGGGTGCAGGTTGCAACAACAGCCGTTGTGATTCCGCGCGGTTTTGCATTTACCGGAACGACTCCAAACGGCCCCGGGCTTAAGTATCAGGGTAAATATGGCGTTGTAGGCGTGATTGCAGGGGATGATCTTGCCGCAATGGATGGCATGAATGAGAAGGGGATAGCTGTTGGAACATTCTATTTTCCAGGTTACGCCGGCTATGCAGCAATCATCAATGACAACCAGTCGAAAGCGCTTTCTCCCGTTGAATTTCCCAACTGGATTCTCACTCAATTTGCCTCTTTGGAGGAGCTGAAGGCAGCGCTCCCTACGGTCCTGATCGCCCCAACCGTGACAAAAACATGGGGGACAACTCCGGCGCCCTTCCATTACATCGTCTATGACAAGTCGGGCAATAGCCTTGTGATCGAGCCGATCGGCGGCAAACTTGTCACCTACGATAACAAAATTGGCGTCTTTACCAATTCTCCCTCGTTTGATTGGCAGATGACCAATCTGCGCAATTACATCAATCTGACCCCCTTCAATGTCAAGCCTCTCAAAGTCGAAGGGGTCACCTTAGCCCCTTTTGGCCAAGGTTCAGGCATGGTCGGGCTGCCTGGAGATTTTACCCCACCCTCCCGCTTTGTGCGCGCAGCCATTTTTTCGATAACAGCGATCCCCTCCAAAAATAGCCAGGAGGCCGTGCCGCAGCTCTTTCACATCTTGAATCAGTTTGATATTCCTGTAGGGGCTGTGAAAGCGAAAGAAAATGGCATTGTGTATAGCGATGCGACCCTGGCAACAACCGTTAAGGATCCTCAAGCCCTCAAATACTATTTTCGCACCTATGAGAACCAGACAATCCACGCCATTGACTTGAACCGCTTTGATTTAAATGCAAAAGAGGTCAAAAAAGTTGCCATGGATACAAGCAGCACTCCCATTGTGGATGTTTCGCTGCAGTTAAAATGAGAGGCGATCGCCTACCTTGACTCCATGGTCGCGAAACCAGTGGGCGTTCATTTCGAGCACATAGGAGGCTTTGAACGACGCTTTAACGCTCTCTTTAAGAAAAAAGGCTGCATCTTGAATCTCAGGATAGGCCTTCAGCTCATGAATTTCGCGAATCGTTTTAGTCTCATCCAAAAAAGCGACAGAAAGGTCAATCAGTGTCTCATACATCCAGATGGTCACCTCAGTGGGGGGATCGATATGAAAGAGCATCCCTTGATCTGTGGGAAGAGATTTGCGGCCCGCTAGACCTTTAATGCGCTCTTCTGGGGTCACGGCATCTTCGAGCTGAATGGGAATAGAGCCCGCGTCACTCTGAATAAAGCTGGCGGCAGCGAGGAATAGGGGGAGTAAAAAATGCATACCCCTATTTTGCAACAGCTCTTGCAAATAAGGCAAGCGGCTTATGTATGACTAAAATTAGCAACTGCTGTTTCCACTTTTGTGCACTTCATAGACGGATCGAATTCATAGGTAATCGAATAATCAAAGGATGCTAATTTGCGTTCTTTGATCTGTCCATCTTCTAACTTTACAAATTCCGTTTTTGAAAGGGCTCTATAAGCCATTACCGAATTGAGTTGAATGTTTCCATTTGGTAAAAATGTAACCTCAATACTGCGGCGATCGCCCTCTCCTGGCCTAGAATACAGTTTCATGTCGGGAAGGCTCGGATTTAATTGGGCAACAATTTCACCCTGCTGAATGGTGACGGCTTGAGAAAAACAGGTCATAAGGTCCTGAAATTTAGGGGATTTAGCCTGCGCTGCAATCCACTCTAATGCTTTATCTTGCGCGCTTAAATCGGCACTTTCAAGAGCTGCCATGAAATTGTCGAGCTCCTTGCCACTTAAGTACTTCTGAGCTAAAGCACCTAACAGTTCTTTAGTACAAGCATCATCTATCTTCCCTTTTGGCGCTCCAGTTTTTGTTAGAGATTCAGCATGCGCTCTTCCATCGGCAAGTGTCTCCGTTTGGCCGTCGGAATGCTGAACTTTAATAGACACTCCTTTGGCGCCGCGCCAAAAATCTCGAGCCCCATCTTTTAAATGCGTTGCCTTATCTTTTGAGACGTAGGTATCCACTTTCGTTTTAATAGTAGCAGCTTTTGCGGGATCTAAAGGCTTCTTTAACTCCTCGACGGCCTTTTCAGCTCTGGTTTGGACAGGGGCAGCCTCTGCTTGCTCGGCCTCTTTTGTGCTCAATGGTTTTTCCTCGACGGCCTTTTCAGCTCTGGTTGGTGCTGGGGTTTGGTCGACCTCTCTACTCAATACCTGACTTTTAGCAAGAGCTTTAACTATCGGATCAATCTTAGTTTGAAGGTAGAGCTCTTGCTCGCTTGGTTCGCGACCATCTTTGGTTGCCCTGTACCCAGACTTTAACTGGGCTGCTCGATAAGCGACGAGAGCAGTTTCGCCTCCAGATAGTTTTTTTTCGCCGATATGAGTCAAAGCGAGCTTGACATTTTGAAATAGTTTTGTCACAGCGGCTAATGGCCCTGTTGGATTTTTAGTGACAGTAAAAGAGTAGCTTTTTCCCTTTTTGAAGATGTGCAGTTCGCGGCCTACTCCCTCTGTATCTGTTGGCTTACTCCCGCCAATTTTATTTAAAGATGACATGATCCCTCCATGCTATTTACTAATTCCGATAAATTTATTATAGCAAGCAAAATTATTATTTAACAATATTTGTTGATAAGTTTTTATTTTGATATAATTAAATAAAGTGGAAATAAGGTAATAATTATGTCATATCCTATTGGAGAATCAGAGAACATTCATCCGCAGCCTGAAGAGGCTGCGAAACCTAAAAGGGTTAAACCCCCAGGCAGCCCGAAAGTTCAAGGAGCCGCGCAGCCAGCAATTGATACGACTTCAAACTTTCTGGAATCTGATGCTAAAGATAAATCCTTAGCAGAAACAAAAGCGACAGAGCTTACAGAACTCTTAGAAAATAAACAATTAGTGGAAGATCTGCATCTTCGGCCAAAACAAAGTGATGCAGATTTAAAGAGAGGGGATATTGTTGCTGTTATTGAAGAAGTTCCCGATTCTCATATCTTAAAGCTATGCGCAGATTATGATGTCTACAGCGAGATCTCCGAAGAGAATAAAAATGAAACTTTTCAACGATTTCTAGAAAGGGTCATTCCACGCCTGAAAGAGCTGGAGGATGAGCCGGTGGCGTCAGCAGTTCTCAAGGTCATCCAGACATACTGCAGAGAAAATCAGATTCCTCAAAAAGAAGCTGGGGCGTCCGTCATGGATACGGAATTGGAGGCGATGCTGGGTCCCTTTGAAAAAACTGCAGCGGAAGAGACTATCATCAAGGAGCTTAAGAGCTTTGCGAAGGAGCATTTTTCCGATGCGACAGATGTTTCAAACTTAGCACTTCTTAAAGTTTTAAGTGAATATGAGGAAACTGCTAAATTTCAGGAAGTTCTTGAAAAAGCTCCTGAGATTCTTGAGCAGTATCCAGGCGACGCCAAGGGACTAGAAATTGTTAGACTATTGCTCCAGTTTCATCCGTCTGATTCAGCAGCTCCTGCAGAGGTTAACCCCTTAGATGAGGAGTTAAATGCCATTTTGGCAGGGAGCGCTCCAGCAGCTCCTGCAGAGGTTAACCCCTTAGATGAGGAGTTAAATGCCATTTTGGCAGGGAGCGCTCCAGCAGCTCCTGCAGAGGTTAACCCCTTAGATGAGGAGTTAAATGCCATTTTGGCAGGGAGCGCTCCAGCAGCTCCTGCAGAGGTTAACCCCTTAGATGAGGAGTTAAATGCCATTTTGGCAGGGAGCGCTCCAGCAGCTCCTGAAGAAGTTGAAAGTTCTATAAATGTCCCCCTACCCGAGGATCTAGATGCAATTGATGCAGATGAGGAATATGAGAAGAAAAAAAGTGAGGCAAGTAAACAGTTACTTGAAGAGTACAAGGGTAAAGATCTAGATGCGCTAATGGGTCTAGAGCCGCCCGAACAGGCAAAGCCCTATTCAGAGATGACTCTTGGAGAGCTTAACGATCTTCTGAAAGGGGCTATTACAAAACTCCAGCAGCAGCTACTCTCTTCGGGAGATATGGAGGCTGTTTCCATAAGTGTGCAGATGATGCATGATGCGTTTATTGCAAGTCCTGGCAAAGAGAGAATTTCTTCACTGATTTCGAAATTAGACCCGCACCAAGAAAATGTGAAAGACCTGTGCGGACAAATTGAAGCGCTCGCTCACGCCATTATAAAAGAAGAAGAATTCTCAAAATTGGCTCTGCCAGCGCATAAAGCCAAGGAGTTCTCCAAAACACAATTTTTATTCGACCAGGAGGATGAAATTAAGGAGGAGCAGACAGAACGTGAGTTTACGCATCACGTTTTCCGCAAACTTGTTTCAGCCTCTCAATCCGTACAAACTACTGTGGATAAGTTTGAGACCGAGCTAGACAGGATTGCTGCAAAACTGACAGCTTCTATTACGTTTGGCATTGGGACTCCTTTGGAGGAAATAGAAGCTGAATCCTTCTTGCCGATAGAACACACCATTCTGCCTTTGACGAGTAAAGAACAGGAAGCCGTTCACTTACTGCTAGACGAACTGTTCTTAGATGAACTGCTGGCAAAGCAGATGTCAATCCTTTCAGTTCCATTTGGTGGGGACAAAGTTACACAGCCAAAGGGTATCGCCGCGGAACCAAAACTGGCTCCGAATGAACCAGTCAAACCTGTTACTCCGACGCAATTATTTGCAACTTCAGCCCCTGAAATAGTTCCTGAAGTTCCAGTTGGTGGAAAAAAGCGTACACAGCCGGAGAGTGTCGCCGGAGAGCCAAAACTGGCTCTCCAGGAAACGGTCAAGCCTCTTCAAGCTTCTCCCCCAAAACAACTGTTAGCAACTTCTTTTCCTGAAATAGTCCTGGAAGCTCCAAAAGGAAAAGTTGCGCAGCAGGCAGCGCCGGAAGAGGTGGCGAAAGCTCCCAGACTCGATATTGCTACGAAAGTGTCTCGCGAGGTTGGTGAAAAAGCGATCTGGAATAAAATAAAAGGGTTGCCGGCCAAAGTAGCAAGCAGCATCAAGACGGCCTTTGTTGCGAAGCTTAGGATTCCTCAAAACTATCTGAGGAGTGAAATTAACAACCTAAACCAGATTGTCGGAAAGCTTGAAAAAGGCGGCCTTGCCCTATCCAGTAACCCAAAGGGGGACAGATTTATTCTGCAAGAGGCTCCACTTCAGGAAACGCGCCTTAAACAAGTTGTCGCGCATCTGAATGCTCTTACAGAATCTGCAATTCATTCCAAAGATCTGCAGTCTGTTCAAGATCTCACTCTTCTCCTGCAGCGCTTGCTAAGCTCTTCTTGGGGAAAGGAGCTCTCTGCAGAGACGTTAAAAAGTTTGAAAGGTGCTGCAAATCGCCTGAAACTCACACAGCTCGATCTGTTAATCCCCAACATCGGGAAGAAGAAGCTAGTCTTTGATGAAAAGAGCCAGAGTTTCACGTTAAAATCGCGAAAAAAATCTCTATTTGGCAAGGTAAGGTCAGTAGAAACTGTTAAAGAGCTCCGCAAACTGGCTGCGGAGATAAAAAAATCGCAAAATTCGGACATGATTCAGCAATTTTCCAAGCAGTGGGAACAGATTAAAGAGAGTCGCTGGGGGGTGGCGCTGACTAAGGCTATCCCTAAGCTCGATCGAGACCTTCAGATTTGAGGTACTCCTTCAAATATTTGCCGGTCCAGGAGTCTTTGAGGCGCGCCAGCTCTTCGGGCGTGCCAGTGCCCAGCACCACGCCTCCCTTTTCACCCGCTTCTGGGCCTAAGTCGACCAGGTAGTCCGCATTTTTAATGACGTCGAGATTGTGCTCGATGATGATGATGGTATTGCCCTTGTCGACCAGCTTGTGGAGGACGGCGAGCAGCTTTTTGATGTCTTCGCTATGAAGCCCTGTGGTGGGCTCGTCGAGCAGGTAGAGCGTTTTGCCGGTCGACCGTTTGGCCAGCTCGCGGCTGAGCTTAATGCGCTGCGCCTCACCTCCGGAGAGGGAGACCATCTCCTGTCCGATCTTGAGATAGCCAAGGCCGACTGCAATCAGGGTGTCGAGGATGCGGGTGATGCGCGGATGGTTGGCAAAGGCGAGCCGCGCCTCATCGACAGTGCTGTCCAGATACTGCCCCAAGTTTTTGCCAGCGTAGGTCACTTCAAGACTTACAGGGTTAAGTCTTAATCCTTTACACTCTTCACAGACCACTTTGACAGCTGGGAGAAAATTCATCTCAACTTTGCGGTAGCCGAGTCCCCAGCAGCCGCTGCACATGCCGCGCCGATGGTTGTAGCTAAAATGTTTCGGCTGCAGCCCCTTAGACTTAGCGAGAGGCAGCATCGCAAAAAATTCGCGCAGTCGCGTAAAGGCGTCCACATAGGTGCCCACGTCGGAGCGCACGGTGTGGCCGATCGGGTTCTGGTCGATGGAGAGCAGCTTGTCAAAGTGGCTGATGCCGCTCACGGTCGTTCCACCATTGAGCTTTACCTGATCGTGGGTGAGGAGCCCCTGCTGCAGAGCTGGCAAAAGCACCTGATGCAGAAGCGTCGATTTTCCCGATCCGGAGACTCCCGTTAAACAGGTCATCACTCCGACAGGAAGATCGACATCGATATTTTTAAGGTTGTGGACGGCTGCTTTGCGAATGGTGATCCAGCCCTTGTCGCAGGGGCGTCGCTGCTCAGGGAGGGGAACCTTCAGCTTTCCCGAGAGATAGCGCCCTGTCAGGGAGTTGGGGTTCTTCAGGATCTGTTTGAGAGTGCCTTTAGCTGTGATGTGGCCGCCATGGTCGCCCGACTGAGGGCCAAAATCTAAGATGTAGTCGGCATGCTGAATGGTGAGCGGATCATGTTCGACCATGAGAAGGGTGTTGCCGAGCGCTTTAAGCTTTTCTAACGCTTGGTTTAAGCGATCATTGTCGCGCGGATGGAGGCCGATGGTCGGTTCATCGAGCACATAGAGGACCCCTGTCAGACCGCTGCCAAGTTGGCGTGACAAGCCGAATGCGCTGCGCTTCGCCTCCGCTTAAAGTCGGTGCGCGCCTGTCGAGCGACAGGTAGTGCAGTCCCACCTCGCACATGAAGCGAAGGCGGCTCTCCAGTTGGCGCCGCACCTCGTCGAGCAGCTTCTATCTTAGCTGTCAATTTCACTTCTCGATAAAGGTGAGGCCTTTTCAAGGGGAAGGGCGCAGATGCTGATGGAGGGGCAGCTTGTCGATCGTCACATTGCGGGCAAGGGGATTTAAGCGAGATCCTTGGCAGGAGCTGCAGGTGAGCTCCTCCAGACAGGGAAGACGGCTTCGCGAATTTCTGTGCAGGCGCTTGCCCCGTTTTGGCAAGGACCTGATTGATGCCAGGCCAGCGGAATTTAAAGCCATTTTCGCTCTCATACCATTTTTCAGGAGGGGAGCCATTCATTAGAAGCTGCAGCTTTTCTGATGGGAAGATCGCGCAGCGGCGTGTAGCCGTCGATATCAGCCTGATCAAACAAAAGCTTCAGCCAAATGGAGAGCTACTTTTGAGCTCTTTTCCTGCCAGAGATAGCGGAGAAGGCCGAGCGCGGTATAGGTCCATGATCTCAGGCTGCTGAGTCAGGTTCGCGCCATACTGGTACCCCGAGCCCTAAGCAGTCGAGGCACATCCCTTCGGCGTTATTAAAGGCAAAAGTGTGCGGGGTGATTTCGGGATAGGATTTGCCTGTGCTTTCGACGGCAAAGGAGAGGTTGAAAGGCACATCCTTGCTCCTCTTTCATGACGAGCAGTTTGCCGTTCCCTAACTCTGCGGCATTTTCGACGGCTTCATAGAGGCGGTGATGGATCGTGGGGTTGACCTTTAAGCCGGTCGATGACTAAGAAAGAGTTCATTTTTGCGTTTGCGGTCAAAGGGGATCTGATCGATGCGGGGTATCCAGGTCGTAATAGGTGCCGTTGAGGCGTGATGCGCAGAAGCCTTGCCGCTGCAAGCGGTTGACTGGTATCGTCAAAGGTTTCTTTCTTGCGCATTTCGATCGGGAGCGAGACATTTGGATTTTTTCACCCTTCAGGATAGCTCAAGACTCGTTCAACGACATGTTCTTTGCTGATCGCTTTGATCACTTCGCCGGTCTCGGGATCGTGCGGGATGCCGATGCGGGCATAGAGGACGCGCAGGTAGTCATAGATCTCTGTCATCGTTCCGACAGTGCTGCGTGGATTGCCCGCGTGCGCTTTTTGTTCGATGGCGATGGCAGGGGAGAGCCCCTCGACATGGCCCACTTTCGGTTTGGGCATTTGTTTGACAAACTGGCGTGCATAGGGGGAGAGCGATTCGATATAGCGGCGTTGCCCTTCGGCATAGATCGTCTCAAAGGCAAGCGAAGTTTTGCCGGAACCGGAGGGTCCCGTGCAGACGGTCATTTTTTCGCGCGGGATGGACGACATCGATGTTTTTGAGGTTGTTCTGCTCAGCGCCCGTGACCGTGATCTCATGGATTTCCGCTTCTTCGCGCTGGCTGCCGTTGCTGCTGCCTCTGCTTTACTTTTTCGAGCGCTTGTTGGCCACCTTGCTCTGCGTGATCGTGATGGAGGGCCTCATGGACAGCTTGGCCTGTAGGTGTTCGACAGCTTTGCGATTTTTTCAGGCTTGCCGTCGCGACGACTTGGCCCCCCTCATCGCCCCCTTCGGGCCCGATGTCGATGATCCAGTCGGCGGTTTTGACCACATCCATATTGTGTTCGATGACGAGCACGGTATTGCCGCGGTCGACAAGCTCGTGAAGCACTTCGAGCAGATGTTTGATGTCGTGAAAGTGGAGTCCTGTCGTTGGCTCGTCGAAGATGTAGAGCGTTTTGCCGGTAGCTGGGCGGACAAGTTCTTTCGCCAGTTTGATCCGCTGCGCTTCGCCGCCCGAAAGGGTCGTCGAGGATTGTCCGAGTTTGATGTACTCCATCCCCACTTTCTGCAAAGTTTCCAGCTTATGTTTGATGGAGGGGATGTTGGCGAAAAATTCCAGGGCTGTCGGCCACATCCATCTCCAGGACGTCGTAGATATTTTTGCCTTTATAGAAGACCGACAAGGTTTCGTGGTCAAAGCGGCTGCGTCTTGCAAAGGGCATTCGACCCAGGCATCCTCCATAAAGTCCATGTCGATTTTGATCATGCCCATCCCTTCACATTGCGGGCAGGAGCCCTCTTTGACATTGAAGCTGAAGCGACCCGGCTTATAGCCGCGCGCTTTGGCTTTCAGGAAGTTGGCAGAAGAGGTCGCGGATCTCATCGAAGAGCTTGATGTAGGTGGCGGGATTGGAGCGCGGATTGCGGCCGATGGGGGATTGGTCGATGGCGATCACTTTGTCGATATTGTCGATCCCTTTGATTTCTTTGTGGGCTCCGACAGCATGTTCTCCGCCATGCAGATGGTTGGAAAGGGCAGGGAAAAGGATGTCGGAGATCAAGCGACGATTTGCCGGAGCCGGAGACGCCCGTGACGGCGACGAAGAGCCCAAGCGGGATTTTGACGTCGACATTTTTTAAGTTGTGGTGGGTCGCTCCGACGATCTGCAGCGCTTCTTTGAGTGGGTTTGCGCCGCTTTTTAGGATGGGGATCTTGCATTTTGCCGGATAAGATAGGCGCCGTGATGAGCGACTTATTACTGTCGATGAGATCTGCTAAACTGCCATTGACGACGATTTCGCCGCCGCGGAGCCGGGTCCCGGCCCGAAGTCGACGACGCGGTCGGCTTCCCAGATCGTCTCTTCATCATGTTCGACGACGATGACGCGTATTGCCCATATCGCGTAGGTGTTTCAGCGTGTGGATCAGTTTCTTGTTGTCGCGCGGATGGAGGCCGATGGAGGGTTCATCGAGGATGTAGGTGATGCCGACGAGGCCGCAGCCGATTTGTGAGGCGAGCCTCACGCGCTGCGCTTCTCCTCCAGAAAGCGTAGGTGCCGTGCGGTCGAGGGTGAGATAGTGAAGCCCACTTCTTTTAAGAAATTGAGCCGTTGCCGTGATCTCTTTGAGAAGCTCTTCGGCGATGAGCAGATCGTTGTTGGATAGGTTGAGAGCCCTTCGAAAGAAGTCGAGACAGTCGCCAACGGTCATGTCGGTGAGTTCACAAGATGCGTTTGCCCGCTCAAGCAGCGTGGCGGCTGGATAGGGTTTGAGGCGGCTCGCCGTGGCATTC
Organism: uncultured Parachlamydiaceae bacterium; assembly: GCA_963745935.1. Taxonomy (GTDB): domain Bacteria; phylum Chlamydiota; class Chlamydiia; order Chlamydiales; family Parachlamydiaceae; genus JAJFUZ01. The sequence continues at coordinate 493,354 of CAVUZO010000002.1, forward strand.
CGGGCAGATCCTGTTCGCGCATGAGCTTCTGCATTTTCTTGTGATAGGTGTCGCTTTTGGCCTCTGCAAAGCGATGTGTGGGCTTCATGAAGACGCCGCGCCATTGGACGTGGTCGGTCCAGGTAGCTCCTGTGACGGGATGGATAAAATGCATGCGCGTCCATTTCTTTTCCGTGCCGTAGAGAAAGACTTTTTTGGCTTTTTCGGAGAGCTTTTTCCAAGGGGTATGGACGCTGAAATGAAAAGATCGGCTAAATTGTCGTAGATATTGCCATAGCGACCGTTTGGTAGGAGCTTGCGACCGAGCAGCAGTCTTCAGCAATGCTCAAATCAGGGTCGATGATTTGCGTCAAGATCAAATTCCATCACATGCCCAGGCCATTGCAGCGCGGGCACATGCCTGAGGGGCTATTGAAGGAGAAGTCGTGCGGTTCCAGCGATGAATAGGAGAGGCCCGATTTGGGGGAGTAGGCGTGCATCGAGAAGAGCTGTTCTTCTTCACGTATCGGCATCAAGAATGCTGCAGACGCCATTGCCCAAGTTGAAGGCGCTACGTGATCGCCTCAGCAATGCGCGAATGATTGTCTGCCTGAACGGCAAGCCGGTCGACGACGATGTCGACATCATGGGCGACGTTGCCGTCGAGGGCGATCTCATCGTTCAAATTGACGATCTTCCCGTCGACGCGCAGCGCGCATGAACCCTTTGCGCAAAAGCTCTTGAAAGTCCTCTTTAAATTCCGCTTTTTTGCTTTGGCATAGGGAGCTAAGACGATGAAGTTTTTTACCTTGCCGGCAGACTTTGCACCGTTTTGATGATCCGCTCGCGGCTTTGCGGGCTCGACGGCTTCGCCGCTGACCGGGCAATGGGGGACGCCGACGCGGGCGTAAAGGACGCGCAAGTAGTCGTAGATTTCGGTCATCGTCCCGACGGTGGAGCGCGGATTGCGCCCAGCCGTTTTCTGTTCGATCGAGATCGTAGGGGAGATGCCGGAGGCACGCTCCAGATCGGGCTTGGCCATCTCGCCCAGCTGCCGCCGGGCAAAGGTCGAAAGCGATTCGACATAGCGCCGCTGCCCTTCGACATAGAGGGTATCAAAAGCGAGCGAGGATTTGCCAGAGCCGGAGACACCCGTAAAGACGACAAGATCGTTGGGCTCCAGGGTCAGGTTGACCGACTTGAGGTTGTGCACGCGCACATTCTTTAGAATTATTTGACGCTGATTCATTTTGATTTTTTTTCTCGCGGGCGAGTATAAAGGATAACTCATGATAAAGAGTATCCATAAATCCTGCAATCTTCTCCTGGTGGTATGTTGTCTGCTGACGGCCAACGTCTCTGCAGAGGACCCGCTCTTCTCCTATGCCGAATGGGCAGAAATCTCCAAAAATTACGCCTGCGAAGAGGATTTTATCGCGCTCAGCGACGGGAAAAAGTTGTGCGGAAGAGTGGAAAAACTTCCTCCCATCGACTTTACCTTCGGCCGCGTCACCTTTTCGGTCGAGGAGGTGGCCACCGTCAGCATTGCTGAGAGGCAGGAAAAGCTCTACGTGCAGTACATCACCCATAGCGGCCATAGCTACTTTGGCCCTGTGGCCAAATCCTCCTTCCTCATCTGGGTCAATGAGCCAAGCGCAAAAAATCCCAGCCACGTGGTCCAGAAAGAGGTATCGCCCGCTCAAATCACCTTCATGATCCTGCAAAAGCGCAGTGAGACGCACCACTATGCGCACACGGCCCTCTTCACACTTATTTTAAAAGACAGCCAGCAGCTTCCCGTTGCCCTGCCGCCCGATCCGATTGCTCTGAGCGATGGCTGGAAAGACAAACTGCTTCATCCGCGCGATATTGTGGAGATCTGGTTCGAAGGCGGAGTCCACGGAACAGTGGTACAGGGCGATGTGCGCGATAGTCTCGGCTTTGTCTTTGTCAAGGAGCGTTTTTTGACCATCCAAATCCCCAAAGTGGCCGGCCTGATCAGGCTCCCTTGGGAGCGCGTGGCTCAGATTCAATCGGGCCAAAACGGCTTTAGGCTTGATACAGCTAAGTCCTCCGGGAACCTTGTGGGGGCTTCTGTTTACATCCCTCCGCCAACGGCAGCTCCTGTTCGAGAAACAGTTTTCGAACCAAAAGCTGGCGCCCGCACCAGTGAACCCGACGCCATTGGCACGATGTCTGGAACTGCTTTAGCAGAGGCAGCCGGCTTCTTAGCTGTGGAGCCTCAGGCTGTTACCGCTTTAGAAAATTTGGGGAATGAGTCTTTAAGCCAAGCTGTAGGGCAGGAGTGGGTCGCGGAGCTTTATCTGGAAGATATGCAGAGCTGGCCCCCTGCGCTGTTTGACCCGAATGAGGAAAAGAGCTGGGCTTTTGAAGTGCAATTTGAAAGTGAAGAGGAGATAGCCGAGCTGGATCCTTCAGACATTCAGCGCGTCACTGAAGAGGCTCTTTTTGAGGTTGCTCCCCAAGATACAAGCGAGCCCGAATCCTTTGAACTGCCTTCAGAGGAGCCTAAAAAGGCTTTAACGCCCGAGGGGCGCAACCGCATTGCTGAAATTTTAGCTGAAGATGACCTTGACGATCTGGCATTGGATCTAAAGCCTCATCCGCGCGTCGAATCCTTCTGGCAAGAGCTTCTGGAAGAAGATAATGAGGATCCGATTCCGCTGCGCCTTGCCGAGATCGAGGAGGAGGAGATGGAGGTCGAACAGCTGGTACACGAGGATGAGATACGCGCCCGCGAGGAAAAAGATAGCCGCGAGCTCCAGGAGCTTGCTGAGAAGGAAGAGCTGGATCTGCTCCTCAGCGAAGTGGAGGAGAATGAGGAGAGCGAACGCGACCTGATTGATGCGCTGTTAGATTAATGATGGGCCGAAGCAGTCTTTCTTGAGTGGCTTACATCGTGATAGACGTTAAATAAGCTACTCCAAAACTTCCCTCAAAGCTCAGAAATCGGATGGTTGCTTAAACATAGGATTTTAACCGAAAAGTGTTCCCTATGTGGGTGGATTAAGTGTTACCCATGTGACCGATCAGACCATTTAAGTGGTTAAAAACGTAATATTTACAACCACAGAGTGCACAGAGAACACAGAGAGAAAATTGCAAAATTTACATTTAAACCCGACTTGCGCCCTACATCACGCTTAAACTTTGGCCGAACTTAGCAAGTTGCCTGATAAGCTCCGAAGGCCAAGTCGCGACTTGGCCAAGGGGCTTAGCAGAGCAAATTGCTAAGTGCAGGCAAGTTTAAGCGGGATGTAGGGCGCAAGTCGGGTTTTAATTTTAACTCTGAGCTAGTTAGGAGGCGCTAAGGCGCGAGAGCCGCAAAAAATAACTTAGCGACGACCCGTTCGCTGAAGCGAACGGTCCACCGCTATTCCTGCCGACCTACTCCCCTCCGGTCGACAGGAGGGCATTTTTTTCCTTCGGTCTGTTGTGCGGCTCTGTCATTGTGCTATTGTCAATTAATTATAATTAATTTTACTGAGTAGCCTGTTCCGGCTGTACAAATTGAAGGTTTGCGACAATGAGCATGAGAGGAGGGGAGCGCTCGGGCAGAAGGAGCTGTCCTTCGATGATGGCGACGCGCGCCTGCTGCATGCCTTGGGCGAGCGCGGCTTGCGTTTGGGGACTTAGCGGATGATAGGAGGGAGTATGATACTGGGTCATACCTCCCGGCTGACCGACTGTGGGACCAACTAGGGCAAAGGGGGTGTTATCACCCATTGAAATGATCCAAAACTGGTTGTTTCGGTACTGGATGAGGCCGCGCACTTTGACGCGCAGATCATCGATGCCTGGACCGACGCTCTGCATGGCGAATTTCACAGCCTGGTAGGTAAAGGGAACTGTTGGATTCCAGCGCAGCTCAACTGTTTGAGCAGCAGGGCTCATTGTCACGGTTGCAACGCCAGGAGTCGCTAAGTACTTTTGCACAATCGACTGCAGGCATGTTTGATTGCATGTTAAGCCGCGCCAGTGGACGAGGACCCGCTGGATTTCGCCCTGCATGGGGTTGCAAAAGGCCAAACAGACAAGTAACATGGCGGCACGAAACATAAAGCTTCTCCTGTTATCCGCACAGTAATCAGATAGATAATTATTTAAAATATGTTATCTCATCTCCGCTGCTTCGCTCATAATCTGCAAATCTGCTATTCTAAAAATATGGAAATGCCTGTACGCACAAAAGTGATCTGCACGATCGGCCCCGCTGTCGACAGCGTTGAAAAGATGATTGAGCTCATCCAAGCAGGGATGAATGTCGCCCGCCTCAATTTTAGCCATGGAACGCACGCGGAGCACAAGCAGCGGATTGAAAATCTGAAAGAGGCGCGGCTTAAGCTCGGCGTCCCTCTTGCTATTATGCTCGATACCAAGGGCCCCGAGATTAGGCTCGGCAAAATGAAGCAGGGGAGTGCCGAACTGAAGATGGGCCAGGAGTGGCTCCTGGTCAGAGAGACGATCGAAGGTGACGCCGAGCAGGTGACTCTTGGCCCTGAATATATCTACAACCAGATTGAAAAGGGGATGAGGCTTCTCTTTGATGACGGCTACATCTCCGCTTGCGTGGTTGAAAAAAATCCGCGCGGCCTTCTCGTCTCCATTGAAAATGGAGGTCTCATTCGTTCTGGCAAAGGGGTCAATATCCCCAATACCAGCTTAACCCTCCCAGACATTACTGAGGCAGATATCGCTGACATTCGACTGGGCTGTCAGCTCGATGTCGACATCATTGCCGCCTCATTTGTGCGCTCGCCCGATCAGATTTTAGCGATAAAAAAGCTGGTAGCAGAACAGAATAAATCTGAAATTCGGATTATCGCCAAGATTGAAAATAGCGAAGGGGTCGCCAACTTCGATAGCATCATTCAAGCTGCTGATGGCATCATGATTGCCCGCGGCGATCTGGGTGTTGAAGTGCCTCTCAGCCAGGTGCCAAGGCTGCAGAAGATGATGATTCGCAAAAGTTACCTCGCTGGAAAACCCTCGGTAACGGCGACGCAGATGCTCGAGTCGATGATCAATAATCCGCGCCCCACTCGAGCCGAAGCTTCAGATGTCGCCAACGCCATCTATGATGGCACGTCGGCCGTGATGCTATCAGGGGAAACTGCCATCGGCAGGTATCCGATTGAAGTGGTCCATGTGATGAAAAGCATCATAAAAGAAGCAGAAGCGGACCTCGATTACCGCTCCTTCTTTAATCTCTACAGCAACGTCGTCTTTCACGATGTGCCCTCTGCCGTTTCCTTAGCGTGCGTCAAGACTGCCTATAGCTCTAATGCGAAGGCCATATTTGCGCTCACTAGCTGGGGGTCAACGGCCCGCCTGATCTCGCGCCTCCGTCCTGCTATGCCGATCATTGCGATGACTCCCAATGTGAAATGCTACCATCAGATGGCGTTTAATTGGGGTGTCGTTCCTGTACATAAAAACGAAAGCCGCACCATCAGCGAAGCCTTTATCAAAATTAGCTCATTTGCGCTTGATAATGGATTAGTGGCCTATGGAGACCTTGTTGTCGTCAGCGCTGGAACTCCTTTTGGCATCACCGGTACGACCAATATGATGATTGTGGAGAGCATTGGGGATGTGCTGGTGCGCGGTGACAATGGCCAAGGGGCTAAAATTCACGGGAATGTGGTCCTTGTACTTTCGCCTGATTCTGTTAGGCCTTATGCCGTGCGCGATCGACTCCTGGTCATTGGCAAATGCGATGAACGCTACCTGCCTCTTATCCAGCAGTCTATAGGGGTGATCCTGCAAAACCATGTCGATGACATAGAGTCTGAAAATAGCTTAATTGAAATGGCGCAAGCGCTCCACAAGCCCTACATTGTGCGCGCCGATGCCGCGACAGTGATCCTAAAGGGGGGGCAGCTCGTCACTCTCGATCCTGAAAAAGCGCTTGTCTACAAGGGTGTGGTGCTTTAAAATTCGCGACCATTCAAACCCGACTTGCCCCCTACATCGCGCTTAAAACCCGACTTGCGCCCCTACATCACGCTTAAACTTTGGCCGAACTTAGCAAGTTGCCTGATAAGCTCCGAAGGCCAAGTCGCGACTTGGCCAAGGGGCTTATCAGATCGATAAGCCTCGGAGATCCATCTAAAACTAGATCAGATCTAAATTATGCTAATTAAATCATTTACAGACTGAATAACAAATCCGTTTGTTATTTTTGCAGTTATAGTAATAAAACATGAGGTAAGTAAAGCTAAATGGAAATTAAACTAGTTGGCTAATGAGTCCAACCGCCAGAATGGCAGCAGTATCTGTGCGCAGAATGTTGGCGCTGAGCTTGACGCCTTGAAAGTTGAGGCTTCGCAAATGCGCCTCCTCTGCTTCACTTAACCCACTTTCGGGGCCGATCAAAATTAAAGCCCCTTTATCTTTTGTAACAGCTTGAACAAGGGGTGGCGCCTCTTGGTTAACGTCGCCAAAAAAGCAGGGGTAATCGAGCTTAGACCACTCCTTCAAGGCGGGTTTAAACTCCAGCTTTGGCAGCCAGAGACGCCCACACTGCTTGAGAGCTGCAATAAGAATGGCTTGCAGACGCTGAATCTGATGCTCTGTTAAACTTTTGCGTTCGCTCAAAGTGGCTGGAAAAAGCCAAATATCTGTTGCGCCGAGCTCGGTGACCTTTTCTAGTATTGTGTCGAGGCGGTTGAGTCGCGGAAGCGCTTGCGCTAAGATGAGAGGATGAATAGGCTTGGGCTGCTGCTCCAGAGACCGAATCGTCAGAAAGGCCTTTTTCTTTTGCACCTCTTGCAGCAGGCTTCTTGCAAGAAAGCCGCAACCATTGACCAGTTCCACCTCTTGGCCTACTTGTAAACGCGCCACATGCACCATGTGATGAAATTCGGTGTCAGATAAACTGACTGTCGTGCCAGCAACGAGTGGGGAGTCGAGAAAATAGCGGTCTACAGGCATTTAATAATTCACAATTACAATTTTGCCCTCTTCGACTTTGCTGTCGAGGCGCAATTTATCTTCTGGAGCGACATAGAGGTTCATGTTCTGCATGTAATTGCGGAAGCGGCGGCGAATCATCTCCTCGCGCTCTTTAGGGAAAGGGGTACTGACTTTGCCGCTCATCAAATTGGCCACAAGGAAGGAGGTGTAGATATCTTCCAGCTCTTTGGGTGCATTGACAATCAGACTCCACTCCAAGGTGGCGTGCTCTCTCTCAGGAAGCTGCCACGAGGCGAATCTCCAAGTTATTGCGCACAGTGGAAAGGAATAGGCGGCTCACATCCTTGACAGCTAAGGGCACTGTAAGAGGGGGATCTCATTCACAAGCTGCACAAACTTGCCTGGGGCTATTTTTAGCGTACCTGGATTGAGCGTCTCGCTCGTTTGGAGGGGATAAAAGAGCGACAGAGGCAACTCCCGCTCGATGGGCAAAAACTGTTTTCGCAGGAAGTAGATGCGCATCGTTGCCGCATCTGGATCATCGATATCTTCTACTCCATAGTTATGGAACGGGATATCGACCTGCTTCCATTTGGCGGGAACAATACAGCGAATTTCATCGTCGTAAATATTGTCTGGGGAGCTTTTAATCGCGTCGAGGTCTGCTGCGTGATATTGCTCAGCTTAAACGTCAAATCGATTCCTTCACTCCTCAACTTCTCGACCTCTTCTGCAGGACCACTCACCTTATGCCACAGCTTCTGTGGCCAGATGTCTACGATACTCGTAGCCGGGAGGTGCTTCGCCATCGGGCGGTTGAATCGTAATAGGGATTTTGGCTGTCAGCAGCTTACTGAGCTTAATCACCTGCTCAGAATGGCTCACCTGGTTGATATTGTGGACCAGATCGATATCGGATTTAGGCTGACCAGGTTTTTTCGCGTGATCTGAACCACCCATTCATTCTCGTCGGTCTGTGAAGCATCTAGCACCACCTCCACGTCGCCGGGCTCTAGCTCGTCTACTATCTCCTTCGATCCGCTCACCGTAAGCGTAATGCGCTTTGCAAGCATGCCGTTGGGCATCATGCCAAGGATTGTCTTATCGGGAGGAAGGTTGACAACGCGGATCGGCACATTGGAAAGCGTTTTGGTATCTGTGATCGAGTGGTTGACCAGGATCCAGACAACAAGGGCGGCAAGAAGTGCTACCAATTTGCGCTGCCAATTTTGCAAGAAAAGGTTCTTGATTACTTTTTCCACGGCTTTAGAACTTCCGAAAGATCAAGTCCTGGCTTCATGCTAGTTCCTGGGGGATTAAAGACGCTGCGGATAATTCCTTTAAAACGGTCGATCTTCACACCGCGCGTCATGATCCCATCGCGGGCGATAGAGACCTTGCCCGTCTCCTCAGAAATGACTATGATCAGGGCGTCCGTAATTTGACTAATCCCAAGGCCGGCCCTGTGGCGTGTTCCCATCGATTAGCAAGCTGCGTGCTATCATCTGCAAGCGGTAAAATAGTGGCCGCAGAGAGTATTGTCGTCCCGCGTATGATGACGGCACCATCGTGGAGAGGGGTTGTGGTGACAAAAAGCGATTCGAGAAGCTTCTGGCGTAAACTGCGCGTTCAAAATAACTGCTTTATTGGCAAACTCATCTAGCGAGTCCTGGTTTTCTAACAGCACTAATGCCCCAATGCGCCTCTCAGCTAGCCTGTAGATGGACTGCGCATGCTATCGAGAAATTTATCAAATTCCGTAATCTCGCGATACTTTTTCCTTGACGCTTAGCTTAGAAAGGGCCACCGCAGCTCCGGCTGAAAGAGGATAAGCACGGCGATGGCGGCCACATTGACGACATAGAGAATCAGCTCCTGCAATACAGGCAGATGCATATAATTGGTGATCATAAAGAAGATCAGGACGGCGATAGACCCGAAGAGGACATCCATTGCACGGGTATTCCAAAACACAAGCAGCAGGTAGTAGATCATGATCCCGATGATCAAGATTTCAAGGCCGGGCACCATAATTTGCTGCAGCAGCTTCAACATCTTTGTAACTGTTCCACAAGCGTAATCATATCGCGATGGGGACGCACATCATGGACGCGCACAATGTCGACACCAGCGCGTACAGCAAGCGTATTCATGACAAGAGTCCCCGCGAGCATTTCAGAGGCTGGTCCATTGAGAAGGCGCTGGAGGAACGATTTGCGCGACAATCCCAGGAGCAGCCGAAATCCCCGTTCTTTAATTATTGGCAGATTTTGAATAATTCGCAGATTATCGGCAACCGTTTTTCCAAAGCCGATGCCTGGGTCTAAAAGGATGCGTTCCGGATCGACCCCAGCGTCGAGAAGCAGATCGACCTGAGCATCGAAGAAATCGAGCAGTTCGGGGATAATTCCCCTTACATAGTGGGGATTCGTCTGCATGGTGCCAGGCGAGCCCTGCATATGCATGACGCAGATGTCGACCCCTGCGGTTGCGGCGATGCGCCGCATCTCCTTGTTGCGAAATCCCGAGACATCATTGATAAAAGTGGCGCCAGCTTCCAAAGCAGCCTCTGCGACTGCGGGCTTCGAGGTGTCGATCGAAATGGGCAGGGGAGTGTGCGCTCTTATGGCGCGAATTGCAGGGACGACTCTTCTGATCTCTTCGGCAACGCTTACAGCTGCCGCGCCAGGACGGGTCGATTCGCCTCCAATGTCTAAAATGTCTGCACCCTCTTCAAAGATCTGCAGGGCGCGCTTTAGCGCCTCTTCGGGATCTAAATGGAGGCCGCCGTCATAGTAGGAGTCTGGCGTGACATTGAGAATGGCCATGAGTTTCGTCATGGCACTGAGTATACGCAAAAAAAAAGAGGAAAGCGATAGCTTTCCTCTCAAGTGAAATAATTTTATGCGGGCTTTACTTCTGCCATTTTGGGCGCTTCATTAAAGTAGTTTTTCATGATCCACTTTGTCGCATTTGTCACGGCAGCTGCAAGAGCAATATAGACCAGTGCTTTGGGAAGGGCTGCTGTCGAGATGATTCCAGCTGCCATAGCAATACCTGTGACAGCAAGAGCTGCAACTGTTCCGCCTAGCATCGAAACTGCCCAGCGCGCGTAGTTGACTTTGCTCTCTTTCTTGGCACAGCAGCAATCTTGTTTTTCGACGCAAGCCTCAAGAAGCTTCCAATGTTTGAGTGCTTTCAGAGTGAGCGTTGCGCCCAGTGCAAAAAGAGCTGACACTCCTGCCGCATTGACTACAGAAACGCGGAGTAGCGTTCCCACTGGCGCAATAGCTGCAACAGCGGCTCCCACTCCTGCAGAAATTGCAGCTGGAACCAGATGCTCTTTTGCGATCTTTGTTAAATCCATGATATGTCCTCCAACTAAGGTTTTGGGTTTTAAAGACTCAAAACTTTATATAGGACATTTCTGGATTTAAAAGCAATCCTTTATCTTTCTCAGTGCGGTTTAAGGGAACTAGGAAAATGGCCATATAATTCAGCAAACTTACTTACCATAGGGTTGCCCACATGTTTGTCCGGCTGGAAACAGAGGCTGAGAGTATAGTAAATCTTCTTCGCTGATGGTTTATCGGGGAGTGCCGCTTTTTCTAAATCGATGAACCTTTGAATCTTTGCAGCCACAAGATCTTTTAAAAGGTTGTGATAAAAGTCTTCTAGACTTGAAGGTGTAATCTCTCTTGCGCACATTTTGTAGAGCCGCGCAATGGTGACATGAGCTGCTTTTCCCTGTTCTGACGTGTCTGTACTAAAGGTTTTTAGCTCAAGTTTTGGAGGAATCCCAAAGTAAGTGATGCCACTACCGACACCTCGCAGATACTCGTGATCCTTGTGCGGAAGTTTAACTGGCCCAGCTCCCCCTCCAGCAGGAGTTCCTCCAGCAGGAGTTCCTCCAGCAGGAGTTCCTCCAGGAGGAGTTCCCCCAGCAGACGCTCGTCCGAGTAGCTGCTTAATTCGGCGTGCAACCCCGCTGTACACGTATTGGCTGCTCCTAGGATCGTTTAGGAACGCCTCCAATTTTGTTTTCCCGCAGTTTCTCAAATCCTGTTCTAACATTATATTACAACAGTCAAAGATCTGATCCAGCTTAAGATCGGAGAGTCGGGTTCCGAGATTCGTGATCGATTTTCTTTCGAAAAGCAAGGCATAAAGTCCCTGAATTTGCGTGACGCTGAACTGGTCCACAATCGATGTTGTCGTAAAATCGAACTTAAGAAGCCACTGTTGTACGGTGCGAATAGGAATAACTTGTTGTTTTAAAGGCGACAATTCCTTTAATTGATTCATGTTAAGACCCCAATCACTAACCAACTTGAATAAGTTGAGGGGCATCGCGTCCAGTTGTGAAGAACTTAATTTAAGAAACAGATGGTTGAGTTTGACTGGACTTTTTTCGAGCGCAGCGGCAAAGGGAACAAAGTCGATCTTCTGCAACTTAGCACTGGATAATAGCACAATTGTATCGGGATAGAGGCGATTGAAATGCTTTTCCAGCTGAGCCGCAGAAGCAAAAGTTGCATAGCGGTTAATCTGGTCGTTGTCCATGCCATCAAAATCGAGTTGCAGAGTTATTGTTGGAGGAAGAAGGGGAAAGAGGGCGTTGCACTGATCGCGGCTCAACTTTAGAATAATGGGGGCAAAATCAATTTGTGTGAATAGCGCTGGAGGCAAAGATTTGATTGTTAAAGGTGTCAACCGCTCGAAAACTGAGGCCAATTGTGCGGCTGAAGCGCGAGGGGCAACCTTATTTAGATTATAATCGTCAAATTGCGTTAGATCGAGCTTTCCAACGAGCTCCTCATTAAATGAATCCCAAAAATGAAAACCTAATTGAGGTTGATATTCTCGCAATTTTTCAGGGGTTAACCAGTGGTACAGGCGATTGTTTGCGTTGGCTTGTCGCTCTAAATCCTTAAATTGCTCGACACTCATTTTATTCAGGGCGGGCTTAATCTGCGCTTCGGTCAAATCCTTTGCAACCCAGCGCAAATCGTGAAGTAGCTGAGGGGTCACTTTGTCCCAGTCGATCTGCTGGAGCTGAGAGCTTTGCATCTTAGCGCACCAGCCGCTGTCGAGGCAATCTTGAATGGATGCCACTTGTCCTGGCGTCAAGGCTTTGATGATGTCAGAATAGAGAAACGCGGTATTGGAAATATTTCGTAGCTGCAGCTCTGTGAAGAGGGGCACTTTTTCTGGGGTTTTCCACCACTTATTGAGAAGCGTTGCACTGATTATGGAAGGAGGAATTGAGGGAATTTGGCTATCCAAAAAAAGTTCCGCAATGTTTTCCAAAACATCTGTCTTAAGGGCTGCGATCCCTGCGCCGTCTAAAGCTTGAATCCGCTTAACTATTTCCGGGGTCGGATTAACCGTATTCCAGTAGGTCAAATCGGGGCGTTTTGGGTCGGGCTTAAGAAGCTGAAATTTATCTTCGGGCTTGATGGGCAGGTTGTGGGCGACTTTATAAGCTACGACCATGCGATCGTAAAGGGGCTCGATCTGTCGCAGCGGGTTGACAAGCTCTTTTGGGCGCCTTTGCTGAAATTTTTGAAGTTTCCGCACAATTTGTTCGACAGCCGGAAAATCGTCGGCTGTGTTTGACCAGCTTCCCATATGTTTTGCGATGTAAGCGGCTACGCGGCGCGGATCGGTCCCGCGATAGGCAATCCCCAGCCTGCGGAGGAGGCGTCCTAGAAGGCCAAAACGCACGTGGCACATTTCAAGATGCTGCTTGGAGCCCGTTCCAACAACCGCTACATAATTGCTTGCTCTTGGATCAAAACTAGTTAACACCTTTTTATCGCGTAGTTCCATGATTACTCTCCAAAACAATATTAAGGATTTATTAAGAAACGATTGTACATCTTTCTTGAATTTTCTGTCATTGCTAAAAAACGAAATTTTCATTACAGTCTCCTCTTTTCAAGGGAAAACTTTATGGACGTCGAAATTCTTGCTCGAGTGCAATTTGCTTTGACGATCATGTTTCACTACATCTACCCACCCCTCAGCATAGGGCTTGGACTCCTGCTCGTTCTCATGGAAGGACGCTACCTCTGCACAAAAAAGCCGCACTATCTGGAAATGGCCAAATTTTGGTCCAAAGTCTTTGCCCTCACCTTTGCGATCGGAGTGGCTACCGGCATTGTCATGGAGTTTGAATTTGGCACCAACTGGGCCACCTACTCCCGCTATGTGGGCGACGTATTTGGAAGCGCCCTTGCAGCAGAAGGGGTCTTTGCCTTCTTTTTAGAGTCGGGCTTTTTAGCCATTCTGCTTTTTGGCTGGAACAGGGTCGGTCCCAAAATGCACTTTTTCGCAACTCTTATGGTCTGCCTCGGGGCTCACTTTAGCGCTGTCTGGATTGTGGTGGCTAACTCCTGGATGCAGACGCCTGCAGGCTTCCATGTCGTCGGAGAAGGATTGGCGGCCCGCGCCGAAATTACCGACTTCTGGGCTATGGTTTTCAACCCCTCAAGCGTCGACCGCCTCTCTCACGTTATCATCGGCTGCTGGCTTGCCGGCGCTTTTCTTGTCATTAGCGTTTCGGCCTACTACCTCCTCAAAAAGCGGCATCTGGTCTTTGCCCGCAGCTCGCTCAAAATCGCCCTTTGTGTGGCGGCTGTGGCTCTGACGCTCCAGGTTTTAACGGGCCACTCAAGTGGCCGAGGCGTCGCCCGCAACCAGCCGGCAAAACTGGCGGCGTATGAGGGGCTTTTTAAAACGCAAAAGGGGGCTCCTCTTGGATTATTTGGCTTCGTCGACATGAAAAATGAGCGGGTCATCGAGGTTGAAATCCCGAAACTTCTCAGCATTTTGACCTTTGACGATCCCGATGCAGAGATCATCGGCCTCGATCGCTACCCTCGAAAAGATTGGCCCAACGTTCGCGTGGTCTACCAGACCTATCATCTCATGATCGCGATGTGGGGGATGATGGTCGTCGCCACCCTTGCAGCCTTTATTCAGTGGCGCAGAAAGGAGTTGGCCGTTTCCAAGTGGACTCTCCGTTTATTAGTCGCCTCGGTCTTCTTTCCGCAAATTGCCAACCAGGCAGGCTGGGTTTCAGCCGAGATGGGGCGCTACCCCTGGATTGTGCAGGATCTGCTGCGCATATCAGACGGACTTTCTAAACATGTCTCAGCGGAACAGGTCTTAGGTTCAATCCTGATGTTCTGCTTCGTCTATGCCATCCTTTTAATCCTGTTTCTCTACCTGCTTAATGAAAAAATTAAGCATGGCCCGACAACAGCTGAAGAGGAGTCGGTCACCTACCCTCAAATGCAAGCCATTGCAAAGGAGCTTACAGATGACGCTCGCCTATGAATTGGAGTTTATCTGGTTCACAGCTTTTGTGCTGCTGCTGATCGGCTACGCCGTTTTGGACGGCTTTGATCTTGGTGTCGGGATGCTCCATCTCTTTTCTAAAAAAGACCAGGAGCGGCGCCTGATGCTCAACTCCATAGGACCCGTTTGGGACGGCAACGAAGTGTGGCTCGTCACTGCCGGAGGGGCCCTTTTTGCCGGCTTCCCAGACGTGTATGCCACGCTCTGCTCGGCTTTTTATCTTCCAATCATGCTCCTGCTCTCCGCCCTGATTTTTCGCGCCGTTGCCATCGAATTTCGCAGCAAGCAGCCGATGGCCTGGTGGCGCTGGACCTGGGACATTCTCTTCAGCATCGCCAGCTTAGTCATCACCATGCTGCTGGGAATCGTCTTAGGCAATCTGATCCGAGGCATCCCGCTCGACGCCGAGAAAGAGTTTACGGGGACCCTCCTTGACCTCCTGAACCCTTACGCCCTCTTTATGGGGGTGACAGCCTCATCCCTATTTCTCATGCACGGCGCCATTTATCTCATGCTGAAGACAGAAGGGGAGTTTCACGATAAAATGCGCACGTTTGTCAACCCGACGATCATCTTTTTCATCATGTGCTACGCCATCGCAACGGCTGCCACACTCATCTACATGCCGCACATGGCCGATACAATCAAAGAGCGCCCCGTTTTCTTTCTGCTCGCCATCGTCAACATGTTTGCCATCGCGAACATTCCGCGCGAAATCTATCGTGGACATGATGGGCACGCCTTTATCTCCTCCAGCGTCAATATCCTCTGCCTTCTCGCTCTCTTTGGCCTCGGCACCTACCCCAACGTGATCCGCGCCATTAATGACCCCGAGAATTTGAGCCTCCACATCTGGAACTCCGCTTCGTCAGTTAAAACGCTCAAAATTCTGATTATGATCGCCATCATTGGCCTTCCCTTGGTGATCACCTACACCATCTCGGTTTACTGGATTTTCCGCGGCAAGGTGAAGCTCGATACGACGAGTTATTAAAACCCGACTTGCCCTCTACATCACGTTTAAACCCGACTTGCCCCCTACATCGCGCTTAAACTTGCCTGCACTTAGCAAGTCGGGTTTTAAACAATCTCAGTCGCCACAGTATCATAGAACAAGCGGCCTCGTGGCGTAAGCCTGAGCTGCTCTCCCGTTTCTAAAAAACCTTGGCTCGCAAGGTGCTCAAGAGTCTTTTCAAGCGCTGGGTCTATAGGTCCATGCAGCGCTCCAAATGCCATTAAATCGACCCCTTCAACAAGACGCAGCTGGACCGCAAGTAGCTCACGATACTTTGCAGAGGGATCGAGCTCTTCAGAAAAGTCGGCAGGGGAGTGGCCCCCCTCGAGCGCCTGACAGTAGGACTTTAAATTAGCCACATTGCGAAAGCGGCGCCCCTTCCAGTAGCTGAAAGCTGAAGGCCCAAATCCTAAAAAGGGGCGCGCCGTCCAGTAGCCCACATTGTGGCGTGAGTGGCATCCGGACCGCGCAAAAGCGGATATCTCATACTGCTTAAGGCCGATCGCTTCCAGCGTGTCAACAGCCCTGAGATACATCTGTAGGCTTGCTTCCGGGTCAGGAACAGAGGGCAAAAGCTGCCCCCTTTTTTTGAAGAAGACCGTGTGAGGCTCAAACGTGAGATTATAGAGCGATAGGTGCGCGATGGGAAGCTCACGCAGCCTTTCAAGTGTCTGCTGCCAGCTCGCTAACGTCTGATAAGGAATATCATACATCAGATCGATGCTGATATTACTGATGCCGCTGGCAGCTGTGATCTCCACAGCCTCGATCGCGTTTTTGGCGGTGTGGCTCCTTCCAAGGCCTTTCAGAAGAGCATCATCGAGAGTTTGCAGGCCAATGCTGACGCGGTTGATGCCCGCATCTTTGTAGGCCCGCATGAGAGCTGGTGTAATGCCTTCAGGATTAGCTTCCAGTGTGATTTCTTCGATGGGACTTTTTTCCCAACTTACGATCTCAGCAATGCGTTCAGGGCCTAGCAAGAAGGGGGTTCCCCCTCCAAAATAGAGGGAGGCAAGCGGTTTGCCCTGCGTGTGCGGCAGCCACTGCTGCCGCTCGCGCTTAAATCCTTGCATCAGGAGCTCTTTATCGCCCTCGCGATCCGGCAGCACATAAAAATGGCAGTAATCGCACTTGCGGCTGCAAAAGGGGATATGATAGTAGAGGCTAAAGCTTACCACTCATCCGCATCAGGGTCGATGATTCCTCCGCGGCGCCAGCGGTCTTTATCGCTGAAGAAGGATTCTTCCTCTTCATCCTCATTGGCTTCGGCGGCAGTCTGCGTCGTTGTCTCTTCTTCGCCCTCTTCGCGCTCTTCGATCACCGAGCTTTCGACATCGACGGCGTCCGTCTCGACACCAAAGCCTGTATCCGCCATTCCGCCCGTATCCCCAATGTCAATATCGGGAATTGTCGGCATTTCTGTGTAGCCGGCGCGCGCAGGGACACGTTTGGGGGTGACATACTCTTCCACTTCGCCACTCTCTTTCAGGAATTGAAGCCGCTCTTTTTCCTCTTCAATCTTCCCCTGGACTGCTTCAATCTCCTGCTTATGCTTCTCCACATCTTTCTTAGGCACAAGACCTAACTTTAACCACTGCTCAAGGTCAGTCAGTTCGATTTCCAATTTCTTCAATCTTTCACTTTTGATATGTCTCATTGCATTCTCATTCGGTTAGTTTGAGCAGCGACTAAGCGCCACCATGAAGTACTATACACATTTTACCTAAACATTTCAACCCCTTTTAAAGGGGGTGACAGAGGCTTTTTAACTCCTGTTTGCCAGAAAAAGCCAGCGCAGCATCAAATAAGTGACCCAAACCAGCCCTCCGGTCATTAAGGCAGCTGCTAGGCTACCTCCTAACTGGTCTGTTTCATGCTTAAAAATGATAAAACTAGCCAAAAAAGAGGCCGCCCCTAGCACAAAGCTAAACTTATCTACGAAATGCCACTCTTTTTCCATTGCAAACCTATTTTTCGCACAATTGCGACTTGCCTATTTTTTGTCCATGCATTAAAAATATAAATATGGCAACACAACTTTATCTCAAACTTATCCAGGCAGGCCAAGCCTTCTCCCATCTGTTCCTGCTTGCCGTTCGTCTATTTTGGGGATCGCAGTTTCTGATCGCCGGCAAGGGCAAGTTTGAAGATATTCAAGAAGTTGCGAATTATTTTCAATCTCTACATATCCCCTTTCCTCTTGCCAATGCCTATTTCGTAAGTGGCGTAGAGTTTTTTGGAGGAGCGCTGCTGCTGCTTGGTCTCCTTTCAAGACTCGCATCCCTGCCTCTCATTGGGGCAATGGCCGTCGCTTTTTTAACAGCTGAGTGGGAAGCCACATCCCATATTTTCAGCGATCCCTTAACATTTATTGGCCGCTCGCCCTTCACTTTCCTGATGGCTTCCCTTACGATTTTTTCGTTTGGACCGGGCCTCTTTTCACTCGACCGTTTTCTAAAAATCGAGAAGTAAAAAAAACATTGCGAAGTCATAGCCAAAAATTCAGTTATCAAATATAGTTATGCCCATAAATTTAATAGGTTCGCGCGATGAGTAATGTGACTGTCATTCAGGATGATTCTATGGATCTGGATACCTTGAAAGGGGAGCTCCAACACATATTTAAGGAGCTCATCGGAGCCTCTCTCATGAATCCAAGAGAGGGAAAAAACTCCTCGCACTACTCACACCTATTTGAGAACATCATGAGCGCTCTTGAAGATTTTGAAAACTTGTCGACCCAAGAAGAGGAGCCTCCCTACGAAGAACCGGCTCCAAAATATCCTGCCAATGGCTTTAAGGTGATTGAAAATAGCCACCCTGAACCGAGCCGCAATCTAAAATTCATTGCCGAAGAGCTGCTCATCAAAGTCGAGCACCTTCTCCAGAAAGTTTCCGAAAAAGAGCACCATCAGCGTCTCCCAAGAGAACGTTAAAGACTGTTTTGGACAGCAAAAATAACCAACGCTCCTAACAACGGGCTCCCCCTCCCATGCAGAGCCTATATACGGGTGTAGGCGGCAAAACGCATTTTGACGAAGACATTTTCAGCGCGAAGTTAAAGAAGAGACAGGACTAAACGTCGCAAATATTACCCTAAAAGCAGTTGTCAAGATGATTCTGGATGAACCGGAACGCTCATCATGGATTTTGTGTTACTGATGTAGGGGGGTGCGAACCTTGTCTAGAAGGTACTTTTGAATGGGGTAAAAACGAAGATCTGGCCATAGGCTTTATCCGAGAAATATTGCCATCAGGCTTGGCTCTTGAGCAGTTCTTAGAAGGGATTATCTTTCACGACAGGCAGGGGAGTGTGCTGTCAAAGCAGCTAAAAGCTGTTAAGCAGCCTCTTTCGCTGACTTTCTAATTCTTCGGGTCCCGACGCTGCTCATTTTTACCCTTCGGGGTATTTTCCCGCGCTTCTTCTAAAATAAGATTGTACCCCAAAGCATCGATCAGGCTGGCAAATGTTTTGAGAGTGAGATTATCCCTTTTGCCGCTGATAGGGCGCAAGTCGGGTTTAAATATTAGAAAAACTTGCTTTTAATTGGAAATAAAATTGAAGCAAACACACATCCTAGCAAAACAATCAGAACAAATCCAAGCGCCACAACCGTTTGCAAGTGCACAACATCCGACAGCAGCATCTTAAGTCCAATGAACAGAAGAATGAGAGCAAGCCCGTGGTGCAAGTAGTGAAAGAGCTCCATCATATGCGAGAGGACAAAGTACAAAGAGCGCAGGCCCAAAACGGCGAAAATATTGGATGTATAAACAATAAAAGGGTCTGTCGTGATAGCCAGGATGGCAGGAATGGAGTCGAGCGCAAAAATGATATCGATAGTCTCAATCATCAGAAGCGTCACAAAGAGGGGAGTGGCAAGGGTTACAGCGGCCTTTCGGACAAAAAATTGCTCACCGACATATTCTTTAGTGACAGGAAAAAAGCGGTAAAACAGCTTTAAAACCGGATTATTCTCAGGATGAATTTCTTTGTCATGCTGCCGCCAAAGATGGATCCCTGTATAGACAAGAAAGGCTCCCAGGAGATAGATCAGAGAGTGAAAGCGGCTGATGAGGGCGATTCCAAGAACAATAAAAAGCGCCCGCATCAGCATGGCGCCCAAAACTCCCCAAAATAGCACCTTGTGCATCGCCTTTTTTGGCGTCTGGAAATATTTAAAAATCAGAATAAAGACAAAGAGATTGTCCATACTCAGCGATTTCTCGATCAGATAGCCCGTGAAGAAATTGAGGGCATCTTCTAAGCCGCGCGCATAGTAAATATAGCCGTTGAAAGAGAGCGCAAGACACTCCCAGAAGAGGCACCAGTAAAGCGCTTCTTTAAGCGACACCGCGCGTGCCCTGGAATGAAAAACAAACAGGTCCAAACCCAGCATGAGCAGGACAAAGGCGTTAAATAAAACCCACGGTAAGAGCGCTTCTGGCATAAGAATGGGTTACAGCATCCTGAGCCAGAAGGCAAGTTTTTTCTTAAGGCTGCACGGCAACGGCTAAGCGCTGAAAGGCTTTTGCTATGTTGACTCGAAGTGCTACAATTCTGCTTTTCACGACAGCTGGCTGTATCTGTTGCGCAAGCTTTCGATAGATCTTTTTATAAAGAGGAGTCGCTGCTTTATCATTGCGCATCTTCTCAAGTTCAAGCTTCTGCTCGGCGACAATTTTGCAGAAGAGCAGAATTCCTTCCTGTTCTTTACGATTCTGCTCAATCTTCAAGGCTTTCATGGCTTCATTCACCTGCCCATCTTTTGCGTAACCTTGCAAAAGTAGCTGTTCGGGTAGGGCTGCCTTTTCCTGCGTCTCTTTAGCAAATTTGATCTGCTCTTTACAGGTTTTAATAGCCTCACGTTGGGCGTTTATTTTTTCAGAGCGCGTTAAAAGAAATGTTGCAAGAGCTGCTGTCGAGCCTAAAATTCCTAAACCCGTCAGCAAACCGGTTGCGAGTGTAGAGCTTAATGAAAAATGTAGGGTTTCCATCTGTAAAATGATAGCTACCGCAGCGGCGGGGCCGCCTAGACCGCCCAGAATAATCATAGCTATGCCGGCCACTAAAAGAGTTACAGCAATGATGTCTCTCTTTTTGGCTAAAGGCTGTCTTTCAGCAATAGACTGATTGAGAATAGCTACGCCATCCTCAAGTAGCTGCTTCATCCCTTTTGGCTCGATTTGGCGATCTTTCAAGTCGGAAGCTGACTCGGGAGCAGCTTGGCTCAGAAAAGGAATCGATCTGGATTTTGAGGCTAATTCGTCATTTCGCTCAATTACTTGAGTATTAATAGGTAAGGTATATGAAATAGATTGCATATAAAACATCCTTATTTTAAATGTTAAATATTACAAAAAGTACAAATATAAAGCAAGTAAGATCGATACTTCCAGCTATTCTAACATAATATGCATTATCAGACGTAAAAAAAAGTTAAAAATTATCTTGACATCACAGTGCTGGACAGAATATTTGAAGCTTATAAACAACAAACCAGGAGGACTTCTATGAATGTAAAAGGAATTTTAACTTTGGCACTCGGGCTGGCAGCTACATGTCCGCTATTTGCTGCAAATCCGAGTCTTGAACTCACTAGCTCAATCCCTATTTATTATCCACCTGGAGTGGGTGGCTTTCCCTTTACTCCATCGCTTTCACAAGATGGCAGCGGCGCGTATGTGACTTATACGATCAATGCAAGCTCAACTTCACAAGTCATCTCTCAAATTTTCCAAAATAGTAGCGGCACTCTTGTCCCCGGGAACTTTCTCTCATATGATGGCTCAGCCTTTTATGTGGTTGATAATGGGTACGCAAATCCTAGCTTTACCCGTTTTTCTCTGGTTGATGACAATAACCTATCTGCTGGAAGTGGTGGAGCAATCCGCATTCGCATCTTTGATAACACCTTAACGGCGCCCCTTGCAAGCCGGATTATCCCTGGCTACGATGGTGGCAGCGGTACTGCAGCAACAAACGATGCATTTTCAGGCAATGGCGGACAATTTTCACCCGATGGTAAGTATGTCCTCCTGTCCTACTTGACAGATGCAACACCTGGTAGCTTAACTTCAGCACTTCGCGTGCTCGATGCGAATACGCTGGTAGATGTCGCTGTTACCTCATTTAGCGGAGGCTCATTTGGCGGCAACTTTTTCACCCTCAAAGGAAAAACATATGTGGCGATTACAGCTTACAATGGGACTTTTGAGTTCTCTTTCGACCGCGATGGCGCCGTCGCTCCTTCACAGCTTTTTGTCTATCAACTAGCTGGCAGCAGTCTCAACCTCGTGGACACAGCAAACTTGCCTCAAGCTGCTGATGCGCCCACCGTGTTCGTTAAGAGCGGCAAAGCCTTCATCGGCGTTGGCACAGCACGCGCAGTTTTGAATAACGAGATTACCATTTTCGAAGATAATTCGACAAAGGGGTCGTTCCTTGCAAATGATGGCAATGAGCAGCGCATTTATGCGTTTAACTCGAAAAAGTTGAAACTGGCTTTTTCAAGGAATCCTAATGTGACAAACTTCTCCCCCGCATTCTCGCCAAATGGTAAGTTTTTAGTTTGGGATGAACAAGCGATCGATGCCTCTCCCGGTATCCTTAGCCTGTTTACGATTAACAAGCTAGACGATGTTGTCCTCTGTGCCCCTTCGACTCCCTACATTTCAGCTCCATTCTATGCAGCGACCTTCAGCGGCAGCGGCAAATGGTTTTTAGTCACAGGATCCGATCAAGATACTGGAACTAATCAGTCTGATCCAGATTCACAAGTAAACAGCGTCAACTTGTATAAAGTTGTGAAATAGCTTTATCTAGTTTCCCTCATGCCTGTGAAGGCATGAGGGACTCTTTTTATTTCTTGTAGCGAAAACAGTCGACGGTGTGATCGTTGACCATGCCGATGGCCTGCATGTGGGCATAGATAATCGTGGGGCCCACAAATTTGAAGCCGCGCTTCTTTAAATCTCTGCTTAACAGTTTGGCGGCATCGTTGACAGCAGGAATCTCTTTATGCGATTTCCACTGATTCTGGATTGGTTTTCCCCCCACAAAGCCCCACACATAGCTGTCGAAGCTGCCAAACTCTTTTTGAACTTCGAGAAAGCGCTTGGCGTTGTTGATCGCCGATTCGATTTTTAGCCGGTTGCGGATGATGCCGCTATTTTGCATGAGCTCTTCCACTTTCTTCTCATCAAAGTGTGCAACTTTTTTAGGATCGAAGTTAGCAAACGCTTGGGCGTACCCCTCGCGCCGTTTGAGAATTGTCAGCCAGCTTAAGCCGGCTTGGGCTCCCTCCAAAATTAAAAATTCAAAATGTTTGCGATCCTCATGGACCGGGACGCCCCACTCGTTGTCATGATAATTTGCATAGAGCGCGTTGTCTTCCGGAACCCAGCCACAGCGTTTCTTAACTTTCATAAGGTTTCCTCCTTTAAACTTGCATGTTTATCGCATAATTTGCTATTTTAGTTAAATAAATTTAGGTATTTTATATGAAAACATGGGTAGCGACTCTTCTTGCAACTTTATTGGCCCTTTTACTCGTTGTTGCTTTTTTGCCCACTCTTCTCAATACCTCCTGGGGCCAAGGGCGCCTTCTTGCATTTGCTTCGCAACGTATTCCTGGACAAGTCGCGGCACGCTCGATTCACTTAAGCTGGTGGAACGGCCAGAAGATTGAGGGGTTGAGCCTTCATGATCCAGAGGGCAAGCAGGTCGCCTCTTTGGAGACATTGCAGCTCGACTCATCTCTCCTGCACCTGTTTCTGCGCGGGCCCTCTGCGCTCCATTTCTCCCTAAACGGCTTAAACGCCACTCTTATCCACGATGCTGAAGGGACGACAAACTTTGAAAGAGCCTTAGGACTCCCCTCCTCTGAAGAGATGAAGCAGCTCTCTCCCTTTGCCATCGAACTGCAAAATGGCCAAGGTCTCGTTCAGATAAGTGGCCTCAATTCCCCCTTGACGCTTCATCTGACTGGAACAACCCTTCACGATGGAGTGGAGGGCAGCTTTCATATTGACGCTAAATTAAGCGGCTTCCAACCGGACCAAATTCACTCTTTGAAAGCAAAAATCTCCCGATTTCCTGTTGCGCTGCTTGACCAATTTTTAGCTCTGCGTGAGCCAAAACTAACGGGACTTTTGCGGCTGGGCTTTGGCGAGACAATTGATGCAGCTATTGAACATCAGGAGAGTGATTCACAGGTACATGTCAAGGGCTCGTTGAGTAGTCCTTCCCTCCAGGCCGATTTTCAGGGGCTTCTGACAAAAGAGGCGTTTCTTCTGGCGCAGCCCTCCAAGATTCGTTTGGCGCTAGCTCCTCAATTTATTGACCAGCTGATCCAGAGAGAATTGCTCCCTGCAAGCTTTAAAACGAAAGAAGTGAAACCGATCGAATTGACGATTGACAGTCTCTACACTCCCCTATCCCCTTCCAAAGAACTTGCGAAAATGGGGGCGACGCTGCTTTTTGACTCTGTTAAAATGACCCTACAAATGTCTTATGATCATGCGAAGGGCTTCGATGCTAAGCTTAGCAGCGATCCTCTTGCAATTGGCAATGCCACCTTTGAGGGGCTAATGTTCAGCCTTAAAGGCGAAGATCTTCTGCTCTCTAGCCGCTTAAAAGCAGCAGGAATGGACGCCTTTATACGACTATCTAGCAGCATCAAATCTACTGCGAGTGGGTGGGCTATGGGAGATGTTCAAGGGGTAGTCAAAACCCAAAATGTCACTGCAAAGCTTAGTGCAAAATTGCTGAATATCCAAAGCTTAGCCATGCTGCATCTACGTGGACAGCTCGACCAGCTTATTATTAGAAACAGTTTGGTCGACGATCTCTCTTTTCTATGGGAAATAGATGCTGCAGCAAATCGTATAGCCTTAAATTTGAAGAGTGAAACAGCTCTTGGAGAAATTAAGGTCGATGACTGGATGAGCAAGGGGCAAATGACGTTTGAAAAGGCGCATGTCCAAGCTAATTTCTCTTTCCCAGCCCTTCCAGTAACCCAGCTAGAAAAATTTGCGATGTTGGCCAATGTTTCCCTCCATGATCTGAGAAACTTAGCAAAACCAGGCTTAACAAAGCTTCTTGGATCATCTGTCGACTTGAAACTTAAAGCCGACTGGGCCGGAAATGACCCCTTGAACCGTTTTGTCGACATCGCTATTCAGGGCGGTGAGTTTTCAGGAAATGCTTCCTTGGCCCTCGGAGAGACAGTTTCGCTTAAAGAGGGTAGCCCTAAACCCTCCCTAAACATCACACTTACTCCTGAACGGTTCAAAGTTCTGCGCGAAATGGCGTTTCAGGATGGCAAGGATAATATTGCCCTCGCCAATTCAAGCGTGTTAAATCTAACAGTGGCCACTTTAAATGTTCCTTTTTCAGAGTGGCAGCAGGGTACGGTTACCGCTGATTTGACTCTTGATAAGCTTCAGCTTCTAGATCGCAATTCTGGAGAGCGTTTTGAACTCTCTGCAATGAAGGGGCGACTCAAAACAGATAAAGAGAGTCAAAAATTTCATGTCGATCTAAGCGCGCTTGACGGTTCTTGGAGCAGCCGCTTTAAGTCGAAGGGAAACGTGATCGAGGCTGATGCGCAGTTTCGCCAGTTTCCCGCAAGTCTCGTTTGCCGCGCTTTCAATGTTGACAGGCGCGCTAGACTGAAACTAGAAGCCCTTTTGGGCCCCGTGATCCAGGCGGATATCTCGGCCCAATTTCAAGATCTAAACGGCCCATTAAAACTTTCCGCGGAAGGAAAAAATGGGCAGATCCAACTCGAAGGAGCGCTCTCAAATGGCGCCCTTCTTTTAGCCAAGCCGTTTCAGCTCAATGTGGCAGTTACGCCCGAACTTGGCGAAGGTATCCTGCAAGACTTTGTGCCTCTTTTAAGCGGTCTCATTTCCGCGGAAGAGCGCCTTCGCATTACGATCGACCCCAACGGATTTTCGATGCCTTTAAACTTAAGCAATCGGAGCGCCATGCAAGTGGGTCAGATGACTCTTGAACTTGGCAAAATGCAATTTAGCAATGAGGGACAGCTTGGCAAACTCCTTGACGCCTTAAAAGTAAGAGATGAAGATGTCATCTCTGTCTGGTTTACACCGCTCTATTTAAGTGTTGCCAATGGCGTCATTACTCTTCAGCGCTTTGACATGCTTCTAATGCAGCAATATCCTATTGCAGCATGGGGGACGGTCGATCTGCCGGGCAACTGGATTGAGATGGCCATCGGCCTCAGCGGTCGAACCCTTAAGCGAACCGTTGGACTTACCCTGGTCGACCGCGACTACATGATGCAGATTCCCCTGCGCGGCAAAATAGGCGCCGCGAAACTTGACAAAGGAAAAATTGCCGGTACGCTAGCCACCCTCGTGGGAAAGATGCAGGGAACGCCGCAAGGGGCGGTTCTTGGCACTGTCATCAGCTTAGCGACAGGAGGCGGAAGCCTTCTTGATGAAAAGAGCCCACCACCTCCTACAACCCAGCCGCTTCCTTGGGAGAACTCACAAGATGAGCAGGCTTATAATGAACAGGAGTCGCGCAGCGATAATCCAGTTAAAATGCTCCAGAAAGGGGCCAATTCGCTTTTGAAGAATTTGCTTAGATAATTTTTCAAAGTAGGAGGGACAGACATACCTGTCTATACTGAAAAAAATAAAAAAAAACTGTGCAAGTTTCCCTGCACAGCTTTAAAACCGTCGAAACGTCAGGCTTTGAATTAATAGCTGCGATCAGCTGTACGTGGACGCGATTGACGGTAGCCGCCTTCGCTGCGACCTCCACCACCTTCGCCGCGATCACGTCTTCCGCCGCCGTTGCCACCGCCGCCGCCACGGTCATTGCCGCCGCGTTCATTGCGCTCAAGAGCTAGGCTTACGCGAATTTTGCGATCCTGTAAAGCCGTATCATTTAAGTCTTGGATAGCTTTTTGAGCTCCATCTGAATCTTGCATTTCCACAAAGCCAAAGCCTTTCGATTTGCCTGTATAGTGGTCAACAACAATCTTGACCGATACAACAGCACCCGCTGATTCAAAATGCGTCTTCAGGTCATCTTCCGTGGCATTCCACGATAAGTTACCTACGAACAATTTTTTCATAACTTCTCACTTAAGTTGATAGTTTACATTTCTCAGCCTGATCATAACGAAAGGCCGAATGCATCTTAATTCCAAAGTCTGTTGCAATAACTGCAACATTTCTTTTGTGGCCGGAAGCTAGCTTGGGATCAGCGGTAGACACGCCTATCGACACCATAGGCAAATGGCTCGGTTCCTGTGGAAGGAAGCAATTCACGGAGGGACGGTATTCGGACATGATCACAAAAACTCAAAAACACCTGGAGCTCTTGCGCGACACTTATCGCGCATAAAGCTTTTTGTTTCGACCGTTAGACTAATGAAGTGTCATACGGACACTCCACTCTAACATTAATCTGCACTAATCTTATTATCTAACAAATCCTCGAATAAGTCCATTAAAAATTTCTGATGGGTTGAAGGAGTGCTATATTTTTCATTTTTTTTTGATGAGAGATATTTTGCTCTTGAATTTTTATCTGGATAACGATTATCTCTCTCATACAGTTCCAAGTTGCGATTTTTTTATAGCCTTAAACCAGAAAAGAGAAAATTATGTATCAAGACGATTCTCTGATCCCTTTTATTCGCCGCCACATCGGCATTCCCCTCTTAGGCATCACCTTCAAGCGGATTCTGCCTTTTGCGATCGGGATGAGCTTGCTTACCGCAAATGCGCTTCATGCCGATAGTCGACAAGCGCTTATTGTCCCCAAAGCAAAAGCCGATGCCCACGCCGATGCGCAACCTGAAAGCTTTGATAGCTACCAGATTCGCATCTTGCGCAACCAAAATCAGATACAAGCTGAGAAGATTAAGGCTCTACGCGAAGAGTTAGCTGAAGTTTCCAGCAAACTTCACGAACTGAAGCCGCGCCTCTTTACGCAAGGCGATCCGGCCGATCATGCAAAAATCGCAACCCTTGGAGAAAAACTAAAAGAGAAGGAAAGTCTAACCAATCAGCTGAATGCGGCAAAAAATGCCCTGGAAACTGAATTTAGCGCCGTTCGACGCAAGTTGACAGAGCTAGAGACTGTCAAAGAGGCTTTGACAGCGATGATTGAGAAGCAGAGGTTTGACAAAGATCAGCACCACGCTGATTTCAATCGGCAAATTGAAGAAGTTCGCGCTGCGGCCTCTCTTGAAAAAAGCAAGCTTTTGAAAACGATTCAGCAGCATGCTGAACAGGTTGAAAGCCTTCAAACAGCTCTCAACGCTAAAACGGAAGATGCGAACCGGCTCGACGATGTAGCGACGCGCCTAAGCGCCACGGTTTCATCTAAGCATGAAGAACTTTTGGCTATCCAGGCGAGGCTGCTCGCCGTCTACCAGGAAATGACAGCCCTTAGCGAACAGCATGCCACTAAGGAGCAGGCGTCGCAAGTCCATGCGCAGAATCTGAGCTCTGTCTTAGAAAAGCAGCGCAAAGAAAATGAGGAGCTTCAAGCGTTTCGCGAAGAGATGAAATGGATGTCAGATCTATTTCAAGGCTCACAAGCTATCTTAAGCAATCAAATTGACAATTTGAACGCCAAATTGCACGAAGAGCTGGCGCGGCGCACCGAATTGGCGGCCCTGAAAGCCGACTTGGAGGGGAAATATGCGGAACTTTCAAAGAATCTCAATGGCAGCGAAACGGCTCGCAAAGAGGCTCTCAGTAATATCCAAGCGTTGTCGGAGTCTTTTGAAAAAGAGCAGGCGCGCACGCAAGAGTTGGAACAGGAAATATTTGTGCTGCTCAGCCATCAAGATGCGGGTCATACCTATGCCGCTGCGCTTGAAAACTTGGTCAAAGAACTCGATGCCCACTTAAGCACCCAACGAAACAGCCAGCAGCTTTCTGAAACGGATAACCTCCATAAAACAGGAGCGCTGCTGCATCATCTGGATACAGCAGAAGCCACTCTTGAAGCGAATGAGGCTGCGCAAAAAGCGTGGCTCACAAAAGAAAAACTCCTCAAGAATGGGATCCAAGATGCATACGCCAATTACGAAGAAACTGTAAAAAAGGCCGATAAATTGACTGCAACCATCAGCTCTCTCGAAGATCAGCTGGCAGTACGCAACTACGGTCTTTTAGTTTTAGGAGGCTATCTGCTGGAGGTTCAAGCGCAGCATGATGCGGATCTCCAAGTGCAGCAGACTGCCGAAAAAAACCGCTCAGCAAAAACTGTAGAAGAGCATCAGGCAGCCCTCAGGGTACTTCATGAGCAGCTTTCTGCACAGAAGGCGGCCTTCGATGCTGAAACGCAGCAGGCCACACATGAGGAGATAGTCCTCAGCCACACAATTCAGACGGCGCATGAACTAGTAACGGGGGCGAGCCGCTTCAGCCATGAGGCCGCTGTAAAATCTTTTGAAGATAAACTGGCAGCCCTACAGATTATTAGAAATGCAGAAGCGGAAGCCATCCACTCCAGCCATGCGGCTTCAGTAAAATCTTTTGAAGATAAACTGGCAGCCCTACAGGTTATTAGAAATGCAGAAGCGGAAGCCATCCACTCCAGCCATGAGGCTTCAGTAAAATCTTTTGAAGATCAAATTGCAAAACTAGATACGGCCCTAAACCTTGAGGCAGAACGTTCTACCCATCTTGAAATGTTGCTGCAAGAAGCAGCGTGGCTTGCACAAGATCACTCTCAATCTCTCGAACAGCATCAAAAGCTGTTGGCAGAGCGCATGCAAGAGATTACAGCGCTCCGACAAGATAATGCGGCTCTTCTCGACAAAGCAGAGAAGCAGGTCTTAAGCTTAAGAGACAACCTTGAGACACAAACAGGTCTTACGCGCCATCTTGCGCTTGAAGTGAACAGTAAAAATGAGGAGCTCAATCAGCGCCTTCGCGACCGCGAAATCGAACTGAATGATAAACAGTCTGTGCTCGAAGGCACTGAGAAAAATTTGGATGAGGTAAAAGCTGCGATGGCCGTCCGTCTTGAAGAGATCGGGAAGGCGTTAGAAGTGGAGAAGGCCCAAGTCGCTTCTCTCGAAACTCAAATTGAACAGTTCTCATTCGAACATGAAAAGAGCCTCAAGCATAAAGAAGAGCTGGAAACTCTCGTGCGCGATCTTTCGCGCGACCTAACTGAGAAGCAGCAGCTTTTGACATTAACAGAAGATAAAGCGGCCACGACCGATTATGACAATCAAGCGCTCGCAAAGCAGAATCGCGAGCTGGCTCATCTACAAAGCTCTACAGCACTCAATCATGCCGGTTCTCTGGATCTAGTTCTTGCTCAAGCCACAACATTAGAGGCTTTGCAACAAGATCTGAAGATTGCCCAAGAGACGATCCAGCAGCTTGCCGGGTCTGACGGCCAGGTTGCCGTGCTTCGCTCCCTTCTTGCAGACAAAGAAAGCATTATTGCTGCTTTGGAAAAAGCAAAAGAGGAGATCGAAGGGGATCGGATAGAGAGGGTTACTGCTCTCGAGCAGGCCCTTGCGAAAGAACTCAGCTTGCGAGCCCTGACAGAACGCGACCTAGAGTATGCAAGGATGAATTATACAGCAGAACGGCGCAGCCTGCTCAACTTGGAGCAAATTGCGCGCGAAAGCATGAGCAAGAGCGCCATTCTTGAAAAAGAGGTTAAAGAGAATAGCGAACGGCTCGCTTCCAATGAAGATGACCTGCACATGCTGACACTTGACAAGTCGGACTTTGAACAGGACCTTCTCGCTCTTTCACAAAAGCTGGAAGAGGTACTCGCACAGGAGAAGAGCGTGCGCGACTCTTTAGCAGCTGAAATGGAAACATCAAAAAAATTGAGCGACGAGGCCATAGTTCTTGCCAAACTGGTAGAAGAGCGCGATGCGGCCCTGGATAAGCATCATACTGCCCGCCAGGATGCTGAGGAGCGGCTTGCGAGCTTAGAAGAAAAGATTGCCCTCCATGAGGCTGAGCTTGCTAAGCAGCAGGAGGTCAAGAGCGAGCTCAATGAGAAGATCGCCTTTATCGAAGCCCTGCAAGAGCAGATGCAGCTCCTCGAGCAGAAGCTCCAATTTGCCGATCAGACACTGGGAGAAAAGGTAGCCGCGATAGCTGCTGCAGAAGAGCGCGCCGGCAAAATCCAAGCGCATAACTTGGAAATTCTCGCAGAAAATGAGCGCCTTCTTAATGATAAGAATGAGCTAGAGCGCAAACACTTTGACGCATTGCAGCAAAAAATTCAAGATAGTGCCACTTCAAAAGATGATGAGGAGGATCGCGCTGATCTAGGACGTTCGAGACTTCAGCGCGTCAATGATTTAAAACAGCCCTTTGAGGATCAACAATAATCCAAAGTGAGCAAGACAAATGCCCCCAGCTGAAACAACGACATTTGACCTCATCCAGGTCTTTAGAAGCTGCCCGATCATCTATAGTCTCCTGCTGCTCATGTCGGTCGCAGGCCTGGCAGTATGGCTCTATAGCATGCTCACCTTGCGCTTAAATGAGATGATGCCCGACACCTTTATGCAGGCAGTACGCGAGCTCTTTCTGCAAAAGCGGTATGAGGAGCTCCTCTCGCTCTGCCGCCAAGACAGTACCCCTTCAGCCTCGATTATTTCTGCTGGTATCGTAGCTAGAAAGCTGGGCCCGCAGATGATGATGGAGGCGATGCAAGCAGAGGGAAGACGCTTTGGGACCCGCCTCTGGCAGCGCGTTTC
Organism: uncultured Parachlamydiaceae bacterium; assembly: GCA_963745935.1. Lineage (GTDB taxonomy): Bacteria > Chlamydiota > Chlamydiia > Chlamydiales > Parachlamydiaceae > JAJFUZ01. The sequence goes on from CAVUZO010000002.1 coordinate 524,392, forward strand.
ACTTCTCAATGAGATCGCAGTTGTGGCCCCCATGCTGGGCCTTTTAGGAACAGTTCTCGGCCTGTTTCTCGCTTTCTATGATTCCAGCCATAGTGTGGATAGCATTGCAACAATTTTCGATGGTTTTGGAATTGCAGTTGGAACAACAGTTGCCGGGCTTATCGTCTCTATTCTGGCCATGATTCTTTATACGACTCTAAAGTTTAAAGTTATCAATCTTCTCAACGTGATCGAAAATGAATCTTTAGCGCTCGTCACTACTTTCGACAGCGATTCTAAGCAGGGTTAAGCATGAGCTTTCTCCCTGAAGATGATATGAAGGGCCGTGTTGCGCTAAATTTAGCGCCGATGATCGACTTTCTTTTTTTGATGCTGATCTTCTTTGCCACTCTTGCTGTGACCCGCGCCACAACTAAAGATACGGACATCGACCTTGTGGAGATCAAGTCGGAAACAAAGGCGGCGACATTAGCTGCAAATAGTGATGTGAAGGTCATTAACCTCAATATCAATGCCGAAGGGGCCTATAAGTGGGTGACGGAAATCCACGACTATCCAATGGCTTCAGCCGAGGATATTGGGCGCGAACTCGCCATGCAATACGAAAAGGGGCAACTTCCCGAGGATAAGACCAAAACGCAGGTCTTTCTCAAAATTGACAAACAGGCTCAATGGGAGCCCATCTTAAAAGCTATTTTTGCGATTCGCGACGCAGGATTTGACGTGCGCCCTGTCTATGACCCTCAAGAGGGGTAAAAAGGCTTTTTCTTGTCGCCAGGTTACCTACAGATGTTTTTTTTGCGTGCTCACGCTCCGAGTTGAAATTGGTTATCCTGTCCATCCATGTCTATCCTGAAAAAAATGCATGGAAATTGTGCTAATTTGGCATGGTATAGATAAACGAAAAATGGTCGGAATATAGGAATGTCTGCATGATTTCCTTAAATGGCCCGCTTCCTGGCGCTGGTTCCAGGGAGAACGCTTTTTGCACTTCTTGCCAGTCCCAGCCGCGCAAAAGGTGGTCAGATAGGAGCGACAGCCAGTATTGATTATCTTGTTGCCAGAGCTCATCCTTCTGGCGCAAAAGCTTCCAACTACAGCTAAGCTCATCCTCTGAGGGTCCGTCGCGCAGCGCTCTATTTATCTCATCGAGAATCCGATTTTTTATAGCCTCAATTTTTGCTTGTGGAGCGCGGTATTGAATGGAGAGCCATGTGAGGTGAAGACCTGGATAGAGCGGAAGCTCAAGAGAAGCTGAAAGGCAAATTCCAAATTGCTGATCGATGATGGCCCGCAGACGCGTCTCCAAAACCTGTGCGATCAACTTAGCAAAATGCAGCTGCTTAGGATCCTTGATTGGAGCCAGCGGAAAGGTGAGGCTTGCAAGGCTTTCCGTTTCATAGCAGGCAGGAATGCGCTTGATCCAAACCCCTTCAGGAAATTGTGGGGGTTGGTTTATATGTTGACGCGTAGCATTCTTTATCGGAATGGCTCCTAGGTAGGAGCTCACTAGTGGAACGATCTTTTCCACTTCAAAATTGCCCACAATGACACAGACAAAATCAGCAGGATTAGAGAAATAATCCTCAAAAAATTGCTTAGCGCGATCAAAATCCATGCTGGAAAGATCCTGGAGTGACAGGGGCTTTAAGGCGGCAACTTCTTGCGTATGAACTAGCCTAGACCACTCTTCAAAGGGTGAAAGACGTGCTCGCTCATAAGCCTGGATCATCTCCCGGTTATTGCAGATCACCCGCTCAAACCCTTCGCGGGTGAAATGCTTCTGTGTCGAATAGCGTTTGGCTAGGTCGAAAAAACATTCGATCCCTCCGACATCTGTTGTTCCTTCAATGACGCGATGATAGGGCATCACTTTTCCATAAAGTTCAATCGCGTGCTCATAGATTAAAGCAGAGAGCTTGTCCGTAGAAACTCCTTCCAGGCCAGATTCCCAGGCAACTTGGGCTGCAAGTTCCCCTGAAGCGCGCTGGTCGGGAGGCAAATCGGCATAGCCTCCACGCGCAGTAAAGCGTATCAGCACCTCATCCTCATCAAAAGCCGTAGGCTTTAAGCAGACCCTCATTCCGTTGTTCAGCTTCAGCTCGACAATGCCAAGAGAGGGTTGAGCCGTTTGTGAAAGGATATTTGAGGGTGCAGGCTCTACCGCATTAAGCAAGGGGATTGCAGTTAGCAGCAGTGCAAGAAAAAGCTTTTTGCTCATCATAAAAGTCCTGCAAAAAAACAGAGATCATACTTGCCTTTTATTAAGATTATATTAAGCTTTGACAGAAAGAGCTTCAATCCCCTATCCTAGATTGCTCATGCCCAGGTGGTGGAATTGGTAGACACGCTAGACTTAGGATCTAGTGCCGTAAGGTGTGTAGGTTCGAGTCCTATCCTGGGCAATGTTTCAACAAACTTCAGAAGGAATCAGCTTCGCAGTCAAAGTAACGCCTAAATCCAGAGCGAACAAGCTGATCGGATGGCGGGATGATCTGCTAGGCGTCCGAATCGCAGCAGTGCCAGAAAAAGGGGCTGCGAATGAGGAATTGGAGCACTTTATAGCTTCTCTCCTTAATGTTGGACGCACCCAAGTACAGGTCGTTCATGGTCATGGAAGCCGCTACAAGCGGCTTCTGGTTAGTGGAGTAAGCCTTGATAAACTTATGACGGCACTTCAAGATGCGTGAAGCGAGTCTAGCAATCATTTTTGACGACGCCAAACAGATTCTTCTTGTCAAAAGGCGCGACGTTCCTGTCTGGGTCCTTCCGGGCGGCGGAATCGAACCGGGAGAATCCTCAGAGCAGGCTGCAGAAAGAGAGGTGTGGGAAGAGACGGGTCTTCGCGTGAACATTGTGCGCAAAACAGGCGCATATACCCCTATTAATCGCCTCGCAGCCCCCACATATGTTTATGAATGCCGCGTGCGCGACGGATTGATGCGGACCGGCTGTGAAACGAGCGAAATTGCCTTCTGGTCTCTCGACAAGCTGCCCTACAATCTCTTCATTGTCCATCGCGACTGGCTGGAGGATGCCTTAAAGAACCCTCTTTCCCCTGTTCAGAAAAAGATCGAGCGCGTCACCTATTGGGGACTCGCTTGCTATGGGCTTTGCCACCCGCTTATTTTGCTGCGCTTTATCTGGACTAGGCTCTCAAAGTCTTAAGGCTTTTTTGGAGCTGGTTTTGCAGGCTCTACTTTTGTTTTCTCTGCTTCCTGCTCCTTTTTCTTCTGTTTCAGCAGTTCGACCTGGCACTGGTAATTTTCAACATGGAACATGCTTTTAAAAATTTCCCACTCGTCTAAAAACTGCTTCACAAACTTGACATCCGTATTTTGCTTAATTCCGACGAGGTAAAAGAGAAGCTTGTGGGCGCTCTCAAGCCGTTTAGCAGTATCGTGCTCCCCTGGCTTAATCTTTTGCTGAAGAAAGTAGGTCAAAATAAGGTCAGCTGTCTCGTCTGATTCTCTCTCTTTCAATCCTACCCAGCGGATGAACTCATTCCAGTCATGCACGCCGTGGAATTTACTGTCTTTAAGAACGGACATTCCTTTGTACATCGTTTCCACATACTGGTCGATCTGGTCATACACCATATTGTCATGATAGACGCCGCAAGGCATCTGGCAATGGGCCTGAAGATTAGAGTTAAGTAGCGCAAAGGTGGCTAAAAAACAGGCCATAATTGGGAGAAACATCATTACCTCGGGTTGCGTTTGACTCTTTTTTACAGGAAAAGGCGTTTTTTTCGCAATCTGGATTCATCCTGAAATTTTCAGCTATTGATTAAATAATTTATTTATGTTATAAATATTTATATAAGGTTGTGTGGAGGTCTTTATATGGATAGTAATAATCCTGTCAATCCGATTCCTGTAGCTCCCAAATTCAATCCCAATCTGTCGCTTACTGAAATAGAATCGGAGATATCCACTTTTGTTACAAGTGAACAAGATTTAGAAAATAAATATTCTGGGGATAGTAGAGCTGTTAAATATTTGGAACAGCAAGGAGTTAGTGCGATTAACACATTTGTGAAAGTATTAAAAGATAAATATCCAGAATTAAATAGCTTTGCAGAAAGTGAAATTGCTCTATTGATCAAGGGAAAAAATACATTTAACTCAACGCTAAATGCGATTAAGCATAATATGAATGTTGCGACTAATCATTTAGCTACTATAGGCGCAACTTTAACGTCACTGAATCAGCAGAAAATAACGGTACAAGGTAACATTGATACTCAGAATGCCCTACTCACAGGGCCAAACAATTTATCAGATCAGCTAGCCGCATTAGGGTCAGCTTCAAGTTTGGCAGCAGAGATAAGTACAGATAAAGCGACACTTGTTGGATTAAATACCACCTTTTCTACAAAAATAAGCAATTTTCAATCAGCAATGACCACAGACCTCTCCAATTATAAGAATTTTTATGAAGGAGATCCTGCTCTTAATAACATTACCAACTCCAATCAAGCAGATATTACAGCCTTTGGTACCACTGTAACTCAATTTCAGGATGATGTTACTGCTAATGCATCCCAAGTAGCTCTTATGATTGATATTTCAAACATGAAAAATGCTTTGATTCCTGTTGCTAATGATGTCTCCTTCTACACAAGTAATGTTCCAAGCGATCTTCAAAATGACAATTTAACAGGTACTTTTAATACTTTGAACGATGATTTTACGAATTACAATAATACAATTCAAGCCCTCTATAATGGACCGGCAACTCCGAATATTACACAATTAACGGCGCAAATAGCCACAGAAACAGAAGATCAGGGTAATCTTCCGGCCGCGCAGCAAAGTATTAACGACCAAATAGCTACTGCTACCACACAACTTGCGACCTACACGAAACAGTTGGCGACTATCAATGCAGAGATAGCCACAAACACCAAAAAAAAGATGGAGGTGACAGCTGCTTTTTTAGATGAAAAAGAGAAGCTGGATGATTTAGAACAAACTCTTTTTCAACTACAGTCAGCTCTTTCGGGTCTAAGTCCTGAAGATCAGAACCTTCTTCTCGGATTGCGGCAAATCGCATAACTGTTGCAAAAACTCAGGCAAAAGCTGTAGAGTATTCACCATGAATGTAGCTATTGCCTTTCCCCGCATCTTCGTCCAAACCTGGTGGGTGATTCTTTTTGTCATGATCTGCTTCCTAGCTTATGAGAAGGGAATGCGCACATGGGACAAAGAGTATGCCAAATTGAACGGCCGCTATCGCGACTTGAAGAGAGAAAAGCAGCTTCTAGGCCATATCCAGGATGATCTTCTTCTGCAAATCAACAGCCAGAGCGATCCAGCTTGGGTGGAGCTAGTCCTGATGAAGGGGCTCGGGCTAGTACCAGAAGGCCAAACAAAAGTCTACTTTGAAGTTATCAAGTGATCGACTATCTTCCCTACATTTTTGTGCTGGCTCTTTTGACATTTTTTTCGGGCTTCTTTTCTGCGTCTGAAACGGCGCTTTTTTCCCTCTCGTCCATGCGCATCAAAGCCTATCGCGATGATCCAAGTCCCCGTAAACGACTCATCGCCCAGCTGGTGCTGCAGCCGCGCGATCTGCTAGTCACCGTTTTCATGCTCAATACCCTGGCTAATATCTTAATCCAAAACGTCTCGTCCAACATGGCGGGCGCTTCTGGCAGCTGGGAGCTGAAGGTGGGGCTGCCGCTTGTTCTAACGCTGGTTGTGGGGGAAGTTGTCCCCAAATATATCGGCCTGCAAAATAATGTCAGCCTTTCTTATAAGGTCGCCCCAACCATCAGTTTTCTTCAGAACATTTTGGGGCCGATCAGACATTTCGTCATTGCTGTGACAGCCCCCATATCGCGCGCCATGTTCTTCTTTCTCAGAAAAGAGGATAGTCTGTCGCGCGAAGAGCTCTCCCATGTTCTAGAAGCCTCGGAAGCGCTCGGAGTGATGACTCCCGATGAGGCGGAGCTTGTGTGGGGCTATCTCGACCTGCAAGAGATCCTGGTCAAGGAGCTGATGCGTCCGCGTGAAGATATGATCTGCTACGACCTAGAAGAGCCTCTTACTAAGCTGCAGCATCTTTTTGTCGCGCATGAGCGGTCGCGCATGCCCGTCTATGAAAAAGAGCTCGACAAGATGCTGGGAATTTTGTCGGCTAAACAGTACCTGCTGCACCAGAGTCAGTTCAAAACGCCTGACGACATCCGCCCCTACCTCATTAAACCGCTTTACGTTCCTGAAAACACGCCCGTACGCAATCTGCTGCGCCGCTTTGAGGAGCATGAGCTGGAGATGGCGATCGCTGTCGATGAATATGGGACGGTGGCTGGCCTAATCACTCGCGAAGACATCATCGAAGTAGTGGTCGGCAAGGTGATGGAACAGCACGATCAGAAGACGCTCTTCACGCGTTCGGGAAAAAATGAGATCATCGCAAGCGGCAAACTGGAACTGGCCGTCTTTAATGAACTCTTTGACGCCGACCTGGTGAGCGAGCACAACTTGGCCACTATCGGAGGCTGGCTCATTGAGCAGCTTGGCGATATCCCCAAAAGCGGCACCCAGCACACAAGCCACGGCTTTCTTTTTCAGGTGTTGGCCGCTGAGCCGCGCCGCATCCGTCGCCTCTACATTCGCAAATTAAGCGAGGGGGGCCGCTCATGAGCTATTCTGCGCTTCTCTGGCTTCTCCTCAACTTGTTCTCCATCGCAATCTTAGCCTTCTACTCGATGCTCGAAATGGCGTGCGTCTCTTTTAATAAAGTGCGCCTTCAATACTATGTCAGTAAGGGGATTAAGCGGGCGGAGTGGCTCAACTGGCTCCTGCAGAATCCGACGCGTCTTTTTGGAACGACTCTCATAGGCGTCAATGTGGCTACAGTCTTCGGTTCCGAATTTGCGCGCGAATTTCACACGGCGATCGGCATTAATCCCGACTTTTCCCCGATCAGTCAAGTTCTCCTGGTGGTCATTTTGGGTGAGCTCGCCCCGATGTTTGCTGCGAGGCGCTATGCAGAACATGTGGTAATGCTTGGCGTTCCTCTCATATACGCCTCGGCAAAGCTGATGACTCCCTTTCTATGGGCATTTGACGCCATCGCAAAGGTTTACAACTGGTCCATGGGCATTCGTGAAACGCAAGGCAATGTTTTTGTAACGCAGGAGGAGCTTGAGAAAATCCTCGAGGAGCAGGAGGAGGATAAGCCGACAGAGAGAGAGAGCGAAGATTTTAACGCCGTCTCCTCCAACATCTTTAAGATGCGCCTCAAAAATGCACGACAGGTCATGGAACCGCTCTCTGCCTATCCATCAGTGCCTTCAAATGCTACTGTTAGCCTTGTCACCGAGCTTTTGCGCAAAGGTGAGCGCGACTATGTCCTCATCACCCATCGCGATACAAAAAGCATCATCGGCATTGTCCATGTTCGCGATCTTCTGCGCGCCAACCCCACCAAACGGGCGCGCGACTATGCTCGCCCACCCTGGTTTGTGACCCAAAACAGCAGCGTCATGCAGATCTTGAACCAGTTTCGCAACAATAGCCACGAGCTGGCCATCATTCTCAATCCTCAAGGCCAAGCCGAAGGGGTCATCCACATGGATGACATCGTCGAGGAGATCTTCGGCCAGACCAACTACTCCTTCGACCAGAAGCGTCCCGCCACTGCTTCGAAAAGGGTCTTCATCGAGCGCACTCTCCCCGGAGATATGACCGTCGGGGAATTTAACCTTCAATTTCATGTCCACTTAGATAGCCGCACTGAAATGAGCCTTGCCAAGCTCATGGTCGACCAGCTCGGCCATCATCCCGAAGTGGGCGAATCGATCGATCTGCCCCCTTTTGAGCTCACCGTCGTCGAAACCCGCATGATGGAAGTCAAGAGCATCAAAGTTAAGGGTTAAAACCCGACTTGCCCCCTACATCCTGGCTCGAGTGTTATTTAAAACCCGATTTGCGCCCTAGCGGTGATTCAGCTTATGATGCGATTTTTTGGAGGCTAAAACGGGGCAATTTTTGACATACTTGAGTAAAATAGGCGAAAATTGCCCCGTTTTAGCCTCCAAAACAAGCGCGCATCAGATGAGTCATTGATAGGGCGCAAGTCGGGTTTAAACTCTCAACTTACTTACAAGTCTCACCGTCACATCAATGCAGCGTTCAACTTCTTCTGCTGTCGTCATGCGGCTCAAAGAGAAGCGGATCGATGATGCAGCCAGAGCAGCAGGAATTCCCATGTTGCGCAGGATGCGCGACGGTTCGAGGGCTCCGGAGCTGCAGGCAGAACCGTGGCTTGCGGCGATTCCCTGCAGATCCAGCTGCGTCAGCAGCGTCTCCCCTTCAATGCCGGCAAAAGAGAGATTAGAAGTATTGGCAATGCGCGGACCTAAGCCATTGATTGTAACGCCTTCTAGCGTCACCATGAGGCCGCTTTCGAGGCGGTTGCGCAAGCTTTCCATGCGCGAAGTGGCTTCAGGCAGCTCCTCGGAGAGGAGGCGCACCGCTTCGGCCAGCCCCACGATGCCTAAGAGATTTTCCGTTCCCCCTCTTTTGCCAGATTCCTGTTCACCGCCTAGGATGAATGGCTTGAGCGCAACTGTAGAGCGCACAAAGGCAAACCCGATTCCAGGGGGACAGTGAATCTTGTGGCCGCTGAAAAAGAGGGCGCTCACACCTTCAGGGATGGTGAAAAGCTCTTTGCCGAGCCAGGCGACACCATCCACAATGAAAGGAATTTTGGCTGCTTCTGCAATGGCAGCAATTGCGGGGATGTCCGTCTTGACGCCCGTCTCGTTGTTGACGGCCATGAGACAGATCAGGCGCGTGTCCGAGCGAATCGCCTCCCTGACTGCCTCTCGCGTGGCTGCGCCATGCAGACCTGGGGATAAAAAGGTGACGTCACTCCCCTCTTTCTGCATCGCTTGCAGGGGGGCAAAAACGGCAGAATGTTCGAGGTCGGAGCTGATAATATGCCCCTTTCCAAGGCTGCGTAGAAGCATATTGGCCGCTTCGGTGCCACTCGAGGTAAAGAGAATTTCAGAAGGTTTGACATTTAAAAAAGAGGCGATGGTGCGCCGAGCCTTTGTTAGCTCATTGCGCGCGGCTTGGCCGAAGGCGTGCAGGCTGGAGGGGTTGCCGCTTGTCTGGTGTAGATGGCGGTTCATCACCTCGACAACCCGCGGATCGGGCTGCGTCGTGGCGTTGCTATCCAGGTATATTTTTTGGCTTTCGGCTCGTCTCATGAATTTTGGCAATGACAATCGTGATGTTGTCATGCCCTCCCCTTTCTTTAGCAATGGCCACAAGGTCCTGCGTGGCCTTCTTGAGGGAGATTGTCTCGTTGAGGACAGATTCGATCTCCCTACAGGAAAGTAGATCGGAAAGTCCATCCGTACACATCAGGTAGAGATCGCCCTCTACAATGTCGCTCTTATGAACTGCCGGATCGACGCTTGGCTCCGTGCCAATGGCTTTGGTAATGATATTTTTATAAACAAATTCGTCCGCTTGCTGCTCTGACAATTCTCCCAGTTCAACCAGTTCGCTCAAAAGCGAGTGATCCCTTGTAATCTGCGACAACTTCTCTTTGCGAAGGCGGTAGATGCGGCTATCCCCCACATGGGCAAACACGACCCCCTTGGGATGAAAGTAGAGGCAGCAGAGGGTCGTTCCCATTCCGCGCAGTTCAACACTTTTGCGCCCTAGGCGGTAGACATGCGCATTCACCTCGTTGATCGCGGCGGCAACGAGATGGCGCGCCTCTTCTAAATTGACCTGATTAAGCTGCTGGCCTAGCTCGCCATTAATGAGGGCGATCAGCTTTTCGACAGCTTCCTTCGCGGCCACTTCGCCTGCGAGGTGCCCCCCCATGCCATCCGCTAAAATAAAAAAATGTTTATCGGGGATTTCCGCCCAGACATCCTCATTATTTTCCCGCAATAGTCCAATATCGGAAATTCCAGCAGAGGAAACTTTATAGGGCATGAGAGATACAACCATAAAAATTCAAGGCTCTTGGAGACAACTTTACCACATTCAAAGATATCTTTGAAAGGGCTTTCTCCAAAGTTGCACGGCGTTGTTGCATAAGTCAGTTTTTAACGCCGAGATCACCGAGCTCGGCGTTAAAAATTGATTTATGCAACATGATCAAAGGCTGCCTTCTCGCATTGGCATAGATTTCGCATACTCTCCTTTTAAAAAACAGGAGGCTCTATGGAAATCAGTCGCTTACAGATGCGCGAAATCGTCACGCTCGCTCAAACAGCAGGCCCCTCTGCTCTCAAGGGGTTAAAGGATCTGCAGCGCAGGGCCATAGCGGTCATGGCTCAAGCTTTGAAAAACAACCAGGATCAGGCTAAAGTCAAAGGTTTAGACGAGCATGAATTTGCGGAATTGAAGGATTATTTAGCAAAACAGGCGGCTCTCCGCGAAGAGGGGCGCATGAGCACTCCTCTGCCAAGTCGCCCTATCCACACCTTGATTAAGGGGATCAAAAACATTGCAGGTACGCGTATCAGCAGCTCGAGACTCGACAGAGAGATCGACAGGGCGATTGAAGCGCTGCAGCCAGGAGCCACCCGCACAAAATTTTTGCGCATCGTCGATGAGCAGCGACGCACTATTGCGGGGGCTGAAAAGCGTCTTGAATCTATTGAAAAGGAGCAGGATATTCAAGAGCGGACAGAGATGCGCAATTTTTGGAAAAAGCTCCTCACGAAAAAAGATATGGTGGGATCCCTTGAAGCGCAAAAGGGCGAGGCGCGCCATCTGCTCCTGCTGCATTTAAAGGACGCGGCTTATGATCTGGTGAGAATGAATCACCCCGATTCCGATCTGATCGAAGCTGCAGTTCAAGAGCTGAACGGAGAAAAAAAGCTATCAGTTGGCTTTGTCAAAGATATAGCTCTCGTCCTTAAAAACTTCCCGGAACAGGCGCGAAAATTTGCCCTTTTGCAGGACTTTGCAGAACAGTTGGATCAGGTAAGCCGCGCCAAACAGGGCGATGGGCGGCTTCTGATCAAAGAGGCCCTTGATGAGCAGCAGAAAGTGTTGATGGCTGCAAACCAGGAAACAGCCGATCTGAGACGCACCATTAAACAGAGCCAGTCGGCTCTTGAAAAGCTAGTCGATCAATTAAAAGGTTTAAGAAAAGCTTAGGAGCATCGGCCAAAGTTTAAGCGTGATGTAGGGGCGCAAGTCGGGTTTAAACTTGCCTGCACTTAGCAATTTGCTCTGCTACCCTTGGCCAAATCGCGACTTGGCCTTCAGAGCTTATCAGGCAACTTGCTAAGTTCGGCCAAAGTTTAAGCGTGATGTAGGGGCGCAAGTCGGGTTTCAAGAAATTTATCTAGAAGAGAAGCAAAATTATCATTTTGCTCTTAAGATTCGAGAGTATCGCAAACGCTCAGGACTTACCCAAAAGCAACTTGCAAAACTTATAAATTTCAAGCAGTTTGACAGAGGGCATTTTCTTCCTATATTAGAAAGAATATCAAAAGCTTTACATAAGACTGTCGACATTTTTTATAATGAATATTAGGATTGCTACGCCCCTGAAACGAAGAGCTTTGAAATAAAACTTCTCTTTCGTTAAGGTGGCGCTTATGAACGTCATCACCAAAATCTTCTTCGCCGCCGCTCTTCTAAACTTTGCCCCAAGCAGTGCTGGAGAGGTAGCATTACGCCTCTTAACGCCAGACGGCCTTAAGGTCGGGCAAGGAACCTCCTCTTCTTTCCAAGTGATGATGGCCAACCAGTCGCCAGATGAGCAGCTGATTACATGCAGCGTTGAAATGCCCGAGCATTGGGAGTCTCCACCTGCCGCTTCGCAAGAGTTTTATCTACCCCCTCATACAGCGCAAATTGTCCCGTTAACGGTTAAAGTTCCTGAGCATGCTTCCAAAGGCACTTATCGCATCGCTATCGGCGTTGCAGAAACTGACTCGCAAGCTCTTCTAGCTTGCGATCAGCTGCTTGTCGTGGTTCCATAAGGAAAAGCCATCTTGACAGGGTCGACGAGGCGGTCAAACTCTTCAGCAGAAAGAAATCCCAATTTAAGGCAAGCTTCTTTGAGGGAAATACCCTCTTTAAAAGCGGTGTGGGCGACTTTCGCAGCGCGGTCATAGCCGATGGCGGGATTGAGGGCTGTGACGAGCATCAGCGACTGGTCGACAAGCTCTTTTAAACGCGGCTCGTTGGCCCGCAAGGCTATGACCAGATGGTCGGCAAAGGAGCGGCAGCTGTCGGAGAGAAGATCCACCGCGTTGAGAAAGTTATAGAGAATGAGCGGCTTAAAGACATTGAGTTCAAAATTGCCCATGGAGCCGGCAATCGCAATGGCGTGGTCGTAGGCCATCACCTGGACGGCCACCATCGTCAGCGCTTCGCACTGGGTGGGGTTCACCTTTCCAGGCATAATGGAAGAGCCTGGTTCATTGGCAGGGAGCCATAGCTCATTTAATCCAGAGCGCGGTCCTGAGCCCATCCAGCGGATGTCGTTTGCAATTTTCATCAATGAAACGGCAAGCGTCTTGAGTGCTCCGCTAGCAAAGACTAGCGGATCGTGGCAGGCGAGGGCTGCAAATTTGTTGGGAGCTGTTACAAAGGGAAATCCTGTCGCCTTTGCAAGGCTACTGGCTGCCAATTCTCCAAATGCTTTAGGCGCATTGAGCCCCGTTCCGACAGCTGTGCCGCCAAGGGCAAGAAAGTAGAGATCCTCTAAAACGGTCTTGAGTCTTCGCTCATCGTCGACAAGCTGCGCCACATAGCCGGAAAACTCCTGGCCAAGAGACAGCGGCACCGCATCCATCAGGTGGGTGCGGCCGATCTTGATGAGCGTGACATACGCTTTTGCCTTTTCGTCTAAAGCGATTCTCAATGCAGAAAGGGCTGGCAGCAGCTTTTGACTGATCGCTTCGACAGCTGCAATGTGCATGGCTGTCGGGAAAACATCGTTGGAGGATTGGCTCTTGTTAACATCATCATTGGGATGGATCGGCTGCTTGCTTCCCATAACTCCGCCAGAGAGCTCAATGGCGCGATTGGCAATCACTTCGTTGGCATTCATATTGGTCTGCGTACCGCTGCCCGTCTGCCAGATGCTGAGTGGAAAATGGGTGTCCAGCTTGCCCGAGATCACCTCGTCAGCTGACTTCTCGATCAGAAGGGCTTTTTCCTGTGGCAATACGCCGAGCGCGGCGTTGACCTGCGCTGCCGCCTTTTTGATGAGGCCCAAAGCGCGAATGAGTCCGCGCGGCATCAGCTCACCTCCAATGTCAAAATGCACGAGGGCGCGCGCTGTCTGCGCCCCGTAATAGCGGTCGTGCGGGACGGCGATTTCTCCCAGGCTATCTGTCTCAAGGCGGCTCTTCATAAGCTCACCTTGGCAGATCATTAGAAAATTATCAATAATTAGAACGGCTGAGGGCCAAACTGAGTAGGACGTTGTGGAGCCATTCAAACGCCTCATCAAACACATGCATGTGAGTGAGATGCGCCTGATGGTTACACCCTTCGATGCGACGATAGACAAAATTGGTTTTGCCGCTCTCTCGCAAAATTTGGACAGCAATGTCGGCGCTCTCTACAGGAATAATCTCATCTTCATCGCCGTGGGCATAATAGAGGGGACAATCGATTTGCAAAATGTCATCGATTGTGCAGTACTGGAGATGGCAGGCCCACCACTTGTAAGTGAAGCCTAAAAAATGGCGGTAGGGGGTAGGATCTTGGATCATCTCAACCATTTTCAATTCGAGCTGATGGGCGTAGTGTTCAAGTTCAGCATCCGATTCACACTGGCTTCTTAAATGGTTGCGTAGAGCCAGCATGATCTCCTCTTGTGTGGACATGCCTCCCCCGCTTGAAAGAATCATTGTCGCCACCACTTCAGGACAGCGGGCAGTCATGGCTGCGGCAATCATGCCCCCTTCGGAGCCGCCACACATGATAAGCTGGCCATTCCAGCCTTGAATCAGTCCTTCGCGCAGCTGCTTGACGAAATGGAGATGGTCATGGATGCGATACTCGCGGCTATTGTGCAGATCATACTCTTCTAAATCGATCTCATCTATCGAGTAGACCCCATGCTTTTCGAGAGTGATGAACCCCACTTCATAAGCGTGCGCTCTTGCCTTGAGCATCTGGTGCCACTCTGCGACGCTGTCACACTGCGAACCGAGAATGAAAACAATGATGGGAAATGACTCGGCATGGGGCGGCGCGTCATAGTAGGCGGTTAGCAGCGTGCCATTTGCGCGGGTTAAATGAAGCTTTTGTGTCGTTGCCGGGGCAATTGCTGGAATAAATAGGCACGCGACAAAAAATAAAACAGCTAAACAGTAACCTTTCATTGTCTATCCCGAAGTTATTTTTACAAAGAGTTAAGTATAACCATTTCAGTCAAATAAGGAAACTTCTTATTTTGCTATTTTTTGCTGGATGAAGCAGAGATTTTTTGAGATACTCGCCGCATGACAAAAGGCATTGCAGGCGCTGTTTATCCGGACGTTTTTCAAGTTAAACCTCTCATTCACCCGATGCTGGAGGCGCTCGCCTATCGAAATCCGAAAGGCAGCGACCTCTACTCTTTCAAAAATGTTCAGATCGGCATGCGCGGCGGGAAGATAGCCGCACCGGCAAAAAAGCAGATTTTTGTAGCTCTGGACGGAACCCTGGATAATCCGGAAGAGCTGCGGCAAGAAATTGGGCGCCTCGACTCCTCTTTTCACTTGCCCATTTCAGATGGCGAACTGATTGCCAGGGCTTATGCAGCCTTTGGAACTGCGTGTCTAGAGCGGTTGAATGGCGCATTTGCCTTTGCCCTCTATGATCAGGCGCAAGAGATCCTTCTGCTGGCGCGCGACCGCATCGGGAAGAAGCCTCTCTACTGGAGTGATGGGTCGCATGGCTTCTTTTTTGCTAGCGAGTTAAAAGCGCTCCTAGTAACTGGGTGTATCGCGCAGACTCCCGCTTTAGAGGCGCTTGCCTCCTACCTCTATTTTGGCTACATACCGCAAGACTTGACCCCCATTCAAAACGTCAACCGCCTTCTGCCCGGCCATTTTCTTCTTTTGAAGCGGACGCGCACCTTGATGATCAATCCCTACTGGTCCTACAGCAGCTTTTTTCAAAAGGAGCACGCCTTAAGCCCGGCTACGACTCTAAAAATACTGGAAGAGCTCATCGACACTTCGGTAGAGAGGGAGATTTCTGAGACAGAGGGCGCTTATGGCTGCTATCTTGCGGGCGGCCTCGGTTCGACTACTATTGCTTCGCGCCTTCAGCAGCAGGCAGTCAGCTTTTCCGTTGGGTTTAAAGGGCAAAATGAGGCCGATATAAGAGCCGCGCGCACTGTTGCCGAGCAGTTCAAGATGGCGCATGAAGAGGAGTGGATCTCTAAAGAAAATTTCTCGCAAGACCTTGTCAAGATCGCCTGGCATCTGGACGAGCCGCTGGCAGATCCGCAAATTGTTGCCACCTGGCAGCTTGCAAAACTAGCCAAGGCAACTGTTTCAACTCTCTTTTCGGGCATGGGCAGCGACGAACTTTTAGCCGGCCATACGCGCTATACTAAAAAAGTTCTAGCACACTCTTGGAGTGAAAAGCCGCTTCAGTTTTTGCGTCACCTCTTCATTCCCATTTTGCAATCTTTGCAGTTTCGCGCCTCTTACACCCTTCTGCGGCAATCGCGGCTTGATCCATGGCAGTTTGCTTTCTTAAGACAAAATGCTCTCTTCAGCGAAAGCCTCATGCAGAGCGCTGCCCCAAAGCTTGCCTCATTCTTCGATGCGGAGGTCTTTTTAGCCAAATTTCACAATCTTGAGCGGGTCACAAAACCGGTGAGCGCCCTTCTCTATTTTGATATTAAGACGCGGCTTCCCGACTGTTTCATGCTCCAGTTTGAAAGGCTGACCGCTGCCCATGGCCTCGACTGGAAGGCCCCCTTTTTAAGCCGTGCTCTTGTCGAATTTGCAGCCGGTATACCGCTCGAAAAAAATGGGGAGGCGTGGCTCAAGCTCCTGCTTGAAGGCTCTGTTTCGTCGGATATTCTCAACAGGCCTAAGTTGAGTCGTCCCCATTTTCTCCAGAGCTGGGGTCCGGAACTTAAAGAGCTTTTTCAGCTACTTCTGCGAGGTGTTCTGGTCGAATCAGGGTTCGTCAGCGCTGCATGGATAAAAAGACAGATACAGTCTCAAGAGAGTTTGCAAAGCCATTTTCGTCACCTTTTTGCGCTTCTGATGCTCGAGATCTGGTTCCGGCTTTACATCGACGGCCCCATTCAAACCCATCCTCCAACGCTTTCTGTGAAGGAATTATTGACATGAATAAATTAAACATTGTCGAGACAGGTGCTGCAGCCGCCCCAGAGGGAGGCCGCTTAGGAAGAAGAAAGGAGGCGGAAGCGCGCTTCGATCGCTTGTGGCTTGTCAATCCGGAGCAGTTTAACCCTTTGCGCAATATTATGGAGAGGGAGCGGATTGCCCGCACTCTCGAGCTTTTAAAGCCGCATCTCGATCTAAAAGGCAAAAAAGTAGCCGACCTAGGGTGTGGAGGAGGTGTCCTCACTCGCGCTGTGCAAGAATTGGGGGCGCAGGTTGACGCCGTTGACATCTCAAACAATGCCTTAAAACATCTTTCTGGAGACGCGATTCAACCCTTTCAAGACTATGTGCCGATGACTCTTCTGAAAGATGACACTTATGATCTAGTGATATGTACCGAACTGATCGGCTATCTGCCAAAGGAGGAGCATCGCATGCTCTTTTCAGAGCTGGCGCGACTTGTAAAACCTGATGGCTTCGTGCTTTTTTCATCGGCAATGGATATTAATTCGATGAATCCTGTTCAGCAGTTTGTCGATCTGGCAGAGACCGAATTGAAGCTAGAGGCGTGGCGCTTTAGCTACCATCTCTGCTGGATCCGCCTTAAAGATTTTTTTATGGCTCCAGCCCGCTTTGCAAAGGCTTGGAGGGACCCTGAGTATCGTCAGCGCGCCCTTATGCAGCGGCGCCATTTAAGCCTCTTCTGGTTCCGCTTAAACAGCCACGCCTTCCCAGGGATTCTCTGGTCAGTAATACAGATCCCCTCCGCGCCCATCGTCAAGCTACTCAAAACAAATCATACGCTGCTGAACGCCCTAGAAAAGCTCTGCCGCTTCTTCTGGAGCGATCCTGGCATTAGCCATGCGATCTTTATCGGCAAGCGGCGCCCGCTTTACATTCCGCCGCCAGAAAATGAGCTGCCGCGCGAAACCAAGCATAAGAAGCAGGTTTGGGAATAAGAGCGGTTGTAAATCTCCATTTGGCCTCCAAAGCGAGCTTTGCAACTCCCTCTAAAAAAAGACCGGAGATTGTCCAAGGCATCGGGCTAAATCCTTAAGGCTGCTACATTCCTGTCCTGACCTGATTCGGACGACCCGATTCCTTGAAACCCGACTTGCGCCCCTACATCACGCTTAAAACCCGACTTGCGCCCTATCAATGACTCATCTGATGCGCGCTTGTTTTGGAGGCTAAAACGGGGCAATTTTCGCCTACTTTACTCAAGTATGTCAAAAATTGCCCCGTTTTAGCCTCCAAAAAATCGCATCATCAGCTGAATCACCGCTAGGGCGCAAATCGGGTTTAAACTTTGGCCGAACTTAGCAAGTCGGGTTTGAATCCCCGCTCAAAATGTTCAAGACTCTTTCGAGCTTCCCGAGTCATCCCTTCGTTGCGGAGCCAAAATAATCTGCTTGGCCTCCTCAAGGGGGCGGCACATTTTTTCGATAATCACATTCGTATAATAGCGATTGAAGTCGGCAAAGAAGGGGCGCATCGCTGCTCTTAGCTTATCCATATCGAGCGCTTGAGCTAAAGATAGTGCCTGTTTCGGGTCTTCTTGCTGGAGAGCAAGCAACCTTTTTTTCATATTTTTGTAGTGCCGCTCATGCGAATCGAGCTGAAGCTGACGCTTCTCTGCACTTCCTGTCTGGCAGTCGGGAATGGTCCCTGTTGCGACAAAATTGATCAAATTCGCAACAACTGCGATTGCGACGATCCCCATAACAACTGTCAAGTTATTGGATGTACTTTGCTGCGCCCAGGAAGAGACGACCGGAATTGCGGCAATAAAGGGGGTTATAGTCAAAACGGTCGTGACCACGAGTCCCCCGATAAGCATGCGCCGTGCCACCATTTTTCGATAGCGCGCCTTTTCGAAAATGCGGCACGCTTTGGCTTCAAAAGGCTGAGCGTCATCGGCGCGCGTTGCCAAGTACTGGAGACGTAAGAGGGCTATCTCAGAATAACTATGCTTCTCCTGACTTGGGAGCGCTTTTTCTGCTAAAATGGCATTTCTATCAATATTAATTTCTAGGGACATAAAAACTCCTTATTAAATAATTAAAAATACTTTTTAAATATTTAATAGGAGAGTCGGTGGATGATGCTTAGAACTTAAGATAGAAAGATTTAGAAAATCCCGTGAACAGAAATGGAGCTCTTGAAGGGAGACAAAAGAGGGTGGCACTATCACAATAAAAGGCTTCAGATCATCTGTCGGATCCCTCGACCGCGGCAATTCACTTAACACGATCTTTGAAATGACAGGCAGTCCAACAGATGGTTTAAGGGGAACGCGTTTTGATAAGACGCATTCCGATTGAAGCTGAGCCGGAATTTTTAATGGGATCAGCACAAAAAATAGGAAACTAAAGATAATAAAATTGCGAAACATAAAAACAGAATAACAGAAGCAAAACTATTGCGCAAGCGCAGCTTCCCCCGTTACGCCAGAAAATGAGCTGCAACGCGAAAACGAAGCAGAAGAAGTAGGTTTGGGAAAAAGAGAAAAAAGACCGGAGATTGCCCAAGGCATCGGGCTAAATCCTTAAGGCTGCTACATTCCTGTCCTGACCTGGTTCGGACGACCCGATTCCTTGAGGTCCCCGGTCAAGCAGTGAGAATAGCTGCTTCTTCCTTAATGTGTCAACCAATCATAAAAAGGATCTTCCCTTTTTCCGGGCCAACTGGTTGGAGTTTCCAGCTCCGCATCATAGGGCCATGCCCGCTCGTGAGGCAAGCGTAGAGGGTCCTCCTCATCATCTTCATCGCCCTCTTCTGCGTAAGGATCGCACTCCCCCAGCTGACAGCGCTGTTCGGCTTTTTTAGGCTGTGGCTGAACGGTATTTTCATCGGCAAAGCTGGGCGCTGCAAGGAGGAGCGCTGCCCATAACAGGAAATTCTTCATGATTACCTCGTTCCCTACTTATCGCCCAGCTGCCAATATTGTTCAAGACTCTTTCGAGGCAAGTTTTGCAAAAGGCTCTACCAGGTCTTTTGAACCATTTTTGGGGTCACACCTTCTATCAGCCAGCCAGTCTCTAAATCCACGTCGACATTCCGAACTGGGCTCCCAGTGGGACTGAACGGAAGGCGCAATCTCTTGAAAAAGATATCAGTCACCATGAATTGATTTTGGTTCAAACCCCCTTTTGCCGCTGTCAAATGAATCGATGTGCCCAAGTATGGATACACCTTTATAGAGCGCAAGTGATAGGGGGCAAGTCGAAAATGAGAGAACGTCCAACCATTTGATCAGCCTGCTGAAGGAGCTGTACTTGGGTTCCCTCGCCAATTTCAAAATCGATTATTACAGTGACTTCGAGAGGAATTTCGAAGAGGTACACTCTATTTGGAACATCTGAAAAGGCAAGTTGAAACTGAATGGTGTGGTTCTCTGTTGTCCAGTCGCTCAGTTTATGAAACTGTTTCACTGTTTCAACAGATTCGTTTGCTTGAATAGAACCGAATATAAATAAAATGGAAATTAATATTTATTAATTTCAAGCATTAAGAACATAATTAATTTAATAAAATCTAAAGTGTAATTTCTAAAAATGTGTTGTTTAGGCTATCTAACAGACGCAAAACTATTGCGCAAGCGCGACACTCCCTGTTACTATGCCTCTCCTATATGGACCAGCTCCGCGGCTACATTGAAAAGATCACCTTTCAGAGCGATCAGAACGGGTTCACCATTGCGCAGCTCAAATGCAGCGGCGTAGCCGATCCGGTCTGTCTTGTCGGGTCGATGCCCGCCCTAAAGCCTGGAGAGACGGTGCGCTGCTGGGGCGAATGGACCAAGCACCTGGTCTACGGCAAGCAGTTCAATGTTAAACGGTACGAGGTTGAAGCGCCGGCCGATGTGATCGGCATCCGCAAGTATTTGGGATCGGGGCTCATCAAAGGCATTGGTCCCGCCTATGCGAAGCGCATCGTCGACACGTTTGGCATCGAGACGCTCGCCATCATCGACCAGACTCCTGAACGCCTCTCCGAAATTGTGGGCATCGGGCGCAAGCGCATTGAGCTGATTACCGCCTGCTGGCTGGAGCAGAAGGTGGTGCGCGACGTGATGGTTTTTTTGCAGAGCCATGGCGTCAGCCCCGCCTATGCCCAAAAAATATTTAAAGTCTATGGGGCGCACTGCATTGCCAAGGTGCGCGAAAACCCCTACAGCCTAGCCCGCGATGTGTTTGGCATCGGATTTAAGTCGGCCGACGCCATCGCGGAGAAGCTGGGAATCACAAAAGAGGCTCCTCAGCGCATTGAGGCTGGCATCGAATATGTTCTGACGCAGCTCTCGAGCGAGGGGCATGTCTGCTACCCTATCGACGAGTTTGTCGAAGCCGCCAAAGAGATTTTAGAGTCTGATCCCGCCCTGATCAGAAGCCAGATCGATGCTCTCGCGCATCAGGGGCGCGTCGAAATGATGGAGCTGATGCATGAAGCTGAGCGGCGCCTGTTTATCTGGAACAAATTCCTTTTCCTTGCAGAAATTGGCATCGCGCGCGAGCTGGAGCGTTTGAAAGCGACGCCTAGTGCGTTGCGCCGCGTCGATACGGAAAAGGCTCTAGAATGGGTCCAGAACAAGCTGCAGATTAAATTGGCTGAGACGCAAGCTAAAGCGGTTGGTCTGGCTCTGTCGGAAAAGGTGATGATCATCACAGGGGGCCCAGGAACAGGCAAGAGCACGATCACCAAAGCCATTCTGGCAGTCAGCGAAAAACTCACGGAGAAGATTCTCCTCGCTGCTCCTACAGGGCGCGCCGCAAAGCGCATGGCGGAGATCACGGGCCGCAAGGCGGCCACGCTCCACAGCCTCCTCGAGGTCGATTTCAAGAAAGGGGGCTTTAAAAGAGGTCGCGACAACCCGCTCGACTGTGATCTGATCATTGTCGATGAGGCGAGCATGATCGACACTCCCCTCATGCATAGCCTACTCAAGGCGCTCCCTAAGCAGGCACGGCTCATTTTTGTCGGCGATATCGATCAGCTTCCAAGCGTCGGCCCCGGAAACGTGCTGAAGGATATGATACGCTCGACCTACGTCGCTGTAGTAATGCTGACAGAGATCTTTCGCCAGGCGGCCGGCTCGCGCATCATCACCAATGCCCACAAGATCAATAAGGGCCATTTTCCCGACATCAGTGTCCAGACCGACAGCGACTTTTTCTTCATTGAGGCGGAGGAGCCGGAAGGGGTTCTCCAGCATCTGGTGGCTCTTCTCACGCATCGCCTTCCAAAAAAATATGGGTTCGACCCGATCCGCGACATCCAGGTGCTCGCCCCGATGCGGCGCGGGGTGATCGGCACCGAAAATTTAAATCAGGCGCTTCAAGAAGCCTTGAACAACCGCGACAACCCCCTCATGCGCTATGGGCGCAAGTATCTGGTTGGCGACAAGGTGATGCAGATCCGCAACGACTATAAGCGGGAAGTTTTTAATGGCGATGTGGGCACTATTTTAGAGATCGATCATGAGGGGCAGCAGCTAACCGCCCTCTTTGATGAGCGCGAAATTGTCTTTGAATTTAGCGACCTGGACGATCTGGTTTTGGCCTACGCCGTCTCCATTCATAAGTATCAGGGCAGCGAATGTCCCTGCATCGTGATTCCGGTCCATACGACCCATTTCAAGCTTCTCACTCGCAACCTGCTCTACACGGGTGTGACGCGGGGCAAAAAGCTGGTGGTGCTCGTGGGCACAAAGCGCGCCCTGATGATAGCCGTGAGCAATGACGAGGTGAAAAAGCGCTACACAGGCCTTCTCCAGGTCCTTCAGAATAGCGCTGCAAAACTGCCCGAAGCCCTGGCGAGACATTTATGAAAAAACTCATCCTCACTCTGCTTCTAGCAACCTTGACAACAGGTCTCTACTGGACGACGGAACAGTTTATCCAGCCGACGCTGCCGCAGTCGGACCAGCCTCCCCTGCTCTACTCCATTCCTGGAAATGATGACATCGGAGTCACCCTGGCGAAAGCGATCGGGGGGGCCAAACAGTCGGTCACATTGATCATTTACACCCTCTCTGAACCGCGCATCCTGCGCGCCTTGAATGAGAAAAGCGCCTCTGGAGTCCCTGTCAAAATCGTCGTCGACGGAAAGGCAAACCCGCACTTGCCGCGCAAGCTTGATCCCAAAATCAAGCTCCTGCGGCGCTTCGGCCGCTGCCTCATGCATCAGAAGATTCTGGTCATCGACGGCTCCCAGGTCTTTCTTGGCTCTGCCAATATGACCGGCGAGTCGCTGCGCATGCACTCCAACCTGGTCACCGGCATGGAGAGCCCCCCTCTTGCCTCCCTCATTCAAAAAAAGGCCGACAGCTTTGAGGAGGTGGGCTGCAATTCGATCCAGATTCCGCACCAGGACTTTATAATGGGGGGTCAGAAGCTGGAACTCTGGTTCCTCCCCGACGACCGTGGGGCCGTCACCCACATCAAGGGGCTCATCGAAGGGGCGCGCAAGACGCTCCGCATCGCGATGTTTACCTGGACCCGCCGCGACTTCGCACAAGCTGTCATCGACGCCTCCAAGCGCGGCGTCAAGGTGGAGGTCTTGATGGACTACACCTCAAGTCAAGGGGCAAGCGCAAACATCATGAAATTCCTCATTCAGCGCGGCATCCCCGTGCGCTTAAGTCAAGGCAACGGCCTGCTCCATCACAAGCTGATGATTGTCGATGGTCAGACGCTCGTCAACGGCTCTGCCAACTGGACCAAAAACGCCTTCACCCAAAACGATGACTGCTTTCTCGTGCTCCACGATTTGACCGAGCCGCAGCAGAAACAGCTGGATGTGTTGTGGACAGTCATGGTCAAGGAGTCGGCACCGTCGAAATATAGGTAGAAAAAAATCAATATTTAGTATATAATATTTCTAACTAAACGCGAGGTTCTTATGCCAGTCACTCTTGAAAGCGCTTTAAAAAAATGCAATTCTCAAACTATCGAAAAGCTTGGAAAACGAGAGAGCTTATTTAAAGGCAGAATCTACCTGGCTTTCAACAAAAAAGAGGGCTGGCATGTGCAGCAGCTCAATTTTTTCAAAGTTTTGGCCCGCCACCTCTTTAAAAGTTATGCCGACACCCACCTTCGCACCGTGGCTTTTCAGCTGCATAAAGAACATGCTGAGAAGTTGAATCTTCCTCTTGTCAAACGGATCTATACCTCCTGGAATCGCGAGCACTCTTCTGAAAAGATTAAAATTGTCCCAGAGCCTGTTATCGAGTCTAAAACCGATTGGAAGCAGCAGCTGCTCACCCATCTCAAGGAGCTGCAGAGTAAGACAAAAGATCAGGACAAAGTTAAGGTCGATGCCATTTTCGCCGTCGTCTCGCAAAAAGAGTTTTCCTCAGATCTTATCCAGCGTTTTCGACAGCTCCACTACATATTCCCCTCTAGCTACTTTACCGATCAGTTAAACAGCTTTTGCACGGAGTTTGGGGTCGATTTTGCAAAAATTGACGCTGCCGATCCAAAGAAAATAGCTGCAGAGTTGGCTAAAAAGCAGCTTGCACAGATATGCGATCATTTAAATGCCTTGCTGACCAGTGTGCCACAAGGTCGCGAGCAGTTAAAAGTAATAAAAATGCACGCTTTTCTTGTGGTGCTAAGAGATAATAATATACCGCTAGAGTACTCCTCCGCCACGATTGATCAGATCCTGAATCTAAAGCCGGGTGCGCTTCAGGACCTGAATGCAATTGGCAAAGAGCTGAGACTCCATTTTGACGTAATCGATGCCGATGAAGAGAAGGAGAATTTGAACAAAGCATTAGAAGCGCTGTTCAAGCAAGTAAACAGACCCAATATGGACAAAATTTTCGCGATTATGGTCTGGGTAAAGTCAAAGCTGTCTCTGGATATATCCGCAGACCTGAATAGCCGCTTAAAGGCCCTAGATACGACTCTGCCCACTTTTGCGCAGCAGTTAGATGCTTTTGGCATCGAGCTGGGCTTAGATTTTGCAAAAATTGAAGCGGAGCATGAGAAGCGTGAATTGGATGACAATTTAAGGCAGTTGTTGACTAAGTATTTTCCCTTTCTTTCACCCGCAGTGACTAAAATCAGAGAGGCTATAGAAAAGCTCCCCCTCGACCGGTTAACCCCTGAACTTAAAGGCGACATTCGTTCTCTGAAAAATGATAGCGAACTGCTCTTTGCCCAGCAGCTCAAAGCGCTTGGGACAAAATTGGGATTAAATTTTGCTTTCACTGAAGCTTTTCATGAATTAAATGATCTAAAAAATTATATGAAAGCGCAGGATGAAAAACTAGCTGATAAAGATCCTCTGAAGCATGAAATACGATACATTCAATTGACACTCCAAGAAATTCATGTAGCTTCTGAAGAGCTCAAGACTCTCTTAAGGGCTCTGGATGTGACGCAAGACAGAAAACTGGTCATGAGCCATATCATTAAAATCTATCGTGAATTGCTCAAAGCGGGATCCTCATTATCCGACACCTTTACTAAAAAAATACATTTACATGAAATTGTCAACATTATTAATGCAAAGATTGCCGCGGCTCCAGACGACGCTATTAAAGCAAAGTGGGTGGCATTTAAAACCGCTTTACTGAAAAAATTTGTAGACTGCAACCAATCGATGCCAACCCAGCTTGCAAAAGCTTTACAAGACCTTGATCATACTACCACAAATTTTGCAGACAAGCTCGATAAAATTGCACAGAAGCTAAAACTTTAGGAGACTCTTATGCCAGTCAGTTTAGAAAATGCTTTAAAAAACTACGATATAAGCACTCTCGGCAGCAAGAAAGGTCTTTTTCTCGCTTATGAAAAAAAAGAGGGCTGGAAGGTGCGGCAGCTCAATTTAATCAAACGCTTAGTGCGCAAGCTATTGGGCGTTTACGGAAATACACATCTTGCGACTGTCGCCCATCAGCTGAGCGCCGAACAAGCAGAAAACAAATATCCAGCGCTCACAAATCGCCTCTACAGTGCGTGGAACAAGGCGCATCCTACTAGAAAAATTGTACCTCAAGACCCAGCTATTGCTGAACTTCTAAAGCCGCAGCCTAAAAAAACGCTACTCGAAGAGTGGATCGCCCATCTCTGGAGCGTCAATTTCGGAAACAGTAACGCAACGGTTACCCGCAAGGTCATTGCTCTCCGGGAATTTTTGGAACAGAAGAAGGCGGCTGGTGTGGCTGTAGAGCTCTTAAAAACACTCCAGAAGCCGCATCCTTCGCAACAGTTTACCAAACAGCTGGATGCAGCGGGCAAAGCGTTAGGGGTTCCGGAGTTTGCAAGAATTGAGGCTGAGGATGCAGAGGAGTTGGCAGCAAAAGAAGATGCGGAAAAACTTGCGGCTCTTCGCACCCACTTAAACTCGTTACTTTATAAAGCTGGGGGACCTGACAAAAAGCGGATCGACGATCGGGTGAACATGATCTTTCAATTTGTTCGGCAGAAAACGACCTGTGACGATTTCTCCCCTAAACTCATGCAAAAAATGATGGCGCTCGATGGGCATTTCATTACATTTTTGATGAGTATGCTGGACGAAATTGGCCAGGAGCTAAACCTGGATTTTGCTGAAATTGATGCCAAGATCGAGGTAACTAAACTAGTTGATCATTTAGATAACCTTATATTACAGGCAAGTCAGCTGTCTTTCCGAGGAAATATAAATGACGAGATCACAGATAGACTTGAAGTGCTTAAATATAGGATTCATCTGGAACAGGCAACCACTCTATCTGACGCTCTCAAAAAACGCATTAGCGCGATGTATCTTACTCCACCTCAAAGCAGTATTCAAGAACTCAATGAGATTGGGGCTCTCCTGCACTTACCCTTTGATACGATGGACTCTGTCGCTGCTAAAGAGGCCAAGATGAAGTATATATCGCTCCGTGACATTGTAAACCAGTGTGAAATGAATTCAACTTTTGCTTTTAAAAATGGGCGCGAATCGAAAAAATGGCTCGACTTAGGATCGGCTTTGAAAGCCAAATATCTACAGATTATCACGAGGCGCTGCCCGCAGACCTTCAAAAGCGGATCAACCTGGGTTTCAGCGAGCTTGACAAGCTAGCGCAAGATCTCGGCCTGAAACTATAAAATTAATAAGGAATTATTCATGGCAGTCGCGCTAATAGAAGCTATAAAAAAGTCGCGCTACGACCTGGGCAAAAACTTTGAAAAGCTGGGAAAAAACGAAGGCGTTTTGCGCGGCAGAAATTACATCGCTTATGATGATAAAGCGGGCTGGAGCGTGCGGCGGCTCAATTGCATCCAGATTTTTGCCCGCTGGCTGCTGGGAAATTCCGCCAAATTTGCTGCCCTACCAAAGCACACATCTAGGGACAGTTGTCTACAAGCTGCGTGAGGAAGAGCTGGCAAACCCAATACTTGTGGAGCGGTTGTACAAGATCTGGAATCGCTTGCATCCGAAGAGTCTGCAATTTAAACTGCGAACGGTTCTGGACCCAGTTGTTGTGAAAAGAGAGCTTCTCGCACATCTGGAGAAGTTAAAGGCTGAGGCCGACTCGCCCCATTTTAAGGCTAAGATCGATGCGCTCTACGCCGTTTTGTCAAAGAAAGAGCCGAAGGAGACAAGTAGAGATAAGTAGTAGACCCCCCGCATCTTGCGCCGAAAGACAATGGTTCGCCCATGCTGGAGGAGGTCGAACGAAAAGTTCTGGATGATTTTGCCGGAACTTTGGGACTCGACTTCACGAAGCTGACGCAACTTGAAGAAGCGCGCATCAGATGAGTCATTGATAGGGCGCAAGTCGGGTTTAAAGTCTCTGAGTGTAAAAGACAGGCCTCTATTGGATAAGGTCATTCAAAAGGTGCTGACAAGCGATTCTGAGACCCTATGGCCACTTCGAAAGCGCATCAGAGCCTTAAGTGTTGAGAATATTAAAGAGCTCGAGACAATTGCTAGAATTTTATTATAAAAGGATATTTATATGCCCGTCTCACTATCAGAAGCACTAAAAAAGTCGCCCTACGAGCTAGGCACAAACTTCGAAAAGCTTGGAAAAAAAGGGGGCATTTTTGCAAGAAGAATTCTCCTCGATTATGACGACAAAGCGGGCTGGAAGGTGCGGCGCCTTCACTGTTTCCAGCTTCTTGCGCGCTGGGTTTTAGGGGCTATCGGGAGTACACACTTGCAACGCATCGCCTATCAGTTGCGGAGAGAAGATGCGCAGCTCACCGAAAAAAAAGTGGCTGAACGCATCTGGAGCATGTGGAATCGGGCGCACCCTAAAGCAAAGATTGAAGCGCGGCCTCAACCCATGGACCCGAAACAGTTTAAAGAGGCAGTTCTGCAGGATCTAGACGACTTAAAAGGGCGCGTCGATTCCCCTCACTTTAAAGCGAAAATTGATCAGATCCACAAAGTCGTGACAGAATCCGATAAAGTCTCTTACATTAGCATCTGGGAGATTGAGCCAAAGGAGAATGACCCTCTTTATATCGTGCAACAAAAGCGAGAAAAATTGGATGCACTAGGCGCCAGCTTTGGCTTGGACTTTGCGAAGCTGACGCAACTTGAAGAGGAGCGCGAACAGAAGATGATCCTGAGCCAGATGGAGAGTGTGATTTTGCAATTGACGGCTCTTAAAAGTGCTGTGAAAGGGAATGAGCAGCAAGAGCGAAAGCTCCTCAAGATTATTGAAGAGCTGAAAACTCCTGAAGGATATGACTCCTACTGCTTTAGTTCCGATCTTAAAGACCGCATTAAAACTGCGCACCTTCATGATCTTGACAACATTGGAGGGCATCTAAAATTGACCGAGGATTTTGCTCAAATCGACCGTGAATTTTGGGCGAAGGCGAACAAGCGGCGCGAAAGCCTCTCCAAATTCCATGCAGAGATCCCCATTCTAACAAATTGGGACTCCCCACAACAGCTGGCCAATGTCAAATCGGCTCGTCAGGCTGTGCAAGCGGCCTTAAATGCGTTAGGGAGGCAAAAAAGCGGAACGAAATTCCCGCTAGGAGCATTTGATACAGACAACTGGACGCTCAACTTTGGCACTAAAAAAGATGAGGAGATCATCCAAATAGCAGATTCTCAGCTAACTGTCGGGCAGATTCGAGCCATGCAGCAGTCGGTAAAAGTGCGCTTTTTAGAAGAGGATGGATTAGATAAGAACATTCTGAAAAAGATGCTGACAGATGGCGCAACGGCAGCGCAGCGCGATAGAGCTGCTCGCTGGCGCTGTGTCGGCTCGGATGTGTATGTTACCCACGACATAAATGGAACGGCGTTGAAAGTGATGCCAAAGGTGGGAATGTATAACATGAGCGCGCCGGAACTTGTAACAAAGCCTGCCCCCTATTTCAATCCTACGAGGCAATTTCAACCCGATCTCTATCATCAAGACATCAAAAAACAGCTGGGGCTCTTCCTATTTTCCGCTCAGGCGGACGGACGGCAGATACCCATTCTATCTGGATTTGGACAGCTGAATTTTTTAAACGGTTTAACTCCCAAAGAAAAGGGCTCTGCTCGGGCCGAATTTGCAAGGGCTTTTGTAGAGCTCGTGGCTGAAAATGATTACACCTTTGAAGAGATCGTTTTTGCTGAAGAGAATCCAGACATTCGGACCGCTGTAGAAAAGGCAAAAAAGGATAAATTTGCAGAGCTTAAAAATAAGGCCTGCAAAATCTCTGTCAATGACAAGCCGCCGCTTGAAGTGGCCCGCTGCGCCAGCCTGTACGGGTTTGATGCGGCGATTCTCAACGCCGGGGATCCAAGCTGCTATCCGGGACAGTTCTGGGAAGGGGGCCACGTGGCTCAAGATGAGGCGCACGGCCTGTTTACAACGTTCGTGATGGCGCAGCATCTGCCTGCCAATGAGTCTTTGCAAAAAGAGTGGGACACACGCTGCATCGCTGTAAAATTGAAGTTATAAAGGATCATTTATGCCAGTATCACTATCGGAAGCGCTAAAAAAGTCGACCTACAATCTGGGCACAAACTTCGAAAAGCTTGGAAAAAATGAGGGGGTCTTTGCCGGACGAAACTTTCTCGATTATAACAAGCAAGAGGGCTGGAAGGTGCGGCGGCTGAATTGTATCCTGATCCTTGTGCGTTGGGTATTTGGAGCTATTGGAAATACCCATCTTCGACACATCGCTTATCAGCTGCGGAGAGAAAATGCGGAAATTGCTGAAAGACAGCTTACGGAACGCATCTGGGGGTTGTGGAATAAGGCTCACCCTGAAGATAAGGTGAAGCCGCGGCTGCCGCGAGATCCGCAGTTACAGAAAAAACAGAAAGAGGCTGCGCTGTTAGACTTGGAGAACTTAAAGGCTCGCGTAGACTCCCCTCATTTTAAAGCAAAAATTGAGCATCTCTGCAAAGTTCTGATTGAACTAGAACCTGCCAAAATCCCCTACATCCAGGTCCAGGAAATAGAGCCAAGCGTCAAGGATCTGATCCATGTTGTGCGCACTAAGCGACAAAAGTTAGATGATGTTGGCAAAAAGTTGGGATTGGACTTTGCGAAACTGACCCAACTGGAAGAAGAGCGCGAAGAGAAGATGATCTTGAGCAAGATGCAAGAGGTGATCTTGCAATTGACAACCCTCCAAGAGGCTGTTAAAGGGGATACCGGATACGAGAAAAGACTGACTAAGATCATTGAAAAATTGAAAACTCCCGTAGGTTATGATGCCTACTGCACGAGTGCCGACCTTAGCGCTCGCCTCAAAGCTTTAACGGCGCAGAATCTCGAGAGTCTCGATTCTATTGAAGCCTTGTTAAAAAAGCTGGACGCAGATTTTGCTGAAATCGACCGCGAAGTGCGCGCGAGGGATAACAATAAGCGGGTCGACAAGCTTTCCAAATTTCATTCAGAACTGCCCAGTCTTATAAATTTGGATGAGAAAAAGCAGCAGAGCTGTGTCAAAGCGGCGCGCCAAGCTCTGCTAGCAGCCTTAGATGCTTTAGGGGGAAAAAAGATTCGGAATCATGTTTTCTTTGGAAGAGGGGCAGATTACTGGACGCTCAATTTCGGTGGCAAAAAAGATGAGGAGCTGATCCAAGTTGCCGCTGCAGAGCTAAGTGTCGGGGAGATTCGGGCGATGCAGGAGTCAGCAAAGGTGCGCTATTTGTGCGAGGATGGATTAGATAAGGACACCCTGAAGCAGATGTTGAAAGAGGGTGCGGGTGTAGCTCAGCGAAAGAGCGCAGCTCTTTGGTGCTGTGTCAGTTCAGATGTTTATATCACTCACGACATCAATGGGACCCCTTTGCAAGAAATGGCTAAGGTTGGGATGTATCATATGAGCCCTCAGAATAAAGAAACGGGGGACTATTTCGATGACGAGTGTCACTTTAAATCAGATGCCTATCGACAAATTCTCAAAAAACAGCTCGGTCTGTTTTTGCTTTCGGCTCAAGTAGATGGGCGGCAAATGCCCATTCTATCTGGATTTGGACAGTTTGAGTCTTTAAAGAGTTTAACTCCTAAAGGAAAAGCCCAAGCGCACGCTCAAATTGCAAGAGCATTAGTCGAGCTAGTTACTGAAAATAATTATCCCTTTGTGGAGATCGTTTTTGCTGAAGGGAATTTAGCCATTCGAACAGCCATAGAGAACGCAAAAAAGGATAAATTTGCAGAACTTGAAAAAAAAGGGTGCAAGATTGCTGTCACGGATAAGCCGTCACTCGAAGTAGCCAGAAGCGCCTCTCTGCATGGTTTTGAGGCAGCATTTCTCAAAGAAGCGAGTCCAAGCTGCTACCCGGAACAGTCCTGGGAATGGGGACAAGCGACTCGAGAGGAGGCTCATGCCCTGTTCACAACGCTTCTGATGGCGCAGTATCTGCCGGCCAATGAGTTTTTTCAAAAAGAGTGGGATAAACGCTGCATCAAAGTAAACAGCCCATCTCCCTAACGCGCTGAAAAAGCTTGTAACGCTAGTCAGCTATTAAGAAATATTCTTAGAAAAAAATCATTCTCCCTGCTACACTCTCGACAAATAATTGGAGGGTAAAAGTATGCCAGTCACATTAAGTAAAGCTTTAGATAAGGCAGGCTTAGGGGCGAATTACGAAAAATCTTGGAAAAAAGGCGGGACTCTTCTCTGGCGGAACTTACCTAGAATATGAGAAGTCCAGTGGCTGGAAAGTGCGCCACCTCAACATTATCCAGATTTTGGCGCGCTCGCTATTTGGAGTCTACGGAAATTCGCATCTTGAGAAGGTCTTCAAACAGCTAAATAGTGAAAGGGCAGCCCCTCAACTCCTTTTGGACCGTGTTTACAACTCCTATAAAAAAGCGTATCCAGAAAAAAAGATTGTAAAACCTGTTGTAAAGGTTAATTCCAAAGATAATCTTCTCTGGATCGACCAGCTGGAAAAAATAAAGAACCTTTCGGATGATCAGCGCGCAAAACTCGAGGCGATCCAGGCCCTGTTAAGAAAGGGAACTCAATTAACAAAAGGGGGCATTTCTCGCTTGCAGCAGATCAACGGATCGACAGCCCTCTCGGTTAAAGAACTCGAAGCAATCGGCAAAGAGCTCGGTATAGATTTTGTTTTGGTTGCGGCAAAAGCAGCAAAGAAAAAAATGAGCGATCACTTAATCGCTTTAACAGAGGAGCTGAAGGGAAATACAGAGGCTTGTAAAAGAATTTCTGCAATTCTTCAAAGGTCCCTAATCTCTGATTTTTCCTCAGATCATATCTCTCGCTTGACGTCCCTGGATGGGCAGCAGCCCAATCTCCTCCTGCAGCAGCTCAATGAAATTGGCAAGGAATTGGGGTTAGATTTTGCTAAAATTGATATTCAAGATCTGCTTCAAGAGATGAACCCCTTATGGGAGAAATTTAAAGGAAAACAGCTTCTCGATGAAAAAGTGCGCGCTATTCGCAATAAAATTGCGGAATCGGCGGCTCTCACCCCTGCTTTCATCAGGCAAGTCAGGTCTCTTGACGCCGCACAGCAGCCAGCATTTATTCAGCAGCTCACTGAAATTGGCAAGGAATTGGGGGTAGATTTTAATCGAATCGAGTTAATCGCCCTTTTGCAAACTTTCTGCTGGCAATGCCCTGCCTCTTTCGCAAAAGGAGTTTATGAAATTTGTGAGACGATTAAACAGTTACCTCCTGAGCAATTAACAGCTGATCTCCGGACGCGCTTAAAGTCCCTCAATGTTGCGCAAGCAGAGCTGCAGCTGGCAATAGAGTTAAACGCAATTTTTCAAGAAGTGGGAATAGCGTTAGTCTATAACATAGACCTGCATAAAAAAATGGATATGATCCACCATCTGAGGTCCATTAGGGAAAAACAGGCTCAGGAGAACCATAAAGAAGTCGATAGAACTTTATTTGCAGTTCAAGGGATACCCTCGGACCATTTTTCAGATGAACTCATGATGCGCTTAAATGCTCTAGATCAGATAGAGGAGGAAAAAATCGCTGAAATTTATACTATTTTAATTAAAGAAAACAGGGCAGACATAGATCCTGGCATGATTGATATATTTCAAAATAAAATCCACCTCTATCAGATTTCCCTGATAATTGAGAAAAACTTAGCTGGAACTTCTAAAGAGTTTCTGGAACGCTGGGATGCATTCAAAATAAAACTTTTGAAAAAATATGGCAACTGCTCTGTTCCGTTGGCTCCCCTTCTCGATAACCGTTTACAAGTACTTAAAGGTCGAGATTTTCAAGCCGTTGATGACGGACTTACAATAATAGAAACAAGCCTGGGTCTTACTTAACTTAAGTGTAAAATCCATGAAACTGGCACTCGTTGGCTATGGCAAAATGGGTCGCATGATCGAGGCGGTCGCGCTTGAGCGGGGCCATGAGATCGTCTCGATTATCGATCCAAAAGCTTTTCACAAACAGATTACTCAAGAATCACTGGGTTTAGCTGACCTCTGCATCGACTTTACTACTCCAGATTCAGTTGTCACCAATGTTCGCGCCTATGCGGCTCTCAAGAAAAACTGCGTCGTGGGTACGACAGGATGGCATGAGCAGCTTTCTATTGTGAAAGGTCTCGTCGATCAAGCCGGCATCGGCCTGCTCTCTTCCCCCAATTTTTCTTTAGGGGTGCAGCTTTTCATGCGCCTTGTTGCTGGGGCCGGGCGCCTTTTTGACCGATTTCCCGAATATGAGGTGGCCCTCTTTGAAGCGCATCACAATCAAAAGCTTGACCGCCCTTCAGGCACTGCGCGCAGCCTTGCAGAACTTCTGAAAGCAGAAATGAGCCGTTATGCAACGGGGGCTGAGCTGGAAATAAGCAGCCAGCGCTGCGGCTCAATACCTGGGACCCATAGTCTCACGTTTGACTCCCCTGCCGACACCATTACCTTAACCCATACTGCTAGGTCCAGGCGCGGTTTAGCGGAGGGGGCTGTCATTGCTGCCGAATGGCTTCAGATGCGGAAGGGTTTTTTTACTATGGATGACATACTGGAGAACTTATGAGAGAAAATCCGCGCTTTCGAGGCCTCTACACAGCCTTAATAACACCCTTTGACAATGAGGGGAAAGTCAATGAACCTGCTTTGCGACACCTTTTGCGCTTTCAAATTGAAGCTGAAGTTGATGGCCTTGTCATTCTCGGAACTACAGGAGAGGCTCCCACGCTCACTCAAAGCGAAAGAAGCGCCATCATTGCGATCGCAAGAGAAGAGACCGCAGGAAAACTGCCTCTCATTGTCGGCACAGGCAGCTACTCCACGGCGCAAACTGTTGAAAATACAGTAGAAGCTAAAAAACTGGGAGCTGATGCCGCTCTGATTGTCACCCCTTATTATAACCGCCCGTCCCAGGAAGGACTCTACCAGCATTATCAGATAGTTGCAGATGCAGTAGATCTTCCCATTATTGTCTATAACATCCAGGCACGCACTGGCCAGAACCTCCAAACAGAAACTTTAAACCGCATTGCAACCCATCCCAATATCTGGGGGGTAAAAGAGGTTTCAGGAAGCCTTGGACAGATGATCGATGTGATCGAACAGATTGGCCGTAAGAAGCAAAACTTTGCTGTGTTTAGTGGCGACGACGCCATGACCCTCCCCTGCATCACACTGGGAGGCGATGGTATTATCTCGGTTGCTAGCAACCTCATTCCTGTTACGATGCAGAAATTAACCCAAGCAGCTCTTTCAGGCGATATTCTGGAAGCCGGCCGCCTTCATTATGCGCTAATGCCTCTCTTCAGAGCGCTTTGTCTCGACACAAATCCAGTTCCCATCAAAGCTGCGATGCAGTTCAGCGGCTTCGATGCTGGTGGCTATCGCCTTCCCCTCTGCGCCATGTCAGCCCAAACCCAAGAAAAGCTGCGCCAAACCCTTGCGGCGATTCCCGACCTGCTCAACGAAAATTCCCTTACTGCTAAAGTGCCTGTATGACAATGTCAATACAAAATAGCGACCACTCGTTCACTCATACGAGATGACGCCCTGAATAAAAGGAGAGCCAAGAACGCTTGCTCCGGTAAGCACGCGCAGGTTTGGAAGAACGGTCACATCGGCGGCCGAATGGGTATGTCCACATAGAACTAAGAGCTGTTTGTCAGGATGCTGTTCGGCAATTTTTTGAATGGCTTCGCCAGTTGCCTGGCTGACAAAGTGGGGACCCCAATTGGCGTCGCACATCTCCCCTTCGTGTACACATGACTCCAGAAAAGGGGGGACGTGCGTGAGAAGAATGACTTTGCTGAAACGTGAAAAGGCTTTTGACAACTCCTCTGCCATGGCCCGACCCGCTGCTTCTCCCATTTCATTGAGCTTGGCAAGCCGGGCGGCGGGCTGCAGATCTTTGAGCTCTTCAATTAAGAAATAGTCGTTGAGAAGAACGTCAGAATTGAGAAAATTGCCCGCTTTGCCATCGTACCAGCCATCGTGGCCGATGAGAGCTGTTTTGGAGCTTAAAGGAATGACGCCTGCATCGGTCAAATAGACCAGATTCGCATTCTCTTTTGTCAGCTGGATTGCATTTGCGCGCATCTTTTGGATGGAGCCATGGTAAAAGTCATGGTTCCCGAGAACAAAATAGATCGGGATCTTTAATCGATCCTCTATCTCCTTTAAATGGATCAGCGACTGATACCCATTGCTGATGTCTCCCCCAATGAGAAGAGCCGCCCGATTCTGCTCCTCAATTTCTTGAAAAAACGTTTGCAGGCTGTTTTTTGAAGCGGCATCAACATGAAGATCTGTCGTCCAGAGCAGCTTTTTGGAACTTGTTACCGCAGCAAAGTCAATTTGTAGCGTCATGAAGCTGGGCCTGCGGATTTTGTTCAAGATCTGACTTGGGCAGCGGATCGAGGCCTAACATGCGCCGGTAGACGCGCCTCATCACTTTGCGAAGCTGTCTCTCAACTTTCGTTTTAATCTCCGGCGTAACATGAGCAAAATGGGGAATCTTTCCGATAGATTTGCGAACTTGCGTTAATGTTCCGGTCTCCGAAAGCGAGAGAGCAGGTAGCTTCCAGTGCAGTTCGACAAATTCAATCTCAATTTTCCCCCTACTGTAATTCATTAAAAACACAACGCGCATGGTTCCATCAAATTGCTTGTGATCATAGTGGGGTACTGTAACAGGATCAGAAGGGCAAAATTTTTCAATGATAAAAGATTGATGCGGTTCAGTCGCCCAGAATTTTAGATCCTTGTCGTCTGCCTGCATTAATTCTTCTTTTCTTTCAATGATTTGCTGCAGAAGCTCATTGAGACCCTCCTTGCTGACAATGATCACCCCAAAACCCAAAAATGAGCTTCTAGGCTTAATCACAAAGGCCTCTCCACCAAGTTTTTCAGCAATTTCGCTTGCTAGTGTAGGCGTATAAATCTTTTGACAAAGAGTCCAGCGCGGTTTGGCTGCTTCCAATAGAGGATCATGCGTAAAGAGAAGTGTCATCTTATATTTATCAATCCAGAAGGGGTAACTGGCCGCGTCTAGCAGTAAAGCTCCAGGGAAAGTATGTCTGAAGGAGTTGAGAGAGCTCACTGTTTTAGGCGACCCAATGATAAAGCAGTGATATTCATCGATACTGCGAGGATCTTTGACAGAAAGCGTCGGAAGCGTTGTATAGCGAGAATCGTTATACAGCTGGGTCATGTTATTAAAAGCTAGAGCCCCATGTTGCAGTAAAATCTTTGCAAAAGTGGGGTTGGTCACATCCCCATTTTTAAAATAGATGGGCTTGCCGTAGCGATTCAAATAATTTATAACATAGTTTTCTACATAACTTTCACTCTTATTTAGAAAATCATACCCACTAAACGCAGAAAGAGTGCCCTGCTGTAATTCGCAAATTTTCACCCCTTCAGCTTCGCTATATTTCAAATCGACAATCATAAAACTGATATCGGCAGGAAGTTGGTCAGCGCCAAGAGTTGCTATAAGAAGTTGAGTGAAGCAGAAAAGTAAGGAAACGATTCGCATAAAGCTCCTTTTTTTAAAAAATATAGCATAAGCCTAAGTTTAGCTAAAATCAAATTGCGCTGAATGTCTATCGAAGCCTATAATGGGAGCTCTAAACCCTCTTTAAGTTCTCTATGGAGTCTCTTTTTCAAAACGCGCTCACGTTTTTTCTACTAGCCAATCCGATTGGCAACTCTCCTGCTATACTCGCATTGATTAAAGACTTCCCCTTTGAAAGGCAAAAGAAGATCATGCTGCGCGAAGGCTGTTTTGCCTTAATCGTCGCGCTCTTTTTCCAATATTTGGGCCAATATTTTTTAGCGGCACTCGATATTCAAAAGTATGCTGTCACACTCTGTGGAGGCATAATCCTGTTCCTCATCGCCCTCAATATGATCTTCTCCCTCTCCAAATCACAAGATAGTGCTGTTGTGCAGCAAGAGCCTTTTTTTGTCCCGATTGCAACGCCGCTCATTTCAGGTCCTGGGCTGCTCGCCATCATCATGCTTAAATCGGGACTCGATCCGAATCCTTGGCACATCTCTTTTGGAATTCTCATTGCCTGGGTTGGGGTTCTAGCTATTATGACAGCAGCTCCCTATCTTCAGAAAATTTTAGGAAAGCGCGGTCTTGCCGCTCTTGAGCAGCTGATGGGGCTACTCTTATCGCTTGTCGCCATGAATATGCTGGTCAATGGCTTGAAACTTTACGCTGCAACTCTTGGTTAACTTATGAATCAGACCTCTTCACTTTTTACCATTAGTCTCACGCTCTTTATCATGATGGATCCTCTGGGCAACATCAGCTCATTCCTTACCATGATGAAAGGCGTTTCTCCAAAGCGCCAAATCTATGTGCTCTTGCGTGAAATGCTGATTGCTCTTGGCGTCATGTTCGGCTGTTTTATGATAGGGGAAACCTTGATTCGCTTTCTGGAGATCTCTGAAACTGCTGTCTGGCTCTCGTCGGGGGTCATTCTTTTTCTCACCGCCATCAAAATTCTTTTTCCCTCTAACGATGGCTTCCGCCACAATCTTCCACAAGGAGAGCCATTCATCGTCCCCTTCGCCATTCCCCTCATAGCCGGCCCTTCGCTTCTTGCAACCATCATGCTCTACGCCCATATGGAAACGTGTCGCCCCATGATGGTGACCGCCATGATCTTCTCCTGGATGGCGGCGATCTCTCTCCTCGTGTTGTCACCTCAGCTCCAGCGCATTCTGGGATCCAATGGACTGAATGCGTGCGAGCGGCTGACGGGCATGGTCTTAGTCATGATCGCCATCCAGCGCTTTATGGAAGGGGTGCGCCTGTTTATTCATCCAACTTAAGCCATGTCTAATCTCAAAATGATCGTCGCCTATGAGGGGCGCAACTACTTAGGGTGGCAGAAGACCAGAGAGGGCCCTAGCATTGAGGAGAGCCTTCAAAGAGTTCTGGAGCAGATCCTGCAGCAGCCTATCGCCTTGCAGGCCGCCAGCCGGACCGATGCCGGGGTCCACGCCCTAGGCCAAGTTGTCAACTGTCTAGTGCAGCAGCATCCCTCTCTAGACCGCCTGCGCATTAGCCTCAACAGTCTTCTGCCCGATGATATTCGAGTGTTAACTGTCGACCTGGCGCAGGAAGCTTTCCATCCGACACTCGATTGTAAAGCAAAGGAGTATCATTACTGGATCTGCATGGGCCCCGTGCAGCTCCCTCAGAATCGTTTTTACTCTTGGCATGTGCACACAGCCCTTGACAGGGATGCGATGGAGCGAGGCGCTAAAATATTGCAGGGAGAGCACGATTTTGTAGCCTTTTGCAACACCCTTAAAGAAACCGAATATAAGAGTACCGTACGAGAAATTGAATCGATTGCGTTAACGTTTGCCGATGAGAGGCTCCAGATTGCTGTGCGAGGCCCCAACTTTCTCTATCGCATGGTGCGCAATCTTGTGGGGACACTCGTCGATGTGGGACGCGGAAAAATTCCGGAAGAGGCTCTTGGGGGCCTATTGACCGCAGGCGACCGCTCAAAAGCGGGCATCACGGCTCCTGCGCACGGCTTGACGCTTTTCAAAGTTTGCTACTGATATCTTAACCACAGAGCGCACACAGTTTTTTCAGGATAGTGATGATAGAGGGAAAGACCACGACCTACAGCCCCGAAGGAGCTGACGCTGCACTGTATGGGAATATTCTAAGAAGCCTTTTTCTTGTTCACTCTAATCCTTAAGACAGGTTTCTTAGAATTTCCCAGCAGTTGCTGCGTCCGCTCGCGCGGTAGTTCGTGAAACTAGCTACAACTCCTGAAAAAATTTCTTAAAACCCGACTTGCGCCCCTACATCACGCTTAAGGGGGCGAGTCGGGTTTAAACCCGATTTGCGCCCTAGCGGTGATTCAGCTGATGATGCGATTTTTTGGAGGCTAAAACGGGGCAATTTTTGACATACTTGAGTAAAGTAGGCGAAAATTGCCCCGTTTTAGCCTCCAAAACAAGCGCGCATCAGATGAGTCATTGATAGGGCGCAAGTCAGGTTTTAAATCTCTGTGCGCTTTGTGGTAAATAGTATTACCGCAGCCTTCGGCAGCTTGATCAGGTCATTGACAAAGGCTATGCCGGCTAGAATCAGACTCGCTGCAAAGAGGTCCCAGAGCGTGATGCTTTCGCCAAGGAAAAGGGCGCCCAGGATCATGCCGCCCACTGGAATGAAGCAGGCGGTCATCGAGAGTGACGTCGGGCCGCTCATTTCAAGCAGCCGGTAGTAGAGGATAAAGGCTAAAAAGGTTCCTAAAAAAGAGAGGCAGCAGACCCCCAAGATCGCGGGAAGCGATGGCATTGGCAGCCAGAGCGAATGGTCAATGAAGAGGGACATAGGAAGCAAAATAAGAGATGAAACGGCAAGCTGCGCCGTCGGGGCAACAAAGGGAGGATGACCAGAAAAGTACTTCTTGGCATAAACATGGCTCAATCCGTAACAAAATGCGGCAACGGCGGCTGCCCCCATCCCGATGACTGTTCCCGAGACTCCCTGCTGCAAGGTGGGCCAAAAGAGGCAGATCAGGCCGGCGACACTTAATGTAATACCAACTCCCTTTTGACTATCGAGACGATCGGATGGAATTAAGAGATGCGCCAGCAGAGCCGTAAACATGGGCGTGGTGCCGTTTAAGACAGCTGCAAGAGCGCTGTCGATCGTCTGCTCGGCGTAGCAAAAGAGGCAAAAAGGGAGAATGGAGGAGAGCAGTGCAAAAACTGTCGTGTGAAGCCAAAATTGCCACTGCTTGGGGAAGGAGAGCCTTTTCCAAAGCATGATCGCGCCAAGTAAAATAGCGGCTATCGAAACACGCAGAGCATCGATCGTCCAGATCGGGATTTCTGCAACAGCTAACTTAATAAACAGAAAAGAGGCGCTCCACATCAGCGTGAGGAGCAGTGTGAGCAGAAAGCGTTGTGCAGCACCCGACATAGATCTAGATAATCTCAAAAAAGCGGGCTAAATACCAGGAAACGGCAACTAAAAAAATAAAGACCCCGATCCAAACCGCATTGGGAACCCATTTAATGCCAGCTCCTGGATTGCCGCGCAGTTCCAATGTTCCGATGCCATAGGCAAAGTCTTGCATCCCTGGGCGCGTGAAGAGCTCACGATGTTCCTGGACAATCTTTTCGCCGTCGAGACCGATAAAGGTCGCATACTGCTTCAGAAACCCTTGAGCATAGATAGGAGAAATGAGTTTCTGCATCTCCCCCTCCTCAATAGCTTGTAGATAGTTCATGCGAATCGAAGTCGCACTTTCGATCTCTTTGAGAGACAGGTTCAACTCTTTGCGTCTTTGCTTAAGTTGATCCCCAAGCGCTTTGATATCTTGACTCATGGCACGCACCTTGTAAAGTGACGTTAAGTTTAACATGAATAGAGAAGGATAAGCAAGTGGCTTGCGCGATTTCCCCTAACGGTTGTACAATATTCCGCATGACCTTCGTAGCTACAATCAACCTCTCCCTTGCGAACAAACTGCTCCAGGAGCTGATCCAGCGCGGCTTTGAAATTGGGCATCCTCCCTACACCGTTTTTTCAGCAAAAGGCAACGGCGTCTCCTGCACGCTCTACAACTCAGGCAAATTGACGGTGCAGGGCAAAGAGATGGGCCCCTTCATAGAATTTTATTTAGAACCGGAAATTTTAGGGACGTTTCAATACACGCATCAGGGCAACGATCTGGACAAAACGGCGCGGATCGGCATCGATGAATCGGGCAAAGGCGACTTTTTTGGCCCCCTCTGTATCGCAGGAGTCTTTGCGCAGGGCGACGGGCTCGCAGAACTTCAGAAGATTGGGGTAAAAGATTCTAAAAAACTTAACGATGTCAGCATTGCAAAAATCAGCAAGCAGATCCGCGCTAACTTTGCGCATCAGATCGTCAAGATTAATCCCGCTAAGTACAATGAACTCTATGCCCAATTTCGCAATTTAAATAAGCTGCTTGCTTGGGGCCATGCCACTGCGATCGAACAGCTCTCTCAGAAAACTGAGTGTCGCAATGTCATCATCGACCAATTTGCGGATGAGCATGTGGTCTTGACCGCTTTAAAACGCAAAAAAATTGAACTGGAGCTCACGCAGCGCCATCGCGGCGAAGAGGATCTCGTGGTAGCCGCTGCCTCGATTTTAGCAAGGCAGACCTTTGTCGATGGGATAGAGCTTTTGAGCGAGCAGTGGGGCATTAAATTGCCAAAGGGCGCTTCAGCTGCCACCATTCAGGCGGCGCGCCAATTTGTGAGCAAGCATGGACGCGAGGCCTTAGGCCAAGTCGCTAAACTCCACTTTAAAACCGTAGAGGCGCTATGATCATGAGATATCTGACTTATGCCGTGTTAGTCGGCATGGCGCTCATTTTACTGCTCAATGTCTCAAGACTTTTTACGCAGCAAAAGAATGAGCGCTA
Organism: uncultured Parachlamydiaceae bacterium; assembly: GCA_963745935.1. Classification (GTDB taxonomy): domain Bacteria; phylum Chlamydiota; class Chlamydiia; order Chlamydiales; family Parachlamydiaceae; genus JAJFUZ01. The sequence continues at coordinate 566,021 of CAVUZO010000002.1, forward strand.
CCTCTCCTACAATGGGGTTCGAGGAATAGCTGTAGAGCATGAGCGCAAGCTCTGGACGCTCAATTTTGATCAGCAAAACAGAGTGATCGAAGCGATTAACTTCTTTCTCCCCATTGGCAAAAACTCCTCAACGATTGAAAAGAAAGCGGCTCCTTTCGACCGCCTTGTCATCTACCGTTTTAATGCCCCCGATCTCTTTGTGACCCCCATCGGATATGACGGCTATAACCTGATCTTCGAGTGCAAGGAGTGGAACTCCTCTGGATACCTGCTCGATGTCTCGGCCGGCAGCCTAGACACCCTATTGAGAAGTAGCTATGACTCTTAAAGAACTGCGCATTCAGAACATTGTCTTGATTGAATCGGCGACAATTCCCTTCGCTCCCGGCTTTAACGTGCTTTCAGGAGAGACTGGCTCTGGAAAATCGGCGCTCATGGAGACACTTGGACTCATCAGCGGCGAGCGGGCAGATGCTGCCCTGATCAGACATGGAGCTGAAAAAGCGAGCGTTGTGGCCCTTTTTGACATCGACCAGCTGCCTGCTGTGAAAAAAATTCTGGACGACTCTGGAATTGACCACGAGGATGGCGAGCCGCTCCTCTTGCGTCGCGAAATTGCAGCATCTGGCAAGGGACGCGCCTTCATCAACAATCAGCCAACGCAGCTCTCCCTTCTCCGCATACTCAGCCAGCTGCTCTTTGAACAGGTGGGACAGCATGCCAACCGCAAGCTTTTGACAACCGAAGAGCATCGCGCCCTTTTAGACCTCTACGCGAACCTTGGAAAAGAGGTGGAGGCTTTTTCAGCTAGCTGGGAGGCAGAAAACCAGAGCAAGCGCAAGCTCGATCAGCTTCTCAATAGCGCTGCCGAGCGCATACGCCAGATCGAATCGTGCCGTCGCGAAATGGAGGAGCTTCAGGAAGCCTCTCTGAAAGAGGGGGAAGAAGAGGAGCTTTTCGCAGAGTATACGCGTCTCTCCCATGTCGATGAGCTTGCAGCCCATCTTACGAGCCTTGTCGAGCTGCTCACGCATGAACGTCAAGGAATCGTGCCGCTGCTGGCTCGCCACAGGACTACTGCAGAAAAGATCACGGCCATCGACCCCACATTTGCAGAAGCTACAGCCACTTTACAAAACGCCAGTTTCGAGCTGCAAGAGGCCTCATACTCATTTGAGAAGGGATTAAGCCGCTGCGAAAGTCAGCCGGAGCGAACCTCTGAAATTAATGAGAGGCTCACTCTGATCAATAAGCTGAAACGCAAGTATGGGGCCACTATTGCCGAGATGCAGGAATATCTTGCTAAAACTGAGGCAAAGTTAGCTGAGCTTGAAAATGCCGATGAGGCGATCGAGGCGCTCCGTGGGCAGCTTGAGGCGCACCAGAAGAAGAATCAGAGTCTTGCCCATGCACTGACTGAAAAACGAAAGAAGGCTGCAAAGGCCCTTTCAAAAGAGCTGACACCACAGCTGCGCGCCCTCAATATGCCTAAAGTTGAATTTGAAATAGATGTGACCCCTCAAGCGCGCAGCGCTAACGGCGAAGATAAAGTTGAATTTTTTCTTCAGCCCAACGTGGGTGAAAAGAGGCTCGCCATCAAAGATTTTGCGAGCGGCGGTGAACTCTCGCGCCTCATGCTTGCCCTCCAGACCCTTCTAGCAGGCAAGCAGCAGCTTCCTACGCTTGTCTTTGATGAGATTGACGCCAATATTGGCGGAACAACTGCGGCCGTCGTCGGCGAAAGCTTACGCCAGATCGGCACTCAGCATCAGGTCATCGCCATCACCCACTTCCCGCAGGTCGCTCAGCATGCCGATCATCATCTGCAAATCGTCAAGCAGGAGCGCGCCGGCCGCACCTTCACCGAGATCACTCCCCTGCTCGACAAAGCGCTGCGCGAAACCGAGCTTACACGTATGCGTGGCGGAGGGCCAAGTCGCGACTTGGCCAAGGGGCTTAGCAGAGCAAATTGCTAAGTTCGGCCAACGTTTAAGCGTGATGTAGGGGCGCAAGTCGGGTTTTAAGCATGATGTAGGGGCGCAAGTCGGGTTTTAAGCGTGATGTAGGGCGCAAGTCGGGTTTTAAGCATGATGTAGGGACGCAAGTCGGGTTTGAACAATCAAAGCTTTTTCTATTCCTAAGTACCGCAAAAGCTCTCTCATTCTAGCATAAATATTTGACAAGCTTGCGCACTTGCGAGGAGCTTGCGTGCGTGCGCGTGATGAGGCGTGGCAACTTGACAAGAAGGTTGCGAATCTTAATTCCGACGCGCCGCGCTGGCTTTGCCCCTTCGCACGACAGGTCCATCAAGGCAAGTGTACGATTCAATTTATTTATAGTAAGTTCCATGAATCTCTTAGTTTTATCATTTTTTTCTCAGGATAAACAAGATGGACAGGATAACTGCAGGCCCCTGCCCTTCGGACAGGGGCCTGCTTAGTTATTTCCCGTTAAAAAGCCGCTCTAAGGCGCTGCCGCGGTAGGCGTCAGCCTTTGATGGGAAACCCTTCAGGATATGCTTCACGAAGAGCTCCTGTAGCCGCATGACCCCATGCTGCTTGAACCACTCCCGCAAGATCTTCTGCTCGGCCAGGGTATAATCGCTATCGCCGTTTAAGAACTTGATCTTGACGATTTTTGCAAAGGCTTCCGACTGCGCAAACTTTGCAGGATCCAAATTGTCCAAGTGAACTTTCGCTTTCGCATCCCATTCGGCAAGTTCTTTCTTCTCATCAGCTGAGGCCGGGAACCAGACAGGCGAATTGAGTACTTTGTCTCTAATCCGTTTAATCTCCCAGGGTTCTGTTAGCTTTGACGGCCAAGTGAAGGCGTTTACATCTAAGCTATAGGAATATATGGGGCCTACATGATCCTCTTCGCTCAAGATGCACACCTCATTTGCCTCCACTCTGACAAAATGGAGCGGGGTGCGGTAGGGGCCGAAAAGTTCGGTGTCTGCAATTGATGCTGCCTTTTCCGGCCATGCGAGGACATTGAGGGTAAGGTCGATCCCTTTAAAGGCCTCTGCATAGGCTTTTAGGCTCTCTTTTGTTTGCATGTAGGCGCTTAAGTCAAAATAGCCATTTTGCTGGAAAGAGAGGTTTTGCAGATCTAGGCGACTTCTTGGGAAGTAGGAGACTTTCCCCAGCTTGATCGGCGAGCGCTTGCGCTCTTCCTGCTGCTCAAGTTCGGCCATCGCTTCGAGCTCTGTCTCCATCTCGACAGCCTGATCCTCATCTTCAAAGGAGCCTTTGGGGCGCGTGATGAGCCTTTCAGGAAGATGCGGCGTCATGCGCTTGACGATCTCGTTAACCTTCTCTTCTGCCTTTGCTGCTGTCCAGCCTAGCATTGCGGCCGCTTGCGCGTGGCTATTGATGAGGGCGGTCAGCTCAGCGATCGCTTCTTTGCGCTTTCTTTCAGCAACAACTTCGCGCGGCTCTTCGACCGGAAGGGCGCCGTAGAGTTCGGCCGGCTCCATGACCGCTTTTTTAAACCAGCAGTTTAAAAGCTCATTGATAGGTCCTGGAATGTTTTCAAGGCCTTGGCAATTCAAGAGGGCATCGACTAGAGCCTGCTGCGGAATCTCCTGCAACTCCTGCATCATGGCCACAAAGTTGTCGCGCCCTTTGCGTTCACACTTGTTGTGGACGAGGAAGCGCACCATGTCGCCTAAAGTGAGCGGCTGATCGGGAGTCTTTTTGACCAGCTGGCGGATGACGGCTGCAACCTCTTCGGAGACAAACACATCAAACTCCTGCGTTTTCTGCTGCTCGCGGTAGAGGCGGCCCATGTATTGCAGGAACTTTGGAAGGGTTGTGTCGCGGCTGATGGTCACGACCCCCTTGGCTTTGCGTCCAATTTTAATGTTGGAGCCGATACCGAAGCGCTGGGCTAAAAAGACTTTGCGCTCTTCGGGACGTAGGTTGGCCAGATCGGCAGGCGTCTCTCTGCTGCCATCTGTGACCATTTCGATCCCTTTATCGTTGAAAAAGAGCACTGGCTTTCCTGTCGCTTTCGCCTGAGCGCGCGCGATCGGAAGGTCGATCCCCTCCTTCACCTTAAAGTATCCGCCTCCGTCGACCATCATGTCGCATGGATTATTTTTCGCAAGAATCTGGGCGAACATCGCGTCGGGGGTCTCTTCGCGGATCTCTTGCAGAAGGGGGCCTCCCTTTTCAAAGAGGAGATTTAGCATCTCCACATCGATCTGCTCATCGCGCTGCACCTTAAACTTGCCATGGAGAGCCTCCGCGTTCCAGCAGGTGGCGGTCATGCCCGCCATCTTGGTAAAGAAGCCTGCCAGGTTATGGGAGTTAGCACCCAAGACCCCTTCATAAACTTCAACTGTCGGCAAAATCCCCTGCACAATGAAGTCGCGCTTCAGGTCGAAGCGGCTGTTCACTAGCGCCTCCAGCTGCTCGTAGTGGATTTTTTTCAAATTTAATGAAGGGATATCGAGATTTCCGCACAAGGATTTGAAGGTCTTAAAGCCGGCGGTCTCTTGCAGAGGAATCCCCTCTTCGCGCGTCTGCCGGTTCGCTTTCACCTGAAGGGCTTTGACCACATTCTTGATCGTTTTTCTGGAGATCCCCTCTTTCAGGTAGAACTGCAGCGTGTAGTTCATCGTCACAAAGGGGTTTGCAAACTGCGACCCCTTATTGGGCTGGTTGGCAGCTCTAAAAGGAATGGCAAGCGGACTCTTATCCTCTTTATCGACCCCATACTTCTGATTGCAGGGGCGCGTCAGCGTATGCTTTAGCAGCTTGGTAATCTGTTCACTTGCAAGCGCCAGCACGTTCCGGATGTCGAGCTCTTGGGCGTCGAAGAGCTTCTGAGCGTTGGCAAGTTCGCCTTTAGTGCCTTGACGTGACAGGTAGGCAACGACGAGGGCCTGATCAGCGGTTGAGGCAAAGGCCTGCACCTTCTGGGTCAGCGCCTGTGAAGTGAAGCGAGCTGTCTTCAGATGGTTCAGGAAGGCTTGCGCCATCGGACGCGGCACCTTCAGGTCAAATGTCTCTTCTGTCAAGACTTCCGCTTTGGGATCGGCGCTTAAGTCGCATTCGACCCTTCCCAGTTTTTTAAGGTCTGGATCGGTTAACAGCAGAGTGTAGAGGTGGGCGATCAGCTCGATGTCTGCCATGTTGGCCGGCTGCTTATTGCCAAAGCTGTAGATCAGGCGCATCATCACATCGAGCACCGAGTCGATCTCATCGACAAGCGGGTGGCCCGACTGCTTCATCAGCCTAAGGATCTTTTGCAGGTATGCAAATTTCATCTCATCATCAGCTGTAAGTTCTTTCTTCAGCCTGCAGTCGCGCACATGCTCCATGCATTTGAGAAGCAAGCTCTGGACGGTGCGGCCCGTCATGATCATGCACTCTTGATTTTTGACCGCATTTTCCAAATCGGTGAAAATCGAGAAGAGCGATTCGACTGTAAAGGGCATGTCGCGGTCATAGATGAGGGTGCGCAGATGGCGCGCATAGGCCTCTCTCTGCACGGCCTGCACCTTGTCTGCCACGGCGACAAACTGGTCGGGCGGTACGATGAGGAGCGAAAGAACGCCCGGTTTTGCGCGCAGGATCCCGAGGAGGGGAAGAAGAACGCTCGATTTTCCCCAGCCCATGATCAGCTCCTTGACCACGTTCAGGTCGCCCGATTCAAAAAAGAGCTTGAGAATGTCAAATTGCTCTTTGCGGATCATGATTTTGGCGTAATGCTCGAAGACCAGATATTCGGGATTTCTGGCAGAGTCGTAGTTCTGCTGAGCGGTAAGTTCGGATGCAATCTGCTGGAGTAGGGTCTCCTGCTCCACGGCATCGCCGCGTTTTACGGCCTCTCCATAGCTCTTCATGGCATGGAGAGCACGGTCGCGCTGCTGCTCATGCGTTGCTAGCAGCAGGTAGGAGCCGATCTGGTTGAAAAGTGAGGCAATGGCGTGGTCATTAAACTGAGGATTTTTGCGCTTGATCGCCGCCCCATTTTTCTGCCCAAATGCGATAATGAGCTCATCCATTTTAAGCGGATGCTCCTTGCCTGCCCACTCGTTAAGGGCGCGTTTCGCCTTCTCTGCAGCCACGGCAGGGGGAAGGTTGGCGGCCATTTCGATGGCGCGCTCCATGCGCTTTAGCTCTTCTCTATTTTTTTCAACATCTGCTTTGAGGAGCGCTTCTACAGCTGCGATGCCGCCCGTGGCTAAAGAGACCCGCTTGAAGGTGTCTGCTTTTGCGATATAGACCCTATTTGCCTGCTGCAAGCGCAGATATTCGTCACCCTCGAGTCCATCGCCCTTCTGCGGTTTTAGCCACTCTTCAAAGCCCTTATTGCCGCGTGCTACGGCTTGCTGCTGCTCGCTGAAGAGCCCTTGGCAGCTGGAGGCCCAGGATCCGGGACCTTTAAACGTCAATGGAAAAGCAAGAGGGGCTGCAGCTGCAGCGTCAGCCTTTGCTTGAAGAGGCGGCGTCGGTAGGATAATCGGCTCTCTCTTTTGAGCTTCTTGGACAGGAAGTGGATGCTGTTCGAGAAGGATATTGAGCGTCTTGACGGTCTCTGCGTTCCAGTTGTCAACCTGGTTAAAATTCCCATTTCCATTGTTCGCTCCCGGATGGAGAGAAAACATCTCCGGGTAATCGAGGATGTAGGTAAGGGCGATGGCGCGCTTCTGCGGGACGTCTGTCCCCTTAGCCTCATCACCATCCTTCTTTTGCACAAAGCAGAGAAGCGTGCGCAGCCACTCCTTGTCAGTGCTAGAGCCCTGTTTGGCCACTTGCGCCAGAAGGTGGAACGAACTTTTGATCAGCTCATTGGGAAGGGTCATGCGCCCCTTCTTTTTTAGCTCTTCGAAATTTTTAAAAGAGTTATAGGTGTATGAGGGCAGCTCTCGTCCCCAGTTTGAAAAGCGCAATTTCGCCTGCGGCTTTTTCGGATCGGCGGGATCTAGCTTTTCCCCTTTTGCTTTTTGGGCCTCCAGGAGCTCTCTTTTCATCTGCTCATACCCCTTGACCCACTCCTCATCATTTTTCAATTCGACGATGCGGCGCAAAAGGGCGGGGCTGGGCATGGAGGATTTAGAAGCTTGAGCGGCTAAAATGGCCATAAAGAGCTCTTCCTCTTTCTCAAAGGGAAGGATGGAGCTTGAGTGGGAGACATTCAGATAGGCCAAGTAAAGCTGCGGAATCTGCTCTTTCAGTGGGTTTTCAACATGATGGTCCTGGCAATTTTTGGTCAGAAGGAAGCCCGCATAGGCGCGCAGGGCGCAGGCGGCGGCCTCTCCGCTCAAAGTGACTTTTTGCGACTCGATCAGTTGCGAAAGAATCTGCCGCTCCTCTTCTGTATAGGCGGTCAATTTCTGTCCCAACTTCTTCAGGTAGACAATCGCCTGGCTCTTCTCAGATACATGTGTCAAGACGTTTGCCAGGTAGAGATTGGCGGGGCGGCTCGGGGAATCGAGCTTATCGCCCTTAAGATCGAAAGAGTAGTAATTGAGGGCGCTTACATCCCCCTCTTCCAGACAGCGCTCCACTTTGTAGGTGGGCTTCAGTGCATCGGGATACTCTTTGAGAGGATCTACCATTTTAAAGGTAAATTTGGGCAGCAGCAGTTTGCGCTCCCCCTTCTCGTTTTTAAGGATGAGGTAGTGAGGATAGGAGCCAAAGGTTGCCACTTTGGCCCCCTGTTCCACCTCGAAGCCTGGGAACTGGTCGCACGAAAGTCGGCTCATGCGCCCATTGACGGGGGTAAAGCTGATTCCAAAGCGGGGAAGCTCCACCTTTGTCGTTTTGCCTTTGCGGTCGCTCCACTGCTGCACATATTCAGAAACTTCAAAAGAGGAAAGCATCGTTGTAGGAGTTTTCAGAAGGGCTCCATCGCTCTTCTTGACCGACTGGATGGCGTTACTTTTATAAACAACCTCCAGCTCCTGCTTACCCGATTTAAGATCGATGCCATAGAGCTTTGTCGGGTCGTTTATTGAGCGCCAGTAGCTGTACTGATTGACCAGGTGGCGGCTTCCGAGCGCGCTCTCAATGCTGCTTCCGCTGCTCAACTTGTCTCTTAACTGCTCGAGCTGAGGTTTTAAGCGGGTAATGAATTTTGATAAGAAGATAAAGACGGCGCAGATGACCCGCTCGATCACATTTTGATGCCACTTCTTATTTAAAAGTTGGGAGGGGGGCACAAAGCGGCACCAGAGCTCTCGCTTGCCCCACGTCAGCTTCTGGTCGACGATGATCTTCTCCTCCTCAAACTGCACCAGCGTTTCGCGCTGCTGGGAATCTAAGAAGCGGTAGCCGCCCGGATAAATTTCGGCTGTTTCTACGCCAGGGAAAAGACGCACAAAATCGGGATGCTGCCGAATCTGCATCGGAAGCTGCACCACGCTGCCAGGAGAGATGAGCCGTCCTAAGCGCGGCATAAAGTGGATCTTGTCGTCGCTCGTCGCAAACGCCAGCTCTTTGCCTGAGCCCTCGATCTTCTTCCAGACATACGCCTCCGCTTTTGGACGCATTGCCGCCACAACTTGGGTTAAGAAGGGTTGATTGGGGGTCCCGTCTGCGTTGTGAAATTTAGAGCGGAGCGCCTCGACATGCAGGTTAAAGGCCACCCCAGTCTCGCCAAACGTCACCGGATCGCGCCACTTGGACGGCAGCGGATTTTCTATGAGATAGGTGTGTCCTACAGAGAGATGAAACAGCTCATCGTCTGTCAGCTGCTTTTTGCCTGCAAAGCCGGCGAGCAGCTCCGCATAAATGGCGCTCTTCTGCTCGGGCTCCAGTCCTTGACGTTTAAGCAGAGCCTGCAGTTTGAGCGAGCTCTCTTGAAGTGTAGCTTCACCGGGAAAAAAGAGGGCAAAGCGGCGCATTGCCTGCATTAGATTGACAGCTGGCTGGATCTTCTGCTGTTCGATGAGCCAGGTGTACTGCGTATTTAAAAAGCGGCTTAAGGTCTTGGCAAGATCGGGATGCTCTTTCTGATTGGCCTCTAGGATTCCTGGGTTAAACACAAGGTCGAAGAGAATCTGAAAATCGAGCTCCTCATGCCTTTCAGGATGCTTATTAAAATAGCCCATTAGCTTGATCACCCCCGCATTTCCTTGCTTAAGAAAGAGGTTAAGGAGCTCGGTGAGCTGCTCAGGATGGCCCTTGCCAATTAGGTCTTTCTCATCCCAGCTATAGGCATCATCGACCTCTTTGAGAAGGTCATGCATGAGGGAGCCTGGCTTTACAGGACGATGCATCTTTGCGTATTGCGGGAGACTCTTTTTGCCGCCGTCTATTTTATTGTCCGGATGCCTAACGATTTCAGCTGTCACCCCTTTCAGCTGGCAAGCGATGCTGGCAACGTCTCTCGTCGCACTAAACTTGAACTCAAAGTCGAGCCCTTTGGCGCGGTCTACGCTTTCAAACCCAGCTTTTGGCATCCAGGAGTCAAAATAGTAGGTCTCGCAAACGTACGCATCGCGCAAGCTTTTCACCCATTCGGGGAGGCCGTCGCTCATAAAGAGGCGCCCATTTTTGACATGCGCCGGGCCATGCTGCTCTTTTGCGGGAATCAATTTATCTGTCGGAATCAGCTTCTCAAGGTAGTCCCAAAAGTTGGGTTGATGCTCTCCATTTTTAGGGGTCGAGAAACTAAATTCCATCTTGCGCTCGCCATCGGACATGGAACCCCCTTTATAGGCAAATCGACCATCATACTCATTTTTGGCCTCTTGGATCTGCTGAAACTCTTTTTGCATTCTCGGGTCGTAGAGAGAGAAAAGTGGATTCTGCAAAATTCCATAAGGGATGGGAAAGTTTTTTGCCAAATCGGCATCGACACTCTTCAAGAGCTCCACCTGAATGTGATGCAGCTTTGCGAGGGCATAGGTGCGCTCTGCTAAACGACTGTTTGGCTGCGGAAGCTTAAACGTGAGTTGAAAGAGCCTCTTTTCAATGACGCCAAGGTCGGCGATCATCAGCTTGGCCGCTTCTGGGGAGTGTTTCCAGAAATCTTTTTCAATCGACAGATTGCGGATAAATTGCATCAGAGCGCCATAGAGCGGCCGATCCTCTCCTGCTTTCCAGGCGCCTTCGCTTAAAAGTCGCACCTCTTTCAAGGCAGTCGCTTGCGCCGCTTGATCGGGCGAGGAGAGTTTGACAATTGCCGCTGCCACATCAGTATGGGCAGAGGGAGCAAACGCCTGCTTGCTATTCAGAAGTTTGTGGATCGGATTTTCAACTCCAACAAGTGGCTGTTTAAGCTTTTGGCCCATTCCGGCATAGTGGCGCTTTTCGACGTTTGCCTTTTTGACGCGATCATTGCGGATCGCTTCGACTTTAGTGGAAACTTTTGTCAAGAGACCTTGGGCGCGAATCAGGAAGTCTTTTCCGATTACCCCATCGTTGTAGGCACGCGAAATTTTCGATGCCAGCTTGTCGCGGCTCTTCTCAATCAGCCGCCCCTCCGACTCTTTCGATACAGCAATGTCGAAGTACATGCGCATCACAAGCGCCACTTTTGATGGGAGCCAGTCGACAAAGCGGTGCCACCACTTAGGCTGCGTTATCCCGACTTTATGCACCTTGTCGACAAGAGCCTGGAGGCGGATCGAGCAGACCATGCGCCGATACTCTTCTTGAGACATGTTGGCGCGCAAGAATCCGAAAAGCGATTTATGGACACCGCTCTGCTGCGGGTTCATGAAGATGGAGTCAGCTTTAGCCTCTCCGTCAGCCTCTTTGGGAGCTAAATACTGGCGCAAGCCTTGCAGATGGCCAGGACCGTAACTCTCTCCGCCAAATCCAGCTCCATCCGGACTTAGCATCGCTCCGATCATATTCTTGAGCGATACATCCCCGCTTTTCACCATCTCTTGGATGATCTTCCAGAAAACAGGGTTGCTGATCTTGTCCGTGTCGATGCCTCTCCATTCGCAGTAGGGGCGCGCTTTGGACTTGATGTCGTCGATGGCCATCCCATTCTGATCCGATCCGGCGCTGAGGGTGTAGACGCGGAAAGAGACCTTACCCTGGCCTTGAGGAGTGATCTGATAGTAGAGCGATTCACCCATCGGCAGCCCTTTCCAGCCGCCAGGAATCAGCAGCGACTCGCCCTTGGCTATCGCCTGATCAAACTGCGTCTTGCCGCATTTGACGAGATCTTTAGCTTCCAGCAGCGCCTGCGCTTGGCCGATCTGCTTCATGACGGCGTCATTGACAGGAGCGCTACCCCTCTGCTTCTTAGAGGCCTCAAAATAGCTCTGCACATACTGGAGCATCGGCAGATGGGGGCTTCCCTGCAGAAGCGCCGCTTGCCCAAACTGGTCGGCAGATAGGTTAAAGAGCACCCGCTGCGATGGTGCCGGCAATTTTTTCAGTTTACGAAAGCCTTTCGATGGGTCTAAAGAGGCCTTTGCTAGTTCGTCGATCGCATTTTTTTCGATTCCAGCAGCAAAACTAGTTCCAGGACGTTTTCTCAAGCGGCTCAGACGGTCGTAGAGCGCATGAACGAGGCGCGTCTTCTCCTCCGAACGATCGGCAGGCTTTGCTTGAAACATGTAATACTTAACCAGCTTGCGCACCTGGGAGGAGCTGGCTCTTGTGCGTGTGAAAAGGCGGGGAATTTTTATAAAGAAATTGCGGATCTTAATCCCAATGCGCCGCATGGGCTTTACGCCCACACTTGATTGATCCATTAAAGAGAGCGTGCGATTCAATTTTCTTACGCTTAAGTCAACCATTTCCATAAATGCACCTTTTAATAGATTAGTAAAAAGGCTAATTATATAGAAAATTATACTTAAAAGCAAGATCACGAAACCCCAACTTGACAACTCATGCGCTTTCGTTTAGGAATACTCTCTATGAACCCAAGCGCTTATGAAGTGAATTTTGACGGCATCGTGGGACCGACGCACAACTATAGCGGACTCTCCTACGGGAATGTGGCGTCGATGGAGAATGCCAAGAAGAGTTCCAATCCGAAAGAGGCGGCTCTGCAGGGGCTGCAGAAAATGAAGTTCCTCCACGATAAGGGGCTAAAGCAGGCGGTTTTGCCGCCGCACGAGCGTCCCAACATCCCCTTCTTGAAAACGTTAGGGTTTCAGGGGCGCGACAGCGACATCATTCAGCAAGCTGCCGCCCACGACCTGGACCTTTACTATGGCTGCTGCTCGGCTTCGGCGATGTGGGCGGCCAATGCGGCAACGATCTCTCCCTCTTGCGACAGCCTCGACCAGCATCTGCATTTCACCCCTGCCAACCTGGCCTCCACTTTTCATCGCAGCCTCGAAGCCGATTTTACGGCGCAGCTGCTTAAAACCATTTTCCGCGAGCCTATCTTCTTTTCCCATCACGCTCCCCTTCGCTTCCTTGCAGATGAGGGGGCGGCCAACCATACCCGCTTTGCGCGCAGCTTTGGGGATCCAGGAATTCAGCTCTTTGTGTTTGGCCGCTACGGTGTGCGAACAAATAGCTTCTTGCCCGAAGTTTATCCAGCTCGACAAACCTTTGAGGCCTCCAATGCGGTGGCGCGCCTCCATCGCCTCTATCCCAACCGCGCCATCTTTGCGCAGCAGAATCCCGATGCCATCGACAGCGGCGTCTTTCACAATGATGTGATCGCTGTGGGCAACTTGAATGTTTTTCTCTACCACACAGAGGCGTTCCTCAACACGGAGGAGCTTGTCAAAGAAATTCGGGCTAAGGCGGAGCAGTTTTGCGACATGCAGATGATCTTCGTTCCCATTACAAGCGAGATGCTTCCGCTGAAAGCGGCGGTCGACTCCTACCTCTTTAATTCGCAGCTCCTCTCGCTGCCGGATGGGAGCATGATGCTTGCCGCTCCAACAGAGTGTCAAGATGGTGGCCAAGTAGAACTGACCATCCACGGCTGCCTCAACGCTTCAGAAAATCCGATCAAAGAGGTGCACTACTTTAATCTGCGCGAAAGCATGCGCAACGGCGGCGGCCCCGCATGTCTGCGCCTCCGGGTCGTGCTCAATGAACGGGAGCTGAGCGCCATGCATCAAGGGGTGTTGATGAGCGACCGCCTCTATGATCGGCTAAAAGAGTGGATCCAGAAGCACTACCGCGACCAGCTGCAGCCAGGCGACCTTGCCGATCCAAAACTCCTGACAGAGGTGCAGCACGCCCTCGACGAGCTGACCCGCATCCTCAATATCGGCCACATCTACTCCTTCCAGCGATGAGCGATTTTTTAAGCGAGCTAAAGCGTCATGCAAAAGGCGAGCTCCGCTCGGACCCGATCTCGCGGCGCGCCTACAGCGTCGACGCCTCCATTTATGAAGTGGAGCCGCTGGCGATTTTGCAACCTATTGATAATGAAGATGTTGCAACTGCTCTTGCCATTGCTGCCAAACACAACATCCCCCTCACAGCCCGCGGCGCAGCTACTGGCATTACGGGCGGCTGCCTTGGCAGCGGCCTGATCCTAGATCTGTCGCGCCATATGAATCAGATTGTTTCAATTAATCTGGAAGAACAGTATGCCATTTGCCAGCCTGGCGTTATCCAGGACGACCTTAACCGCGCTTTAGCCCCGCATGGCTATCGCTTAGGCCCCGACACCTCGACCGGCGACCGCGCCACGCTCGGCGGCATGCTGGCCAACAATGCCGCTGGAGCTCGCTCGCTTCGTTACGGAAGCATGGTCGACCACATCTTAGAGGTCGCTCTTGCTACTGAGCAGAAGTTACCGACTGTGCTGCGAAAACTCGACGCCATTCGCTTGAAATATGGTGAAGAGATTGCCGCCCATTTTCCCAAGCTGCCGCGGCGCGTCTCTGGCTATAATCTGGACGCTCTTTTGGAGCAGCCTTTTAATTTGGGCAAGTTAATTGCCGGGTCAGAAGGCACGCTAGCTATTGTGACAGAGATGAAGCTGCGGATCGTGCCCAATTTTAAACGTTCTGTTCTATGCCTTATTCCTTTTGACACTATATTGGCAGCAATGCGCGAAGTTGAGGGCCTGCTCGCGTATAATCCCCTCTCTCTTGAAATGATCGACTCTAAAATTATCTCTTTGGGACGCTCGAGACACAGGTTAAGCTGGCTGAAAGGGACCCCCGAAGCGCTGCTCATCGTCGAATTTGAGGGGGAAACAGCGCCCGCGCTTGGAACTATTTTGACGGACCCTAAAACCATTGCCCAAGTGTGGGAGCTGCGCAAAGCAGGCCTTGGGTTGCTTCTCTCGCGCCGCACCTATAGCCGCGCCGTCGCCTTTATCGAAGATCTTTCCGTGCCGCCGCACAACCTCGCCCCGTTTATGGAGCAGTTTCTCGCTCTTCTTAGTTCTAAAGGCAAAGAGGCGGGCATTTATGGCCACGTGGGTGCCGGCTGCCTCCACATTCGCCCCTACTTTGATCTACGCGATGCAAGTGAGTTAAAACGGATGCGCGAAATGATGATCGAGGTGTGCGACTTAGTATTAGCTCATGGGGGCGTTTTAAGTGGCGAACATGGCGATGGACTGGTGCGCTCCTGGCTCAATAAGCGGCTCCATGGTAAAACCCTCTACGCCGCCTTTGAGGAGGTTAAAAAGGCCTTTGACCCCGACAACAGACTCAATCCAGGCAAAATTGTGCATGGCCCCCCGCCTGAAGAGAATTTGCGCTTCACTCCCATCAAGCCGTGGCCCACCTTTCTCGACTTTAAGGCTGAAGGCGGCATTGAGCTTGCAGCTGATCTCTGTAATGGCAATGGCCTCTGCCGCAAGCGCGACAAGGTGATGTGCCCATCTTTCCAAGTTACACAGGATGAGTATGATACGACGCGCGCCCGCGCCCAAGCGCTGCGCGGCCTCATCCATGGCCAGCTGACGACCAAAGATTGGGATGGAATCTACCAGGTGCTCGACCTCTGCATCGAATGCAAGGGTTGCAAAGCCGAATGCCCCTCGCAAGTGGACATGGCCAAGATGAAGGCGGAATTTCTCTTCCAGTACCAGGAAAAAAAGGGGTACAGTCTTCGCTCCAGGCTCTTTGGCCATTTGAGCCGATTCTACAGCTGGGCCTCCCCTTTTGCCACTGCTGTCAATGCATTAAGTGGGACCCGCTTTGCAAAATGGCTCATGCGCAGCGTGGGAATGACAGACAAGCGTCCCCTTCCCCTACTTACGACGCAGCGCTTTTCAGACTGGTGGCACAAGCATGTTTCGCCGCCTTCAGTAAAGACAGTTGTGCTCTTCAACGACACCTACACAGAGTTTCTAGAGCCGCAGATCGGCATCGCTGCAGTAAAGGTGCTCGAATCGATGGGCTACCAGGTCATTGTGCCCCTTTGGCAATGCTGTGGCCGTCCCCTCATCTCCAAAGGGCTCCTCAAGCCTGCGCGCGCCCAATCTGAAAAGCTGCTTGCGAGTTTGATGCCCTATGCTAAGCAGGGCCACAAGATCGTAGGGCTGGAGCCGAGCTGCCTCTCAGCACTCGTTGATGACTTTGCCGGGCTTTGTGATAATCGCCTTTTAGCCCCGGCGTGCTGCACGTTTGACGCATTTGTCGCGGCTGAAAAGCCGCAGTTCAAGAAGTTAGCAAAGCCAATTTTAGTCCATGGCCACTGCCATCAGAAGGCGCTTGTCGGAATGAAGGAGACTCTTGAGGTCTTACGATCCATTCCAGGAGCTACTGTCGAAGAAATTCCTTCAGGTTGCTGCGGCATGGCCGGCTCCTTCGGCTATGAGAAGGAGCACTATGAATTTTCTTTAAAAATTGGGGAATTAACTCTTTTACCTGCAGTTCGAGCAAGTGCGGCTGAAACAATGATTGTCGCCAATGGCCTCTCCTGCCGCACGCAAATCGCTCAAGCAACGGGCCGCAAGCCGCTTCATTTAGCGGAGTTGCTGGCTGAAATTATTTAAAACCCGACTTGCCCCCTAATCCTGGCTCGAGTGTTATTTAAGCTGTTGAGATAGCGCAGATTGCGATGAAGCCAAGGGTATTCCCCTTGGCGAATCGCAAGATGCGCTAGATCGACTGCTTAAATAACGCTCGAGCTAGAGCGTTTTAGAATATCTTTTGAAGTGAAAACGAAAAAATAAATATAAGCAATTTCATGATAAAACCTTGTGTGGTGACAGCGTCTATTCTTCTAGGCAATAGCCTTGTCAAACTACTAAAAGAGGTCTCGATTTTTTTTCTCAGCTTACCTCGAATAGAGTTAAGGGACCCTGAATGCTGTCTTTTTGAATTAACCTTTCTTTCAGGTAAGAAATGGATTCCTGCAATATCTGAAAGCTCTTCTTCCAATTGATAATCGGTATATGCTTTGTCACCGTAAATCTTTGATCCCTCTCTTAGATCAATGTGCATAGTCTTAAAAGCAGTAATATCAGCGTGAGAAGCTGGTGTAATGATAAACTCTACAGGTAATCCAGAAGCTGTTGTCAGCATGTGAAGCTTAAAACCATAATAGAATTTCTTTTTCGCTTTGCAAAATCCGATAAACTCTTTGCCTTTAAGGATTTTGCACCGATAACTCCTGTAATTAGCACAAACTTCTACAGGCATGCTGTCCACGAGGTATTCAAGAGTATTATTTTCTCGATGAAAGACTTGAGCGACAATATGAAAGGCCATTTGCCAAATTGAAGCATCTATAGCGTGCAATTGACGATTTAGCCTGCTTTCACTCAGCATATTAGTAATATGACCATTCCACATGAGCACTTGACGTGCCCTAGAAAAATTGCCTCCATAAAATAGGGCTGCTGTGATAGCGACGGTCATAATTTCAGCTAGATTCATTTTACATTGAGGATCAGATTTGATACCCGCTGCGTGAAGCATGTCAGAGCAAAAGCTGTAAATAAAAATAATTTTCAATTCCATAGTCTTCTCCTTTTTGGGAAAACTTTGCAAAAATTGAAAATTAAAAAGAATATCGCGCTTAAACTTGCCTGCACTTAGCAATTTGCTCTGCTAAGCCCCTTGGCCAAGTCGCGACTTGGCCTTCGGAGCTTATCAGGCAACTTGCTAAGTTCGGCCAAAGTTTAAGCGTGATGTAGGGGCGCAAGTCGGGTTTAAAATATAAATAAAATATTAATAATTATAAGGTGCCATTTATCGTTGCCTATCCAATCACAAGTCTCTTTCTAGCTTGCGTCACAGGGGGACTTGGCCTGATCCCTATCGCCCACATGAGCGCGATGCGGCGAGTGAGCTAGTTTTTATTTGACATTGTAAGAGGCTTGGAGCAGAATTTCCATTTTAAATGGAGTTTGCTATGTCCGTTCCCTCTTTAGAGCACTATATGGTTGTACGCTCCGTGACGATGCGCAACAGCTGCTATTACAAAGTGGATTGTAAGCAGCCTTTGTATGTTGAAAAGCGCTGCCGTCGCGTCCTTGATACAGTGGTTCAGGGTCAAGCCAAAACGCTTCTTTTGCAAGAAGAGGGGTGCGGCTGTGGGAATCCAACTCCCATGGGCCACTGCATCTATTCGTTTGGCAATTTAATGGAGTGTTCTTGTGAGCCGTTAGATCGTCTCCAACACGACTACCGCGAAAGATATGAACGAAATGTGCTGTCCATTATTAGGATACTTCTTAAAGAGAGACAATCGCACGACATTACACTCACAATTTTTGGGTCTGGACTCCTGTTTTCTGATTTTGTTGTCCTGGTCAAAGTTCTTAAACTGTTAGATGAAGAAAGCTGGGTCGGCACCCTGCAGGTCAATCTGGTTGATCATAACTACACTGATCCAAAGCCTTTAGAAATGCGCAATCAAGAATTGCTCGCCATTGAAAGTGACAGACTGAAGCATCTTGCTGATTCGCGCCAATTTGCGACTTTTGCAGCAGGTGGTATCCTAGCAACAGCTGGTTCTGGCTATTATGCGACAAAATCGGAAAAGAAAACTGTTCCTGCCCTATTCTCACTTTTTTCTGCCATAGGGACAGGCTTTGCGATTTATAAGGCCCTTGAGAGTCAGAATGAGGCCGAAAAACTTCATGAACAACAGCAGAAGCTCTTCGAAGGAAAAAAGGTTCGCAAAATCAGCCTAGCAGATATTCACACATCCTTTAAGGGTGATACGCGCTCCTCGCAGGCTATCCCAGATTTTGTGAATTATCTCACCGCAGCCCTTTCATTAGGAATTAAATTGTCTGTGCAATTTTTCAAGAATCCCGAGGATTATATCGACTTCTGTTCTGTTGAGCCTCATTTAAAAAGCGATCTATTGATCGGCTGCGACATGGATGATTCTGCTAAAGATCAAGAAAATCTACGTTTAAACACTCAAAAAGACTCTCCTCGAGCACTGTTCTTAAATAAAGTAGGTCTCTCTGCCCTCCCCATGCTCGAATATTGGGAAGAGGGTGAACGCAAACTCTCTAAAGACCTGTCCCAATCTTCCCTTCAAAAAGCAACAAAAAAGACCCAAAAAGAGCGGCAGCGTCTCACACCTGCTTCTTAAGTCGCTAAAGTTAAATAACTTCCTATTTTATTTCTGGCACGCGAATCGCACTATTCTAAAATATGTGTTTACAAATCAATTACCAAGTTTTTATAATTGAATTTGTTGGAATAGTTAATAAAAGGAGGTTTTTATGGCTATAAGTAAAGCTGATGGGTTAGCTGCTCAAGTAGAAATGGTTTTAGGCGCAGATGCTTCGAAAGAGCTGAAGCAGATTGAAAAACGGGGGAATTTAGGCGGAAGAGAGGTCTTTGTTCAAGATGTCAAAGATTTCTTAAAGAGTGTTCTCCAATTTTTAAAAACTGGCAAAGCTTCAAGTCAGATTGACCGCGAATGCGCGTCACTTGATAAGAAGCTGGTCAATAAATTGTCCTCAGAACTTCGCGCTGATAAATTTACAACGCTTGGTGAAGGAACCGATGGGTTAAAGCGCGACATCGAGAGACGCACCTATTTGCATGAAATTGTGATCAGCACCCTCGGAATTTTAGAAGCTGTCGATAAAAAAGCTGGACATTCCAAAGGTCTGGATAAAGTGAAAGAGCATCTGACTCAAATTCGAAATGAAAACAAAGAGGTCATGAAACGAGAAGGTCAAATGATCTCTCGGGCGGGAGTGACTTTTAAAGAAGAGGCAACGGGGACGTCTACTAAGATGGTTAACGACGTTGCAAACTTGGTTAAAGAATTCAGGAAGGCGCGCATGGATGCTCAAGTAGCCCCTACGGAGCGAAGCAAGATTCTCCTTCCAACTCCTGAAGAGGTCACAAAAATGGCGAAGATGCGTCCGTCAGAACTGCGTGCGAAATTAGCGGAGGTTCTAGAAAATCTGGAAGAGGGGGCCGCTACCTTTATGTATAAGCAGCAGGGAGGAAACCTCAAGAGATCACAAGATTTCCTAAAAGAGGTGCGCAGTCTCAAAAAAGAGGTGAGCGAGTTCCAGGGAATCAGCGAACGTGGCGGCGCTTTGGAAGGCCAATTGAAGGCTGGCGCGAAAGCGGGCCTTGAGCGGCGCGACCGTGCAGGGGCCGTTCAGTCCCTGAGACAGAATATCTCGCCCTTAATCGCAAAATTGCACGAGGTCTTTCTGACCGATGGCACACCTCTCATCCAGAAATATGTTCCACAAAAAGAGCGCAACGCTCTTTTAGAACTGGCTGAGGCAGATTTTTCGAAGATGTCGGATAAAAGTGTCGTTGATGCTGCAAATCGAGTCCTCGGGTTTGCCTTAATGGGAATAGAGGAGAGAGATATTGAGGATCCTGAGGGCTTTGAAGCCTTTAAAGAGATCGTCGACAATATGCACAACAACCTTGAAAGTCTCAAATCCTGAGAATGCAACCCACCCCGCAAGGGGTGGGTTTTAAAGCAAAATAAATAATTTTGATTTATAATGCAATTGCTATTTTTTCTATAATTAATAGTTATTAGTTAATAAAAGGAGGTTATTATGGCTATAAGTAAAGCTGATGGGTTAGCTGCGCAAGTAGAAATGGTTTTAGGCACAGATGCTTCGAAAGAGCTGAAGCAGATAGAAAAACGGGGGAAATTAGGCGGAAGAGAGGTCTTTGTACGTGATATAAAAGATTTCTTAAAGAGTGTTCTCCAATTTTTAAAAACTGGCAAAGCTTCAAGTCAGATTGACCGCGAATGCGCGTCACTTGATAAGAAGCTGGTCAATAAATTGTCCTCAGAACTTCGCGCGGATAAATTTACAACGCTTGGTGAAGGAACCGATGGTTTAAAGCGCGACATCGAGAGACGCACCTACTTGCATGAAATTGTGATCAGCACCCTCGGAATTTTAGAAGCTGTCGATAAAAAAGCTGGACATTCCAAAGGTCTGGATAAAGTGAAAGAGCATCTGACTCAAATTCGAAATGAAAACAAAGAGGTCATGAAACGAGAAGGTCAAATGATCTCTCGGGCGGGAGTGACTTTTAAAGAAGAGGCAACGGGGACGTCTACTAAGATGGTTAACGACGTTGCAAACCTGGTTAAAGAATTCAGGAAGGCGCGCATGGATGCTCAAGTAGCCCCTACGGAGCGAAGCAAGATTCTCCTTCCAACTCCTGAAGAGGTCACAAAAATGGCGAAGATGCGTCCGTCAGAACTGCGTGCGAAACTAGCGGAGGTTCTAGAAAATCTGGAAGAGGGGGCCGCTACCTTTATGTATAAGCAGCAGGGAGGAAACCTCAAGAGATCACAAGATTTCCTAAAAGAGGTGCGCAGTCTCAAAAAAGAGGTGAGCGAGTTCCAGGGAATCAGCGAACGTGGCGGCGCTTTGGAAGGCCAATTGAAGGCTGGCGCGAAAGCGGGCCTTGAGCGGCGCGACCGTGCAGGGGCCGTTCAATCCCTGAGACAGAATATCTCGCCCTTAATCGCAAAATTGCACGAGGTTTTTTTGACTGACGACACGCCTCTCATACAAACCACTCTTACGACAAAAGAGCGCAACGCTCTTTTAGAACTGGCTGAGGCAGACTTTTCGAAGATGTCTGAAAAAAGTGTGGTTACAGCTGCTAATCGCGTCCTGGATATGGTTGAAAAAAATTTAAAAGATACAGGTATTGCCGATACGCAGGTCATGGATGATATTTTAGATATCAGCGAGAACATGCAAAACAACCTTGAAAGACTGAAATCCTGATAGCGCAACCTACCCCGCAAGGGGTGGGTTTTAAAAAGGGGGTCTTATGCCTATTAGCAAAACATCCAATCTCTCTGTTGATTTGCGAGCTGCTGAAAAGGTCCTCAATGCTGAATTCAAGCGCCTTGAGCCCTTAAAGGGCACATTAGGGTCCCGAATTATCGAAAGAATCAAAATGGGCTTTCAAAAAATCTTTTACGCCCTTGCTACAGGAAGAGTGGGAAATGATCAAGCTTGCCACCGCTTGAATGGCAGAGTCAAACAGCTATCCAAAAGCTTAATTCTAGAAGAAAAAAAGATGCAGTTTGAAGGCGTCGAAAAGCTCAGCAAGGATGTGAAGATGCGTCAATCGGTGGAAAAGCTCGTCGTCAAAATGGGCGAATTCCTTGCAAAACTGCCTAAAAATAGTAAAGAGCAGAGTCTTCTTATCTCTAACCTTAGCAACCTAGACAAACACAATCGCGCAGTAATCGAAAAGAATCAAAAAAGAATCGAGGCGCGGGAGAAAGTTGTCCACAAGCGCGACATTACCCCCGAAGAAAAGGAGGCCTTAAAAGGCAAACAAGCGAATTTGCGAGCCGTTCTTAAGCCGCAGCAAAAGTATATCCTTGGAGGGCTTAAAAAGCGTCAGCGCAAAGCAGATGCTCTTCAAAAAGCGCTTATCGGTTTAACAAGCGCCCTTTCTAAGATGAGTGAGTATCTCTCAGAGGATGAAAAAAAAGAGTTAACGATTAAGAAAGGGTCGCTCCATAAACTTTCCCAAGATGAACTGATGCAAAATGGACAGCATGTCCTTGCTCTGTTAAACAGGGTCTATTTTTCAAAAGGAGCTGCCGTGCCCGCGGAACTTAAAAATGGAATCGATGTCATTCAAGAACATCTTCGGAGGCTTGGCACGTAAATTGCATAGTTTTGATTTGTAATCGTAAACTAGGAGGGTTTTATGGCTATCAATAAAGCTGACGGTTTAGCTGCTCAAGTAGAAATGGTTTTAGGCGCTGATGCTTCGAAAGAGCTGCAGAAGATAGAAAAACGGGGAAATTTGGGAGGCAGAGAGGTCTTTGTTCAAGATGTCAAAGATTTCTTAAAAAATGTTCTCAATTTGATAAAAACAGGTAAAGCAACAAGTCAGCTCGACCGCGAATGCGCAGCACTGAATAAGAAGCTGGTCAACAAACTCTCCTCGGAGCTGCGAGCAGATAAATTTCCACTGCTGGGTGAAGGAACCCCAGGACTGCAGCGCGATATTGCTAGACGCACAGAGTTGCATGAAATCGTGTTAAGCACGATCGGAATTTTAGAGGCGGTCAACAAAAAAGCAGGAAAATCGAAAGAGCTGGATACAGTGAAGGAGCATCTGACTCAACTTCGGAATGAAAACAAAGATGTGTTGAAACGCCATGGCCAAATTATCTCCCGTGCGAAAGTGACTTTTAAAGAAATGGCTACAGGTCCTGCTGCCGATCTGACTAAACAGGTTGCGAACCTGGTTAAAGAATTTCGGCAGGCGCGCATGGATGCCCAGGTTGCTCCTACTGAGCGGGGCAAAGTGCTGCTTCCAACTCCTGAAGAGGTGGCAAATATGGCTAAAATGCGGCCAGCAGAATTGCGGGCGAAGCTAGCGGAGGTCCTCGAGAATATGGAAGAGGGTGCTGCGAAATTTATGTATAAGCAGCAGGGAGGAAACCTCAAAAGATCGCAAGACTTCCTTAAAGAGGTGCGCAGCCTTAAAAAAGAGGTGAGCGAGTACCAAGGAGTCAGCGAACGCGGTATTACTGTAGAAGGTCAATTGAAGGCGGGCGCGAAAGCGGGTCTCAAGCGGCGCGACCGGGCAGCGGCCGTGCAGTCCCTGAGACAGAATATCTCGCCTTTAATCGCAAAATTGCATGAGGTCTTTTCGACTGAAGGCACGCCTCTCATACAAACAACTCTTACGACAAAAGAGCGCAACGCTCTTTTAGAGCTAGCTGAAGCAGACTTTTCGAAGATGTCTGAAAAAAGTGTGATTACAGCTGCCAATCGCGTCATGGAAATGGTCGAAAGAAATTTAAGAGAGACAGGTCTTGCCGATCCGCAAGTCATGGATGATATTTTAGATATCATCGAGAATATGCAAAACAACCTTGAGAGTCTGAAATCCTGATATCTCGCAACCCACCCCGCAAGGGGTGGGTTTTTAAAAGGGGTCTTATGCCTATTAGTAAAAAAACATCGAATCTCCCCCGTTGATTTACGAGCTGCTGAAAAGGTCCTCAATGCGGAATTCAAGCGCCTTGAGCACTTGAAGAAAGATTAACTGATGCAAAAAGGACGGTTTGGAATCGGTGTCATACAAGAACATCTTCGGAGGCTTGGCACATAAGTTGCATAATTTTGAATTGTAATTGTAAACGAGGAGGGTTTTATGGCTATCAATAAAGCTGAAGGTTTAGCTGCTCAAGTAGAAATGGTTTTAGGCGCTGATGCTTCAAAAGAGCTGCAGAAGATAGAAAAACGGGGAAAATTGGGAGGCAGAGAGGTCTTTGTTCAAGATGTCAAAGATTTCTTAAAAAATGTTCTCAATTTTATAAAAACAGGTAAAGCAACAAGTCAGCTCGACCGCGAATGCGCAGCACTGAATAAGAAGCTGGTTAACAAGCTTTCGTATGAACTGCGCCCAAATAAATTTTCAAATCTTGAAGGAACCGAAGGACTAAAAGAGGATATTGAGAGACGCACAGAGTTGCATGAAATCGTGTTAAGCACGATCGGAATTTTAGAGGCGGTCAACAAAAAATCAGGAAAATCGAAAGAGCTTGATAAAGTGAAGGAGCATCTGACTCAAATTCGAAATGAAAACAAAGATGTCTTGAAACGAGAAGGACAAATTATCTCTCGTGCAGGAGTGACTTTTAAAGAAGTTGCTACAGGTCCTGCTGCTGCACTGGCTAACGATGTTGCAAAATTAGTTAAGGAATTTCGTCAGGCGCGCATGGATGCGCAGGTTGCTCCTGCTGAGCGGGGCAAAGTGCTGCTTCCAACTCCTGAAGAGGTGGCAAATATGGCTAAAATGCGGCCGGCAGAATTGCGGGCGAAGCTGACAGAGATTCTCGATAATTTGGAAGAGGGCGCTGCGACATTTATGTATAAGCAGCAGGGTGGAAATCTCCAAAGATCGCAAGAGTTCTTAAAAGAGGTGCGCAGTCTCAAAAAAGAGGTGGGCGGGTACCAGGGAGTCAGCGAACGCGGGGCTGCTGTAGCCGATCAATTGAAGGCGGGCGCGAAAGCAGGCCTCGAGCGGCGCGACAGGGCTGGGGCACTTCAGTCGCTGCGCGAAAGCGTTTCTCCCGCAATTGAAAAATTGCATGAGATCTTTCTAAAGGACGAAACGCCTCTGGTTCAAAAATCTCTTTCTACAAAAGAGCGCAATGCTCTTCTAGAACTTTCAGAAGCAGATTTTTCTAAGATGTCCGAGAAAAGTGTGATTGATGCTGCAACTCGTTTTATTAAAATGGCATCGGCCAAAGTTGATGAAAAAGAGATCGAAAGTAAAGAGGATTTCGAAGCTCTTAAGATAATCCTTGAAAATATGCAGAACAATCTGGATCGCCTGAGCGGGAAAGAGGAGACAAAAGTGAAGATGAAAGGAGCAGAACCGTCGAGATTTGAGCGGGATGCGGAATTGACAACAGAACCGAATGAGAAAGGAGCAGAACCGTCGAGATTTGAGCGGGATGCGGAATTGACAACAGAACCGAAAGAGAAAGGAGCAGAACCGTCGAGATTTGAGCGGGATGCGGAATTGACAACAGAACCGAAAGAGAAAGGAGCAGGCGACAAGATATTTGAACAGGAAGCGGTAGTAGGTGCCACTCAGGAAATAAGATCCCAAGAGGCAATAGGAAAAGGGATTGCGTCGGTGATCAAGTCGGTGATCAAGACCGTCAGAGATAAAGTGGCTCTACAAAGAGGTGTCGCAGGCTTTAATATTAAATTTACCCAGGCGGAGGGCGCTAGACTGGGTGAAATGGCCAAAATGGACACTTCTAAAATGTCAAAAGAGGAATTGAAAGAAGCTGGAGAATTATTAAGGAAGGCGATTACTGCAGCCTATGGCAGAAAGGGCCAGCAGCGTAAAGAGATGTTAGATAAACTTCGAGGCGCTCTCGATGACTTATCTTAAAAAAACTAAAAAACCCACCTTTCGGGGTGGGTTTTTTATTAACAACTTAAAAAATTTTGATCAGTTTCGGTCGAACTTAATGGAGTTGCAGCGCAATTTAGAAAGTGTTCGCGCCAGTTGACCGCAATCCCGCTCTTAGCTAGTATGACGAAAAAATCAGTTTGTCATGCTTAACAAAGTTGCCGACATTTTTACTTCGATTGGGGAGTTTGTCCTCCTCATCTTAGGCGTGATCGGGGTCACGCTGCGGCGCCCTCCTGCCTGGGGTCTCATTCGCGATCAGATGTATGAAATTGGCGTCATGTCGCTACCTGTGGTCGCCATCACCGGCTTTTCGACAGGCATGGTGCTGGCCGCGCAGGCCTGGTTTCAGCTCTCTGATAAGGGGCTCGTGAGCGCGACGGGTCTGATGGTCACAAAAGCGATGATGGTGGAGCTAGGGCCTGTTTTAACGGCTTTTATGGTGACGGGACGCGTCGGCGCCTCGATGTGCGCCGAACTTGGCACCATGCGCGTCACGGAGCAGGTGGACGCGCTGCGCTCCATGGCGGTCGATCCGCTGCGCTATCTGATAGCTCCCCGCTTTATTGCAGGCACCCTGATGATGCCCGTGCTCACGGTTTTCAGCTGCATCATGGGCATTATTGGCGGTTACATGATCGCTGTGGACTACTATGGGATGACTTCAAACTCTTTTCTTGACCCTCTCCCGGTCCACATCACCACATTTGATTTTTTCAGCGGACTCGTCAAAGGGACAGCGTTTGGCATTATCATCGTGACGATCTCCTGCTTTAAAGGCATGCGCACGCGGGGAGGCGCCGCAGGGGTTGGCCGTTCGACGACAAGCAGCGTCGTGATCTGCTATTCAGTGATTTTAATTAGCAATTTCCTCCTGACAGTTGCACTGAATGCTTCGAGCGATTATATCCAAGAGTGGTTTAATTCCTGGGTCTTAAGTCCCATACAGAGGCTATAGGCGTGGATAAAGAGATCATGATCAAGGCGCGCGACGTCTGGAAGTCCTACGGCAAGCTGCAGGTCTTGAAGGGGCTCGACCTCGACGTTTTTAAAGGGGAAACGCTCGTCATCTTGGGACGCTCTGGCGTCGGCAAAAGCGTTTTACTTAAGCAGATTTTAGGCATTGAGACGCCCGATAAGGGGTATATTGAAGTCAATGGCAAGCGCATCTCCTCCATGTCGCTAGGCAAGCGCTATGAGGCTGTCAAGAGCATGGGGATGCTCTTTCAAGGCTCTGCTCTCTTTGATTCGATGACCGTGGGGGAAAATGTGGCCTTCTACCTGCGCCAGCATGAAAAACAGCTCAAAGAGGAACAGATCAGCGACCGTGTGGAAGAGGCGTTGTCGATGGTGGGGCTCTCAGGCACGCAAGGGAAAATGCCCTCTGACCTATCGGGAGGGATGCGCAAAAGGGCCGCCTTGGCGCGCCTCATCGTCTATCGCCCGCAGATTATCCTCTACGATGAGCCGACAACGGGGTTGGATCCGATTACAGCTGCCCAGATCAATGAGCTCATCAATCAAACAAAGAAGGAGCTCCAGGCGACGAGCATCGTCGTCACGCACGATATCCGCTCTGCCATCGATGTGGGCGACCGTCTCGCCTTCCATCACGAGGGAAAAATTGCCCAGATCGCCCCAAAGGAAGAATTTCTCAAAATTCAAGATCCATTGCTGCAGCAATTCTTTGAAAATGCGATCATCACAGAACAAGACTTAAGCGAGAAGAGATCCGACCATGCCTGATCAACTGAAAAATATGCTCATTGGAATTTTTGTCGTGGCCGCAGCTGCCATCGTCATTTTTGTGCTCATGTTCATCCACCCCTCTGTCGGCGATGAGACGCTCATCCTGCGCGTCCGCTTTGCCAATATTGACAAAATCTCAGTGGGAACGCGCGTCAATTTTGCGGGAAAACCAGTTGGTGAGGTGGTAGAGATACGCGAACTGCCCGAAGTCGACACGGAACGCAAAGCTGTCAACGGCTATATTTACGTCTATGAGCTCACGCTGCGGGTCGATTCCAGCGTGCGCGTCTTCAACACCGATCAGATCTCCGCCCGCTCTTCAGGGCTTCTTGGCGATAAATCGGTCGCCATTCTTCCCGGCGCACCAGCTGCTGGGGAAGAGCTGCGCATCGTCAATGATGAGGTGATCTACGCCACTGAAAGCGGTTCCGTCGAAGATGCCATCAAAGACTTTAAAGACCTTGGCGGCAAAGTGGAAACCGCTCTGAACAATGCCAACGACGCCTTTGCCAAGTTGCGCGAAAATAAATTTTGGGACTCTCTTGGCGAAAGTACAGATCATATCAACTCCATCGTCGCAGCCCTTGACAAGCCTAAGGTCTTGTCAGACAGTCTCGACAACGTCCATAAAATTTCAGCCGATACTGTAAGCATTACAGACCGCATCAACAAAGGAAAAGGAACGGTTGGCAGACTTATCCATAACGATGACATGTACATTCGCTTTGTTGCCCTGACCAATAAGGCTGAAACGATTCTCAACGATGTGAACCATTATGGCGTCCTCTTCCACCTCGACAAGGGCTGGCAGCGGCTGCGCGCGCGCCGCATGAACCTGCTACAAAAGCTGCAGACGCCTCAAGAATTTCGCAACTATTTTAATGATGAGGTCGACCAGGTCTCCACCTCGCTTACACGCGTTTCGATGGTGCTTGAGCAGATGCAGGGCTTGTCAGCCTGCGGCTGCTATGATATGTTGCAAAATCCAGAATTTGTTAAGGTCTACGCCGAATTGATGCGGCGCGTGGAGACAATTGACGAATCGGTCAAGATGTATAACACCCAGGTTGCCGATACCGCCCTGCATGAAACGGAGCTTATGGAAAAAGAATGACAGAAAGCCTCCCCTACTCTCAGCTACAGCGTGGAACCTTTTTGATCGCCACACCCGACATTGAAAATGGGATTTTTTTTCGTTCGGTGATTCTCCTCTGTGAGCATACCGCAAACGGCTCCTTTGGCCTCGTGATTAACAAAAACTTGGATCTGGAGCTTCCTGAGGAGATCCTCAACATCCAGCAGATGGCAAACCCGCACGTGAGCATTCGGGCGGGCGGCCCTGTCCAGACCAGCCAGATGATGCTCCTCCACACCTCAGCAGATCTCTCTCAGCAGACCTTAAAAATTTGCGACGGCGTTTATCTTGGCGGCGACCTGCAGTTCCTCCAAGAGGCCATCACCGAAGAAAATGGCCCCTTCATCTACCTCTGCTTTGGCTATGCCGGCTGGGGTGCCGGTCAACTCGAGCGGGAATTTCTCGATGGCAGCTGGCTCCTCTTCCCTGCTACAGAGCAGCACATCTTCCACACCTCGCCCGACAAGCTCTGGCAGCAGCTCCTCCGCGAAATGGGCGGCAAGTATGCGACCCTCTCCATGATTCCCGAAGACTTAAGCTTGAATTGAGCTGCTGAGTTTTTTCTTGTTTACCGCAAATTCTATTTCTGCTGGGTCACCTATTCGTTCTAGGTGGGTCAACTCTTCGACAGCGGGAGCGATTCGCTTTCTCCATGCAGAAGTTTGCGATGAATCAAAAAAAACGTGCATAATTGCTCCTTAATTAAAAAACAATTATAGACATAATTATTATAAAATGCAACTGAAAAGAGCGAGAGAGTATCCCTCTCTCGCATCCCTAAAGAGATTAACGCTTGGAGAACTGGAAGCGTTTACGGGCGCCTGCTCGGCCATATTTCTTGCGCTCTTTCTTACGCGAGTCGCGCGTGAGGAAGCCGCGATCTTTGTAGTCCTCGTGTAGCTGCTCGTTATCTTTCAAGAGCGCGCGCGCGAGGCTGAGGCGCGTCGCAATGACCTGCGCTTCAATTCCGCCGCCATTGACGCGAATAATCAGATCATAACGCCCATTTCCCCCTAATTTTTCGAAGGGGGCTAATAGCGCTTTGCGCTGAATCTCAAGTGGGAAATAGGCCTCAAACGGACGGCCATTAACGTCTACTTTCCCACTGCCTGTTCGTACGCGAACGGAGGCTACGGCTGTCTTTCTTCTTCCTGTTGCTACTGTCTCTTCCGACATATTCTTCTAGCCTACTTGAATTTGTTAAATGTTTGCGACGATAGGCGCTTGCGCTTCCATCTCATGTTCGGTTCCTTTGAAGACGCGCAGACGTTTTGCCTGCTGGTGCCCAAGGCGCGATTTGCTCATCATGCCATTCACAGCATGTTCAATGATGTATTCAGGTTTGCGCGCTAGCATCGTTCTATAGGTTGTCTCGCGCATCCCGCCCATGTAACCTGTGTACTTGCGATAGATTTTCGCCGCTACCTTGTTCCCTGTGACATGAATCTTATCAGCGTTGACGACGATCACGCCATCGCCGCAATCTTCGTAGGGGGTAAAGGAAGGCTTATGCTTGCCGCGCAAAATTTTTGCAATTTCGGAGGCGAAGCGTCCAAGCGTCTTGCCCGTTGCGTCGAGAATGTACCAGGAGTGCCGTATCTCTTTCTTTTTGAGCATCGGCGTCTGCGTTGTTTTTGCTTTTTGTGCCATAATAGTCCTATTCGATTTAAGATGGATTTATCATACACATTCTCCCCGATTTGTGCAAATAAATTCACGCCTCTTGAAAAAGTTTTGGCGGTTCCTTTATACTCCCCTCACATATGCGCAATCCTAAGACCTTTTACGTCCGTACCTACGGCTGCCAGATGAATGAGCTCGACTCCGAGATCATGGTGGGCCAGCTTGAGCAGCGTGGCCTGACGCGCACTGAGGATGAGACGACTGCCGACCTGCTGATCTTCAACACCTGCTCGATCCGCGATTTGGCGGAGCGGAAAGTGATGGGCAAGCTGGGCCTCCTCGGATCGCACGCCGCAGCGAAACGCCCTCATCGGCGTCACCGGCTGCATGGCCAACGCCAAAAAAGACTCCCTCTTTCAAAAGCTTCCCCACATCGACTTTGTTTTGGGCACAAATAACATTCACGATCTGAATCAAGTCCTCGACGAGGTGCTGTCGACAGGCAAACAGACCATTCGCACCGACGATCAATTTACCGAAGAGCTCGACTACCTGGGCGCCAAACGCGACGATACGGTCAAGGCCTATGTCTCGATCATCCGCGGCTGCGACAAGTTCTGCACCTACTGCGTCGTCCCCTACACCCGCGGCCCTGAAGTGTCTCGCGCCCCCTGACAGCATTGTAGAAGAGTGCCGCCAGCTTGTCGATCAAGGGCTATAAAGAGATCACGCTTCTGGGTCAAAACGTCAACAGCTACGGCAAAGATAAGCCGGAATGGAACTGCCTCTTCCACGACCTTCTCTACCGCCTCGATCAAGATTCCCGGCATCGAGCGCATCCGCTTCATGACCAGCCATCCCGTCGACATCACCCGCGAGCTGATGGAAGCGATCCGCGATCTTAAAAGCGCTTTGCGAATTTGTCCATTTCCCATTCAATCGGGCTCAAACCGCATCTTAAAGAAAATGCACCGCATCTATACCGTTGAGCAGTACCTGGAAAAGGTGCAGATGCTGCGCGAAATTGTTCCCAAGTGTCGCTCTTGGCACCGACATTATCGTCGGCTTTCCCACCGAAACCGAAGAGGAATTCCAGATGACCTATGAAATGCTCAAGCAGATCGAGTACTCGGTCGCCTTTCTCTTTTGCCTACAGCCCGCGCAAAGGGACTCCTGCCATGCGCTGGAAGGATGATATTCCTGAAGAGGTGAAGCAGGAGCGGCTTCAGCGGCTGATTGCGCTGCAAGATCAGATTAGCACAAAGCAGCGGCAAGAGATGCTGGGACAGACGTTGGAAGTTCTTGGTGGAAAAGCGCAACCTCAAAGATAGCAGTCTCATGAAAGGGCGCACACGCTGCTGGAAGCATGTGCTATTCCCTGGCGACGAGAGTCTGATCGGTGCTTTCCTACAGGTGAAGATTCACGGCTATAGCCATCAGACCTTCCTGGGGGAAGCTGTTCAGAGTTAGCTGTAGAAGCTCATCCACTCAAGCTCAGATTCAATCTCTTCGAGCTCTTTTTTCCGGGCAAAATGTTCTGCCCTAGCTGGGGCTAGCTTCTCAACACTTGTAATACAGGCTTCCAATTTGCCTGTGTAGGCAGTGGAAGGCAAATTAGAAAGCAGATCTTTCGGCAAAGATTCTGCCTTTTGAACGGCCTTCTCTTCGCTGCTTAAAGCTTCAATAAACTCAAACATTACTGTTTTCTTTGCGGTAATCCTTGGGGAAAAGTCGGGAATAGAGTTAACTTCCTTTTTTAACATATCTTTTTCGGCCTCTGTTACCTTAAATTCTGGCAAAGGCGCACGTTTTAAGGCTTCTACTGCCCACTTATGTTGCTCTTCAATCTTTTTCAAGAGCTTTTCCATCTTATTTTTTTCGTTGCAAACCTGCTCTAACAATCTTTTGGGATGATGAGAAAGTTTTCTCTTTTTTGTTAAATAGGCAAGAAGTGCTTTAGCATCTAAGTTTATCTTAGGATCTCCCACCGCTTGAGTCACTACCTGCTCCCGAAACTGTTTATCGTGTATGAACCGAACATTTTCAACGTCATTATTACTTCTCCAGACCCTCTTGTGGCCAGGTTTACCAGGCTCAAATTTCATTGTTGTCTCATTAAGCTCCTTTTCACATTGCTGGTAATCAAACAGCTCGCTTTCTAAGGCAGTTATTTTAGCTTCATAGTCAACAAATGCTGCATCCCAATTCGTATAGTGCTTAAACGAAAGGGCACAGACTTCCCTTTGCTGCCGCTTTCCATGAAAGGCATCGATCTTTGTCGAATCCAGCTTTAAACTCTTATTAATCTTGTCTACTTCATCAAGGAGCTCTGCAGAGCTCTTCTTTGCATCTAGTTTTTTTACCAGTTCAACAAGATCCTTAGTTAGGTCTGAGCTCTTTCTTTTTTGCAGAATTTTCATTAAAACTGAGATGCGTCCGTTAACTTTTGGATCCTCTTTTACCTCTTTTTCCTGAGAAAAATGTACGAGTAGATCGAGCATCTCCTTCACTGCCTTGTCATGGTCATAGGGGGGCTCTTTAGGCTTAGAATCTGGCTTAGGATCTGGCTTTGGATCCGGTTTTGGATCTGGCTTAGGTTCAATTTTAGGTTCAGGCTTTAGTTCAGGATTAAGATTAAGATCCAGCTTTGGCTCAGGCTCTTTCGGGTAGCTCTTTTTCCAAAGATTGACGAACCGTATCAGAAGTTTGGGGTCTGCCTGCTCTGCTTTAAGTTGAAGGGTGACAGCTTTTAGGTGAGTTTCTTTATAAAAGCCAAAAGAAAGTTTTAAAAAAAAAACTGGAAAGCATTCAGATGACGCACTCTCCAGCCCTTGGATTTGTCAAAAGCTAAAACGGTTCTTCCGGAAAAAAAGCCCTCATTTTTTCCTAGTTTTTCGTAGTTTTGACCCAGGTTAACTTTGTTTAAGGCTTCGTTTAAAGAAATCTGCATAAAATTCCCCCATTAATAATTAAAAACTATATCTAAATAATCTATAATTGTCAAACAGAAAATTTTAGCGTGTACTAATAACCCCACAAGCCACGCGCCCTCCGGAATTACCTGTCGGCTGCGTCTTATAATCGTCAGCAAGAGCATGAACAACGACCGATCTGCCAACAATGGTATCGGGACCTGTGAGACTGATCACACTATCGATGCGCTCATATTCGGCGTGGCCCTTCTCATCTGCCACCACGTTGCCCAAATCCCCTACATGGCGCTCCAGGCTGTCAGGTCCCCCATGCTGCTTATGGGTAGGGTTAAAATGGCCTCCTGCCGAAGCCGCATCGGGAGCGCTGCAGTCGCCAAATTCATGAATGTGAAAGCCGTGCTTCCCTGGTGTCAGCCCATCAATTTTGGCGACGACGCGAACACCGCCCTCAACAGCTTCAAAAGTGACCATGCCATTGACAAGATTGCCTTTGGTCGGGTTAAGAACGGCTACTGCCCTCTTAGAAAAGCGAATGGTGGGCACTTCTTGCGCCTGGACCACCTCTTCGCGCCCCACACGCGCTGCTTGGAGGCCCGTGTTCGGCTCCAAAGCAGTGAGTGAAAAAAAGAGGCCACAAGGAGTTAGGAGGCTAAATAGAGCGATCTTATTCATGGTGACCTCTTTTGTGATTACTTCTGTTCAGGTGTTTGCTGATTTTCAGGCAAAGGTGGAACTACAGGAGTTTCTGGAGCTACGGGCGCAGGCGCTTCTGGAGCAGCTGGCGCTACACGCGTGTCTGGGGCTACAGGTACTACCAGAGGTACTTCTGGAGCCTGTTCTTCTTTTTTCACTTCACGAACATTCGTTTCATTGCTGCAGCTGCCGAACATCAATGCCATTCCACAGAGCATTAATAGAGTCTTTTTCATGCTAATTGTCCTAAGCTTAAATGGTTAAACATGCACACCATATGAAAATGGACGTTAATAATGCAATATTTTTTTAAATTAGAGCTAAAAAATCCTCTTCGGTCAGCACTTTGACACCCAGTTCGCGCGCTTTTTCCAATTTGGATCCGGCAGATTCTCCTGCAACGACAAAGTCTGTTTTGCGCGTCACGCTATCGGTCACTTTGCCTCCCCGCTCTTTAATTTGCGCAGCGGCGTCTGTGCGCGTATACTTTTGCAAGGTGCCGGTGAGCACAAATGTTTTACCATTGAAGGCGTGCTCTTTAAAATTGCGCACCTCGAGTCGCTGCGGCTTGACCCCCTTTTCAAGTAGGCGTCGCATCTCTTCCTGGTTCTCTGTGCTTGCAAAGTAGGTGAGAATAGACTCTGCAACCTTCGGTCCGATGCCTTCGATGGCCAAAAGCGCCCCCTCATCTAGCTCTGCAAGTGCTTCAATGCTACCCGCTCTGCGCGCGAGAAGATCCGCTGTGCCGGCTCCCACATGCTTAATCGCTAATCCCATGATGAATTTATCGAGCGTCACATTGCGCGAGTTGTCAATGCTTTTCAATAGGTTCTGGATCGACTTCTCTTTAAAGCCTTCCAGCTGCGAAAGTTCGCTGGCAGTCAATATATAGAGGTCTGAAGGCCTTTTGACGAACCCAAGCTCCACAAGCTGCTCCATGACCCTCTCACCGAGACCATCTATGTCCATGGCGGCTTTGCTCGCAAAGTGGATGAGGCTTCTCAACCCTTGCTCAGGGCAGCCATGCTTATTGGGACATCGCACCGCAACTTCTCCTGCAACGCGCAAAACGGCTGTCCCGCAAGCTGGACACTGATCGGGCATCTTCCAGGCATCTGTGTGGGCAGGCCGTTTCTCGAGGTTGACGCTGACCACTTTTGGAATCACGTCGCCCCCCTTTTCAATTGTGACGAGATCTCCGATGCGAATATCCTTGCGCTTGACCTCATCTTCGTTGTGCAGCGTTGCCCGCGAAATGGTGCTACCTGCCAAAAAGACCGGCTCAAGCTCAGCTACCGGGGTCAATACCCCAGTGCGTCCAACCTGGACGGTGATTGTGCGGATGCGGGTGATCGCCTGTTCAGCCGCAAATTTATAGGCGACCGCCCAGCGAGGGTTTTTGCCAGTGACGCCGAGCCGTTTCTGCTCCCGCAGATCGTCCAGTTTGATCACGATGCCATCGATGTCGTAAGAGAGCTTGCGCCGCTCTTGATGCACCTTCTCCGCATAGGCCCAGATCTCCTCAAGCGAATGGCATTTTGCAATAATTGGAAGGCTCGGAAGCCCCAACTGGCGCAAAAAGCCATGCGCTTCAAATTGGCTTGTCTGCTGGTAATCATCTGCAAGGCCGTAAAAGACAACCTCCAGCTTGCGTTTAGCCACCTCTTTGGAGTCCAAAAGTTTGAGGGAGCCGGCAGCTGCATTGCGCGGGTTGGCCCAGAGTGGGAGCCCCTCTTTTTCTCGCTCCTCGTTGATCCTTTTAAAGACCTGGTGCGGCATGTAGACCTCGCCGCGTACCTCAAGAA
The DNA here is from genome assembly GCA_963745935.1 of uncultured Parachlamydiaceae bacterium. GTDB lineage: Bacteria > Chlamydiota > Chlamydiia > Chlamydiales > Parachlamydiaceae > JAJFUZ01. The sequence goes on from CAVUZO010000002.1 coordinate 601,208, forward strand.
GCTCTGGAACCTCCTTCCCCTGCAATTTTAAAGGAAGTGCGCCGATTGTGCGCATATTGGCCGTAATATCATCCCCTTTTTTGCCATCGCCGCGCGTGGCGCCTTGAACAAAAAGTCCCTTTTCATAGAGCGCTGTGATGGCGATTCCATCCATCTTTAGCTCACAGGAAAAGGCGCATTGCGGCTTACCTGTCAACTTGTGCATCCGCTTGACAAAGTCTTCAAGCTCCTCGCGGCTATAGGTATTGGCAAGCGAGAGCATCGGGGTGCGATGGCGTACAGACACAAATCCTGTCGACACCATCTCGTTGACTCGCTGCGTCGGCGAAGCGGGCGTGACCCATTCCGGGTGCTCTCTTTCAGCCGCCTCTAGCTGCTTGAAGAGGCGGTCATACGCCTCATCGCTAATGATAGGTTGATGCTCTACATAGTAGAGGCGGTTGTGCTCCCAGATCTGGTCGCATAATTTTTCATAGTCGTCTTGTTTCATCTTTACACCCGAGTTGAGGAAAAAGTTTTTACCACAAGAGGCTTTTTATGCGCCAGGGATCGTCTGGATATTTTCAATCTAGTAATGAAAAAATTCTTTCGACCAGCTTCTATTGACGCTCTCTTGATCGCGAACTAAGTGAATGATGTCGTCAATTGCTGATGCGATATCGAGTTGATCAATGCGTTCTTTGGCCATTGTCAGGAAGGCATCCCTATTCAAAATCACTTTTCTTAGAATAAGCCAGACCAGATCATACCAGTCGCGCCCTTTGACTCTCCCCTTCCAGGCGCAAGTCGGGTTTATAATACCAACTACTGGTCATTTTACTGCAAAAAATTCGCGATCCAGGGTTATTCGCCGGAATAAAGAACTCACGATCGCGTAGCATCTTCCTCCGTAACACTGGTTACAGTAACCATGGTTACGGTATCAAAAACTCTTTACTGAACTATGAAAAAAATCGTGTGTCAAATTTATTGAGGTTTTGATAGGGCACTTTCATGTACAGATTCGGATGTCGCGGAGTATAAGGATGCCCTCCTTGATAAATCTTAAAGGCAATATCGTAGAGTTCTCTGGTGAGCGCCCATTCAAAGGCATTTAGCCCAGACTTATCTCTGCTTTGAGTATCAGCACCACTTTCTAAAAGCAGTTGTGAGACTTCACACCGACTGTGTTGAAGCGCAATATTAAGCGGCTGATGCCCGTTATTGGCTTTCTCATTCACAGAATATCCACGTCTTATATGGGCTTTTACAAGGGTGTGTAAACGCTTGCCTTGAAAGTTTTCTCTAAAAAAGCTGTGCCCAAGTAGTTCACTAAGCGCTGGATCCTTGGCACCATATTCAATCATAAACAAAACAAGAGGTTCATAATTCCCCCGATCAGCTTCCTGTAACGCTGAAATGTAAGCCTTGCGGCCTTGCCCTTCTTTATCCAAATCTATCGGCCAATCTGGGAAAGGACATTTCCATGCTTTGAGAAAACGATCTGAAACGATTCGCGAAAATCTGCCATTCCCGTTTGGAAAGGGATGGATGAAGACAAGTTGGTGATGGATTTTTGCACCTTGTTCCAAAATCGTTAGTTCACAAGCTTCACTACACCAGAACAGAACGTCATGGCAGAGATTTGCCATCGCACCGAGAATTTGGTAGGGCTTTATTCCAGGGCTGGTCTGCGTCTTTCGAAATTTTCCGGCCCAATCCCACACATCAAAAAACATATCGTAATGGATCTTCTGAAGTGTGGGAACGTTAAACCATTGCTTTGGCAACCTGATCGACTTCAGAAGGTGTTTGCTTGTTGCACTGGCGATATTCTCGGCTTCAACTTGATTCAAATCTTCCTGTGTTTTAACCCAAGGTATTTTGAGACCACTGATATCATCCACGGGAGTAGCGCCTTCTGGATAGGAAAATTTCATAGCTCATCATCCCACAATTTAGACCCCGAGGACTCGAGTAAATCCTTCACCTCATCTTCAACTAATCCTCGCCATAACTTTTGCTCCGGTTCCTGCTTTTCGAGGCTCATTGTTCCTCTTAGATATCGGATTTTTCTTTCAGCTTTAGCCTCTGCTTGCTTTCTCCTGATTGTCTCTAAATCAGTTCTGGGAACTGCGGTTATCAGCAAGTCGCATGCGAGTGCCTCCATGATCTTTCGTAGGGTGGAGATATTCGGCTGTAGGCTTCCCGATTCAATTCTTGATATGGTGGCTTGTGGAACCTCAGCTCGTCTTGCCAATGCTCGTTGCGACATTCTTAACTGGCCGCGAATAAGAACAATTAAGGGACCTACATCTAACCCTCTTTGGTGTCTCTGTAAAGCCTTTGCAGCAATCGCAACCTCATCCAGAAGCAATTTTTCTGATTTTTTGGGTTTTTTCATGGACGATTCCCCTGTTTCATTACCGTATGATATCTTTAAATACATCATAAATCAATAATTAAATGCTGTATAAGCATCAAAATATCAATATATGATAGCATTATACATATCACATAGAGTGCAGCATGCACAATATCGTCTTTTTAGATCTAAAGCGAAAAGGATACACGATTCACTACTCCTTTACGCCCGAGCGGTATGAGATTGATTTTCTAGTGCAGATGCCTCGCGGTTAGATGAAATTTTTCTAAGTTGCTTGGAAAATTGATGATAGTAGCACGATGGAACGCGAAGAGAGCTTTGCAAGCTGGAATAAATGAGCTCAAGATCGAGGAGGAAATGATCACGCTAGATTCTTACTTGCGTGAAGGGATTAAATTTTAAACCCGACTGGGCGCCCCTACATCACGTTTAAACTTGCCTGCACTTAGCAATTTGCTCTGCTAAGCCCCTTGGCCAAGTCGCGACTTGGCCTTCGGAGCTAATCAGGCAACTTGCTAAGTTCGGCCAAAGGTTAAGCGTGATGTAGGGGCGCCCAGTCGGGTTTTAATTTTAAAGTGATAAAAATTTCTTAGCAGCGGAAAGCAAAAATCCAATTATATAAGGTAGCAATCGCGTCTAAGGGACCTCGCAAGTTTTTTAAACCTGAAAAATCATCGTCGCGAGAGGCGCGAGCTGAATCTTAACGGCAAAGGGCTCCCCCTGCTCATTGCGCACAATTTCGGGGGAGGGGTTTTTCTTACCGGAGCCGCCGAAGCGCTCCTCGTCGCTGTTGAATAGCTCTGTGAGGGCTGTAACGCCCTTGAGAGGAACGAGATAGTTCCCATGATAATTGGGGGTAAAGTTATGCACGCAGAGAAGGGTTTCATGAGCCCCTTTTCTCAAGTAGCTAATGACGCTATTCTGCCGATCGGCAAAGTCGACCCATTCAAAACCGGTATAATCCGCATCGCGCTCCCAGAGAGCGCCATGCTGGCGGTAGAAGTGGTTGAGCTCTTTGACCAGGTCCTGGACGCCATGATGGGTCGGAAAGCGCAGCAGAAACCACTCCAGTTCCGCTTTGCAGTACCACTCATTCCACTGGGCGATTTCGCCGCCCATGAAGAGCAGCTTTTTCCCCGGCTGGCAGATCATGTAGCTGTAGAGGAGGCGCACATTGGCAAATTTTTGCCAGAGGTCGCCCGGCATCTTGCTGATCAGGCTCTTTTTGCCATGGACCACTTCATCGTGCGAAAAGACGAGGACAAAGCGCTCCGTAAAGGCGTAGAGAAGGCCAAAGGTGAGGTCGTTATGATGGTAGTGGCGAAAGAGCATATCTTTTGAAAAATAGCGAAGGTATCATTCATCCAGCCCATATTCCATTTCATATCAAAGCCCAAGCCGCCCCGAGAGACAGGGTGGGTTACGCCCGTGAAAGAGGTGGACTCTTCAGCAATCATGAAGATGCCGGGGAATTGCTCATGCACCATCGAATTGAGATGTTTGAAAAATTCAATGGCGTCGAGATTCTCTTTGCCGCCATACTGATTGGGGATCCACTCCCCCTCTTCACGGCCATAGTCGAGATAGAGCATCGAGGCTACCGCGTCGACGCGCAAGCCATCGATATGCATTGTTTTAAACCAGTAGAGCGCATTGGCGATGAGAAAATTGGAGACCTCATGGCGGCTGAAATTGAAGATGAAGGTGCTCCAATGTGGGTGGTAGCCCTGTTTCGGGTCCTCATGCTCATAGAGGGCGGTGCCATCGAAGCGGCCAAGCGAAAAATCATCGGTAGGAAAATGGCCCGGCACCCAGTCCAGAATAACGCCGATCCCTTTTTCATGCAGATGGTTGACAAACCATTGAAAGTCGGCTGGCGTGCCAAAGCGGCTGGTGACGGCATAAAATCCCGAGACCTGGTAGCCCCACGACTCATCCAGAGGATGCTCTTGAATGGGCAGAAGCTCGACATGGGTAAAGCCCATCTTCTGGGTATACTCTGCAAGCTCCTCTGCAAGTTCGCGGTAGTTGAGAAACTGGCCGTCGCGCTTTTTCCAAGAGCCCAGGTGTACCTCGTAGATGTTTAGGGGCTGCTGGACCAAATTGTTCTGGACGCGCTTTTCCATCCAGGCGCGATCGCTCCATTGAAACCGCTCCACATCAAATACGATAGAGGCAGTCGACGGGCGCAGTTCGCTGTAGGTAGCGTAAGGATCAGCTTTGAGAAGTAGCTCGCCGCTCTCTGCCTTAATTTCAAACTTGTACTTTTCCCCTTCTGTCAAACCGGGAATAAATAGCTCCCAGATACCGCTCTGGCCTATGCTACGCATCGGATTAGCGCGGCCATCCCAATGGTTAAAATCGCCGACAAGAGCCACGCTCTTGGCAGAGGGAGCCCAGACGGCAAAGCGAACGCCTTGAATCTCTTGGCTGAAGGCGCGATGCGCCCCCAACACTTCGTAAATTTTGTAATGGGTGCCCTTAGCAAAGAGATACTGGTCCAGCTCGCCCACGGTGGGGAAAAAGGCGTAAGGGTCGTGTGCTAAGAGGCCGCTCACGTGATAAACGCGATAGTCGCGGTAGGTTGTCCGCTCAGGAACGAGACACTCAAATAGGCCCGTTTCATCTGAGCGCGAGCAGCTTTTAATCTCGCCAAATAGCTCCAGATAAACCTCATGGGCGCCTGGGCGGAAGAGGCGCACCACCTTTTGCCCATCAAAAGTGTCATGCAGCCCAAATAGGCGGTGCGGATCGTAATGGACGTAGTCGGCAGTGAGAGTCATATTTTGGACTCTACATCATCGCCGAAAATTAGCCAACACATTGACGTAAAATGTCGTCTAATGCCGAAAATTATCCAACTGATACTCTTTGCCTTTTTGGATGATGAGCGGCGTTCCGCAAGGGATAAAGTTTTTGCCGAGCCTAAACTCTTTTAATTCGGGGCGAAAGACAAAAGAAATTTCCCCATCAGAAGTCGCGCGCAGAATGAGGCGTCTAAGCTCTTTTTTGCTCCACTCCATGTCGATTTGGCCAAAAGGTGGACATTCGATCCCCACCATTCTCCCTGAGTGAAATTCGGCTGGTAAAGCTGGCAGCAGGGCGATTCTATTGCCCTCCTGCTGAATGAAGAGGCTGCGGATGAGTCGGGCTCCTTCTGTCAGTAGGAAAAGCTGAGAGTGTGATCTGAGGGGAGGCAAAGTGAAGCCTTGGTGCAGCGCATCTTCAAGCTGAGGGACAAACAGCCCTGAAAACCCGGCGAGAAAGAGATTCAGAAAAGCGGGGCCAATGGCTTCTGTGCGCCGTTCTTCAATAGCTTTGCGACAAACTCCTAGCAGATCGTCTTCTCCAACTTTTGTAGTGGGCGCCGGAGTGATCATTCCTAGCCTAAACCAGAGCGGCAGCAGCTCTTCGAGCAGTAGCCTCCGCTGCATCAGCATCCAGTCTTGCGCTTTGTGGGAGCCAAGTGAAAGACGTTCGGCAGGAACTTGTAGAGGCAGAGACTCTCCAAGGCTTAAGTTTGTCTTTAGTGCCAGATTCCCTTTCACCATCTGGAGGCTTAATGGAGCCCCTTTTTTGCACACATAGCGAAAATAGCCCTCTCGAGTGTGTCCAAAGACGCGCACTTCGAGGCGCTCTAGATCTTGGATGATGGTAAAGTCGCGCACAGGTCCTGTGAGAGAAAAGGTCACCTCGCCGATTAATGTGTGATGATCATAAAGACGCAAGAGAGTCGGGAAAATTTGTAGGGAGTGCTGGCTGCCTGGAAGCATCAGATGCGTCCCCGGCTGATGTGAAAAGGGGTGCAGGCGCTCGGCAATCTTAATCAAGCTAAAAGTCCTTCTGGGGTATTTTCCAGCAGGGTCACATCGACTAGCGCATTTTCGCCCACCTCTCCACGCACAATGACGGGGAGAAAATTGTCCGTATGTCCCGTAAAATAGCCGGAGCGCTGCGGATCACCGCGCTCTGTCAACACGCGGCGCCGCCGTCCCACATAGCGGCTGCGAAGCTCAAAGGCGATCTGCTCAGCCACGTTGAGCACCTCCTGTTTGCGCGCGCGCATGGTTGCTTCGGGCACCTTGTTGGGATAGAGAGCCGCGCGCGTGCGGGGGCGCTCGCTGTAGGGAAACATGTGCACCTTTGCAAACTGCACCTCGCGCATCACGGCTAGAGTCTCTTGAAAATCGGCCTCTGTTTCTCCGGGAAAGCCAACAATCACATCTGTCGTAAAGGTGAAATCGGGATTGGCCGCGCGCAGCTTGTCGATCGTCTCCATAAAAATCTGGCGCGTGTACTTGCGGTTCATACGCTTGAGGATGACGTTTGAGCCCGATTGAAGCACCACATGCATTGAGGGACAGGTGGTGCGGCCATTGAGAATGGCCTCCATCAGGGGGTCGTCCACCTCGTCAGGGTCGATTGACGAGACGCGCAGACGCTCAAGACCCGGCACCTTATCGACGGCGCGCACCAGATCGACAAGTCTGTAGGGAGCCCCATCGCCGCCATCAAAGTCGCCAATATTAATTCCCGTCAAGACCACCTCTTTAAAGCCGTTGGCGATGAGCCCCTCCACCTCGCGGATAATCTCATCTAGCGGGCGCGAACGCGACCTGCCGCGCACATAAGGGATGATGCAGTAGGTGCAGTAGGAGTTGCAGCCATCTTGCACCTTCACAAAGGCGCGCGTGTGGGCGTCAAACTGCTTAATGGAAAATTCAGGCGCATCCGCTTCAGGAAACGCGCGCGCAATCAGCAGCTCTTTTTCTTTGTTGGGAACGATGGAGGTTACGCCTGCAATCGATTGAATCTGGTCTGGTTCCCGCTCGGCTAGGCAGCCTGTGACAATCAGCTTTGCGCCTGGATTCTGCTTAGCCAGGCGACGAATCTCGGTGCGGCTATGCCGGTCCGCCGATTCGGTGACCGTGCAGCTGTTGACGATGCAGACTTCCGCCTGCTCCCCCTCCCCTGCTGCCGCATACCCCATCCCCTGCAGCTGGTCGCTATAGGCTTGCGACTCATACTGATTGGTGCGGCAGCCGAGTGTGACTATTTTGAATTTCTTTTCTGACATGCGCTCTAGTTTAGCAGAGAATAGGGAACGGAAGGAAGGGAAAATCACTTATCTCCTAAAACGCGCATCAGATGAGTCATTGATAGGGTGCAAGTCGGGTTTTAAGCGTGATGTAGGGGCGCAAGTCGGGTTTTAACTAAGGCGCCGCATACATCTTCATAAACGCATCGCCTACCTTATAGAGCAAGTTGGCGTTGATCTTGGCGTCGACGATGCTGGCGCGGCCCTTTTCGAGATTGCGGCCGCCCGTGTACCAGGAGAAGAGTTTAAGTGCGGTAAAGAGGATCCAGCGGGCTGTCTTGTAGAAGAGTCCTGGGATGCTAATGAAGAAGAAGTGGAAAATCTTGTCAAAGAACTCTTTGGCTTTTATGCCGCCTAACCCAAGCTTTTTGCGAATCCAGGAATCGAATGAGGTTTGGACGCGGTCCCACCAGGCAAAGAGGTTCTGCTCCATTTTTTTAATTAGAAGGGGGAGGATCTGCTCGCCCTCTTTCAATATTGTGTCGATATTTTTCCGGTTCTCATGGGCTTTATGGTTCTTATCAACCAGCAGATCGTCAAAGTTTTTCGGCAGCTTTTCGGGCAGAGCCTTCACCGCTTCGACAAGCCCCTCTTCAACAATTCTGCTGAGTGGATACTGCTTCAATGCGTCGTCCAGAGCTTCAGCAAACACTTTGCCTGGAATCGCATCGAGGAGTGGGAATTCTGTAAATTCTGTGATCATCGACTTGGGCAAGATGCGCTTGAGCTGATCAAACATCTCGTTGCAGGCGTTCTGCATTTTTTTAATTTTCGGGTCCTTGATCCGTTTCAGCGGCTCCAGCTGCTGTCCGGCGGGGGGACGCCGCTTCGCAAGGTTTGCATTCAGGGACTTAAGCATATTTGCCATCCAGCTATTGAGCTTTTCTGGTGCAAAAGCGGTGCGCATCCCCTCCATCAGAAGCCAAGGGACGACCTTGTTGGCCGATTCCCAACCATAATTGGGAGCGAGCCCAAGCAGGGGCCAGAAGGCTTCGCCGCCAGGGAGGTCTTGTGGGCCCTTTAATCCTGCCATCTGCATGAGCGCCTTTGCAAAGTCGTTGTAGAAGTTCTTTTGAAGCTTTGCGTCCAGCAGTTTCTGATTGTCGTTGACACTCTTTTTCGCCTCATCTATTTCATGGGCTTTAGCAGCAGGTTTCTGCTCCTGCAGCTGTTTGAGGTGTTTCACAGCATTTTCATAATCGCGCATCTCGCTGTATCCCGGCATGGCAGGATGGAGCTTGCCTCTCCTTTCAAATGCTTGCAGCATCTGAAGAGGATCTACTTCATGAATATGGGTCTTTCCAGCCTTTTTAGCGATATCGAGGGCCAATTTAAAGTGATCTGTAATAAGGGGAACCACCTTTAGAACGAAATCAAAGAGATGCTTAGGATCCTTCTGTTCCATCTTCTCGAGGTGGGTAATAAAATTGAGACTGCCTTTGAGTAGAGGAAGGCTGATCATCTGCTTGAGCGACTCTGCCATACGAGCTTTGACAAAAGCTACGAGTTGAGGTGTCTCAGCGCCAGCCCAGAGGGCTATTTTGTTCTTATTCTGTTCGAGAATTTCAACCGCTGCTTTCTTAGCATTTTCGCCGCCGTAAAACTCGGGGATAATCAGATTGTCTAGTGCTTTAAGGGCCATATCGGCGCCATGTAAAGCGGCCTGGCTTTCGACCTCTCTCACGATATAGTCGGCCAATTTGTTGATCCCCTCCACATAAGGGGCTTTTGCGCCATTGGGCAGCTTCTCGCCAGGAGGAAGCATTTTTTCATGCCGCTCTTTGAAAATGTTCTCCAGGTCAGCCAGCTCTTTTGCCTGCGGCATCAGCTCATCAAAGGCATCGATCATGTTTTCAGCTGCTGAGAGGCAAAGGTCAGGGAGAATTTCTGTCGTCAGCTCCTTCCAGATCAGCTCATCCCAGAAATAGGGGACAGGCAGATCCTTCGCTGTCGGGAAGCCCATATCGGAAAGGAGCTGTGTAACCAGCGATTCAAAACTTTTTAGAAGCTTCTCATGCTCGGCTTTGAGGGTTTCTGTCTTCTTCGCTGCCCTTTCGGCTTTGAGCTTTTTTAAGGCAGCCACTGTTTCAGCCTTGACTCCGCCTGTTTTTCGCTCTTGGATAGCCTGTTGACGCAATGCTTTTATCTCTGCTTCAACCTTTTTTAAAGGAGCCGTGAGGTCGCGATACTTGCGAATATGATCAGCGCGCCGCGGATCCAGCCACGCATCCTGTAGAAGATCGCGCAGGTAGAGGCCTATGCTCGTGGCCACATCCGGCGCATTGGGTCTTTTAAGTGCAAGGCGGCTTAAGCCATACTTTAATGCTTCACTTACAAATTTCTCTGCGTATTTCCAGACAGGTTTGAGAGGGCTGTTTTCTGCGACTATTGCATCGATCTTGCTACCGAGCCACGCCTCTTCAGGGACCAGGAGGCGCTCTTTTGCTAAATTATGGTTGATCGCAGCTGCAAGAGTGTCCTGCTGCTTTCCAATGAGCTTGAAAATTTTGGGGGTCAGCTTATCGGCTAGGCCTCCACAGATAATGTCGAGCTGTTTTACCCCTCTCTTCTCTAGCCACGCCTTATCGGCATCATCGAATGTCTTGGGTAGGGCAATATTGCAGGCGATCTGGAACATCTGATCCGGAAGAACAGTTTTTTCCACCAGCTCTTTGACAAATTCTTGAAGCATCTTTGGGACGCGGATATTTTCAAGGTTATCCCAGCCGCCCTCTTTGAGGAGGCGGGCTGCGCATGGACCGAAGAGCTCAAGCTTTTTAGCCTCCTTTTCCTGCCCTTCTTTCAGGGCCATTATGGCGCGCAATTTGTCGACTAGATTGGGATCTCTGATTTCGCTTACAAAGATCGAAACCAGATGCGAAATGGCATCTGTCGCCATATCTTTTTTGGTTCCGGTGTATTTGTCTGCAAGACGTGCAAAGAAATCGGTCAGGGCATCTGTGAAATAGGGCGCGACAAATTTTTCAATCTCTATTTTGTTTGGTGAGCTATTCACCCACTCTTGAAATGGTTTTGCAATCCAATCCGCATCCAGGGGCAGCTTGGCTTGCAGCTTGGCCGCGATTTTTTCTTGGATCTTTTTCCCATTTTCAGGCTTGCAAAGTGCGTCCCGAATGGTTGGAACTATCTTTTCTTCCACGAGACACTGAATTAGATGGCGCCCCTCCACATACCCTTCAACAGGGGGAGCTGGATTCGGCGCGGCAATTACCCCTTCATAAAATTCAACAAAAAAATCGAGCGCCTTTTCTTCAATTTTTAAGGCAGCGGCTCCGCTTCCAACGAGTAGGATTTTCTCTAGTCCTGTGGAATCGAGACCGCAGCTTTTTTGAAGATCGCGAACGAGCGGCATAAGTTTGTTGCGAAAGGCTTTGCGATCCGGAAATGCGTTCTTGAGTGCATCGCGGTTGGCATTGGCAAATGCAAAAAGAGGGCTGAGAAGCTTGTCAAGGGCAACTGTCGCAAAGGGCTGCTTCTTCCCCCCTACTGCTTTCCCCTCCGAGACGAGGTTTCCCAGCATATGCATCAGGGCAGGATAGCTTAAATTTGGAAGATTGAGAAGAAGATCAATTCGCTCTCCGAGGGGCTTTATAACCTCTTTCGCAGTCTCTGCATCGCTCACCTTCTCGTCTAAGGGGGGATTGGCACCAGTGTACCATTTGTCCAGAGCTTTATAGAGGAGATTAGGGAGAAGGGTATCTTCCAGATGCTCTCTGAAAAGTCCTTGAAGAAGCTTTGAGGGATCTCCCGCTGGACCCCAGCCGGCTTTTTGGAGAATTTCTTGAACAAGAGGGCGCAGCTGTGTGCGCTTTTGTAGCTTCTTCTCCGCTCCCTTCGGCATGGCGCGCAACTTGTCAAAGTCCTTCAACTTCTCTTTTGCAATCTTGGCAAGCTGGTTGAGGGCATTTTTAACCGCTTCCGGTTCACCTGGTTTTTCTAGCAAAGCAAGAGGAGCTAAGAAATGGCACACTGCTTTTGCAGCGAGCTCTTTGAGCAGGCCAGCGGCAGCAAGATCTTTAAGATCGCTGGGAACAGAATCCTGGACCATATCCTGGATCGTCTTGAGCAGAGCGGGATTAACGGGAGCCATTATTTTTGGAAGGAGATCTTCCTCTATCTCAATTGCCATGTCTAACACATAGCTTCTGATGCGGATAGAGGTCCATTCCACCCCAACGGGAACCACTTTTTCAAGCGCTGCTTTGTCGAGCCCCATCTTTTTTAGAAGAGTGGCAACAAGGTTATCGATCTGCTTGTTTGGACTGGTTTTATACTCCTCAATTGAACTAAGGAGCGTTTCTGCTGCCAGAGTCAGCGGCGTCTTGTCTTTATGCGCTCCGAGGGGGTCAGCTGCCTTCACAAGACTTGCCAAGATATGCATGGCAACAGGGGTGCCGTAATTATCGAGAGTGGAGAGGAGCGTTTTAATTCCCTTGTCCTTTCCGTCCGTTTGAAGAATCTGGTCCAGCCCTTTTTTCCCTATAAGAAAAGAGCCCATCTCAGCATACTTTTTCACCTTTCCCGCAGTTTCCGCTCCCTCTTTGTAGCTCGCAATAAGAGCCACATTTTCCTGGTGAGACGCGTTTGTAAATTTCCAGGTTTCGTGCAGATTGTTGGCAGCTGCTCCTTGATTTTTTGAAAAGCTAGCCCTCTGATCGGATGAAAATAGGGGGTGTCGGGAAGAATCAGCGACTCTTTTCCTTTTGGAAACGCCTCCAGGAGTAAGTTTTCGGAAATAGAGCTAAAGAATTTCACTCTTTCCGTCTCTGTAGTCTTTAAGCGTGCGTCGAAGGAGAGCTGCTCGATCTTCTCTTTTTCCAGTTGCCCGATTAGAGCGATCACTTTAGCTAGAAGTTCAGTTGAATCTATCGGATCGGGCCACGCAGGAAGCTTCTGCTCACTTGTTAAATGTTTTGCCTTTTTTACAAGATTGATGAGCATCAGAGAGAGATTAGCTTCGAATGTGTCGAGCGACAGTTGCGGATGCCGCTTCAGGAGATGTTCCAGTTGTCCCGCGGTTTTGCCTGTAGGAACTAACTTCTCTGCTTGTTCACGAAGAAGCTCGTTTAATGCATTCGACCCAGTTACAGTCTTAAGGTAGGCGCGATTTTCCTCAAGCGCAGGCTGCAAGACGTTGCGATCGTAGAGATAGAGTGCCGCATCAGCAGTCAGATTGGCACTGGTTTGGGCAGCTTCTTTAACCCCTTCAAAAAAGTCCTTACCAAACTTAGCTGCTTCCGCAGCTGTGGGCATTCCCTCTCTTGCGCCTTGCAAGAAGGCCTTTCCGTAGCCGGTAGCCTTCTGGAACCAGCTTTGTGTAAGCTGTGCTGCTGGGCCGCCGGGAGGATTTGCCATTTTTCTTAGACCTTATTAAACTTCAAAAACCAATCGTAATGATGCAATGTTAATTTTATATTAAGATCGATTAATTTTAAAGCATTAAGGCAGCTTATATATTTCTTGAAATTTAGCCCCCATATTAAAGAGCAGGTTGGCATTGATCGCCGGTGTCACAAGGCTTTGCCGTCCTAGCTCTGCGAAAGTGCCGACGCGCCGTCCATAGGCCGCTATGACAAGAGAGAGAAGCCAGCGGAGTCCCTTGTATAGAGGTTTTGCTAGAGCCGTAATAAAGATGGCGTGGAAGACGCGATCCAAAAAGGCCTTCACACTGCCCCCTTTTTTGCCGAAGACCTTCGAAATCCAGCTATCGATAGCATCCTGCGTTTTTTTCCACTTGTTAATGAAATTATTTTCCCAGCTTTTAATTATGTTGGGAACGGTCTTCTCAGCTTCTGCACGGATGGCGGCAATATTTGCCTCGTTTTCCTTAAGATTCCTCTTCTTGGCAGCTTCTTCTTGCCCAAACGTGGTGGGCAACTCTTTAGGCAGCTTCCCGATCGCGTCAGCCAAATTCTCTTCGATCAGCTGACTTAATGGATGCTTCTGGAGCACCTCTTTTAAGCTTTGTGCTAAAACAGTCCCCGGAATCTTATTGATGAGCGGAAGCATGCGCAGCTCTTGGATGATCGTTCCAGGCAGCACCTTGTACATCACTTTAATAAGTTTCTGGCAGCGCTCTTCCATCAGGTCCACCTTCGCATCGCTGGGGGGAGCAGCCGAGAGCTGCAGCTCCCCTTTTGCCTGTTTTGCTGTCAGGTTTTCGTTCAATGAGGTCAAAATTTTGGCAAAGTAGCTATTCATCTGCTGAGGAGAAAGGGCAGTCTCAAGACCCTTCATCAGCAAGGGAGAAGTCTCTTTCTTGAAGAGTTCCCAGCTCTTCTCTTTAGTCATCCTCAAGAGATTCCAGAACTCTTCGCCTCCAGGAAGATCTTGCGGGCCATTGACGCCGCCAAGCTTGAGAAGCGATTGGCTAAAGCCTTCGTAGAAATTTTTAACTCTCTTCTCTTCGATCTGCTTCCTGATCGCTTCCCGATCTGTGCGAGCCGCATCTAGGAAGTACTGCGGTCCAAAGTTTACCTGCTTCTCTTTTTTCAACTGATCGACATGCAGGTGCCACACATAGGCGCTCCCCTGCTTCTGTACCTCTTTGACTTGCGCCTCAAGCTGACCGATATGCTTGTCGAGATCGGAAAGCGCCTTGAGTTGGGTGTAACTCGGCATCGCGGGATGCAGCTTGCCCGCTTTCTCAAATTCGCGCGCCATGATGAGCGGGTCCACCTCATGAATATAGGCTTTACCCTGCTCCTTGGCGATGCGCGTCGCAAGGGCGAGATGGTCAGCGCTCATCTCTACGGACGCTGAAACGAAATCGAAGAGCGCTTCGGGATTTTTCTGCTCGATCTTTTCTAGATTTTCAAGCATGTTGGAGGTACATTTCAGAATGGGAGCCGCGATCAGCTGTTTCAGGGAGTGGCCCATGCGATCCTTGACAATCTGTACAAGACCTGGGCTCTCCTTCCCGATCCACTCTCCAATCTCTTTGCGATGCTGCTCAATCACTTTGTGGACGGCCTCTTCGGCTTTTGCCCCTCCATACATCTTAGGGATGACAATCTCGTCCAATTTTTCGAGCCCTTTATCGGCTCCATGAAGCGCTGCGTAGGCCTCTATTTGCTTGATGATATGGTCCGCCAAATCGTAGACCCCTTTCACAAGAGGTGCCTGTTCGCCAGGCGGCAGCGGAGGATGGTTGCGCAGGTAGCGGCTCGTCAACTTATCTTCATAAACTTTCACCTCTTTCACATCGGGAATAAGCGCGTCGTAGCCTTGAATGAGCTTCTCAAAATAGGTGAAGCAGAGGTCGGGAAGAACGCCATCTGTCAGATTTTTCCAGACCGTCTCTTTTAAGAAGTAGGGCGCTGGAAGGCTCTTGGCATCGGGGTAGCCCATATCGCTCAGCACCTTTTTGACAAGGGGCTGAAACTCCTGCAGAATCAATTTAAAGGTCTCTTTAGTCTGGTATTTATCGTTGAGCTCAGCCTCCAATTGTTTCCGGTCTGCTTTCAGCTTTGTCAGCTCCGTTTCTACAGATTCACCCTTGATCGCCCTCTTTCGAAGTTCCGCAATTTGCCTGTCAAGCTCGCGCAAGGGGGCGATCTGCTTGCCATAAATGCGCACAGTTTCGGCAAGGGCCGGCTTTGTTTTATACGTTTCAAGCAGGTCGCGGAAGTAGGCGGCGACATTTTCGCCAATATCTCCCGTCTGTACGGGACTGTTTAGAGCTAAGTTGGCGAGACCTTGCCGCACCGCTTGGCCAAGAAAGAGCTCGGCCAAATCGCGGGCGGGCCTAAATTCCGCTTTACCTGGAGTTAAAACCGAGTCAAGCTCTCTCCCCAGCCACGCTTCATCGGCAACGCTTAAGCTCTCTTTGAGCAGCTTCGCATTGATGTTAGCGGCAATGACATCCTCCTGTTCTCTCATCTTTTCAAACATAAGCGGCGTCATTTTTTCCGCAATGCCATCGGCGAGAATATTGAATTCACCTAAGCCCCCCATCTTTTCCAAACGACTCTGATCCACTGCGGAGAAGGGCTTCGGAACAAGCGTATCGACAGCGATGCGGAAGATCTGGTCGGGAAGTAGGGTCCTTTCAAGAATATTCTTGACAACTTGGCGAAGCACTTTTGGCGCGCGGATGTTCTCGAGAGCATTCCAGCCCCCTTTTTCTAAAAGTTTTTCAGACATAGGCAAGAAGAGCTCTTTGCGCAGTTCAAGTTTTGCTTTTCCCTTTGCTTTTCTCTCCTCTTCAGTCCCCTCTGGAAGCGCTTTCCAGTTGCTCAATTTTTGGATCGTCTCTGGATTTTTCGTACTGTTCACAATCTCAGTCAAGTGAGCCGTGGCGCGCTCCATCATGTCTGTATCTGTTTTGGGAGCATAAGAGGCTGACAAATGCGCCATCAGATCGGTTGTCACATCGACGATGTAGGGTTCTACATAGGCGGCCACATTTTGATAATAGGGGGAATCGGGAGCGACGAACTCTTTGACTACCTGCATGACACCTGCGCGGTCGATCGGGAGCTTCCCTTTGAAAAGACGGTCGTTCACCTCATCGACAATGGCCTTTTGAATATCGACTCGGTTCTCCTCTTTTTCTAAAGCTTCCCGAATGTTGGGCATCAGCTCCTTCACCATCGCTGTGAAGAAGGTGCGCCCCTGCTGATATCCTTTCATAGATTTGGCAACTTCAGGCTCTTTTCCCTGGACCGCGATCACCTCTTCATAAAAATCGACGCAGAAGTCGAGCGCCTCGGAGCGAAGCAGATCGGAGACCTTTTTGCGCGCCTCTTCAAAGGGAATTAGTTTTGTCAAACCATCGGGATCGAGATGCGCCTTTTTAAAGATATCGTCGACGAGCGGCTCAAAGAGAGACTTAAAGGGCTTTTTGGCCTCTTTAAGCTGTTCAGGGGTTGCATCTGGCATAGACTGAAGAGCTGCAGCGTGCACTTTAAAAGCCTCGTCCAGTTTCGTCTTGTCTGCAAAGTTAAAGAGAGACTGAAGCAAATTGTTGACCACAACGGTGAGCAGCGCCTGTTTGGGCCCTGCTGTAGCCGATTCTGTGAAACTAGCTAGAACATGAATGAGGAGCGGATAGGTGACGCTGCTGCCATTTTCCAGCAGCGATGCAATTGCTTTGTCCCCGCCCACAGCTTTTAACAGCTGTACAACGGCCTCTTGTGTCGTCTGGTCGCTATTCTTTAAAAGCGTATCGCGCAGCAGAAGCGCAAGGGAATCGACGATAGGCCCCTCTTTTGGCCGTGCGCCTTGAATTTGTATCGCCTCTTCAAGCTTTGCTGCGAGGGCCGTGGCAAGCGGCGCTGTCTGACTGGCTAAAGTTTCGACCACTTTTACCGCCTCAGCTCCATCGCTGGTTCTCGCTTTTAGAAGTGCGGCATCTGCTTCAGCTGCTTTTTTCAGCTTCTGCCCGTGTTCGAGCGCTTTATACATGAGGTTGGGGAGCAGGGTATCTTCTAGATAGCTCTTGGCAGCTTCTCTGCCCATGTTTGGCAGGCGCGCAGTTGCCCACCCCCCCTTTTCAAGAATAGCGCTAAAGAGAGGTTGGAAGGCCGCTTTCTTCGCTTCGTTATTTTCAGGCTCCGCCAGCAACTTTTCGATCTGGGAAGCATTGAGCTTTTCGGAAATAAGCTTTGCAACATGTCCAAGCGCGCTTGGAAGCATCTCGATCTTCTCTTGATCTTTCACATCGGGGTTGCTCGCAGCCAGGGAGATCAAGAAGTGCGTGACTAGATTGTTAAAGATCGGCTGGATGTCGCTATTGGGTATATCTTTGAGGGGCGTTTTCTCCAGAAGTTTTGCAAGATCAATTTTCTTCAGGAACTCCTCTCCCTTCTCAAGGCCGACTATCTTTGCAGCTGCTGGATGGGGCTCAGCCGGTTCAACAATGACGTTCTGATAAAAATCGACGCAGAAGTCGAGCGCTTTTGAGCTAATCGTTTCAGAAACAAAAGAAAGATCAATGTCGACCAGCTCCTTTAAACCCTCGGGATCAAGACGTCCCTTTTTCAAAATGTCTGCAACTAGGGGTTTAAACTGATTTTTAAGTTCTTGCAACGCCATTTCTTTTGACGCTGCAGCTTGGAGCTTTGCAAAGGCTTGAGCAATTTCCAGTTTTTGACTCACAGCTAACGTAAATACCGACTGGCGCAGCTCCTTCACCAAACTATTGAGAAGCGGCTGATCTCCCGAGCCATTTTCGACAAAACCTGCCAACAGATGGATGAGGAGAGGAAAAGAGAGGCTACTCGCCTTTTCTAGCATAGTGCGAACCGCTGTCTTCTCTTTTGCCGCTTGCAGCAGCTGCACGAAGGTCTCTTGTATGAGGGGAACTTCCGAAACGACAGTATCTGGTTTAATCGCGGCAATTAAGGGAGCAATATCGAGCGTTTCCACCTTTTTGACAATCTCTGCGCCATCATTCGTATTCATTTTGATAATCTTAGCATCGACCTTGGCCTTTTCTTGCAGCTTCACCCAGAACTCAACACCCCGGTAGATCAGTTTCGGAACCAAGCTGTCCTCTAATTGACCCTTGACCCCCTCTTTAACCATCTCTGGCAAGCGCGCTGTGTCCCAGCCACCTTTTGCAAGAACCTCTTGCACGATGGGTCTAAAGAGCATTTTTATCTTTTTATCCTTTGCAGGACCCTCTGGCTCCGCCACCAACTCTTCGAGATTGGAAGTTTTGTATTTATCCAGAACTATTTTGGCAATGTGCTGCAAGGCGTTGGGAACCATCTCGATCTTCTCTTGCCCTTGAACGGGAGGGTAGCTAGCAGCCAA
The DNA here is from genome assembly GCA_963745935.1 of uncultured Parachlamydiaceae bacterium. GTDB lineage: Bacteria > Chlamydiota > Chlamydiia > Chlamydiales > Parachlamydiaceae > JAJFUZ01. The sequence goes on from CAVUZO010000002.1 coordinate 619,453, forward strand.
ATTGACAAAGAGGTCGCTCGCCACATCGACAATGAGAGGCTTGAAATAGATTTGAATCTCAGGCAGCTGTGCGACATCTTTAAGAGGCGTTTTCTTGAGCAGCTTGACAAGATCCAGCTTTTCGTTGAGGTAGGCACGCCCTTCCGCATACCCTACCATTTTTTCAGCCCCGGCGGGCGGATGCCCCTCTTTAACCACGATCCCCTTGTAATAGTCGATGCAAAACTGGGTGGCCCCCTTCTTGAGTCCTCCGACGACATCTTTGACAAAGAAGGGCAGAATCTTGGAAAGCCCCTCCTCATCTAAGCCCATTTTGGGCAGGAGAGTTTTGAGAAGATTCTCAAAGGGGTTTTTGAGCTCTTGGAGCTGCTCATCCCGAAATTTCTTAACCTCAAGAATCTGATCGTCGCGCATCACTTTCTGGGCAGCGTTTTCCGGTTTGCTCACATCGCCAAATCGCCCTTTAATGTTTTGGATGCTTTTCTCAGCAGCTTTTTCAATTTCAGAGACACCCTTTTCATAAGCTGCAACCTCTACTCCAAGTTGTGTCCGATCCTGTCTATTCACAAAGGCGAAGAGATCGTCAAGCAGCGCGCGGGAAACCTGTTCGATAAAGGGGCGCTTAATCCACGTTTGCGCTTCATCTGCAATCGTCTCTTGCACAACCTGATCATCGGCGTGCATGACCGCGTTTCCCATGACATGGATCAGAAAGGGGTAGATAAAGCTGTCGGCTTCCTTCAAGAGGAGACGCAACTCAGGAGTATTTCCAAATGATTTGAAGAGGGGAGCTAAAAACTTCTTTAAATTTGGAGAGAGCTGTTTTAGCGCATTATCTTTCTCTTTATCTAAGGAATCGCTCGTCTCTTCCAGCCAGGAATTGATCGCATCCACTGAATTTGCGCTGAGAGTTTGACACTTCTTTGTCCACTCTTCGCCATCTGTCGTCTTCGCTTTCAAAACCTCCTGCATCTGCCGCAGATCTTCACTGGCAGGCCCCCAATTTGCTTTTTAATTCTTGCAGCACCCCTGGCAATTTGCTGCATAAAAGTTTATAAGCTCCCATGCGAATTGCAGGAGTGCCGAAAACTTTTGGGAGAAGAATATCATCGTATCCGTTCGGTAGAGCCATTTTGAGCAGCATATCATCGGGTTTTCCTTCGCTCTTTTCTAGCTTATTAATCAGAAATTTTACGAGTTCACTTGGCTCAATTTTTCCCTCTTTTTGGGCCGCATTTGCTAGGTTATTCATCATTTTTAAAAGCGTGGCCTCAAAACTAACAGGCAGAAGATTGGGATGTTTCAGCCAGAGGTATTCCAGATTTTTGATGGGTGGCAGCGGGCGCCTTTTCTTTTAGAAGACCGGGAGCCCACTTCGCAAGCTTTTCTGCCTGTTCATGGATCAGAAGCGGCAACATTGCGCCTGTTTTACTTTCAAGCGTCCTCTTTTCAGAATCGAGGGACGCCTCAGCTTCTCTATTATCGAGAGCATCCACGACTGTTTCTACTGGATGCATGATCTTTATGGCAGAATCCACGGGATGCAGGACGATCTGCGAAGCGACTGATGCTGTCGCCTTGACCCCACCCCATAACCAGCTTCCCCAGCCCGGCTTTACGGTGTGACCAGCGAGGGTACCGGTAGCTGCAGGTTCAGGCGGAATGGCTCCGCGGTCAGCAGGCGGAGGAGGTCCGGGCGGGACATTCGTAGGGGCAGCCATAAAAAGCACCTTTAGTATATTAGTATCCTATCATCATAGAGTAGGAATGTTAATATTTTTTAAAGATTTCGTTTTTAATTAGTTAATAAACACAACTATATTATTTATTTTTTTAATTATTTAAGCAATGTGTTTTTTGAAGCCTTCTGATATAATCAGGATAAACCTAGAGGTTACGATGGCTATAGACCCAACAAAGTCCGTTCACTCTTCTATCCCATCCCCTAGTGGCGTTCCCGCTGCTAGCTTAGAAGAAAAGGTGGCAGCTATTTTCGCCGACATTGCAGCCATACCTGCGACCTCCGATGCCGACAGCCAAGTTAAAAATAAAAGAAGTAAAAAGGAAAAATTAGCGGAGGCGTTCAAACTCTGCCTTGCAGCTCCACAAAATGCAGAGACAGCATGCATCATCAGCCGCGTTCTAGGAGAGTTTGGGATTTTGCACTACTCAGATAAAAATTTGAAGCATCCCTTTGCTGTTTCTAAGGAGATTCTCCTCGGAGCCTTGCACGCCTTTTTAGCGTCGATCGAAGTGGTCGATCAGCTTCCGGAATATGGAGCGGATCTTCTCCAACTCCCCGACGCGATTCTCGATTCTCATCCCTTTGCCGAAATTGAAAAAACATTCATTACACAAGATCGTCAAGTCCTCTGCTCACGCGTCCATGGACGATTTACTAAAGAGCTGGCCATTGACTTAAGTAAAATGCTGCGTTACCTCAATGGGGCCGCACGCAATTTAAACCCGACTTGCCCCCTCCATCACGCTTAAAACCCGACTTGCGCCCTCCATCACGCTTAAAACCCGACTTGCGCCCTATCAATGACTCATCTGATGCGCGCTTGTTTTGGAGGCTAAAACGGGGCAATTTTCGCCTACTTTACTCAAGTATGTCAAAAATTGCCCCGTTTTAGCCTCCAAAAATCGCATCATCAGCTGAATCACCGCTAGGGCGCAAATCGGGTTTGAATAGGTTCAGACAAGCTTGTCTATAAAATCAGATACTTAGCCAGCTTGCCAGCGAGCGCAGCAGGGATGCTGACGCGCAGCAGCACGTCATTCTCCTCATACTCCTGATTGAGCAGCTGACCCTGCCGAATGATGGCGCTGACAATGCCATATTCGCTTTGCGGATGCGTAGGGATAGCTCGCGCCGCTGATGGCTGATCTCTTCAATCATCAGCTCTTGGAGCTCATCAAAGCCGCGCTTATGAAGGGCTGAGAGGAGGACTGTTTTGGGGTAGGTGAGACGCATCCGGTCGATCATGGCGCGATCGTGACACTGATCGACCTTATTGAGCACGGTGATGACAGGCTTCTCTTCTGCTCCAAGCTCTTTCAGCACCTCAAATGTGGTGCGCCTGCTCTTCTGCCATCGGATGGCTCACATCGACGATGTGGAGCAGAATGTCGGCGTAGAGCGCCTCTTCGAGTGTGCTTTTAAAGGCGGCGACGAGCAGGTGGGGCTGCCAGGATAACCCGACGGTGTGGATGAGAAGAATTTCTTGATTATTTACGAGAGTAAATTTGCGCGTCGTCGTCTCAGGAGTGGCAAAGAGCTCATCTCCGAACGAGAACATCGGCCTCCGTCAGAGCGTTCAGGAGCGTCGATTTGCCCACGTTGGTATAGCCGATGATTGCACAAACGGGTATCTGCGCCTTCTCGCGAGCGCTTCGCTGTGTGTCGCGGATGCTGCGCGCCTCCTGAATCTCTTTCTGGAGCAGGTCGATCTACTTGCTCGGTATGCGTGCAGATCGATGCTGGATCTTCTTCTCTGCCCCTACCCCTTTTCACCGCCTGTCCTCCCCGCCGCCGCCACTTGTCCCCGCCTGTCGCGACAGATGCAGACCAGAGCCTTTTCAAGCGCGGCGCCTCGGCTATGTCACCTGCGCCAGTTCTATCTGCAGCCGCGCCTCTTTCGTCTGGGCGCGCTGCGCGAAAACAGCGGATCTCGCCTCTGTGCGGTCGATGACAGATCTTTTCCAAAAGCCTTTCAAGGTTGCGCTGCTCGCCAAGGAGTGATCTCATCGTCGAAGATCACCATTTCGACATCCAAAGCAGTGGCGCGCTCGATAAGCTTGTCCGGTTTTCCTACTGTCGCAAAGCGTGGAGGCGTAAATCTATGCGGAGTGAGACGGGGGAAATGTCTCGGCAGCCTCAACCCCCAGGTGCGTGCAAGGAGGGCAGAGCTCTCAGATGCTCTTCACAGGTGGGGCGCTCTCTGTTCCCCTTAAAAGCGGAGACCTAAAAGGGCGCGGCGCGGTTTTGGTGATTTCTGTCATAGCTTGGTCGCAAGTTTCAATCCATGGTACCAAGGCGAGCAATAA
>CAVUZO010000003.1:0-181991 GCA_963745935.1 uncultured Parachlamydiaceae bacterium
GCTGGGAGTGTAAGCATAGTGATATGTTGAGCTGACCAGTACTAATCGGTCCATCGGCTTGACCTTTTTCATAAGACAAGAGCCTAAAGCTCTAGAAAATGGTCACAAAATAAAACAAGTCACAAGTTGTACAACGGTATGGAGAGGAAGTCTTCAAGCGTTGTTTTTCATCAGTGAGCTTTTAAGTGCTTCACTAGATCTACAAGATTATTTAATGTTATGCTTGGTGGCAATAGAGAAGGGGAAATACCTGATCCCATTCCGAACTCAGAAGTCAAGCCCTTCATCGCCGATGGTACTGCACACAAGAGTGTGGGAGAGTAGGTCGCCGCCAAGCTTTTTCTTTCAGCCTCGTTATCTTACGATAACGAGGCTTTTTTATTTGGGACAAAATGTTTTATTGAGGTTTAATCTTAGAGAGTGGACGAGAATTTAAACCCGACTTGCCCCCTACATCGCGCTTAAACTTTGGCTGCACTTGCTCTGCTAAGCCCCTTGGCCAAGTCGCGACTTGGCCTTCGGAGCTTATCAGGCAACTTGCTAAGTTCGGCCAAAGTTTAAGCGTGATGTAGGGGCGCAAGTCGGGTTTTAAAAAAAAAGCTTGTAGAAGGGGCAGAGGAGTGACGTTGCTTCACACTTTCACAAGGAGTATGAGGGAGTTTTAGAGAAACTTGGCTAATGAGTGTATCCCGACTCAGAAATCTTCGTATAGAGAATACCCGTAGCCGCCACAGTAGCCCCAAAAATAATTGGGGCGACCGCACTGTAGAAACTAATTTTATCGGGAGAGAAACAGGCATAAAAGCCTGTCTTAACAAGATTCACGATGATTAGGGTGGCGCCGATTCGAACAGGGTACGTGTCTAGAACGGGTACTTGTCTAATTGATCATTCAACCATTGCAGAGCTCTTTGGCCACTACCTTGGGCCCGCTCGACTTGATCGGCATCGATTTGTCTAGCATCGGGTTCTCGTCTCTCTTTATGAGCAACCCGTCTTTGAGTGAAGCTGGTATCAGTTGCATGCACCATCTTCTCTCCAATTTGTAGGTATCCTTCATGCAGTAGTAGCTGCAAGGACTTTTTCTATCAGATTCGAGCGTCGATTTGCAACTTTTTTCCAAGGGGAGCAATTCTATCACTCTAACTTCGCACAAATTTCCTTTGCCTTACGTAGGAGTGCAGGTTCCCCTGCAAAAAGGGTATTAATTTTATCGGTAACCCTTTCACTTACAATTTTGGCTTCGCTGCTGCCAGCAGGAACCATTTCCAGTAGTTTCAGCAAATAGGGGGCGCGCTTCTTTTTCCAAAAAATGTCATTAGGAGCTATTCCACATGTCATCAAGTCCAGAATATAGTCAAAATGAAGAACATAGAAGTCACTATGTTCGCGAAAACGTTTTTTACACACCCGCGCCCAGTTAAAAAGGGAATTATAGATTCCTTCAAAATTTTCTTTTGCCACACATATTTCAAAAGCTACGTCCCAAAATTCCTTGCAGGTCTGTTCAAATGATTGATGCGGGGCCTCGATTTTTCTATCAACCATAAGGACGGGTATCGATCCAGACGGGGGTGCTAAGAAGCTATCTTCAGGATGTTTCTCTTCGGGAATAGGACCAAGAGAGGCGGATTGATCTAATTTTGTAATAAGATGCTGCATCATCTCCAGACACATCGCGTGTAACCTTGGAAGTTTAACAGGAACGGTGTTTAACTCTGGAAGGTTGTCAGGAGTGCTGTAAAGGGACAGCAGTAAGAACGTAAGCTGATAGCAGTGCCAAACCCCCATAAGTTCGCTCTTGGAAAGCGCGTCTAATAAAGATATGTTCCATTTTTCAGCAAATGGGACAAGCTGCTTTTCCCTATCCTCAAAGGAAATGCGAGTTGTTTCATTGAGAAATTTTAATTTCGCAGATAAAAAATATCTCCACGCAATGGGGAATAGATAAACATCTTCCTCTCCCCCTTTTGGCGAACAGTGGGTCATATAGTCAATAAAAAGACCCAGGATGCTGTTCCACTGCTTTTGATGGAAGTTTACTACGTTTTCACCCACAAATTGCTCTGAAATGAAGATCAAGGTTTGACAGTTTTGGGTTGAATATTTTCGCTCCTTGCTATTAGCTACGAGAAGCTCGATCTCTTTCTCCCAAATCGATAGATCGTGTGAGGAGGAGTCTCCAAATTTCTGAACAGTTTCAAGAATATGTGTGAGACTCGGGTTTGCTTTAAGCAAAGCCAGAAGATCTTGAAAAACTTCGAATTTACGGCCCGATTTCAACAACTCAAGAAGCCTATCAGAACCTGTTTTAACCCCATCGATATTTCTTGTGCAAAGAGCGCATTTTACGAGCTTGAGATCGAGCTTGAACATTTTTCTGGGAATGCGCGCTCTCGCTGCGCTTAGGGGCTCAAAGAGAGAGGTCACTTTTTCTGGACTCTCTAAGAGAGTTTCAAGCGTCCGCTCAAGAGCCTTTTGATCCTGCGACTCCTCCACGCGTTTCAAATGGAGAAGGATTTCGCTTTGCCATTTTGCATCAAGAGCGGCAAGATCTACGAGAAGCTTGAGCCGCTCCGATTCTAAAAGGGGCGAGGATTGAGGTTGAGCCATCTTTAACGCCTTTGTGAGAGCCATCAAGTTTCCCGTTCGTCTCGTTTTTTGCAAAACTTCTATTCTAAGATCCGAGTCTTTAACCGGGAAATGGGTGAACAGCTCCAATGCGGTCTCAAGCTTGTCAGGAGCGGTGCAGCGACGGATAACTAAGGTTGCCTCGCCAGCAAATTTTGAAGCATTAGCTTGGGCTTGCAAGAGTTGAGAGTAGCGGACGAGGTCAGAACCTTCTGCAGTTCTAATAGGGAATGCTTGTAAGCAGGATTCAATTGAAACATCGGGATATTTCTGTTGAAGCACTTTAAGCTGATCCCAGTGAGCATTTTGTATTTTGTTCCCGTTCCAAAAAATTGGGAGAAAAGCCTTTACCTTTCTCCTAACGATTTTGCTCTCATTTTCATTTTCTGGGAGGGCTAATTCAAGGAGAGCCTGAAAAGAGCTCAGGTCTTTCACATCGAATCCCTCAATCCGAGCCAGCCGCTCCTCTTTTAATAATTCTGGATGGTCCGGTTTAATAGAGTGCAGAATTGTTCGAAGTCCCTGATTAGGATTGACGCGATAAACCTCAAAAAAGAGATCGAATAGTGGCCCATCGATGCCCTCAGAAAGGTTTTTCAAAGCTCTCAGCAAAGCTTCTGCTCTTGCAGCTTTTGTTTTGCGCTCCAGATCCTTCCAGATATCGATAGCAGCATTTTTTAGAACAGCAACTCGGGTTTCAACCATAGCTACGAGCAAGGTTTCGAAAGAGTTCGCTTGAGTAAGCACAGCGCACTTCTCAAGAGGCACATTTAATTGTTGATGCAGCTGACCGGCCACTCCCTCTGAAAATTGCTTTCTCTTTTCTTTGTTGACTCCATTTGTAAGTTTCAAAAATTTCCTAAGTAGTACTTTCAAATTTTCAGCAGCTTGACAGCCCTTTATAAGGCGCTCTCCCAACTTCTGTTCCCCTTCCAGATGCAGATAGAGGTCAAGAAACTTCTCAAAATGTTCCTGATAGTCTTTATCCAGCCAACAGGCTTCTTGAGCGGTTTCGTATACTTTGAGGGCACCCTCAATATCTAGTTTAAGTGCACAATCTAAGAGTAAAAGAGCAGTTGTTGGTCCTGACTTCAGATGATTCCTATATAGGGGCTCCTTAAGAAGCGCCGGCACCCTTGAAGGCTCCCCTGCCACAGCCATTTTCAGCCAGGTTGTGCAAAACTCTTCTCTAGCGCTGTTTTCAGATTTATCAAACAGATTCTTGATGAAATGGAGATAAACCTTGGCTATTAGAGCCTCTTCACTGTCTCTCCAACTTTCAAATAACTTTTCTAACGCAGCCACTTTTTTTGAGGGCTGTAGCGAAAAGATAATAGCCTCATCAGTTAAAATTCCTTTTTCAACACATTCTGAAGCAAAAATCAGGCCGTTCCCCTCAGCAAAAAAGAGATCAAGCAGCTTGAAAGTAATTTCAGAATGGTGACTAAGGAGAGCGACAACTGCTTTTAGGACTGAAAGGTCTGGAGGGGAAAATGCAGCGATTTCGAGAATCAGTAATTCCGTCGTTCGCCTGTTTATAGGAAACTGTTTAAGTAGCTGTAGAAGTTGTAAAGGGGACGCCTCTTTTACTAAATCTGGCCGCTGTTGAACCCAACTTTTTGGAAGTTTATCGAAAAGCTTGGTGGCAAAAAACTCTTTCCATTTTGAAACAGCAGCCCCTTCTTTCATCACCTCAACAACTTGTTTAGGTGTAATAGGAGACTTACCCTGTTCTGGTGTACTTGTCAGTTTCTGATCTGCAGCCTGAGTGGTAGGCTTTAGTTGCGGTGCACATGCAGGTGGTGGAGTTGTAGTTGTAATAGGAGACTTACCGTGTTCTGGTGTACTTGTCAGTTTCTGATCTGCAGCCTGAGTGGTAGGCTTTAGTTGCGGTGCACTTGCAGGTGGTGGAGTTGTAGTTGTAATAGGAGACTTACCGTGTTCTGGTGTACTTGTCAGTTTCTGATCTGCAGCCTGAGTGGTAGGCTTTAGTTGCGGTGCACTTGCAGGTGGTGGAGTTGTAGTTGTAATAGGAGACTTAACCTGTTCTGGTGTACTTGCAGGTGGTGGAGTTGTAGCCTGAGTGGCAGGCTTTAGTTGCGGTGCACTTGTAGGTGGTGGAGTTGTAGTTGTAATAGGAGACTTAACCTGTTCTGGTGTACTTGCAGGTGGTGGAGTTGTAGCCGGAGTCGCAGGCTTTAGTTGAGGAGAACTTGTAGGTGGCGGAGTTGTAGTTGTAATAGGAGGCTTAACCTGTTCTGGTGTACTTGCAGGTGGTGGAGTTGTAGCCGGAGTCGCAGGCTTTAGTTGAGGAGAACTTGTAGGTGGCGGAGTTGCAGCTGTCGTAGTTTGAGTATCGCTTGCTGGTATAGCCCGAGCAAGAATTTTTACCTGCTTGACGTTTGCAGGTGGTGGAGTTGTAGCCGGAGTCGCAGGCTTTAGTTGAGGAGAACTTGTAGGTGGCGGAGTTGCAGCTGTAATAGGAGGCTTAACCTGTTCTGGTGTACTTGCAGGTGGTGGAGTTGTAGCCGGAGTCGCAGGCTTTAGTTGAGGAGAACTTGTAGGTGGCGGAGTTGCAGCTGTCGTAGTTTGAGTATCGCTTGCTGGTATAGCCCGAGCAAGAATTTTTACCTGCTTGACGTTTGCAGGTGGTGGAGTTGTAGCCGGAGTCGCAGGCTTTAGTTGAGGAGAACTTGTAGGTGGCGGAGTTGCAGCTGTAATAGGAGGCTTAATCTGTTCTGGTGTACTTGCAGGTGGTGGAGTTGTAGCCGGAGTCGCAGGCTTTAGTTGAGGAGAACTTGTAGGTGGCGGAGTTGCAGCTGTCGTAGTTTGAGTATCGCTTGCTGGTATAGCCCGAGCAAGAATTTTTACCTGCTTGACGTTTGCAGGTGGTGGAGTTGTAGCCGGAGTCGCAGGCTTTAGTTGAGGAGAACTTGTAGGTGGCGGAGTTGCAGCTGTCGTAGTTTGAGTATCGCTTGCTGGTATAGCCCGAGCAAGAATTTTTACCTGCTTGACGTTTGCAGGTGGTGGAGTTGTAGCCGGAGTCGCAGGCTTTAGTTGCGGTGAACTTGCTGGTGGCTCCAGTTTAATCCGACTGGGAATTCTTATCCACGGGGTGGCAGTTGCTGGAGGCTCAAGTCTAGGTGGAGTAAGAATCGTTTTCGGATCTGAGGCAGCTTTAATAGCATCTATCGGCTTAGGGTGAGCAGTAATAGAACCGACGTCAAGGTACAAATAATTTAAGAAAATAAATTCTTTAATATTCTCTCCAAACAGAATGAGTGTACGACCTCCCTGGTTAACTTGAAGAGCGCCGAGACCAAGCTCGACAGCATAGGCAACAAGGCGTTCGAGTTCCTCTTTTGTCTGAAACACGCATTCATCGCGCATCTGCTGCTCCAGAGTAGAGAGCTGTACCTGCACTTGGGGGGTTCTGTCATGCACATAGCGCTTAAGGAGTAGCTGTACGAAAACGAAAAAGAAGTAGTTGCTGTCATCAGGTTTGACCGCGAGTGTGGACCCTTTTACTGCTGAAGATTTTTCCTCACATTTCAATTGAAGAAAGTCGCTAATGGCATTTTTATCTAGGACCAGCTCTATTAATTCTTTAGTACCCTGGTTTTTGACTAGGTGACGCTCACTGGCACGTTTAAGAAGCTTTTGAAATTCTCGCTTGTCGTGATAAACAAAGTCTTCGCGCATTTGTTGACCCAAGCTCGAGAAGCGAATCGTCCCAATTGTATTCTTAATATAATGCTTCTGAAGCCGCTGTATGAAATAAAAAAGACTATCTTCAAACTGTTTTGCTTCCTGTTCCTTTGTTGATGGGGCGAGGGATGGTACTGTAGATAGCGATAATCCCGGACATTTTTTGCCAATAAAGTCTTCAATTGTCTTTATGTTGATAAGATGTTCAGTCTCGCCTTTCACGGAAACTAGGAAACCAAGGGTTACAGCTTGGGAAACGAGGAGGTCTACGTTCTCGATATCAATGGCTTTCATTGCTCTTTTGAGAATAACGGGGCCAACTTTGCTGATATTGCTTTTCATGCTGAACTTCAGGAGCCGCTGACCTAAAACCATGAGACGAGAACCTTCCTCCGGCACCTTTCTGAGGATTTGTTGGACCAGTTCTGTCGGCTTTGTTGATGTAGCTACTCTTAGACTCCTTCTGCCAGATATAGACCCTTTTTCACGCTCCGCTTTTATTTTCTGCTGAATCGTCGCATTTGAAAAACGCTCCATGAGATAAAGCAGATCTTTACAAAGGAACCGTACAGAGGAATTTGCATGCGAAGTCCCTTTTAAAAGAAGATCTACTACTTCTTCATCTTCAAAATGGAGCTCTTTAGCAGAGAAAGGAAGCGAAGCTATTTCCTGTTGTAGAGGAGGCATCTGTTCAGACAATAGGTTTAGATAGCCCTCTCTATCAGTGCTCCTTTCTAAAGGCCATGAAAGAATCATTTTAAGAGATTCTGCAGGTCGAACAGGGAATTGGAGCGATTGCCACTGAATGATAGCTCCTCTCTCAGTATGGTTCAGAGAGGCTCCTGCATTTTGTTGAACCAAGAGGCGAAGGCTCTGAAGTTCCATAAAAGCTTGAATCTGATCCCAACTTAAGCGTTGGAAAGTGATAGCAGTCTGTAGGCTACGCAAAACGGGGGTTGCAGGAACGATCCCGGCAAAAACTTGGCTCATCCGCGCACTTTTCTCTTTGAAAGCATTACAGTAATTAAAGAGAAGTGCAAATTTATAGTCAGGATTGTCTTTAAGCATCTTTCTGGAAACCAGCTCTTGAATGAGTGGCTGTATTTTTAAAGGATTTTTTCTAATGGTCGCGACGAGTGCTTTTTTGATGATTTCCTTGATTACTTCGTTGTCAAATCTGGAAACGGCCTGCCAGAAACAGTGAAAATAGACCTTAGATTGCACTTCCAGATCGGCTTCTATCCAACTCTTGAAGGCCATTTTCACTTGATTTGCAGTTGGTTTTTTATCCGATTGTAAAAAATCTAACGATGAGAGGATGGTCCCATCAGAAAGAAATCCTTTCCCTTCACAACTCTGAGCAAACTGAGAGACACTGTCCAGATCCCCTCTAAGAAAGAAGGCATCCATGACCTGGAAAATAAGGGGCAATGACGCTTGATTGAGGAGATCGGCAATCTCACACACTACTGAAAACCGGACGATGGGGTTGGCATAGCTCAATCGTGCGACCTCGAGAATCTGCGCTTCGTGCTCTTTTTCAAAAGCTCCCTTTTTGAGCATTCTGAAAAAATGCAAGGGAGCTCTTTTTTTATAGACATCTGCCAGGGAAGCCGCCATGTGCAGTTTCCGCTCCGATTTTTCCCAAATATCTAGCGAAAGAGAGTGCAAAAATCCATCTGAAGAGTCTGCTAGCGCAAGGACAAGGCTCTCTTCATCTGTAGAACTAGTTAGTCTTAAATTAAATCCTAAGGCTTCAGAAAGCTCTGTTGCGAAGCGCTGTCTTCTATTTAAAATGGGCTCAGCTTCCAGTCCGGCAGGAAGCCTTCGGATGATATCTTCTCGAAAATGTTCAGATACTGGAAAGAGAGAAAGGAGCCACGCATGGCACATTTGGCGCACATCGGCACTTTCATGCGAGATTCCCCTTAAAAGGGGCTCTATCAATTGAGTCTTTTCAAATTTGAGCTCCTTAGCATGAACGAGAAGGGGGGACGTTGCTTCTAGAGAATGTAAAGAGCATAGTCCTAACAGCTGCTTAAAAGGATTTTCATCGGGTAGATTTTTTGGAAAGCGTTCAAGGAGTATCTGGAGTGATTTTACAGGATTAAAATCAATCTGAAGACCATGCCAGCGCATGATAAAGCGCCCCTGATGCTCCAACAGATAAGTTTGCCGCTTTTCGATGGGTTGGGTGTAAAGAGAGAACGCATAGAGCTCTACGCTCGCCCTAGCCAGCTGAGAATCAAAGTTGCTGGAGTGGATGACCTGGTGAATGGCGATGAAGGAGGGGGGAGAATCGGGCTTGATATGATGAAAATGGCGCCATATTTTTGCGAGATCAGTTTCAGAAAGCGGAAGAGCATTCAGAGCATTGAAAAGAAAGGCAAAATTAAAATTTTGAACCTGCTCTGTTAGTTGCTGATCAAAAAGTTTACAAAGCTCCTCAATAGAAAGTTTGCGCAGGGCCTTTTGCAACTTCTGTTCATCTTCTGTTGAAATACAATGAAAGCCGGCCGTGATCAAAATGGAGCAGGAGATAAAAGTTTGCACATCTGCTGGTAGATCGGTTAATCGAATGAGCTGACACTCCCTATCAAAAAAGGACTGAACAGTTCCTTGAAATGTTAATTCTTTGCCCTCAAGCCATGGTCTTAAATTCAATAAGGGGCCTTTACAGACGAAAGCGGGAGCATAGGCGCCGCGATGGATAGCAAATTTAAAGGGCTCCCCTTTCAGATTGTAAAACTGAAAGCGATTTGCTTTTCCAAGTTCAGCCTTTAGGAGATCATAAACTTGGCCTTCATACATTTCCTGAAACCAAGCATCACAAAACCCTTCCAGATTTCCATTGTGCTGTGAGGGTCCCGAGGGGGCGACGTTCTTCTTCTCTGCAAGCCCTGCTCCGGCAGGGATTGTGATGCTATGAATTTGCTGGAGAGGCAGTTTCATGAGGGCCCTGAACCCGTGACAAATGAGCTCTTTTTCACTTTTTTTGAATGTGTATTTGAACGGGATGCAATCTAGGAGATAGCGCTTTGCTAGAAGGTCTGAATTCTGTTTGACCTCAGAAAAATCTTTTTCAGCGAGGTAGATAGCAACTTCGACAGAGTCCTTTTTCCGGGGAGGGACCTGAAGCCAAGGCATGGCTTCACTGATCCAGGTATCTCCTAGAACATCTTGGAGATTGATGATGTGAATAGAGGATTCTTTCTCTTTTACAAAGAGCTGCAACACTTCCATAAATGTCAGGGCAATGTTTCGACCATTTAGGGGAAGAAAAAGTTCTTCCTGCATCAGCTCCATTACAGTTTGGGGAGAGAGGAGTGGACGATGGGCGAGATCTGGTCTCAGACAATCCAGCTCGTCAGTCAAGCCAAAGGCGCGCGCTTGGGCGCGCAGGTGCGCTGGGCCTGAATCCCCATAATAAGGGAGGATTGAATCTTTAGGATCTGTTATTTGTGAGGGGGCTGAGGCTCTTCCTTGCTGGAGAAGGAGCATGATATGCTGTGAGTCTTGCGCGAGCTGATAACCGCTCCACATTTGAAAAGGGTCAAATGACATATATTCACATTTAAGTTTTTAAAACATTTTAAAGTTTTAATAATTTAATGTAAATACAAAAGTGGTTTTTTAAAAAACGGTTAGTTACAACTTTCCGATCATTAAAAAATCTACAGCTTGATCAAAGGCTTCTTGAGAATGGGGATCGGAAAATGTTGGCCTAACCCCGCTGTACAGATATTTTAGACCCTCGCAGAGCTGGTTCCGGGTGAGAACTGTTATGGGTTCAGTTATAAAATCTTCCAGAAGAAATAAACTTGATCCGCTAGCTGCTAAAAGAAAGTGATGTCCTTTCACGGGCGTCCCATCTTTCACATATAAGGACGCATCTGAATAGAGCGCGCTCTCTAGCAAAGAGGTAAAAGAGAGCGGAGTTTTGCGATTGGCCTTAATAAAAGATTGAACAGTCGGAGTGACCGCTTCTGGCAAAGTCAATGCATTGTAAAGCCATTTCAGCCGCAACTGAGCCCATTCACGATCCTCTTCAGGAACATAGAGAATAGGCCCCTCCTTCATGAGGGGTTTAAAGTAGGGATCGAGGCTCAAAAGGGCGCGGTGGGCATGAATTCTCATCCCGCTAAAATCAAGGTCAATATCAGAAAATTTTTTGACATTGTACTGCTGCTTGAGGGAACAGAAAGGACTTCCCACTTTGACTGAATCCAAAATCCCGTCAATTAAAGGGCGCACTTCAATACTTGCCTCTTCATCTCGGGACATTTCATCGAGAAAAGTAGCGAACTCTAAAAAACTCTGATTCGTAATTTTTCCCTTCTGGATCAAAGCCGCAATAGAAGCGCGAGATTTTTCGTGAAAAGCGGTTAATGTGAACCCTCGTCTAGAAGTTTTAGGGAACTCTTTTTTTTCTAATTTTTTAAAAATTGGTGTTAAATGCTGGTCTTGTTGGCTGCGAGACAGTTTATTAAAACGTTCGCGCATCTCTGGCCAAGAGTGCTCTTGATCTGTCGGAAAAATTTGGTTAATGACGGAGCGATTCTCGTTCCAGCCCATTTGAGAATAGGATTTCCATAGTGCGAATCCTAGCAAGGAAATTGAAAGTATCTGGGTTACAATTAAAATTTTTCTCCCCTGCGGTGGATCTAAAATTAGATAACCGATAGTGCAGGCCCATGGGATCGCTGTAAGCCCGGTCATGACTCCTAAAAAGTTTTGCTGTAGCCACTGGAAAGAGGCTTGGCTGCATTTTTTATCCGTTTTATGCGTGAGGGATTTTGTCCCGTTTGAGCTTGTGTGAATAGGATCCCGGCACCAATGGCGAGACTTGCGATCGATAGTTGTTCTATGCTGGGAGAGCGTTCAACAAAGGCGCTCCAAAATAAGCCCGACATGCCCCCTAAGATTAATCCTGCAGCAGGCCAATGGCTCCGCAAGGCTTCCAGAGAGGCTTGAGCGCGATTGTTGACGCGATCTACTTGTGCAGGAGTAGCTGCAGGGGCAGCTCCTGGCTGGATGGTTACTCTTGCTAATGGTGCGATTTGAGCTGGCTCGGCCATCCCCTTACCACTTTTTCGGTGGTCTTACAAAGCATTGCCACGCCGTTATTCCCACAGTCACAGCTATTCCAGCTACTTTAAACCCGACTTGCGCCCTATCAATGACTCATCTGATGCGCGCTTGTTTTGGAGGCTAAAACGGGGCAATTTTCGCCTACTTTACTCAAGTATGTCAAAAATTGCCCCGTTTTAGCCTCCAAAAAATCGCATCATCAGCTGAATCACCGCTAGGGCGCAAATCGGGTTTTAACTGGTAATAAAGGGCAGGCACAGGCAGAAAGAGCTACTATGGTTGCTAGGCGGTAGGCAATGGTTTCACTGGATGCAGCTCTTTTTTTGAGGACATTTAGCCCGCAGCAAGAGACGCGGTCCGGGATGTCGCGCTCGATTTGGGCGGCTTGAGTGGGAGCCACTGCTGCTGAATCGGGTCTACGTTGTACAGGTCCAGAAGGGTCCATGATTGCTCCTTTAAGCTTTATCTGCACGTTTGCGCAGAGTATCGACAACTTTTGTCAATGTTTTAACACTATCTTCTGCTTCAAAGAGCAGTCGTGCGCGCGTTTGGCAAGCGTAGTCGTGGTAGGCGTTTGTCACCCACTTCATCTCTTCTTGACGGCTTGTGTCGCTTTTCATCTTTTCGAGGCGATTCTTGTAATCCAGTAACATAGCTTCATCCTTGTCTATTTTCTTTTTAAAGCTGCTTGCAAAAGCGCAGAATTTCTGCTCTTTTAAACCATTCTTAAATGCAGTTGCAGCGGCCAGGATTCCTGCGGAATATTTTTCCAGATCCGATTCGTCTGTAGGGAGCTTCTCATTCAACGTTTTAAAGTTTTTCTCCACCGCTTCCAAATTCTTTTGGAACATCTTTTTGGCCACGGCTTGACGGATCATTCCCAAGGCTCCAAAGGCAACGTTCATGACGGCAAGGGGCAATAGAATCAATAGAACTGGTTCACCCGAACAAAGGATCGCAGCTCCTAAGCAGAGCCCTGAGGCGGTTAAAATGGCGTGGCGATTCTGGCGCAGCCATTCCATCGCCTTAACGACAGCGCGAGAGATACGCTGTTTCAGGCCATCAGTTTTAGGGGTGGCAGCTTGAAGGGCTACACAGGCAGGTTGATGAAGACTAGTAGAAATGATATTCATTTTAAGGCTCCAAAGCATATTTTAAATATATTATCAAATACAAACAAATTACTCAATGTTAAAATAGTCTAAAGCTTTTTCAAAATCTTCATTTTTAAAAGAGGGCTTCTCCCCTGTGTAAATGTAGTGCATAACAGCCGCAACGGTCATCTGCTTAAAATTCTGAATCTGAATGCGGCTTTGTTGCGCCTCCTGCATACCATTGCGCAAAACGGCACGAAAATAGGGGATGCTGTCCAGAATAAAGCGATGCACCTTTATTTCGCCCCCTTCTTGTCCCAAAATAGTAAAATCCTCCTCTGACATATTCGCAAATGTGAGAGGATCCTCTCTAAGAAGAGCTTGAACTTCGGGTCTTATAATTTCGCTGAAAGTTAAGCGGTTATAGAGCCATTTGAGGTGACATTTAGCTAGCGGCGCCTCCTCTTCAGAAAACTGTTCCCGGCCCTTAAAGAAGGGCGATAGCCTTAAGAGTGCTTTGTGGGCTGCAATTTTTTCTTGACCCAATTGAAGCGTCACATCCGCATAGGTCTTATCATTATACTGATCTTGTAAATTCAGCAGGGGGCTGCCTACGTTCACACCGGCTTTCACCTCATCTGCAAACGTGAGGATCCGTTGGCGCGCTTCCTGAGGGAGCTGAGGGTCGGAAAGTAGTGCTGTTATCGCTTTGGCGAGGGAAACATCCATTTGCCCTTCTAGGATCATCATTTTTATGCGAGACGTATCGTCAAAAAAGAGGGCCATGACAAGTTCGGGTTTGCTAAAATTGGTCTTCAGATGAAAAGGGGCCAAGAGGAAACTGCGGCTATACCCATCGACAGACTGGACAAGTTCCCAGACAGCTTTCCAGTTATTGGCCTCCACAAACTCCTTCAAATGGGTAGCTTGCTGGTGCAATTGATCTTTAGAAAGAGAATTATACCAGGAGAGGGCTGCATAACAGTTTGGCCACTTCTCTTTGCTCACAGAATACACGTCCAATTGGTTCAACAGCCTCCAGATTTTCCAGGGAGCCTTCTCACACACATTTAATGAGGCAAGAGGCGAATGAAGTGCAACCGCATCAATTTGATCCAGATCTTCCAATGCGGTAAGAACCCGTTCAAAGGGAAATTCTTGGCTGCTTAAACATTTTGGGGAGACGCTCAGTATCACTTGGCGAATCTCATCCTCTTCGAAAATCTGCAGCAACTTCATCTGCTCTTCAAAACACACTAAATGAAAATGTTGCAGCAGAAAGGGGCGCGGGTAGCGAAGAAGATCCAACAGCGTCACATTTAAAAATAAACCAGAAATGTTGCGGACACTCTCCAACAAAGCAAGAGCTGCTTCAGGCTGTAAAAGAGCGATCTGTGTAGGCGAAGGAGTGAACAATTTACCCGCCTGACGCCACGCCTCAAGGGGTGCAGCGTCAAGTTTTGGTAGATTTTTCTCGCTGCTGCTGCACACGGCTGCAATGATTTTAGCTTGGAAAGTGATATCACCTTCTGCGAATAGCTTCCAGACAGCCTCTTCGTCCAGGCGAATTTCAAATTGAGCGAGGAGCCGGGACAATTTTTTTAATCGCTCAGGCTTGTCGCAAAGGCGCGCCATATTCCAGAGCTCCTCCTGGAAGCCATTATAATAAAAATAGGTGGGCTCTGAAGCAATTTCGCGGCTGCGGCGGCTCACAAAATCGTTCCACCAGACCTCTTGCGCGCGGCTTTTGCCTTCAGGATTTAGCGACTGGAGCAGCTCCTGTCGCACCTCTTGCGCTTTCACTTTGTCCATGTGTGCCAGGAGCACACCTCTTGGCAAAAGAAGCAGCTCTTGTGCAGTTGCAAGAGGGAACGCCTCTTGAATAAGAGGTTCCAGAATTTGTCCCTGTGAGATAAGAGCAAGTCTTGCCGGCTGTTCCAGTTTTTTAGCATCGATGTAGGAAAGAGCTTTTTCAGTGAGCTGAGAAGCGTCCATAAAGTGGGAGAGAAAGTGCGTGATGAAGTTAGCCTTCTGCCACTCCCCTTGCGACCCTGCGGCAACCCCATTGAGGAAGGGAGAGGGTAATACGGCGAAAAATTTAACTAGATTTTGAGGGTTGTAGAGTTTGTCGAGGTGCCTTTGTCTAGATTCTTTATCAATTCCCTCTTTCAAGTCCTGGCTTAATTTAAAATCGAAAAATTGCATTCCAGCCTGCGTCCATGAAACTGGAGAGGCTGTTTTAAGCTTTTCAACATGCTCCATCAAATTGATTAGCGAGGAGATTACCTTTGTTTGGAACGCAACATTCCCCGTATTGAAGAGTTTCCAGAGAAAGGGAGCTTCTGCATGCTCGAGAATTTCTTTTCGCTCGAAGAAGTGGGCTGCAAATTGCGCGCCTCTATCTCCAAATGCAGCGAGCGTGTTTCCTCCCTTTGCAACTATAGCTGGAAGCGATTTGAGCTCCTCAATGTTCCATTCGAGCATTAACTGTTTTTTAACGAGATCCCAGCTTTCCGGCTTAATCTCCGGAACCTCTTTTACTTCTGAAAATTTCCCTTCGCGGAATGCCTCCAGGGTGGCGACAATGGGATTGACCTTTACGCGTGGAGAAACTAGTTGAGGGGCGCTTTGTACTTTTCGCAGAAACTTAACAGATTTGACTTTGACGATTAAAGAATGGATCTTCTCTTTTTCGCCACCGCCATTATTTTCCACAATTGTCTGATGAAGGGTAAGGACCTGGAGCAGCTGTTTTTTATCCTCATCAGACTTAATAGAGAGAATCCCGGCGCAAGCAAGCAATTTGCGCGTCGAGATATCGAGTTGCGGGTTGCATGAGCGACTCCCTAGCGTTAGGACATGCACGCAGAGATTGCGAAAATTTTGCCAGCGGCTGTTGCGCGCGACACGTCTAAATTCGGCGTTTAAACTATGCTTAGAAGGGTCTAGTCCCGAATAATTAGCCAGGAGATCTTGAAACTGAAGAGGCATAAAAATCCTTAAATTAATTTTTATACAATTCAAGAATCCATTCTATAGGATCGTTCCACAAATTTCAATTTATTTTTGGGCAAAATGGCAATTTCCGCTAGGATAGCTAGCCTATGAACATTGTCATTATCGGCGCAGGGGAAATTGGGCGCTACATCGCTTCCATTCTTTCCAAAGAGCAGCACAACATCATCTTAGTCGACAAAAATGCAAAGATCTTGGAAGAGGCGGCCTTTAACACAGATGTGGCGACTCGGCAAGGGTCGGGAACCGATTGGCAGCTTCTCGATGACCTGCTGGAGAAGTCTCCCGACCTGCTTTTGGCCCTCACAAATAATGATGAAGCCAATCTAGTCTCTTGTTCCATTGCCAAGCAGCTTGGCTATCCGCGGGCGGTCGCACGTGTGCGCGACAGCCGCTACTTCAACAGGGCGCGCCTCGATTTTGCCCGCCTTTTCAATGTCGACGCTTTTATTGGCCCTGAGCTACTTGTCGCGCACGATATTCTTAAGTACATGATGAGTCCCGGGTCGCTTTCTGTAGAACATTTTGCCCATGGCGCCGTGCAGATGCGCACCTTTGCAGTGCCTCCTAAATGGCGCAAGAGCACAACTCCTCTGAAAAAGCTGCAGCTTCCTTCGGGCATGATGATCGGGCTGATTGCTCGACAAGTAGATGAAGAGCAGAAGATCATTTTTCCCCATGGAGAAGATTGCATCGAGCCAGGAGATGAGATTACCTGCATCGGAGAGACGGAGCTTGTCGCAAAGGCGCACCATCTTTTTGGGCTTGCCGACAAGACGATCCACTCTGTAACAATTGTAGGAGGGGGGCGCACAGCAGTCAGCTTGGCCGCTCTTTTAGAGCAGCGCAAAGTCTCTGTACGCATCATTGAAAAGGATTATGAGATGTGCTGCCGCTTAGCAGAAAAACTGCCACACTGCACCATTTTGCACCATGATGCGGCTGATTATGAGTTTTTGCAAGGAGAGGGGGTGGGTAGCTCCGATGTTCTTGTTGTCTGCACAGGCAGCGACGAGGTCAACGTCATGGTGGGCTTTTTAGGAAAGCAGGCGGGCTGCCAAGATGTGGTCGTCATGCTCTCCAACAGGCGCTACTTTCCTCTGGTTTCGCAGATTGGAATGAAATTTACCGTTTCGCCCCGCCTTAGCGCCGCTAGCCACATTCTTTCGCAGGTTGTCTCTGGCAAAGTCTCCTCGCTAGTCTCCCTCTATGAGAATCAGGCCGAGATCATGGAGATTGCCGTCTCGATGGAATCCCCAATAGTAGGGATTCCACTTTCAGAGTTGGGGCCGCGTCTTCCGCAAGATATGCTGATCTGCATGATTCAAAACCGCGGCCGAATTTTAATTGGGGAGGGAAGCCGCGTGATTTCTCCTGGCGATACGGTCATCGTGATTACCCATCCAAGGCATATTCAAGAAATAAAAAAGATGTTTTAAATGCACTATAGAAGCATCAGCAGAATCATTGGCCTCTACTTATACGCCTTTACGGCGGCTCTGCTTGTTCCGCTTCTGCTTGCCATCTACTATCAGTTTTTTGCTGATGGGCATTCCCAGCCCCATTCAACAGATGCCTTTTTCATGGCGATTCTCTTCTCTCTTGCTTTAGCGTTTTTTTTTCATATGATGGGCTGGAAATCTCCTCAGAGGCTCTATCGGCGCGAAGGGATAGCGATTGTGGTCTCGATCTGGCTGCTGACGCCTGCCATTTCGGCGCTGCCTTTTTGGCTGAGCGGAACCCTTAAAAATCCAGTCGGAGCGTACTTTGAGGCAGTGTCGGGGTTGACCACGGCAGGATCCACTGTCATGCAGGCCAAGGAGTATGTGTCGGGCAAAGAAGTTCCTATTTCAAAAAAGGTTTTTGGGGCACTTGAAACTACCTATACGTTTTATGGAACAATCGAGCCCGTGCGCGATCCTACAACGGGGAAAATTCTTCACACAGGAATAGAGGCTGTTGGAAAAGCTCTGCTCTTCTGGCGCAGCTTCTTGCAGTGGCTCGGTGGAGGTGGCATCGTCGTGCTCTTTGTGGCCGTTTTGCCAGCTCTTGGAGTCGGAGGAAAGATCCTCTTCCACACAGAGATGGCGGGCCCCATCAAAGAGAGTTTGACGCCGCGCATCAAAGAGACTGCCTTTCACCTTTGGGGCTGCTACTTGGGCTTTACCATTCTGCAGATCTTTCTCCTCGTCCTGACAAACTCCAAGATGGGCTGGTTTGATAGCTTCACAATTACCTTTTCATCGATTTCGACAGGGGGTTTTAGCGTGCGCAATGAGAGCATCGCCTCTTATCACAATCCCGCAACTGAGCTGATCGTCATGCTCTTCATGATTTTAGGAAGTCTCAATTTTTCCCTCTATTATTACATTTTGCGCGGAAAGTTCTACCGTCTCTATGAGCCGGAATTTTTGCTCTTTTTGACGATTCTTATTGTCGCCAGTCTGTTTGCCACTTGGCAGTTGCTAGGAGGAATGTCTCTCTTTGAAGCGCTGCGCTACGGCTCGTTTCAGATTGTCTCTTCCTTGACCACCACAGGATTTACGACGGCAAACTATGATAAATGGCCCTATGTCGTCCAGGTGCTCATGCTCATTTTAATGTTTGTGGGAGGTATGTCGGGATCTACCGCAGGAGGCATTAAAACGATGCGCCATCTCATGCTTTTTAAAATTGGACGTCACAAAGTCGAGTCTCTTTTTCAGCCAAATAGCGTGCGGGCAATCAAAATTGGCAATCGCGAGGTCGATGTTGGCGTGGCCCAAATGGTGCTCTGCTTCTTTCTGATTGTTGTAGCGGTTTCAGTGGTTGGAATTTTTCTTTATGTGCTCGACGGCATTGATCCCGAAACAGCTTTGGGCCTTGTTTCAAGCATGGTCAACGGCTCCGGCCTCTCATTTCGCGCGGCGGGTCCCATCGACTCCTGTGCGTTCCTTTCCGACTTTGGGCTTCTCTTGTCGTCGCTTCTCATGATTTTGGGCCGTCTTGAATATTTCGCCGTTATTGCGCTGCTTATCCCCGCCTTCTGGAAGGATTAGCATTTGCAATAGGAATGCTCCCCGTGGTATAATGAATGTTTGAAGGAGTTGCAAAACTCCAATTTGGGGCCAAATCCGCGCTTTTGCCCTTGGTTTCGCGATTGTAGCAAGTTGCCTACTTTCAACCAAGTATGTCAACTTGCTACAATCGCGACCCAATGTCAAAATCATCGGATTTGGCCTCCAAAGCGAGTTTTGCAACTCCCTCATCAAGTTAACATTTAACCGCGAAGAAATCTCATGTTTGGTTTTTTGAGAAAAATTTTTGGCTCCGCACAGGATCGCCAAGTCCGCAAGTATTTTAAGGTTGTTGCACAGGTCAATGCGTGGGACGAAAAGTTTCAGCAGTTGAGTGACGACGCGCTGCGCGCTAAAACGGAAGAGTTTCGCGAGCGCTATCGCAATGGAGAAACGCTGGATCAGCTGCTTCCGGAGGCTTATGCAGTCGTCAAAGGGGCTTGTCGGCGCCTCATGGGCACAGAAATTCACGTCTCAGGCTATAATCAGAAATGGGACATGGTCCCCTATGACGTGCAGATCATCGGCGCCATCGCCTTACATAACAATAGCATCGCCGAGATGATGACAGGGGAAGGGAAAACGCTGACAGCGGTGATGCCGCTCTATCTCAATGCTCTCTCAGGAATCCCGTTCATCTCGTCACTGTCAACGATTACCTGGCGCAGCGCGACTGCCAGTGGGTCGGCACTATTTTGCGTTGGCTTGGTTTGACGACAGGAGCCTTGACAAACGACACGCAGCAAGAGAAGCGTCAGCGAGATTTATCAGGCGGATATTGTCTATGGAACGGCTTCCGAATTTGGTTTCGACTACCTGCGCGACAACTCCATGGCGACTCGCAAAGAGGAGCAGGTGCAGCGCGGCTACTACTTTGCGATCATCGACGAAGTCGACTCGATCCTCATCGATGAAGCGCGCACCCCTCTGATTATTTCAGGACCCTCTCCAGTCAGCCGGCAGATGTATGATGAGTTGAAAGGGGGCGTCTGCTGAACTTGTCCGCCGGCAGCGCGACCTGTGCAACCGCCTCGCGACCGAAGCGCGCAAAGTGCTGGAACGTGAAGAAGAGGTCATCGCTACAGAGCACGCAAAGAAAGATAAACAGAGTGAAGCGGAATTGAGACGGCGATTCGCAAACTGTGGCTGGTCAGCCAAGCGGCACGCCCAACAACAAGATGCTGAAGCGGCTCAAAGAGGATCCTGATAGTGCGCGCGGCGCTGGATAAGTGGGATCTCTACTACTATGCCGACCAAAATAAAGAGGAGCGCACCAAGGCCCTTGCCGAGCTCTACATCATTATAGACGAAAAAGCAAACGAGTATGAGCTTGACCGATAAGGGCATTCAGGGCTGGGCGGAGGGCACAAGTGGCATTGGACATCCCGATGATTTTGTCATGCTGGACATCAGCCACGAGTATCTGAAGATCGATGAAGACCCAAACTTGGACTCTGCAGCCAAGCTACAAGCCAAATTGGCGGTTCAAGAAGAGGATGCCAAGCGCAAAGAGCGCGCCCACAACTTGCGCCAGCTGCTGCGCGCCCACCTGCTGATGGAGAGAGATGTCGATTACATCATCCAAGAAGACAAAATCGTCATCATTGATGAAAACACGGGTCGTCCGCAACCGGGAAGGCGCTTTTCCGACGGCTTGCATCAAGCGATTGAAGCTAAAGAGGGTGTCTCGATCCAACAAGAGACGCAGACCTATGCGACGATCACCCTGCAGAACTACTTCCGCATGTATAAGAAGATTGCCGGGATGACCGGAACGGCCTCGACAGAGGCGGCAGAATTCAAGACAAATCTATAAGATCGAAGTGCTCGAAATCCCGACCCATCGCACTGCTGCCGCGTAGAGCACAATGATGAAATCTACATGACCGAGCGCGAAAAGTATAATGCCATCTTAAAAGAGGTGCGCGAAGTCGCATGAAAAGGGGCGTCCCATCCTGATCGGAACCGAGTCGGTAGAGATTTCGGAAAAGCTGTCGCGCATTTTCAAGCAAAATAAGCTCGAACACACCGTCCTGAATGCCAAGCAGAATGAGAAAGAAGCTGAAATCATCGCCCATGCAGGACGACGCGGCTGCCATCACCATTGCGACCAACATGGCGGGCCGCGGAACCGACATTAAGCTGGAAGCCGGGGTCGCAGGAATTGGCGGCCTCTATGTCATGGGAACGACGCGCCACCAATCGCGCCGCATCGACAGGCAGCTGCGCGGCCGTTGTGCGCGTCAAGGCGATCCCGGCTCTTCTAAGTTTTACATCTCTTTTGAAGACTCTCTTTTGCGCCTTTTTGCCTCTCCGCGCATGACGGCTGTCATTCAGAGTTTCGTCCGCCTGAAGGAGAGCCCATTTCAGCTGGCATGCTCAACAAATCGATCGAGACGGCTCAAAAGCGTATCGAACAGCGCAACTACGTCATCCGCAAGCATACGCTTGAATATGATGATGTGATGAACAAGCAGCGGCAGGAGATCTACGCCTTCCGCAATGATGTGCTGCATCAGGAAGAGATCGAGCCGTTGGCTCTCGAGGTGCTCCAGAGCGTCGTGGGTTCAGCTGCCGAACAGTTTTTCCGAAGCCGCGCCGAAGAGGGGGGCTGGGATCCGGAAGGCTACCGCCAGTGGCTCATGCTTCATTTCCCTGTCACCTTTGAAGAGGGCTATTTTGACGATGAACATCTCGATATTACCGACCTTGAAAAAATGGCCTCTGAAAAGATTATCCAGGCCTTTAAGGATAAGATTGAAAGGGAAAAGGCAAAATTGCCTCCTCCTCCAGAACAGAGGGGTGAAGAGCCTCTGCGCAACCCCGTCTACGAGGCTGTGCGCAACCTCATGATTCGCAAAATCGACCGGCTGTGGCAGGAGCATCTCCTGGTCATGGATCATCTGCGCTCAGATGTTAACTTGCGCACTGTTGGCCAGCGCGATCCCCTCACGGAGTTTAAACACGAGTCGTTTGCCCTCTTCGATGAATTTGGCAAGACGCTGCGCACCGAAATTGCACACGATCTCTTCCGCTTTGAGATGGTGGTGCGCCCCATGCCTACGATTGAGCAGCTGATGAGCGCTCTTCGGATGGAAACCAATCGCTCCTTCCTTCCTGACATGGAGCAGCCCTCTGCGGCCTTCCAGCCTCCGCAATCCGCGCAGCGCGAAGCGGAAGAGTTTGCAGATGAAGAGGAGCAGACTCCCGAACCCGTCGTTGCCGGTCCGCGCGTCGGCCGCAACGATCTCTGCCCCTGCGGCAGCGGCAAAAAATACAAAAAATGCTGCGGCCAGGATAAAGAGTAAAGTAATTGCTAACAAATGACCGAAAGGTCATTTGTTAGCAATAACTCTCCTCATATAGATAATAGAGATATAGGAAACCAGCTATTTTTCCAGCAGCAGTTGCCGCTCACCCGACAACTTGCGGAAAAGCAGCGTGCGGGCGATCACAACTGTTGGCCACGCAAGAAGAAGGCCAATCCCAAAAAATAGCAGCCCGAGCAGAAGGATCAGACAGCTCAATAGATAAAAGCCGACGAGGCGCCATGAGTAGCCTTTCACCGTTTCCCAACTTTTCTGGAGGGCAACGATGGGTCCGCAGCCCGTGTCGACTAGATGCAGGTCATAGAGGCTGAACCGGATAGCAAAAATGAGGCCGGGTACAATAAACAAAAGAAGTCCGATCAGGACGAGCGCTCCATATAAAAATTCCGCAACTAGCACATGAAAGAAGAGCCCTTGGCGCGAAAAGAGGTCGCGGATGTGGATCTTCTGCCCATCTGCCAGTTTTAAAGAGGTTGTGGCAACGGCGATGACTCCGACAGTGCTGATGAGCTCCTTAGCGACGAAGCGGGCGATTTTGGAACCCAGAAGCGGGGTGGAAAGGAGTTCGGAATAGAGGCCTAAAAGAATAGCCAGCAGAAATAGAATTGCAATCGAAACAGCAAGGAGAAGCAGAATAGCTGGCAAATTGGAGAGCATGATCGCCCATGCCTCTTCGACACTCTTTGTGACCGAAATCTCTTTTTTTGCAGAGTCATCTCTCATTTTTCCCATTCTTCATAAAATAAATTTTAAGACGAGTCAAATTTTCCAGTTAAAAATTTATTTTAATATTGCTATAATCGCAAAAACCAAATAAGATTCGATCGTTACGTATAAAAATCATACGTAATACTATTCTAACATTACCCTGAGAGGTGTTTATGTCGATTTCGAAAAAAATGACCATGACTCTGGCTTCTCTTTTGACAGCAGCCACACTTTGCCATCTTGGAGCGGCCCCAAATATGCCTGCCCCTCTGAATGGTGTCACGATACAAGTTCCCGCAACGCTTGAAGACTTGAAAAACGCAGCTCTTGCTTTTGAAGCAGCTGACAATGCCTTTAACAGCCACCCTGCTGGACAGCTTGTCTTGAACTACCGCAACATCTTTAAAACGCGCGTTCTTAACAGTTCTAAAGATCATGAAAAGGTTGTCAAGGCTGTCAAGAAGGCGATGGAAGAGCCATCCAAATGTGGGTTGAAGCATCGTTTTGCAAAAAAGGAAGCACCCAAACAGATGGTAAAAGAGGCGAAGGAGTTTGCCCAAGCAGAAGTTCTCAGCAAACTCGAAGGCTTTCTTAAGAAAATCGAAAATAAAGAACCTAGTGCAGAAGCCTCTTTCGAATCCAAGTGGGCACTCATGAAGGCGACAAGAGATTACTATGTCAGCTTGATGAAGGTAGACAGAAATCTTTTTGAGCAGCGCAGCCAAGCGAGCCACGCTTGCAAACATGTCGCCCTCTCGCTCATGAAACAAGGGGTTTCTCTTGAGACAGTGAAGAAGACCATAAGAGACGCGGGCGTCAAAAACCCACTTCTTTTTGGCAAGATCAACCACTGGGCCACCAAAGCATAAATTTCGCTATTGCACTCCTCTTTCAGGAGGAGTGCAATTTAGTCTTGAGCAGAAAGCAGCCGCTCCCCATACTTAGATGTTATGAATTGGGGTTTTATCCGCAAACTCTCATCCTTTACCTATCTCAACGTCACCCAATTTCTAGGGGCGTTGAATGATAACATCTATAAGCTTCTGATTGTCTATCTATTTATTGAGCGGGAGGGGATTGAAAACAGCCACGCGATTCTAGCTACAACGGGGGCAATCTTTGTTCTGCCCTTTCTCCTTTTTTCCACCTATTCGGGCATTCTGGCGGACCGTTTTAGCAAGCGCAATATCATTGTCTGGACAAAAGTTTTCGAACTTGTGACGGTGCTGGCAGGAGTTTTTGCGTTTGTTGAAGAGAGCAAAATGGGCTCCTATATCGTTCTTTTCATGATGGCAGCGCAGAGTGCTCTATTTGGTCCTTCGAAATATGGGATCATCCCAGAAATTGTCTCGAGCGATAAAATTTCTCAAGCAAACGGGATGATGACCTCCTTTACCTTTCTTGCCATCATCTTTGGAACCTTTTTCCCCTCCTTTATTCTGGATGTCACCGGCCACAACTTTCTCGTGGCATCGCTTTTTTGTGTGGGGATTGCTCTGGTGGGACTTGCCACCAGTTTCTGCATTGAATATACGCCGCCGTCTGGCTCCTCCAAGCGCTTCGATATTTTTTTCCTCTCGGAGATTTATGGGACGTTAAACATTGCGCGTCAAAAGCCCTCTCTCTTGATGGCTGTCTTGGGCTCCTCCTTCTTTCTTTTCTTGGGCTCCTTTGCCCAGCTCAACATGATCCCCTTTGCTGTGGAGTCGCTGCATCTGACAGATGTGCAAGGTGGCTATCTTTTCTTGCTGATGGCGATCGGAATTGGCGCAGGCTGCGTCATTGCAGGCAAGCTCTCAGGCAAGTATGTGGAATTGGGATTGCCCCCCTTAGCAGCTCTTGGAGTGGTCATCTCCTGCTACTTCCTCGATCTCTTTTCAGATAGTTTAATGGTTTGCATTCCCCTTGTAACGCTTTTGGGGCTATTTGGAGGACTCTATGAAATTCCGCTGGATGCCTACACGCAAGTGGCAAGCCCCAAAAAGCAGCTGGGACAGATCATTGCGGCCACCAATTTCTTGAGCTTTTTGGGCGTCCTCTTCGCTTCTGGCTTGATCTATCTTATTAAGGAGCTAGGCTTTAGCGCAGATAAAGGCTTTACGATTATCGGGACCATCACCCTGATGGTCACAGCGGTCATGTCCTTTCAATATTTTGATTATTTAACCCGCTTTATCTGCTCGATTTTGTCCCGTCTCCACTTCCAGACGACTGTGACGGGGATCGAAAACATCCCCCCAACTCCTGCGGTCTATGTGTGCACGCACATTGCATGGAATGATGCCCTTCTCCTACTGGGAGCGCAGCCGAGAAGGATGCGCTTTTTTATCGGCAATGAACAGCAGCATTCCAAATGGATGAAACGGCTTTACCGCCTGTTGAGAGTCGTGATGATTCCCGAGATCGAGCCACTTCAAAATAATCAGAATTGCCTCGATACGATTCGCAAGACGCTGGAAAAAGGGATCTCCGTCTGTATTTTCACCGAAAATCCCGACATCTGCGCAGAAATTGAGAAGCTGAAAAATTGCTACTCCTTTACTGAAATCCTGGAACAGACCCATTTCCCCATGGTGCCTGTCGCCATAGCCAAAGGGGAGAAATCGCGCAAACACTCCCCCACCATCACGCGCCTCTTGCGCAAATTTCGCGTCCCTGCCGCCGTCTGTTTCGGCTCAGTGGTTAGTGTTTAAACCCGACTTGCGCCCCTACATCGCGCAAGTCGGGTTTTAATGAGAAATATCCCCTTGAAAATCGTAATCGGCACCCGCATGAGATGGCTCTGGAGCTTCAATGCGAGGGGCGACAGGCGTTAGTTTCAGTCCATGCACTTTCCACTGATTTCCCTCTTTGATAAGATGGTATTCGGCTTTGTAAACAGTTCCATCAGTTGCTGTTAAAGTCCCTCTCATAATGGCCTGATGCTGCGTAAATTCAGGATTTCCAAAGAGCGCATTTTTATTGTGGTTGATAACGGAATAGCTGTTGACATAGTCTACGAATTGATCGAAAGAGATGCGTCCGCGCAAAGGTTCAGACGTATAATTTTCATAAGCACTCTTGTAGTCGTGCTTTTGAATGGCATTCAGCTGATTCTCGATGACTTCCAAAATATTTTGGGCATCGTTGTAGCTTGGGCGCTGCGGTTCCATGTAGGCGTGAGGAGGTGTTTCGATTACCTCGTCGGGATTATAAACTTTTCTTGGTTTTTGCGGAGCAGCAGGTGTTGTGCTGGGCGCAGCTGGAGTTGTTGATGTTGTAGAAGATTTCGCGGGCTTTGTGGAAGAGGGGGTAGGGGTTGTCGGGAAGGGTGTCGTTGAGGAGGGTGTCGAAGTGGGGCTAGTGTCAAAAGGGGTACTCATCGGCGTGGTGCTGGCAGCAAAGCTTAAATTGCACAAGCAGAGCCCCATTAAGAGTGAGCAATTTTTTAAAGAAAACATTCTGTTACTCCACAGTGAAGGTAAAGGTTTTATACACATGGGATGAGGAGGAAGCGCGCAGCTGATAGCTTCCTTTTGGCCATCCAAGAGGCGGAGGCGAAAAGAGAAAAGTGAGCGTGTCGTTTCCATTGTCTGCAAGCGTTGCGCTCACAGGTTTGAGAGCTGAACCGGAATCAATATGGCGTAAGACAAGGGTGATTTCCGTGCCGACAACGCCGTTGAGGACTTTCAAGCGGACGTAGAGATCTCCAGCATCCGCTTTAAAAACGGTCGTTGGGTTGAGAATGTGCCCATCGTCATCCACCTTTGTTCCTAGCTGCAGTTCCGCAAACTGCAGAGGTGTGGCCGGAGTACCTGTCGAGGCGCCCTCAGCTTTTTTGGGGAGGTTTTCTAAAGGCAATGCGTAGAGATGAAGGATTTTCCACTTTCCCTCTTCTTGAACAAGATCAAATTCGACAGGCATCACCTCTGTTTCTGAAAGAATGAGTTGGCCTGAGAACGTTGCGATGGCATTGTTGAACATCTCTTTTTCAAAACTTGATGCTTTGCTGGCCGCAAATTCGGGATGTTTGGTGAAAAATTGGTCAAAATCCGCCTGGGAATTGGCATATTGAAACTCTTTTGAAGTCAACTCATAGGCTTTGACAGTATCGTGGGAACGCAAAGCGGACAAAAAAGCTTCGATTGCAGCGACAAGATCGCGCACTTTATAAGAGGAGGGTGTCGCTTCGACATAATTTTCCGAATTAGGCTCTTCGGGAGTGCTGGAAATGTGCATGCCGATGATTTTCCAGCTCCCGTCACTTATAGCCAAATGGTATTCAACAACCGTTGTCCCTTGCTCATCCACTAGCTCTGCAACCAGCCCCCCGAGCCCTTTTTCAAGGGTCGGTTCGCGGATATTGACGCTGTTATGTTTGATTAAAGCGGGGTACTTCTGAATAAAGCTCTGAAAATTTTCAAAAGAGATCTCTGCTTGCGTCTCTTTGGCAATATCCTGATCATAAACCTGTCTGATTTTTCCTTGTTGTAACAGCGCAAGCTGATCGCGCACCAGATCGATCATTGCTGCCGGATCTTGACTCTTCTCCTCATTTGCAGGATGATTCTCATGTTGCGCTTCGATGCGCATCATCAAAATTTTCCACTCCCCCTCTTCATGGATCATGCGATACTCGACGGGAGTCAATTCATCTTGCCCATGAAGCACAACAGTGGCAATGCCGCGATTGTCCGCAAGGGTATGCTCTTTAAAATCATAATCCTCATACTCTTTGAGGAGCGGGTGGGCGACCAGAAAGGCTTTAAAAGCTTCAAAGGGCGTTTGCTGGAGAAATTGTTTGGAGACAAGGTTTTTATAGGCGCCAACAAGGTTCTGATTTTTTAAGGCCTTAAGTTGGGTCACAATCGGGGCAATCATGGCCGCCGTGGGGTTGACAGGCTCCTCCTTGACCTCTTTTCGATATTCTACAAGTTTGATGCTGTCGATCTTCCATGTGCGATTTTCTTTGAGCAGCTCGTAGTGGAGCTCTGCTTCATTTTCTCCTTTTGAGCTGAGATAGAGCGTGACGATCGCCTTGTCCTTTTCGTGAATCACGTTTCCAAAAAGATGGTTTTGATGATGGATCAGGATGGGATAGGTCGCGACAAACTCTTTAAATTTATCAAGCGGCGTGAGCTGCTGAAAATCTTGGGAAGTAAACTTAAAGTAACCCTCTGTTACCTGTTGCGATTTTAGGGCCTCAAGCTGTGCCTGGATGGGTTCTTCGGGGTTATCCGATGGTGTAAATGCGAACCAGGCTGCAAGTAGCAGAAGAAAAATAGCTCCACCCACTAGCCAAAAGCGCAAGAAAGAGCTTCCGTTGAGCCTTTTCCCGCATTGCGGACAGAAAAGACTAAGAGCTGGCAGGAGAGTGTGACATTTGGGACATTGCATAGAAGTGAATATAAATTTAAAAGAGGCGCGGCGCAACAAAAAAGTATGGGCAGCTTAAATAACGGTAGTTTATACTTAAAATCCGACTTGCGCCCCTACATCACGCTTAAACTTTGGCCGAACTTAGCAAGTTTAAGCGTGATGTAGGGGCGCAAGTCGGGTTTAAAACCAAAAATGCGGAGATGTCTCATGCCAGTCACGTTATCATCAGCCCTCGAGAAAGCCCAGAATCATTACGATTTGGGAGCTAAATTTGAAAAGCTTGGGAAAAAAGAGAAGGGGCGTTTTGGGGGGAGAATTTATCTTGCCTATGACCAAAAAAGTGGCTGGAATGTCCGACACCTTAACATTTTTCAAAATCTGATCCGTCGAGTTTTTGGAGCTTACAAAAGTACCCATCTTACAGCCATTTTTGAGCAATTGACAAAGGAGCCGGTTAGACCGAGTGCTCTGTTTGAGCGCATTCAAGCTTTATGGAATGCTGCTCATCCTAAAAAACCGGTGAATGACATGCTTATCCATTCAGTCGAAGATGCCATCAATTATGCGAAGCAGTCGGGTGCAAGCTTAACCTCTATAGATCTTAGTAAAATAAATTTCGAGAGTGACTCTAAACTCCCTTTAAAAGAGTTTTTAAGCTATCTGCCAAAATTAAAGATCTTCAAGGCAGAATTTTGTAAGTTTTCAGATCAGAATTTTCAAGCGCTGACCCAAAAAAATCTGCAGGAGCTTCTCATCCAGGCGGATTTCTTTGCTAAACTGGGAATGGTCAAAATTCAAGCAATTGCCGACTCTGACAAATTTGGAAGTTTGCTGAAATTACATCTGAAAACTTTTGGAGGAGGTTTTGAAGATGCTGGCGCGCAAATCTTGGCTCAGGCAAAAATGAAAAACCTTGAGGAGCTTTCTCTTAGCGGTCAACAGATCCGGGCGGCTGGTGTGCAAGCACTTGCCAATGGTGACTTTAACAAGTTAAAGAGGCTCGATCTTTCAAGTTGTCCCCTAGGAGCGAAGGGGGCCCAAGCACTTTCTGAAGCTGTTAAATTTGGCAATCTTGAGCTTCTCGATCTCAGTGAAAGCGCGATTACTTTAAAAGATCTAGAGACAATTCTTCAATCTAAAGCCTTGAAAAGTCTCAAGACAGTGATTGTAAAGTGTAACGATTTTGCTCGCGCCTACACTCCCGCGCAACTCCAGGCGATGAAAAACCCGAGAAACATACAAGTTGTTATGTAGTCTTACGAATAAAGGCGGATCAGAGCTTCTGCCCGCTTAGGATCGGTGCGGCGCAGCTCCTCATAGATCCGAAGCCCTTTTGCGTTCATGCCTTGCGTGAAGTAGAGCGAGCCTAGCTTAAAGCGTGTCTCCTGATCCTCTGGAAGCAGATTGAGAATGGTCTCATACTCGCATATCTCTTCCAGAGGCATACCAAGATCATGGTAGCTATAGGCTAGCTGGAGATGGACCCACGGGTCATTGGGAGCATAGGCGCACAGAATTTGAAACTCTTCAATCGCTTTTTTAGCCGTCTTGCGAAATTTAACTTCGAGTGTCTGGATGTAGGAATTTAGGGGCAGCCACTCTGCGCTATTTTCTTTATTTAGCTTTAAAGGGGCGGTGTAGAGCATTGAAAGGAGCACATAGGCATTGGCAAGCGCTGCATGCGCTTCTGGGTGGGTAGGTTCACAGCGCACCAGCTTCACATGTTCCGCGACCGCTTCGCTGAGCAGAAGCTCGCGCATCTGATGCACATTTTGCCACTGCCACCACCAGCTCCACTTTTCGATCGCTGGTTTAAGGCTGTTCATCCAGTTGGGAAGGGTGCAAAAACGGTACTCGCATCCCGCCAGCTCATCAGAAAGCTTGCAGCAAGCATTTGAGAGGGCAAGAAAATGTTCCGGGGCCCCTTCTTGGTAGTGCGTCAACGTTTTATAGGTGTCGATGAACTCTGTCTTTATCGCTTGCATCTGCTCCGGCTTCACGGCTTGAAAATAGAGCCTGAGCATCAGATAGGAGAAGAGCGATAAGAAGAGAATCGAAAGCGCGAAGGCCATCAGCATTGACTGGGCTAAGAAGGTAAAAAAAATGAAGATCAGGAGCAGCTCAAGAGCGATCAGTCCAAATGAAAGAATGTGAAAGAGGGCATGCTGGCGCAAGAACCATTCAAAGCGGGGAAGAATCGGATGGATGAGCGTGCGGAGCTGCTGACCATCAAAAGGAGTTTCTAGTTTTGCGATCGTCATAAAGCCAGTATTTATAGACAACCTTCATTATCTCAGCAAGAGGTTTGATTTTAACTTCTCTTTCAGGTATCATTTTCCCTTATGTATTTAGTTTTTTTACTTTACGCACTTTTTGCGAGCGTTTTTACAGTTTCAAAAATCGGATTAGAGTATGCGCAGCCCTTTTTCTTTGTGGGAGTGCGCATGGCGCTGGCTGGGCTCCTTCTGCTCGGGTATCAGTTTTTCTTTAACCGCTCGCAATTTGCGCTGCGTAAAGAGCATCTGGTCACCTTTGTGGCCCTTGCCATTTTCAATATTTATTTGACCAATGTCTTAGAGTTTTGGGGGCTGCAATATCTGACCTCTTTCAAGACATGCTTCATTTACAGCTTTTCCCCCTTTGCTTCTGCTCTTTTCTCATTTCTGATTTTTTCTGAAAGACTTTCAATCAAGAAGTGGCTGGGGCTCCTCATCGGGGTCATTGGAATCATGCCAGCTCTCCTGACCCAGACTAGCGCAGAGGAGCGTGCAGGGCAGTTTTTAATCTTTTCTTGGGCAGAACTTTCAGTGATGACTGCCGCTTTTTGCAGCGTTTTTGGCTGGATTCTCTTGAAGCAGCTGGTCCAGAAAGAGGGCTATTCGCCCTTGATGGCAAACGGCTTCAGCATGCTTCTAGGGGGGATTTTTTCTTTAGGCCACTCTTTTGCGGTCGAAGAGTGGCATCCATTTCCTGTAGTTGAATATGTGCCCTTTTTTGAATGCGCCCTATTCCTCATCGTTGTCTCGAGCCTCATCTGCTATAACCTTTACGGCTATTTGCTGAAGCGCTATTCGGCGACCTTTATTTCGCTTGCCGGCTTAAGCACACCCCTCTTTACAGCCCTTCTGGGCTCCTTTTTTCTTGGCGAAGAGATCTCTTGGCCCTTCGTCGTATCCTTAGCCATTTTGGCCGTAGGACTTCTCGTCTTCCATCAAGAAGAGTTTAAGGCCCAGCCAGAGCCAGCACTAGAAAATTTGGGATAAAAGTCCAGTCGAGCTTGCGCTTATTTAAGTATTCTACGATCTGCTTTTTTATTTTTCAGGATAGACAAAATTGCCATCCTGTCCCTCTTTGTCTATCCTGTAAAAGCTATTGTAGCATATGCTAAAACATTGAAATTGCTCATTTCCCCTTCGTCAGCTTGGAGAGGAGCTCTTCCGCCTCTTTTGGATTGAGGGCGTGCAAGGCGTCGTACACCTTTTTTTGTTGCTGCAGAAGAGGTTCATGGCTTTCAGAAGTATCTAATTGCGGGTCATAAAGGGTGATGAGAAGGAGTTTCAGCGCCTTCACATTCTGGGGAGAAAATTCTAGGGCTTTTTCAAGAGCGAGACGCGCCCCTTCGATATCTCTCAAACTGCTTTTTAATTGTCCTAAATTGTAATAGGCAAAGGAGTCGCGGGGATGGTATTTGATCACCTGTTGCCAGCTCTGAAGGGCATCTAAATCCATTCCCTGATTCTGCTGATAAGCAGCCAATTCACTCCAGGCTTCTGCGTCATTTGGATCATATTTGATGGCGTTTTCCATAGCTTGCAGGGCGTCATTGGGCTGTTTGAGAGCAGCGTAGGCCAATCCGAGATATTTATAGGCTTGCGTGTAAGAGACATTCAGATGGATTGCAGATTGGAAGGCGTTCAATGTTTGAGGGGCATCATCTAGAAGAAATGCTGATTCTCCTTGCAGGAAAAAAAAGCGAGGCACCTCTTTGTTGTTGTCGACCAGCATATCGAGAATAAGCCTGGCGCGACGCAGTGCTGAATTGTCGTGGAAGGGAGTATCTGGAGAGAGGGCGTGCTGCTCAATGGCGAGATCGATCAGTGCGTGCGCCTCTTCCATTTTTAAAGTGGGGCTGTCAGGAAATATGGTTTTCTTTGCCAAAATGGTGTCAAGACGTGCTTGGATGGCTGTGAGAGAGGCGTCGTAGGGTTCGATAAAGGTTGCCGCAGCGCTGTTGTCTGGATCCCTCTCTAAACTTAAACGTGCCAGTTTAAGAGCCTCTTTAGGATTGGAGAGATCAGCTTCAAGCTCAGCTAAGGCTAGCAGTCCTGCTGGAGACTGCTGCAGTTCAGGATATTTGGCCACCTTTTGCGCTAGGTCAAAGTTTCCCAGTTCTCGATAGAGTTGAAGGAGAGCAATCTTTCCAGGAACGGGTATTTCATTGATGCTGGGAAGAGTTTCTAGAGTTTTTTGCACAAAAGAGCTGTCTCCCGCAATTAAGAGAAGGCGGGCCATTTCCAGTTTTTCTGCAAGGGGAAGAGCGGCTGTCCAGCTTTTGCCTTTTGATTCAGCTTCTTCAAAGTCGCCAGTGTGGATAAGAGAGGCGACATAGGAGACGCGATCTCTATTTTCAAGCAGATGGCGGCTTTCAAGTTGACGGAGCTCCTTTAAACTTAAGTCATAGAGGCCTAAGCGCATCAGAAGTTCTGCGTAGCGTGCCCGTCCGCTCATTTCATGAGGGAATAGTTTGAAATAATGGGCGGCATGCTGCCAAGCTTCGATATCGAGCCCCAAACTCTGCTCAATTTCGACAAGGAGAGGAAGGGCTTTTACAAGATAATCGGGCGATTGAAGCTGCTTGATCCCTTTTAAAAGCGCAAGGCGCGCTTCCAGAGGCTGGCCGAGATGAGAATACGCATCCCCCATTTCTAGCAGTAAAAAAGGTTGCAGCTGCTGGATGGATTTTACAAATGATGCAAGGGCTCCCGAATAATCGTTCGCGTATTTTAAACTAACCCCTCTAAGAAAATTGGAAGAGAGATAATCGAGTCGATTCTTTTTATAGACTTGGAACACAAGCGGAAAGGCGGAATTTTCTAAAGGGACGTCCCCTTTCAAAACCGAATGGGCGAGCTGTTCTGCCTCTGAAAATTGACCGAGGTGAACGAGGGCATCATACGTCTGACTTTGTAAGCTCACAAGGCTGCTGTAAGGGGGGTGCAGTAAAGTAAAGGTCTCCACAACGCCATTCCAATTCTCTAACATGTAATAGGCGCACAAAACCCCTACAGTGGCTTCAGGATTGGGTTGAGGAACTTTTTTAAACCAGACGAGACTCTCTTTGGGCTTCTGTTGAAGGAGCAGTCCAAACCCCAGTTTAAGATAGGCATCCCCATCGAGGTTTTCATTTAAACTCTTTGAAACATCGCCTGCAAGGGTTTCTGAAACAGCTAAAGCAACTTGGACGGCGCGATCGGGATTTTTAACTTTGCGCAGCAAGGGAAGGGCTTGAGAATATAAGGTAAGCTGATAATCGGCTAGCCCTGCAATTCGCAGAGCCTGCTGATTTGTCGGCTCCTCTTGGAGGATCCATGCTGCTTTTTGGCCCGCTTTCTCATACTCCTTTTCGTTGTAAAAACGTTCAGCTTGATCCTGCTGGCGCGTAAGATCATTCTGTTCTTGCAGGATAAGATGGGTGAGGTTGAGTTGGCGGAGCGCCTTTTGGATAGAGCGAAGGAGAACTAGATCATTTTTTTGCAAGGCCGTTTGATACACATGGCGAATCGTCTCTTCCACTTTTATCTGAAAAGCTTTCTGGTCTGTCAAGGCGGGGATTGATGCAGCTGCCAGGCTTAAGGATAGTGCTTTTTCACTCTCTTTGTCGTTCTCCCAAAGTATTGAGGCGACTGCAAGAAGTTCTAGGGCAAAGGCGTAACGTTTCTTAGGATCCTGTTCGCTTCTTAACCAGATGTCTATCTGAGGCAATGTAAGAGAAAGATCGCTGTTGTCAATAGGAAGAAGTTCTAAAATATTTTTTACGCTAGCTTGGTGCAGATTTTGAGAGAGGTTAACACTGAACAGCCGGGCCACTTCAACCCCATTCTGGATGTCGCTAAAATTGGCATTGTCGAGGGTAAGCTCTAGCTGATCGCCAAAAAGCTTGGCAATGGCTTGCCGCTTTTCCGGGTCGAGAATAAGTGAGTTGAGGGCAAGGGCAATCTCTTGGACGGCCTGCCAGTTATTAGCCTTGAGCTCTCCTCCGAGCTTCTGAACGAGTTGCCGATGCAGCTGCTCGATCTCCCCTGCTGCTTTTAACGACTCTAGTGCTTGGACGTAGAAGGAGAGATCCTTATAGTTATCCTGTTCCAACCGCGCTTCAAACTGTTTGCTGACGGCTTTGATGATCAGGCTCCGCTCCTGGGCGTAGCGCTCGTCCTGAAGCGGCACGCGCCCGAAATAGCCAAAAGCGAGTTTAAAATAGGGGGTTGCGGCAGCGGGGGAGGTCTGTTCGGCCTCTTTTAAGTAGCTTAAGCCTAGAGCCAGTTCCAAATCTTGAGCTTCAATTCCATGCGCATTCTGACTCATTTGTTCAAGCTGCTGTCTCGCTTTGAGTGTGTTGCCTGCGTCAATTTCCTGCTTGGCTCTTGCGATTTTGTTCCAGAAGGGAGTGAAGCTCACATCAAAGGACCTCTTCATCCAAGGAGAGAGCGGGATCAATTTTGAGTAATTAGAAAGCGAGCCAGCAAAAAACTGCACCCACTCATTCTGGGGACCTGCAATTGCAGTGGCTTGTTCGATAGCTGTTTTCATATCCTGTTGATTATGAGTGAGATATCCGTTATATGCTTGGTTCAGCGCTATCTCTAGGCCGATCATCGCATTGTGGTGGCGACTCGCCGCAGTTTCCGCTTCTTTCAGATGCTTGTTAGAGAGTTCGAGATTTTGCTTAGCTCGGGCGATGTAGGCCAAATCCAATTGAACCTGCTCATCGCTCAAATGACTCTTAAGATTCTGGGCAATCTCTTCGGCTTTGTCATACTCCCCTTTTGAAAATGCTTCAAAAGCGAGATTGGCTTCATAGTCGCTATTAAACGAGATGAGGATGTAGCCAATCAGAATGCATACTAAGGCGGCAATTGTAAATAGGGCTGCTTTTAAATAGGTGAGCATGGAGCCATTGTTATACTCAATTAAAATAATTTTTAGGCCGATAGGTGCGCATTTGGCATCCTCAATTTTGTCGCCGGCTGCATCGGCTGTGTGCCCTGCGGACACAGCCTGCTTTGCTGACAACAAACTAGAGGGGCCAAAACGCCCCTCTCAGCCAAAAATAACTTTAAACCCGACTTGCGCCCTATCAATGACTCATCTGATGCGCGCTTGTTTTGGAGGCTAAAACGGGGCAATTTTCGCCTACTTACTCAAGTATGTCAAAAATTGCCCCGTTTTAGCCTCCAAAAAATCGCATCATCAGCTGAATCACCGCTAGGGCGCAAATCGGGTTTTAATGGAGTATAATCAGCTCCCTCCTCAAAAAGCAAATCCAAAGTTCTTCCGTATAAATTGCACGATCGCTATGCTAAAGTTCTATGCGTTCTACCTGCTATTTTCTACTATTTTTTCTCCTGTCGGCCTCCTTTTTGCAGGCGGATGACCTGGTGGAAGTGAAGCGATTCCATCCCAAGATTGTTGTCGACTTCCGCTACGCCACCCCAGATAATTCCTATGGCCGCGTCCTCTACCCCTGCTCTACCATCTATCTCGAGCGCTTTGTGGCCCATCGGCTGGGTCGCGTGATGGCCGATCTTGCAAAAGAGGGGTTGGGGCTGATCATTTATGAAGGCTATCGCCCCCCATCTGTCCAGCGCGCTATGGAGACTTCTGGCTGTGCCACCTGTCTTGCGCGCGACGCCCCGCACTACCGCAAAGGGCTCGGCGTCGACGTGGCAATCTACTATCTGGATGGGCAGTCTCTGGAGCTTCCCACAGCATACGATGTAGTCTCTCCTAGAACTTACCGCGACCACTGCTTTTTAGCTCCACACGTCTATCACAACAGTGCTCTCCTCGAACAGATTATGTGCCGCTATGGCTTCACGCCGATGCGGGAAAAATGGTGGCATTTTGATTTGCGCGGTTATGAAGATGCGCCCGATATTAACCTTGAATATGCCGATCTGATCGCGCATCCAGCTCCTCGGGGGGAATAAACCATGCAAAAGCCAAAAATTTTGCTGATTGAAGACGAAGAGGATATTGCAGCTCTCATTAAGCTGCAGGCTGAGATGTCCGGCTACCGTCTGCTCGTGGAAGTCGATGGTCTCAATGGCTTTCGCGCTATTGAAAAGGAGAAGCCCGATCTGATTATTCTCGATCTGATGCTGCCCGGACAGAGCGGTCTCGACGTTTGCCGCAAGGTCAAGACCAACCCTGACCTCAAGGATATTCCCGTGATCATGATTTCCGCCAAGAGTGAAGAGCTCGATGTCGTTTTGGGGTTAGAGTTAGGGGCCGATGACTATGTGACAAAGCCCTTTTCTCCAAAAATCCTCTTCTCGCGCGTGCGTGCAGTATTACGACGCGGCAAAGAACCTGAAAAAGCCCCCAAGACCATCAGCTTCGGTCAGTTTACACTCGAAGTCGATCGCTATCAGATTCGCAAAAAAGATAAATACATTCCACTTACCCTTTCTGAATTTGGCATTCTGAAGAGACTCGTCATGAGCCCAGGAAAGGTGTTGACCCGCAACCAGCTTCTCGACGACATTCAAAATAGCGACGCTTTTGTCGTCGACCGCAACATAGACGTGCATATCGCGTCGCTGCGCAAGAAGCTGGGGCCCAGTTTTAACTGGATTGATACTGTGCGGGGCGTAGGCTACCGTTTTAAAGAAGAAGAGGATTAGACAATTTTTTCTACTTTAAAACAGCGGTTTTTATCGTTGAGCCAGAGACGAATTCGATCCCCAGCTTGGAGCTGAAAATCTAGCTTCTCAAGATCTGGTTCCGGCATTAGAAAATAGGCCCCCTTTTTTTCGAAGGAAACTCCCTCAGTGCCCTCGATGTTCCCTTTGATTTGCATGGCAAGAGGAACATAGCTGTTGGAGGCTGGGTGGTTAACAGGAATTTTAAACCATAAATCGTCATAAAAATGGATAGAGGCGATACGTAAAACGATTTTACCTTTTAAACCCGACTTGCGCCCCTACATCACGCTTAAACTTTGGCCGAACTTAGCAAGTTGCCTGATAAGCTCCGAAGGCCAAGTCGCGACTTGGCCAAGGGGCTTAGCAGAGCAAATTGCTAAGTGCAGGCAAGTTTAAGCGCGATATTCTTTTTAATTTTCAATTTTTGCAAAGTTTTCCCAAAAAGGAGAAGACTATGGAATTGAAAATTATTTTTATTTACAGCTTTTGCTCTGACATGCTTCACGCAGCGGGTATCAAATCTGATTCTCAATGTAAAATGAATCTAGCTGAAATTATGACCGTCGCTATCACAGCAGCCCTATTTTATGGAGGCAATTTTTCTAGGGCACGTCAAGTGCTCATGTGGAATGGTCATATTACTAATATGCTGAGTGAAAGCAGGCTAAATCGTCAATTGCACGCTATAGATGCTTCAATTTGGCAAATGGCCTTTCATATTGTCGCTCAAGTCTTTCATCGAGAAAATAATACTCTTGAATACCTCGTGGATAGCATGCCTGTAGAAGTTTGTGCTAATTACAGGAGTTATCGGTGCAAAATCCTTAAAGGCAAAGAGTTTATCGGATTTTGCAAAGCGAAAAAGAAATTCTATTATGGTTTTAAGATTCACATGCTGACAACAGCTTCTGGACTACCTGTAGAGTTTATCATTACACCAGCTTCTCACGCTGATATTACTGCTTTTAAGACTATGCACATTGATCTAAGAGAGGGATCAAAGATTTACGGTGACAAAGCATATACCGATTATCAATTTGAAGAAGAGCTTTCAGATATTGCAGGAATCCATTTCTTACCTGAAAGAAAGGTTAATTCAAAAAGACAGCATTCAGGGTCCCTTAACTATATTCGAGGTAAGCTGAGAAAAAAAATCGAAACCTCTTTTAGTAGTTTGACAAGGCTATTGCCTAGAAGAATAGACGCTGTCACCGCACAAGGTTTTATCATGAAATTGCTTATATTTATTTTTTCGTTTTCACTTCAAAAGATATTCTAAAACGCTCTAGCACGAGCGTTATTTAAGCAGTCGATCTAGCGCATCTTTCGATTCGCCAAGGGGGATACCCTTGGCTTCATCGCAATCTGCGCTATCTCAACAGCTTAAATAACACTCGAGCCAGGATGTAGGGGGCAAGTCGGGTTTTAAACCCGACAAGCGTGATGTAGGGGGCAAGTCGGGTTTTAATATCTTCTCGTCGGTCATTGTCCATCTAAAGCAGAGCGGCTTCCATCCGAAAAACATAAATTAAAACTTTGTTATAGTTATTTTGTTACTATTATTGATTATGATTCATTCAATAAATGCATGACTCTTTTCGATCTTTTATTTGACGAAACCGTTCGGCATCGAAGCGTGCTTGGAGCAGTTTGTGTTTGGAGACTTGAACTTGGCCCGCTTTCCCTCTTTTGAGGCGCGAGAGAAACTTCACCTGGCTGACGCACACCTCTGCAACGCCTTTATCTTTGGCGCTGCTATAGGCTAGAGCCACCTGGATGGCATCTTGCAGCGCCTCAGGATCGGGTTCCTGCTGTTTTCCCACACGCAGCACGACGTGAGCGCCAGGATAATCGTGCACATGGAGCCACCAATCGGCTCCACGCGCATGGGTGAATGTCAATTTGTCATTGCTTTTGGCATCTTTTCCGACCCAGATTTTTAAGCCCGAGGCGCTGACAAATTCGCGATAGGGAAGAGCGCGCAGTATTTCTTTCTCTTTTGGTTTGGCAACTGTTGGGAGATCCTCTAAGGTGCGAGCGGCATCGAGGAGCTTCAGCTCCTGCTGAAAGCGTTCAGCCTCTTTTTCAATGCGCTCAATCTGCCGCTTGAGCGGTTCGATGCTGAGGTGTAGCTTTTTGGCCTTTTTAAAGCGGCGAGCGACCTCTTCTTTGGGCTCGCAAGTAGAGTCGAGCGTAAGCGTGATCGGCAGATCCTGCTTTTCCCAGTCCAGCAGCTCAATCTGTTCCAGGCCACGCCTGAGGCGGTAGAAATTGGCTTGCAATAGCTCAGCTTCATGCTGTTTTTCACGCCAGCTTAATCCCTTTTCAAGCTCTTCTTTACAGACCGTTTCACTTTTCTTCAAACGTTTCAGGCGCTGCTGTAAACGCTGCTGTTGCGCCTGTTTTTCATGCAAAAAAGCTGCTTCCTGCTCCCTGCTGCTATAAAAGCGCTCTAGTTCGCGGCTTGAGAGTGTTGAACCTGGTTTAAAAGTTCCAGATGGCTTTGTCGGCAAGTTGTAAAAGGCGGCCTCTACAGGATTGAGCGCAATTAGAATCTGATTCTGGCTATCGACCAGATAAAGGTTTGGTCTTTTTGGAAAAAGTTCGACGATGATGCGATATTTTTCGAAAGTCAGTTGCAGAATGCGGTCTTCGTTTAGTTGAGAAACAGAGGAGAGTTTACACCCTTTAAGTTGGCTTTGCAGCTTGAGGGAAAAGGGGGTGTCGAAGGTCTTACAAGAGGCAAAGCTTAAGTGAAAGCGCAAGAAGGGGTCTTGAAGACAAAGGAGAAGCCGCTGATTTTCAATTTCCAGTAAAAGTGTGCGCGCTTCAACCATCTTAAGAGAGCGCAATGTGCCCCCGATCAGGCAGCTCTTCAGCTCATCGACAAGAGTTGCAACTTGAGACTTCTCGATTGACATTGACCGCCTTCAGAAGTACTTCGACTTTATCGGTCTTTTCCCAGGTAAATTCCTCCTCATTGCGTCCAAAGTGGCCCCCGAAAGCTGTTTTATTAAAGATCGGGCGGCGCAACTGGAGCATGTCGATCATGCCTTTGGGAGACAAATTAAAGACTTTAGGAATAGCCAGGGCTAACTTTTCTTCGTCGACGGACCCTGTGCCAAATGTATCGACCTTGATTGAGATGGGATGAGGGACGCCAATGGCGTAGGAGAGCTGGACTTCACAGCGGCGCGCGAGTTTGGCTGCCACAATGTTTTTGGCCACATAACGCGCCGTGTAGCTGGCAGAGCGATCGACTTTAGTGGGATCCTTGCCTGAAAAAGCGCCTCCGCCATGGCGGCCCATTCCGCCATAGGTGTCGACGATGATCTTACGGCCTGTCAGCCCGCAGTCTCCTTCAGGACCGCCGACTACAAAACGCCCTGTAGGATTGATGTAGAAAAGGGTGTGGTCGTCGATAAATTTAGGGGAGACCATCTTGCGGACCATAGCCTTCATGTCTTTGATGATCGTCTCTTGAGCTACGTCTGGGGTATGTTGTGTGGAAATTACCACAGTGTGGATGCGTACCGGCTGATTCTGCTCATCATATTCAACCGTGACTTGACATTTTCCATCGGGACGCAGGTAGG
The DNA here is from genome assembly GCA_963745935.1 of uncultured Parachlamydiaceae bacterium. Lineage (GTDB taxonomy): Bacteria > Chlamydiota > Chlamydiia > Chlamydiales > Parachlamydiaceae > JAJFUZ01. The sequence continues at coordinate 40,511 of CAVUZO010000003.1, forward strand.
GAAGTTCATAGGAGACGCGCAAGCGCCTCAGCTCGCGCACAATGTGGTGGGCCAGCATGATAGGCATGGGCATGAGTTCGGTGGTTTCATCACACGCGTAACCAAACATGAGCCCCTGGTCGCCGGCACCCTGTTCTTTGTAGGACGACTCCGTCTCGTTGACGCCGCGCGCAATATCGGGAGACTGCTTGTTGAAAGAGACTAAAACGCCACAGGACTTATAGTCGAATCCTAAGGCGCTATCGGAGTACCCAATTTCACGGACTGTCTGGCGGGCAATTTCAGGGTAGTTAGGATGGGCGTGGGTGGTAATTTCTCCTGATAAGACAATGAGCCCCGTCGTGACAAGCGTTTCACACGCCACGCGGGCAAAAGGATCTTCGCTAAGACAAGCGTCTAAAATTGCATCAGAAATCTGGTCTGCAACCTTGTCTGGGTGGCCAATGGCGACCGATTCAGAAGTAAAGAGATAGTGTGCCATATTCCATAATCGTTTATTTAGATTTGATCGATTATACAAAGAAGCGCCACCCATTTGCAATCAAAATCAGCAAAGGAGTATGTTGAGCGCATGAAAAAACTGTTTCTCCTTTTTATATTCTATGTTTTACCAGCTTGTGCAGAAGTCAAACTGACTCTTGACAACTTGGCCGAAGGCCCCCATCAGCAAACAGTTACTGTGCGCGGCTTCCTCTATCAAACAAGTTCAGGAAACTGGGTGCTTGCATCCGATCCTGGCCTAAAAAGCTGCTGCATAGGCGCTCAAAATAGGGTGGAGAGGCAAATTTTCATTGAGGGCAATGTGGGGAGCCCAACTCCTGGGCGCGTCTATACTCTGGAAGGGCAGTTTTTAATTAAGCCTGTCAAGGATTCCACGGGGCAGTTGCAGCAGCTCTACCATTTGCGGAATTTTAGTTTTAGGTAGCTGTTTTTAGCCCTGGGGATCAAGCAGAAATCCCTGACCCACGCTGAACATATTCGTTGTAGGCTTGTTGTAAGTATTGATTTGGTTTAGGAGGGTTTTCCAAAGCATCCAGAAATATGTCTCTATCCCTATCAGAAAGGGTCATTCAAGAGCAGCTTGTCGAAGAAAACCCGAAAGAGTCATTAATGTAGCTGCTTCCAAGAGCCTTTAACATTCTCGTTGATTTGCTCTTAATACAATGCGATCTTGTTTCGTGATTTGCTACTTTATTTAACACAATTTTTCTCTTATAAGCCAGACTTGCGCTGTGATCAATGCGAAAAAATGCATTGGAGAGCTTTTGCGCGGGAATCGGCATAATTGAAATAGCGATCGATATGGGGATCCTTGGTCGTTGACCGGAAGCTGATATGATGGACATGACTATTTACACGCGAGACTAAAGCTACATTGCGATCTGCTACAGCTTTTGGAAGCCTCTGATCGTTTAGGGCATTGACCACGATGACTTTACCGATATCAGTCATCTTTAATTCCTTCCAGAGCTCGAAAACATTAAAACCGGTTTCGGGAGGTTTTTGCTGAGGGTCTATATCGCGACTCTCTAAGCCTGCTCGATAACGTTTGGCAAAGTATCTGACAAGGCGATTTTCCTGTTCAATATAGTCTTTATAGAGGCTTGTGAAGCCATTCTCAAATATAAAATTAATCCCCTGATCATGCGTGAGAGATTTTAAATAAGCTGCAGGAGCGCTACCGCCACAAGCGCTGCTCACCCAAATTCGGTGTGGAGGATAGTGAGATTTGACCTTTTCATACACAGCCTTTATATCGTTATAATAGCCTGCTTCCGAAGCCACGCCGCTACTTTTCCAGGTTCCTCGAGGATCATAAAAACAAATGTCCTGCTTGCAGCCCAAGTAAAATCCCACTCTCCGTGTCAGCATGGTAAAACTGACGCTCGCAGAATTGGCATGAATAAAAAGGTGAGGATTCTCTGATTTAACGGCCTCCGCATCTTCGCATGTGACAATGACCTCCCGGGTTTCCCCGTCATTCATCGAAACCGTCCGCTTTTTCCATTTTAGCTTCAGCAGATCTTTTTCTAAATTGCGCCACTCTTCATTGATAAAAGCGGGTGGAATAATTGCCAATAGCGGCGAGCTGCTAACTTGGGGGATTTTTTCCCATCGCGCCCCTAATCTCTTGAGTTTTTGCTCTAAATCAGCCGCCTTGATGCACAATATCTGGATTTTTGCCTTTCCATCTTGAGGGACGACAAATTCAATTTGGCCTCCGAGATTGCGATAGGAGTGCAAAGCCCCTTCTGCTTTTTGAGTATCCAAGACGGTTTGGAAGGGAGACATTTTGGAGAAGACCTTATAGACCCACATCAAAGATCTTTCAATATAACCTGCACCAACTCCGATCTGGAAAACTGCCGTGCGCAAAATGCGTTCTCCTAGCGAATAGGAGGGACTTGAAGGAATTCTCATATTAAGGTACATACTAATTGCTAAAGCCAAATCTGTCTAGACTCTACTCTAAAAAATCTCCCATTTGCATCATTCCAGAGGCAACACAAATTTGTCTTGAATATATTGTCAAAATATTCAAATATAGGGTCATGGCCACCGCAAAAGAAATTAAAGAGCATTTAAACCCGACTTGCGCCCTATCAATGACTCATCTGATGCGCGCTTGTTTTGGAGGCTAAAACGGGGCAATTTTCGCCTACTTTACTCAAGTATGTCAAAAATTGCCCCGTTTTAGCCTCCAAAAAATCGCATCATCAGCTGAATCACCGCTAGGGCGCAAGTCGGGTTTTAAACATAGCCCTTAAGGAAGTGGGGGAAATAAGGCCCTGGTTTGACCTAGAGGTCAACGAATGGATTTTTAGCCATCCAGCTTATCCTGTCGAATATGGGGGGAGTTCAAAACAAGAAGTTGTTGAGAATTATCCTAAGTATCTTCGGGAATTTATCAAGCAGAAATTAAATCACACCTTAAATCCACTTACGGAGAAAAAGACGTCGGGACATGGAGGCAAACGCGAAGGAGCAGGAAGGCCAAAGGGAACGATCAAAGAGGCAACAAGACGGCTGACTCTCCCTGCTTATATTGCGGACATCGCTATATGGATCAACCAACACCCAGAGACTATTCCGCAAGTGCATCGGTTAATGCGTCGACACTCATCCTAGGTATTCAACACATTTTAACTTTTGAGTACAACCTCTTTTTGTATCTCTAACACGGCCTGCATAAGCTTTTGAAAACCTTCATCAGTCAGCGTGTAGGTAAAATCATTTATTTTAGCAGGTAAAAATAAGACTTACTGTTACATCCTTATTTACTTTTTTTAGAGATTCATGAAAAACCGTTATATACTCATCCTTAGAATGACCTGTAACAGACTCTGTTGAAAAGACAACCTGCAAATAGCGCTTGTGACCCTCTTTTCCTAAAAAAGTTAGATCCTGCAAAGTAAATCGGAAGTATTTAAGAAAATCCAAAATTTATTATAGGGTGCTAAGCTGTGCCGCGATCTCTTCGATCTTGCGCTGCCGCTTCGTAGCTCTTTCTGCCGTCTCATCTAACTGCTGTTTTTGCTGGTCAGCACGAAGCTGAAGGGCACTCACTTTGGACTCCAGATCATCGTTGCGGCGTCGCTCGAGATTGCGGGCTTTTAGTTCCTCAGAGTTTGTCTGCGTCAGCTCCTCATTCCTTTGGATTACGGCTTCAAGATCTTTCTTGAGCATACTGAAGGAGGTCTCGCTTTTGCTCAATTTTAATTCCAGCTCTCTATTGCGCATTCTTTCGGCTTTCACCATTCCCTTGAACTTGTCTCTTTCAATAGAGAGCTCCTGTTTTTCACTTCCAAGCCTGCTGAGACACCTCTGAGCCTCTTCTCTTTCTTTTTGATAGACAGCTGCATCCTTCTTGCGAACCATCTGTTCGCTGACAAATTGATTTTGAACATGGGAGCACAAAATGTCTCTCAGTTGTATTTCTTTCTGAAAAGCTGCGGCTAGGTTTTGCTTCTCCTGTTCTAAAGCCAAAATTTGCTGGCGTAACTGCTGGATAGTCAGGTCTCGCTCTTCGAGTTCACTTTTTAATTTAGCAGTAAGGTCTTTACTAAATTGGTAGCAGCTTTCTGTCATGGCCAATTTTTCTTCAGCGAGAAGCTTGGAATAGGAGAGCCTGTCGTGCGGATCTTTAGTTGCTGCTAAAGTTTTTTTATAGAGTTCAATTTTCGAGGCGGTTGCCTCTCCCTCACTTGCTGTTTGGATATGAAACCGTTTTTTTGGGCTCGGATCGCTTAAATCGAGTCTTGGTCCTGTTGCTGGAACTTGGGCGGCCATAATGTCTCCGTAATTTTAATATTGTAATAATCTGGAAACAGTATAAGGTATCTGTTAATTATATATAAAGAATGAATAAAGATTAATGCGTCAGCGTTACAGCTTCGACATGAGAAATGGGAGCCCCTAAGAACGTTTCGCCGAGCGTTTTGAATTTGCTCGGATCGTCGGAGACATAAAACTTGTAAGTGGGGGAAGTTTTTGCACGATTGCCCAGCCCATCCGCAATAAGCGCGGCAGCGACGGTTTCAGCACAGGTAGAGGCAGAATCGACGATGGTGACCTCAGGCCCCATCTCTTCTTGAATGGCTTCGCGGAGCAGCGGGTAGTGGGTGCATCCGAGGAGCAGAGTGTCGATCTTTTCCTGCTTTAAAGGGAGGAGGTACTCTTTGACAATGAGTTTTGTTGCGGGATGGGAGATAAAAACCTCCTCCACAAGTGGTACAAAGAGGGGGCAGGCGATGGAGAGGACATGGGCGCCTGGAAGGCGCGCCTGAATTTCGCGCTGGTAGGCTCCTGAAAGGATGGTAGCCTTTGTCCCTAGAACGCCGATGCGGCCGTGACGCGTCGTCTGGACAGCTTTTGCAGCGCCGGGTTCGATGACCCCGATGACGGGGATGTTGAAAATTTGGCGCAGCTTATCTAAGGCGTAGGCAGAGACTGTATTGCAAGGGATGATCAGCATTTTGATCTCCTGCTGCATCAGAAAGATGGCGCTTTCAATGGCGTAGCGCATGATCGTATCGGGGCTCTTGCCGCCATAGGGAACGCGCGCTGTGTCGCCAAAATAGGTGAGATTTTCATGAGGGAGGGCGCGGATTAACTGGCTCATCACCGTTAATCCGCCAATCCCAGAATCAAAAAGGCCAATGCTTCGCTTGTTCATTCCGGCAGCTGGAGCTTTTGACCCACGATGATCTGATCGCCTGTCAAGCCATTGAGCTCTTTGATTTTTTTGATCGTCGTCTGATTTTGACGGGCGATTTTATCCAAGCTGTCGCCGGCTTTGACGCGGTAGATTTTGCCTGAATCTTCGCTGACAGCTACTTTTGCGCTATCTTTTATCTGCAGAGCTTCCGCCAAAGATTTAAAGGCGGCCTGCAAGTTTTCGATATTGCGGTTTTGCTGTTCGAGCGTCTTTTCAAGCTCGCCAATGCGCTTTTTATAATCGCTTAAGGCGGCTACAGAGTCGGAGGCGTGGCTTTGAAGCGTGGTTGTCAGACCTTTTGCAGCAGACTCTTGCCCTGAAATCTTAGCGTCGAGGTTTTTTAAGCTCTCCCGCATGGCTTGGAGGCTGTCGCTCTGCTGCTTGCGCAAGCTGTCGATGATCTCCTCCAAATTGCGCGCCTTCTCTTCAAAAGTGCGCAGCTCTGTCTCATGGTTCTGCACCTCATGCTTCACATCGTCAAGGGCGACCAGTACCTCGCGCAGCGTGGCATTGGCCTCCACTTGATTGCTGTAGCGGCTATAGGCCGCATGGCACACCGATGTAAAAAAGGCCGATGCTAAAAGACTTAATGTGAGGATAAGTTTCCGCATCTTCATTACCGTTGATAAATTTTAAACTCAGCCCTTCTGTTTTTCGACCAGCCCTCTTCGTGATGGTCCATAACAAGAGGACGCTCTTTGCCGTAAGAGATCGTGAAGACGTTGTCGTGGTTTACTCCCTGATCGACCAGCATGTCGCGCACAGTATTGCTGCGGCGCGCTCCTAACGCTAGATTGTAGGCTTCGGCTCCACGCTCATCTGTATGGCCTTCGACAAACAGATAGGTCTTGGGATTTTTTTTCATATATTCAGCGATGGCGTGGATGCGATCGAGGTTTTCTTGACCTTTGACTAGGCTGCTGTTGTACTCAAAGTACACATTTTGGAAAATGGCCGCAAGAGCGGGGTTTGTGCTTGGATCTTTGAACGCATCGATGCCAGGAATTGAGCTTCCTGGGTCTCCAGGGGTCTCTCGAGGCTGCTGCGTCGAAGAGAGTGGAGTCATCCCCATCTCGTCGCCACCTTGGGGAGCGTCTGCAAGCGGAATAAAATCGGGTTCTTGAGGGATTTGGATATAGTTGCCCTCTTCATCGACGTAGAACTCGTTTCTGTCAGAGACAGCGCGCGAGTCGCCATGCTTGCCACCGAGGCTTCTAAAGCCTCTTCCAACATGGCGTCCACCTGTTTTTGTATCTTCCCACACATCGTAGGAAGAGCGCTGACAGCCAACAAATGTAAGGCCTGTCATGAGTAGCAGCGTAAAAGTAGATAATTTCATAAGAAGTCCTTAGTTGTTCCAATTTGGAAAGCGTTTTTCACCAGATCCAGAGCTAATTTTTTTAGCTTGGGGCTGATTTAAATTGATTAGATAGAGTTCTGATCCCGAATAGCCTGTCGAATTGTAAATGAGATGCAAGCTATTGGGAGCCCAGGTGGGATTTTCTTTGTTGCCGGCGCCATCGGTCACTTGACGCTCTTGTCTCTTTTCAAAATCGTAGATCCAGATCTGGCGCACGCCGCCGGTCATGGCGCAGTAGGCAAGTTTGGACCCATCTGGCGACCAGGCTGGGGCTGTGCTTTCGCGGCTCAGCTTCGTGATTAGCTGTGCCTTAATGCCGTTTAAACTGGTGCCAGGAGCTGGAATTGCGATCAGGTAAATGCGTGGTGAGCCATCTTTGTTTGAGACAAATGCGATTTTCTTTCCATCTGGGCTAAAGGCAGGCGACCCTTGAGTGGCTTTGTGGGCTGCAAAAATCTGTTGCGGTTTGCCGATAGCGCCGCTTTCAATAGAGAAGGGTTGAATGAAGAGATCTGGATTTCCTGTGATATCGCTGATGAAGGCGATCTTATCGCGCTGGCGCGAAACAGCTGGCATCAGCTGGTTGCCGCGCATCATCGTCAACCTCTTGGCAGCACCCTTTTCGGCGATGTAAATTTTAGGTTGGCCGTTGAGGTAGGAAACATATAAAAATCCGCCGCTTGAAGGAATGTAGGTTGGTGTCACTGCATATCCTGCTTCTCGCAGAAGCTGGCGCGCATTTCCCCCATCATAATCGGCTTCCCAAATATCTGAAAGCCACTTTTTTGTCGTCGAATTTTGAGTTTTAACAGTGTAGATGAAACGTGTCGAGGCGATCCCCTCCTTGCCAAAAAGCTCTTTGTGAAGCGTGTCAGAGAGTTTATGGATTTTTTTTCGATCTTGTGAAAGATCTCCTGTTAACACAATTGTGTCAACAGCTTTTACGGTTTGGGAATTGACCGATAGGAGACGCACGCTCAATTTCTTATCGCTGACCTTCGCTTTAACAACATAGAACACCTTTTGCCAGCTTTCCGGAGCTCCTAAACTATCGAAAGGGCCTCTGTTGGCAAGAGTCTCTAAGTCCTTATGGGAAGGAAGCAGGGCTGTAGAGCCGTTATGGTCGAGGTCAAAGCGCAAGATCTGTTCGAGCTTGTCCAGGTAGTTTCCTTCTAACCCTGCATTGTCAGGGATCCAGTGAGCGGCGTAAAGAGGGAGAAGGCGCACCTCTGTTTCGAGGCGCACCACGATGGGTTCGCGATCCTCGCTAGCACCGATAGCGACGCTCATCAATAAAAACGTAAGTATGGATTTAAAAATCATTATTTAAAGTAATGGTAAACGTGTGTTCAGGTTCTTCACTAAAATAGTTGCCAAAAGGGGGAAATTGCAAAGTGGGCATCAGCTTTTCCACATGGGAGCGGTTCTGGGCACTGGCAGCTGACAAAATGGACACTTTTGCTACGCTTCCAGTGCGTTTAAGAGTCAGTTTGAGCTTGACGCTGCCATATTCGGGCAGTTTAAGACTCAATTTAAGACGACCAGCCAACTCATCGCGGTAACTGAGCTCTCCAGGGCTCCACAGGGCACTTTCATCCATCGCAACGGAGGCGAGTGTCAGCTCTGGAACTTTTAAGTCTGCAGCTTTTCCTTTTGGGTTCGCATCGATTTTAACGCCGGCAGGGCGAATTTTTCCAATGCTTTCTTTCGCTTTTGCGAGAAGTTCTCGGCTTTTCGCTTGGCTCTCCCTGTTTGGGCTGCTCGGTTTGGCTTTAAGTTTTTCGCTTATTACTGGCGCTTTTGGTTGAGTTTTTTCGTTTTTGACTGGCGTTTTGGCTTTAAGTTTTTCGCTCTTTACCGCGGTTTTTGGCTTTTTTGGAGATTCGATTTTCTTCGCAGGAGCTTTGGGTTTTGCGTTTTTTACAATTTTTTTTGGGGCTGGAGCTACCTTCTCCTTTTTTTCCAATTTCGGGAGAGGTTCAACCACGGCGGCTTTTACCCCCTCTCCATCCAGTTTTGGCAGCGACTCCAGGGTAATTTCTGGGGCCTCTTCTGCAGGGGCTGGAACAAATACTTCCTCTGCTTTTGCCTCTTTGTATGTTTTTGGAGGCGTTTTTTGGGGATTTAAGGCAACTGTATGGACGACGACGCGAGGAGAGGCTTTAATGACCAGCGCTCTTGGTATGACGAAAATCATCCAGAGAATCGCAGCCGCATGCACCGCGGTGACAAACAGGGTAATGGATGAAAGACGCCATTCAAGTAACATGATGTTAAGAGGGCTTGAGGATAATATCTAGCTGCGCATAGCCAGCTTCTTCTACTGCATTTTTTACAGACTGATAGGTTCCAAAATAGGCGCGCTTATCATGAAAAAGCTGCGGCCTCGCTTTTGGGTATTTTTTTCGCGCCTGCTTAAGGAGTGCGGGCAGCTGTTGCAGCGTGACCTTCTGGTTGTTAAAGAGGAGCGAGTTGTCGCGGTTGACATGCAAGCTAATGGGACTGCTCTCCTGAACAGCTGTGCTCTTCTCATGAAATGCTGAAGAGGCGTCGGCCAGCTCCACCCGTTCAAGTTCCAGGAGAGGGGCGACCAGGATAAACATGATCAGGATCACGAAGACAACGTCGATGAGAGGGGTCAGGTTGACGGGCGGCTCTTCGATCTGCTCCCGTCTTTTGCGCATGATGGTACGGCTCACTGTAACACATCCACTTGGCGGTATTGCAGTTCAACAGAGGCGAGTATTTCAGTTGAGAAGCCCTCCATATCGATTTCAAAGTCGCGGATGCTGTTTTTAAGATAGTTGTAGCCAATCAGCGCCGGAATTGCATCCACCAGGCCTAAAACGGTCGTTGCTAAAGCTAAAGAGAGGCCGCCGATCACCATCTGACTGCTGCTTCCTCCTACATTTGCCTGCATTTCCGAGAAGGTGGTCAAGATGCCCCACACAGTTCCCAAAAGACCTAGAAAGGGTCCTAAGCTGACGACGGTAGAGAGAATGAAAAGATACTTCTCCAGATTTTTGACCTGATGCGAAATGCCAGACATCAGATGCGCTTGGACTAGATCAATATCGGAAGGCGAGAGGTAGGTCCCGCCATCCTTTTTTGCAAAAAGGCGATTTTTGTTAAGAATTTCAACAGTTTGCTTTTTTAAAATGGCGTAAAGCTCTAAAAAGGGATTCGGGGATGAGGCTGTCTCTGCTGGAAGAGTCAGCGGCGTTTGCCTCTGCTGCTGGAAAGCGTGATTAAACGCTTGTGAGTTTTTCCGCGCTTGGGTAGTGAGCCAAACTTTGTAAATGAGGACGATCCAGCTGCTGATTGAGAGAAGAACTAACCCAATAAATATAGCCTTACCCATAAAATCGGAGTGCAAATAAGCTTCAAAGAATGGGTTGCCTGAAAGAATCAAAGACTTTACTTTCATTTTTAAATCCTGTATAATGTTTGCAAGTCATTAAGAAACTGCAAAGATTGAATGAACGAGACGACCTATATCCTAACGGGGAGAACCAATAAGTGAAAAGAGAAAACATAACCAGCCTCCTATTATTTATTTGCCTCTTTTTCCTAGGACAACCCGCCTTCGCTGCGGAGAGTAATCCGCTCCAGATGATTCTGATTTCCGAAGAAGAGACCATTCAGCCAGGTCGCCCCTTCTGGGTGGCCCTCCATCTAAAAATGGGAGAACATTGGCACTCCTACTGGAAGAATCCTGGAGATGCCGGGATGCCAACTTCGATCAGTTGGGAGCTGCCTTCTGGATTGACAGCAAGTTCTATCGAATGGCCCTATCCCCAGCGCTTTGATCTCGATTCTCTCATCGGCTATGGCTATGAAGGAGAAGCGTGGCTGCTGACCGAGATTACCCCTCCTGCAAAAATCAGCGATCCTGTTTTGACCTTAAAAGCGCATGTGCGCGCTCTCGTCTGTTCCGATACCAGCTGCTTGCCGGCAGAGAGTGAGCTCGTGCTCCAGATGCCAGTCAGCCAAAAAGAGCCGCTTCCTCGGATAGAGTGGGTGGCTGCCTTTGAACAGGCGCGCGCCAAGCTTCCCAAAAGTAAATGGTCGGTGCGAGCGGAGCGGGCGGGCGACCTGATTCGTCTAACTGTCGCGGCCCCAAGCGACGCCTCTCCTTCGCAAAATTTTCAAGAGGTGCATTTTTTTCCTGAGAAGGGGAGTGAAATTGATGCGCGGTCTCCTCTGACTTTTGAAGCTGTTTCTGCAAACCAGTATACGGTTGTCTTAAAAAGCGACGCCGCCTCTCTGAAAGGGGTGCTTCTCCTCGCTCATCCGGAAGGAAACGAGGTCATTGCTGTCGATACTGCTCTTGAGCAAAATGGAGAAATTGCTGTCGCTGATGAGATTCACGTTGAAGCTGCTGCTCCCCACCACGAAGAGAGCTTCGGCGTTGCCCTTGTTTTGGCCTTTATCGGAGGGATGCTCCTCAATCTGATGCCCTGTGTCCTCCCCGTCATCTCCTTTAAAATCCTCAGTTTTGTCAAAATGGCGGGGCAAAGCCGCTCCAAGACGCTTCAGCATGGCCTGGCCTTCGCGGCAGGAGTCATCGTCTCGTTCTGGGTGCTCGCCGGAATGATTCTGCTTCTGCAAGCCTATGGCCATAGCGTGGGCTGGGGATTCCAGCTGCAAGAGCCTCTCTTTATCGCCCTGTTAGCGGCTCTCCTGCTCGTTTTTGGCCTAAGTCTTTTTGGTGTATTTGAGATGGGAACATCCGTCATGGGGATGGCCTCAGATGCTCAGCAGCGCGTTTCTGGTCTGGTTGGCTCCTTTTTTAGCGGTGTTTTGGCCACCGCTGTCGCCACCCCTTGCACCGGCCCCTTCTTAGGGACAGCCGTTGGATTTGCCGTCACGCTGCCCGCCCTTCTGGCACTTGCTGTCTTTACTTCTGTCGGCGCTGGTATGGCCGCCCCCTATCTTGCCCTTACAGCCTTTCCTTCTCTCTTGCGCTATATGCCCAAGCCTGGTGCCTGGATGGTCACCTTTAAAGAGCTCATGGGCTTTTTAATGGTGGGAACCGTGCTCTGGCTGACCTGGGTGTTTGGGGCCCAGACAGGCAACTTGGGGCTCTTTTTAATGATGAGCAGTCTCTTCCTGATCGCGATCGCCTGCTGGATCTATGGAAAATGGGGCAATGCCCTCAAGCCGCGCGTCGTCCGTCTTCCAGCGCTGTTTGCGGCAATTCTTTGCATCATCGGCGCAGGCTATGTCATGATCGAGGCGTCGCATCCTGAAAGCATCCACAGCGAGGTGGCGATGCAAGAGGCCTCTTCCGATTGGGAGCCCTATTCTGCCGAAAGAATTGCCGAATTGCAAAGCCAAGGAACACCTGTTTTTGTCGATTTTACCGCCAAATGGTGCCTCATCTGCCAAGCCAACCATCTCGTCCTCTCTGTCAATGAGGTTAAAACCGCTTTTGATCAGGCTGGAGTCGTCCGCATGAAGGCCGACTGGACGCGCGGTGACCCCGCCATCACAGAGGCCCTCAAAAAGCATGGGCGCAACAGCGTGCCCCTCTACCTCATGTATGGGGCAGATCCTGCGCAAGCTCCCCAAATTTTGCCGCAAGTTTTAACCCCTGAGATCGTTTTGAACGAGCTGCGGCCGCATCTAGCGCAATAATAATAGACTTTATTGCAAATTATTTTTTCTTTTGCTACGGTAGCAGCAAACCGATCTAACAGGAGGTTTGTATGGCAGGTCCCGTTGCAGAAGGAGCTCCAAACATCTGGTCAGGCGCTCCTGCCACCCATCCAAGTCAGAGAAAACTCCCAGAGTTACCAAAGGTTAAACCCCAAGGCAGCTGTTTTAGTTGTTTTGGGCGTCGTGTCACCCCTGTGGAGAACGCAAGTGACTCTTCTGTGGAAAAGACTAGACGCGTCTTCCACACCCCCAACAAGGAACAAGCTAGTGGATATGGTCGATTATTAGAACAGTCGATCAGCGAAAAAGAGGTAAAAAAATTTGGGGCCCTTGATGAACAAAATCGCTGGTATCAAGTTGCTACGGACTATACAAAAGAGAAGGGATTTTTTGATCAGCCAGAGGAAAAAGAGTGGTTTGATCAACCTCTGAAAGATGGCGTTAAAAGCAAGCTGCTTGCACTGTTAAATGAGTTAATTTAAAAACTCCACGCACATGATCGATTCCCACGCCCATTTAACCTCCTCAGTCTATCCTGAGGTCGATCTGCTGCTTTCTCGGGCAAAGGTAGCGGGCATCGAAGCGATCGTCAATATCTGTACGGATCCCCTCACGCTTGAGAGGGGGGTGGAGTTAAGAAAGCGCTACCCATGGATCTATAATGTGGCGGCAACGACCCCTCACGATGTCGAGAAGGAGGGAGAGGCCTGTTTTGGCAGTATTGCCGGGCATGCGCGCGCAGGCGATCTTGTGGCAGTGGGGGAAACAGGGCTGGACTACCACTACGAGCACTCCAATCGCGAGATTCAGCAACTATTCCTCCGCCGTTATTTGAAGCTTGCGCTTGAGTGCAAACTGCCTGTTGTGATCCATTGCAGAGAGGCTTTTACCGACCTTTTTGCAATTTTAGACCAGGAGTATGCGGGAGCTCTCGGGGTGCTCCACTGTTTTACTGGAACGTCTTCAGAAGCAGAACAGGTGATTGAAAGAGGCTGGTACCTATCCTTAAGCGGTATTGTGACTTTTAAAAAGAGTGAAGAATTGCGCCAAGTAGCCCTAAAAGTGCCTTTGGAGCGCCTTCTCATCGAAACGGATACCCCTTATCTGGCGCCTCAAAGTAGACGCGGCAAGCAAAATGAGCCGGCCTTCCTTCTCGAAACGGCAGCCTGCATTGCTCAAGTTCGCGGTATCCCTGTTGAAGAGGTGGCAAAGGCCACGGCTGCGAATGCAAAACGCCTCTTTGATAAAATTTGTTTTTGACTTAATTTTGAATAGTTTCTATTATCCAGAGTTTAAACCCGATTTGCGCCCTAGCGGTGATTCAGCTGATGATGCGATTTTTTGGAGGCTAAAACGGGGCAATTTTTGACATACTTGAGTAAAGTAGGCGAAAATTGCCCCGTTTTAGCCTCCAAAACAAGCGCGCATCAGATGAGTCATTGATAGGGCGCAAGTCGGGTTTTAAATATAAAGGAGACTAGAAATGGCGGCTCTCACTCTATCAACTCTAAATTTCAAAATTTGCTCAGTAGATGATGTAAGACTGCGCGTGAGGGCTATTATCGACAGCGAGAGTCGATTGCAGGATTTTTATAAATCAATTTCCGTAACATTAAGTAAATATACATTTACGGGTGAGGTTGAAAAAAGAGAAGCGATCACGGTGACTCTCGATTTTGCAGTTGGGGAAAAGTTGAAAGCATGGAGAGAGGCATTTGCACTTGGATGGAAAAATATAGACGAAACAGATGCAGCTGAAAGAGAAAGCCGCCTGCAGATGCGAAAAAATGTGATGCCCTCGATGGCCGTTGAATTTTTCTTTAATTCCAGGACAGAAGCTACGATCAAAGAGATGGAAGCCTTGCATAGGCAGGGAAAAATAATTGTTTTTCACGTATCCAGAAATGAAAGTAAATGGAAAGAGGCTTGCCATTTTGAGAGACCGATTTTGTTTAATCCTCAGAGAAACTACTTTTTTTCAGCTGCGCTTACAACCCGTGATAGTGGACGCTTGGAGAGGCTATTTGCAAGCGTCGCAAAGCTTTCGAGCTTGGCCGAGTTTGATTTCGCATTTCGTGAAATTACGGAAATGGTGACATTGTCCGAAGAAATTAAAGGCAAATTAGCTTCAGCCGTGGCTCAATTTGATAAAGAAAAAATCGAAATTTGGGCGAAAAGATTAGCAAAAATTAAGAAAAAACTGGACGAATTTGATAAGCTTTTCCCAAAAGAGAATGCTTTGACAGAGTATAATCGAATCAGCAACCAGTTTTTAGTGGGTGATTTGGATCAAGTCTTTTATGAAAGGGTGTTTAATATTCTCAAAAAAGAGTATGAACAGCGCGCGATAAAATATAAATGTTTGTTGGATGATAATCAAGAGCGGTTTCAAGAAAAGCGGATACTATTGAGTGAAAATTTGGGAATTACCCTGAAAGATCTCGGCTTAACACACTGGTCAGCCTTTTCTGAAGAATCAGCTGCTCGCAAAAAGTGGCGAGAAGAAGTTGAGCAAAAATTTAAAGCGATGTTTACTAAAGATTTAACGCATTTTGATAAAGTAACTAAAATAGAAATGTTAGATCTGAATGAATCTTCGAGCGATGTTATTGAACAGATTGATGTCTCTAATATTGAGGAAAATCAGAAAGCTGTTTTAAAAAATATTTGGGATGTCTATAGACAAGCTTCCGAGCTTTTGGGAATTGCCAAATCAGCTGCATTTTGACAATATAGGGAGAATCGGTTAGAATAAGCCGCTATGAAACATACCGCAATCTTTTTCGCTTTAGCCCTCTCCCTTAACCTCCAAGCTGCAGATACTGGGATTATCGACACGAAGGATCTGGTAGTAGGTGAGATTGCGCGCCTGGATCAATTGATCGAAGCCACGGAGCAGAGTCTTGAGGGGCAAAAGAGGCTCCGCGAGAGAATTGAACAGTATCGCGAGCTACAGGTCAGCTATCTCAGCAATTCCGATGACAATGAGCTGCTTTTCCAGCTCATCAAATCAGCCTACACCATCTTGGAGAGCATTAAAGCGCAGCATCTGGAAACGGCTTTTGAGCCGGAATTCTTGAGCGAGCTTTCTGTGCTGTCGAGACCCGCTGTTAAAAGCGGCCTTCCTAAGCCTTAAAAGATGAACGAACCGATCCTCTATTTTGACCGTGTGACGGCTAAGCAGGAGGCTGAAAAAGTCTATGGGGAATCGGCCCTCAAATTTCTCTATGGGGAGAGCTTCTTCAGTCGCTTGCTAGGAGCGCCCCTGATGCATCTTTTGGCGCGGGTGCCTCTCTTTTCTGCAGTTTATGGAGGCTGCCAAAAAATAGGTTGGAGCCGCAAAAAAATTGCTCCTTTTATCAAAAATTTTGACATCGACGCCTCAGAATTTGTGGAAGATCCGACCCATTTTCGCTCTTTCAATGATTTCTTTATTCGCAAACTGAAGCCAGAGGTGCGACCCATTGCCCCCGGGGAAAATGTGGCGGTGATGCCTGCGGATGGGCGCTACCTTTTTTATCCCGATTTAAATGCAGCAGAAGGGTTTCATGTCAAAGGGCAGAAATTTAACCTTGCGACACTTCTAGAGGATGCTAAGCTTGCAGAAGAGTATCAGCATGGCACCCTAGTGATGGCGCGCCTCTGCCCCTCTGATTATCACCGTTTTCATTTCCCGTGCGATTGTGTGCCAGGCGAGACGCGTCTGATCAATGGCTGGCTTTTTTCAGTCAACCCTATGGCGATTAAGCATGCGATTAAGCGAGATATCGATGTGTTTACGGAAAACAGGCGCACGCTGTGCGAGCTGCACAGCGAGATCTTTGGCAAGGTCCTCTATATGGAAATTGGCGCGACTAATGTGGGCAGCATCCATCAGACTTATACCCCCTATCTTCCCCAGCGAAAGGGGGCTGAGAAGGGCTACTTTTCTTTTGGCGCCTCCGCCCTGATCCTGCTATTCCCAAAAGGGGCTCTACAATTAGCTCCCGATCTGCTTCAGTTTCCGCCACATCAAGAGATCCGCTGCCTGCTGGGTCAAGAATTAGGAGCTTTCTTAACGAAATCTTAATCATTTTTTGGTAAGATTAAACATAAAAAATATGAGCGTTAATTATGATTCATAAAATCTCCAATATATACTTATCAGAAAGAGCTCTTAAAAAATCTCCAAAAGCTCTTATTGTGCTTCCCTACAAAGAAGGCATAGAGAACATTAAAAAAGCGTGGAAGGGGAAAGCCTTGCGCCTTTACGAAGGTCTACAGGACCCGACTGGTCCTAAAGAGTCGGTGCGCACGTTGCGCCTTGTGGAGAGAATTAAACATCTTGTTGCAGGTCTATTCCTTTTAGTCTTTGCCGTCAATACTCTCGCTATTTTGATCTTGCGCAAAGAGGGCATTCAGCGCCCCCCCGTTTTTGTTCCTGTTCCCACCCAATATGTGTGCTGGGAGCGCGTTCCTGCCCCCTACCCAGCTAAGAACCTTGCTGCGCTCGATATTTTGGAATACCGCTTCCATAATAAAGCAGAAGATATAAAGAGGCGCATTGAAAAAGAGAATAAAGTGGCTCGAGAAAGCGATGGGAGCCCCATGTTGTCTGAAAAATTATTTGCTGCAGAGATGGAAAAAATTAAAAAAGAGACCCCAGAGTGCCTCTTAAATGGAGAATTAGTTGCTAAAGGGAGCGATGGTAAAGAAGCCAAGATTCAGTTCACAGCTTTAAAAGGCATAAAAGCGGGGGCTGCTGAGACGCAAGGACGGCGCCCTGAAATGGAAGATACGCATCTGGTCGAGATTTTTAATGTAGCTGGCAAGAGTGTCGAGCTTTCGTTTATCTGTGATGGTCACGGAGGCAGAGGAATGGCCGAATATGCGAAAGCCCATTTTGTCGAATATCTCATGAAGCGCCTAAAAGAGTTTAACCGTGTTGAGTGGACAGAGGGCGGGATCCTGAATGCGCTTAAGGTTGCCCCCGTCGATTTAAGCCGCAGCTACACAAAAGACGACGCTGGAGCGACAGCCAACATCTGTCTTAAAATTGGCAATAGAGTCTGGTTTGATAATGTGGGAGATTCCCGTGCTATTTTATTGAAGCCTAATGGGGAGGTTGTCCAGATGACGCGCGATCAGAAGGCTGACAACGAGGAATTTCAGCGCGGCATTCACAAGCGCGGCCATATCATCTTTTTTGATCGCCTCGACGGAAGTTTAGCTGTTGCGCGCGCTCTTGGAGACCATGGCTTCGAAGGAGGAGTCAGCGCTCGTGGCAAAGTCACTTGTGAAGAGCTTCAAGAAGGGGATTATTACGTCATACAAGCTTGCGATGGCATTTGGGATGTGGCCTCGACAAAGCAAGTAGGAGAGCTGGCCCAGCATCTAATCAAACAGGGGCTTCCTCTAGCTCAAGTGGCTGCTCTCATTGCCAAAGCGGCCTATCAAACAGGTTCTGGGGATAATCTCTCGGTAGTAGTGAGAAAATTGTGAAAGGTTTTGACTGGCAAGCCCTCTGGGATACCCAGTGGGCCTTGCACAGTCCCTATTACCGCGATGGCCTTACCCAGCTCAATTTGCTAGATTTTGGCGGCATAAATACAATCCTTAAGCTAAAGCCAGGAGCTGGTTTTGGCGATCTTTCCCATCCCACAACACGTCTTACACTTAAAATGATGTTGCCGCTCATTCCCAATCAGACTGTGCTCGATGTGGGGTCGGGCAGCGGCATTTTGGCATTAGCTGCTGCTGCATCTCGCGCCCATGCTGTTTATGCCTGTGACATAGACAACGAAGCTTTACTGCATGGTCAAAAAAACGCAGCCTTAAATGGACTTAAAGTCACTTGGGGTTATCCTGAAGAGATCCCGCAGCTAAAAACAGGGGCTGTCGCGCTGATGAATATGATTCGCTCCGAGCAAGCTGTTGCCTGGGAATCGCTGCGCCAAAATCACTCATACATCGAGACTTGGATCACATCCGGTGTTTTGAGCGAAGAAAAAGAGACCTATTTGAAAGAGACAGAAAAGCGCGGCTGGCAACTTCAAAGCTGCCTAGAAGAAGCAAATTGGCTAGTCTTTAGATTTACAACCGCCCTCTGACTTGCCGCAAGGGCAGCAGGGCCCTTTAGGGGACTCTGTGGAACCATAGCCGTCTTTGTACCAGCCCCCTCCAGAAAACAGTGTCCCGATTCCACCCCCAGGCCCCCGTTTCAGGGCCTCTTTGCCACATTGCGGACACTTTGTGGCCGGAGCGTCGACAATCTTCTGGAATATCTCCAGCTCATGTTGACAGTTTTGACATTTATAAGCATATGTTGGCATAAATGTACGTCCTTAAAATCGGGAAAAAACAGATCGAGCAAGTATTCGGGTAACGTTTACGGACTCAAGTCTTAAACGTGCCCGTGCCCTTGCCCGATTTTGTTTTTCTTTACATCATCCCCATTCCACCCATTCCACCCATGCCACCCATTCCACCCATACCACCCATTCCGCCCATACCACCCATGCCCATGCCTTCAGGCATCGCAGGATGTTTAGACTTTGGCTTGGGTTTGTCGGTGATCATGGCGGCAGTGGTGAGGAGGAGCGAGGCGATCGAGGCTGCATTTATGAGGGCGCTTTTGGTGACAAGAACGGGATCGATGACGCCTGCCTTGATCAGGTCGGTAAATTCATCCGTTAAGGCCATCATAGCCCATATTGCCTTGCGCTTCATAGATCTTTTCGGCAATGAGGTTGCCTTGCTTGCCGCAGTTATTGGCAATTGCTGTCGCAGGGGCAAAGGCAGCCTGTTCGATGATGCTGGCGCCGATCGCCTCATCGCCCTCAGTTTGAGAGTCTTCAAGGCTTTTCACAGCGCGCAGCAGGGCGACGCCGCCGCCAGGGACAATTCCTTCCGCAACGGCCGCGCGTGTCGCATGCAGAGCATCTTCAACGCGCGCTTTTTTTTCTTTCAATTCTGTTTCGGTCGCGGCTCCGACATTGATGACAGCAACGCCGCCGACGAGCTTTGCAAGGCGCTCTTCAAGTTTCTCTCTGATCATAGTTTGGAGTGGAAGGGTTTGCAAGCTCTGCTTTGATTTGCGGCGACGCGCGCTTTAATCTTGGCAGGATCGCCTGCGCCATCAATGATCGTCGTCTCTTCTTTGGAGATTTTGATCGTTTTGGCGTGACCCAGCATGCTGAGATCGGCCTCTTCAATTTTCAGCCCGACCTCTTCTGTGATCACCGTAGCTCCGGTCAAGATGGCAATATCTTGCAGAATGGCTTTGCGGCGGTCGCCAAAGCCAGGAGCTTTAACGGCGCAAACGGGCAGTCCTGCTTTGATCTTATTGACAACAAGCGTTGCGAGCGCTTCGCCATCGATATCTTCTGCAATGATGAGGAGGGGCCGCGTCCCTTTTTCCATGGCCTTTTCCAGAATCGGCACGAGCTCTTTCGCAGTGGAAATTTTCTTGTCAGTGATAAGAATGGAGCTGTTGGCGAGCTCTACGGTCATGTTTTCTGGATTGGTGATAAAGTAGGGGGAGACATATCCTTTGTCAAACTGCATCCCTTCCACAACATCTAAAGTGGTTTCAATGCTTTTGGCTTCGGCGACGCTGATAATGCCATCTTTTCCCACTTTTTCCATCGCTTCGGCAATGATGCTGCCGATATCCGCATCATTATTGGCAGAGATTGTGGCAATCTGTTTCACTTCTTGTGACGTGTTGATGGGGGCTGCCATCTCGGTCAACGCCTTGTTGATGGTTTCGACAGCTTTTTCAATGCCGCGCTTTAGGCTCATAGGATTGGCGCCCGCCGCAACGTTCTTCACACCCGCTGTAAGATGGCTTCAGCTAAGACAATAGCCGTCGTCGTCCCGTCTCCCGCTGTATCGGAGGTCTTGGAGGCAACTTCTTTAACGAGCTGCGCTCCCATATTTTCAAATTTATCTTTGAGCGCGATCTCTTTGGCTACGGTGACGCCATCTTTAGTCGACAGTGGGGAACCAAAGCCTTTATTGATGACGACATTGCGTCCCTTGGGGCCCAGGGTCACTTTAACCGCTTTTGCTAAGGTGCGGACTCCCTTCAGAATTGACTTGAGCGCTTCTTCATTGAATTGCAGTAATTTTGCCATAGGTCTTTAAGCTCCTAAAAGGGAATTTTTAAACAAGAACGCCTAGAATGTCATCTTCAGACATGATCAGAAACTCTTCCTCTTCGGATAGCTGTTTGACCTCTGTTCCTGAATAGGAGCTAAAGAGAACGCGGTCGCCCACTTTGACATTCATCTGTTCTGTTTTGCCGTTTTCATCCGTTTTGCCCGGGCCCACAGCTACAACGAGACCCTCTTTTGGTTTTTCTTGGGCGGTGTCGGGTAGAAGGATGCCCCCCTTGGTCGTTTGAGCTTTGGAACGTTTAATTAAAACGCGATTCCCTAAAGGCTTGATGTTCTTATTTGTCATCGTCATCTCCTAAGTTCTTAAGTCCATGTTCTGAGGTCATAATTTTAGACCGCTGAGACATTTCAGTCAAGGGGTTAGCAAACTTTAGTTTCGAGTGCTAAAAAGCACTCTAATCGAGTAAAGAGACGAGATCCTCATATTCAGGGAGGAGATAGCGCTTGCGAATCGTCAGAAAAGCGTCGCGCTCTTTTGCATGAAGTGTACGCAGAGGCCAGACAATGTGAGGCACCTCCTGCATAATGCGGAAAACCTCTTCAGTTCCGTTGACTTTGCAAAAGAACTCGCGACGCTGCTTGGCGCCTTCGAGAGCTAGCTTAAACTCTTTGGGATACAATCCTTTGAGCATCCCGATGATCAGGTATTGAGTGGAGACAGGCTTATAGATTTCAGGATTGGTGACGCGGATGAGCACCCCCTCACAATCTTTATGGGCAAATTTTCCATAAAAGGGGCGGTAGTGGAAAGGAAGAAAGGCCACACCCGGAAATTTCTGATCGTTTAAAGCCTTAGCAAAGCGCTCAGCTTCCAGCCAAGGAGCCCCAACCAGTTTGAAAGGCAGCGTATACCCGACTCCGATATTGACCAGTTCCAGCTCGCCAAGAAGCCCTGTCGTCGGGTAGTAAAAAGCGGTGCTCGCTTCGGGAACGTGGGGACTTGTCGGGACCCAGAGCAGCCCCGTGTCATCGAAGCTCATGTGCCTGTTCCACCCCTTCATCGGCACCACATGCAGCTTGCAACCAACCTGGTATTCGCCGTTGAAAAAGCGGGCAAGTTCCCCCACAGTCATGCCATGGCAGTAGGGGACATTGATATAGCCGACGAAAGAGCGCCATTTCTCTTCCAGCATGGGTCCATCGACAATGAGGCCGTTGATCGGATTAGGACGGTCGAGAACGATGACGGGGATGCCCTTGGCGGCCGCCTCCTCCATGGCATAAAAAAGGGTTGTCACATAGGTGTAGGAGCGCGCCCCCAAGTCTTGAATGTCATAGATAAGAATGTCGATGCCATTGAGCATCTCTTTTGTCGGGCGACGCGTCTTCCCATGCAAGCTATAAATCGGAATGCCATCGCCATCCTTTTCATCCTCCACATGCTCGCCGGCATGTTGAGAGCCTCTTAAACCATGTTCAGGAGCAAAAAGCGCTGCGAGCACATACTTATGCGCTTTTGCTTTTGTTTTGATCAGATCGACTGTCCATTCGCGATGGCGGGTTAAGGCTGTATGATTTGTGATCAGTCCAACGCGTTTTCCCTGCAAAAGATGCACATGTTCTTCACTCCAGAGCTGCTCGATTCCGACCCGGACAGGCTCTCCTAAAAGAGGAAATGAGAGAAGAGCCATAAAGAGGAAAAAACGTATTGACATGTGAATGAAAATAGGCCTTTAAAGCTCTTTTTGTAAAGTCGATTTTTTGCTAGCGTGAACAATTATGGAAGAAATTAAAGATCTCCTTGAATCTAGACGCGGCCAGCCGCAAACGCGCGAAGAGCGCTGCGAAGAAGCCGTTGAGCTCGCAGCACTTCTTGCAACTGAGGCAGCGCGCCTTTCGACCAATGAGGAGAAAGGGAGACAAAAGCAGCTCTCGCGACTCGTGGGGGATCCTCTCGGAAAAGCCTTTACAGTCGCTTTTGTCGATCAATGCTTTCGATCAAAAGATACGAGACGCACAGCTGAACAGCTTGTCTATTTGATCCAAACCTATGGGTTGCCGCGATTTTTAACCTATTTTGAGAGAGCGGGATTGAAGGCTTTCCAGCACCTTGGAAAGCCGCTCCATCGCCTTTTAGTCCCTTGCGTTGGCAGCCTGTTACGGCATGAGGTGGCTCCAGTCATTATCGATGAGGAGAAATTGGAGCAGCATCTTGCTAGAAGAAAGCGGCTAGGCGTGGCTGTCAATCTGAACCATCTTGGCGAGGCGATTTTAGGTGAAGAGGAGGTCAAAAAAAGGCTTGAGATTTACCTAAGCGATTTAAAAAATCCTTTAATTGACTACGTCTCCGTCAAAATATCGACCCTTTACAGCCAGATTAACCTGCTCTCCAGAGAGAGAACATTGCAAGTTCTGGGAGAGAGGCTAAGACAGCTTTATCGCGCAGCTCTTCCAGAAAAATTTGTCAACTTAGATATGGAAGAGTATCGCGATCTCGCTTTGACTGTTGAGCTCTTCCAAGAGGTCCTAAACGACCCTGAATTTCATCGCTTGGAGGCGGGCATTGTGTTGCAGAGCTACCTGCCCGATTCATTTTTAGTGCAGCAGGAGTTAACAAGGTGGGCTCTCAAACGTGTCAAGAAAGGGGGAGCTCCGATCAAAATACGCCTTGTGAAGGGGGCAAACCTTGCGATGGAACAGGTAGAAGCCTCCCTGAAAGGATGGCCGCAGGCTCCCTATACTTCTAAGAAAGACGTGGACGCGCAATTTAAGCGGATGTTGGAATATGGCTGTCGTGGGGAGCATGCGGAGGCGGTGCATCTAGGGATCGGAAGCCACAATCTTTTCGATATTGCCTACGCGCTTCTGCTCCGTGCAGAACAGGAGATTGAACCCTATGTCTCTTTTGAAATGCTGGAAGGAATGGCAGATCCCTTGGCGCGCCTTGTGAAGGCTGCTTCTGGCGCTATGTTGCTCTACTGCCCGGTCGCTGACGCGTCCGCATTCCAATACGCCATCGCTTACCTCGTGCGCCGCCTGGACGAAAATACGGCGGAAAACAATTTTTTAAGCGACTCTTTTGCCATCCAACCTGGAACCGGCCCTTGGGAGAGGCAGGAAAATCAGTTTCGTTTAAGCTGCGAGGCGATTGAGCGCGTCTCATCGACTCCGCGTCGCCAGCAAAATAGATGGAAGAACTTTGAATTAGATTCTGAAGAAGTATTTGCCAACGAGCCCGATACTGATTGGGCCCTCCCGCAAAATCGCGAGTGGGCAGAGGTCATTGTCAAAGAGTGGAAAGAGAAGCCGCGAGAGGAGATTCCCAAAACAAGTGACATTGAACCCATTGTTTATCGCGCAAAGGCAGCTCAAAAGAGTTGGGAGAGAAAAGCGCCTCGCGACCGATCGGATATTTTAGCTAAAGTCGCAGGGCTTCTTCGTAAGCTTAGAGGCGCTCTCATGGGAGTGATGGCTCATGAAACCTCTAAAACCCTTTCAGAAGCAGATACTGAGATCTCTGAGGCGATCGATTTTGTCGAATTTTATCGCCGCAATGCAGTCGAAGTGCACAATTTTGATGAAATTCGCTGGCGTGCCAAAGGGGTTATCTTGGTCGCATCTCCCTGGAACTTCTCCTGTTCAATTCCAGTGGGAGGAATTGCTGCAGCCTTAGCTGCCGGCAATAGCGTCATCTTTAAACCAGCTCCAGAGGCCACCTGGGTGGGATTTCAGATCGCAAAAATCTTCTGGGAGGGGGGCATTGATCGCGACTTGTTGCAATTTGTCTCCTGCGAAGATGAGCCAGCCGGTAGCGCGCTTGTCACTCATCCAGACATCTCCAGTGTGATTTTGACAGGCTCTACAGATACGGCAAAGCTATTTTTGCGCATGCGTCCAAGGCTCGATCTCATGGCGGAGACTGGTGGGAAAAATAGTCTGATCATCAGCCGCATGGCCGATCGCGATCTGGCTGTCCGCGACCTTATTCAGTCCGCATTTGGGTATGCGGGGCAGAAATGCAGCGCTTGCAGTCTCGCTATCTGCGAGGCGGAGGTGTATGACGATCCCGACTTTCGCCGCACTCTCAAAGATGCCGCTGCAAGTCTTGTTTGCGGCTCTCCTTGGGACCTTTCCACGCGCGTTAATCCGCTCATTCGCCCCCCTAGTATGGCCTTAAAGCGCGGTTTGACGCAGCTAGAACCTGGCGAAGAGTGGCTAATAGAGCCTAAGCAGGACAAGGATAATCCTCTTTTATGGAGCCCCGGAATCAAGCTCGGCGTCCAGCCGGGCAGTTTTACCCATCGGACAGAGCTGTTTGGACCTGTATTGGGGCTAATGCGTGCGAAGAATTTGGAACATGCGATTGCCCTCGCCAATGACACTTCCTATGGGTTGACAGCAGGAATTCACACTCTGGATGAGCGCGAAAAGCTCCAGTGGCTGCGCGAGATCGAAGCTGGGAACTGCTATATCAACCGAGGCATCACAGGCGCCATAGTCTTGCGACAGCCCTTTGGAGGCTGTAAGGGGAGCAGTTTCGGCCCTGGAGCGAAAGCGGGAGGCCCCAATTATGTCATGCAGATGATGCATCCCGAGCAGGAAGCTACTGCAAGTGTGAATAGCTACGCCTTTTATTGGGAGCACTACTTTCGCCTCGACCATGATCTCTTTAAGTTGCCGGGACAGGACAATATCATCCGCTATATGCCGCGCGACCAGACCTTAAGGATTCACGATTCCGATGCGCCGCTCGACGTGGAGCGCGCTGTGGCAGCTGCGGCAACATGTGGAGCTATTTTAAAGGTCGACCAGGAGCCAGAAGAGCTGTTCATCCAGAAGCTTAAAAGGGGGGAGATCGATCGCGTTCGCTGCCTGTCGGAGCCGTCGCTTGCTGTGGCTCAAGCTGCAGCTGAAGCTGGGGTCACACTGATTGTCGCCCCTGTTCTTACCAACGGTCGCCTTGAGCTTCTACACTATTTGCGAGAAGTGAGCATCAGCCACGACACCCATCGCTACGGCAATCTTAAAACTCGACTTGCGCCCCTACATCACGCTTAAAACCCGATTTGCGCCCTAGCGGTGATTCAGCTGATGATGCGATTTTTTGGAGGCTAAAACGGGGCAATTTTTGACATACTTGAGTAAAGTAGGCGAAAATTGCCCCGTTTTAGCCTCCAAAACAAGCGCGCATCAGATGAGTCATTGATAGGTCGCAAGTCGGGTTTAAACTTGCCTGCACTTAGCAATTTGCTCAGCTAAGCCCCTTGGCCAAGTCGCGACTTGGCCTTCGGAGCTTATCAGGCAACTTGCTAAGTTCGGCCAAAGTTTACGTGATGTAGGGGGCAAGTCGGGTTTAAAGTAATTTTTCAAATTTGAAACATTTTAGTCTATGTGTAAGCCACAATCGAATCCTATCCCCTGTTTTAAGCTCAATCTGCTGGTCATCAAAATCTGGCTGCGGGATCAGGAAATAGGCTGTCTTGTTGTCGAAAGAAAGATTTGTGCTTTCTTCAATGGTCCCTTTGATTTGCAGGGCAAGTGGAACAAAATCGTAAGATTTGGGATCGTTGGGCGGAATCTTAAACCATAAATCATCATAAGGTTTACTGGAAATAACTCGTAGAGTAACTTTTCCTAGCAATTCCTGCTTTTCATCGGGAATCCATTTAAAATAAGTAACTTTTCTGCAGAATAACATTTAAAAATAACTTTTGGTCAAAATGATTTTGTTGTCGTTTTTTGTATCTGGAGCGACGCCGAGGAATCCAGTTCCTGTTACTGCTTGGGGGTGTTTTTCGAGAAGAAGCTGGTAAAGTTTTGAAGGTTCCATTATTGAATTTGCTAATTGTCTAATTAAAGTATGTCGTAAGATCCCTGCCTCTATAAAAGCTTCGTAACAAAGAGTGGCGCAATTACTAAAACAGATATTATAGTAAGGTGTCTTTCTTTTTAAGTTTTTCCAAAAATTTGTAAATCTAATGGCTTGGTGCAACTCCACCGAAAACAGAAGAAATGTTGAGTGCACCCTAAGTTTTTGCGCATATTCCATATTCCTATAATGCAGGAGCACCTCTTCACCCAGAGTGATGTTTCCTTTAAGCCTGATTAAATGCTTCTGATTAGAGGATTTTGCCTCAGAAAAGGACTGGTCCTGATACTGGAATCCCGCAATATGTCCCTCAGGGAGAATACAATCCCCATGAATGGAATCTTCAAGAGGAGGCAATTTATTAGAATTCCATAGAAGAGGCCTCCCTCTTACAATATAACCGACTCTATAGGGGCCTACAGAAAATTCTTCTACCTTCATAGCGGACTCAGTCTTTGTCCAGTGCTTAAAGAATGCTCACTTCTTACAAAAGTTATTTTTTTATTTTTAGAGATGCCAATGTAACCAGTCCAAGCGACCAAATCTGACTTCCCATATTTCTCAAGAAGAATTTGGTGGATTCTTGACGGTGTCATTATTGTATTTGATATTTGTTTAAATTTCTCCACTTCTAGTATCCCTGATTTTATAAAAGCATTGTAACAAATAGTGGCGCTATTGTTCAAAAAACTATTATAAATAGGCGGGGATTTTTGTGCTTCGTACCAATAATTTTTGAAGGCCATAGCTTGGTGGAGAGGAACAGTGAAAAGAAGAAATGTAGAATGGAGCTCCAGTTTCTGAGCCACTTCCACATCCCTATAAACCCGATCCATCTCATCATCTATACATATTTTTGCTTTGTGATCGTCGCGAAAGCCACTTTCGGCATAGAAGAAACCGGAGAGATGTCCCTCAGGAAGAATACAATCAGCACGAGTGGGGTCTTGGAGGGGAAGCGTCAATTCCTGAATGTATTTAGGAGCTCTTCCTCTCACGATATAACCGACTCTGCAAGGACCAACAGAAACCTCTTCAGCCTTAGGCATAAATGACCTCGTTTACATTGCTAACCAATTGTTAAAGCCGGGTTCTTTATAAAAATTACTTTACTGTTGTAAAAGTCTTTCCTATTACCGAAGAAACCTGTTTTATCTACAAGATTGGCGTTACACTTCGAGAAATTATCACATTTGTAGTATCTATCGAGAAGAGCGTCATACAGATCTTGCGGATTCGCGATCGTATATTTCTGTTCTAGTATGCCAGACTTAATAAAAGCATCATAACAAATAGCTGTACAATTACTTGTAAAGCTATTATAAGTGCGCGGGAAGTTAGGAGGGTTTTTCCAATATCTTGTTAATGCGACAGCTTGGTGAAGAGGAACATTGAATAAAAGAAATGTGGAATGCTGTTCAAGTTTCTCAGCTTGATACGCGTCAAAGTAGAAATCTTGTTTGAGGGCAAGATCTGCAAACTGTCCGACTCGGTAGAAACCGGCGACTCGTCCCTCAGGAAGAATACAACCACAATTTTCGGGAACTTCGAGGGGAAAATCAGGAGTAGACGAGTTAGACGAGCTTTTAGCCGTCCCTTTGAGAGGCTTTCCCATAACGATGTAACCTACGCTATAAGGATTTAAAGGAAACTCTTCAGTTTTTTGCACAATGACCCCCAAATTCCAATCTTGTATATCCCAAGTGTTTCGATTGGATCAAGGAAAAACTTATCCCCGAAATCCTCATTTAAGCTAAACTGTCTGCATATTATTCCCAGATTTTTTCTATGCAATTATTTGAGCAGTTGAACAGCGAACAGCGCGAGGCGGTCGAGACCTTGCAGGGGCCTCTTCTGGTTTTGGCAGGCGCTGGATCGGGCAAAACGCGCGTCGTCACTTTCCGTGTTGTCAATCTATTGGAAAGCGGCCTCCCCCCTTCAAAAATCTTAGGCCTGACCTTTACGAACAAGGCAGCTGGAGAGATGAAAGAGCGGGTGCTTGCATTGACTTCAAGCAACGTGCTGATCTGCACCTTTCATAGCTTAGGGGCGCGGATTTTGCGCGAATCGATCTCTGCCCTTGGCTACAGCCGCGATTTTACCATTTATGATGATGAAGATGTGAATAAGGTGATCAAAGAGTGCGTTGCTAACTTGGGGAAAGGGGAAGCTAAGCTGGAAAAGGCAGTCAGAGGGCTTATTTCAAATGCCAAGAATGGAATGCAGGGTCCTGGCGATATCTATAACCTGAACGCCTCCTCTCCTGCCGAGGAGATCTTCCAGGCTGTTTATGAGGCGTATCAGGAGAAGCTCAAGGCCTACAATGCGCTCGATTTTGATGATCTTCTCTTCTTGCCAGTGCGCCTCTTTCGCGAACATCCTGAGATTCTGGCCTACTATCAGAATCGCTGGTCGCATCTTCTGATTGACGAGTATCAGGACACAAACGGGGCTCAGTATGAGCTGGTGCGCCTGCTGGTGGCTAAAAGCGGCAATATCTGCGTCGTCGGCGACCCCGACCAGTCGATCTACTCTTGGCGAGGAGCGAATATTCATAATATTTTAAATTTTGAACAGGACTATCCGGGTGCAAAAGTGGTCCGCCTTGAACAGAACTACAGAAGCCGCAGCAATATCCTCGAGGCGGCAAATAGCGTCATCCGTAACAATGATGGCCGCTATCAGAAGGAGCTCTGGAGTGCGCGTGGGGCCGGAGAGAAAATTCGCCTATTCGCGGCAGATGATGAGAGGGGCGAGGCCGACTTTGTGGCAAAACGTATCCGCTACCATGCAGAGCATCAGCAGATTCCTTTAAAAGAGATGGTGGTTTTTTATCGCACGAACGCCCAGTCGCGCGTATTTGAAGATTATTTTTTAAGTGCGCGCATACCCTACGCCATTGTGGGCGGGGTCTCTTTTTATCAAAGGCGCGAGGTTAAAGACATTCTCGCCTTCTTGCGCATGGTGCAGGGGGGGACTGACTACGTCTCTTTCTTACGCACCATCAACTTGCCCAAGCGCGGCCTCGGCGACTCCACCCTGGATAAGTTGCGGATGGGGGCTGAAGAGGCAGGGCGCTCCATTTTATCCTATTGTGAAGCTCTTGTGGAAGGGCAAGGAGACCTGAAGTTAACCGCCAAGCAGCGGCAAGGGCTTCAAAACTATGTGAGCATCATTCGCGAGCTGCGCGAAATTGCCGCAAACACTTCATTAAAAGAGCTTGTGACCTCCGCCATCGCCTGTACGGGCTACTTAGATTATCTGAAGCTAGATAAAGAGACTTACGAAGATCGAAAAGGCAACCTTGATGCGCTGATTGCCAAGGCGGTCGATTGGGAGAAGAACGCTGAAGAGGCCACTCTGGCAGGCTTTTTAGAAGAGTTATCGCTCAAATCCACTCTCGATGAGGCGTCAGAGAGCAAAGACCGCGTCTGCTTGATGACCATCCATAACGGCAAAGGGCTTGAATTTGAGATCACATTTATTGCAGGCCTTGAGGAGGAGCTATTCCCTCACATCAATGCGCGGGAGAGCCGAGAAGGGTTGGAGGAGGAGCGCCGCCTCTTCTACGTGGGCATGACGCGCGCTAAAGAGCAGCTTTACATGAGCTGCTGCCGCTACCGCTATATCTGGGGAACGGGACGCTCGCAGCGCCCTAGTCGGTTTTTGAGGGAGGTGCCAGCAGAATACCTGGAAAAAGTGCGCCTTGCAGTCGGCTGGGAGAGTCCAGAGAAATGTCGTCGACGAGCCCTTTAGCGATGAAGGCAAAGGGGGCGAGGAGATTCAAGAGGGCGACGCTGTTTTTCATCAGGAATTTGGGATTGGAGCAATCCGCAAGGTTTATGAGGGCTCTTTAGGGCTTACTTATACGGTGATCTTTTCAAAGGACAATCGCGAGCGCAACTTGGTCGCTAAGTATGCCCCGTTAAGGAAATTATGAAGCTGCGCCTGCTGGCCCTTCTCTTTCTTAAAGCGGTTGCCATGATTCTATTTATTGCCTATGGCAATGTAGGTTTAGGGCCCGATGAGGCGCAATATTGGACCTGGAGCCAGCAGCCGGCTCTTGGCTACTACAGCAAGCCGCCTGGGATCGCCTGGCAGATCTGGCTCTCGGTTCAAGCGTTTGGCAATTCAGAGCTTGGAGTGCGCTTTGGAGCTGTTCTGATCGGCACTCTTCTCCCCCTCGTTGTTTATCATACGGCGCGCCGCTGCTCATTAAACCCTCTCACCAGCTTCTGGGCAGGAGCCGCCATGGCCTTTTGCCCTTTGGGGGTGATGGCCTCCTTTTTGGCAATTACCGATGGCGGCCAGGTGCTCTTCTGGGCCCTTGCCACACTCCTTGTCGCCTCCGCTTTCACTCGCTCAAAACCGCCCTCTTACCTATTGCTAGGGCTCTGCATCTTAGCGGGAGCGCTATTCAAATGGCCGATCTATCTGTTCTGGCTTTTTGCACTCGGCACACTTTTTGTAGAAAAGGATCAGATGACGCGGCGCCGCTTTATCGCCGGCGTTGCCCTTTCGCTTTTAGGTTTAATTCCAAGCCTTATCTGGAATAGCGACCATGGTTGGGTTACCTTTCGCCATGTGGGGGCGACGATCGAATATGGAGCAACCGAGAGCAGCACAACAGAGGCGGGCAATTTTTTTGCCTTTATAGGCGCCCAGGTAGCGCTTCTTTCACCTATCTTGTTTGCCCTCTTTCTCGTCGGAATCTGGGTCTTAGTGCGCCACTCCTCAACAGTACCTCCTGGAGTGGCCTTTTGCGGCTGGTCGAGCTTTCTGATCCTTGCCGGCTATGCCCTATGCGCCCTTGTCAAGAAGATGCAGGGCAACTGGTGCGATTTTGCCTATCCCGGGGCGATCGTCCTTATCGCCTGGACCGCTTGCGAGTATCTGCCGCGCGGCGAAAAATGGATGGCCGCAGGGACAGCGCTTGCCCTTTTGCTGGCAATTTTTAGCTTTTCGATCCCGACCTTGCAGGAGAAAAATATCCTGCCACTTCCCTATTCCATGAATCCTTTCCGCCACAATGTCGGCTGGAAGGCTCTAGGCCAAGCATTAAACGAGGCGGGTTACGACCCCAATCAGCAGTTTCTTTTCGGAGATAAGTATCAGACAGCCAGTATCTTAAGTTTTTACGGCGCGGAACAAAAGCGCGCCTACTTTCTCAATTTAAACCGCCTGCGCAAAAATCAATTTTCTTTCTGGCCCTCGATGAAAGAGGAGCAGCTCGGGCGCACGGGTTATTTTGTGGTGACGGAAAACATTCCAGCATTGAACCGGCAAAGAGACCTGTTGCCTATAAACTACGAAGAAAAATTAAAGCCCTTCTTCGACAAGGTTGAATACCTAGGGTTAAAGCCACTTTTCATCTCCAATGGCCAGATGGCCAAGGGCGCCTTCATTTTTCGTTGCAGCGGCCACAACGGTCGTGAAGCGGTTGATCCTGCTAAGTATTGACCACTAGTATATTTTTCATTAATTTTTTTGCTAATAAAAGAACTGTATCAGCCATTGAAAATTTCTGTTTACCTTGTGGAGGTTCAAGAGCTTGCTATACAAATGGTTTTGGATGTATAATAAAACCTTACTGCTGATTGGGATACCCGAAGGCTAAAGCTCCATCAACGAAATTTTCAGCTTAAGGGATCACGACGCTGGATTGCGAGTTTTTCTCTCTTTTCAGGAAGCGAACCCACATATACCAAGCCAGTTGATCGGCGTGTCTTTGGCCCCTTTCGGCAGTTTTTTTACAAAAGAGTCGTCGCTTTTCGATGCGGCCGATCGGCCACTTTCAGAGCTTCCTCAACTGAGACTTCTAAAACATCAAATTGACTCTTCACTAGCGCGACAATTTCATCACAGAGCTGCTCTTTCTTGGGCCAATGCTGTTTCAAACTGCATAAGAAATCCTTATGGGCACGCGTTTCGCGATATTTGGGCATGCGCGGCGGCATTGCTAAAAGTTCCATATTGGCAGGGTCGTAATCCCAAAGAAGGGAGCTGTGGTGCAGCCAGCGGTTTTTGCAGAGGTACTGCGCATTGCCGCCAAATTTTTTGTCACCTAAAATATAGTCGTTTTCATGCGCGCGAAACCCCTTAAAGAGGGGTTGATAGAGCCTTTCTGACCAGCGCATGACCTTCTCGGGGCAGCAGGGAACCGCCAACTCATCGGCTTGACAAATCCAGGTGACAAACATAGTGTTGGTATCGACAAAGACGGTGCCGCCACCGCTAAAACGGCGAATAAGAGGGACGGGCCGTTTTTCAAAAATGGTGCTGTCAATCCATTGAGAGGGCTGTCCAGAGATACCCATCACGATAGCATCCGGGCTGCCATCGTTGACTAGGCACCAGTTGCGCGCATCAGCTCTCAGCAGCGCTTCTTCGAGTTGAAGCTGTTTATAGATCGGATAATGGTTAAGGCGGACAAGATTAATCATGGGCAGCATTTTGAGCGGCTGAGGGCGATCATCAAAACAGAAATATCGGCTGGAGAGACTCCTGAGATGCGGGAGGCTTGTCCAAGATTAAGCGGAGAGTGTTTGCTCAACTTTTGGCGCGCTTCGTTGCGTAGCCCCACCACACTGCTATAGTCAAAGCCATCCGTTATGGCGATATTCTCGATATGTGCGAGCTTGCCTATTTCCGTCGTCTGGCGGTCGATATATCCGGCATACTTGAGATTGAGTTCGATCTGGAAGTTGGTCTCTTCGCCATAGTCGAAGAGCGCATCGGGAAATTCCTTTAAGAGTGAGCCGTAGGTCACTTTCTGGACGACAAAGAAGCTGTGCTAAGGTGCTATTTTTGCCGTCGTAATGGCGGAAAATTTTGGTGAGCCGCACCGTTTCAATCTCGATGGCCTCACGCTTCTTTGCAAGTTTTTCCATCTGCGCCGCGCTCGATCAGCCCCATGGCATATCCATAGCGGCGCAAGCGGAGATCGGCATTGTCTTGCCGCAGAAGGAGGCGATGTTCAGCGCGGCTTGTGAACATGCGGTAGGGCTCGTCGAGCCCTTTTGTCACTAGGTCGTCGATCATGACTCCGATATAGGCTTCTGAACGTTTCAGGATTAGAGGAGCGCGTCTGCGCACGGATTTAGCGGCATTGATGCCTGCGATGATCCCTTGCCCAGCGGCCTCTTCATAGCCGGAAGTGCCATTAATTTGTCCAGCTAAAAAGAGCCCTTCGATCGCTCTTACACTCAAGTGACGAGTCGATTTGGCCGCTCACCACATAATCATATTCGATGGCATAGGCGGAGCGCATGATTTCCGCATTGCGCAGGGCGGGAATGCTGTGCAGAAAGGCGTCCATCTGAACATCGAAAGGAAGAGAGGAGGAGATGCCATTGACATAGACCTCTTCGGTGTGTGAGACCTTCAGGCTCTAAAAAGAGCTGATGGCGCTCTTTATCGGCAAAGCGGACCATCTTGTCTTCGATGGAGGGGCAGTAGCGCGGGCCGATGCCTTTGATTTTGCCTGAGTACATCGGCGAGCGATGGATGTTTGCGAGGATGATTTCTTTGGTTTTCGCGTTGTATAGGTGATGTGGCAGGAGACTTGCTGCAGGCGTGGAATTTCTTCATCATCAAAAGAAAATTTGACATCCGGATCGCCCGGCTGCTCTTCCGTGCAGCTGTAGTCGATGGAGCGCTTGTTGATGCGTGGCGGGGTCCCTGTTTTGAGGCGTCCAAGCTTAAATCCATGCTTTTCCAGGCTAGCAGAGAGGCCTACTGCAGGCTGATCGCCGGCACGACCGCCCGAATAATGGGTTTCGCCGATGTGCAAAAGGCCACGCATGAATGTGCCAGAAGAGATGACGAGCGTTTTGGTGGCGTAGATGATGCCCTCTTTTGTGATGACGCCGCAGATGCGATCCGTCTGTCACAAGCAGCTCTTCGATGGTGCCTTGCTTAATTTCGAGGTTAGGAGTTTTTTCAAGGCGATGTTTCATCGCGTATTGATAGGCGACTTTGTCGGCTTGGGCGCGTGGCGCCCAGACGGCGGGCCCTTTCGTGGCGTTGAGCATGCGAAATTGGATGCCGGTGCAGTCGGTCACTTTGCCCATCTCGCCGCCGAGGGCGTCGATTTCGCGGACAATGTGCCCTTTGGCGATGCCACCGATAGCAGGGTTGCAGCTCATTTTGCCGATGGTGTCCAGGGTCATGGTGAGCAGGAGCGTGCGAGCGCCCATGCGAGCGGAAGCTAAAGCAGCTTCACAGCCTGCATGGCCGCCACCCATGACAATGACATCATATTCGACTGGATATTTCCACATGGTAATCACGATTTTTTGAGATGTAGGTTGACCTACACCTAAAAAGCCTATTTGCCTTTGTGACGATCGCGGCGGCTGCGCTTTTTGCGCTTGTGCTTCGCAATCTTATATTTGCGTTTTTTCTTTACTGATGACATGTTTACTCCAAATAACAAACCAGTAGGATAAACGACTTGCTATAAAAAAGTAAAGGACTTATCGCCGCCGAAAAACAAAGAGCTCCATCTTCACGAGAGACAATAACGTCGCGCGCTTCTCAAGTTGCCACTCGGAAGAGTGCTGGAGCTGCTTGGCTAAAGGGGAGGGTTCTAGAGGGTCGATTCGGCCACTATTTAACTCCTTTTGCAAAAGAGCCGCCGATTCGTTTTCTGCTTGAATGACGATGAGTGTGGGGGTGGAGACTGTTGCAAGGCTCCCAAAATATTGTGGGAACTGTCCCTTTGAAAAGATAATGCATGGCAAAGTAGCTCATTCTATCCGGAGAAGAGTCGCCTTCATAGACAAGGCTGACCTTGGAGGGCTGCTCTCGATAATTCTTGAGCTCGTTGTAGGGACCATGGGAGAAGGAGGCTCCCCGCACCAGCCATCTGATAGGCGCCTGTTGCGCTGCACAAAATGAGACAGAGGAAAAAAAAGAGGGGAGACGACCCTTAGCTGACGTTTAAAAAAAAGAAAAAGAGCGGGCACCATCCAGATGTTATAAGAAGGCGTCGCCATATCAAAGGAGGAGAGGGTTACCTAAGCACAAGGGTCAGACCGATCGCGACGACAAGTAGATAGGGCAGCCCTTCTTAGCCCGAAGCGCCAAGAGCGCTAAGCCGACAGCTCCCCATTCCAATGAGAAGGAGGGGGCGTTTTAAGATCGAAACATGAAAGAGGAGGCGGTAGCAGAGCCTTGCAAGCTCCTCTCCGACCCCTTTCTTAACAGGGCTGGCGTCGATTGATGAAAAGAGGCCAAAATGAAAGGCAGAACTCCTAAACTGAGCAGCGCAATCAGGCCAGCAGCTGCTAGAAGAGGCTTTAGGGGTCTTTTCCATAGAACGAGGACGCTCCAGAGAGCAAAAGTGAGGAAAAAGCCAAAGAAATGGGTGTAATCGCTGCAAGACAGCTCAGCGAAAAGCCTATAAGTGAGGAGCGCGACTCTGAAACGAGGAGCTGCGAAAAAAAATAGAGCGCTAGCGTTCCGCCAGAGCAGAAAAGAGCGGGTAGGAGCGGATTTCGACGGCAAGGGCGATGAGATTCGAGGAGGTGGCAAAAAGCAGACCAGAAGCGATGGCCGCTTTTCTCCAAATTGTTTCGAAAGCCGTGTGGAATGTGACAAGGAGCGCGATACCGGAGGAGAAGAGGCCCATCATTCTCATCGATTTTATGGATAGGCCAAAGAGTGCGCCACGTTGCCCCATCCAGTAGCTTGAAAGGGGGGGCGCGATCGAAGGGAACGTGGAGCTGATAATCTTTTCCCAGCAGCCATTCAACGACATGGAGCGGCCCTAAGGTCAGTCCGCTCATCTGGCTGGTTTCATCGGTCCAGATCGACTGCTGTTCCAGAAACGCGTAGGCGAGTGCGCTGAAGAGGAGAGGCTCAAAAGGGCCCATTTCCAAGGGTAGGGCTGTTCATGTTTTTTTGAAATAAAGAAAACGGCTGAGCGTGTAGTTAAAAAAAGTGCCCACTGCAATGCCGCCCAATTCGGCTAATTGCGGGATCAATTTTGGAAATTTTATGAGGAGCCAAGTCGCGGACAGGTCGTAAGAATGGCGCCAAACAGACAAACGGTTAAACAAAACCTATAAATTGCGGCATAATTTTGCCATGTCGCGCATAAGAGAAGGCAAAAACGGCGATCGGGAAGGTTAAAAACTAGGGAAATGGCAATGCCGAGGATAATCGCTAATTTAACGGAAAATCCAGCCCACAAAGCAGATGTGAGTGTTGCGATGTTGACGGCGATGCCAAGAAAACCGATGACTAGAAATTGCAGTAGATAACTGGGTTCAGGGTAGCGGTATAAATAGAGCCTGCGCACATGCTGCAAATACTTCAACTGCTCTTTGAAAGAGAGCTTGCTTTTGCCAAATTTTCGATTCGAAAAATGGATCGGAATTTCGCGGACCTGTTGGCAGTTTGATTTCACAAGGAGCTTAAACCGATTTTGTAGCCAATGGGATTGAGAAAACCGCACTGGTCAAGGAGCGCTCTGCGAAAGGCAAAGAAGCCACTCATGGGGTCTTTGACAGAGGTCAAAGGGGCGGCCATCAAGCTCGCCACTTTGCTACTCAGCCAGCGCCCTATTCCCCAACTCTCATCGGTCGTAGCTCCATCGATATAACGGGAACCGATGACAAAATCGGAGCCATCCTCTAAGGCAGCTAGCATCTTTGGAATGGCCTTGACAGGGTGGCTAAAATCGGCATCCATGACCACAATGGCCTCATGTTTGGCTTTTTGAAATCCTTCAATGACCGCGTCGCTAAGGCCGCGCTTTCCATAGCGGGTGATCAGCTGCACCCAAGGTAAATGAAGCGTTTTGACCAGCTCTACACTGCCATCTTGGCTATTATCATCCATGATGAGCACTTCCAGAGTTAACTGACCGTCAGTTTTTAAGCGTTCAAGCGCCTTGAGCAGAGGTTTCAAATTTTCAGCTTCTTTGTAGGTAGGGACGATGATCGACACGGAGGGTGCTTTACCCATTTTTTAACTCTCGTTTAAAATTCTTTATATAGGCGCGCTCCTCTTTATCAAAAATGAGGAAATAATAGAGAAGTCCAAGAAGCAGACTATAGAATCCAAAAGAGGCGGCTAAAAGAGCTGTGGCCTCCCAGCGGTTTAAGCCATTAAACCAGCTTTCGCAGACAACAAATAGGAAATAGCCAAGAAGATAGGGAAGAAGGCCGGGGAAAAGGACCGTTTGCAGGTAATGGCGCTGGGAAATCTGCATAAAGCGATTGCTCAAAAAGAGGTAAATAAGGGCAGAGAGGACCATCATGGAGGCTACCGTGGCGTTGATTAGGGGAATGCTCGCTCCAAAAAGGGCGATTCCTCCAGCGGCGATGATCAGAACTAAAACAAGCTGCAGAAGGGGATAGACTAGTTCTCTCTCCGGTTGATTGACGGCTCGATAGATCGCTGAGACGGGCCCGGTGATGACATCCATCTGATAGGCAATCGTAAAACAGGCCAAGATCGAGACTGCTGAGGCAAACTTGGGATCGGATCCTAGCCAGCAGAGGATGATCGGGGCAGCAAAGGGAGCCATAAAGCCCATGATGCTGCCTGTTAGCAAATTGACCCAGCGTCCTCCTTGGAGATAGATGCGCGCGATTTTTTTATGTTCCTGCAGAGAATGGAGGTGGGAAGCAGTAGGGAGAAATACCATGTTCATGGAAGCGGGAAGGTTCATGGCTGTCATGGGAAATTTCTCCCCTACTTCATAGAGGGCGGTTGCAGCAGGTCCTAAAAAAAGGCCTGCCAAAACCTTCTCAATGGAGCGGTTGATGAGAGAGATGACGCCTGTCACCTGGACGATGCCCCCAAAATGTAAGAAGAGAGGGAGGATCTTAAGATCAAAATGGCTCAACCAGAGAGAAAAGCCAGGCAGGAGACGAAAACAGGCCCATGCATAGCAGAGGATGGCGATAAGAGTGCGGATCAGATAGGCCCACAGCAGTCCATAGAGCCCTGCGCCCGCATAAAGAAGGAGAAAAATCAGCATCGTTTCTACTGTGAAGGAAAATACCCAGATGGAGCGTTCGACCACAAATTTTTGCAGCCCTTGAAGCAGGGCGCTAAATGCACCGCAGATAAGGTCTAGAAGGAAGATAAGGGTTGTGCCAAAAAAGAGGAAAAAGGCCTGTTTCTGCAGCTCTTCCGGGATGTGAAAAAGGGAAAAAAGACGGGGGATGAATATCCAGGCAAGAGGCCCTAAGATCAGCGTCACAAGTGTGACGAGCATCATCCCTGTTGTGATCAGCCGGTTGATGGCATCGATACGCCCCTCTGAGGCATAAATGGCTCCATAACGAATATAGGCGCTGGAGAGGCCGATCACGCTCATTCCTAGGTAGCCGATCAAGATAAAGCAGTAGGACCAGATGCCATATTCTTGGAGGCTGACATAATGCAAAATAAAAGGGGGAACAATTAGGCGTGTTGCAAGGTAAAAGATGTTGGCTCCCATAGAAAAGAGCACATTGCGCGAAAGGCCAGGATGAATGGATTGTTCACTCATTGCCAAGTTGTTCCTCCAGCAGTCTCTTTCCAGGCGCGGCGCATCAGAGCGATCTGCTGGTGAGACTCATCCGCTTTTCTGGGATGAAACCAGTTCTTCATAAGGCGTAAGAGGTGCCATCCCTCTTCGATGATGCGAGCACTCCACGCTCCCCACCAGCCATGA
The DNA here is from genome assembly GCA_963745935.1 of uncultured Parachlamydiaceae bacterium. Classification (GTDB taxonomy): domain Bacteria; phylum Chlamydiota; class Chlamydiia; order Chlamydiales; family Parachlamydiaceae; genus JAJFUZ01. The sequence goes on from CAVUZO010000003.1 coordinate 79,394, forward strand.
TGCTTGCGGTAATAGAGGAGTTTGCTGCGCATGCGGGCGAGGAGAAGCTGGGCCTCCTTGGGGCAAAACGGTTCACCCGCCACCTTCATAGCTGAAGCTCCTCCCAGATGGGTGACGACGACATCGGGCCAGTATTGGATCCGGTAGCCGGCAGCTTTAATGCGAAGGCAAAGGTCCACCTCTTCATAGTAGAGAAAAAACCGCTCATCAAAACCGCCAACCTCTTTGAGGACAGGGTGTGGGACGAGGGCAAACGCTCCCGGGACCCAATCAGTGTCGCACGGTTCATCGGGAGGGGCAAAAGTGCGATCCGGGCGGCCAAAGAAGGGCGATTTAGGGTAGCGAAAACTTAATCCTGAAAGAATGAGAAAGTCATTGAGAGGAGAAGGAAAGAGGCGTGCAGAGGGCTGCCAGCTGCCATCGGCGCTGACGAGACGCGCCCCGACCATTCCTATGTCGCTTTTCAGATGTTTTAGCCCATTTTGGATAGATTGAGAATGGGGAAATGCATCGGAATTTAGAAAAGCGATTACATGCCCTCTGGCTTTTGCAAGAGCGAGATTATTGGCAGCGCCAAATCCTAAATTTTTAATGCTGCGCAGCAAGTTCACCTCTGGAAACTCCTTAAGCACCATATTCGCAGAGCCATCGCTGGATCCATTGTCGACGACAAAAATTTCATTTGTAACGCCATCTATTCGCTGCTGCACGCATTTGAGGCAATCGCGAAGAAGGTCGCGCGTATTGAACGAGACAATGATAAATGAAACTTCAGGATCCATTGGAACCTCTCGTCAAATATTTGCAAGCCCCAATGAACCCAGGAAATTTTGAGAGGACACAAAAAGATGCATACAGGAGCCGATCAGAGAGCGGCCACTCTTTTTTTAACTGCAGAGAAATCTTAAGAAAAAGCAGAGGATAAGCAGCGAGGAGGAGAAGTCCCCAGTAAGTCCAGGGAAGTGAAAGGAGAATGAGAAGGGGAAGAATCCCTCCCAAGATCCAATTGGATAGGTTTTCTCGGAAAAATAGGCGCTCCTTTTTGGAGATTTGCTGGAAGCAGGCGCCAGCGCGCATCATCCGTTTTAAAAGTTGCGAAAAGCACTGAATGTTGCTGTCATGCATTCCCATAGCAATTGGCAAATGAAAGATTTTCCAACCTTTGTGGCGCAAACGATAGCCAAGGTCGCTGTCTTCTCCACCTACAATGGTCTCATCAAATCCGTCCACTTGCTTCAGTGCGGCAACGCGGACAAGACAGTTTCCCCCTGTCGAGGCGATCTCTCCAATAGGCTGCTCCCACTCCATGTCGAAAAAGCGTTTATAAAGGGAGGAATCTCGATTTTTTTCCCTCAAGATCCCAGATACAATAGCGGCTTCAGCTTTGTCGTGAAGATATTTTAAGCCATCCACAATCCAGCTAGAAGCTAAAATGGTGTCACCATCGACAAACTGGATCACCTGCAGGTCTGGATGCTGTTTGAGTAAAGCCTTATAGCCAGCATTTCTTGCTCGGGCAGCATTGAGAGAAGGGGGATGAAGTGAAATTGAAGGAATATTTTCCTGATCGGCAATCTTTAAACTGCCATCTTGAGAATCCGAATCGACGTAGACTAGAGGAAAACCTATTTTAGGAATAGCTTCAAGGCATGCTGCTAAACTTGCAGCAACATTTCGTCCAATGATGACGATGCCGGTTTTCAAAGCCACCATTTGCGCCCCACTTCTCGAACCCCTTTTTCTAAGATTGTCTCCTTTATCCCTGTAGGTTGCCAGTGAAGCTGTTTTTGCGCTTTTGTGCAGTCATAAGTCGCTCTTTGGGTGCGGCTTTTCCAATCGTGGTAGGAGGGAGGTTTGAGGTCGCGTTGGCCTGTGCAAGCCTTAGCTAACCATTTCAGGATCTGCCAGAAAAAAAATTGCCAAATTGGCGTTGGCTCCATACGGATGTTTGCTTGTAAAGCCGTTCCTAGCTCTTTTACATATTCTTGAGCAGTGATTGAAGGGGTATCGACCAGATTAAATGACTCCCCCTCTAAGAGAGGGGTATCCATCGCACGGATTAGTCCTTGAGCGACATCCTCAATTAAAACAAACGGCAGAGGGTTTTTTCCAGAGCCCCAGAGCTGGCAAAGCGACTCATAATGCCACATCCCCACCCCCCAGTGAAAGGGACTTGACCCATTTCCCAGCACAATTCCAGGGCGAATGATCGTGACGGGAAGATTCTTTTCGCGATACATATCCATGAGAAGCGTTTCACTTGCAGCTTTGAGCTGCGCATAGTAGTTGCGGCTTGAGATATCTGGATCGATCCCGGTTTTTTCGCTGATCATTGAATCTTTCTGGCCAGCATCATAAACGTCGATGCTACTGGTATAAATGAGTCTCTGAATGCTATTTTTAAGGCATAACTCGGCAATGAGCCTGGTTGGGGCAAGATCGAGATCGAGATATTCTTGCCATGTTTTGGCTTTAGCTGTTGCAAGATGAAAGACAACTTTTATGCCTTCTAAGGCTTTCTGGATAGATGCGCGGTCCGTTAAGCTTCCTTTGACGATCTGCAGGTTTTGAATATTTATTTTACCTGGATCCCGAGCCAGAATCCGGACTTTTTTCCCGCTATTAACAAGCTGCCTGACCAGCTCTTGGCCGATAAATCCTGTTCCCCCTATGACAAGAATTTCAGCAGAGGAGGCAGAGGATTTTTTTTCAGGCGGCTTTGAGGGGGCAATCTTAGAAAGGGTTTCGGCCATCTGTGTGAGATGGGCAGCAAATTGAGCTGTCTGACGCGCATCAATTCCATCATAAAAAGCCTTCACACTTGCTTTGATGCTATCTGTATAAGGGTCGCCTCTTTTGGCGAGTTTGGCTTTATTAAAGATCCAGCTTAAGATGTTCTGACGCGCTTGTGAACAGAGGCTTTTTCCAAAATGGCGCGTCATTTTGTACAGGTCAAAGGGAAGCATGGATGAGCTATGTCTTTGCAGGATGTAGCAGTTTTTTGCATAGTCAGCTTTCGCATAGCCAATGCGCCCTCTTACCTCGATAAAATGTTCATCAAATCCATCTGATAGCGCAAGATGAACCTGCAGGGCTGTTGGACCTGTGCTTCCTAACAGATTCCAGCGGCGGTAGACCTGTCGACCATTTGGCAGGGTCACGAGATCGCTTGCTCTCACATCGGTCCAGACAGGCTCACCTGCCAAATCGACAACTGCTGAAAGTAGATGAGGAGCTGTTTCGAGAAAGAGATGATTCGGTTCCCGCAGCATCCAGCTTTCAAAGGGGCCATTTCTCAATTGATTCATGCTTTTGCGCCATACGATGCTGAGCGTATCGAGAGGGCCAAGCTCCCTGTTTAGCAGATCCCTTTTCAGCTGTTCATAAGAGTGATAGAAAAGCATGTTGTGATTGACGCCAATCTTTTTTTGCAAAGACTCAGCTAACGCGACCAGCTCTTCAGATTCTGAAGCTGTTGCACAGATCGGCTTCTCAATAAACAGCTGACACCCACTTTTCAAGGCAGTTTTAGCGGCGGAAAAGTGCTGATCGGGAGGGGTAAGGATATGCAGCACGTCGGGCTTTTCTAACGCCAACATCTCTTCAAAATGGACATAAGCTTTTGAGTCAGGAATCTGTTTTGAAAGTAGTTCGGCAACATGTAAGTCCAGATCGCAGATGGCACAGATCTTCACCTGAGGCAATTCAGAAAGAGCCTTGACATGGTGAGAAGCAATGTAACCTGCGCCAAGAAGCGCCACTCGAATCTGTTTCATAAAATTTGATCATGCAATTTTTTTTTAGCTTTTGCAAGAGAGCTGTTATCTTTTACTCCCCGGGACGTTTCGTTCGGGTCCATTCTAAAGGCCGGCTGATGGCTTCCCAGAGGAATCCAATATGGAAAAGCCTCCAAAGAAGATAAAAGGGGGCTGCAAAAAGAGCGAGAACATCTCTCCACTCTCCTCCGCAGCGCCAGATAGTCGCGAGCAGATGAAAGAGCACGACAGCAAGTGCAAAAAGGGCATAAAATCTTGCAAATGGCAATAGAAGTAGAAGGAGCAATACAAAACAGTGGTACGTGAGCGGCAGGGTCAAGAGATCCAGCAAAGGTTCACTGAAGCGCCACTTTCCTTGTAAAATCTCTTTGATTAAGGGAAAAAATTGATTCTTTAATAAGTGGAGGCGGCCTCCCTCCCAGCGAAGCCTTTGAGAGTAAAAACTAGATACATCAGCGGGAGGTTCAGCCAAAACTTCGGTCTGTTCAAGAAATTGGACGCTAAATCCGGCGCGGATCAGTTCAAGATGATAAGCGGCATCCTCAACGATCGAGCGCACTTTCCAAGGCACAGCTTGGAGGATGGAGCGTCGGATAGCAAAACCGTTGCCAAAGCAGCCAACTGAAAGTCCAAGATGTTGCCTGCCAAGAGGCCTGAGCACATTCATCGCCAGAATGCCCACTTTTAAGAGACGCGCTTTAAGCGACGCTTGGTCGTCGCGCTGAATATAGCGCACCTGCACGGCATCGGCTCCCTTTTCAAAAGTTTCTTGAATGAGGGTAATGAAGTTGGGAGCCACAAGGCTATCAGCATCAACAATCAAAAAGGCATCATAATTTTTAAGTAAAGGGCTGTCAAAAGCAAAGCTCAGGGCAAAATCTTTTCCGCGCTGAGCCCTATCCGTGCGTTCAATGACCGCAGCGCCATGAGCTTTTGCAAGAGATGCTGTCTGATCTGTGCAGTTGTCAGCAATGACCAGAATGTCCGCTTCCCCGCGACACTGTTGCAGGGAGTCGAGAGTGTGAACGATCCTTAACTCTTCATTGTAGGCCGGGATAAGAATCGCCAGTTTCAGATTGGAAGCGGATTTGCCTGTAGCTTTGCTAGATCTTTTTGAAAAAAGAGCTGCTAAGGTTAATCCTAACAGCTCAATTGTTCCTGGCAATGAGACAACAATGAGAAGAATAGCGATTGCAGTTAACACTATTCATTCTCCGCCCCTGCTTTTTGGCCCCACTGATTTTTGAACAGGCTTTGGGGGCGCTGGTTTTGGCGCTGGTTTTGGCGTAGGAACAGGTGTAGGGGTCGGAGCTGGTTCTGGAGTAGGTACAGGAGCCGGAATGGGTTCTGGATTAGGAGTAGGTACAGGAGCCGGAATGGGTTCTGGATTAGGAGTTGGTACAGGAGCCGGAATAGGTGCTGGAGCTGGTGTAGGTGATGTGACAGCATCACTTGTTAAGGCGACAAGTCCATAGGCTGGCACTGTGACAGTGACCGTCTGTTTGTTAACCTGAATCGGCTGTTTTGCGATTGTCACGTTTTGAGCATTCTCATTGGTTTCAACAGGTGAAGAGGCGTTCAGAACATTGGCATAGGCGGGTAAAACGCGCCCATCATTGGGGAATGTCACCGCGATATTTGTAGGCGAGGGATTAGCGGAAACTATGACGGCCGCCCAGGTTGTATTGGTTCTAAAGCCAGCCATAGTGAGATTATTTGCTGCGGCAGGAGTGGGACTCGTCCCGCCTGTTGGATTAATAGGATGTAAGCTGCCTCCGATGACCTGGTTAAGCAATTGTATAGCCAGACCTGTCGGGCGCAGTCTCTTGGTGGCGCAGATATCGCGGACAATGCCCCACAATTTGATATTCCCAGGAACATCATAAGCCGGGGCGTCAAATTGTGCTAAACAGAATGCAAGCTGTGGCGAGGCATTTAAAAACATCCCCTGTATAAGAGTCTGAGCGAGAGCTGCTCCAGAGGCTGCTCCTGTGATGATGGGCTCCCTTTCAGCAGGTGTTGCTGTTCCGGCCATCGTGCTAAGGTTGACTTCGTAGACGGCTAAAGTTTTGCTAGCTTGAGTCGTATAGGTGGCATCCTGCTGAAAGTCCGATTGGTCGCCGACAAACATGGTAGCGAGACTGCTGCTTTCTGCTGCTCCAGTTTCCATAGTGAGAAAAAAGTAGGGGGCGACGCCCATTGTATCGAAGTTGCTGGTTGCTGCGATAAATTGCTGGGTGAAAGCTGGATAAGCAAATTGTCCATTGATCGCCTTGCGTATATTGACATTGGGTCCTGCTGCCGCTGAAATAAATTGAAAGGCGCGATCAGCAACGGCTCCATAGGAGGCAGGAACTGGAATTCCTTCCGATCGAAATAGCCAATTCCAGTTTTCATTCCCAAATTCCAGAATGACTTGTGAAAAGTGGGACTGGTCGCAATTAGCCGCAAGATATTGTCCAAAGGCTGTCAGCTCCTCATCGGAGAAAGTCGTAGGAACAAGGATCCACGGGTTTGCTTGAACTTGGGTACAGAGATCAATAAATTCAGGAATCGAATAGGAATATTGAACATTTCCAGTGCCCCCGTAGGTGCGGAAATGGTACCCCGCACGACTAAAAGGGTCTGCAATCCTATTTTGGAAGGTGTCTCCGAGTTGTCCTTGCCAGTCGCGCAGCCATGAGGGGCGGAGCGACTTGAGCATATCGATGGTATCTTGACTCCATGCTGTCAACGGGTTAGCCGATTGTACGGGTCCGAGCTGCACATCGTCGATATAGACTACCGTCCCAGGAGTTTGAGCGTAAAAGCCGAGTTGAAGAGTCTGTGGAGGCCCATTATCGACTCCCGTAAAAGGGATTGTAATCTGCTGCCATGTACTTGAAGGGGTCACTGTTTGCTGGACAAAGGGTGCAGTGCCATTGATACGGCGGAAATTGACATCGAGAGAGGCTCCAGAACCTCCTTGGGCAGTCCCCTCATCTGCTTTGACCCAAAAGCTAAGCTCCCAAGGTGAATTGACAGGGAGCAAAATTCCTGCGCGATCGGTGATTGCATCCAAATAAAAATCAACTTCAGCGCCGCTTGTTGCATTAGGCGATAAGGCGACACTCCATTGGCCTGTGCTTCCTGGGCGCGCCGTTTGAACGAGCTGCACAAGAGATTGTGAAGTGGTTGGAATCCACCACTGGGGGACGACTGTATTTGTTTGAAGCAGTGTCAAAATAATGACATCATTTTCAGCAAGAGGAGGAAGAGAGTCGGGGAAGTATTGGGGGAGTCCTCCTGTTCCTGAATTCAGAGAATGGGTAATTGTTCCTTTTGCTCCGACAGATTGTCCTGAGCGCACATCAAAGGTGGCCCCGACCCAGTAATCGTCAGGCATTCCAAGATTTTGCCCATCGGAAAAGCTGGTATTATCAGTCTGCTGCACGATAACTGTCACGCGGTCAATCTGTGCGGCTTCAAACCCCGGATTCATCAATACATTGCGCATGTATTGCGAAGCTCCATAAGTTGTCCAATAGGAGAGATTCACGCCGATGCGCTGCGTGACGGGCTGTGCGGGAGTAGGGTCGATTTGAACGGCTAAGGGGGGTGGAGGAGAAGGAGGAGGAGATGTCTGGGCCTCGCTCTCTTTAAAATTTAAAAGTTGGATGCCAATGATAGCAAGAATGGCGATAGGTAGTATCCAAAATTTCCAATTTTTAAGCCCCATAAAGATCCCTTAAACGTTTGTAAAAGATTTGAGAAAGAAGAGTTGTATTTTTACGCAGGTCAAACTGCTCGATAATGCGTTTGCGTCCTGCTTGGCCCATTTTTTGAAAGAGAAGCGGATCTTGGCTTAAGCTCTGGAGCGCTTCCGCAATTCCTTCAGTATCTCCGGGCATCACTAAAAACCCTTCAGTTTTATTTTCAATGATTTCAGGTATGCCATTAATGGCTGTCGCAATGCAAGGGATTTCCATTGCCATAGCCTCCATTAGAACAACCGGCAGCCCTTCGGCGAGGCTTGCAGTGACAAAGATGTGGCTTTTGGCGTAGATCTCAAGTGTCTGATCCTGATTGAGAGCCCCGTGGAAAATGATCTGCTTTTGAAGAGCTAGATTTTCCACTTCTTGCTGAAGAGCTCGTCGATCTGGGCCATCCCCTACCAGATGAAGTGTGGCCTCTCCACCTTGTTGTAGATAGAGTTTGAACCCTTGGAGAAGAATGCGCTGCCCCTTATTAGGGGTCAAGCGTCCTACTGAGAGAATCTGCAGAGCTGCTTTTTGGACAAGAGGTCTTAAGCGTCGGTAGCGCAACAGGTCCACACCAAGGTAAGCAAGCTCTATTTTGTCCCATTGATCAGGAGGAAGGAGTCGCATCACCTGGCTCTTGGCAAAGCGGCTGATGGCCACCAGAAACAGAGCTTCTTCTAATTTTTCCCTAAGCCTCTGCTGGGTCACATCAAAAAACTCATCGGGACCATGCAGGGTAATGGAGTAGGTGACAGGGAAGAGTTTGCTGACAAGGAGAGCCACATTGCTGGAGGGGTTGGCAAAATGGACGTGGAGGTGTTTGAGACCATTTTTTTTCATCCATTCCCCGACTAGAAGAGCTTCGGCAAAATAGAAACCTTGATAGAGAAGTCGTTTAAGGTCCAGTCCCCCTAGCCATAGGACCCAAAAAATAGCTCTAGAAATGGATATAGGGGCAGTTAAACTCCTTTTGAGCAGGGCCCATAATGCTTTGAAAATGCCCTGTTTTTTGACATAAAAGGTCTCTCTATCATCCCCATCTGCTTCATTAATAGAGGCCACCTTTATTTCCATCCCCAACGTGCGCAAGAACTCTATTTCCCGCTGTATAAAGGTGTGTGAAATGGCCGGATATTGGCTCACCAGGTAGGCAAGTCTCATGCAACCCTTCCTTTAGTCAGAACAAACCCTTCGGCCCAGCCTAGCACCATAAAGAAGATCATTTCCGTTTGCATCCCCATGAAAACGGTCACAAAGGAAAAGGCCAGGGTAAATAGCACGCCTATCAGTGTGAAAGTAAATGATAATTCCGCAAGGTCTTTTGTAGATGTTTGTAATCCGCGTTTAAGGAGTCGTAGGAAGGACCATCCGACCATTCCGATAAAGAGGGTTAAGCCCACCAATCCTTTTTGTAAAAATAGGAGCAGATATTCGTTATCAATGGATTTCAATCCCGAGAGCAGGGGCTGCTCAAGAGTCCCCCAGCCCCAAGTAGGGGACTGATAAGCCAGCTCTGTATAACGCCGATAAATTTCCCCCCGGTAGGCGATATTTTCTTCCGTTTCTGATCGAGATAAGCCGGGATTGACCTCCGTGTAAGGGATAAAGACCTGGTAGAAAAATAGGATGGCCAAACAGATAAGAAGGGTTCTAACAAAGAGGTTTCTTACAGGGCTTGAGGAGAAGCCTGCACTTGCAAGGATAAACCCTAAGAAGCAGCTGATCCAAGGGCCTCTAGAAAAGGTCATGAAAAGGCCAAAGCATAAAAAAAGCATCAGAATTGTTCCCTTCCGAATGGGTAGAGCGGGAAGAGATTTGAAATTCGCCTTCCATCTCCTGTTTTTTAGCAGCCAGTAGTTAAGCAGAATGGCAACGGAGAGCCCTATCCCAAAAAGGATCGTCTGTACAAAGGGTCCACGGATGCGCGTTAGGCCGTAGCGGAAGAGGGGAACCCAACCGTTTTCAGTTTGAGGAAATAGGGGCTGCAAGAGCGCTATTTGGGGGACGGTGACAAACCGCATCTCCCAGAATGCGATCAGGACATTGATAAACATGAGAAAGACAAAGCGCTTGGCCAGCTTTTCCGAAAGGTCTAAAGGATGGATCAGCATTTTGGCTAGTACATAAGGCGCTAAAATATTGCACAGCATCGTGGCCAGCTTGTTAATGGCATAATGGGTATCTGCAGTCCTCATTTCCGAATAGAAGGCGCATGCAATAAAGGCTCCAATTGCCAGATCCATCAGGCTGAATTTCCAATATTTAGTTCGAAAGAAAAGGGCGGCAATAAAGATAGGGATAATGCAGGTTTCGCTAAAATTGAGCTTGGGAAACCCCTCTGTCTGGGCATAGAAGATTTGAGGAATAAGCAGAAGAACGGGAATAAATACGGAAAGAAAAGCCTTTTCAGGGGATCTAAAAAAAGAGATAAAGGTGGAAAAAAGTGCCGGCAGCCAGGCGAGGAGAGAGCTCATGGAGCCAATTTTTCCTCAGCGCTTGCGACCAGAGGTCCTACGAGAGGTTTTGTATCTGCGGAAGGGACCGCGAGCTTAATTCCGGTAAAACCTTGGAAGGCCATGGCCATCAGGCCGGTCGTGATAAAGGTGATGCCCATGCCGCGAAGGCCTGGAACCACGTTGGAGACTGCCAGCTTTTCGCGGATGGCAGCCATGAGCGCAATGGCGAGCCACCAGCCCATTCCAGAGCCAAAGACATAGATGAAATTGGGAAAGAAGGGGTAGTCGCGCGTGACCGAGAAGAGAACAGCTCCCAAAATAGCGCAGTTAACGGCAATGAGGGGAAGATAAAAGCCCAAAGTGGTGTAGAGAGCGGGTGAGACCTTCTCAATCACAATCTCCAAAATCTGCGTAAAACCCGCAATCACGGAGATGAAGAGGAGAAATTCTAAAAAGCTCAAATCGATCTCCGAGGCATTGATACCAAATGCTGAGAGCCATTTAAGGGCTCCCGCCCCGGTCACAAAGCGATGGACGAACCAGTTCAAGATCCCCGATACAGTCAAGACAAAGACGACAGCGACACCAAGGCCGTTGGCTGTTTTCAACTTATTGGAGCAGGCTAAGTAGGTGCACATGCCTAGAAAGTTGGCGAGGAGAAAATTCTCGATAAAAATGGCCTGAATCAGAAGGCCCAGCATGCTTAAGTGATCATAGGGACCGACCCACATATTATTTCCTATTGATGATGTTGTAGATCCAGATAAGCCCTCCGATTAGAAAAAAGGCAGCTGGTGGGCTGACCATGAGGGCAAAATTGTCATAAAGATCGGGATGCTCGGCCGTTGCATACCAGCTTAAAGGCACGACCTGGTAGCCGAGCAGCTGCCCAAATCCAAGCAGCTCTCTTACGCCCCCCACAATAAACAGCACCGCCGCATAGCCAAGGCCTGCTCCCAACCCATCTAAAAAGGCAGGAATAGGCGGGACATTCTTCGCCATCCCTTCTGTGCGCCCCATGACGATGCAGTTGGTGATGATCAGTCCCACAAATACGCTCAAGACCTTTGAGATGCTAAAGAAGTAGGCTTGCAAGAATTGATCGATGATGATCACAAAGACCGAGATGATCGCCAGCTGGGTAATCATGCGCACGCTGTCAGGAGTGATCTTGCGCAAAAGTGAGACGATAAATGAAGAAAAAGCCGTCACAAAGGAGACGGAAAGACCCATGGTGATCGAAACGGAGAGGCGATTGGTCACCCCGAGCGCGGAACAGATACCTAAGACGGCGACCAGAATCTGGTTGCCGGACCAGAGCTGATTAGTAAGGTAGGGAAATGACATAACGGTATTACTTTTTTTCTTTATTATGAATCTGAATCAGAAAAGGGCGGTAGGCGGCCAGCACATCGCGATAAGCGTCTGTGACCCCATTGCCCGTTAAAGTGGCCCCTGCCATGCCATCGACAGCACTTTTAGCTTTTGGCGACTCCCCATAGACATCTGCGACTTTGCCTCTGACTACGACAATCCCTAATGGGGCCGTTTTGAAATCAATCTGCCCGCTTGCGCTCTCCTGGAAGACTTTTTTGCCAGGAAAAAGGCTCTGCCAGGGAGGATCGGCGATGTTGGCTCCAAGCCCCGGAGTCTCTTTCTGATCATACCAGGAGGTCCCGATCACTGTCACGCCATCAGGTTTAAGGGCCAGATAGCCGTAAATAGCATCCCAGAGGCCAAACCCATTGATCGGGATCACATAGCCCTCAATGTCCCCCTTTTCAGAAAGAATCTCGTAGAGCAGTTTAAAAGGCTGTTTATAATAGCCACTCTTTCGATAATCGTCTAAATAACTATCCGGATCGATTCCCGCCTGTTCAAACGTAGAGACTTGGCCCTTGTCATTGACGAGAATAGGGCGAAAACGCTTCTGATACATGGCTATAAGCTGCTCTTTGCTGGCAATCTGATTTCCTGGTACCAGAGTTCCCTCAGCCGATAATTTCGCAGGAACCAGCGCTCCCTCTTCACCCTGCATCAAAAAGGTGCCTTGATGGTCCAATATTTTTGCAGCGATCATCATCTGTTTGCTCCGATCGAGGTCTTTGGCAATCTCTTTCGGTTTCGCAAGGGCGCTGGCAAGAAGGGAAAGGATCAGTGCACAGACAAAGCTGAGAATAATCACGAAGAGAATCGTTCGCCCATTCGAAAAGGGCGGATTAGGTGGCGATTCGGACACGTCTGCTCCTTTTGCGACTATTGGCAAGAACGTAATGGTCGATCAGGGGGGCAAAGACATTCCCCATTAAGATGGCCAGCATTACCCCCTCAGGATAGGCGGGATTGACAACTCGAATGACAATTGCCACCATGCCGCAGAAAAATCCATAGATCCATTTGCCTAGCTTCATGGTAGGCGACGAGACCGGATCGGTCGCCATGAAGACAAGCCCAAAGGCCAATCCCCCCAGCAGCAGATGCTTATAGGCCGGAAATCCATACTGGGCCGGGTTCCAAGCGCCTCCGGCATGCCCAAAAATTTGAGATCCCCACTGGAAACAGAGCGCCGTCACATAGGCGCCGAGCCCCATAGCCACCATCGTGCGCCAGGAGCCGACCCCCGTCCAGATCAGAATCAGGGCCCCAATTAGGCAGGCGACAATCGACGTTTCGCCGATACAGCCCAGCTTATCCCCTAAAAAGAACCCCCAGTCGCTATTGTGGCCAATCCCATTCTGGAGAGCTGAGAAATTGTAGGCATCCTCATAGTAACCTGACGAGAGGCCAAGCCCCCCCTCATTCATGGGGCTTGTCACAAAGCTCTGCAGCTGCTCTTGCGTCAACTGACCAAGCGTTGCATGTTGATGCTCATTCCATTTAGCAAACTGCGGCTGAATGGCATCGATCGTGCCGACGTCAGCGCCCAAATTATTCGTCGCAATGGCGTCGACATGGATGCGTTTGATGTCGTGCGTGATATTATATTGAGCCAGCTTTGTCGCTTGCGTGTAGCCGTCAAAAGGAGTTGTATGCGCCTCCTGATTCATCTTGACGATGCTCTGTCGCACAACTGTGGGATTGGTTCCCGCCCAAATTTCCCCTGTCATACGCCCTGGGAAGGCAAAGAAGAGAAAGGCGCGGCAGGCAAGGGCTGGGTTTAAGATGTTCATGCCCGATCCCCCAAAGACCTCTTTTGCTAAAATTACCCCCGCAGAGACCCCTACGGCGGCCATCCAGTAGGGAATCGTCGAGGGCAGGATAAGCACATAAAGAATGCCCGTGACTAAAAAGCCCTCCGAGATCTCATGGCCGCGCACAGCAGCAAAGAGCGCTTCCCATAAACCTCCGACAACATAGGTGAGTAGAAGAAGCGGCATGACGGCCATCAGTCCAAGCTTCAAAATGGTCAGGTAGCGATTCTCTTTGAGCACAAAATCGAAATAGCTGCTGAGCGAGCCACTGCTGCTCAAATATTCGTTCATCAGCTTATAGTCGCCGCTTGAATAGACCATGCTCTGCAGCCCCGTATTCCAGATCCCCATCAAGAGACAGGGAATCAAGGCCAAGACGACGACCAGCATCCAGCGCTTCAGATCGATCGCATCGCGGATGTGAGGGCCTGTTTTGGTTACCCCAGGAGATTCATAGAGAAAAGTGTCCCCCGCTTCGACAAGCGTTCGCAACCGGTGCAGCGGCTTTCCCGGTTCTGTCAAGTAGAGCTGATAATCAAGAAATTTGCGGAGCATGACTTAACTGTCCAAATTTAGAGGAGAGCCTAGCAAAAATTAGTTGGCGGATGCAAGCAAAATCAGGGGGCTTCTGGAACGGGCTGTCAGAGTACAAAAATGGCTGTTTTAAAAGTATCGTAAAATCTCTCGCCTTCGGTCGCTTAAGCGCCCTCAGTCTAGCCCCCGTCATGCTGTATCAGCCCTCTATTTTTTGGGTTACATTTCTGTCACAGCATGACGGGTCACCTTTGTCGCTGTTTTAAAAGTGGCGGGACATAGGAGAATTTCTTTAGTGGTGGTTTAAACCTGTTTGCAGGAGAATCACTGTCAAGCCTTGAGATAATCCCTCGAGAATATCGTGAAGTTATGCAGGGGCTATGCAATTCCTGGATTGTGAAAAGGCAAGCCTCTCGACTTACGGTGACAAAGCATATACCGATTATCAATTTGAAGAAGAGCTTTCAGATATTGCAGGAATCCATTTCTTACCTGCAAAAAAGTCATGAGTTCTTCAAGCTCTCGATCGGTAGGAGGCACATGCGTCTTTGCACTTGGAGCGACTTTTGCTAAGAAACGCAGAAAGATACTTTCCTATAAAGCTTGTTATTTGACTCATAGGGACTCCTGTTTCAGTTTTTCTACATTTTTTTGCCTATCCGGAGTTTAGCCCAATGTTGCAAAAATTCCAGATTCTGTTGTTGACCGGTGTTCCACAATTTCTTCTCGATATCCGCAGGTATACCTACCTTTTTTGCAAGCATCATGAGATCCCCGAGATCTCTTTCTCTTCTTGAATTAAGTTTCATTTTAAAAAGAGTTTCGACATCTGCAACCGGACAATCCATCTCAACAGACTCGCGGTCTTTCCCAACAGTTTGCGAGTAATTTGCGGGAAATTCGTCTTCAGATTTTAAAAATTTTACGTAACCCCGAGATGGAGAAATCCAAGAAATTATTGGACTTGACTCTGTGTTAACTTCCCATCCATGCGGAAGCTGCAAAGGTTTTTTGTAGACCAATAAATCTACGGTCTGGATGGGCCGAAAAGTATGGGCATGAATATCTTCAGTTGTGACAACTAGGTGTTTCATTACAGCTAAAGTCCCGACAATGACTGGATCTACGGCACTCTTTTGCAAAACAGAGATCAGCTCTTCAATTTCCTGGCTGGTCGGTGGAATCTTAACGAGTTTCTCGTATTCAACAAAAAGATTGCGGATACGCGATTCGGTGAGAAATGCCGCAAAATATTTTTTTATAAAGTCGTGCCTTTTGTTCATCAACTGACATCCATTTCTGAGTTGGAATATCACTATATTTTCAGACTAGAATTCTTGACAAGTAAACCGCCCATATTAGAAATAGGTCGCAAGGCAATCACCAGCAAGACGACGAGGCAGACAAGGATGCCGGCAGCGGGCACGAAGTGGACTCAAGGGGTGCGGAAGGGCCCGTCTTGGTATTAAGCTGGCGATTCATAAAGGAAGGTGTCCCCGCTTCGACAAGCGCTCGCAAGCAGTGCATTCCCAGCTCTTTTGCTGCTGTGTTTTTGTAAAAAGTTGTATTTTAGCTAGTATGTTTGATAATGCAAATTTTATTCAACGACAAAACCCCCGCTATTTTGTAACTGCCCCCTAGTGTGAGTCAGTGAGAAACGAATGAGGGGCAGTTACAAATCCGACTTGCGCGCCCTCAGTCGAGCCCCCACCATGTTGTGACAGTCCACTTTTCGAATATGAGAGGTCGATTATACAGCCTCTCGACATTTCTCCAAGAAGATCATTGTTTTCTTCATCGATCCAAAAAGCGGTAACCCGACTCAAAGAATTACCTTGCCTGCCTTTTTCGAGAAAAATCAGAAGTCGATGATTCTCATGCTCTAGAAGAGTGGGGATGTACCCTGATAGAATGGAAAATGCCCTAAAACCTACCTATGAAACCGCCCGTAGTAGAAATAGATCACAAGGCCGATCACAAGCCAGACGATGAGACGTATCCAGGTATCGAGGCCGAGGGCGACCATAAGGCCGAGGCAGACGAGGATGCCGGCAGCGGGGACAAAGGGGACCCAAGGGGTGCGGAAGGGGCGCGGGAGGTTGGGTTCGAGGTAGCGCAGGATGAGGACGCCAGCGCAGACGATGACAAAAGCGAGGAGGGTGCCGATGCTGGTCATGCTGCCGACCATGGAGAGGGGGGCAAAGGCGCCAAAGAGGCCGACGAAGAGCATTAGAATGAGATTGGTCATCCAGGGGGTGTGAAAACGGGGGTGGATGCTGCTGAAGGCTTTGGGGAGGAGGCCGTCGCGCGCCATGGCGAAGAGAATGCGCGATTGGCCAAGAAGAAGGACGAGGATGACGGAGGTAAGGCCCGCTAAAATGGCGATCTTCACCATCCACTGGAGCCAGTGGAAAGGTGTTTTATTAATGGCTAGGGCGACGGGGGCGGCGACATTGAGCTCGGCGTAGGGGACGATGCCTGTCAAGACAAGGCCGAAGAGAATGTAGAGGAGGGTGCTCACGGCTAAAGATCCCAGCATTCCAATTGGAACCCCCTTTTGCGGCTCTTTTGCTTCTTGGGCAGCTGTGGAGACGGCGTCAAAGCCAATGTAGGCAAAGAAGAGAATACCGGCGGCGCGCAAGAGGCCGCTGAAGCCATATTCTCCAAATGTTCCAGTATTGGGAGGAAGGAAGGGGGTCCAGTTTTCTGTGTTGACGTAGAAGATGCCGACGCCAATAAAGGCGAGGACGACCGAAACCTTGATGACGACCATCAGGGCATTGAAGAGGGCTGACTCCTTGATGCCGACGATCAGAATCCAGGAAATGAGGGCCACGATTGCAAGGGCTGGCAAGTTGATGAAACCATATTCAACGGTGCCATCAGAGAGCGAGACGGGCTGCCAGGGAGAGGCGAGCAGGCTTGAGGGGAGGTTGATGCCAAATTCTTGCAGCAGGGAGACTAAATAGGCGGACCAGCTGATCGAAACGGTCGAAGCGCCGATGGCATATTCGAGGATCAGATCCCAGCCAATGATCCAGGCAGCCAGTTCGCCCATAGTGGCGTAGGCATAGGTGTAGGCACTTCCTGCAATGGGAATCATCGCGGCCAGCTCTCCATAGCAGAGGCCTGCGAGGGCGCAGCCTATCGCTGCAATGATGAAGGCGATGGTGATGGCGGGGCCTGCATGCTCTGCGGCTGCAATTCCAGTAATAGAAAAGAGGCCTGCGCCGATGATACAGCCGATGCCCAGCATGACTAGGTCATAAGAGGAGAGAGTGCGTTTAAGCTGATGATGCCCCTCGCGGCTCTGCGTCTCTAGATCTTGTATTGATTTGCGTGTCCAGTAGCCCATCTTTTCCTTTTAACAGAGGCGGCTTCTAGACACAATTAAAATTTCTTCTAATAAGCGATCGACGCTCCGCAAGATGATCTGAGAGCGGTTGCCCGTTTCTATCCAGCTCCAGGTGTAGTGGAAGCCGTCGCGATGGCCGACTCCTCCCCAGATAAGTCCCACAGGCTTTTCTGTCGTGCCGCCGCTTGGTCCTGCAATGCCTGAAACAGCTAGAGCAAAGTCGCTTCCTGTAGCAGCCAGAATGCCATCCAGCATGGCGTGCACCACCTCGCTGCTGACCGCGCCATGCGCTTGAATCAGTTTAGGAGAGACATGAAGCAGCTGCGTTTTGAGGCTGTTTGAATAGGCGACAATCGATCCAAGAAAATAGCGAGAGGCTCCAGGAACTTGTGTGAGGGACGCCGCGACACTGCCCCCCGTGCACGATTCTGCAAGGCTGAGCGTCCAATTTTTCTCGATAAATAGTGTCTGAACCTGCTCTGCGAGTGTCATCTCGAGACCAGTAAATGTTGTGCTTTAAGGTGCGGATGCTGATTCACCCAGCTGAAACACTCTTTGCCGAGACGAATGGGAAGATTTAGGCTAGCTGTCGGAGTTTTTATGGGCGTAGGTAGGGTATGGGCGCGCACCCAGAGTTGAATCTGGCGAAATAGGGCGCTATTGGGGAAATTAGCTCCCACTTTTATAACCTCTTTTGTTTCTGGGTCCAGATATAGCTGTGGATAGGAAAATTGGAGTCCCCAGGAGATACTATTGCGGCCATACACCATCGAATAAAATTTGCCATCATGCTCAGAATAGATCATGGAGTGGGGTTGGAGCTGCACTGCTGGTTTGATGAGGCGAAGGAGCTGCCGCTCTTCACCTATTTTTTGAGTCGCTACAACATCGGGAGAAACAGTCCAGACGCATGAAAATAGGGGGGTATCTGGCAGCTGTCCTTTTTGCAGGGCTGTACAGTAGCGCCTATAAATGTCGAGAAAGTGCTGCTTTGTCACCTCTCCTTGGGCTCTAGGAGTGACTGATCCAGTCAGGAAGATCTGAAATTTTCCGAGCTGCTGAATAAGCCCCTCCATTTCTTCAGGAGAGACCAGGAGCTGGATGTCGAGCCATTTAGATGCTTCCACTATTCAAACCCGACTTGCGCCTATCAATGATTCATCTGATGCGCGCTTATTTTGCTGGTTAAATCAGGGCAATTTTCGCCTACTTTATGCAAGTATGTCAAAAATTGGCCTGATTTAACCAGCAAAAAATCGCATCATCAGCTAAATCATTGATAGGGCTCAAGTCGGGTTTTCAAACCAGGAGCTGATCACAAGGGATGCGATGCCTACGAAAATGGCGCTGTCGGCCAAGTTAAAAACAGGATAATCGTAGCCCCAGAAGACGAAGTGGAGCATGTCGATGACATGGCCATAGAAAAAGGAGTCGATAATATTGCCTGTCGCTCCAGCGATCACTAGGGCAACGGGAATTTTCCAGGCGGGATGGCGATCGGATCTCCAAAAATAGGCGAAAAGGCCCCCCACCAGTGCAATGCGCACACCCAGAAGGAGCGTCTGATAGCTAGAAAAAATTCCCCAAGCAGCACCGCGATTGGTGGCATGGGAGATGGAAAATTCGATGCCTAAAAAATTTGAGAAGATCCCAATGCCTCCATAAGGGTAGGCTGAACTATTCATAACGGGGAGATGGGCATGGACGAGCGCTTTTGTCCAAAAGTCAAGCAAGAGAACGATAAAGGCTATTCCAAGGGCGATTCCACGTGACCACATGAGGCTCTTTTGAGGAAGGAGTTTTGATTGCGCAACGGTCACAGCAATCCCTTTTCCAGCTGCTCTTGCGCTTTGACAGTCATCGTGGCGTAGGGCACCGCTTCTAAACGAGGGATGGGAATTTCTTCTCCTGTAATATCGCAAAGGCCGTAGGTGCCATCTTCAATTTTTTCTAAGGCGCGTTCGATCTGCTTGAGTAGGTTAAATTCTCTCGATGTCACTTCCAAACTGATGGTGCGGTCAAAATCATCCGTGCCCTGGTCTGCTTGATGTTGGGAATAGCCTGTCCCTTCGTCGGGCTTCTTGACTTCGGCAGCAGTTCCTTTGAGTGATTGTGTCAATTGGAGGTGCAAGTCTTCCAATCTTTTCTTAAATCTTGCGATATCAGACTTTTTGAGCGGCATTTGTTTTCTCCTTGCTTGAGCGCTTTGCATCATCTTTCGGTTGAATTGATTGGATCGCATCCACGAGCTCGTCGATGTTCTTAAAACGACGATAGACACATGCAAACCGTATATACGCTATGGGATCGAGAGCTTGCAAGTTTTTCATTGCCATTTCGCCAAGTTGTGTTGTCGAAATCTCCCTCACCTGCGCCTGGAGCAGTTCTGTCGTCATTTGCGAAGCAACCGTGAGCACCTGATCGTAGCTGACTGTCGTATGATGGCACGCAGCAACAAGGCCGTTAATCAGCTTCTGCTGCTGAAAGTCTTCATACCTGCCGTCTCTTTTATGGACCTGCAGCGTCAGTTCAATCGTCTCAAACGTTGTAAAACGCTTGAGGCAGTTGAGGCATTCTCGCCGCCGCCGGATGGTGTTTCCTTCGGGGGCTTCGCGCGAATCAATTACCTTATGATCGTGGTGATGACAGAAAGGACATTTCATTACAATCCCAACTTAAAACTGGCAATGAGATAACGAATTTCTAGGATTTATTTCAACTCTAAAATTTTGCAATGGCTCAGGTAATTGTTATCATTGGCAATAAATTCAGAATAAGAATATGATAAAATCCACTTATTTACAAAAGAAAAAATATAGATATGACGGTTCTAGTTACTAAAATTACAAATCCGGCAACTAATTGCCAACAGGCTATCATTCTAGAGCAGCTTTTCGAAAGGATGCAGAAAGGAGAGGGAGTTGGCCAGAAATTGTCATTGAGTGGTTCTCCTGAAGATATATCTTGGGAAGTTCAGCTCTTCCTTAAAAGAAGAAAAAGAGACAGTGAAGCCTGCGCCTTTGGTTTAACGTTCCAAATTGCTCCCTGGCTTAAGCCAGAGGCGGCGCAGAGACTTTGGCAGCTTCATTATGAGAGCTATTACTTTTCCTCGGAGCCGGAGGTGGAAATTTTAAAAGCGATTGTCGAGAGGTTTAAAGAGCTGCCTTGTACAAAAGAGCGACTTTGGCAAGTTCCTCTCGATCTTATTTATACGTCAAATTGGCGCGCTACCCTGATCCCTTCCCGTTATCCGCATACGATTCAGTTTGAGTTGCCTTGCGGTCTCTATTGCACAGCTCCCTTTCACTTAGATTATTCCGTCGCTCCCGGATTTCCTTTTTTTCCTGAGCATAAGAAAATGTTGCAGAGTGATTTGGAAAGAGTGGCACACGCTTCGCCAGAGGAGCAGCAGCGCCTTTTTCAGAGGCTCTCCTTTTTTTTCAATCTCTATCAGGCCTCTCCTCGCACTCTGGGGCTTTCCGCAAAGCCGCTTTTTTTACTTTTTCCAGACATTATAAGTAGGTCCCGTCCAGAAGAGCATGTGAGCCTGATGGAGCAGTTTAATCTTCTTTTAAAATGCTGCTATCCCCATTCATCTTTAGAGTGTGATTCCGCGGATGCGATGCGAGAGGCCATCGTTGCATGTTTGGCAAAACAGCCTGAGGACGAGGCGCATGAGCTTGCCTTGGAGTTTTTAGAAGTTTGGAACCTTAACGGCCTAGCGCGCATCCGAGATCTTGCGAATTATCGTCTATCCAACGCCATTGCGTTCATGAGAAAATTGAAACCTGAGCAACACTCAGAAGCCCTTCGCCAGCTCAAACATCATTGGGGGATGCCTCTCGAGCTTAGCTGTCCGGAGCGCAATGAAGGAGAGCGAGTGAAGCTGGGTTTCAGTTTCTTGCGCGATTTTAACATTCAAGAGGCTGAACATTGGCTCCCCTTGATCAAGCTGGCCGTAAAAATGCGAGATGAGAAACTAAAAACAGAAATGGCCACTTCGGTTCAAACTCTTTGGGAGGCTGGCTCTTTGTGCGGATCGCCCGAAGAGTGTTTAGACTGCCTGATGATTTCTTGGAGAATCATTCATAAAACCCCCTTTCGTCTTGTTGACGATACCATCTTGCAGGAGCGCTTTCTCGGATCTGTTGAACCCGCAAAAGGAAAACGGGTTTCAGAATGCTGCCATTATATTCTTCAATCGGCCCTCATTGAGGCTCCCACTTTGGAACAGCTCCAAAATCTGGACAAATTTAAACGTGCAATAGGGGAGCGACTTGAGGGAAGAGTGGCTCTAAGCTCATTTGAGGGTCAATTATTTGAGGCAGCTTACGCCCATGCAAAGAAAAGTCAAGAAGATATGGCCTTTACATTTTGCTGCAAGCTTGCTATTCGCTTCCCTTTAGAAGAGAAGCTTACGCGCCTGCTAAGATTGCTCCCTCTTGTCACCACAAGTAGAACAGCCATTTTCGTAGATGCATTAGAGTCTGCTATGCAGCAGGATCTTTCGCAAGATTGCTGTTTTGATTCCTTTACAAAGCTGCATCCAAACAAAGCGGCGCTGCTTCTTAAAATTAAAGCAGACCTCTGCCTTAAAGGATTGCAGAAAAAAAATCATCGCAAACCTCCTTCTGGTGTGCATGAGCTAATTGAAGAGCTGATCGCCGAATTTAGTCCAAGCAGCCAGGAAAGAGCCTTAAGACTCATCCAAGATGCGCAATTGCCAACTTTGCAACAGGTGAATTTTCGCAATCAGATCTGCGAAAAAACGTGGAACTCGACGAAAGATCAAAAGGCGGCCGAATTTTTTAAAAACTTAAAAGAGTTAAATAGCTGCTTTCGTCAGTTTAACTATGAAAAGCAGCGAAAACTTTTCGAAACAGCTCTAGAAACACTGTTTACTCTATTAGAGGAAACGGAGAATACTTCGCTATTTGATCAAGCGCTCCCCTTTTTTATTGAGATGCTCAACGGCAATTTGATGGCCTACATTCTCCCTAAAGGGACGGATAGAGATCTGCCACTTTTTTTAGATCTCTCCTTTTCACATACACTCCTGAACAATATTTCACGTTTCCCAACTCTTGCTCCCCATATAAGCAGCATCCTCTTAGAGAGGCTACAATTGCTTTTTAATAAGGGAGCTCCCTGCATCAGTCCCTTTACCCGTCTGCAAAATCGCGAGGAGGCCGAAGGGTTTATGGCGTTGTGGATGCATCGCATGCTGCTGGAAGCAACCCCTGCAGCTTGGACTCAGGATCAGACTACTGCTGTTTTTCGCGGCAAGCTAATAGTTTTTGAAGAGAAGTTAACTCAAATCACAAAGCGTTTATTAAAGGAAAAGGTTTTTCATTCGGGTATGGACGATTTCGTTTCCTTTCATCTGCTCTCGCGTTGCAATTCAGAGTTGTTTGAGGAGAAAGCAGCTAAAATCCCTCCGGAGAAACTTTTAGAGATGATAATCCGGTTGCAAGGGCAAGCGCATCCTCAATGCATCACTCTCTTATTCAAGATTTTATCCCTTGCCATCTACAATGTTCAAGGGAGTCTTCAAAAATTTTCGGCAGCCTTGGGACAGGTCACTCTTTCAACTCCTCAACAATTTTCTTCCATTTTGATTGAAGAGACCTACTGGGACGAGTTGATTCTGAAAATTAAAGGGAAAGCTGGCGATCTTTCGGATGTTCAGAAGCATCGGAGGATCTGGCTCTACTGGGCTCTAAATGGATTCCTTTGCAACAGATTGAATGGGGGCAGTGAAAAGGATCAAGCGCGCCACTATAGCCAAGCGTTGCACTGTTATGAGATGAGTTTGGAATCTCAGATTCTCAGTTGGAAGACGCAGTCTACCTATCTCGGGGTTCTTCTCATTTTGCATGATTTAGCGATATGTTTGAGCGCAAGCTCTTTAAGCCAGTCCTATCTTCAAAAGCTCGAGGAAATTCTTGAAGAACCCCTCACTTTTTTTAGTTGTGATGAAAACATTAAGAAAGAGAAGGCTGCAATTAGAGATTTAATTAGAAAAATTGATAAAATCTAGGTTTTAATAAAAATGACAATGCTGTCCATCCAGACCATTCAAAGAGTTGTTTCAGGAGGTTGCAGAACTTCGACAGAAGCTTCTCCCATTCCTCAGCACGAGGAAAAGGCAGCGCCCCCTTTTTTAGGGGAAACTCAGGAAGCTGTCATTCGCGCCCTCTTTCGCCATAATGGCGTCACAGATTCGCAAGATGCTTTTGGTTGTTTTCAGAGCCCACAATTTCAATTGGCCTTGAATCCGGAACTGGCGACAGCTCCGCTGAAGAGAGTTCTTGAATTTTCTGTCAATGGCTGCAAAGATCAATGGAGCGTTGAACAGATCCTCAATGTTTATAGAGAAGAATATGCAAAAAGAGGGGGAACGCTTCAATCGGCCCGGTTGCTGGGCAGTTCAGCCCCTGCCCTTCCTGGGACGCTTGCCATTGGTCATAAACTGAGCGAGTTTTGCAAGGAAGCGGCCCCTCTTCTTACCGCTGAAGGAAAGAGCCACATCGATACGCAGTTTTCTGATATCGATTTTCAACTCGATTTGCGTCTGCCTCTTGAGGAGCAGGGAACCCCGATCGAAGGGCTACTCCATTTTTTTTCTATGCGCTACTGGTGGGATCGCGCCCCTTTCAGAGTGCAATTTCGCGACAATGCGATTCGGGTCTTTAATGGCTTTAAAAGCTTGCTGGAGCTTAGCGATGTTATAAATATTTCGACTGTAAAAGGTCCCGATTTAGAAGAGAAGGTGATCCATCCTAAACACTTTCGTAGACTACCTAAGTACTCTCAAGAGGATGCTGAAAAGATTTTCAAAGAGCTTTACAACAAAGAACTGATTAAATTCATCGCCGAAACTGCCTTTGAAGAGTGGCATTTCTTTCAAAATTTCCAACTTCACCGCATGCGTTGCAGAGATAGTTCTGGACACTTTTTTGACTTTACATCCCTCCTTGGGTCCATCGAATATAGTCCAAGAATCCATTCTCAGAAACTTTCGATCAACTACGCCAATTGGCTCACTCATAAGAGCGCAACTCTCTATTTTGAAGGCTCTCTAAAAGGGCTCTTTCACAAGCGATGCAAGTTAATCTGCTGGACAGAAGAGAAAATGCGCCCTCGCGATTTTTTCTACTACTATTGGCTCATCACATTGGGGCATCTAGAAGGTGACCTCTCTACTGCTGTTGGGCTTCAGAATGTCCTGAAAGAGCTTGTGGGGGATAAAGTTTCAAAAATTGTCGATTTTATCGACTCAGAACTGGTCGCGCGCAACCTTGCCGAAAAAAAGCTAGCGGCGAAGAGAAGTAAGCCAAAAGCTTACGGTAAGTGTCTGGCCTTTCTTTTTAACATTTGTACCCATCTTCCTGAAAACTGCTCCACGACTGATATTTATAGAATATGCTCTTCTCTCTCCCCTCTGGTGGCCCCCGAGGTGGCCTCTTCGAAGTTCTATTCTCTATTGCACCGATTCATGACTGGAGGGGAGCTGGAACCAAAACTCATTCTCCCTGCCTTGCAAATGATCTCTTTTGAGTCCCTTTTTAGGTCCTATGCCGATCGCAAAAAGGAGTATCTTCAGCCCTGTCTCATGGAAAGCTGTGGAAAATATGTTCTCCATCTTGTCGTAGAGGGGCAGACTCTGCTCCTTCCTTTTGATCCCGTGCAGGCTCTTGAGACACTTATTTCTAATGAGGTTGCCCAAAGTGTGCTCACAAGCCTCTTTGATCTTGCTATCTTTAGCGACCCCCTACATCAAGATCCCGAATCTCCCCTTTTAAAGGAGGAGGTAGCGCAATGCCTCGACTTAAAAGCTCTTTTTGAAGCTGCTTTAAAAGGGTCTCTTCATGAAAATAGTTCTGTCCGCAAGATCTCGCATCAGCTGCTCCTGCGCAACATTAGATTCATGCCATTGACCAAGCTTCCTGAGATTCTTGCTAAAGAGAGCAGTGAGGAAGAGAGGCTTCGTTTTGTCGAGGCGACCGTGAAGGATCTGGACGCGAAACATCCAGAAATTTCCTTTAAAAATTTTCAACTTCAACTCCAAGACATTGCGCGCAGTTCTCCTCTGGTCAAAAACCGTTTTATCATTGCTCTTGGATCAGTAAAATTATTCTCAACGGTTGCATTTGAAATGTGGCAAACGGCTCCTGAACCCGATAAAAAATCCCTTGCAGTGGCTCTTGTCCCCAGATTGGGGTTTCAAGAGGCCTTGAAAATGGTCAAATTTGGCTTAGAGAGCTGGGAAGCTGAAACTGTCTCAATGCTTATTCAAGTGTTACCAGAAAGTGTAAATAGGGAGGAACAGCTCCAAGCGGTTTATAGTCTCGCCGATCTGATTGACAAGTATCAGGAGCGCTTTCCCTTGCATCAGTACTCGGAATCTGCCATCCGCAGTTTCCAAACTTCTTTTCCTGACCATGCAGCTAAATTTGCGGATCTTTGTGAAAAACGAGGTTTATTCCCACTTACATTCGAACAGGTCCCTCCAATCGAAAAAAAGGAGCTCCCAAAAAAGCCAGAGGTTAAACGGATTTCGGCTCCTGCCCTATCTGAAACCGATCAGGAGCCAGTTGCAAATAAAATTCATCGCCTTTTAAGCGATAAAAAATTTGCAGCAGCCCTCGATCAGCTTCAAAGCTGCCCGGATGATCTTCTTTGGCTCACAGCTTTGCAGGCTATTTTTGCATCGGGCAATGAAAAGGCGTTAAGTATCGCGCGTGAGTCAGTTAAAAGGCGATTCAATGAGGAGCTCTCTTTAGTGGATGCTATTGAAAGAGTGAGAACTGGTCTCACCGGCTCTCCTGAGCTGGCTCGTCTCGATGTGGAGAGGGCAAAGAGCTACATGCGCTCTAAAGATCCCGAACTTATTCAAAGAGCTCTCCCTCTCATTAGCAGCTGTTTGCAAGTGGCGCCAAAAGAGGGTCAAATTTTAGTTGAAATGGCTATTCAAAGGGTAAATAATCTAGACGCCTTGCGAGACCTTTTCAAAAAATTGCCCCAAAAACCTTTTAAGGGGCTTGAAACGTCGCTTGAAAGTAATTTAGATGCGCTCATGGCTGTAAGAAAAAGCCCTGCTGATCCGATCAATGGAATGGCGTTTGATCTCTTCAACACATTTTACCCTTATATTGTTCCAGAAGCTCGCAGCAGATGTTTTGATAAAATTTTAGACCATCTGTTGCTCGTTTTTTCGCAACCGGGCTTTTTAGAGTCGGGAGTGAAAGAGGCTGTACAGCAGTTGATCAAATTTGAAAGTTCCGGAGAGAGGAGGTGGGAGCAAGGACGCGACACCTCTTCCCTTTCACCAAGGTCGATCTTCAAAAATTATTATCTTGATGCGTTGCGACTGCTGCAGCTGCGAAGTGTCACAACTGAAGCGCTAGAGCTGCTTGATTCGTTAGACCAGAAGCTGCAGGAAAATGTTGCTGAGGTACAAATATCTTTAGACAATGCAAAAACTCTTAAGCTTCTTGTGGAAAGGTTTTTACACTTTAGAACGGATGATTCAGCCGTCCAATCTATTGTCCTCGGTCTCTCCTTTCATTATCTGGCTGCGCTCATTCAACTTCCCGGTTCTGAACATCGCGAATGGCTCCCTCTTGTTAAAGATTTTGCTTTCTGTCAAATAGCTTTTACCACCCATTATTCGCTCCATAATCTGCAGGTCAAGGCGCTTATAGATCTAATCTACACGCAACATAAAGCAGCTTTTGAGGATCCTGTCTTGCACATTCTTTGTGCCATTTTTTTTTCCAAAAAAACAATTTGATATAGGAATAAAATTGTCTTTAGAGGCCGAAAGCATCGATCAGCTGTTGGAGAAGGTATGGGCTGTCCCTCTATTGCTGGATAGGATGGGGACGCGCATTTTAATTCACGTTCTCTGCAGAAAAGCAATTCATGACCGTAAGTTTTATACGAAGTGGTATAGCCGACTTCTCTATCGCATGGGGCAAAAACCGTGGGACCATTCCTGGGATTCTTTAAATTTACTCTGCGTGCTGCAAGAGGATCTTGCCCTTTGTCAAGACAGTCATGAATATGAAGCTTGTAAACTGATCCACCAGTCGCGCTGGCCGCATCTAATCGAGATGTTTGCTGATATTCTCGCGCACTATCCCGCCCCTGAAGCTGGCGATGTGACAACATTAGACTCCTTCAGCAAAAGCCTGGGACTATCTTCAGCTAGTGAGAAAGCATTTTAATCCGAAAGAAGAGCAGGTTGTTCAAGCGCAAAGACTTCTCATGCCACATGTAATTGCATGGAATAGCCGCCTCTTGCAACCGATGAAAGATGCAGAGGATGTGACCGCCATCGCCAAAGGTGCAAAATTGTGCCGGCAGATAGAAATCGTAAAAAAGGATCTTCAGGATGGATTGACAGCAGAGTTTAATGATACCCTTCATCAGATCTGGGTTGCAACAGCCAATCAATTTTTAGGGTTTCTCAAGAAGTTTTCTGTGCCATGCATACAGCTGGAAGTGACAATCGCGAAGAACGATCTGAACCAAACTCTTTCCTATTGCGTTCCACAAGCATCGTGGATGCATCAAATTTTTTTAAATTTGATGGACGAGGGTCGCCCTCTCTTTATAGCTAATATGGATTTTTATGGGTATTTTGAACCCATTCTTACCCTAGGGATTGAATGGGTGTTGCGACTGAAAAACGATGAAGAGGGAGTGGTTGAATGTTTCCAAGAGGTCTTTGAACGTTTTACCTGTCAGATTCAAGATCCTGAGATGAGACAGGTGCGGGCCGATATTGTTCTTATTTTTCTTGAAAATATTTTAAAAGAAGACAACTTCTTCGCTGATGCTGCAGCCCTGTTCTACATGACGAAACAGGACTGTTTAAATGAGATTTTCAACAGTTTTTCTAAAGAGTATGTCCAAGCCGAGGAGCTGCTGGATGCACTCAAAAAGCGGCTCAAGCCGGAATTTCTGGAAAAGTATGAGCGGTTAACATAATTGCAATTGCCAGGTTCATACCCCTGTGAACATAATGAGAGTGACAAAAAATCTAATTTTAGCATAACCTGGTTTACTTAATTATAATAACAGCTGTGTGATTTATGTCTCTTGACGCTACCCACTTTTCCCCGCATTCCATCCAGCAGCGGCAATCCGCTCGTCCCCGCGAAGCTGTTCCAGATCAAAGCGCACCTTCTCAAGAGCTAGAAATTCACTTTTGCGGGGAGTCTTCACAAGCGAAGCTGCGGGCCTTTTATCGCGCTTCAGGGTTAACGAATAGGGCTGATCTTCTTTTAATCAGTCGCCCATTGCCTCCTGCGTATGCTATCCCTACCCTCATGCAGCACCCTCTCTGTTTTCTTATCAATCAAAAAAAAGTTGTACTCACTTATGAAGAACTGCTGAAGAGCTATGTGGAGCAGCAGCATTCCTCTATTCAGATCGAGAATCTCTTGCAAGTCCTAGGAACTTCCTGGATTAATGAATCTCTACAGGGAATTTTGCCTGCGGTTGCGAATTTTTCCAGAGGCGGCGTCGTGACTCTCATCCATCTCGGTCAAAAGGAGCCCTCTCCTGTATTTGACTATCGCCTTGTCTCTCTCTTAGCCAAGCGCTATCTCTTTTCACAGATCTGTTTCCAGATCCGATACTCCACGCATGAAAAACGCTGCTTTGGCTTTCGTGCCCTCATGGAGACCCCCTTAGAGGGAATTGCAGAGATTAGCGTGGGGCCAGAAGCGGGGCTTGAACAGAAGTTTATAAATATTGAATATCTCAAGCAGTGTCAGAAGCAGCAAAATAATCGGGAGGGGCGCTGCGATGCCTTCTTTCAGGAGCTTTACGAAGGAGATGTCTACAACCCGCTGAGGAATTTTATAAATAGTTCAGGATGCATTGACAAGCAGGAGATAAACCCTCTCTTTATGCAGATGCGCTGTCAGGATCTTTGGGGTGAAATGTTTTATTTCGATCTGCATGCGGGAGTGGCTCCTGTTGCGATGTTCACGTGTCAAGGCCCCACTCTAAATTTGGCCCCCTTGCTTGGAGGACGAAAGATTGAATTCGAAGGGACCTTGCAAGATCTTTTTGATGGGCGGAACCAGATCGCTCGGTTGAAAAATATTCCGGAAAGTTCCCTCCCTCATGCCTTCAGCAAATACTGGCTTTACGTCACGCTAGGCTATCAGGGAGCAGCTTTGGGAGATGAACTGAAACTGTCGAAGGCATTTAGCAAGTTTTCTGTTGTAGATATTTGTAGAGAACTCTCAGAGAGTTTAGCGCGTCAAGAAGCTGATGTGAAGTTTGCCTTTCTCTTCAATGCGTGCAAGGCTCTTGCAATTTCAGAAGAGGATCGGTCGAAAATATGGCGCCATTTTGTCTCTATTATCCCTACATCACCCTTTTTGCTTGCTCTCTATAAGATCATCCATGCGCAAAGTGTAAACTCAGAAGGATTTTTTGCAGGGGTGGAGCTGCTTGCTTTCCGCCTCCTCGCTCTCCCTGTACGAAGCGCCTATCTTGCCGAGCATGAGGGGCGCTATGTGATCCGTTTGCACCATCTCCAGCTCTCTTTGTCCCTTGAAAAATCGCTGCAGACATTTCTTGCTGAAACTCATGATAAAGAGAATGTTTTGAAGCCCTTATGGGAGCTGTTCCCAGCAACATCTATTGCCCCCACAGCCTATACAAAGGAGCTTCAGCTGGATTTCCCTCCTTTGACAGAGCCTCTTTTGCAGGGAAGTTCGCATGCCAATCCGAACGTGCGGCGCATATGTCGCGATCTGCTCATCCAAGTCTTAAATTCTTCCAGCAAGAAAGAGATGGGGAAAGGGCTCCTCTTAGGAGTCGCCCAGCTGTTGAGTAATGAGAGGAGCCCGGAAAAACAGCAGCGTCTTGTAACGGCAGTGGCCCTTCATTTTGGATTTAGCTGGGAATTAAACGGTTCGCGCACTTTGGAAGACTTTCAAGGAGCTCTTGTCACCGCTCTCGCTAACGCAAGGGATGAATTTTTGCACCCTATTGCATTGGAAATGTGGGAGGGATTGCCCTCCGCTCGAAAAAAAGTGCTGGCAAAACCTCTTGCGGAGATGTTGATAAAAAATGGTTCATTGCAGCTTCTCAAGGTCCTGAAGATTGGGATTTCGGAAGGCTTCTGGGAAAGGGAGCAGGCAGATATCCTAATTCGAAACGCCATTTCTCTTCTTCCAGGCGTTCCAGCTGGACAGCGCTTCCAGATTGTTTACGGGATCGTTGATCTATTGAATCCTGGGTCTGATTTTGTCTACACCCTTTTAGACGACCTTTTTGCGGGGAGCGATCAAGAAAGCGCCTGCACTTTTACTTTAGAATGCACAAAAAGGGGAATTCTCTTGAATGAAGCCATTGCCGCTTCAGTAGAACTGCTGAGAGAGGCTGCGAGCCCGGCTGAACCTCTCTTGCAAAAACTTTACGAAGGCTGGAAAGCTGCCAATGAAACGGCTTCCAGGGTCTATTTATATCTTTTTCAAGGCCTTGTACAGCATGCCGACAATAGGGAAGCTTATTGTGCGCTCTGGTTGAATCAAACTCTGCAGCAGCAGCCTGCCAAAGCTCAACTTCTTCTGCTGGAGTTTACAGCCAGAAATCTACCCACGCGAGGGCCAGGATTGGCTCTTTTCCATCTCCAGCTTGCACTAGAGTTACACAGGGATGAGGCTCGCAAATATGTACGTGAAAATAATTTTTGGCAGGAAAGCGACTTTAAGAACTATTTTGAGAAATTTTTACAAATTTATCAACATGTGGGAGGCGATGCCGAGCTGCGCACAAGACTTCTTGCGGCTTGCAACGGCGAAGAGCAGATAAAAATAGTTCTCAGAAATTTCCCTAATCTCCAAGACAAAAAAGAGCTGCAATTATTCTCAAAAGGGGTTTGTCAAAAGTTAAACCAATTTTTTGAAGCAGCGGCTGTAAAAGAACTTTCCATATTGCTCAAAACCTCTCTGCAGCCCCAAGAGATGCGAGAACGTCTTGTCATCGCACTGGCAAAGACAGGCGTGGACTCGCTTCAAACTCTTGCAGGAGAAATCTGGGCGCTATTACCCATCGCGGCTAAGCAAAAAACTGCGGAGGCGTTACTGGAAGCATTGAAAAAATATCCTGCTCAGCTTTTAAGGCTTCTGAAACTTGGGATTGGTTTTTGGGAAGGGGAGCGCGTCAGAACCTTAATCCTTGAATCAGCTCCTTCAGAAAGCGAGACTCTTCTGGATCTTTTAGTTTTCTATTCGCTCCACGATGTCGCTTTAAGGCTTTTGAAAAATTATTTAACTCAGAGTGACTTGGAAAAGGCTTCGCAATTTGCCAGAGAGTGTGAAAAAAGAGGGCTGATTGTCAATCCCGATATTTCTGCGGCAGTGCAACAAAATTCTGATGAGGCTCTTGTCCAGCGTCTTTTTAAATGCTGGCGAGATGACGCGGAAGCAATAGCATCAGCTGTGTTTCTCATGCTTTTTAGCAGGCTGATGGTTCCGCTCTCTTGGCCAACCTGGCTTTCACAAGCCGGTCCAAAAGCCCAAACGCTTTTAGAAGAGTTGATCAGAAAAGGAGTTTTGACCCCCTCTGCTGAGACTGGCCGCCTCCTTTTAGACGTCTGTGTGAACGATCCCTCTCTATGCGGGTTTGTCCGCGAACGAAACCTCTGGCAAGAGAGCGACTTTCGGGATCACTTTGATCGTTTTCTGCCCCTTGCTATGCGCCATACAGCTCTTCGAAAGAGCCTTTTAGCTGTCAGACCGGACCATGCAGGCCTTCTTGAAGAGGAGCGCAAGGCTGAAGTTGCAGGGCTGCAGGTCCATGATCTTAACTCTTTTAAGAGGCTCCTTGCAATCGCGCAGCCAAAAACAGAGGGGAGAGTTGTTCAAGAGGCGGCCGACCGGCTTCTGCCCCGCCTATTTAGTTTGAGTAGAACGGTGGAAGAGCCCTTGCAAGTTCTAGAAAGCCTCCACACTGCCTATTCTTACATCTCGATCACTCCCTGCTTGCAGAATTTTCCTTTTGAAACAGCCTCTTCTGCTGCTCTCACAACCTGTTCTCGGTTCATTGGGTCTGACCATTCTCTCGCTTCCAGGCTTATCTCTCGCTTTATTACCCCAAAAGGCATTGCGACAGCGTTTGAAATGCTTCAGCAGTTCCAAGTTAAGGATGAGTCTCTTTGGCAAAGAGCTGTCACAGTTGCAGTAGATACGCACAAACCCGATTTTCTGATGCAGGCGTGGGAAGTGGTTCAAGCCGAAAATTTTGAGATTGAGAAGTTAAGACTGCTTCTGGCCCTTTCCCTTTGTGAAAAGGCAGATCCAAAATGGGAAAGTGAGATTCGAACCCGTTTAAAAGCTTTTGAGAAAAACCGTGAGAGGCTGACACGCTCTCTTGAACTTCTCCTAGCGGAACCTCCTGAAAAGGTGGCGTTTCTCTTTGATGCAATGGTTTTGGCTAGAAATTGTCTCGGAACAGAGCTCTTGGATCTGGATGTCAAATTCGTGAAGTGCTCCTTTCGGACTGGAAAAGCTGAACAGATAGAAGTAGGCTTGAAAAAGCTTAAGAGCCATATTCAGTGCACTGAATTTCATTCCCTTGTCGAAATGGCCTTTGTGCGTGCGAAACAGCATGAAGGCCTCGGGGAGCTGCTTGGCGACATTTGCGACCAGTATTATGATATCGCAAATAAGCTTCCTCAATCCATTCTCGAGATGCTTGTCAATTCAAGCTTTCCAACATTGCAGTATAGGGCTCTCGCAATAGCCCTTAAAGTCCCTTGCGAAAGAGTGAAAAAGACACAGGAGCTTCAAAATGGCTACCAAAAGTTGGCTGAAATTGTCCCACTAGCAGACATTCCCCAATTTCTCCTGCATTGCGCTTCTCTTCTTTCCCAAGATGTTTTAGGAGCGAAAATTATTCTTTATTTAGAAAGTTTAATGGCAGCAAGGAAAGATTCGGAAGAGCCTCTGGATCCAGCAGGGCTTAATCTCGTAAATGCGCTGTTGCCGCATCTCTCAAATAAGATGCAGCTCAAATGCTTCGACAAAGCGCTCGACTATTTTTTCCTTTTTCTTTTGCAGCTGCATCCCTTTCCTGTTGAGTGTGAGATCATGATTGCAGGATTCATGGAGATGAACAACTCCTATTACGAACTGAGTAAAGAAACCCTACGCAATGAATGTAATTCATTTGTGTTCCGTGCTGTAGCCGGAACATTCGTGAGAGAGCTCTCTCCAGCTTCTCTCTTTTCTCTGCTGCATATACACATGGTAAACGTCCTAAAATTGAGCTCAAATGTTGGTTTTTTGAAAGAGAAAAAGCCATTTCCTTACAAAGAACTGAATGAGAAATTAGAACCTGTAAAGGAGGGACTCAAACAGTCCGAATTGTCTCTTCATCTACGCCCTAATCAAGATCGCTCTAAATCTATTTTAAGTGACCAGACAGATTTTGATTTTTTTATGAAAGTGGATACTCTCTCAAAAGCTCCTGGTGCTTCTATTCAAATGACTCATGCAAAAGGGGAACAGTCAAACTTCCATTTCGATCTAGGCAAGCTACTCATAGACAAATGTTTGCAGTTAAGGCCGCAAGGTCTATCCTCTCAAGCCATGGCCATGACGCTAACCAGTAAAACCTTGAAAGTTATGATCGAGAATTTTCCTGATAGGCATCATGAGTGGATGCCCCGTTTTATGCAATTTGCCACCTGTCCAAATGGCTTCAATCAGGCCTACTACGGTTTTCATCTGATAGACGTGCAAACCATTCAACTGTGGGTTGCGAAAAGTGTTCCTGAGGTGTTTGCTTTTTATCCCAAAATATTATTTCAGCTCTCTTTCTTTTTTGACCATAAATTAGTCCCTGGGAAAGGGGTGGAAACGATCGAAGAGCAGATTGAGTCGCTGCTACAGCTTTTAAACGCTAGCTGGGAGTCAGATAATCTTCGCGTCTCGAGGCGAACCCCTGCATTTATCCAGGCAGTCTGCAATGAGCTTCTCTACCATCAGAAAGATCAGTATGTCCTCTGGTATAACCGACTTATCGATCTGATGAGGGAAAATAGAGACTATTCTGGCCCAACCACAAAGGGACTTTTCCGCGTGAAAGAGGATCTTTCAGAGGCTCTTTTTAAAGATGGAAGCGGCCCTTTCCGTGGGCGTTACGAGGCTTGTAAACAGATTCATGGCCAGCGCTGGACGGATATAGTTGATATTTTTGTTGATCATCTTGAGCACGAT
Source organism: uncultured Parachlamydiaceae bacterium (assembly GCA_963745935.1). Lineage (GTDB taxonomy): Bacteria > Chlamydiota > Chlamydiia > Chlamydiales > Parachlamydiaceae > JAJFUZ01. Next base: position 113,701 of record CAVUZO010000003.1, read on the forward strand.
CCAGACTTGTTTCCAACTGCCTGGGAGTATCTCCAGCTGGTCGAAATGGAATTTGTCACAGAGGAGAACAGCGATATCTTTGAAACGGCCCAAATGCGCTTCATGCTCTCTGCTTTAAGCTGGAACGAGCGTGCTCTACTGGAGATGAAGGAGGATAAAGAGATGGTGAAGCTGGCGACGCATTGCAACCGGCTGACTATTCTAAAAGGGGATCTTTCGCTGACTGTTGAGAGCGTATGCCTTTCTACTTTGCACGCCATCTGGCAAAGAAGCATGGAACAGATCATTTTCAAGCTCCGATCTTTACCCATAAATGCGATTAATGAAACGACTTACCCCCTTTCCCAATCGGCCCTCTTTTCCGATTGTGGGCCAACTAATGAGCTGCTACATGAAGTCATCGCCACTTTTTGGAGGGAGGGGCGCACAATTTTTGTGTCCCAAGGAGATTTTGAAGGGTATTTTAAAATTGTTTTGAATTTGACAATCGTTTGTTTCACACGTTTTCGGAAAAATGACTCATTAACTATCTATATTACCCACATCTTTAATTGCATGACCGAGAAATTCGCAGAAGAGACTGAAGAATCCAAAAAGCAGCGCTCCACGTATCTTCTGGAAGTACTAGAGGTTGTGTTTTCAGCAAATGACCCAGTTGCCAATGAGAAGGCTTTCGTGCATCTCCTTCAGGAAAGGAAGCTTTCAGATTATTTTGAAGCGGGATCAGACGACCTTGAAAGAGCTGAAGAGCTTCTCAAAGAAATAAAACAGAATCTGCCTCAAAAAGCATTAATCTGATCAATCAGAGCGCGCACTAGACCAAACTGCCTTCTTGTGTGTTGGAAGGTGAGGCGCGGGAGATCGAGATGCTCATTTTCCTCAGCAAATGGCGTTGTGAGCGTGATTTTCCCGCTCTGGACAATTGAGCTGAAGCGCTCATTGAGCAGGTCCAGCTGGTCGGGGTGAAGCGGTTCATGGAGTCGTAAGACCAGATTATCTTTGACATAGCGGCTGGAGTGATAGCGTTTGTAAAATTTCTGGATATGTTGACGCGCATCATCGGCTGATTTAGCGCGGTAGAAGAAGTGCAGGTCTTCCGCACTGATCCAGCCATTGTCCAGGAAGTGGTCGTGAATGTAGCGCTCCCAATGGTTCCAGTATTCACCATTAGACCCTTCTAATAAAACGACAGGCATGATGCTCGCTTTTCCTGTCTGCAGCAAAGTCAAAGCCTCAAAAAGCTCATCCATTGTTCCAAAGCCCCCTGGAAATGCTGCCACAGCATCAGAATGGCTCATGAACATCAGCTTGCGCGTAAAAAAATAGCGAAAGATAATAAGCTTCGGATCTCCCTCCATGATGGTGTTAGAGGCCGATTCGAAGGGAAGCCGAATCGACAGCCCAAAGCTTGCTTCTTTCTTGGAGCCTTCGTGACCAGCCTTCATAATGCCATTTGCAGCCCCTGTAATGCACATCCAGCCCTCATCTTCCATCAAGGCGCTAAATTCTTTTGCAAGCTTATAGTCGGGATGCTCTTCAGGGGTGCGAGAAGAGCCAAAGATGCTGATGCGTCTAGATCCCCCATACTGGTTGAAGATGCGATAGGCGTAACGCATCTCTTTCATGGCGCGCGTAATCAGCTTGAGCTGGCCAATGTCATGCCCTTCTGAGAGCATTTTGAGGCTGTTGTGGATTAGCTGGGAGACAAGGTCCGCTTCGAAAGAGTCAACAACTCCCCCGTGGAGACGGATCAGTTCTTTAGTCGCGCGTTCGATTTCTTCGTTGGGCTCGTCATTCATTTCAATTGCCTGTTTTCACAAATTGTCCATATTGATAGAAAGAGAGGATTGTTGCAAGAGAGAGATGTTTTTTTATATTTTATTTTTCATTCTCTGTTTCGGGGTCGCCCTATCGATCGTCGTCTGGTCGATCCGCAATGGCATCGCCCCCATGCCAACTTCACCAAAGGCGAAGCTGGCGTGGCTAAAAGCGCTTCCACCTCAAGTCTCAGGGAGCATCTATGAACTTGGTTCGGGGTGGGGAACGCTTATCCTTCCTCTGGCCTATCGCTACCCGCTTGCCACTGTCACTGGTTTTGAAACTTCTCCAGCTCCTTATCTATTCTCCCGCATGGCTTGCAAAGGAGCGAAAAATGTGCAGCTTTTGCGTCGCAATTTCTTTCATGCAGATCTTTCTGATGCCGGCTTGATCATCTGCTACCTATATCCAGGGGCGATGCGCCGCCTGAAGGATAAGTTTGAAAAGGAGCTTAAGGCAGGCACTTGGGTAATTAGCAACACCTTTGCCATTCCAGGCTGGGAACCTCTGCAGCAGATTGAGGTGGGCGATATTTACAGAACTCGGATCTATGTGTATAGAAAATAATTGACAAAGAAGGAGGTCTATCGTACTAAAAATTTGTAGAGGTGACACATGACGGTTCCCAAAAAAATTAGGGAATATCTCGATAAAGAGAGGGTGGGCTATCAGCTGTTAGAGCATAGCCGCGCATTCACTGCAACCGAGGTGGCTGGGGCACAGCATGTGCCGGGACGCCAGATGATAAAATCGGTCATTGTCAAGGCCGACGATCAGTTTGTCATGTGCCTTCTCCCTGCGATCCACTATCTGGATATCGATAAATTTAAGGAGATCAGCGGGGCAAAACAGGTACGGTTAGCCCATGAAGAGGAGATGTCAAAGCTGTTTCCCGATTGCGAAATCGGTTCAGAGCCCCCTTTTGGGGCTCTTTATGGGATCAAAGTTTATGCAGACAAGTTTTTAGAAGAAGATAATGAAGTCGCTTTTAACGCCGGCACCCATAGCGATATGATCAAAATGAAATTCAAAGATGTTCAGCGGCTCTCTCAGCCGGTTTTTGTCGAAATTGGCGTGCATATTTGACAAGCTCTTCCAAGTAGAGATAGATCACCGGTGTCAAGAACAGAGTGACTAGCTGCGAAACGACAAGGCCGCCGATGATGATGATTCCAAGGGGGCGGCGCGCTTCGGCTCCAGTCCCAACTCCTATGGCGATGGGAAGCGCTCCAAAAATGGCAGCCATAGTTGTCATCATGATGGGGCGAAAGCGCACTAGGCAAGCGTGAAAGATGGCTTTATCTGCCGTTTCATTCTGGTTGCGCAAGTAGTCAAGAGCGTAGTCGACCACCATAATCCCATTCTTTTTGACAATCCCAATCAGCAAAATGAGTCCGAGATAGGCATAAAGCGACAGCGGCATGTGGAAGACATACAAGGTTGCAAGTCCTCCTAGAACGGCAGGAGGAAGTGTTGAAAGGATTGTGAGCGGATGGATGAAGCTCTCATAGAGTATTCCTAAGACGATGTAGATGGCAATTACTGTGAAAATAAGCAGAGGAATGGCATTTTTGAGGGCCCCCTCGAAAGTCTCCGCCGCTCCTTTTACGCTTCCGACAACATCGGGTGGAAGTGTTTCACTTGCAATTTCTTTCAGCCGCTCGAGAACTTTTCCTAAAGGGACGTCGGGGGGCGAATTAAAGCTGATTGTGACTGCGGGAAATTGTGAGATGTGGTTGATGCTGGAAGGACCCACCCCTTCGCTCCATTTTGCGATCGCATCGAGGGGCACAAGCTCACCGCTATGCTTATTGCGGACGTAGAGACTTGACAAGGCTTGAGGATCGTGCTGAAATTCCTTTTTCAGCTCCAAGATGACATCATATTGATCAAGGGCTGTTTCAATGCGGGAGACGCGATTGCCCGAATAGGCTAGCAAAAGGGTATTTTCGATGTCTTTGGCGTCGATGCCAAGCGCTGCTGCGCGGTCCCTGTCAATTTCAAGATTGAGCTGTGGGGTGGAGATCTCCATATCGCTTGTAATCCCCTGGAAAGTGGAGTCTTTCTGCATCTTAACCATCAAATTTTCGGCGGAAGTGTAGAGGTCCTCCTGGTTCAGAGCTTGCAGAGAATACTGATAGGCGCCTCTACTGACAGGACCTATCGAGAGATCAATGAGAGGGACATTTTTGTAAAAGGAGTTAAGTCCTGGTATCTGCCCCGTCTGAGGATAAAGCCCTTGGATAACAGCACTGGAGGGCAGGCGTTCATGTTGTGGCTTTAATTTGAGGAAGCTGATGCCTTCATGGGTATTTGTAAATGAGGCTAGTGAGACCATCGCTTCGATATTTGGGTCTTTCTGGAGAATGTCGAGAAATGTTTTCTGGTACTCGGCCATGCGCGACGTGGATGTTCCTTGAGAGGCTTGATTGAAGGCTATAACAAAACCAATATCATCGTCAGGAATAAAGTCTGTGGGAAGGGCTTTAAATAGCAGTATGGATAGAATCACACTCGCAATTCCGACAGATAGGGCTGTTTTGCGATGGTTCAGCACCCATTTTAAGCTGGGCTCGTACCAGCCTAGCATGAGCTCATTCATTTTATCCGCAAAGGCGGCAATGCGCCCCTTTTTCTCATGATTCTTAGGGGGAATAAAACGGCTGCAGAGCATCGGAGTCAGGGTCAAAGAGACTATTCCCGATAAAATGGTGACGACACAAAGAGTAACTGCAAACTCGTGGAAGATTTTGCCGATGAGCCCGCCCATAAAGAGCATCGGAATAAAGACAGCTGCAAGCGATAGCGTCATCGATAAAATTGTAAAGCTGATCTGCTTAGAGCCTTCGAGAGAGGCATTCCAAGGCGTTTCGCCCTCTTCAACACGTCTTACAATGTTCTCCAGCACGACAATTGCGTCGTCGACAATAAAGCCAATAGCTAAGGTCAAAGCCAGGAGCGAAAGGTTGTCGATGCTATAGCCAAAGTAGTACATGGCAATAAATGTGCCGATGATCGAGGTGGGCAACGCAATTGATGGAATCACCGTGTCGCGCACTTTGCCTAAGTAGAAGAAGATGACCAGAACGACGAGCAGGAAGGCGACAAAAAGGGTGAATTTGACGTCGAAAATCGATTCGCGGATCGATTCGGCTCGATCGAGAAGGACCACCATTTCGACCGAAGCGGGCAAAAGGGACTTGAGATGGGGCAAAAAGCTGTTGATTCGATCGGATACCTGGATTGTATTGGCATTCGGCTGCCGCTGAACCGCAAGGACAACCGTGGGCTGGTTGCGCTTAGCGTCGACATAGCGAAAGGAGACCCTGTCATTTTGGACGCTGTCGACCACCTGTCCGAGGCTGCTCATGCGCACCGGGCTTCCGTTGCGGTAGGTGACAATGACATCTTCATACTTGTCCGCTTTTTCCAGCTTTCCGGTTGTCTGGATAATCGAAGAGCGAACCGGGCCGTCAATTTGACCCGAGGGAAGATGCGGGTTGTTGCGGTCGAGAGCGACCGCGATCTCTTCGAGTGTTACCCCCAGTTGGGCCAGAACCCCAGGGTCCACTTGCGCCCTTGCCGCGTAGGGGAAGCCGTAGGTCATCACCTGCGCTACCCCATCGACGGTAGAAATGCGCTGTCCAATAAAGGTTTTGGAGTATGTGTAGAGCTCTTGGAGCGGCATCGTTGCCGAGGTCAACGCAATATAGAGAATGGGAGTATCAGAAGGATTAACTTTCTTATAGGTCGGATCGCTAGGGAGTTGCGAGGGCAGGTAGGGCTTAGCGCTTGAGATGGCCGCTTCCACATCTTGGGCGGCTGCGTCGATATTTTTGCTCACATCAAATTCTAAATTGATCTCTGTCTTTCCCAATTTACTACTGGAGGTGACATTGGTGACGCCGGCAATCGTTAGAAACTCCTTTTCAAGGGGCGTAGCGATGCTATTTGCCATCGTTTCAGGGCTGGCCCCTGGAAGGCCGGCCGTGACCTGGATCGTCGGATAGTTGACATCGGGCAGGTTGCTGACGGGCAGCTGTTCGTAGGCCATGACACCCATCAGAAGCAGCGCCGCAGTGACCAGTGTTGTCATCACCGGTCTTTTGATAAATGGTTCCGATAGGTTCATGATTTTTTTACAACCTTACTTCCCGGGCGCAAGTTGAGCTGTCCATCGATGACAGCGACCTCTCCCGCATTTAATCCTTTGGAAATAACCGCCTGTCCATCCACATGAGCTTCCACTTGCACCTGGCGCATCTCCACAGTATCATCGGGCTTTACCACATAGACAAAAGAGCCCTCTTGGCCAATCTGAACGGCTGCTAGGGGAACTAAAAGGGCTTTAGGAAGATGCTTTGTCAGAAGACGCACGCGCACATATTCGCCGGGCCAGAGGGAGAAATCGCTATTTTCGAGAGCCCCTTTGCAGAGAATGGAGCCCGACTCTAAATTGAGATGGTTATCGATGAAATAGACCTTTCCTAGACAGTGTGGAGTTGTTTCTCCTGGAAGTAAAATTTGCACGGAGAGATCACTCTGATGCGCTTTTATCGTTTGAAAGTCCTTCTGAGCTAAGCTAAACCTGACGTGGATCGGATCGAGTTGGCGCAGTTCCGTCAGAGGAACTGCATCACTTGAGCAGACGAGATTGCCCGGGTCGACGTGCGCTTCGCCAATTTTGCCATCCATTCTCGCATGGATGGAGCAGTAGCTTAAAAGGATGCGTGCACTATCTAGCGCCGCCTGGTCAATCAAGGTTTGCGCCGTTAAGGTCTCCACATCGTTCTGGAATTGATCATACTGGAGTTGAGAGACATAGTCCTGTTTAGCTAAAGGCTTGTACCGTTCGAGCTTTGCTTGAGCAAAACTTAAGAGCCGCTCATTTTTTTTGAGCGTCGCTGCCGCCTGATCGACAGCCGCTTGAAAGGGGGCCGCATCCAACGTAAAGAGCAGATCGCCCGCCTTGACAAGGTCTCCTTGAGCCACATGCATCGCTTCAAGACGCCCTGAGACCTGGGCGCGGAGTTCGACCGTCAACGGGGAGTCGAGCCTTCCCATGACTTCCAAATAGATCGGCATGTCGCGCTCGACGACATCAGCCACATGGACAGGCTTCGGAAAATCCCCAAAGGGATGTGCCTGCGGCCCCTGCTTGCAGCCAGTTAAAAAAGCAAACACAATGAGAAGAAATCGTATCATAAAGCCCCTGTAGAGTAGCTAAGGTTCGCGAGCGAGGTGACCCAGTTGGTGCGCGCCGCCACGTGCTGGGCGCGTGCGTTCGACAGCACAGCTTGAGCGACCAGCAGATCCACAAATGTTTGTATCCCCGACTTATATCCCTGCATAGTTGCCTGGTAACTTTCGTCAGCAAATTTCAGATACTCTTCGCTAAATTTTAACGTCTGGATAGCTGTCTTATAGGCATAATAGTTAGTGACCACTTCTAGAGAAACGGAGAGCTCTTTCTCTTGCATGCTGGTATAGGAGGCGATCACCTGCTCTTTTGCTTCGCGAAACTGATTTACATATAAAAACCCACTAAAAACAGGAACCGAAAGCACTACGCTGGTCGTATACTGATGGTTGTTAAACTTCGTATTGCTTGGGAAGGTGTTGTGGAAGTAATTAGACTGTAGCGAAACAGTCGGTAGAGCTGCCGAGCGCGCCACTGCCAGGTCAGCCAACTGAGTTTCATAGTTGGCATAACTGGCTGCCAAGTCGGCGCGCAGCACTTTTGCTCTTTCGAGAAGCTCTTCAACTGTTTCCGAGACCTGATCAAGAGGCAGTTTTTCTGGCAATGGCTCGACTTTAAAGACTGCAGCTGCCACAAGACCCAAACTTGCAGCCAGCTGACCATGTGTCACTTCCACTTGGCCCTTCAGCTGCTCCACCGCAAGCTGGATATTGACATAGTTGGATTTGGCTTGCAGAAAGTCGATCCTTGTCGAAACGCCTGTGCGCAGCATCTCATCGGCGGCATCTAGGTTAGCTTTAGAGTCCTTGAGATCATCGAGGCGCGCATTCAAAAGCTCCACGGCATTGATGTAGCCGTAGTAGGAGTCTAGCACATTGATCGTCACATTTTGCAGCGAACGATTGTGGGTCCAGTTGGAGGCGTAGAGGGCATTCCTGGTGGCGTCAATTGTTGCATCGCGCCCCCCAAAATCTAGGAGCAGGTACTGCAGGGAGACGTTTGTCGTAAAGCTGTTGAAGTGTCTCATTTTTGTACTAGAGACAAAGTTGTTATCTTCAATCGGGGTAAGATCGCCCGCAGTTAGACGCTCGTCGGTATGGTTAAACCCTTCCTGAAAAGTAATGGTGGGGTAGAGAGAGCTCTCGGAGGCTAGCCAGTTGAATGCCGCAGCGCGAGCCGTCGCCCAGGTATTGGCTGTCGTCGGGTTGTAGCGCAGGGCGATGTCGACCATTTCAGCAACTGTTAGGGGGTGATCCGCAGGGATTGGAACGACAGGATCGGGAAGCGGATGAACTTGAGGGGCTCTCCAGACAGTTTCTGGAGATGCCGCCACATATTCACCTTCGAGCGGATCGCGCCAGACGCAGCTGCTGCATAGGGCGAGGATAAGAGCTAGAGTGAAGAGAAATTGATACATGAGAGGCAGAATTTAATTTTTAAGCACCATTGTAGACCGAAATAGATTTATTTGTAAACAGAACTCGACCGGCTTATCTGCTGTGTAATATTTATATCAATATTGTAATTAACAAATATTTTTATTAATCCCGCTGTTTTATGGAGGCATATATAGAAAAAGTCATGCTAAGCCTCGTCTTTATGAAACGCTTCTGAATTGAGTCAATTTTGGATATTTAGCAGCGCGCGTCTCATCGAGGCGGCCCACTGAAAGAGTGTGGGGAGCCGTTTTAACAATTTCTGGCTCATTTTCTGCCTCCTGCACAATTTTGTGCATGGCATCTACAAATAAATCCAGGGTAGCCTTTGATTCACTTTCTGTAGGCTCAACCAGCATGCACTCTTTAATTGTCAGCGGGAAGTAGATGGTTGGGGCGTAAAAACCGTAATCGAGTAGCCTCTTGGCAATGTCGAGGGCTCGAATTCCTCTATCCAGGAAACGATCCGCCTGCAGAACAAACTCGTGCAAACAGGGCTGTGAAAATGGAACTGTGAAAAAACTCCCTAGCTTTTTTTTCAGATAGTTCGCATTCAGCACCGCTTGTTCGGAGTTGCGCCTTAGTCCATAATGGCCATGCAGGCGTATGTAGAGATAGGCTCTTAAATAGATGGCGAAGTTGCCATAAAAGGTGGCGATTTTTCCGATGCTGTCTGGATCGCCATGCAGGAGACGAAACCCTTCATCTGTGCGAATGACCTTTGGTGTAGGCAAAAACTCTTTGAGCCTCTCCGAACATAACACAGGGCCTGAGCCTGGCCCTCCGCCTCCATGCGGAGTGGAGAAGGTTTTGTGCAGGTTTAGATGCATGCAGTCAAATCCCATATCAAAGGGCTTGGCGATCCCGAGGAGGGGATTGAGATTAGCGCCATCGTAATAGAGGAGGCCGCCTTGCCTATGGACAGTGTCAGCAATTTCAAGAATGGAGGGGCTGAAAAGGCCTAAGGTATTGGGATTGGTGAGCATTAAGCAGGCAGTTTTCTCAGAGGTGAGGGCCCGCAAAGCTTTGAGATCGAGGTCGCCGTCGGGACCGCTTGGAATGGGAATTGTCGTAAATCCAGCCATGGCGGCTGTGGCAGGGTTGGTGCCATGGGCGCTGTCAGGGATCAGCACTTCTGTCCGTTTTTTATCGCCTCTTTTTTTATGATAGGCGCTGATGAGGCGGATACCGACAAACTCGCCTTGAGCTCCCGCATTGGGGAGGAGCGTGCCGCCCTGCATGCCAGTTAGCTCTTTTAGCCATTCAATAAGTTCAAAAATAATTTTAAGATTGCCCTGCACACTTTCGTCAGGTGCAAGAGGATGGGTGCGCACAAATCCGGAAAGGCTTGCAGCCCACTCATTAACGCGCGGATTGAACTTCATTGTGCAGCTGCCGAGGGGATAAAAGTGGGTGTCGATGCCCATGCTATTGCGGGCTAAATTTGAAAAGTGGCGCATCAGATCAAGTTCTGAAATTTCAGGCAGGGGAACAGGCTCTCTACGTATTTCAGGGGGTTGAATAGCCGTAAAAGCGGGGTCGTCCTTTGGCAAGCTGTAGGCGTGCTGTCCCGGCTGACTCTTTTCAAATATTGTGCGCACAGGCAATGTAGGCATCAAGCTGCTCTTTTGTTTTTGTTTCTGTGACTGCGACAAGAAACTGCCCTTGAAGATCAGGATAATAGCGACCCAAATCGAGCCCCGGTTCTATTCCATGGGAGCGAAAGTGGCTCTGCACCTCTTCTGGATGTTTTTTAAAGTTTAATCGAAATTCGTTAAAACAGGGACGCGTATCGATGGCTAAATCATGAAGCGCATTTTTGAGATAAGCGGCGCGCTGGTAGTTAGTCAAGGCGAGCTTTCTGACCCCCTCTTTGCCATACCAGAGGAGGGTGACTAGGCAGGCGATGGCGGCGAGAGCCTGGTTGGTACAGATGTTTGAAGTGGCTTTTTCACGGCGGATGTGCTGTTCGCGCGCCTGGAGTGTCAACACGAAGCCGCGGCGCCCTTCCTGATCTACAGTTTCTCCCACAATCCGGCCCGGGAGTTGCCGCACCCACTTTTGACGGCACGCCATGTAGCCCACATAGGGGCCTCCAAATTGTAAGGGAAGACCAAAAGGCTGTCCATCGCCGACCGCAATGTCTGCGCCAAGCGCACCTGCACTTGAGAAGAGCCCGTATGCAAGGGGATTGGCGCACAGGATAGACAGGGCGCCTAGCTCTTTTGCCCTCGCAAAAAGAGGAGCCGGATTTTCTAAAACGCCGAAGAAATTAGGGGACTGGATTAGAAGCGCAATGGTTGATTGATCGAGGGCCTTTTCAGCTTCTTGGTCGGTCGCGATTTCGACAATTTCAACTTCATGCGACGCCAGATAATGTTCGACCACTGCTCGGTAGTGGGGATGAAGGCCGCAACTAATGAGAAGCTTACGGCGCTCTTTGTTGAGGCGCATCGCCATGAGAACTGCTTCTGCGCAGGCTGAGGCGCCATCATAAAGAGAAGCATTTGCTACATCAAGCCCCGTGAGGGCGCAAATGGCCGTTTGAAACTCAAATATGGCTTGAAGCATGCCTTGGGAGGCTTCCGCTTGATAGGGTGTGTAGGAGGTCAGGAATTCCGATTTGCCGCAGATTGCAGGAACTATGGCTGGAACGTGATGCTCATAGGCGCCGGCTCCCAGGTAATTGACAAAGGAAGGAAACTGATTTTCATTGCTGATCGCCTCCATCAGCTGCATCCCTTCCAGCTCGCTGAGGCCATCATCTTGGGTTGGAGGCGGCTCTCTAAGCTTTTTCGGAATGGCTCTGAATAGCTCTTCCATACTGCTGACGCCAATAGCGCGCAGCATTTCACTGTTTTGGGACTGCTGATTCGAGATGAAGTCCATTATCTGAATTTTGCTAGATACGCAGAATTTTCTATCAGGGCATCGAGCTCTTTAGGGTCTGATAATTTAATTTTGAAAAGCCAGCCCTCCTTTTCCGCAGAACGGTTGACCAACTCTGAGGCTTGCTCCAGGGTGCGATTGACCTCTAAAATGGTTCCTGAAACGGGAGAATAGACATCAGCTGCGGCCTTTGTCGACTCTAAAACGGCCGCCTCTTCACCTGCCCGCACAGCCTTTCCCACTTTGGGAAGCTCAACATAGACAATGTCGCCCAGCTCTTTTTGCGCATGGTTGGAAACGCCCACCGTGCCCACGTCCCCTTGCACTTCGATCCACTCATGTGTTTCTGTAAATTTCATTGAATCACCTTTGTGTGGGAAGTATGCGTCAGAATACGGTTTCTTTCAAACTTTTTGTTTCCAGTAAATTTTTCTTTAAGTAATAGGAAAAGAACAAGGAGGAGTGATGTCTACAGAAATTTCCCTGAGAGCCCCCCCGAATACACCTGAACGTGAGTTTAAATCTTCATCCTCTGAATCTTTTCATGGCAGAAAAGTGACACAGGCGAGCAAAAGCTTAGTTCCAGCTCTTGGGTCTTTCGTTGCGATTCAACGGATCTACCCTCAACACATCTCTTCGCATAAAACAAAAAGTATTGATGAGATGCGGGAGAGCAGTCCGGGGAGTTTTGTCTCCTTTATCGTGGGAGAAAAGAGATTTGAAGCGGATCGGAATCTTTTAATAAAAAGTGAATGTTCCGATTATTTTAAAGAAAAGTTGAAGCTCAATAAGTTCCCCATTGTGATTGATGATCTAAGCCCGGCAGCCTTTGAAGCTCTGATCAATCATTTTAAAACGGGATATTTTTTAAATCCTATTCATATTCATTATGAACTTTACCGCTTTTTTCAAGCTCGAAACTGTAAAAGTCTTGTCGAATCTCTTGAAAACAAGATCTTAGGGGAGCTTAGCTGGAGAAGTTTATGGTTTCATCTGATGGCGGCACGCCAATACATCCGAAAAACAGCCTTGTATAAAAGGCTATTCACTATCGCTGTCCAGCATCCTGCTTACCTGTGGATCCGCTTGGACCGCATTTCCCCTAGATTTTTTTTAGAAATTCTCCAACACGATCAACTGGGTGTAGGTTCTGAGATTAGCTTATTTGGCCTTATTCACACCTGGTGCCAACTTCAGAATATCAAAGAGCCCTCGTTTATCAACGAGTGCTTGGATCATATTCGTTTAGAGTTATGTGAACCACGGGAATTACCCCATTATTTCAGAAAACTCCCGCTCCTTTCTCGCGAAAAAGCTACAGGGATTTTCATAGACTGTATGCTTTGTAAAAAAGCAGGGGTGTCGCGGCGTAATTTCCCGCCCTTTACCGATTTCGAAGAGTTCGAACTGTGCACAAAAGCAGTCAGGCAGAGGCAACAGGATGCGCTTATCATTTCCCACAGCTTTAACATGGCGCAAGGCACAATCAAAATTCCTTTCAAGATTGATAGGGTCGCATGCACTCTTTCTATTCAAAAGATCAAAAAGCTTACACACATCTTTAAACTAGAATCTAGCGGAGAAGCACCCCTGAATAACAGCTGTTTTCTCTGGCTTCAAGCTGAGGATGAGCCAGACACGCCGTTTGTACAGAATTTTCAATTCAGTGATAGTCAGATTGATTTAGACGGGCTACCCGACAATCAGATAATTCGCCTTGCGCTCACTATTTTAAAGGCTGATAAAAAGGCAGAGTAGCGATCTTTGCGTCTGCACGGGTTTCTCGAATGGGAATGGAGACAATATCTCCGCTGTTAAGGGGCTCTTGGACCAAAATCAGGGCAATGGCTTGATTGAGTGAGGGGGAGTAGCCTCCAGAGGTCACAAGTCCAATCTTTTTCTCCCCTTTCCACACCTCATGCCCTTCTCTCGCAATGCCCTTGTCTAAGAGACGGATGCCATACGCGTGCCGTTTTGTGGGACTCTTTTCTAAAGCTTGCAGAGCCGCTTTTCCCAAAAAATTGCGCAGTTCCCCATTTACCGTCCAGGCTGCGACGCTTTCCGTGGGAGCAATCGTCTCTGAAAGCTCGTGGTCATAGAGGGCGTAGCCCATTTCGAGCCGTAAGCTGTCGCGGGCGCCAAGGCCAATTGGCTCGGCTCCAGCTGCTACCAGAGCATCCCAGAGAGGCTCTAGTGAAGCGATGGGGACAAAAAATTCGCATCCGCCCGCCCCTGTGTAACCCGTTCCTGCCGCTATCAGAGGTTTATCAAGATAAGTCGTTTCTAGGAAATGGTGAGGGGTCAACTCTTCTAAAGTGGGGATGATCTGCTTTGCTAAACCCATTGCCAAGGGTCCTTGCAGGCTTAAGATGCCCTCTCCATTGTAACAGGGACTCACCTCTACCTTGAAGGGCTTGGATTCTTGCCGGAGGTGCGCGAGAACTTTTTCGCGATTGCCGGCATTGGTGACAATGAAGAAATGCTCCGCATGATACTTATAGACGATCAGATCGTCGATGGTCCCCCCTTGAGCATTGGCAAAGAGGGTGTAGGTCGTTGAGCCGTCTGCTCTTCTTGTAAGTCGATTTACCGATAGGGAATCGAGAAGTGTTTCGGCATCCTCCCCAACGATTGCAATGCGTCCCATGTGAGAAACATCAAAAATGCCGCTCTCTTTTCGAACGATCTGATGCTCAAAAACAGTACCCTTGGGGTAGTGGAGAGGCATTACCCAATTGTTGAAGAGGAGGAAGCGTGCGCCGTGAGAGATGTGTTTCCAATAGAGCGGCGTTCTCATCAGACAAGCCTCACACTGCTCCAGAGAGAGGGCTGCTGTTCTAGGGTGTAGTCTTCGCTGATAACAGAGAAGTGCTGCGAAGGTCCCGAGGAGCGGTTGATGCGGTAGGTAAAACCAAGGCGAGCAAATTGTTCAGGATCATAGCCATGGAGGCAAGAGCGTGGAATAAAGAGCTGTAGCGTATATCCAGAAGCTTTGAGTGAGGCTTTGACAAGGAGTTCGCTGGGATCGCAAAGTTCGTGCGTCTCTTCGCCGCGAAAGCGAGTGATTTCTCCAGCTTGTTGCCCCTCCACAGCCTCTGGAAGAAAGAAAAAATGGTGGCAAAAGCGGGTGTTAAAGCCAGAGGTTTTCACATCCCGCGTATCGAAGAAAAGCTCGACGCTATCTCCTTGCGCAACATTGGGAAAGGAGACGCGATGCACAGCCTGGTCGACGGAGACAAAAACTTCGATGCCTTCAGGGTTCCATCCCATGGCCACCTCGGCAAAGGGCCACTCTGCGCACAGGTCTGACGTCTGAGGCAGAAGATATTTCTGCCTATTTTTTGCTGCTATTTTAGGAAAGCCGCTCTCGACTTTGGGACATTCAATCTGAAGCTGGAAAAAGTTGATCGGAGTTAAAGAAACAGCTTCTTCCATCACCCCTCCTCTCTCCTCTCCTCTTCTTTCAGATTCATAAAGTCGAGAGAGATCGCCTTTTTAGCCTTGATCTCTTCAAGGATCTGCTGCATGAGCTGACTTTGAGCTTCGTCTGAAAGAAGCGCATGTGCAGCCATGACCTGCTGACTCAGGGATGCGGAGGTGGCATCGCTCCCCTTGCTTTTGAGCTGAAAGAAGTAAAGGTCGCCATTGGCTGGTGTCTGAACACGGCTCCAGCTTCCAGGCTCCATTGTGAATAGCTCCTGCAAATTGATGTCGCCCGACTCTCCCGCCCGCTCTTCATGATGGTTTGCCATGAGGAGTTTCCACTGATTAGCGAGTGGCTCCCGCTTTGAAAGCAGGTTTGGCTCATTGTCAGGGCTTAAGCTGGTTTGAACCCAATCTGAAAGATTTGCTGGATTCTTTTTAATCTGGGCTAAAGCTCCTTGCATATAAGGAAAAAGGCGCAGACTGGCGCTCACATCTTCAATCAGCTGGCTCGGCGCTTTTTCTGGTGCAATCCCTGATGCGTAAGCCTCGTAGATCTCCTTATGAAGATCGGCCTTGTCAACTTGTGGGTGGCTTAAATTAAGAGCCTCCAGCGCCCCGCTTTTCTCAGCTTCTGCAAATGTGGCTATTTCGGGGATAGGACTCCGGTCGATCAGGACAATTTTATAATAGGTCTGATTGTCTGCGGAGAAGGCTGCCAGAGCTGGATCTTGCTCGCCCTTTTTAGCTTTGTCGAGGAGGGCGATCAGAGTGGCAGGATTTTTAAGTCCTGCGAAAGGAGTAGTTCCTTTATAGGGAAGAGCAATCGAGAGACGCTTCGGTTCTCCAGCTAGTGCCTTTTCAAGCCACTCAGGATGTGCGTTCACAATTGCTTGACGGGCGAAGGCATCCACCTTGGCACGCGTCGCTTCATCCAGGCTGTCAATGAGGGCCATGCGCGCATCGCGCGTGTCGGCTTGCTTGAGCTCAAGTTCCGGGAATTTTTGCACAAGCGATTCCCAATTCTTTTCATCCGCTTCCCAATTCCAGCTCTCCTTCACACTCACACGAGCTTGGAGAAGGTTTTTATTCGCTTGGGTAATGTCGAGAAGGTAGCGCTTCTGGACAACTCCGGGGGCATTTTGGAGCACTTGGCTAGCAGAAAGAAAGCTTGTAGGCATCTCCAAAAGCGCTTTTCCTTCTACAGGACGCTGGCTGATAGCGCGGAGATAGACTTCAAAAAGTTGCATTCGGCGTTCATTGTCAAAGCGGAATTCGGGTGGGAGCTGGTAAAGCTCGCCTTCTACAGTGGCTTTTGCATAGCTGTTAAAAGGCTGCAGCGAATTCGAATCGACAAAGATTCCTTGGCCCACATCCTGGAAGAGGCGGCGGAAAAGAAGGACCTGGCTCCAGAGCTTTGCTGCACTATTCTGGTCGAGCGAGAGGCGATGAAGCTGCTCGTTGAAATATTCGCTGCTATTGGCGACTCCTAAATGTGGATTTGCCCGATTCTCTTGATAGCTCACCTCGGCGTTGTGCATGAGGTCCGCCAGGGCCTCTTCTTTAGAGACTTTATAACCGCGCTGCTCGGCGATTTTGGCGCTATTGATGATAAATTCTGCCGTGAGCCGCAAAAACCTTGAACCAAACCAGTCGTCCAAAGTGTGGTATCCAAAAAGGGAGAGGTCGGTGTGGCTAAGATTCGGATCGGAGGGAAGGTTATACTGGCGCTGCTGCTGGTTCAAGATGTACTGAATCGCGGGAGCCGGGAGCTCCTTTTCTGCTAAATAGAGCTGGACGCGCGCATCGAAAGCTTCGGCTGTTGCGCCGCTAGTTTGAGAGCGCAAGGTCTGGTACTTTGTCTTGAGATCGGGAGCGTAGAAGCTCCAGGCTGTTTCTATGCCCACAATAGGGACCTGAGGGTGCGTGTAGAGGGTAAAATGCTTCTCTTTTTCTAACCGCTTATCCAGCTCTTGAGCGAGGTCGTTCGGGTAATGAGCGAACAGCTGCTGGGCGAGCCCTGTTTGGAAAAAATCCTTGCTCACTACGCCATCATTTAAGAAATTAGGTCCCCAGAGTCCGCCAAAGACCTGTTTATCATGAGCGTCTGTTCCGATGAACGTGACAAGCTGCTCAAGTTCTCCTCGACTCACAGGAGTTCCATCGACCGCAGTGAACGCGATCTGCTCGCGATAATTTCCGCTCCCCAGGGTGCTGTAGGTCCCAAAAAAGGAGAAGGAAATGATGATGACAACCGTGATGACAAGATATAAATAGCGCTGATATTTGCGTAAAAATTCCAACATTGAGCAAACTCTCCCTAAAAAAGAATGAGATGAAATAGTATCAAAAGCGAACCGTTTGATCAAGAGGGAAATATGTCGTGGATTCAGGAATTTAAGACGTTTGCATTAAAGAGTAATATGGTAGATCTCGCCATCGGGGTGATTATCGGCACAGCTTTAGGTAAAGTGGTGAGTTCGCTTGTCTCCGACGTCATTATGCCGCCTATTGGACTCATTCTTGGAGGCGTTGACTTTAGTGCTCTTGCATTCAAACTCTCACTCTCCCCAAAAGGGACCCCTGTCGAAATTAAATATGGCCTCTTTATCAACACCATCATCGACTTTTTCATCATTTCAGTTGTCATCTTTATCGTAGCCAAGGGGATGAACAGGTTGCATTTATCAAATGCAGATATCTTGGTTAAACGAAATTGTCCAGAATGTTGCATGACGATTCCCGCCAAAGCAAAAAAATGCCCCCACTGCTGTTCAGAAATCTGAATCACTCCGCAAGGCTTTTGGCCATGCGGCGGAAAATGAGCAGATGAAAGGGAAACATCAGGTACCAGTAAAGGCGTCCTAAAATGCCCTTTGGACGAAATGTGGCGCGCTGGATCAACTCAGAATCGATAATTTTAAATTCAAGCCACGCTTCACCAGGCAGTTTCATTTCCGCATAAAGGATGAGCTGTTTATCCGCTTTGTCGGCCTTTAACACTCGCCAGAAGTCGATCGAATCTCCCACCATAATTTCCGTCGGATGGCGGCGCCCGCGGTTTAGACCAACGCCTCCCGCAAATTTATCGATCAAGCCTCGTATCTTCCACGCCCAATCTAAAGGCCACCCCTTTTCGCCCCCAATCGACCAGATATTTGCAACCGCCCTGTCGACAGAGCCTTTCAAAGGCATGCGCTGCTCATCATAGAGGATACCATGCTTTGGGACCTGAATGTATTTGGCAATATCGGGATCAGAGGTGTGAATATCCCACGCATCCCTCCAGGTTGAAGTTACCTCATTTTGAGAGATTTTCTGGACAGCCAGTCGAATGGCTTCTTTGTATAGCAAGCAGTTGTGGGGGAGAATCTCACTAATCGCCTTTTCCTTACAATCGGTGTTGACCTCCATGCTCTCTACTAAATAATAGGCGAGCGAAAAGGGGACCGTAGTGACAAACACCAGCCAGTAGGAGGAGAGGCGAGGCGTCAGCACGGGGACAGTGAAAATCCAGCGTTTGAGGCCGCGCACCTCGGCATAGCGAAGAAGAAGCTCTTTAAAGGAAAGGACTTCAGGGCCGCCTATATCGAAGACGCGGTTGAGACAGCGATCGTTGAGGAGGACGCTACTTAAGTAAAAGAGTACGTCCGCAACTGCAATGGGTTGACAGAGGCTTTTGACCCAGCGTGGAGCGATCATGACGGGGAGTTTTTCGACGAGGTCGCGAATAATTTCAAATGAGGCGCTCCCGGCCCCCACAATAATGCTGGAGCGTAAAATTGTGAAAGGAATTCCGCTCGATTTTAGAATTTCTTCCACCGTCAGACGCGAATGAAGATGGCGCGATAGCTTCTCTTGCCCGACGATGCCGCTCAAATAGATGATTTGCTGAACGCGCGTTGCCTTAAGAGCAGAGACAAAATTTTCAGCCACCTGCTTTTCATGAGTGGCAAAATTGCCTATGTCGCTCATGGAGTGCATCAGATAGTAAGCTGCATCTATGTCAGCGGGAAGAGACTGCGCATTTTGCAGATCGCCAAAGATCAGCTGGAGCCTTTCGCGTTTTTCAGGATAAAGGGAGGTGCCTTTGATGCGCAGAAGGGCGTAGACCTCATGACCCTCGTTTAATAAAAGGGCGACAAGCCGTTTGCCGATAAATCCGGAGGCGCCTGTGACGAGTATTTTTGCCATATTAAATTATTTTTACTTGATAGTCTATTTTTGTGTAAAGCTGTTTTCTTTATACTATCTTAATTTAGTAAAGTCATGATTATTGCTTTAATAATAACTTAACAAGGAGAGTTTTATGCCGCTATTTGGAGTTGGTCGCCGCGAGCCCTTAAACCGCAATGCAGCCCACGAAAGACCCATCGGACGGGGTCATCCGCAACATGTTCCTCGGCCTGCAGGCCCATTTTTCGGAGGGGGAGCCGCGCCTCGTCCTATTCCTCATGGGCATGTGCATCATGTTCCCTATCACGCTCCAAGACCTCTTCCGCAAGTTGTTTTCGCACCGACCCCGAGCCCTGTATATGTACCGAGGCCTGTGAGCATTTTTCATAGACCCTTTTTCAGACCTTGGCCTCGTGTAACGGTGATGACAGGGTACTGGTCTCCCATTACGGCGTTAGCCATCACGGCGTTAGCGCTAGGTATTGCGGTTGCAATTGTGGCTTCTGGCATAGGTCTTGGACTGTTCGCCGTTGGATTAGCCGCCACTATCTTTGGCTTGTATTTAAGGGCCATGAAAAATAAAAATCAGCAGTAGTTGTCTCTTTTCACTGGCGGGGGTGTCGCTGACCTCCGCCAATTTTTTTCCTCCCATAATTTACAAAAAACAGATGCAGGATGAGTAGGATCGCATCGCGGGTTTTTCTGCTTGAGAGGCCTCTCAATTAAGTGTGGACTAGATAATAACTGTTAACTACTTATATTAATTTTGAACGATAATTAATGAAAGATTGTTTTCTTCTTAATGTGTCATTTACATTGATTTTGCATTATTTAAAACATCGATAATGTTTCGATATATTAAAATTAAGGAGAAAATCATGTTTGTATACAATAATATTCAAAGCCCACACATGGGTATGCCAATGGCGCAGCAATTTGCTGGTATGGGGCCACAAATGGCGGGCCCAGCTGCTAAAGCTGATCAAATTGGGGCCCCTTTCTTTGAACGGGGATTCGTCACTGTGACCACGACGACATTTCCCGTCTTTGTACAAGTTCCTGGAATGCAACAGGCTCAAGAGGCTCCAAAGCATGCTCCAGTAGATCTTAAAGCGCCAAAACTCAAAGTAGAACATAAAGAGTTTGCTCAATACCCAACTGTAGATGTGAAGGAACCCGCTGCTCCAGCAGCTCCAAAGCTGAAAATGGAGAGACAAGAGGAGCGCCCTGCAGTGGACCTTAAGGCGAAGTTGAAAGTGGAACATAAAGAATTTGCGCAGTATCCGAATGTAGATATTAAGGAGCCTGCTTCTTCACCAGCTCCAAAGCTGAAAATGGAGAGACAAGAGGAGCGCCCTGCAGTGGACCTTAAGGCGAAGTTGAAAGTGGAACATAAAGAATTTGCGCAGTATCCGAACGTAGATATTAAGGAGCCTGCTTCTCCAGCAGCGCCAAAATTGAACATGGAGTATAAAGAGGTCGTGCAGCATCCTCCAGTGGATGTAAAGGAACCCGCTGCAAAATTGAACATGGATTATAAAGAGGTCGTGCACCACCCTGTTGTCGATCTTAGAGCTAAAGTGGAGTATAAGGAGCAGCTGGTCTATACACCGGTCCAGGCTCCCAAAGCTCCCGTGTTCACGCCCGTTGCCGCCCCTAAGGCGCGCCAAGTAAAGGTAATCAAGTCAGATGACGCTGTGAATACGTTTATCCTCATAGTGCTACTTACAAGAATTGCAGCACTCCTGTCTGCGATTCTGATCTCTTCAAGAACTCAAGTTTCTACAAGAAATCATGTCTGCTTCAAAGCGGAAGTGCACGCGCACGTCCGTCATCGTTGCTGTTAATCTTTTGGAGTGCGAGAGCTTAAGCTTTCGCACTCCAATCCTTCTGTCAATCCTTGTCTCTTATCTTCTTTTGCCGTATCGTATTAACCACTATGGCCGAAAATCTTCACCCAAAAGTCAAAGTGGCACCCCACTCCAAAGAGTCGGAGATGATGGTGCTCGGCTGTATGTTGACAAGCATCAATGCGATGAATATCGCTGCAGACAGCCTTGATGATGCCGACTTCTACTTCACAGAAAATCAGATCATCTTCCAGCTGCTTAAAACGGCCTATAACAACGATAGGCCGGCTGATGTGCATCTTGTGTGCGAAGAGTTGCAACGGCAAGATAAGCTTAAGAGCGTCGGAGGAGTCGCCTACATCACGACGCTGGCCCAATATGCGGGGACATCGGCCTATATCGAAGAATATGTAAAAATTGTGCGGGACAAATCGGTTTTGCGGCGGATGATTACATGCGGCGCAATCGAGTGGAAAAAGAGGCGCTCTGGATGAGCCCGATGATGTGCAGGAGGCGCTTGACGAGGCGCAGCAGCTGTTTTTCAAGATCAGCCAAACGGCTAACCCGGTAGCTGGCAAGCTGGTTAGAGATATCTTATCGGGCGTTAAAATCGGAGTCGACGCAGCCCTTTCTCAAAGAGCTGCAAGAGCGGCAGGAGCGGTTCCTCGAACATGGCCACGAGACGCAAGTTACGGGCATCTTGCACCCATTTCACGGACCTTGACAAGATGCTCAATGGCTTTAACAATTCAAACCTGATGATCCTCGCTGCCCGTCCTGCCATGGGGAAAACGGCGTTTGCGATCGAATATGGCAGAGAATATCTGCTTCAAGAAACAAGCTTCCTGTCGGCATTTTTTCGCTTGAAATGAGCGCAGATCAGCTGGTGCACCGCATGATCTGCTCCCAGTCTGAAGTGGAGTCAGATAAGATCAAGACAGGAAATATAGATGGGAGCGAGTTCCAGCGCATCGTCGGCTGCATCAACGAGATGCAGCAGCATGTGATGGTCATCGACGATCAGCCAGGATTGAAGATGACAGATTTGCGCGCTCGCGCCCGCCGCATGAAAGAGAGCCATGAAATTGGCTTTCTTAGTGATCGACTACCTGCAGCTGATTAGCGGTTCGGGCTCTTTTCGCACTCAGGAGAATCGGCAGAAGGAGATTTCTGAAATTTCGCGCATGCTCAAAAACTTAGCGCGCGAACTCAATATCCCCATTCTCTGCCTTTCCCAGCTGTCGCGCAAAGTAGAAGAGCGGCAGGGCCATCGGCCGATGATGAGCGATCTGCGCGAGACAGGCAGCATTGAGCAGGATTCGACATCGTGATGTTTCTGCTACGGCGCGAATATTATGATCCGAATGGATAAACCTGGGATGGCGGAGATCATCGTTGCAAAAAACCGTCATGGCGGCGTCGGCAGCGTCAACTTAACCTACCGCAAAGAGATCGCGCAGTTTGCCAACTATACCCCAATCAAATACAATGCGAGTCAGATGGCAGAAATGGAGTTGTAATGTCTATTTTGGTAACAGGCGGAGCGGGCTTTATCGGGTCCCACTTTGTGCGCGACTGGATCGCAGAGAAGAAAACACCCTGTGTGATCCTTGACAAGCTCACCTATGCTGGAAATCTGCATAATCTCGATGATATAGCTTCAAATTCTCGCTTTGTGAGAGGCGATATTGGCGATAGGGCCCTTGTCCGCAAACTTCTCGAAACAGAACAACCTGTCGCCATTGTCCATTTTGCCGCAGAGACCCATGTCGACCGCTCCATTGCCGATCCTACACCCTTCATCGAGACAAATGTGGCTGGTAGCTTTGCCTTGCTGGAAGAGGTCCACCAGTATTGGAACAAGTTGGACGCCGATAAAAAAAAACAATTTCGCTTTTTAAATGTCTCCACAGATGAGGTTTACGGGTCATTGAGTCCCCAGGAGCCTCCCTGCAAGGAGGGGTATCCCTTTTCTCCCAATAGCCCCTACGCAGCCTCAAAAGCGGCGTTTGATCATCTGGTGCGCGCCTATCATAGGACCTTCGATCTGCCCGTATTGACGACCACTCTTCCAACAATTTTGGCCCCTGTCAGTTTCCCGAAAAATTAATTCCCTTAACGATCGTCAATGCCCTGCGGGGCAAGCCGCTCCCGCTATACGGCGATGGGCTGCAAAAGCGCAACTGGATCTATGTGAGAGACCATTGTGAGGCGCTTCGCACCGTTTTGGAGCTTGGAAAACCGGGAGAGAGCTATAACATCGGCCACAAAGGCGAATTGACCAATCTTGACCTTGTGACCCATGTGTGCGTGCTGATGGACGCGCTATTGACCGAATCTAAGCATCGTCCTCACAATCGTTTGATTACTCATATTCAAGACCGGCGCGGCCATGATCGGCGCTATGCCCTCGACTGTCATAAAATCGAAGAGCTCGGGTTTAAGGCGCGCCACTCCTTCGATGAGAGCCTTCTCAAGACGATCATCTGGTACCTGGACCATCCCGACTGGGTGGAAAATGTGTTGAGCGGCGCCTATCGCACTTGGGTCCAGGCACAGTATGGGTAGGCTGAAGGTCACTAAGACGGCAATACCCGATGTTATTCTGATCACTCTCCCCGTTTTTCGCGATGCGCGCGGCTTTTTTCTTGAGAGCTACAATCAGAAATTCTTGCAAGAAGAGGCAGGGATCGCGGCCTCCTTTGTTCAAGATAACCATTCGCGCTCGAAGCGGCATGTATTGCGCGGCCTCCATGTGCAAAATCCGCACCCACAGGGAAAGCTCATTAGAGTTGTAGCGGGTACCATTTTTGATGTGGCTGTCGACATGCGCAAAAGTTCACCTACTTTTGGAAAATGGGTCGGAGTCACCCTCTCAGCAAGGGCCCCCCAGCTTCTCTGGATTCCTGAAGGATTGGCGCACGGCTTTTTGGTCCTTTCGCAAAGCGCAGATGTTTTTTACAAGACAACGAGGTTTTACGATGCCGCTGCGCAGCACACCCTGCTCTGGAACGACCCAACGCTTGCCATTCCATGGCCCGCACAGCCCCTCTTATCAGAAAAAGATCGCACGGGAAAAACATGGAAAGAATTCTTCTCCTAGGCAGTCAAGGGCAAGTAGGCTTTGAGCTGCGCTGTACGCTTGCTCCTTTGGGAGAGCTGATCGCGTGCGATCGAGCGCTATGCGATTTGGCGCAGCCCGACTCCATCCGCTCCTGTGTCCGACAGGCCCGTCCAAGTCTTATTGTCAATGCCGCGGCCTACACTGCCGTGGATAAAGCCGAAAGTGAAGAGCCGCTTGCGATGGCGGTCAATGCCACTGCCCCGGGCATTTTAGCTGAAGAGGCAAACCGCCTCGGGGCGCTTCTCGTGCACTATTCGACCGACTATGTCTTTGATGGAGAGATGCAGCGCCCCTACACGGAAAAGGAGACTCCATCGCCTCTTAACGTATATGGAAGAAGCAAATGGGCTGGAGAGGAGGCGATTCAGGCTGCTGGGGGCCGCTTTCTCATCCTGCGCACAGGCTGGATTTACGGCAGCCGTGGAAAGAATTTTCTTTTAACGATTCTTCAAAAAGCTCAAGAGCAAGAAGCGCTTAAAGTGGTCAATGACCAGTGGGGCTCTCCCACCTGGTCGCGCCTCCTTGCAGAGGCGACAGCTGCGATATTGGCGCAAGATTTAAGCGAAAAGCAGGGACTCTACCATCTCTCTTCGCAAGGCAAGACAAACTGGTTTGAATTTGCGCAGGCCATCTTGCAGGATTTAAGTCCTGAAATGGTACTTAAGCTAAAGCCGATTCCCTCTTCTGCCTATCCCTCCGCAGCCAAACGCCCCTCCCATTCGCTCCTCTCTTCAGAGAAGGCCAAAACCATGTTTCAGGTCGCCCTGCCTCACTGGAGAGCAGGGTTTGAAATACTAAAGTCGACAATGATCGGCCGATGATCGGAAGGGTAGACCTCTTTCGTCATACCCTTCCAGACAATTTTAAAACGCGAATCATCCACAGCGGTTCGTTTCACAGTCACTCCTGAGACGAATACATGGTCCCAGCGCGAAGGAACGCCTGGACAAAGTTTTTCCATTGCTTTTTCATTAAAGGCGTTGTAGTCCCAACCTACCCAGGTCGAAAGGGGCCCCTCTTGTTTCGAAGCGACGTCACGCACATCCTGCATTAGGTCGCGATACTTCAAAAAGGCTTCGTAGACAAGCGGTCCACCATCATTTTGAAAGGTGTTGAAGTCCCCTGTAATAAAAAAGGGATGGTCGCCTGCAAGCTCGAGCGCCTTTTTCACCACCAGATCGACGCTTTCTAAACGTGTCTGGAGACCCTTATGGTCAAAGTGAGAGGTGATGAGTGTAATTTTTTGCTGCTGGATGCGGTCATACAAAGTCACATAAACTGCAACTCGTAGAAATGGAGAGCTATCCCAAGGAGCTGTTTCAGGCTCTTTTGTCGGATCTGGAGCGAGCCAAAAACGGCCGGAATCTAGGAGCTCAAAGCGCTTCTGATCATAGGCGATGGCTTGTGTTTCGCGATGCTGTTCGCTGAGATATTTTTCTGGCTCGCGGTAGGCTTTGTCGCAAGCGGGACCGTGGATCCAGCCGTAGCGATTTCCTAGGGCCTTTTTAAGATCAGCGACCTGCGCTTCATTGGGTTCTTGGAGGGCCAAGAGATCGGGAGCATGACTTTGGATGACCTTCACAACATGAGGAGCGCGAAGCACCCAGCGATTTTCATTATCGGCATCCTGCTCATGATCGATCCGCACGTTGTAGGAGAGGAGGCGCAGTTCATCTGCCTGTAAGAGGGCACAAGTAAGACAGAAAATAATTGATAATACGAAGTTCATAAGCACTCCAGTTTTTGTAGGGTGAGTTTACCATATGTATTTAATTCTGCAATATTAAAATACTTTATACTATTTACAACATTAACAAAAGCTGATATTATTTTAGTGATTTAAATGTTATTAGGTGGTTATGTCAGTTAAATTAGATGCAGAGTCTCCTTTAAAACAATTTTCTAGCTTTAGCCCTTCAAAATTAGTGACGCAAAATTCGCCGATCAAAAGGCTTTTTTCAGCGTTTGAGGCAGCAAGTCAACATACCTCTCCTGCTTCCAAGCGATTTAAGAAAGACGATCCGGAATTTCAAGTAAAGTTTGAGACAGGCAGAAATGTTAGAGTAGCAAGAGTTCCCACGCTTCCTAAGTTTACGGAAGAGGTGGTAGTCACAGAAGATGATTACACCATTAAGAAATCGCTTCATTTCAAAGATAAAAATTATCAGATTACCCCATTTATTCAAGGAGCGCGCGATCATCAGGTCTGGATGGCGGAATCTGATGGCCAAAAATTCATTCTCAAAACCTACCATCATCTGGTTGATAAAAGTCGGCAGAAAAGTGTCATCGACGCAGACACGAAGGGATATCTTAAAATTGAACAGTTCTTAAACGAGCAGCATATCGACAGTGTGCGACTCGCAACTTTCTACTCCAATCCCTCAATAGATGGGATTCTTCTCATGGAATATGTGGAGGGTCAAAACGCATTTGGTGAACTTTGGCCGGTGGGTCAACAGCCGTCCGATGAAGCGCTTCAAGTTCTGACTTGTGCCAAGAATCTGATCAAACAGATGTGGGAACATAAGGTCGATCTTGGCGATTTTAGGCCTGACAATGTGATATGGAAGCAGAATCAGCTAGTCATTATCGACTATACACTTGAGACAGATTCCAAAGACCTTGTGGGCCATCTCCAGCACTATCTGGAAGAGTGGGCAAAGGGCAATGTTGCTGTCCGCGAATTCCTTTACAAAGGGCTCGAAGATCTGTGTGATGCGACTCCTTATGAAGATGAAAGCATCGAAGAGTCAGATAACAATCCTTTAGGGATTTAAATTGACCGACACAGTGCCGCCGCTGGTGGGACCGAGGGGTGTTACAACGGGAACGGGGGAGATGACGTTGGTTCCAACTGCTGCGGGGTTGACCTTTAAGAAAGTGACTGTCCCTGCAATGGAGAAGGTCTGGTTGACGAAAGCTAAAAGACCTCCCTGTAGAATCTCTTTTAACAAAGTGAACCTCATCGGAGGCACATAGATGATGTCTCCCGGAAAGAGCTGAAAATCGCGCGCATTGCCTTTGACAATGCGATTTAAATCGATCAGAAACCAGCGCGGCGTTGCAATGGAGCCGCGGATGACGCAGACGCGTGAACTGGCGCGGACGGTTGTACCTCCAGCTTCAGCTATAGCTTGGGCCAATGTAATGGTATCCAGATAGTTGATTGTCAGACTGTCTCTCACTTCGCCCAAGACATACACCTTGCTCATCAGTTGGGTCGACATGAAGAGATAGTCGCCCGACTTTAGAGGGAGATCTTGCGACATGTCTCCCTCTTTAACCAGCCTTCTAAAATCGACTGGAACGTATTCTCCGTTGCGCGACAAAAATGAGTGGTCGAGATCGACCAGATCGACTGTCTGATTGCGGAAGATGCGCGTCGTAAATCCCCCCGCTTCACAGAGAGCCGACAGCACCGTCGCGTTTCCTTTCAAGAGTTTATTGCCGGGAAGATTGACTTCGCCGATGATCGTATAGCTGCCGCCGCTAAAATGGATAGGAGTAATAACGACGACAGGATATTTATAGTAGCTTTTGAGCTGCTCCTGGATTTCGTGCTTTAATTCGGGGATCGTTTTGCCGATCGCTGGGATACCGGGCAGAAAAAGGTAGTGGATAGCTCCTGTTGTCCCCACGGTGACGCGCTTGCGAGAGGTGGGTTCTCCATAGATAGCAATCGCCAACCTGTCGCCGACCTGCAGCCGATAGGGACCCTCTTCAGATTTATTTGGGGGGGATTTCTGAGCAATCGTCTGCTGGGTTTGGGCAAAGATCTTTTCTGCAATTTCCTTATCGCTTAAAACTGTGGAGGCTTCGATTTTCGTAAAGTCCCACACTCCTGTCTGGATACCGTCGGACTCTCCGGTAGCTTTAACAAAAAAGAAAAGTAGAATCAGTAGAAAATAGTTCATGGCGGCGATACATCATCCATATCAGGGGTCGTATTGATGGTAAACCATTGGAACTGGGCGTAGTAGCCAGCTGCCGTAGTAGCAAAACCTTGGACAAAGGCGTTGGCCGCGGCTCGCACCAGGGCTCTGCCAAAGCGCAGGGATTTATGATACACAAAGACGATGTCGTTTGGCATCAAAATGATGTCGCGCATCTCTCCATGAAAGAGCTTGAGCAGGTCGACTTCGACAACGAGCGGACATTCGAGCGCCCCGCGAATGACCAGAACGCGGCTCATATCGGCGGAGTAGGGGTCTCCAATTGTGAATCCACGCGCCTCTGCAAGGGCTTCTGTCAAGGTCATCCCTTCTACATATTCGACGCGGCTTGGCAGAATGGCCCCCCCTAAAACATACACCTCTTGAGGGTCAGCGTCGGCAATAAAAATGTAGTCTCCGGGACGTAAGTAGATGTTTTGATTAGAGGTCGGTGTATAGAGGAGCTTCTCGAAGTCAATCGGTAGCTTTTCGCCGTTGCGTATGATGAAGGAGCGCTTCAAGTCAGCAATCGGATTGAGCCTGCTATTGCGATCTTTAAATTGGTAGGACTCCCGGCTAATGCCTCCTGCAGTTCCTATGGCCTCCCGCAGCTTAATCGGGGCATCGATGGGGTAGACGCCAGGCTGCTGGACCCGTCCAAAGATTTTGTAGGATTGGCTAAAGGCCGCTAAGGGAATAATGACGACCATCGGATGGATAAAATAGCGGCTGAGAGACTCTTCCAGATCTTTGCGCACTTCTTGCAGGGTGCGGCCTGCTGCCGGAATGCCATCTACGAAGGTGTAGTAGAGGCGTCCATCGGGAGCGACGACCACATTGCGGTATTCGGTCTCCTCATCTCCAAAGACAGAAATTTCCAAAAGATCGCCTATAGAAAGAACAAATTTCTCTTCTAGGGGATGGTAGGGATTAAAAAATTCAGGCGACAGCGTGCCCGTCTCTTCTTCATCCTCCTCATCCATACAAGAGGGGTTCAGAATAGGATTCAAATCGTCAATTACGGGAGCCACCCCTGTCATGACCTGGGGCCGGCGCATCTCTTCCAGCCAGAGCGTGCATGAAGAGCAGCAGAGAAGGATGCAAATGAGGAAAATTTTCATATCCAAAAACGCGGCTTGTACCGTTTTGTTTCGATCTTGATGCGCTGATCATCGATAAAAAGAAGGGGAACACGGTTGAGGACAAACCCGGCAGGGATGACCCCCACATGGGCAAGAGTGCGAAGGCTCTCATCGATATGATTGCGCGGAGCGACGGGTGCGCCGATGACGAAAAGGCAGAGGTCGGCCAGTTCTGCCGCATTAGTGGAATGCTCCTCTTCGATGACTCCGGGTGCGTCGATAATAATGAGGTCGTGAGACTTCTTCAGATGCTGCATCAAGAGGGCCATCTTTTGCGTTTTGAGCAGCTCTTTCATAAAGGGTTGAGCGGATCCAATTCGGATCCTGTCCGGTTTTCCTGGCTTGATGATCTCTTCGATTCCGATGTTGCCTCTGAGATAGTTTTCAAGAGGGGCAGGAGCCTCTTCATTGCTATAAGGACCCGTGTGAGGGTCCATTTCGAGCAGCGCAACTTTCTTGCCGATGCAGCTGTAGTAATAGGCGAGGTTGTAGGCAAGAAAGCTCTTGCCCTCCTTGGGAGAAGAGCTCGTGAAGGTGATGGCTAATGGAGAGACTTCTGATGCTTTTGGCAATTTTTCGATCCGTTCTGCCAAGCTGCGGATAAAGAATAAACTTTTTTGGACGCTGTTTTTTGAGGAAAGTGAAGGGATCTGAGGGATGACCGCGAGCGTTGGGAGTGCATAGGCCAGGTCGAGCTGTTTGACTGTGTAGAAATGGGGATCGCGCATTTCAAGTAGCAGGGCCGCAAATATCCCAAGTGGCAAACCAAATAATAGTCCTAGCAGGGGCAGAATCTGGATCCACCAAGAATCGCGCAGCGGTTTTGCCTTCTCGGCGAGCTGGTAGAGCTCCAAGCCCCCTTTTGGAACGTTGAGCATGAGCTGGATCGATTCGACCGCTTTCGTTAAAAAGGTGACCCGCTCTTCCGTTGTCTGCTTCGCTTTCAGCAATTTGGAAAAGGCCATCTGATCGGCGGGCAATGTTTCCAGCTCTTTTTCCAGGACGACAAGTGCGTCGCTAAGCTCCTGTTTAACCTTTTGGGCCGAGCGCACCTTGCTTTCCATGCGCATGAGCTCTAGAGTTAACCTCTCTTTGTTGAGGTTGCGCTCATAGAGCAGTTCTCCAGGTTCTCCTTCGCCGCTGCTTTTACCCTTCAGTAAGTCGTTAAGCTCGTCTTGCAATATTTTAATCTTGGGGTTACCCGGCGCATATTTGGCTTTCGCTTCGGCAAGATTTGCCTGAAGAGTGGAGATTCGCGCCTGGGTGGGGTCGAGGCGGGGGCTTGCTGTCGATGTGCCCATCTCAACTTCCGCCGGCATATTTTCAGCTTCTCGCTTTAAATTCTGGTATTCGACAAGTAGGCTGTTGTAGCGCAGATTGGCGCTCTGCACCTTGGACCTGGCATCGGTAATCTGATTGACCGTAGAGGCGTAGTCGGCCGTCATTTCAAAGTATTGATGCGACTTTTTAAACTCCTCGATCTCTTTCAGCTCAGTTGTCATTTCTAAAGAAGAATCGGCGAGCTGCTTTTTAAAGTTCTCCAGCTCCTCTTGGAGCTGCTTCTGGTTAAATTCCCGGCTGCTCTTGACGGCGATTCTAGCAAGGGTATTGGCAATTTCAATCGACAAGTTGGGATTATCGCTTTTGCAGATAATGCGAATGAGATAGGAGTTGTTTCGCGGCAGGGGGACTTCCACCATCTTTTCAAGTTCTTTCACCGATAAATCGAGACCTAAAACAGATTTAACGGCTTGAAAATGGCTTTGCAGCGTGATCAGATCAAGCGCTGTTGCTACCGATAGATTATTGAGGGTAATGCCTCCAGGAAGTGTTTTGGGTAGGTCTTCCTGAAACAGCACCACAGCTTCAGCTCTATAGTGGGTCAGATTGTACCAGGTGGCATAAGAGCCAAGTCCTACAGAGAGAAGCGTCAAAAAGGTGATGATAAAAAGATGGCGCTGGATTCCAAGATAGAGCTTGCGGATATCGTACCGCTGCGCCAGCTCCTCTCCTTCGGTCTGATTGAAGAGATGCGCCGCATTGGCCGCATAGCTGCTGTCGCCACCACTGATGACACCGCTTGGCCACTCATGATGCTCCGTGGGCTGCTCGGGTCTGCTATTTTGATCGTCGTTTTTATTCACGTTGCCAATATTAAGAAAAATCTGCTTTACGATACATCGCTAAAGAGTTTTGTCGCAACAGGGAACAATTCTATCTCTCGGGAGAACCAAACAGCTCCTTGAAGGCCTGCTTGGTCACGTCGCGCGCAATGGCGGCGATGGAGTCGGTCAGCGGGATATGTTTGGGGCAGACTTTAACGCAGTTTTGAGCGTTGCCGCAATCGCCGACACCCCCCTTTTCCATGAGGGGCTGCAGCCGCTTGGCAGCTTGAAGCTTTCCTGTGGGATGGATGTTAAAAAGGCGGACGGCGTTGATGATCTGCGGGCCCACAAACTGAGACTTGTCGTTGATTTGCGGGCACGCTTCGACGCAGCAGCCGCAGGTCATGCAGGTGGAGAGGGAGTAGCGCACCTCTTGAATCGCTTGGCTGATCTTTTCTCCGGGCCGCGGGTTGAAGCTGCCGTCGACTTCGATCCAGGCGTGCACCCTCTTCAGGTTATCGAACATGCTGTCGCGCGTGATGATCAGGTCGCGCACAAGGGGAAATTTGCTGAAAGGGGCAAGCGTAATGGTGCGGCTGCCGGTCGCTTGGATGATCGGTTCAATCAGGGCTGTGCACGCTTGCCTTGGACGGCCGTTGATCAGCATGGAACAGGAGCCGCACACCTCTTCAAGGCAGCCCGATTCCCAGACGACCGGCTCGACGATCTTTCCTTCTCGTGTGACAGGATTTTTCTGGATCTCGAAAAGTGCGGAGATGACATTGATCGAGGGCTGCAAAGGCAGTTCAAACTCTTCCCAGTACTGATGTCCCGGAGAGCCGCGGTAGATTTTAAGAATAAACGTATCCATATCCTCAGATGGGTAAAGGGATATTAGTGGGAACATTTTCCAAATGGGGGACCACCTTTTTTGCAAGCGTATAGTCGCGCAAAACCGGCTTTAGGTGGCGCAGATCGACCGGCTCATAACTAATCACAGGCTCATCGCTAATTGGGTCGTAGGTGGCAATTGTCGTCTTCAGCCAATTGGCGTCATCGCGCTGCGGAAATTCTGGCTTGTAGTGAGCGCCACGGAACTCATCGCGCAGCAGGGCACCTTTGGTGATGATGAAGGCGATATCGAGCATGGCGCGAAACTGGTTTGCAAAGACATAGGTCTGGTTGGCAAAGCGGCTTCTATCTCCAAGCGAAATGCGCTTAAACCGCTCTTTGAGCTCTCTTATTTTGCCAAGCGTCCGCCTTAAATCCTCATTGTTGCGCTTCACGGTGACATTGTTGACCATCCACTCTGCCAGCTCGTCGTGAAGGCGGTGCACATTTTCTCCCCCATCATACGCAAGGATGGTCGCCATATTTTCCTGCTCAACGCGCAAAGCCTCTTCAAATATACTTGAAGGGGATTCAGCAGGGCCAAGCGATTCCAGGTAGCGTGGGACCTCATTGCCTACTGTCAGGCCACCGAAGATGCAGGCGAGCAGGGCGTTGGCTCCTAAACGGTTGGCCCCATGATACTGATAGTCCGACTCTCCCACATTGAAGCAGCCGGGAAGGTTAGTCATCTGTCGGAAGCGCGTCCAGCGATCTGGATCATCGGCAGCTGGCCAATCGACCCAGCCGCCCCCCATGGTATAGTGAACAGCCGGATAGATGCGCATCGGCACTTTGCGCGCATCTTCGCCGGTGAATTTGCCATAGGTCTCTAAAATCGCTTCCAGCTTGCACTTTTTCTCTTCAGAAAGGTGCGACACGTCGAGATAGACCTGATCTTTTCCCTCAACCCCTAGCCCCATTTCGCAAATGCGCAGGATCTCTCGGGCGCCAATGTCGCGAGGCACCAGGTTGCCAAAGGCTGGATAGAGCTCTTCCAGGAAGTACCAGGGCTCACCTGTTTTGCCGCACGGCACCTGACGCCCATCTGCTGTGACAATGCTTTTGGAGGCATCTCCATAGACCCAGATGCGCCCCCCTTCTCCACGCGCCGATTCTGACATCAGGCGCATCTTGTCCGTTCCAGGAATAGCTGTGGGATGGATCTGAATAAATTCGCCATTTGCGTATTTCATCCCCTGTTTATAGAGGCGTCCATTGGCAGCGCCTGTGCAAAATGTAGAGTTGGTCGACTTTTTATATAGGAGCCCGAGACCCCCCGTTGCAATGACGACGGCATCTGCCTTGAGCACTTGCAGGTTCAGGTTGAAGAGGTCTAGAATGACTACTCCTCTAGCAACACCTTGAGCATCTAAGACAAGGCGTAAAAACTCATGATTTTCAAATTTTTCAACCTTGCCCGCCACTTCGTAGCGGCGCACCTGCTCGTCAAGGGCATAGAGAAGCTGCTGCCCTGTCGAAGCGCCGCAAAAGGCCGTGCGGTTGTAAAGAGTGCCTCCAAAGCGACGAAAGTCGAGATTGCCCTCAGGAGTGCGGTTGAAGGGGCAGCCAAGGCGCTCCATCATGTAGATGATCGCCGGCGCCGCAAGGCACATTTCTAAAACGGGCGGCTGGTTGGCAAGAAAATCCCCCCCCTTGATCGTATCGTAGGCATGGATGAGCGGAGAGTCCTCTTCGCCTTTCGTGTTGATAGCGGCATTGATGCCCCCTTGCGCGCAAACTGAATGGGAGCGCTTTACTTTCGTCACCGAAACAATCTGGACGTGGCACCCCTTTTCGGCCAGCTTCATCGCTGCCGATAGACCTGCGAGCCCGCCACCTACAACAATCACTTTATTGCGCATTTTACTCCAAAAGATTAATCCAGTAGGTCCCCCAGATAGCAGCAAGCCCCCAAAATGCCACCAGGGCCATCAGTGCAGTCGAAAAGATGCGCATCAACCTTTGTGAGGAAACATTTAAAGTAACGCCCCAGCGGATCATGAAGCTCCAGAAGCCGTTAAAGCCATGAAAGCAGGCCGATAAAACAAAAACGGTATAGAGAGCCAGCATGAGTGGCCATTTGAAGGTCTCGCGCACCATCAGCAGCTCCGCCGTCCCAAAGTTGGGGGCGACGGCGATCTTTTGGCCAGGCTTTAAGGGGCCCGCATCGAGAAGCTTAAAATTAAGCCGTGGAGCTAGCGTCTCAAGGCCTTTATCGTAATTTAGACGCACCATGTAGCTTTTCTCGCCAGCCTTTACAGGGTATTCCACAATGCGCATCTGGATCACATGGGCGATCACCCCGACCAGAAGCAGCCAAGAGGTGATCCGCTGCCAGGTGTAGGCGCGATTGCGCGGATACTCAGGAAGAGAGGGCTTTGTCCCGTCGCTCGCCCAAGAGTTGGGGGCGCTGCTTTGCAGGTAATGGATCCCCCAAGCCATGTGGATCAAGATCGGAACGCCGAGCAGGAAAATCTCGATGAAGTGCAGGTAGGGAAGCTCCTGAATCGAGTTGACCGCTCTCACAAAGCCGCTGCCATCGTCGCCTATCCAGAGGGCCGCCTGCGAATTGACCAGCAGATGCTCGAATAAATAGAGCGAAAAAAAGAGCCCCGTCAATGAGTGGAGCCGCCTCCAAATAAAGGCCTTTGGAATGGAGAGATCTGCCGTCATAAAATTTACTTTATGCCGAGGCTCTCTTGGAGACAAGGAAAAAGTTGCAATTTTTACAGCCTCAAGTGGAGGATCCTTTGCCATGTTTTTTTGAAGGGGGAAAAGAGTGCTAGAAATTCTAACGTGCAAGAGCTTCGTTGGTGAGCAGAGGTGAAATAGGTTCCAACCCGACTTGCGCCCTATCAATGACTCATCTAATGCGCGCTTGTTTTGGAGGCTAAAACGGGGCAATTTTCGCCTACTTTACTCAAGTATGTCAAAAATTGCCCCGTTTTAGCCTCCAAAAAATCGCATCATCAGCTGAATCATCGCTAGGGCGCAAATCGGGTTTCCATATGTTTATTTATGGAGTGCAAAGTAATTTTTTTTCAAGATGTCTTCTTGAGGATAGCCGAATAATCCTACTTCACCTTCGGCAATACCAGAGTAAACGTCGTTCCGCTGCCAAGCTCGGAGTCGACACTAATTTTACCATGATGCTTTTGCACGATATTCTGCACGATTGAGAGCCCGAGGCCTGAGCCGCCCAGCTTGCGCGAATGCGCCTTATTGACGGTGTAGAAGCGTTCAAAAATATGGTCCAGGTCGGGGGCTGGAATTCCGATGCCTTTGTCCGCAATGCGGATGGAGACCAAGTCGTCTCTTTCATCGATCGTCACATCAATTTGAGCGGGGCCATTCGAATATTTGGCCGCATTGTCGATCAGGTTGATCAGCGCATGTTCCATGAGGGCAGGGTCGGCGACGAGATGAATTTCTGGGGCTGCTGGATGCAGCTGGATAGTGGCGGTGGGGTGGACATTTAAGACAGTGTCCCGGCATCTTTCGGCCAGATCAACCAGATCGCAATCGATGAGGCGGGAGACGGGTAGATTTTCAATATCGGATAGGGTGAGCAGGTCTTTGATCAGGTTGGTCATGCGCTGGCTATTGCGGACGATCTTTTCAGTCATATCTGCAATCATCTCTGGAGGCATTTGCGGATTGTCGTGGAGCGTCTCGGCGAAGCCCCGGATGATTGTAATCGGGGTCTTGAGCTCATGCGAGGCGTTGGCGATAAACTCTTTGCGCATTTCAAGAAGGCGATAATGGGAGCTTTTATCCTGCAAGATGAGGATGGCGCCGCTATTATCTTTAATGGGTGTTGCCACGATATCTAAAACGACTTTGCGCCCGTTATTCACATATTCTAGCGTATCTGTCAGTAGCTTCTGCTCTTCGCGACAAGCAATCAGCAGATTGGCGCACTGCAATTGCTGCGTTGTGCTGAAAGGCTTACCTATAAGCTCATTCTGCTCGAAGTAAAGCAGTTTAAGGGCTGCAAGGTTCGCGTAGGTGATGATCATCCTGTTGTCGACAGCGATGACCCCCTCTCCGAGCGATTCCAAGATAGCCTGCTTCTGGTTGCGCTCTTCTGTCAAAGTGTCGATGTGGCTCTGGATCTTAGTGGAGAGGGAGTTGAGGGTATCGGCGAGCCTGCCAAATTCGTCAGATGGGCCCGATCCGAGACGAATTTCTGGGATCACATTCTGTTTTCCCTCCTGGTAGGGGGTGATGGCGGCGATGATCTGCTGAATAGGTTTCGTGAGATGGTGGATAATAAACCAGGTCATGGTGCTAAAGAGGAGCAGGATCACAGTCGCCACAGCGATCATTCCAAGTTCAAAGTCTCGCGTTAATTCCGTGATATATTTGTAAGGAAAGGCGGTGCGCACCACATATTTCTTCCCGTGAAAATCAAAGGCTTGCGCATAGTAGGAGAACTCCTGACTCAACAGCTTGGAATACTCCTCATGGTAGCCTTCGCCCTTTTTCATGGCCTCTAGCACTTCGGGGTGGACGACGACATACTCTTGGCTAAAGCGGGGGCCAAGCAGCCGCTTGGTGTGGGAGTCGTAGAGTACCTTGAGTTCGTCTGTTACAACGCTGACGCGAAAGAAGATAACAGCTTTCTGCTCTTTGAGGATGCGGATCAGCGCGTCATCATTGGGTGCTTTCTTAAGTTTGGCTATCAGCTCTGTCGCCCGATCGCGCATCCCTTTCTGGACGATTTTTGAAACCGTACTGGCTGCAAAGGGGAACATGAGACCAATGAAGATCAGGAAAACAACAATGTAGCTGATTAAGATTTTTTGGCGAAAATTAAACATATTAAAATAAATTATAGCATTCTATGTATAAAAAATCAACTAAATTTCTCGATTTGTAAGATTTTCATGACCTTTTTCAGTAATGACAACCGTATCTTCGAGCCGCACACCGCCTAAGTCAGGAATGTAGATGCCCGGCTCAATGGTGATCACCATCCCGGCTTGGAGGGCCATTTCGCTGAACGGGGGCTTTTGGCGCAATGTGGGAAGCTCATGAATTTCAAGGCCCACCCCATGCCCCAGGCTATGGCCAAAATAGTCGCCATAACCGGCTTTGGCAATATGATCGCGCGCCGTTTTGTCCAACTGACCGATTAAAGTTCCGGGCCTGCAAAGGTCTAATGCTTTGGCCTGAGCCTCTGCAACCACCTTGTAGATGGCTTTGAGGCGCGGATCGGGCTCTCCAAAAAAGAGAACGCGCGTCATATCGGAAAGGTAGTGGCGGTAATTGACGCCAATGTCGATCAGGACATTCATTCCCGTCTTCAACGCCACATCCCCGCTGCGATAATGGGGCATGGCGCTATTGGCCCCAAATGCGATGATCGGCTCAAACCCTAACGCTTTGCTGCCGCGCCGTTTCCAGAAGATCTCAAGCTCCAACGCCAGCTCATTTTCCTTAATCCCCTCTTTTAGGAGTCCCTTTACAAAGTCAAACCCCTCCGCGCCAAGGGCGGCCGCTTCCTTTAAATATACAATTTCTTCCGGCTCTTTTATCATCCGAAGATGCGCTACAGGGCTGTCGATCGGTCTCAGAGAGACCAGTTTTTCCAATTCTTGAAAGCGGACGTAGCTAGTCGCCTGAGCATCGAAACATAAACTTGGAATGGCCCCAAGCGCCTCTTTCAGCCCCGTTTTATCGGAAAGAATTACAGGCACGGGCGATCTTTTGCGGCACATTTCAAAATAGCGGTTGTCGACCAGGAGAAAGGCGCCTTGAGAATGGACGACAAGGCATCCCGCCGAGAGCTTTAGCCCCGTTAAATAAAAGAGGTCCACCTCTTTTTCCACAAGGAGAGCTTCTCCATTTAAGACAGTTCTTAATTTGTCTATGCGATTCATTTAAAAAGTGTTGTCAGATGTGTGAGAGGTATTTCTGCTAGGGTAGGCTTGCCCTTCGGGCACTGGAAGGGCATGTCGCACTCCATGAGTTGATTGACCAGCGTCTGCGCCTCATCATAAGTCAGACGGCGGCTACGCGATACAGCTGAGCGGCTCGCCGTCTCGGCAATCTGTTTTTTTAATTCTTCTTGAATCCCCTTAAATTCGCGCAAATTAGAAACAAGCTCATGCAGGAACGCGGCGATATCGGCATTGCCAAAGATCTGAGGAAGGGCATCGATGACGTAGGACTTCTGCCCAAATGCCTTGATGCTAATTCCACAGCCATTTAAGTCTTCCAGATGTGCTTCTAGAATGCTACTTTCCAGAGGTGTCAGCTCCAGAGTGTAAGGAATTAGAAGTGTTTGAACTTCCACACTCCCTCCTGCATGAATAAGCCGCTCAAAGATGACTCTTGCATGGCCCGCACGCTGATCAATTAAGTTCAGGCCATCCTGTGCGGAGCGCTCTATTGCAATGTATCCCGGAAATGTGGCCAGCACCTTAACTGCCTTTTTGGGAGCCTTCACAGGTTCAATAAAAAGAGAGGGGGTATAGGTAGGAGCTACGGCTCTCTCATAAAGCACTTCTCGTCTTTCAGCAATCTCTAGAGAGGCAGCTGCAGCAAGGGGTGCCGCACTGTAGGAAAATTCCTCTTTTACAGGGTAGAAATTCTCATATTTAGGCAGAGTCCCCTCGACAGTCTTGACAATCCATTCGCGCAGCGCCTGCTCATGGCGCAGGCGCACTTCCCGCTTTTGCGGATGCACATTGACGTCTACAAGGGAGCCTGGAAGAGTCAAATGCAAAACAAAAAGCGGATGGCGATTTGAAGCAAGAGCGGGCCCGTAGCCATCTCTCACCGCATAGCTGATCAAGGGACTACTGACAGCCCGCTTATTGATGAAGAGAAATTGCCCCGTCCGGTTGTGGCGCGTGCATGCTGGCTGGCCGATGTAGCCCTGCAGCTGCCACTCCTGATGCTGCGCTACGATGGGCGACAGTTCCTGCAGAAACTCAACTCCTAAAACATCCGAAATGCGCTCCTGGAGCTCTCCAGAAGAGCCGGTATTGAGTAGCGTCTTCTGGTTGCTGATCAGCTCGAACTTGATCGAGGGATGCCCCAAAGCGATCAGCGTGAGACTTTTTAAAATTTCCTGCGTATCATGGGCGGGCGCCTTCTGAAATTTTTTGCGCGCCGGCACATTGAAGAAGAGCTCTTTGACCTCGATCATCGTCCCCGCTTCACAATCGACAGGAGCCGTCTTTACAATCTTGCCTCCATCGACAATGACAATCGTGCCCTTCTGGCCATGTGGAGCCGTCGTGAGCGTAAATTTAGAAATGGAGGCGATTGAGGGAATGGCTTCTCCGCGAAATCCCATCGAGGAGATAATCTGAAGGTCATCGACGCCACGCAGTTTTGAGGTGGCGTGCCGCTCCAGGCAGAGCAGAGCGTCATCCTCATTCATGCCGCAGCCATTATCGCGCACGCGAATCAGCTGTCTCCCACCCCCGCTAATTTCGACACTAATTTCAGTCGCCCCGGCATCAATCGAGTTTTCCACCAGCTCCTTGATGACGGAGGCGGCATTTTCGATGACCTCGCCAGCGGCGATCTGGTTAATGGTCTGTTCGGATAGGACGCGGATTTTCGATTCCATAATGCTAAGACCCTGATTGCTACCTTAATTCCTTGGGGCGGCCGCGAAAGCTCCCGCGGTTAAATCATCGGGGAAGGGGGAGTATTAAGTCAATACAACCCCTTCCCCGATGATTTAACCGCGGGAGCTTTCGCGGCCGCCCCAAGGAAAAATTAAGGTAGCAATCAGGGTCTAAGGAGCATACTGGAATGCCATTTAAAATTGGAGTTTCATTCAGGTTTTGTTGAAAAAGACCTAAATAAATTAAGTGATTTATATTACTTAAATTTATTGACATTTGAATAAATTTTCGTCAAAATTTATTCAATATTTATATTATTTGAGCGTTATCATGCATTCTATTTCTTCTGCTTCACTCTTAATCCGGACAAATGGTGCCGAAGGAAGCAAAGTCGAATGGCAAAAACAAGCGCGCATCAGATGAGTCATTGATAGGGCGCAAGTCGGGTTTAAAGCTGAAAGATAAAGTCTGCGTCTTGGATTTTGAGGATTTGAAGCAGGCGATTGTGCTTAACAGCTTAGTTTCGCCCTATTTTGCAGATATTGCCTCGGCAAAGAGGCTTAAGAAGGCACTGAAAGAGTAGACTTTATCTCTTCATAAGACACTAGCGGCGCCTCGTCATTAATGCCTTCGCAGCTTTTTGCCGCTAGGGCCCAGCTCTCTTGGCTCACAAGGTTTTCCTTCCACCAGGGAAAGGTGCGGCACTGCGAAGGTCTGACCGGATAGATTTGGCAGCGCTTCTCTTCGAGAAAGACGCAGTTGTGATTTTCAGACTTTTTTTCAATGAGGGCGTAGCGATTATCGCGCTGACGCGTATAGGTGCGCTTGAATTGCTGCAAGGAAATTTGCAGAAACTGCGCCATGGCGGCCATCTCAACTTCTGTCACCCAGACATAGCCGGGAGCCCCGGTGCAGCACTGGCCGCATCCGGTGCATTTAAATTTTAAGCCCTCTTTATACCAGGGAAGCGTCATACGATGATCTTTATTTGCTCGCGCGGCAGCCCTCGCATTAGCTCCTGGGCGGTCATGGCGCGCTTTCCTTCGAGCTGCAGATCGAGAAGTTCGAGAGCTCCTGTGCCGCAAGCGACGATCCAGCCCTCTTTGCCATAAGCGAGGAGGGTTCCGGGTTCTCCTGAAAGAGCTTCATACCATTTCGTGCGGTTAAGTTTCAGTCGCAAAGTCTTCCCTTTCACCTCGACTACCGTCCAGGCGCCAGGATGCGGGTTGACCCCTCTCACAAGGTTGTGGAGGGCAAGCGCTGGCCTTTTCCAGTCGAGTTGGCACTCTTCAAGCTCAATCTTGGGTGCAAGAGTCATTTTGGAATGGTCCTGTGGCATTGCGACGACGCCGCCCTTTTCAAAACGTCGAATCACATCGAGTATCGCTTCTGAGCCTGCCGTACAGAGAGCCTTTTCTAGCTCTCCATAGGTTGTGTCGGGCCCGATGGGCACTTTCACTACCTCGATCATGTCGCCCGCATCCATCTTTTCGGCCATGTGCATGATT
Organism: uncultured Parachlamydiaceae bacterium; assembly: GCA_963745935.1. Taxonomy (GTDB): domain Bacteria; phylum Chlamydiota; class Chlamydiia; order Chlamydiales; family Parachlamydiaceae; genus JAJFUZ01. The sequence goes on from CAVUZO010000003.1 coordinate 154,787, forward strand.
GTGATGCCGCTTTCGCTTTCGCCTGCGATGATGCTGCGCTGGATGGGTGCGGCGCCGCGGTACTTGGGCAGAAGGCTGGCGTGCAGGTTGATGCAGCCCTTTTTAGGTATAGCGAGGAGGTGGGGGCGCAAGATTTCGCCATAGGCGACGACGACAAAAAGATCGGCTTCGTAAGCTTGCAGGGTTGCAGCAAAATCGGCTGAAGAGGCCTTTTCAGGCTGGTAGAGGGGCAAATTATGCGCTTCGGCGATAAGCTTGACGGGCGTGGGAACTGGTGTTAAAGATCGCCCCTTAGGGCGATCGGGCTTTGTGACGACGGCGACTATCTGGATGCCGTGTGCAAGTAAAAAAGAGAGAACTTCTGCCGCGAATTCGGGAGTTCCGAAATAAACAACTTTATTCAATCTTCGCGTATTCCTTCTCTTCTTCCTTTTCGATCTGGTCAAACTCATCGTCAGAGCCGGCGTTGCCCTGCATGCAGATGAGTCCGCGCTTCGATTCGCGGCAGAAGCGCACCCAGTGCTGGACTTCTGGCAGCATTTCGACATCCCTCTCAATGCGTTCCAGGGCATCTTCCAGACGCAAACCAGAACGGTAGGTGAGTTTGAAGGCTTTGCTGAGCTCTTTGCGCGTTTTGATGGGAAGGCCGTTGCGCTTCAGGCCGATGATATTGAGGCCGCCCATTTTATAGGGTGTTCCCGCCCCGAGAGAATAGGGAGGGATGTCATGCGTGATGCGGCTCATCCCGCCGACCATAGCGAAGCAGCCGATGCGCGAAAACTGATGGATGGCGCTCATCCCACCGATGATGGCAAAGTCTTCGACAGTGACATGTCCAGCCAGGTTCACATTGTTGCTCATAATGACCCGGTTGCCCACGTGGCAATGGTGGGCGATGTGGCAATAGGCCATGATGAGGCAATTATCGCCAACTTTGACGATTGAATTTTCTTCGAAAGAGGAGTTAATGGTCACAAATTCGCGGATTTCGCAATTTTTGCCGATCTGGACAAAGGTCTTTTCTCCCCGATATTTGAGCGCCTGCGTCTTGGTGCCGATGCTAGCTGAAGGATAGATGATGCTCCCCTCCCCAATTGTGGTATAGCCGTCGATATAGGCGTGAGATTTGACGACAACGCGATCGCCAAGCGTGACGTTGCTTTTGATGACGACGTAAGGCTCAATTGTGACATCGCTACCGATTTTCGCTCCCTGCTCAATGATCGCTGTGGGGTGGATAGAGGGCTTGTTCATGAGGTGTACTTTCCTAAATTTGACTTTTATCGACGAGTGCAAAGCCGATCTCTGCCTCGACAGCTATTTTATCCTGGACGAGCGCTTCTACTTTCACGCGCCCTCCTTTAGAACTAAAGTGGAGGCCCTGCCCTTTTAATATTAAAACATCCCCGGGACGTACAGGATGGCGGAATTTTGCATGGTTGACATTAAGGAGAACGGCAATCAGGTTTTTTTGGCTTTTCAAATGGACTAAGACTCCTCCCGCTTGAGCCAAAGCTTCTAGAATTAGAACGCCAGGCATGATGGGAGCGTCGGGGAAATGGCCCTGGAAGAAGGATTCGTTAATGGTGACATTTTTCTGCCCGACAATGAACCCTTTTTCAAGATCGATCTCCAAAATGCGGTCGACGAGCAGAAAGGGATAGCGGTGCGGCAAAATCTTGACGACATCTTTGATATCGAGCGTTTTTTTCATCTTGTTACCATGGTGCCAATGTAATCGTAGAGCTTTTTAGCGAGTGCGCAGTTGGTGGCATGGCCCGAGCGAATGGCGATGATATGGGCGTGGAAGGGAAAACCGACTAAAGAGAGATCGCCGACCATGTCTAAGATCTTGTGACGGACCATCTCATCTTCAAAAAAGAGCCCCTCTTTGCTGAAGACCACATCGCCATCAATCACGACGGCGTTGTCGAGGCTTCCTCCCTTGATCAGGCCGCGGTCCATGAGAAAGGCGACCTCTTTATAAAGGGAGAAGGTGCGGCAGGGGGCGATCTCTTTTTTAAAGGTCTCCTGATTGATTTCAAAGGAGCGGAACTGTGCTTTGAGGGCAGGGTTTTCGGGATAGCTGAGCGTATAGCTGATGCGGAACTGGTCGTGAGGAAGGGCTACAAGATGGATATCGCCTTCAGATAGATAGACGGGCGCTTGAAGATGGGCAATGGGGAAAAGCCCCTCCTGCTCCTGAATGCCAGCCTCTTCAATCATCTGGACAAAGGTGTCGGAGCTTCCGTTTCCAACGGGAGGTTCGATATTGTCGAGTTCGATCGTCAAGTTGTGAATCTGATAGGCTGAGAGCGCTGCCAAAACATGTTCGACAGTATGGATGCGCACGGGGCCAATGCCGATGGTTGTGCTGCGCGCCGTGTCGCACACATATTCGACGGTTGCTGGAACCGTAGGCTGTCCAGGCAGATCCACGCGCTTGAACACAATGCCGTTTCCCTCGACGGCTGGGCAAAACTTCATCGTCACCAGCTCCCCGGTGTGGATGCCGATTCCTGAAAAAGAGGCGGGCTGCTTGAGAGTGCGCGATTTGAGGGTTCGAGTCATTTGTTAGATCGGTTTAAATTAATCAGATAGTCTATGAAAATTAACTGTTTTAAGCAAGACTAAATTACTTTGTCTTTACGCCAAAAAAAGAGTAGGCAAAAGCTGCTCAGCGCCACAATCAGCGTATCGCCTACAGTGCGGTAGAGAGTACGGTATGTATATAAAGGAATGTCTGCATGTAGCGCTCCAGCAGCTTCTTGTCGGTTGTCTAGCTCTGCGACAATGCGGCCATGGCTATCGAGCGCCGCTGTGACCCCGGTATTGCAGGCGCGCAAGAGGGGCAGCCCATTTTCCACAGTGCGGACCCGCGCATGGTCGAGATGCTGTTTAGGGAGTGCGGAGAGCGGGTACCAGCCATCATTGGTGAGATTGACGAGCAGGCGCGCCCCCTTTTGGCTGTTTTCGCGCATCATGTGTCCAAAGGTCTCCTCATAACAGATGCAGGGGCCAAGGGGCTGTTTGCCGGTGAGAACTTTCGCTTCACTGCCTGGCGTAAAGGAGCCGTGAATGCCGTAGGAGGCAGCCAGAGTGCGGCAGAAGCTGAAGGGGATGTATTCACCCATCGGCATCAGAACGCGCTTTTCATAGCGCTGTGGGGTAAACTGGTTAGGCTGCAGATGGATGGCGGCGCTGTAATAGGCGATTTCGCCGTTGGCCAGCTCTTCCGCATCTTCGAGGCCCGAAAGGGCTTCGGCTTTGAAAACATTGGAAAGCCCCTGGAGCCAGTAGGCGTTGTTGACAAACCAGATTTTGCCGCGCATTTCTGCAAGGGGAGCCTCTAGCGGAGGGAGCAAAAGCTCCGCTTCTTTGCCGTAGATGTTTTGAAAAGTTTTGTGTACCACTTCATGCGGAAAAATGGCGCCATATGTTCCATAGGGAACAACAAATTCGGGAAGGGCGATCAGGTCGATTGCTTTGCCATGGCTTGTTTTAGCCAGCTTCAAGATCTGGCGCCACTCGTCGATCACGTAGGCGATGCGCTCACTTTGAGAATGGAAGGTGAGCGCCTCTTCAGAAGGGAAGGCTGTCTGGATTAAAAGAGCGTAGTAGTGGTCACTCTTCGCAAAAAGGGGAGCGTGAATCTGGATCTGCGCAACTCCATAGAGAAAGGGAAGGAGGGCGGCAACAAGCCAGATAGGGCGACGCGTCAGCGCTAACAAGTTGACCAGGATCACCCAGAAGGAGAGCCCATAAAGGCCTACGAGCGACGCCATCTGCAACGAATAGATATTGGCTGTGAGCGCCAGTCCCACAGGGTTTAAGCTATAGCCGGCCAAAATAAAAAGGCGCGACCATTCGAGGAGAGTCCAGAGGCCGGCCACTGCCAAAAGTGAGGGGAGCGATTTGAGGCGGTCGCGCGTGATGCAGAGTCCCACAAGTCCAAACTGGAGACCGACGCCAAAAGCCAAGAAAAAATAGACGGCGTAGATGTAGAGAAAGGGGTGCGAGGTGAACCAGAAGAGCTGTATGAGCTGTACGCCGCCGAACCAGCCGGCGGAGAGCCAGAAACGTTTTTTGCCGCTTGAAATATCGAGCAGCAGCTTCCAGAAGATCGCATAGCCGGCTGTGGCTGCTATCAGCGCGCACCAGGGGCTGGTTGCGGGTTGGCCGAAGGCGACAATCAAAAGCGAGATAATAAACTGAAACATTCTTTTTATAATGCAACAAATGGCTCTTTCACGCAATACTTTAAGCCTCTATGACAAAACCTTTTCGCGAACATCATCTATTGGCCTTTTTTGAGGCTTATGAACAGGGGCAGGAGCCGCTCGACCTCGCCCTGCACTACTACTTTCGCGCCCATAAAGCATTGGGAGCAAAAGATCGCGCCTATATCGCTGAAACAGTCTATGCGCTGGTGCGCTGGCGCGGTCTCCTCGATGAGCGCTGTTCCCAACCGCCCACCTGGGAGAAGCGGCTCGCCTGCTTTCTTGAAGGCGATTGGGACAAGGCAGACGAAAATATGCCTCCACACATACGCTTGAGCTTTCCCAAGGAGCTGTTCGATCTCCTCGTTGCTAGCCACGGTTTGGAGACGGCCTCTGCCCTCTGCCGCATCAGCAATAGCCCCGCCCCGACAACAGTGCGGGCGAACGCCTTAAAAACGACGCGCGAGGCTCTCCTTACGATGTGGAAAGAGCGCTATCAGGTAGCTCCGTGCAAAGAAGCTCCCTGCGGGATCACCTTTTTACAGAAAATAAATTTCTTTGAATTGCCCGAATTTAAGCAGGGGCTTTTTGAGGTGCAAGATGAGGGGAGTCAGCTGCTCGCGGCACTCGTCCAGGCAAAGCCGGGCGATGCCGTCATGGACTACTGCGCTGGTTCTGGGGGGAAAACGCTCGCCTTTGCGCCCGCCATGCAAAATCGCGGGCAGATCTACCTGCACGACATTCGCGCCCGAGCCCTTGCAGAGAGCCGCAAGCGGCTGCGTCGAGCTGGCATTCAAAATGCGCAGGTTGCTCCGGCAGAAGATGCGAAGCTTAAAAGATTGAAAAAAAACATGAACTGGGTGCTCGTGGACGCTCCTTGTTCAGGGACTGGGACGCTGCGCCGCAATCCCGACATGAAGTGGAAATTCTCGCTAGAGATGCTGCAGCGACTGGTCGGGCAGCAGCGCACCATTTTTGAGCGGGCGCTCAGCTATGTGCGGCCGGGCGGACACATTGTTTATGCGACCTGCAGCATTCTTAAAGAGGAGAATGAGGAGCAGATCGCCCATTTTCTAAAAACCTATCCGCTTGAACGTGTGGGGACGGCTTTTCAGACCCTCCCTTCAGAAGGGGGTATGGATGGCTTTTTTGGCACCGTTTTTCGGTTGAATAAAAACAGTTGCGAATAATTAAGTTGTCCTTTACAATTTCTTTAAATTTTGCTACAATATAGCTTAAACAAAAAATAAATGGTTCGAGGTCACATATGCCAACAGCAGCAGTAGTCGACAATAGCAAAACAAGATTAGCCGGGTTCCCTTCCATTTTACAAGAGCCTGCCGCTTTTCTTCAAAGAGGGGGACACAAATTCCTCTATGGCTGCAAACAGGGGTTGTATTTTGTTGCGAGTTTGACCGACACGCCGCGTTTAGCAGCGCTGGTCAAAAAGATCACCGAGTGTGTGGGTCCCGCACTTGCGCACTGGGGCAATTATATGTCGACATGGGCTGAGGCCTCCAAACACTTTGTCGGCATGGTAGAAGCATTTGATCTGCTCGAGCTCATCGGCGATGCCAACTACTTTTTCAACGGCGGCTATCTCAAAGACCGCGCCAAGAAGCACTACAACGCAGTTGCTGCGCACATTGCTCTAGTTCCTGCAAATATCATCGGGACCTGCCTCTTTGTCAGAGATGTATTTAGCGTTTCATTCAGCGCTGTGGGATCCTTTGCAGCGGCTGTCGGCAGAATCCGCGTCTTTGGGTTTGTTCCCAAACTTGCTGGACTTGTTCAAACATGGCCTGTCTTCCGCTCCATCCCAGATCTTGCTGGAAAGACAGCCTGGGTAGGAAATCTTCAAGTTTTTGGCTTTGTCAGCCGCGTTTCGATCTTGACCGTTTTGCGCTCTGTCGTCGCTGTGGCGCACGCCTACTTTATGGCCGACGCCATCAAGCGCTTCATCACATCGGGCAAAAAAGTTGAAAAGTATGGCCAGGCTTTTGACAAAAAGATCGACGTCAAGCCAAGCGACAAGAATCTCAAGAAGATCTTTGACAAAGCAGGCGTCGTCGACCAGGCAGAGAAAGAGGAGCTGGCCAAACATTTCGTCAAATATCGGGCGAAGTTAATCAAGAGAAAGCAAGCCTTGCTCGACGGCTTTGCATCGGGTTCTGAAGTGGCGATCAAGGTCGCAGTGATTGGTGGTTTAACGGCTGGGGCAACTGTAGCTGGAAGTGTGGCCTTAGGGCTGCTAGGAGCCATCTCGCTTCTCTGCATTGGCTCCGCGGCTTACCACAAATTCTCAGTGAAAAAGCCTGATGTGAAAGATGTTATTTAAAATTTAACCAATTAAGGAAGGTCAATCATGCCGGGAACAGCTGCAATTAGAGAAAAACAGGGGTTTTTACAGGATGTAAAAGAGGGAGCAAAGGGTGTATTCTACAACGCTCCCACTGTTGTTGACAGCTTGCCCGTCATGAAAAACCTGGCTCAGAGTTTGTTAGGAGTTGTCTGGTTTATCCAGGGGCTTCCTCATATCGTCAAATTGATCCCAACCAAGGTCGATGGCGTCATTGCTAGCCTGGAGTGGGTGAAGGTTCTCAAGCCCTTTGAAAAGGCTCTGATGGTCATTAAACATCTTGGGAATACTTTTGAACTCCCTGGAAAGCTGGTCGCCTTAAAGAAAGTTCCAGAAGAATTGAAAGGCGGTACTGCCTTAACAAACCGCTGGAAAGGGATTTATCGCATTACCTCAACATTCTACATTGGCCTCGATGCGATTGTCTTAATTCCTCTCAAGTACAATCTCTGGAACCTGCTTGCGATTGGCGGCTGGGCTGCAAAAGTGGGCGTCACCTCATTTGGTCTTGGCGTTGTCAGAGATGCCTTTACAGCTGGTTCATCCGTCATCAATGTGGTGGCAGAAGGCAAAAACATTAAAAAGGCTGAAGCTGTCATCAAGAAATGCTCGAAGCGTCTAGATGTGAATGGGCCCCTCGCCCAAATCAGAGACCTGCTTGCTAAAAATACAACGTGGACGCCTGACGCGTTAAAACGTATTGATGAACTCAAAAGCCAGTACCGTGATACGAAATTTGGTAATGAGGATAAAAAAGACAAAGCCAAGATTGAAGCACAGCTCGTCACAGATATCGACAAGGCAAAGAAGACTCTTGCCGATCTAAGAGATAAAAAATTAAAAGCCGAGGCTGTAAATCTCGAAAAGCAGATTCCTCCCGTGCTGGCCAAGCTTGCTGCAATGGATCAAGATATTCAGAAGGCAGAGAAAATTCTTTCTGCAAAGCTAGAGAAGCTTGAGAGAATGAAGGTGCGGCGTGAAGATACAACAGAAGCCAACCTCGATCGCTTGCGCCAAGTTGTCGTCTACAAGACCTCCAAGAACGAGATTGTTACGGCTGAAAAGCGGATGACGATCGAGAAATTGAGCGTAACCCGCTGGTACGATGTCTTCAAGTGTGCCGTAGTTGTTTTCACAAACATGCTCGTCCTAGGTGTTGCATTTGTAGTAGCTCCCCCACTCGGGCTCTCTGCTGCTACTGTTGCTGCTATCTTCCTCATCGGTCAGTGGACAACAGGCATCAGCTGCGGTCTTGCGGGTCTTGGCAGGGTCTTTGCAACCTTCCGCTACGATCAAGCAACCAAACAGGGCATGTACGCTCTTCCAAAGACAAGCCTTCTGCTTCGTGCTTAAATGTTCTCAAGCGCGGCCAGGTCACTGGTCGCGCCTTTTTTTGCCCAACAGAAAATCGTTGGGCTTTTTTATTTTTTTAGGATACAAGGATAGACAAGATAAGAACTTCGAAAGTTCATGAAACCCCGCGTACGAGGCTGAAGTTTAAACCCGACTTGCGCCCTATCAATGACTCATCTGATGCGCGCTTGTTTTGGAGGCTAAAACGGAGCAATTTTCGCCTACTTTACTCAAGTATGTCAAAAATTGCCCCGTTTTAGCCTCCAAAAAATCGCATCATCAGCTGAATCACCGCTAGGGCGCAAGTCGGGTTTTAAGCGCGATGTAGGGGCGCAAGTCGGGTTTAAAGGACTCGCCATCCTGTCTATCCTCCCCATCCGAAAAAAAATTGAGCCTAATTTCGCGCTCTGCTATACCTTTTCGGATGCAAAAAATCGACTCGCCTCCCCAATTGCACATTCATGAATGGCTCGCGATCCTCGTGATACTCAGTGTGCTCGCCGTTCTGACACTTATCACCCGCCTGACCGATGATGGGGCTATGCCTACGACACGCGACCCTCCACACTATGTTGTGGACCAGCGCATCGAAGTCTTTGTGGAAGGTGCGGTTGAAAAGCCGATGCGACTTGTTGTGATAAGAGGGGCACTAATTGAAGAGGTTTTGCAGCAGGTGCAGCTTCTTCCAGAAGCAGATACAAGCAAGCTCAAGCTAAAGTCCAAAGTGCGCCGCGGGCAGCACATTCGCGTACCTGCCAAAAAGGGGCGTAAAAGCTCTAAAGCTGCTCTTTCAGCATCTCCAAAAACGCCTTAATCGCGTTTGAAACTTTGCTGCCTTTAGACAAAATGGCATAAATCTTATAGGGAATAGGCGCACATTTGCTACGAAACTCCATGAGACTTCCCTTTCTTCGTTCCGCCACGTAATCTGGAAAAAAGCCAATTCCAAGCCCCTCTTCGGTCAAGTTGGCGATCACCTCCCAGCTCGACACCTGCATCAGAACAGCCATCTCCTTGTTGTAGAGCTTCCGGTAGGAGTCCTTGAGAAGATTTGTTTCCAAGCGCTCTTCGGAAAGTAAAAAGGGGAGACCCTTCTGCTTTTTTTGGGAAGTATAGAGACGATAATGACCCTGACGCAGTTCACAGCAGTCAAAACCTGAAAGGTCTTCATTGTCCAGTACAATTCCAAAATCGATAGACCCCTTTTTCAGAAGATCTCTGATTACGTCTGTGTGTGCCAGGCGAAAATTCACTTGTAAATGGGGCCACTCCTCTTTTGCTCTTTTTAGGCAGTGGGGGAGGAGAGCAAGCGCAAAGCTATGCGTGCAGGCAAATTCTATTCTCCCTGCAATTTCTCCCTCCTTAGCCCACAACGCACTTTCAGCCTCTTCAACCGCCTTAAAGACCTGCTTGGCCGATTCAAAAAGAAGTTCCCCCTCATGAGTCGTTTTAAATCTTTTGGTCTGGTGTGTGATGAGCTCAATCTCAAGAGATTTTTCCAGTTGCAGGATCCCTTGGCTAATGGCTGACTGGCTGACAAAGTTCTCTCTGGCGGCAGCAGAAATGGTTCCCTGCTTCACAGCATCGCAGAAATACTTCAGATAAAAGAGGTTGAGAGGCAGCTTGCGTTTCATAAGTTTTACTTATTTTAAATATAAATTACATTAATTTTTCTTATTTTTACAAATCTTTTAATCTGGGGGTTCAAAAAGGAGGTGTAAAATGGGAGCCGTCGATAGAGTGAGAGAGCGTCCTGTCAATTGGCCGAGGGAGATATGCGAAAGACAGCCAAGGAATTTACCCGTCATCAAGAGTCTTGCGCAAAACATTCTCTCATTCATCTATATTGCAAACGATCTTCCCAAAATTTGTGAAAAAGTTCCCCGATTCCACAAATGGACTCCTTATGAGAAAGTCTTAGTCAAGGTTAAAGACATCGGGACCTTTCTGGAGCTGCCTGAGAAGATTTATGCACTAAAGAGCATCCGCAATGAGAGGAGCAATTGGGTGCGGGGACAGAAAATTTTCTCTGCGCTACAGGTGACCGTCGAGGGCTGTTTGATGATTCCGCATGAGTGGAACTGGATCGACCTGGGCACCTTTTCGATGAGCTTAGGAGCGGTCACTTTCGTCAAGGATGCTTTAAACCCGACTTGCGCCCTAGCGGTGATTCAGCTGATGATGCGATTTTTTGGAGGCTAAAACGGGGCAATTTTTGACATACTTGAGTAAAGTAGGCGAAAATTGCCCCGTTTTAGCCTCCAAAACAAGCGCGCATCAGATGAGTCATTGATAGGGCGCAAGTCGGGTTTTAACCCTTGTCGCCTCTGTTTGTAAAATTGTGGCGACTTGTCAAGAGCTAAAGAGAAAGTCTGAAGAGATCGCCAGGTCCAATAGCGAAGCTGAGAAGGCTAATCTCGGAATGGACAGAAAGAAGCTCAAGGCCGGCTTATGGTTTGACATCGCTAAGATGGCAACTATCCTCATGCACAATGGCGTGGAGTGTAGCCTAAAGCTGGTTTTAGCTCCTGAAGTTATGGGATTACTCTACTTGGGTAGGTGCGCCGCTAATTTAGGAGCTGGGATAACTGGATTTGGCAAAACGTATGCACAGGTACGCTATAACGAAGAATATTACCAGCCCTCTTAAGGTTTTTATTTTTTCTCACATTCTTTGTTGTGCGAAATTCGGCCCTGTGATAATCTGGTTCCTTTAACGTCCCTTTCAGGCTCTGAAAAGAACGCATCTCGTGTGTACCTTTTCACTAGTCGAAGAAGGCAAACAGTGACTCTTTTATAACAACTAGGATAAGACCTATGTCGCTTAAGTTTATGGGCAAGAAGCGTGGGATGACGCAACTCTTCGATGATCAAGGCAATGTCATTACGTGCACGGTCATTGAAGCGGAGCCAAATGTTGTCACCCAAGTGAAAACAGTTGAAAAAGATGGATACAATGCGATTCAACTCGGGTTTGAGCACATCGTCGACAAAAGATCCGCGCACGATTGAGAAGCGCGTGACAAAGCCGCTGCGTGGCCATTATGCAAAGGCATCTGTCGAGCCGCGCCGCTATTTGCTTGAGTCGCGTTTCGAAAATGTCGAGGGATACAGCCAAGGGCAAGAGCTGTCAGTAGCTGAATTTGAGGAGATCAAATTTGTCGATGCAACGGCTATGTCAAAAGGGAAAGGGTATCAAGGGGTGATCAAGTTGCACCACTTTTCCGGCGGTCCAGCTTCGCACGGTTCGGGTTTTCACCGCCATGCAGGTTCGACAGGGATGAGATCGACGCCAGGCCGCTGCTTGCCAGGCGGTCCACGTGCCAGCCACATGGGTGATGATCGCGTGACGATCCAGAACTTGGAAGTCATTCAAATTGACAAACAGGAAAATCTGATTTTAGTGAAAGGGGCAGTTCCTGGCCCAGTCAATGGTCTTGTGATCCTATCGGCAGCTATTAAAAAGACAAAAGCGAAAGTTTAAGGCGAGAGGGCGAAACCGTGACAACATTGAAGAAATATAATCTCGAAGGTCAGGAAATCGGAACCGTCAAGGTCGATGCGGCGCTTGCAAAAGCTGAAGCTAACGGCCAGATGATCAAAGATTACATCGTGGCGATCCGCAACAATGCGCGCCAATGGTCGGCAAGTACAAAAGGTCGCTCTGAAGTCAGCCACTCGACCAAAAAGCCGCATCCGCAAAAAGGGGGAGGACGTGCGCGTCAAGGCTCTCTCGCTGCTCCTCAATATAAAGGTGGCGGACGTGTATTTACGCCAAGACCGAAATTTGATCAGCATGTGCGCATCAATAAAAAAGAGCGCCGCGCCGCGATTCGCTGTCTGCTCGGGGAAAAGATTCGCGACAATCGCCTTCACATCATCGAAACAACGACTCTTGAAGCCCCTCGCACAAAAACAATCGCACAGTTCCTTCAGGCTTGCAAACTTGGCAAGCGCGTTCTCTTTCTAGGCGAAGGCAACTACGCTGAATTTGAAATTGAGGGCGAAACAAAGCATGTCAATGTCAAAACGACACAGCATGAGCACTTTGCAAAGAGCATTCGCAATATTCCTAAAACAGAATTTGCTCTAGCGACAAACATTTCTGGTTACGATGTAGTGGTTGCCCACGACATCGTGATGACAGAGGCGGCGCTAGAAGAACTCATCCAATGGCTGGTTTAAACTATGGCTGAAAAGAATCCTTATCAAATTATCAAGCATCAGCACATCACTGAAAAGGCGAGTGTGCTGCAAGAGCTGAAAAATGCGAAGAGCAACCCATCGCTTGCGCGCTGCGAATCGCCTAAGTATGTGTTTATTGTCGATCGCACAGCAAACAAACAGCAGATTGCGCAAGCTCTCGAAGAGATCTATCGCGAAAAGAATATTAAGGTCAAAGCTGTCAATACGATCAATGTGAAAGCCAAGCCTCGCCGTGTGCGTGGCCGTTCAGGCATTAAGTCGGCCTTCAAAAAGGCCGTTGTGACTCTGGATAAAGGCGACAGCCTGGACAACATTTAAGGGAGATTAGTTAACACATGTTAAAAAAATATCGTCCCATCACTCCTGGGACAAGACAGCTAGTACTCTCCATGCATGAGCAGTTGACACGTGTCGAGGGCAAGCGTGCGACAGTGAAGCCTGACAAATCGCTTCTTTTACCAAAGAGACGTACTAGTGGTCGCAATAACAATGGCCATATTACTTGCCGCCATAAGGGCGGAGGCCACAAGCAGCACTACCGTATTGTCGACTTTAAACGCGATAAAGAGAATATTCCTGCGCGCGTGGCATCCATTGAATATGATCCCAACCGCACCGCCTATATTGCTCTTCTTCAACTATGCAGATGGCGAAAAGCGTTACATCTTAGCTCCTCAAGGCTTAAAAGTGGGCGATAGTGTTCAAACAAGCGATGAGCCTCCTTTTGCAGTAGGGAGCTGCATGAAGCTGAAGTTTATGCCGCTCGGTTCGGTGATCTGCAATATCGAAATGATCCCTGGAAAAGGGGGCAAAATGGTCCGTTCAGCAGGTCTATCGGCCCAGCTGATGGCGCGCAGCGGCGGCTATGCCACACTGCGTATGCCATCAGGTGAAATGCGCATGGTCAATGAAAACTGCCGAGCAACTTTTGGAGCTGTTTCCAATCCAGAAAATAACTTGCGCAGTCGAAGGAAAAGCGGGACGTATGCGCTGGAAAGGGGTGCGTCCCACAGTTCGCGGTACAGCGATGAACCCTGTTGACCACCCGCACGGTGGTGGCGAAGGTAAGCATAAGGGAAATATCCCGCAGACCCCATGGGCGGTTTGCACGCGCGGTTTGCGTACAAGATCGCATAAGAAATCTAATAAGTTTATCGTCAAAGATCGAAGGAAGAAGTAGATATGGCAAGATCATTAAAAAAAGGCCCTTTTGTTGACCATCATCTGCTCAAGAAAGTTGAAGATCAGAATAAAGCGAGGACCAAAAAAGCAATTAAAACATGGTCGCGCCGTTCGATGATCATTCCAGAAATGGTCGGGCATACATTTGAAGTGCACAACGGCCGCAAATTCTTAAGTTTTTGTTACCGAAAATATGGTTGGTCATCGCTTGGGAGAGTTTTCCCCAACGCGCACATTTAAAGGACACCCGATCAAGAAGTAGTAAGACGATAAGGACATATTTAGGACACAATATGAATAAAGCTATTGCAATCAGTCAATTCGTACGCATCAGCCCTCGCAAGGCCAGGCTAGCTGCGGGCTTATCCGTGGATTGGCTGTTGATCAGGCGACTTTACAACTCCAACATAGCCAGCTAAAAGGCGGACGCCTTCTCAAAAAGACGCTCGACAGTGCTGTAGCTAATGCTGAAACGCAACTAGACGTGGGACGAGAAAATTTAATCGTGCAAGAAGTGCGTATTGATGAAGGTCCTCGCATGAAGCGTGCGAAGCCAAAAAACCGCGGAGGGCGTCATCCCATTCTTAAAGCGGACAAGCCACTTCACAGTGGTTGTCAGCACAGAATAAGGAGAAACGGAATGGGACAAAAAACAAACCCGATTGGCTTTCGCTTAGTCCGCAACCGCAACTGGCGCTCCAAGTGGTTTGCGAACAAGCAAGAATTTGGAACAATGCTCATCGAAGATCAATGATTGCGCGCCTATTTGATGAAAAAGCCGATCTGCAAGGCACTTCGCAGATTAAGATTCGCCGCATGAGCGAAAAGATCGAAGTGACGATCTGCACAGCGCGTCCTGGTCTTGTCATCGGGAAAAAGGGCGCTGAAATCGACATCTTGAAAGCTGAACTTTCGAAGCTGACCGGAAAAGAGGTCTGGATCGAAGTCGAAGAAATTAAACGTCCTGACCTCGATGCAAAAATTGTTGCGGATGCCATTGCAAAGCAACTTGAAAGACGGATTCCTTTCCGCCGCGCCATGAAAAAAGCGATGCAGTCGAGCATCGATGCAGGCGCTCTTGGAATTAAAGTGCAATGTTCCGGCCGCTTGGTGGTGCTGAAATTGCCCGTACAGAGTGGTATAAAGAAGGAAGCACGCCGCTCCACACATTGCGTGCAGATATCGATTATGCGTACGGCCGTGCTGAAACGACATATGGAAGCATCGGCGTAAAAGTTTGGATTTATCGCGGTGAAGCTGTATCCTGCGAAGAAGGAGGCTGCGTAACCATGGCTTTCATGCCAAAACGCACAAAGCATCGCAAAATGCAAAAAGGGCCAATTTGCTGGCCTTAGCAAAGGCGGCAACTTTGTCCACTTTGGAGAGTTTGGAATCCAAGTCCTGGAAAGAGGCTGGATCACAACGCAACAGATCGAAGCGTGCCGCGTTGCGATTAACCGCTACTTTCAACGACGTGGTAAGGTCTGGATCCGCATTTTTCCTGACAAGCCGATTACCAAAAAACCCGCTGAAGTTCGGATGGGTAAAGGGAAAGGGCGCAGTCGATCACTGGGTGGCTGTAGTTAGGCCAGGACGCGTTCTTTTCGAAGTGGCCAACGTTCCAAGAGATATGGCACAAAGTGCTCTTAGACGTGCCGCTGCTAAGCTGGGATTAAAAACCCGTTTTGTTGAACGGGTAGAACAAGTGTAAGGAGCCCCTATGGCGCAACGCAAGAAAGCAAATGAGTTTCGAGACATGACTGTTGAGGAATTAGAGGCTGCCCATCTGGAGGCCCGCAAAGAGTCTGTTTGAAATGGTCAATGAGGCCCAAAGAGAGAAAAAAGTTGAAAAGCCTCATCGCATACGCGCAAAAAAGAAAAGATATTGCGCGGCTGTTGACAGTGATCACTGAAAAGCAAAAGGTTTAGAGGTCACAATGGAAAGCATGTTAGAAGAGAACAAGAAAAGAGGAAATCGCAAAGTCAGAAAAGGCTTAGTCGTTTCCAATAAGATGCAAAAGACGGTTGTCGTCAAAGTAGAGCGCACAATTCGCCACCCCCAGTATGGCAAAGTGGTGACGCGCGCAAAGAAATACTATGCGCACCATGAAGGCGAGCCTTTGGCGATTGGGTCAGAGGTTACGATTCGTCGAAACACGCCCTCTATCGAAGCTCAAGCGTTGGCTTGTGGTCGCATAAGGTATTTAATAAGACGGATATTGAAAGCGGAGTTTAAGAGTTATGATTCAACAAGAAACCCAGCTCAAAGTGGCCGATAACTCAGGTGCAAAGCGGGTAAAGTGCATTAAAGTGCGCGGCGGCACAAGACGGCGTTATGCCAAAGTTGGCGATGTGATCGTCTGTTCAGTCCAAGAAGCTGAACCAGAAGGCCAGGCTAAAAAAGGGGATGTCGTGCAGGCAGTGATTGTGCGCTCAAAGTCCTATATCAAACGCAAAGATGGCACGAAGATCCGCTTTGATACGAATAGCTGTGTCCTGATCGATGACAAAAATAATCCACGCGGGACGCGTATTTTTGGGCCTGTTGCGCGAGAAGTTCGCGAAAGAGATTTCTTGAAAATTGCGTCGCTTGCACCTGAAGTGATTTAAGTGTCTGATCAAGAGAGTGGTAAGGTAAAAATGGAAAAGAAGCCAGAGAGAATCAAAAAAGATCCGCAAAGGTGACAAGGTCATGGCCATCGCTGGCAATGATCGTGGACAGGTCGGTGCTGTCCTGAGAGTCATTGGCGATAAAGCAGTCGTTCAAGGGTTGAACGTGCGCAAAAAGCATGTGAAGCGAAGTCAAACTAACCCTCGCGGTAGCATTGTCGAAATTGAAAAGCCGATCCACATTTCAAACTTAAGGGTCTGCACAGACGATAATCAGCCCGTTAAGCTCAAGGTGCGGTTCGACAGTAAAGGTCAGCGCGAGCTTTATTACAAGATTGACGGCCAAGAAGTGCTTTACAGAGCCGTAAAAACAGAAAAAGCCTAAAATAGGTTGTATGCCCAATGTCTAGATTAAAGAAAAAATACAAGGAAGCGATCAAGCAAGAGCTCCAGAAGAAGTTCGGCTACGATAATCCCAATAAGATTCCTAACCTTGAAAAGGTGGTGATCAATATGGGGATTGCCGAAGCGTCAAAAGATAAAAACACCATTCAAGCTTGCGTGAATGAGATGGCCGCAATTTCCGGTCAGAAACCGATCATCACAAAAGCCAAGAAGGCGATTTCAAACTTCAAATTGCGCGAAGGTCAACCGATTGGTGTGAAAGTGACTTTGCGCGGCGTGCGCATGTTTGAATTTATCGATCGCTTCTTTACGATTGTTTGCCCTCGCATCCATGACTTCCGCGGTTTTCCGGTGAAGTGTGATGGACGAGGCAACTACACGTTGGGCATTGAAGATCAGCAGATTTTTCCGGAAGTCAATCTTGACGAAGTCAAGAAGACTCAAGGGATGAATATCACGTTTGTGACATCAGCGAAAAGCGATGAAGAGTGTATCGAGCTCTTAAGATTGCTTGGACTACCTTTTAAAAACTTACCGATTGCGGTAGCAGCATAGGAGAGACAACATGGCGATTAGCGATCCAATAGCCGATTTTCTCACCAGAATTCGCAATGCGATCACGGCTCAGCACCGATATGTAGATATGGCTTGGAGCAAGATGCGCCAAGAGATGGCTGAGATCTTGAAGGCTCAAGGATTTATTGAGAGTTATCTTGTGAAACAGGACAACCGCAACCGCGGGACGATGCGACTCTTTTTGAAGTATGCAGAAGGCAGAGAACCTGTTATTAAAGGTTTGCGTCGGATGTCCAAACCTGGTTTGCGCCGTTATGTCGGACATAAAGACATTCCTCATTTTTACGGGGGCCTCGGCCTCTCAATCCTCTCGACGTCACAAGGGGTGATGGCTGGCAACATTGCGAGAGACCGTAAACTTGGCGGTGAACTATTGTGTCTGGTTTGGTAGGAGGGTATCGTGTCACGTAAAGGTAAACTTCCCATCCCCCTTCCAAAAGGGGTTGAAGCGAAAGTTGCAAATAATGAACTGACTGTAAAAGGTCCTAAAGGCTCTTTGAAGCAGATCCTGATTCCTTCAGTGAAGATTCTCATCGAAGGACAAGAGATCCGCGTCGAATTGTCTGAGGGGCATGAGTCGGATGGCCATTTCCACGGCCTTTTCAGAACGCTCATCTTCAACATGGTTGAAGGGACAACGAAGGGCTTTGAGAAAGAGCTGGAGATGGTCGGCGTTGGTTACCGCGCCGCGGTTCAAGGCCACCATCTCGACCTGCAGATCGGTTTTTCCCATCCCACTAAAATTTCGATTCCGGAAGGGGTGAATGTTAAGGTCGAAAAGAGCACTGCGATTTCGATTACAGGCTCTGACAAACAGAAAGTAGGACAATTTGCTGCGACTGTTCGCGCAGTCCGCCCACCAGAACCCTATCAAGGGAAGGGCATTCGCTATAAAGGCGAATATGTGCGCAAGAAAGCCGGTAAAGCAGCAGCTAAGAAATAGGAAATTACTATGAGAAATACAGTCCAAAAAAATAATCGTTTACGCACAAAGCGCGCTCTGCGCGTGCGCAAGCATTTGCGCGGATCGGGTGTTAAACCCCGCTTGTGCGTTGTCAAAACGAATAAGCATATTCAGGTGCAGATCATCGATGATGAGAAAGGGGCGACGCTCGGCTCAACATCCACCTTTGCAACTGAGTTTCGCGGCACAGAGTTTGCTAAGAAGAATGTCAACTCTGCGCGCAAGCTGGGTGAAAAGATTGCGGAACTTGCCAAAGCGCAAAATATTAAAGAGGTTGTCTTCGATCGCGGGCCTTCAAAGTATCACGGAATCCTGGCCGCTCTTGCCGATGCAGCGCGCGCCGGTGGCCTTCAGTTTTAAACGAGATAGGAAAGATTAGGAATTTCAATGGCTAAGCAAAGTGAAACAAGTCACAAAAAAGAGAAAGCAAATAGCGAGTTCCAGGAAAAGGTTCTCTACATCAATCGCTGCTCGAAAGTGGTAAAAGGGGGACGCAAGTTTAGCTTTTCTGCTCTCATTCTCGTTGGAGATGGCAAAGGGCGCGTGGGCTACGGCTTTGCGAAGGCGAATGAGTTGACAGATGCGATCCGCAAAGGGGGAGAAGCTGCGCGCAAGAATATGAGCTCTTTCCCCATGGAAGGGACGACAATTCCTCACGAAGTTACAGTCCGCTGGGACGGCGCCCTGATTTTTCTTAAACCTGCACCTGAAGGGGCTGGAGTCATCGCTGGATCGAAGATTCGCCCTGTACTTGAGATGGCAGGCTATAAGGATGTGATGGCGAAGAGTATGGGCTGCAGCAATCCGATCAATCAGGTAAAAGCCATTTTCTTAGCTCTTGCTAAACTTAACAACCGTCAGAAGATTAAACAAATGAGAGGTGCCGCATGACCAGTCTTGCAACACTTAAAGACATTTCGAAAACGCGAAAAGCGCGCATTCGCGTAGGACGAGGACCCGGATCCGGCAAAGGCAAAACGTGCGGTCGCGGTGAGAAGGGGGCAGGCTCAAGATCTGGATATACACGTCGCGACGGGTATGAGGGCGGTCAGTTCAGGATGTTTATGAAATTGCCCATTCGCGGCTTTAGCAATGCGCGTTTCCGCAAAGAGTTAGAAGAGATCAACCTAGGTCAGATTGAGAAGCTGTTCGAAGAGGGTGAAATAGTCAACATTGAAACTCTTACTGAACGCGGATTCTTGAAAGGCAAAGTCCACGGCATTAAAATCCTGGGCAAGGGCGAATTAAAAAAGAAAGTCACGATCGAAGCAGATGCCATTTCCAGTGGCGCGCGCGAAAAACTAAATCACGCTAAAATCGCCTTTAAGACTATCGAGTAGAGGTCGTTCATGTTGCAGAGTATCCAACGGACGTTTCAGATTCCCGAGCTAAAAGCGAAGATCCTCTTCACGCTTTTGATGCTCGTTGCCTGCCGCATTGGGAGTTTTATTCCAGTGCCCGGCATCAACGGAGAAATTGCGGTCAGCTTTTTCCGACAAGCGACGGGTGGCGCTCAGAACCTGTTTCAGATGGTGGATATTTTCTCAGGGGGCGCCTTTTCGCAGATGACGGTCATCGCGCTCGGCGTAGTTCCCTACATTTCCGCATCGATCATCATGCAGCTCCTTGTCGCTTTATGGCCCTCCCTGCAGCGTGAAGTGCGTGAAAACCCTGATCAGGGGCGTAGGAAAATCAATAAAATGACCCGATTTCTCACGCTTTTACTTTCTGTTTTGCAATCGGGAGTATTTGCGCGCTACGCTATGCAGATGAACCATTCTCGCCCCGGCATTGTGGCTGGAGAACTGCTGGACATCCAGCTGTTCGGCACCCCCTGGCTCTTCTATCTGATCGTCATGGTGACCATGACAACAGGCACGCTTGTCCTCATGTGGATTGGAGAGCAGATCACGGAGCGCGGAATTGGTAACGGCATGAGCTTGATCATTACGATCGGCATTCTCTCCTCACTCCCGACAGCGCTTGGGCTCATTTTACAGCAGTTGAATTTAGACTCACAAGAGCCGGGTCTGATGAATTTCTCGAGTGTGCTCGTGCTCATTGGGGTATTTGTTATTGTGACGGTTGCGACGATCCTGATTATCCAGGGCCATCGGCGTATTCCTCTCCAATATGCGCGCCGCGTTGTGGGCAGAAAAGAGGTGCAGGGAGGAAGCTCCTACATCCCTCTCAAAGTCAATTATGCTGGAGTGATCCCAGTCATTTTCGCCTCTTCTCTTCTCATGTTTCCGGCAACAATTGGAACCTTTATTGGCCGAGGCAACTGGATTGGCGAGGTCGCTTCCTGGCTCTCTCCAGGGGGAAGCCTTTACCTTGTTCTCTTTATTTTTCTGATCATCTTCTTCACCTACTTCTGGACAGCAACTCAATTCCGTCCCGACCAGATAGCCTCCGATATGAAGAAGAATGCGGCCTTTATTCCAGGAATTCGCCAAGGGAAGCCGACGCAAGACTATTTAGAAGCGACCATGAATCGTGTGACTCTCCTTGGAGCGGTCTTTTTAGCGCTGATTGCGATTCTGCCGACGATTGTCGGTTCAGTTCTCGGCGTTCCGCAGACGATCAGCTACTTTTTTGGTGGGACAGCTCTGCTGATTTTAGTCGGCGTTGTACTCGATACCATGAAGCAGGTTGAATCGCACCTGCTGATGAAGCGGTACGAAGGGTTTATGAAGCGTGGTAAAGTGCAAGGACGTTAAGAAGTAGATGTTGACCATTCCCCATTGCACTAAAAACAGAAAATGTGTTAATCTTTCAGGATATTTAGAAAAAAGAGGAACTTTCAATGCCTAGAGTGATCGGTATCGATATACCCGATAATAAGCGACTGGAAATTAGCTTGACCTACATCTTTGGAATAGGAAGAAAGCTATCCAACGATATCATTGCAAAGCTGGGACTGAATCCCGATATGCGTGCTCACAAGCTTTCTCAGGATGATATTGCCCGAATCAATAACCTGCTTCAGTCAGAATTTGAAGTGGAAGGGGATTTGAGAAGACAGATTCAGAACAACATCAAGCGTCTGATCAGCATCCACTCCTATCGCGGCATGCGCCATCGCCTTGGATTGCCAGTTCGTGGTCAGCGTACGCGTACTAATGCTAGAACGCGCAAAGGGCGCCGCAAGACGGTTGCCAATAAGAAAAAATAAGCGTGGCTAATGCTTAAACTGGATCAGACTGGTCGATTAAGCAAAAAGTCCCAAAAATTAAGCAAATAGAAGAGGAGTCGTTTACTTTGGCAAAGCAGCAACAACAGCAAGGGCAGGCAGTAAAAAAGCCGAGCAAGAAAAGGGGTTCGCAGAACGTTCCCGTAGGAATCGCTCACGTTAAAGCGACCTTTAATAATACGATTGTGTCGATTACAGACCCGATGGGTCGCGTTGTGGCCTGGTCATCAGCTGGAAAAGTGAACTTTTCCGGTTCGCGCAAATCGTCTGCTTTTGCTGCAACAGTCGCGGCTCAAGATGCGGGAAAAGTGGCCGCTGGAGTTGGCATGAAAGAGGTAGAAGTGAATTTGAAGGGACCTGGCGCTGGTCGTGAATCTGCTGTGCGTGGCCTTCAAAGTGCTGGACTGCAAATTACCCAAATTCGCGATACGACCCCAGTCCCACACAACGGTTGCCGCCCTAGAAAGCGCCGTCGCGTTTAAGCGGGAAACTTGTCTGAAGTGACTGTAAGAGTTCCTGTAAGAGTTATTGTTAAGTTCTATATCATAGATTAGGAGAAGCCGGATGACCGTGAAATATGGCAAATTTGAAATGCCGCAAACCATTGCGATTGATTCGGAAACAGCTACGCCCACCTACGCCCGGTTTATCGCAGAGCCTTTTGAAAGAGGCTTTGGCCACACAGTTGGCAATGCGATGCGTCGCATGATGCTCACCTCTTTAGAGGCACCTGCGATCATTGCTGTACGTCTTCGAAGGCGTTCCTCATGAATACATGGCTGTCGAAGGCATTGTCGAGGATATGACGAATATTATCCTCAACCTTAAAGGAGCACTGCTCCGCAAGCTGCCCACAGAAGAGACGCCTGGCGCCCGCGATATGCGCATTATGACGACGATGATCGAAGTGACCCAAGAGGACCTCGATCGCAAGAAGGGCCATTACCAGGTTACTTTGGGAGATATCATCAAGGATGGTTTTTACGAAGTGGTCAATCCCGATCTGCACATTTTTACGGTGACGAAGTCCCATGAAGCGTCAAATTGACCTGCGCATTTCAATGGGCCGCGGCTATGTGCCTTCTGAACGACACATTGTGCGCGATAAGACATCAGACGAAATTCTTCTGGATGCTGCTTTTTCGCCTGTCCGCTTCGTCAACTACTTTGTCGAAAATACGCGCGTTGGACAAGACACAGACTTTGATCGGCTGATTGTTGAAGTAACGACTGATGCGCGCATCACTCCAACGGAAGCGATCGGTTTTGCGTCGCAAATCGGTCTCAAACATTTTGAGGTCTTCCAGAAGATTAAGGCGCACGCTCTTTCGTTTGACGAAGGTTCAGGGATTGCTGTAGGGGACGAAGATGAGATCATCGATAAACTCTCTCTTCGCATCGATGAGATTGAGCTTTCTGTGCGTTCGACCAACTGTCTCAGCGGGGCCAATATTGAAACGATCGCTGAACTTGTTTCGATTCCAGAGCGCAAGATGTTGGAATTCCGCAACTTTGGCAAGAAATCGCTCAATGAGATTAAGGCGAAGTTACAAGAGATGAATCTGCACCTTGGGATGGATCTCAGCCGGTACGGAATCACACAAGATAACGTTAAAGATAAGATACGCCAATTCCACGAAGAGAGAAAAGGCAAGAAGAAAGAAGAATCGAAGCTTAAAGAGGAACAGGAAGTTTAGGCATGAGACACTTAAAGGATACTTATAAGTTAAACCGAACATCCTCGCACCGTCGCTGTCTGTTCGCCAATATGTTGAAGTCGCTGATTACCCATGGTCGGATTGAAACCACAGTCCCCAAAGCAAAGGCGCTGCGCCGCTATGCGGATCGCATGATCACATTGGCAAAGAAGGGCGATCTTGCTGCGAAACGTCGCGCTATCGGCGACATGATGATTCGTTTCAACGCTCTGACAGATAAAGAAGAGCGTGCCGCACGCGCAGGGGACACCTCCGCTTATAATGATGACCGCAATGTGATCAATATTCTATTCGGAGAACTTGGCCCCCGGTTTGCCAACCGTCAAGGCGGATACACCCGCATTGTACGCAGTGGCCGCCGCATTGGCGACAATGGCCAAACCTGCTTGATCGAATATCTTCAAGACTAACAATTGCGGGTGCGAGTCGATAGCTCGCGCCCGTGATTTTTTTGTTCCCTTTTCCATTTCTTTTCCTTTACAACTGTTATCCCTTTCTGTATGATGAAGGCTGTTTGATCCTTGGAGTAGAATGTGCTGACGAGAATTGCAATTAATGGCTTTGGACGCATCGGCCGCCTCGTGTTTCGCGTGGCAGCGCAGCGCAGCGACATGCAAATCGTCGCCATCAATGATATTGTTCCTGCCGACAATTTAGCCTATCTCCTCAAATATGACTCAACGCATGGACGTTTTCCAGGAGAGGTCACTGTCGAGGGGAGCCATATTGTCGTCAATGGAAAGAAAACATTAGTCCTATCTGAAAGAGATCCGGAACGTTTACCCTGGAAGGATCTTGACGTTGATTTCGTCATTGAGTCAACAGGGCTTTTTATAACGCCTGAATTAGCTGGAAAACATCTCCAGGCAGGTGCAAAGAGTGTTGTGATCACGGCGCCGGCTAAAGGCGACGTGCCCACATTTGTCATGGGAGTCAACCACGAGAAATACAATCCGGAAAAAGATCGGATTGTCTCAAATGCATCGTGTACAACTAATTGTTTAGCTCCCATTACGAAAGTTTTGTTAGATCATTTTGGCATCGACGAAGGGTTGATGACAACTGTGCATTCTGTGACATCCTCACAGCCAACAGTCGACGGCCCTTCGAAAAAAGATTGGAGAGGGGGGCGGGGAGCTGGACAAAATATCATCCCTGCATCAACCGGAGCCGCCAAAGCCGTCGCGCAATGCCTTCCCGAAATTAAAGGGAAGTTGACAGGCATGGCTCTTCGCATTCCGACAGCGGATGTTTCCGTTGTCGACTTGACTGTGCGCCTTTCAAAGCCAACCAGTTATGAACAGATCTGCCAAGTCATGAAGGCAGCCTCTACAAAAGAATTAAAAGGCATTTTAGCCTATTCAGAGGAACCTCTAGTTTCATCAGATTTTATTGGCTCCCCCTATTCCGCAATATTTGATAAGGATGCGGGCATCGCTCTAAACGACAGATTTTATAAGATCATCGCATGGTACGACAACGAGATGGGATATTCCTGTCGTGTCGTTGATTTAGTCACCTATATGGCAACGAAGAGAGCGCATGTCAGCAAATCATAAACATTTAACTTGGATTTGTGACACGTGGATTTTACACGAGAACCCGTTATTGAAACAGTCATTACCCCTAAAGAGGGATGCAAGCTTGTTGTCCGCAGCAGCAAAAGCTCCGGTCAAGAAGAATACTTTGTAGACGCCGTTGAAGTCGTCTCATTTGGACACTCGCTGTTCTTTCGCTCTCTAGAGAGACCGAAGGCCTTCTTAGTTCCCGTGAGCGATTATGAAATTCTCGAGGTGCGCGAAGCGCGCATGGTCTTGAAAAATGTCGGCAGCGATCGATCGATCAAAATCGGAGGCGGTCGCGAACCCGCTCCCAAACCTCCCAGAGAGTCCGCGCGCGAGTCCGCGCGCGAGTCCGTAAGAGAGCCCGCGTATGAACGCGAATCCCTTCCTGTACAAGCGGAAGAGGTTCCCGCGCTTGCCGGCGAGGAGGCGCTCAGCGCAGACGGCCGTCTCGATAAAAAGCGCGGCCGCCGCCACTACCGCCGTCGTCGCGGCAGCAAAGATGCTGGCGAGGGTCTTGAGGCCGGAGAAGCTCCCTCCGAAGGTTCTGAAGCCAAAGAACCCAGAGATGAGCTTAAAGCAGATTTTCAACCTCAAACAGCTCCCACAAGCCTTGAAGAGGGCGAATTGACCGAGATGACAGCTAGCACCTCCCTCATTCTCTCCTCCATCCTGCCACCCCCTCCGACACTCATCTCTGAGACCATCGCGCGCTACAAAGACAATGCCATGTTCAAAGGCGCCTTCTTTGTTCGCGAAGAAAAAACAGATGGGCAGCCCGAACTCCCCACCAGCCTTGAAGGCAGTTTAACAGGGAACCTTGAAGAGCCTCACAAAGAGGCCTGGATCAGCGACGAAGCTGAAGAAGAGATCTTCCGCCACCGCGCTGCCTCTCTTCAGCCCGAAGAGCCTGTTGAAGGATCTCCAGAAGGAATTTCTGAACCCTCCACCCCCTCCACAGAACCCCACGAATCTGCTGACGCGAAGGAAGGTCACATCCCCAATAACAACTAATTCAACTTAAGTAGCGGCTTTTCAAGCCGCTACTTTCCCCCGACGCTCGGGTGGTGAAATGGTAGACACAAAGGACTTAAAATCCTTTGGGAGCAATCCCGTGCCGGTTCGAGTCCGGCCCCGAGCATTAAGTATGAATGAGTTAGGTTTGCTACATAATCTCCTAGCGATTTAACAACCGCGCTTGGTCCACTGGCGGTCCAGTGGGGCGCGGATATCAAAACGGAGATTTTTAGCATGGCTTCAATTCAAAAAAGGCAGCGCGCCGATGGGCAGCTTGTCTACCGTGTTCGTATTAGGGTTTCTGGTATGCCTCTCATATCTGAAACTTTTGGATCTTATGCCCATGCTAAAACCTGGGCAAAGAAAAAGGAGGCAGAGCTTCTCGATTGTCGCCATTTTCCTAAAGATTTAGGGAAAGAGCGCACCTTCGCTGAGCTCGTTGAACGCTATATTGAAAAGGAATTACCCAAGAAGCCAAAGAGCGTTTCCCAGCAAAGCAGTCAGCTGCGCTGGTGGAAAAAACACTTGGGCAAGTATTTTCTTTATCATATAACACCCGCTATGATTGCAGAGATAACAGAAGACAAACTCCTTGCCGAAAAAACGTATAGGGGAAGGTTGCGCACCTCCTCCACCGGAAACCGCTATTTAGCCATTCTTAGCCACGCATTCACTTGCGCCGTAAAGCAGTGGGGCTGGCTCAAAGAAAACCCTGTCGGCTACGTAAAGCGATTGAAAGAGGGAAGGCCACGCGATCGCTTCCTTGAAAAAGATGAGATCACCCGCTTACTGGCAGAGTGCAGGAACGCGCAAAGTCCTCACCTTTACACAATCGTTCTTTTGCTTTGTGACAGGGGCGCGCCGCGGAGAAATTCTCGGACTCAAGTGGCACGATATCGATTTTGTCCGCTGCACAGCCACATTTTGGGACACCAAGAATGGTGATACCCGCACCGTCTCTTTGACCAGTGCTATCCTCGATTGCTTGAAAGGGGAGCGGACTAAGAGGGTGGTGATTAGCCCATTCGTGTTTCCTAGCAGCGATGGAAAAAAGCCCGCAGACATACGAACTGCCTGGGATAAAGTCATTGAAAGAGTTGGACTGAAAAACATGTCTCTCACACTCTTAGGCATACTGCTGCCTCACATTTAGCCATGAGTGGGGCTTCAACCCTCGAAATTGCGGCCATCTTAGGGCACAAGACTTTGGCAATGGTAAAAGAGATACAGTCATTTATCAGTGTCTTCAACTTCGCGTGCGATGCAGCGCATGAATGAAGAAATTTTGGGGGATTTGGCCTGTGGCTAAGCTGGGGGAGATTTCCTGGACAGTGGATAAAAAGACATCTAAAAGGGAGTTTCCATCTCATGAAACTCTCTTGGATTTCTCTGCTCTCTTGCATGCCTTTCGGACCAAGGAAAAAAGGGAAGAATATCTAAAGCTTTCCGAAGTGTTTCAAACCGAGTCTAAAAAGCCTTGCAAAGGCACTTTCCTCTTCAGAAGCTGTTTCAAAACAATCCCCCTGCTCTCCGCGTTCCTCGCTTCAACAAAGAGGATCTAACCGACAGCGAAAGGCTAGCAGATGCTAAGGCGCTTTTAGAAAATGGGTTTATTGGCCTAAAAGATGCTGAGGGGGCTATTTGGACTTTAAAACATACTTCTAAGCAAGACCCTAACGTCATTTTTGAAGCAATTCGATGCAAAAGAGACTGGCCCTTGACCCAACGTGAACAGTTAGTCAAAGAGTACAAGGCTTTTTTATCTTTTCTTTCGGTGCGCACCAATCGCTACATTACTCTCAGAACAGATGAGGAAAGGGATGAAGTACGTTCTCGGGAG
>CAVUZO010000004.1:0-271820 GCA_963745935.1 uncultured Parachlamydiaceae bacterium
GAAAGCTCCTGCGATTGCAACGGCGCGCGCGGGCAATGTGATTGGAGGGGGCGATTTTTCCGCTTTCCGGATCATTCCCGATGCCATTCAAGCGCTGATGGCGAGGCAACCGATCCGCGTCCGCAACCCTGCCAGCGTGAGACCCTGGATGTATGTGCTGGACCCCTTAAGCGGCTATTTATCCCTTGGAGCGCATCTTTTGCATTTTGGAAAGACCTACGGAGAGGCGTGGAACTTTGGTCCGCGTGAACCGCGCGGCATCTCTGTCCAGGAGCTAGTTGAAAAGGCGATCGACTTTTGGGGCAATGGGGAGTGGATCGACGCTTCGCAGGAAAATGCTGCCCCCGAAAAGGCAGTCCTGCGCCTCAACTGGGATAAAGCCGCTCACGCGCTATCCTGGAACCCTGCCTATGGGTGGGAAGAGGCGCTGAAAGAGACAGTCGACTGGTATAAAGCGTATGCAGAGCGACAAGATCTCTATCCCCTATGCGTCCAACATATTGAACAGTATTGCACAAAAAAAACAGATACATTCTTGCCAAGCTATGCGATTTAATGAGACACCCCTTGCAGGAGCCTTCCTGATTGACCTGGAAAAAAGAAACGACGAGCGCGGCTTTTTTGCCCGCCTCTTCTGTTCCCAAGAATTTATCTTACATGGCCTGGAAAGCCGTTTTATTCAAGCCAATAACTCTTTAAGTGTTCAGAAGGGCACACTGCGCGGGTTGCATTACCAGCTCGAGCCGATGGCAGAAGCGAAGCTAGTCCGCTGCTTGGCAGGAGCGCTATATGATCTCATCCTTGATTTGCGTCCCGCCTCTCCCACTTTTGGCCGCTCGTTTGGAGCCACGCTTTCAGCAGATAACCGCCTCATGATGTATGTACCGAAAGGGTTTGCCCACGGATTTCTGACGCTTGAAGATCATTCCGAGGTGCTCTATTTCGTCTCACAAACCTATTCTAAAGAATTGGAACGAGGGATTCGATGGAACGACCCGCGCTTCAATATCCAGTGGCCGGTGCCCCCCAGCATTGTTTCAGAACGGGACCAGAGCCACCCCGATTTTGATGTGCAGCATCACCTAGCTGGAACAGCATGAAAATCCTATTTACAGGGGCTAGCTCCTTTACTGGCTTCTGGTTTGTCCAGGAGCTTGTCCAAGCAGGCCACGAAGTAACATGCTGCTTGCGCCGCGAGAGTTACGAGGGGCTGCGAAAGGAGCGGGTAGACCAGCTGCCGTGCCGCATCCATTTTGGCTGCAGCTTTGGTAGTGAAAAATTTTTGAAGAAGATAAATGAAGAAAATTGGGACCTTTTCTGCCAGCACGCCGCTGATGTTGAAAATTATAAAAGTCCCGACTTTAACGTAGCTGCTGCTCTTGCGAATAATACGAATAACCTGAAAAAAGTGCTGCAAATGCTACTAGAAAAGGGGTGCAGCAAGCTCCTCTTGACAGGCAGCGTCTTTGAACAGCAGGAGGGAGAAGGGATTGCAGTTTCTCCTTATGGCCTTTCAAAAGGGGTGACGTCTGATGTTTTTTCCTACTATTGCCAAGTTTTGAATATGAGTCTGGGAAAATTTGTTATTCCCAATCCTTTTGGTCCCTATGAAGAGATGCGCTACACCTCCTATCTGACTCAAGAGTGGCTGAAAGGGCATACACCCCAGGTCAAAACTCCCGATTATGTGCGCGATAATATTCCTATATCGCTCCTGGCAAAAGCTTACAGCGCTTTTGCAGAGAATTTACAGGCCAAATTTAAACCCAGCTTCTATACCGAATCGCAAGGAGCTTTTACAGCCCGCTTTGCCAAAGAGATGCGAAGCCGCCTCTCACTGCCTTGCGCCTTTGAATTGCAAACACAGGTCGATTTTCCCGAACCGAAGGTGCGGGTGAATACAGAAAAGCTTGACCCGCTTCAGTTTGGGTGGAATGAATCTGCAGCGTGGGATGAGCTTGCTGAGTATTATGTGAGGGCACTTAAATGACGATCGGGGTTATTTTTATCACTCATAACGCAAAAAAGCATCTGAAGCAGTGCCTGCCACCAGTACTAGCTTCGCCTCTTCAACCCCGGGTTTTACTGGTCAACTCATCCTCCAATGATGGCACGGTTGAGCTGGCAGAAGCGCTTGGGGCAGAAACTCTCGTCATTCCGCGCCATCTGTTCAACCACGGGGCGACGCGCGAATTTGCACGCCGCTATTTGAATACAGATATTGTGGTGATGATGACCCCTGACGCCTATGCGCTCGATTCGCACTTCTTAGAGCAGCTTGTCCAGCCCATTCAGGAAAATCGCGCCTGTATTACCTATGCGCGCCAAATCCCCCACGATGGGGCTGACTTTTTTGAAGCTTTTCCACGCCATTTCAATTATGGAGAAAAGAGCGAGCTGCGCCGTTATGAAGATCGTAGGCAGCATGGCGTCTACACCTTTTTCTGTTCCAATACTTGCGCGGCTTACAGAAACAGCGCTTTAGATGCGATTGGCGGCTTTGAGCCTGCCCTATTTGGCGAAGATACGGTCGCTGTCGCCAAGCTTCTGAAAAGAGGACATACGATTGCCTATGTCGCTGAGGCTGTCGTCAAACATTCCCATCGCTACACACTTAAGCAGGAATTTAAGCGCCATTTCGACATTGGCCTTGCAAGACGCTCGATGAGCCACTTTTTAACAGAGGCTGGCAAAGATTCGAAACGCGGGGCCCATTTTGCAAAAAAAATGGTTATGGCGTTAGCGAAGAGCCGTCCCCACCTTCTCCCCTATGGGTGCCTGCAACTAGGCCTAAAGTGGGTCGGCTATCAGATAGGAAAAGCGAGCGTCAACGCCCCCCGCTGGTGGAAAAAAGCGTTGAGTTCCCAAGATTTTTATTGGTTAAAAAAGGAGCCTTAAAATGTTGCAATCTCTACTTGCGTTACTTGGAAGAATCTTGATGGCGGCCCTCTTTTTGTGGGCTGCATTTAGAAACAGCATCCACTTTGAAGATACCATGCCGTTTGTGGCTTCAAAGCATCTACCCTACGCCCCCCTATTTCTCGCAGGAGCCATCTTTCTTCAGCTCGTAGGAGGGGCCATGCTTCTCTTAGGCTATAGAACAGGTTTAGCGGTTTCGCTGCTCATCCTTTTCCTTATTTCCGCTTCTGCAATTTTCCATGACTTTTGGAACCTGCAGGGGAGCGAGAGCCTTAAAGAACAGATCTCTTTTATGCACAATATGGCAATCATTGGGGGCCTTCTGGCATTTGCAGCTTTCGGTCCTGGGAAGTGGGCGCTGGATAAGTAGGAATTACTTTTCGGCGTAAAAAATAATGTACCGGGCCAGCTGCTTGCGGATGGCCCAGTACTGGTAATGGTAGCCGACAAAGTCGCGCGTCTGGATTTTGGAGCTCCAGCCAAACCACTCTCCAAGCTTGGAGAGGGCGATTGCAGGAAAGGAGTAGAAGAAAAGCCGGCGGGATGAGGGCAGCACATAGTGGGTCGCATCCTGCTTAGAGATCATTTTAAAACCCGACTGATGCAGATAGCCTTCAAAATTGGGAATGGACTCCATGGAATCGACAGCCCAGCCGTTCATCGCCTTATCGAGAATCTGCTTTTCGGAAGATGTGTAGCTGTTGCGGACGTTAAAACCATCCGCGACGATAAGCCGCCCGCCTGGTTTAAGGAGACGGTGCGCCTCTTTGACAAAAAGGCTTTTGTCCTCTGCATGGCAGACGCTTTCAATAGCCCACACCACGTCAAAAGAGCCATCGGCAAATCCGGTACTGGTATAATCGCGCGCTAAAAAGGTAGGCGGCACTGCAAGATGCCTCTCTGAGGCCTTGTGGGTTGCCGTCTGCACCTGTTTTTCACTCAACGTAATGCCTGTAACCTGACAACCGATGCGTTCGCTTAAAAAAATCGCGCTGCCTCCCACTCCGCAACCTGCATCTAAAACATGGTCGCTCGGTTGGATCTTGGCGATTCCGGCGAGAATCTCATTCTCTTTTAGAAGCGCTTCATGGAGCGATTTTGTCGACTCATCCCAAAAACCTGCATGCATGGCAAGGCTGCGGTCGAGGTCCCACCAGTTGCGGTAGTTCGCCTCGCAGCTGTCATAGTACTGGACAATTTTTTGCTTGCGCGCTTCATTCATGCCTGAAAATTAGAGGATTCAGGAAACGTTGTCAAATTTTTTTTAAGAACGGGTCAAATAGTAGGTTTTTCGATAGAACTCCGCCATCTGCTTCTGCACCTCATCCAAGGGGGCAAACAGGGTCTGACAGTTGGGAAGACTATTGAGAAAGAGGCGGCCATAGCCTTTCGTGATCAGGCGGTTATCGAGGCATACGACGACACCTCGATCGCGCTTATTGCGGATAAGGCGTCCAAATCCCTGCTTAAACTTGACAATGGCGCCGGGGAGGGCATATTCCATGAAGGGATCGCCACCTTTAGCTTCAATTGCCTGTGAACGCGCCTGAAAAATAGGTTCAGAAGGCACTCTGAATGGGAGTTTGACGATAATCACGCAGCGCAGAGCATCTCCCGCGACATCAACTCCTTCCCAGAAAGAATCTGTCCCAAACAAAATAGAGCGGTCAGTTGCTTTAAACTTCTCGATGAGCGCTTGCCGGCTCCTATCTCCCTGTTTCAAAGGATGAAAGCGGTGTGATTCGAGCCTCTTTTGAAGATGCTCATAACAAGCTTTCAGTAAGGTGTAGGAAGTAAAAAGAACAAAGGCATTGCCATGGCTCGCTTGAATAGCCTGCCAGATTGCTTCCACAGCTGCTTGTAAAAACTGCGGATGGTTTGGCGGTGGAAGATCCGTTGGCACTGCAAGGAGGGCCTGCTGGCGGTAGTCAAAAGGCGATTCATAGAGATTTGTAAGGAGAGAGCGCTCACCAAGTAGCTCAGGGACTAGGCCAAGGCGTTTGCTGATAAAATCAAACTGCTTGTTGGTCGTCATGGTAGCGCTACAGAGTACAACGGTGGGCATGTGGCCAAAAAGGCGGTCGACCATCTCTTTCGAGATGTCTAATTCAGCGTCGATGAGGGTCAGATAGGGAGCACCGCGGGAAAGCTGCACCTCTACCCAGCGCACACGGTCGGGAGGGATGATCGGCTCAAGAAAGCGGTAGAGCACTTGGCAGCTCTCTTGGAGGCGCGCTCCATAGGCACTAATTTCGACTAGAATATTTTTAATAGGCTCGGTCAAATCGCTCTTTAATGCAAGAAGATCGCCCTGCAATCCCGTGAGAGTCTGCACATATTTTTCAACTTCCGCAATGAGCTTCTTCGTTTCCGGGACGATCTGTTCTGACCATTGCGGATGGGTCTGGTGGGCGGGATTCAAGCGCATCTTAATCTCACCAGGGGCCTGCTCCTCACGGGTCGGCGCGTGCAGCTTTTGCGCAAATTCAACCCAGTTTTCACAAGTTTTAGCAAGCTGTACCCAGAGGTCTCTTCGCAGCTGCTGCAGGTCGCTGCTGAGCTTAAGAAGGACCATCTCTCCTTTTGGCGTGGGCTTTTTCCTGAAGTAGTCTTCCAGAAGATTTTTAAGAAGAGCCAGCTTGCCATGGGGACGATTGTGCTTTTCGGTATAGAGCTTGGATAAGTTGCGCAGCATATCCAGCTGATTGAACTGATGGGCGAAAAAATCGGTCGCCACATCTTCAAGATGGTGCGCTTCGTCAATAATGACGCGCGTATAGTTAGGAAGAAGGCCCCCATCCTCAACACCTCTGGAAGCTAAATCGGAGCAGAGAAGGTGATGGTTGACGATCAAGATCTGCGCCTCAGCCATCTGACGACGCGCCGCAAAGAAAAAGCACTCCTTGAAATGGGGGCACTCTTTCTTGGTGCAGGTGTCAGATTCTGCGCCAACCTTCTCCCAAACTACATGAGAGGGCACAATGGGCAAGGAAGAGCGGGTTCCGTCGCGGCTCGTAGCACTCCACGCTTGAATAGCCTCAAGTTCTTGCGTCTCCTCAGGGGTCATGAACAGGGTCTCATACTTTGCATCTGCCAATTTGCGCAGACATACATAGTTGTACATCCCTTTGACCAGCACCACTTTGGCTTCAGCGTTGAGGGCGCGCAGGACAAGAGGAATGTCTTTATGGAGAAGCTGCTCCTGGAGGTTGATGGTATTGGTGGAGATGACGCTTTTTTCCTGAAAACGGAGCGCCCAGAGGAGGGCCGGGATGAGATAAGCTAAGCTTTTGCCTGTTCCTGTGCCTGCCTCTACAAGGGCCAGCTTGCGACCATTGTAGGCGCTGAGAATATCTCCCATCAACGCCACTTGGGCTTCGCGCGCTTCAAAGCCCTTTAAGCATCTGCTAAAAGGGCCATCCTGTTCTAAGAGAGGGGCAACCGATGCGATAGAGAGCGGATCGGCCTTGCTGCTCATTATTCAGCTTCGAGAAGATCTAAGAAGGCTTTGAGCTGTTTAGAGCGGGTCGGATGGCGCATCTTGCGCAGCGCTTTGGCTTCGATTTGACGGATACGTTCGCGTGTGACATTGAATTCAACGCCCACCTCTTCCAGCGTTTTGGGCTTGCCGTCTAGAAGGCCAAAGCGCTGGATCAGACTTTGCGTTCGCGGTCGGTCAGAGTCGCAAGCACTTCGCCCATTTTATCTTTGAGGATGGAATAGCCTGTGGCTTCTGCAGGAGAATCGGCTCCGGTATCTTCAAGGAAGTCTCCAAATTGGCTTTCGCCTCCATCGCCCACTTCTGCTTGGAGGGAGATCGGATGCTGCGCGATTTTATAAATTTCTCGCACTCGTTCTGGGGTAATGCCGAGCTCGATGGCAAGCTCTTCCGGAGTCGGCTCGCGTCCTGTTTCCATCATCAGCTTTTTGGCACCGCGCAGCACCTTGTTGATGGTTTCGATCATGTGAACAGGAATGCGGATGGTGCGCGCCTGGTCGGCAATGGCGCGCGTGACAGCTTGGCGAATCCACCAGGTCGCATAGGTCGAGAATTTATAGCCGCGCCGATATTCAAATTTTTCAACCGCTTTCATGAGGCCCATATTGCCTTCTTGAATGAGGTCTAGGAAGGAAAGGCCGCGGTTGGTATATTTTTTGGCAATGGAGATGACGAGGCGCAAGTTGGATTCCACCATCTCGCGCTTAGCTTCTTGGCTCTTATCCATCCAGCGCTGCAGCATGCGGACATCTTTCTTAAAGTCATCCAGAGTGCGGCCGGCAGCCAAGTTCGCGCTTTGCTAAGCTTGCGTTTGGCAGCGGCGAGTTTTGCAGCGGCAAATTTATTGCGCTCAGCGCGTGGAGTAAGCTCATTGATTTCTTTTTCAAGCGACAAGAAGCGGTCATAGGCGCGCAAGATGACTTCGCCAAAGTCTTCGATGATATTGTGGCGGCAAGTGAAGACGTGCGCAAATAGGCTTGCGTGCGGATGCGGCATTTTTCAATTTCTTCAGTAATCTTGATGCGTGTCAGTTTTTCTTGAAGTTGTGGATCCTCAAGTGTCAGCGAGAAGATCTTGCAAGCTTTTGATCTTCTTCTTTTAGAAGCTGGCAAAGCTTAGGAAGAAGAGCTAAGAAATTCTTGCTTATTGAGCACTTCTTTTTCGGTGATGCATTTATCAAAGCGCTCTTTGTCCATGAATCAGGAAGCTCGCAATGGAAATGGCCTCGCGAGTTGAATAGCGAAAGCGCATGATGATGCGCTCAATTTGCATCTGAGCCTTTTCGATCCGCTTGGAGATTTCAACTTCCTCTTCACGGTTAAGCAGAGGAACAGAACCCATTTCTTTCAAATACATGCGCACAGGGTCGTCAGGAGTCCCTTCTGTGCGCTTTGGAAGGTCCTTCGAGTTCTTTGGCTTCTTTTTTGCGCTCTTTTTGCCTTTCAACTTCGGACTGGTTGAGAATTTGAATGTCCATTCCGCTTAGATAAATCAGCACCTGGTCGATCTGGTCGGCGGAATCAAAAGTCATGGGGAGGATTTCATTGATCTCTTCATAGGTGATGAATCCCTGCTCCTTGGCAATAGCGACTAGTTCATCAATTTTTTGCTGATGCTGCTGGGAAAAGATGCTTTTAAAATTAGTTTTGTTCATCCGGTCCTAAAAAATCTATAAGTGCATAAAATCATAGCCTAAGTCCCTCCAGCTGGCAAGAGGTTTTTACCTGCGTTTCATTCTCTTGAGAGCCCGCATATGCGCGGGGGCTTTATGCAACTCAAATTTCGATCCTGTCTATCCTGTGCATCCTGAAAAAAACTTGGGTTGTTTTTACTTGCATCAAATTTGCTCAACCAAGCACTCTCTCCCGGCTAATTATGCAACTCTTTGCCATTGACAAACAGGGGCAGCTTGTCGCTGCCGGGCAGGCGGAAAGCCAAGCTGACTACCGCTGTATCGAGTGCGACGGGATTATCCGGCGCCGCAGCGGGCCGCACCGGCAGCCGCACTTTTTCCACCTGCGCGAATCGCACTCCTGTTTTTTAAGTGGAAAGGGGATGGCGCACCTGCAAATCCAGTGCCGGCTCTGGCAGCTGCTTCCAAAAGGGGAATGTCAGCTCGAACATCGTTTTAGTGCGATTGGCCGCATTGCTGACGTGGCCTGGCTGCCGCAGCGTCTCATCTTTGAAGTGCAGTGCTCGCCCATCAGCCCTGAAGAGATCGCCGCGCGCAACCGCGATTACGCCTCCGTCGGGTTCCAAGTGGTCTGGATTCTGCACGACAGTCAGTATAACAAGCGCCGGGTGAGCGCGGCGGAGCAGCTGCTCAGCGATAGGATCCACTACTTCTCAAATATGAATGCGGAGGGCCAGGGAGAGATCTACGATCAGTTCGATCTGAAAAAAGAGGGGCGCCGCATCATCAAAATGGGCAAGCTTAACGTGAATCTATCCGAACCAAAAGAGAGAAGCGACTCCTATTTACGCCCCGCCTGGCCTCTCCATTTTGCTGGAGATCTGCTCGACCAAGCCAATGAGACTTATCTTCAGGAAGCGCTGGCGATCCAGAGGAGTTTGCATCCTCCTTTCTACAGACGGCTTATGAGACCCTTTAAATTGATTCTTCAGATACTTTTGGAGCGCGCCTGCAGATGATGCGGGGCAAATAGGATGCCGATCACCTGATTGCGGAAAAGACCTGTGGGAACTATGCCAAGAAGGCATTCTAAAACAACTTCCTCCCCAAACCGCGTTTTGAGAGGGAGGTGCAGATGCACCTCATTTCTAAAAGTCAGCTGCTGAAGCGCCTCGTGCCAACTTTGAAGGCCAGGAGCTGCAATTTCGCCAAATCCTTGGACAAAGCGCTCGGTGGTCACTCCTAGAAGAAGTTTTACCCGATCATTGACGAAGAGCATTTTGTTGTCGGTTTGCGAATAGACAAAAATCGTGCTGTTTTCTTCCGTGCGGAATCGGTCGAAGAGACGCCGCTGATCCAGGGCAAAATGGCCAGCAGAAAACTCGCGAAAGCGGGAAGTATTTCCATAATGGCTCGCCCCAGTCATGCTCTGAGCAATTTCCAAACAGCGCTTAAGTTGTGTTTCAGCCTCTTCTTCAGACTGTACGACCGTATCGACAAGGGGCTGCAGCTCTTTCTGTTTCATTTTCAAAAAGGGCTTGGAAGCTGGAATTTCATCGATGGGAATCGTCTTCTCAGTGAGGTGTAAAATGGTTTTCAGCTCATAATTCAGATCGCGCACTTTGTTTTCCAGCTGTGTCATCTGCTGTGTCTTGCGATCAAGGATATCGCGCTGCTCTAAAATTGTTTGATAGTGCTCTACAAGCAGCTGCCGCTGCTTGTCCATGTCGTCAAGTAGATGTTGACGCTGGACTGCGAACTCCCTCTGTTGCGCATCGCGCTGCTCTTCAAAAATCTTCTCCTGGCGCCCTTGTAGGGTATGCAATTCAGAAAGTTCATTATTTTTCACATCAAGCTGTTGCTGCCGCTCCTGCAAAGCTTTTTCTAGTTCTTCTACGCGTCCTTTTGCCAACAGATCCACAGCCGGTTCAGGGGGCTTTTCTATGAGTGGGATCGGAATAGAGACTGAAAGGCCCTGTTCCCACGTTAAAAGCAGCCAAAAGAAGAGAAATGAGCCGGAAGCCGCCGTTACCATCCCAAAACCTAGCAGCGACCAGCTGCGGGATGCATCCGCCTGCAAAAAACTAAGCCCAAAGATCGGCAGGAGATAGGCGAGTAGAATGAGCAGCGTGACTTTGCGACGCGAAAAAACTTTATGATTCATCATGCGGGTAACTATACAAAATCGCTCATTTTAAAATCTCTAAAAGAATCGTGAGGCTGCTCACGGTCAGATTTGGATGGCGCGGATCTTGACTGCTAATGGGCTCGATGCAGACAAAAGAGGCTCCCGCAGGATGGTAGAGTTGCCAAGAATTTTCTTGACACTTGCAGCTGTAGCGCGTCTTCAGTTTGTAATCGATCGCATCGAGAAGCATTTCGCCCTGTAAGGGATTGGGAAAAGGAAAAAAGGTGCAATCGTACGAACTGTCTAAATCGAGCGTCAAAAGATTTTGAGAAGAGAGCTTGATCGGTTTCATCTCCCCCCCTTCGATATAGTGATTCTGCACTTGGGCGCTCACGCTTCCTCTTCCTTGAGGTAGATGGTAATAGTAGTGAATCCCTACAAGCGAGTCGCTGTCGCTGACAACAGAGAGGTCTAGCTTTAGCCCTTCCGGGGTCAATTCAGCCAGCAGCTCCATCGCGAAGTTTTGCCCCTCTAAAGAGGCGAGAGGAACCCCGTTCCAGGTATCTTTCCCTGTGAGCCGCGCCTTCACTTTTTGAGGGGAAATGAGCTCTGCTTTCCAAGGAGCATAACGGCCAATTCCATGAGAGAAAGGCTCCTGCACCCCTTTAGCTTTTAGGCGCGCGATATGAGGAAAGAGCGATTCATCTTGGACCTTGGGAATGACCTTGCGATGGTGGAAATGGGGGCCGATAAGCGCCCCAAGGCCGGCGAAGCGCTCTTCAAAAAGAGCGCGCGTCGAAGGATCGATCACCTCGACTGTGCCACGCTTGTAGCTCAACAGGTTCATCCCGCGTTCAGGATCAAAAGTCGCCTGAAGTGTCTCATTTTTGAGGAGAATGGGTTCCATAAGAAGCGACGTAATATCCTAGCCAAATAAAGTAGAGCAAAAGAGCGGCCATGAGGGCGGCTATCAGGCATTCTTTGAGAGGAAAGTTTTTTTGTAAAGCAGAAACGAGCGGATTGCGCGCGGAGTACCAGACTTGATATTTTTCCGCAGACATTTTTTGGATCGCCTTCTCGGCTGCCCAAGAGTTGAGAGAGGAAGGAAATGGAAAAATATAATCTGCAGCGAATAACTGACCCTTAGCCTTAAATCGATAATCTGCTTTAACCAGAAAACGCTCTTCAGAGAGTTTCTCGACGGACCAATTTGTAACCTCCGCTTGCGTGTGAGCGGTCAAACGGTAGTAGCCATAAAGACGATAAATGGCTTCTCCGCTTTTCCAGCAGGTCACTGCGACGAGAAAACTTAAGAAAATCCACCAGATGCGATTTGAATGCATGAACCGATCATACTTGATCGAAAAATTTGGTTTAAGATAAAAGATTGCGGCAAAAAAAAGGGAGCCTCTATGCACGCCTACTTTCAACTCTTAGAAAAACTGGTTCTCCCCACCTACCGCATGCACATTCAGGCTTTATACGAAGGAGAGATGCAGGATGAAGAAACAATCGTCAACCAGCGAAACGAAATTCAAAAAGCCTTGCAAACACTTTTCGAAAAACATATTTGCTCCAGTTGCAGCTCTCTCCTTGAAGAGCTCAAGCAGCATCACGCCTGCATAGCCCTGCAGGGCCTCTTGGGAGAACAGCTTCCTTTCAAACTGCTCATTGACGTCGCGCGAAGCGGCCGCGACGAGGAGGAGCTGCTGGAGCCTTTTGTCGCAAAGCTTTACGCCGCTCGGGCACCTGTGACAGTAGTGCACGCGGCTCTAAAAGCAGTTGTCGATAGAAAAGTAGCTGATTACGGGCTCATCAAACCAGATTTAGCTCTTCTAGAAAATGTCTTGCAAGATCATTGGGAAAGCATGTTCGAGGATGAAAGCTGGTCGCTTTTTGACACACCCGATCCGGCGACCCTTGCCGCCAATCGGCAGCTGAAGCCTGGTTGCGTTTTTACCGCAGCGGATCCAAGCGGCTTTCTTCACGAATTTACCTTAGGTGAAGAGTTTGGCAGCTCCGAGAGCCGCAACCGCTTTTTCCAAGTCGCACACTACTCCATTTTGCGAGGCTCCTATGCGCTTCCGCAAACAGATGCAAACATCAAAGTCCTCTGGTTCCCCCCCAATCCCGCCATGCCTGGACTGATGCGAAGCCGTGGGCGACGCCATCTCGCCGGAACCCATAGCCACTGTCTACCCTTGAACTGCCCCTCTTTTGTCGACCCTCAAGGCCGCTTTTCTGTTGTTGAGAAGCTCCACATCCAGCTGGGAAGTTCAGAATGGTGCCAACCCCGCTATGTGGACCCTGTCATCAAATGGCTCAACTGGCTGCGAGAAAATAAGATCACCCCCGCGCCTTTCAAATCCGAGTACATTTTCTTCAATCTGAAGCTCCGCCTGACAGCTGTAAAAGAGATGAAGCTTATGCCCTATGATGCAGAAGCCATGAAAGCATTTGTAAAGAAAATTGCGAAAGGTGAACTCTATCAGAAAATCGTGACGGAGGCCGGCTTGTAAGAGGCTATTCATAATACCAAAAATTGGCATCAGAAGAGACTGTAACATTAAGGATGTTGGCGCACTCCACAACAGCCTGCTGCACGCTTCCCCACTGCCAGTCATCTCCACACATAATTCCCCCCTTTTTGAGATGCGGGAACCAGGAGAGAATATCATCCTTAACACTTTGATAGTCGTGGGCTCCATCCAAATGAATTAAATCGGCTTCCACGTCGAGTTTTTTTGCAGCTGCTACAGAAGTCATTCGGACTGGAATAATTTTATCACAAAGTTCTGTATGGATGACGTTTGAAAGAAACTGCTGGTAAAGATAAGGAAGTCTAGGATTTTGAGTATGGGCCGCCTCGTCAGAACCGAGCCAAGTATCGACGGCATATACCTTGCCACCAGCTGTCACTTTATCAGCTAAAAAGCGGGTCGAGCTCCCCAACCAGCAGCCAACTTCCACAATGGTTTCAAACTCTTTTCCCTTCATTAACCGAGTAAGTTGATGCGCCCCGTTAAACCAGCCGTGAGGATCAAATGGCAAAACTTCAATGGAATTATAGGGCTCAGGAAGAGCATGGCACATTTGGGTAACCATCATTGCCAGAGCAAATAGAAAAGTTTTCAAACATCCTCTTTTGTGAATCAGACCACTTTAATTTGAAAAAATTCCTATGTCAACGAAAAAGAACTCTTGATATTTGTGTCGCTTTTCCCTATTATATAATAGGTATCAGCTCTGGTGCTGTCACAACTTCGAAAAAGCATTTTTTCTTTTTTTGCAAAATTTTTGCAAAAAAAAAAGTGCATGAAAAATTCAAAATTTCTGATCTTAGCTCAGTTCTTTCTGATCATCTTTGTCTATCACATCTTAAAAGATCTGAAAGACACCGTTGTCATTACTGCCAGCGACGCTGGAGCCGAAGTCATTCCCTTTCTCAAAATTTGGGGAATGCTACCGTTAGCCTTAGCTACAAGCTATTTCTTCGCGCGATGCTACCACTATTTAGGAAGAAAAAAGACGCTCTATCTCTTTGTCACCATTCTTTTGTGCTCTTATGCCCTGTTTGCCTTTTGCCTTTACCCGTTGCGTGAGCAGTTATTTTTGAGTAAACTCTCTTCGCAATTAAAAATCATGCTTCCGATTGGGTGTAAAGGCTTAATTGCGATGGTCTGCTACTGGATGTACACGCTCTTCTATATCAGCGCAGAGCTCTGGTCCCTGATTGTCCTCACTATCCTCTTTTGGGGATATGTCAACGAGACAACCTCCTTTAACCAGGCAAAGAACTTTTATCCCCTCTGCATGTTCGTCGGCAACTGTGCAGGAATCCTTTCCGGCCAAACCTCGCGCTTCCTCTGTCACACTTTAAGCCAGCAGATCTCCTGGCAGCTGACGCTCCAGATCATGATCGGGATGGTCATAGCCTGCGGCATTGCGATCATGTTCATTAACCAACGATTAAGCCAGGGGGAAATTAAATTAAAAGAAGCTGCAGCTCCCTTCTCTTTCAAAGAGTGTCTTTCAACCGTTTTTCAATCCCAAAAGCTGCTCTGGATCGCCTTCATCGTCGTCGGGTATGCCTTGGCAAGCAATCTCATTGAAGTGGTTTGGAAAAACAGCGTCAAGTCTCTTCACCCGACTCCTCAGGCCTACAACGCCTACATTAACCAGCTGACCTCTCTCATCGGCTTACTCGCCGTCTTAATGGCTTTTGCTTCGCGCTGGATCTTCCTGCGTTTTAGCTGGTCACAGGTGGCTCTTATTGCCCCTGTAACCCTTTTTGTGACAAGCGCGCTCTTCTTCGCTCTCTTTCACTTTCCTTCAGCTGCCCACTATTTCGGCACTACTCCTCTTTATCTTATGGTCACAGTGGGCTCCTGTTACTATGTGACGGCTCTCACTGCCAAATACACGCTCTTTGATATGAGCAAGGAGATGGCGTTTCTGTCTATTAAACAGGAACATCGAATGAAAGCAAAGTCTGTGATAGACAGTCTAGGATCACGCTTGGGAAAGTCTGGAGCCTCATGCCTCATTCAAGGGATGCTAATTTTCTTTGGCTCAATTACAGGCAATATTTCCCTCATCGGAGGAGTTGCTGTCGGCATGATCGGCATGAGCATTTGGGCAACTAAAAAGCTGGGCTCCTCTATAGAACATGAGGAAAATCTTATAAAAGCTTCTCTAGAGCATTATTAAGGGTAATATTTGCTTTTTTATGGTCACCACAGTGTACTCTGTGCTCTCTGTGTTAAAAAAATCGCGCTCTTAGGTTAGCGCTACAAAAGCATAGCAACGGTGGCATTGCCGCCCCGAATTTTGGAGCGGCGGTAGGAAAAGTAGTCTTCAGGATGCGCGTAGGTATCGATGCGCGCGACTTGAATGTGATGCGGCAGAACGCCGCACTCCTTTAATTGCCATTCACTGATGGCCCAGAGGTCGAAATAGTTGGGCTTGATCTGAAAGGACCAAAAACTCTTAGGAAATTCTTCGCGAAAATGGATAAATTCCCCATTTTCCGGGCCAAGGCTTGGTGAGATGCCCACAAGAAGATCTGCGGGGTTTGAGTGGTAGATACTCTGCATATTTTGCACCGTGTGGGCATAAATATTCTGAACGTTTCCTCTCCAGCCGCTGTGGACAGCGCTCAAGGCGTGCTGAACCGGATCGTAAAAGATTGCGGCTTGACAATCTGCGTGATGGATGAGCAGCCCTAAGTCACTTTGAGAAGTGGTGAGTCCGTCGCAAGGGATCTCGGGCCAGGCTTTTTCTTTAGAAAGATGTTCTAAGTGGGCTCCATGAACCTGCTTTCCCCAAATGAGTCTCGGAAATTTAAGCAGAGAAGAGACCTTGTTTAGATTGGCCTCCACATGACCGGGTTCATCACCGACATGATAATTGAGGTTAAGAGTTGCGAAGGGCCCCTGGCTTACACCACCATAACGAAGGATAATGGCTGTTTTAAGATGAGGATAATCTGCAAAAAGCTCAAACTCGAGCCATTGAAGGCCTTCACGCTCTTTGCGGAGCATGGGATACCTTCGGAAAGATCCGTCGAAATAGAGTCATAGAGAGATCGCAACCGAAGTAGCCAAGCGAAAAACCCATGCCTATTCCACTTTGCCGAATAGGCCAGGAGGGAAATTTCCCCATGAATCTTTTCGAAATAACTAAAGCGGCAAGAGCGGCTCCACAGAGTGTAGAAGCCTCGACCCAGCGCCATTTCGTTTTCATAATAGCGGTTCCTTGAATATAGAGCATCGACCAGGAACCCTCATACTGAAGTTTGCGCCGTATAATCGTTTGGACCAGATAGATCAGAACCCCACACCCGACTCCGATGCCAATTCCAGATACAAAGACTGCAGGGAACTTTAAAAAAGCATTCACGGCAAAAAGTCCCGATGCAATCCATAAGAAAATTTGAGCGGCTGTTTTAGCCACGCGATAGTCTACGCTTACCGGAGCCCGATTCGGCATAAAAAAGGTTGGGTAGCGCTTCACAATAGTGTTTAAAAGCGGATAGGCCTCTTTGACCTGATGGACCGTCTCTCTTATAAAAATTTGCATTGTATTACCATTTTACTAACGGCGGCAAAGAGCAGAGAATGGCCTCAGGGTTGCCACCTGAAGCAAATCCAAATTTAGTGCCGCGGTCGTATATTAAATTAAATTCAGCATATTGGCCGCGTTTTTTAAGCTGTTCATCGCGTTCAGGGGGGGTATAGGGCTGTTCAATGCGCCGGTCATAGATCGGCAAAATTGCTTGGAGAAATGTGGAGCCCACCGCTTGCCACATTGCAAGGTCCTGCTCAAAATTGCCTGTCTGATAGTGATCGAAAAAAAGGCCGCCGACTCCCCGTTCACGCTTCCAGTGAGGAATGTAAAAATATTCGCGAGCGTTTTTTGAGAACTCTTCATAAAGGCCAAAGCGAGCTAAAGCATTTTTTGCAGTGCTATGAAAATGGAGAGTATCCTCTTCATAGGGAAACCCCATGGGAGAAAGATCATACCCGCCCCCAAACCAGCTTTTCGCTTCCGTCTCGATGTAGCGAATATTAAAATGGACAGTCGGAGCGTGCGGATTGGCCATGTGCGTGATTAAACTGACCCCCGTCGCAAAAAAGGGACCGCTTCCATCTTGCAAAGGAAACTCAGGCCCAGAGACTGCTGAAAAGTTAACGGCAGCCTTCTCAAAAATGTCGCCGCGCAGTACGGCCATCTCGCCGCCCCCTCCCGTCTTATGGTCCCAGGGCTTGCGCTGGAAGCGATGTGACGCTTCATAAGATTCGAAACCTTTGATAATTGTCTCGCGCAGCTCTTTAAGAAAGGCAGTGATGCCATCTTTTCTCATTAATGCTCCTGCCAATAGTGGGGAGGGATGATATGACCACCAAAAATTTGTCCCATGTGGCGGGAAGTTTTATCTAAACAGACCTTTCCGCGGCCTGAGAGAAAGGTGATATCGCCAGAAACAACGGAGCCCTCTGCAAGGCGCACCACTTGAGGATCATAATAGGGTCCTGTTGGCTCTACAATGATGTCTTGGGCCGAAGAACTATGCAGATCGACAATTTCTGCTTTAGCAGTCAAAGAGCCTTGAAAAACGGAGCGCTCAACTGTCGCATCGGCTCCGACGTGAACATTGCCTGCAAAGGTCGAATCGCAGCCATACAGGTTGCCACAAATGGTGAGATTGCCAAGCGCTTGACTCTCATAAAAGCGCACACTGTCATGAAAGTGAGAGTCTTGACGGACAATGCTCTTATGAATCCAGGCTTTGCCGCCTACATTCACCCCCCCAACATCGGAACAGTCCGCTGCAAGCTTGCTGTCTGTCATCACATACTTTGTCACGACTGTGTTATAGAGCTCAAGAGAGCCATCAACTGTTTGCAGCTGGCTGTAGGCGGCATCTTCATATTGGGCGAGTCCATCGCTTGCTCTAAAAGACATGGCCCACTCAAACTGCTCAGTCTCAATTGGGGGAAAGGTTTGAGTAAAAGTCTCTTGGACAGGACGTCTACAGCCTGTAAGAGCGATAAGCAGTAATAATAGGATGCGCATAA
The DNA here is from genome assembly GCA_963745935.1 of uncultured Parachlamydiaceae bacterium. Classification (GTDB taxonomy): domain Bacteria; phylum Chlamydiota; class Chlamydiia; order Chlamydiales; family Parachlamydiaceae; genus JAJFUZ01. Next base: position 17,760 of record CAVUZO010000004.1, read on the forward strand.
ACCCTTAATATCCTTGGCAGTGAATGAGCTGTTCCACTAAATTGGCAAAATCGGGAAATGTATCAGGCGCCCCACCCTCAGGGCTTCTAGAGCGCGCTTGCCTAACAGCAATCACGTCTTTACTAGGATAGACGAGGAGCTGCTGCCCCAAATAGCCGTGCGCTGCAATCGATTTAACGCCCGACACCATCCAGCGCGTTTGGGGGAGCTGCTTAGCTGTCACTTGGGTGCAAAAATCCGCAGCCATTTTTTGTCCTCCCAAGCAATCCATCACATTATTGCTAAAGCAGAGATCAGAAAGGGGGCTTTTGACACGGCTTTCAACGACAATTACCTGTCCCTGAAGGGCACGGAGGCGCTTACTATAATCTGTTGAAATCCCTGCATTCTCATACTGCTTGAGAAGTGGCTCATCCCAGTAGCACTGGACCGAGTGGTAGTCGAGCCAGCAGAGATAGGCAGAGAAGGGATTGACCCATTGACCTTGAGTGGTCATCTGATTGATCCATTTCTGGCTGACAATGCGCTGTCCATGCCACACTCCCCCTTTTGCGACGAGCTCTCCAATCTTGGCAAGGTCTGGAGCCGTGAGGCTCATATGGGCCATGGCATAATCGTGATGGGCGGCATCGCATTGCCAAGAAACATTTTCGATTCCTAGCGGAATAAAGAGTTTCTGCTTTGCATATTCACTGAGACATTCTCCTGAAGCCTTCTCCACAATTCCAGATAGAAGATTGACAGCCTTGTTATTATAAAAATAATAGGTGCCCGGAATACTCGTCAGCTCCGCACAGAGAGCTAGCTGAATAGAATCTTGCGTCTGATGAATCTCATCACTATTAGGTTCTGCTTGTAAACCCGAAGTGTGGTTGAGCAGGTGGCGGATAGTAATCAACTTTTTGTTGCCCTGATTCCACTCCGGATAGAATTCGTAAACGGGGGTATCGATAGAGGCGATCTTGCCCTCATCGATCAGCACTCCGATCGCAACCGCGACGACCGATTTCGTGATAGCCAGCGTGTCAATAGGCTGCCAATAGGGATCGCTGCGGTATTCGAAAATGGCGCGTCCATTGTGCACAATTAGGATCGCGTCAGATTGCGACTCGCGCGCCCTCTTGGCTAGACACAAGAGCACCTCTTCACTGCTGGCTGCATGCACAGCAGAAAGAAAACTGAGGGAGAAAAAAAGACAGAATAAGAGATATCTCATAGGGAGTCCTTTAGGAACACTGTCGCTCTATCTAATCAAAAACAGGGGTTAAACGCAAGAGTTTGGTTTAAACCGCGCCCCTACATCGCGCTTAAACTTGCCTGCACTTAGCAATTTGCTCTACTAACCCCCTTGGCCAAGTCGCGACTTGGCCTTCGGAGCTTATCAGGCAACTTGCTAAGTTCGGCCAAAGCTTAAGCGGGATGTAGGGGCGCAAGTCGGGGTTTAAGCGTGATGTAGGGGGCAAGTCGGGTTTTAATACAAAATCTTAGGGTAGAGCGGCGTCGCGATCGCAACGAGAATACCAAACGCAAAGGCCCCCACTGCAAAATCGGTCATCAAGCCAAAATGGCTAACCTGTCCCACGATCATGAGGCTGCGCAAAGCATCTACTTGGTAGGTGAGAGGATTGACGAGCGAAAGAAGGCGAATCCATCCTGGCATAAGCTCAAGAGGATAAAGAGCGTTGCTCGCAAAAAAGAGCGGCATCGTCAACACCTGTCCAATTCCCATGAAGCGCTCTCTTTTTTTTACGATAGTTGCAACGATGAGCGAAAGAGTCGAAAAGACAGCCCCAGCCATCATCACAGTAGCAATGACGCCGCAAAAAGGCCAAAATTCGAGGCGCAGATGAATGCCGATTAGAAACGAGAGAAGGTAGATCATCAAGACTTGTGAGAGACCGCGAATGGAGGCAGCGAACGCTCTTCCAACGACGAGTGTAACGCGAGGAGCGGGGGTCACTAAGATTTTATGTAATATTCCCATGTCGCGCTCCCAGATGAGCGCAATCCCAAAAAAGATAGCCATGAAGAGAATGCTCTGCGCAAGGATCCCAGGGGCTATATAATCCAAATAGCTCAACTTACCCGTGGGGATGGCGTGCGCCTTATCCATCGCTTGGCCAAAAATCAGAAGCCAGACGGCAGGCTGTACCATGCGTGTGAATAGTTCAAAGGGATCGTGGCGCAGTTTGCGCACATCTGTTTCAACAATTGCAAAAATCTGCTGCAAGCTAGTCAAGATGGGAAATGGCACGTCTTCTCTCCTTTGCATGGGAATAATCATCCCCTTCTTTAATGGAAGTTCCAGTGTGGAGGATAAAAACATCGTCGAGCGTGGCCTCTGGGCCAATATTGGCCTTTAATTTTTGAGGCGTATCCATCGCCACAATGCGTCCCTGATACATAAAGGCGACACAGTCACACATGCGGTCTGCCTCATCCATATCGTGCGTAGTCATCAAAATCGTCGTCCCAAATTGGCTGCGCCAGTCTTGAATATGCTTCCAGAGGCTTTTGCGCGCTGCTGGATCGAGACCAACTGTTGGTTCATCCAGAAAAAGGACTCTTGGCTTATGGAGCAGCGCCTGGGCAATCTCAAGGCGTCGAATCATGCCCCCTGAATACTGGTTGACAAGCTGGTTTGTAAAGGGAGAGAGACCCATAAACTCTAAAACCTCGGCAATGCGCGCGTCGCGTCCTTTGCGCAGAAGGCCATAGAGCTTTGCCGATAAGAGCAGGTTTTCATAGGCTGTCAAATCTCCATCTGCAGAGAGCTGCTGGGGCACATAGCCGATCTGTTCACGCACTCTGGTGGCATTTGCGACAATATCGAAGCCATTGACCTGCGCGCTTCCTGATGAGGGGGGAAGCAGGGTTGTCAGCATCTTAATCGTTGTGCTTTTACCCGCTCCATTGGGTCCTAAAAGGCCAAAAATCATGCCAGCTGGCACATCGAATGAGATGTGGTCTACCGCTGGAAGAGAATTGTAATAGTGCGTGAGCGCTCTCACTTCGATAGCAGCCATTAATCTAAAGCTCTGTTAAGCAGAAGAACATTCACGCAAGGCTCTCCTATAAAACCTAGCAGGCGCCCTTCCGTATGGTCTTCGATAAGTTTCGCTACTGTTTTAGGATCAATTCCCCTTGCCTTGACAATGCGCTCCACTTGAAAATAAGCGGCTTTTGGAGAGATATGGGGATCCAATCCACTCCCCGATGCAAATAGAAGCTCGCTAGGAATGGCTCTTTTAGTTGCAAAGCGGCTTTGGCGCTCCTCCACGCTTTTCTTTAAGTCGCTGCTGGTGGGTCCCAAATTGCTGCCCCCTGAAGGCAGGGGATTGTAGTCGACAGATGAAGGACGGGGCCAAAAATACTTATCGCTCTCAAATTTCTGGGCAATCAGGCTCGCTCCGATCGGCTTGCCATCCCTGACAATAATCCCTCCATCTGCCCTATCGCGCATTATGCCTTGCGCAATGAGTGTGATGAAGAGCGGGTAGGCAACTCCTGTGACAAGTAGCAGCCAGAGATACATTCTGAGGCATTTCCAGATCATACCAAACCTATGAAGCTAATAAACATGTCGATGATCTTAATTCCGATAAAAGGGGCTATAATTCCCCCCAAACCATAGATCAGGAGATTGCGGCTCAAAATTTCCTGGGCAGAACGCGCTTGAGATTTGACGCCTCTTAAAGCGAGCGGAATGAGAGCAATGATGATGAGGGCGTTAAAGATGACGGCACTTAAAATGGCGCTTTTAGGAGAGTGGAGATGCATGATATTGAGAGCAAAGAGGGGTCCAGTTTTTGCACTCTCGCTCACGTAAAGAGTCCCAAAGAGCGCTGGCACAATAGCAAAATACTTGGCCACATCGTTTGCAATGCTAAATGTTGTCAGCGCCCCCCTTGTCATGAGAAGCTGCTTGCCTATTTCAACAATGTCGATCAGCTTAGTGGGATTGCTGTCGAGGTCCACCATATTGCCAGCCTCCCTCGAAGCTTGCGTGCCTGTATTCATCGCAACTGCCACATCGGCCTGAGCTAAAGCAGGGGCATCATTCGTCCCATCTCCCGTCATCGCCACGAGGCGTCCTCCTGTCTGCTCCTTTTTAATAAGAGCAAGCTTCATTTCCGGGGTTGCATCAGCCAGATAATCATCGACACCTGCTTCTGCAGCAATGGCTGCCGCTGTCAGAGGATTGTCGCCCGTGATCATCACCGTGCGAATTCCCATGTGCCGCATAGCCGTAAAACGCTCCTTAATTCCCCCCTTCACCACATCTTTAAGGTGGATAACGCCCACGACCTTCTGATCATCGCTCACTAAAAGAGGGGTTCCTCCATTTTGTGAAATGGATTGGATGGCCGTGTCAAGCTGGATAGGATAGGTTCCGCCAAGCTCTTCAATGTGGGCTCGGATAGCATCTGCAGCCCCTTTGCGGATCTGACGCACGATCTTCCCAGACCCATCGACAAAATCGACGCCGCTCATTTTTGTCTTGGCGCTAAAAGGGACAAAATTTGTTTTGTCTGCCTCAAGAGACTCCGCTCGCAGGCTATAAAGCTTCTTGGCAAGAACCACGATCGAACGCCCCTCAGGCGTTTCATCCGAAAGAGAAGCCAGCTGGGCGACAGTCGCCAACTCTTTTTCCATGACTCCTTCAGCCGGCAAAAATGCTGTCGCCATCCTGTTGCCAATCGTGATTGTGCCCGTTTTATCTAAAATCAACAGATCGATATCGCCGGCAGCCTCAACCGACCTTCCGCTTTTTGCGATCACATTGCGCCGCACTAGGCGATCCATCCCAGCAATCCCTACCGCACTTAAGAGGGCGCTGATTGTTGTGGGAATGAGGCAGACTAGGAGAGCCACCAAAATGGGAAGGGTGACAATTTGTGAAAGATCCTGTTTTGCAGCCTCTCCACTATAGTCTGAAAAGGCTTTGAGCGAGGCCGTTGTCAGCAGAAATATAATCGTCAATCCTGAAAGCACAATATGCAGCGCAATCTCGTTTGGGGTACGCTGCCGCTTAGCTCCTTCAATCAGATGGATCATGCGATCGAGAAAACTCTGTCCAACTTCTGAAGTGACTTCAATGGTGATACGGTCACTTAAGACTTTTGTGCCTGCCGTGACTGCGCTGCGATCGCCTCCGCTCTCCCTAATCACAGGGGCCGACTCCCCTGTAATTGCCGATTCATCCACAGTCGCGACTCCTTCTACTACCTCCCCATCGGCAGGGATCACATCACCGGCTTCACAGAGAATCCGATCTCCCTTTTTAAGCTCTCCTGGGGCAGTTTTCACCTCAATTCCATCCCGAATCTGGCGTGCATAGGACTCGATTTTTGCCTTTTTTAAACTGGCCGCGTGCGCTTTGCCTCTGCTTTCAGCAATTGCCTCAGCGAAATTGGCAAAAACGACTGTAAACCATAACCAGAGTGCGATTTGCAAATCGAACCAGGAGCTGACTCCAGAAAAAATTAGATAGAGAGTCGTGACAATAGCCCCCACGTAGGTCACAAACATCACCGGGTTTTTAAACTGGTTGCGAGGGGTCAACATGCAGAAGGAGTCAGCGATGGCCGTTAATACCATCTTTCTATTTAGAAAACTTGCTTGACTCATTTTCATTTCAGAGGACTCCTAAAAGGCGCGATTTTCAAGCATAAGCAGATGTTCCACAACGGGCCCTAACGCAAGGGCTGGAAAAAAGGAGAGGGCTCCCACAATCAAAATGACACTAAAGAGCAGAATGGCAAAAAGCCAGGTATCAGTAGAAAATGTTCCGAGCGAAATGGGCGTGCTCTTTTTTTTCGATAAAGCCCCCGCCAAAGCCAGCGTGGGGACTATGATGGCGCAGCGCGCTAGCAGCATGACAGCCCCCAAAATCAAGTTGTAGTAAAGGGTGTTGGCATTTAAACCCGCAAAAGCGCTGCCATTATTGCCTGCTGATGAGGTAAAAGCGTAGAGTATTTCAGAAAGCCCGTGCGGACCGCGATTAGCAAGGCTGGAGAGAGCTGCTGGCAAAAGGCTGGAGATCCCAGCTCCTATCAAGATCAGGGCTCCAGGAGTTAACACAGCTACCGTCACCCACTGGATCTCCACCTTTTCGATCTTTTTCCCCAAATATTCAGGGGTTCTTCCCACCATTAATCCCGCCAAAAAGACCGTCAGCAGTACAAACATCAGCATGCTGCATAAACCCACGCCGACACCGCCAAAGACCAGCTCGCCAAGCATGATATTGAACATCGCAAGACCCCCTGCAAGCGGCGAAAGACTTGCAATCATCGCATTTGTCGAGCCGTTAGAAGTGTCTGTCGTCGTCACCGTCCACAATAAGCTATTCGCTATTCCGAGACGCGTCTCTTTTCCTTCCAAGTTAGGATAGGCTGTGATGACAGGGTTGTGAAGCTGTTCAGAATAGAGCGAGAGCCCGACGCCCCCTACGCAAAAAAGCCCCATCACACTAAAAAGCAGCCACGCATGCCTTCTGGATCCGATCATGGTGCCATACATATACACTGTAGCGGCTGGGATGAGAAGAATCGCTAACATCTCTACAAGGTTGGACAGCGCTGTCGGATTTTCAAAAGGGTGGGCGCTATTGGCATTAAAAAAGCCGCCCCCATTTGTGCCTACCTGTTTGATGGCAATCTGCGACGCTGCAGGCCCAAGCGGAATAGTCTGTTTGCCACCCTCTAACGTGACGACATCGACATAGGGCGAAAATGTTTGAACAACCCCTTGGCTAACGAGTAGAACGGCGATCAGAATCGCAAGCGGAATCAGCAGATAGACAACTGTGCGCACCAGGTCGACATAGAAATTGCCGATCGTATCGGCCTGCTTTCTAGTAAACCCTCGAATGAGAGCTAACAGAGCGGCGCTGCCTGTGGCTGCGCTCAGGAAGTTTTGGACGGCTAAACCGAGCATCTGGGTCGCATAACTGAGCGTTGTCTCTCCCGCATACGCCTGCCAATTGGTATTGGTGACAAAACTTGCCGCCGTATTAAACGCAAGCGGGAAAGACACACCAGGGAATGCTTGCGGATTGAGCGGCAGCCACTGCTGGACCAGCTGAAGAAGAATGAGAGCGAGGAAGCCAAACAGATTGACGATAAAAAGAGCCTTGAGATACTCCCTCCAGCTCATCTCATGTTTGGGATCCACTCCCGCAACGCGATAGCTCAATGTTTCCAGCCATTCTAACAAGGGGTGGAAAAATGTCCTCTCCCCTTGAAACACGCGCGCCATATAGCGCCCCACTAAAGGGGTCAAGACAAGGAGGAGGAGGCCGTAAAATAGCAGCTGCGCCCAATCGTACATATTAAAATTTTTCCGGGAAAATCAGGGTGTAGACTAGGTAAAAGAGTAGGCCTAGAGCCACAAAGCCCGCTAAAATAAACTGGATCTGCATAGCATTCAATCGGTTAAGTACATAAATTTGCACCTTACCAATCAAATTTTTTATTAGCAATATAATCCTCTGTCACAGGACCAATCGCCTTGAGTGACTTATCCTTTGGAAGCCGCCCGTAAAATTTTAGAAACGCATCCACAGTCGAAGGGCTCGTAAAAGAAATTTCGTCGATAGAGGCCAGGTCTGGCAGCCGATCGGGCTGGCGCGGAAGCGTGTCGTATAAAAGAGCCTCGCGGTAGAGCAGCTTACTTCTATCAAAATAGTCCCTGAGAAGCGGGCGGGCTTGGGCAGAGTGGGGCCAAAAGAGAAAAGCCGCGCTTAAATCCATTTTTTCAAGCAGCTCAATAATCCCCTCCGCCCGCTCATCTAGTGCCGTCGCTGTAACGCGAATGCCCCGCTCAAGTAGGCGCAAGGCCGTCGCATGGCCGACGGCAATGATCTCTTTGCCCGCTAGGGAGGAGGCCGTTATCTCTGAGCAAAAAATGTCTACCGCGCTTTTGCTTGTAAAAATGAGATGGGTGTAAGACGGCAGGTCTGCAAAAGCCGCCCTGTCAATAGGACGTGGAGAGATCTTGATCAGGGGGCAGTGAACAATTTCCTCATCAGAGCTGGGACGCGGAGCCTCTAAACCGAGGTGGAGAATGCGGCGACGAGCTGTTTTTCGCACGTCCATACAGGAAAATAGCTCTGCCATCTCTCGATCCTCTCCATGCGCAACAATAGCCAATTGCCCTTGGCCAGCAGCTGTTTCTCCCGGGATGATCATGCGATTGAGAGGAGTCAACTTCAGGCGAATGAGGGCCGCCTCTGCCACGACGACGCCATCAGCTTCGCCTCGTTCAAGCTTCTCCAGCCGCTCGCCAATCGTGCCGCGCAGATCGCAAAAACGCAAGTCGGACCGCAAGGCGCGCACCATCTCCTCCCGCCTCTCAGAAGAGGTGGCAATGACGGCTCCGCTCGGAAGGGAGGCAAGGGACTCTCCAGGACGCATCACAAGGGCATCCGCATTGTCAACGCCACGTGTCAAGGCGACAATTGTGAGACCTTCAGGCAGAGGTTCAGGCAGGTCTTTCGCCGAATGGATCCCGATGCGCGCCTCTTTTTTTAACAACATCTCATCGATCTCTTTTGTAAAAAAATCGCTCTTTCCTAGGTTCCTGAGGGATGTTTTCTTGTCTTTATCGCCGATGGTGACCACTTTAATCAGGTCGAAAGAGACGTGAGGATGATGCTGCCTGAGCTCTTGCAGTACCTCTTCGAACTGGACGAGGGAAAGGGGCGAGCTGCGCGCCGCGACTGGGATGTTCATGTCGTTGTCTCCAGATTCATTAAAGAAATTTTCAGGATGGACAATGATGGGCAGGATAGCAAAGTAGCACACGTTCGGAAAACGTGCAATATCTACAAGCATTCGTTCATTTTTTTGGCATGATGACAAAAAAATGAACGAATGGCAGCTTCTTCAATATTTTGACAATTTTTTAATAGGCCTTTCATCACTAAGGAATCGGTAATTACGACACCTCCATAATGCATCTTCTTACTCAAAAGACCTTCGATGATAATAGGAGAGAGGGTTGCACAATTTTCTGTATCAAAAGCGGGTAAGATAATATGGGCTGTCATAATACTGTCGGCAAAAGGAAGTAGTTTTTGAAAGGGGAGAAGTTCGATTTGTTCAAGATCCTCCTGCGATTTATTAACAATAGGAAGATCGATGTGAGAATCGATTTCAACATCCCCATGCCCTGGAAAATGTTTGAGTGTTGAAACCCGACTACATGACCTTTTTCAATGAGTGTCTCGGCATCCGCATTCACAATTTCGCCAGTGAAATGGACCATGAGAAGTTGGCCCACCTTTTCTTCAACAGACATTTCTGCAGTACAAACCCGACTTGCGCCCTATTAATGACTCATCTGATGCGCGCTTGTTTTGGAGGCTAAAACGGGGCAATTTTCGCCTACTTTACTCAAGTATGTCAAAAATTGCCCCGTTTTAGCCTCCAAAAAATCGCATCATCAGCTGAATCACCGCTAGGGCGCAAATCGGGTTACAAGTTGCACTACAAATAAATTGGAGAAAAATAATGAGAGGCAAAAATTGTTTTTTATATTAACTCCTTTTTTAAACAATTTTTTAGAATTGACGTCAGTCGAATAATATGGTAATATTTCAGCAACTTAACTAGTAAGTGATTTTTATGCTTCGCGTTATTTTTATTTTTATTTCATTGCTTAATATCTCACTGTTTGCCGTAGAAAAGAGTGACTATAAAATTGTTGGCTATTATGCAAACTGGTCCATGTACCGCACTCCTTCTTTCAAGCCGAGCCATATTAATTTTGATCTAGTTACCCACATCAACTACGCCTTCGCTAAAGTAGATAAACAGGGGAACATTCACTTAACCGATGCATGGGCAGACGTTGAGTATCGATCCGACTGGAATAGCGAAAAACCCTATTGGGGTAATTTTAGGGAGTTTGCCGATTTAAAAAAGAAAAACAGACATCTTAAAACGCTCATCTCTATTGGCGGCTGGACCCTATCTGATTCATTTTCCGATTTAGCTGCAAATCCAGTTGCACGAGCAAATTTTGCCCAGAATGCTGTCAAGTTTTGTCAACAGTATCAGTTTGATGGCATCGATATCGATTGGGAATATCCTGGGTTTGCTGAGCATGGCGGTCGCCCCCAGGATAAGACGAACTTTACCCTGCTTCTAGCAGAACTTCATGCCGCAGCTAAAGCTGCGAAGCCTTCTCTTCTTGTCACAATTGCAGCGCCTGCGGGCCCCTCCCATTGTCAGAATATAGAGGTGAAAAAAATTCATCCCTACCTGGATTGGTTTAACCTGATGACTTACGATCTCCACGGCCCCTGGAATGACTCCGACAATCAGGTGACGAACCATCAATCCGCATTATATCCTCCCAAGATGGGTCTTCCTGCATTAAGCGTCTACTCAGCGGTGCAGTTTTATTTAGAAGAAGGGGTGCCTCCAAACAAGCTCGTGGTGGGAATGCCCTTCTATGGACGCGTTTTTGCGAATGCCTCAGGTTTGCACACCTCTTATAGCGGAGCTGGGATGGGCACAACCCAAGAAATGGGAGTCCGTTTTTTTTATGATATTAAACAGAACCTTTTATCCAGCGATCAGCAGCATTGGGATGAAACGGCTCAAGTGCCCTATTTATTCAATCCGGCGCGCAAAGAATTTATCACCTTTGAGAATGAAGAGTCCCTGCGCCTTAAAAGCCAGTTCATTAAAGAGCTCAAGCTTGGGGGAGCCATGATCTGGGAGCTTGGCCTAGACACACGTCCCTCCTGGGAGCTCCTGCATGCGATCTCCGATGAACTTAAGCAGAGTCGGTCAGATTAACTCATTGACCGCCTCATCCACATACTCGACGCCGCGGATCTGAATCTTGCGATGCAGCTCTTCGCTGATGCCCTTGAGGTTGCGTTTGGGAATGATACAATGTTTAAAGCCCATGTGTAGAGCCTCTTTGATGCGGCTTTCGATGCGGGTGACGCTGCGCACTTCGCCTCCAAGGCCCACTTCGCCCACCACGGTGGTGTCTGCGTCTACTCTGCGGTTGCGAAGCGATGAGGCGATGGCTATCAGAAGCCCGAGGTCGGCTCCAGGCTCATCGACGCGCATGCCGCCGGCAATGGAGACGAAGACATCGGAGCGGAAAAGCTGATACTTCATCCGCTTTTCAAGGACGGCGAGGAGAAGAGCCAAGCGGTTCTGGTCGAAGCCGGTGCTGCGGCGCGAGGGGGTGCTGAAAACGGTTTCGGTGACGAGCGCCTGCGCTTCAATGAGGATGGTGCGAGTGCCCTCCATGGTGGGGATGACGACAGAGCCGGCCACCTCCTTGGTGCGCTCCTCCAAAAAGATGTGGGAGGGGTTGGGCACTTCGATGAGCCCTTTGCCCTGCATCTGGAACACGGCGATTTCGTCCGTGGGGCCAAAGCGATTCTTGACAACGCGGATCATGCGGTAGTCGTGCTGCTTATCGCCCTCAAAGTAGAGGACGGTGTCTACAAGATGCTCCAGGACACGTGGGCCAGCTATTTCGCCCGCCTTTGTCACATGGCCGATGAGAAAAGTGGAGATGCCGCGCCCTTTCGCAAGATGCATGAACTCAGTCGTCGTTTCGCGCACTTGGGAGACGGAGCCGGGAGCCGAGGCAATTTCGCTCTTGTAGACAATCTGAATGGAATCGACGACCAGAATATCGGGGTTAACCTGGTCGATCTGCATTTTTATCGCTGAAAACTGTGTTTCGCTCAGCAGGAGCAGGTTGTCGCTGTCGATGCCGAGCCGAAAGGCGCGCATCGAAGTCTGTTCGACCGACTCCTCCCCGCATACATAGAGAACGATCAGCCCCTTTTTAGCGAAGGCGTGGGAGAGCTGGAGCATGAGGGTCGATTTGCCAATCCCGGGATCCCCTCCCACTAGACTGAGGGAGCCAGGAACTACGCCGCCGCCTACGAGGCGGTCAAACTCCTGGATGCCGGTCTGAATGCGGGGTGTCTCGCCAATAGGCACTTCACGGATACGCATCGGCTTGCTGCTAGAGGTATTTTGCGCCTCAAAGCGGCGCTGGGAATCGGGAATGGTGAGCTCCTCATGCAGGGTATTCCAGCTGCTGCATTGGGGACATTGGCCCGCCCATTTGAACTGCTTGTGGCCACACTCGCTACAAAACCAGGCGCTCTTCTGTTTGGTTGCCATGACCTAACTCCTCGAAAATCGTGTCGACGCATCGGCTGCGGCGGCTTGGCTGGCCGTCTTTTTTGAATTGCCCTCGCCCACACCAAGCTCGCGGCCCTGAATCGAAACACGGACGCGATACTGCTTATTGTGATCGGGCCCCTTTTCGCTCACAACTTCGTAAACGGGGGTTTCGTGGAAGGTCTTTTGGCAATAATCTTGAAGGAGAGCTTTCCAGTTGCTGATGGGCATTTTAAGAATCGCTTGGATCTCTTCAGTAAAATGGCCAAAAAGAAAGCGCTTTGCCGCTTCGAGGCCGCCGTCGAGGTAGATAGCTCCGACAATAGCTTCAAAAAGATCGGCGAGGATGGTCTCGCGGCCGCGGCCATCGTTCATCCGCTCCCCTTTGCCGAGGAGGACGAAACTTTCCACCTGCAACTTCTGGATAAAGTGGACGCAAGAGGAGGCGTCGACGAGGCGCGATCGCAGGAAGGAGAGATCCCCCTCAGGCATTTTTGGAAGCTCGTGGTAAAGAAAGTCGGAAATGGCCAGGTTGAGAACGGTGTCTCCTAGAAATTCCAGACGTTCGTTATGCTGCATGATGGCGCGATTTTCATTCACAAAGCTGCGATGGACAAAAGCGAGAAGCAAGAGAGAGCGCTCTTTGAAGGCGTACTGGAGTTTCCCCTCGATCTTAGGAGTGAAGCGCATCAATTCATCAATGGTTTGCATGCGCAGGGATAATAACGGATGCTTCGTTTTTTACACTAGCAAAAGATCCCCTTTCTGGAGTATACTTATTCTTTATATATTCTCTCTAAACTTCCCCTAAGGTGTTCCATGGAAGAAATTCTTTTAAATATTGAATCAAAAGAGATCCGCTACGCCCACTTACGCCACGGCCAGCTGCACGACCTGATTGTTGAACGCAAACAAGAGCGGCAATTGACAGGCAATATCTACCGCGGACGCGTCACAAATATTCTCCACAACATCCAATCTGCCTTCATCGATATCAGACGAAGGGGAAAATGGATTCATCCACATCTCCGACATCATCGAAAATACGAAAAAATTTGAGCAGATCTATGACATGGATTTCGAGCTGCGACTACGATATCAAGGCGCTCGATGATAAGCAGCAGCAGAATATGGACATCGAGCAGGTGATGAAGAACAGATCAGACGGTGCTGGTGCAGGTGGTCAAAGAGCCGATCGGCACTAAAGGCGCGCGCCTCACCTCCAATATCTCGATTGCGGGCCGCTACCTCGTCCTCCTGCCCAACTCCTCCCATCGCGGCGTATCGCGAAAAATTGAAGATCGCCAAGCACGCGACAGGCTCAAAAAACTGATTCGCTCTTTCGAAATGCCGCAAGATATGGGGCTCATCTGCCGCACAGCGAGCTGTGCAGCCACATCCGAGATGCTGATCGAAGAGGCCAACGACCTGTTCAATACGTGGCAATCGATCATGGAAAACTTCAAAAAGTCGAGCGAGCCGACCATGCTCTTACGCAGAATCGGACCTGATCAAACGCGCCGTCATAACAGCCATCGACAAGCGATTCGACCGCCTCTGATCGATGATTATGCTGTCTTCCAAAGCTGCAAACGGCTCTACAGCCGCTATGCCAGCGAACATCCGTTGCGCATCGAATACTACCGCGATAAAGTGCCGATGTTTGAGCGTTTCAATGTCGAAAGGGAAATCGAAAAGACACTGCGCCGCAAAATCTGGCTGCCAAGCGGCGGCTATCTCTTCTTCGACCGCACCGAAGCGATGCACACCATCGACGTCAACTCCGGAAGAAGCAGCGGGGGGAAATCCGATGTGGAAGAGTCGCTCGTCCGCATCAATCTCGAAGCCGCCGAAGAAATCGCCCGACAGCTTCGCTTGCGCAATATCGGCGGCCTCATCATCTGCGACTTCATCGACATGCGCATGCGCAAAAACCAACGCCGCGTCCTTGAGAAGCTTAAAGAGTGCATGAAAGATGATTCTGCAAAGTGCACCATCTTGGGGATGAGTGAATTTGGCCTCGTGGAAATGACTCGGCAGCGCAACCGCGGCTCCTTGATTCAGACGATCTTTACAAGTTGCCCCTATTGCACTGGCAGCGGCCTTGTGAAAAGCCATGAAAGTATGTCGATCGAGATTGAACGCGCCCTGAAAAAGGTGATCAGCTGCCAGCAGCAGTTTGCTTTAAGGCTTGTCGTCCATCCTGAACTGCTCCGCTACATGCAAACGATTGATCGCGCCCACTTTCTCAAAATATGCGAGGAGCTCAATGCCCATCTGGAGTTTTCTTCTGATGATACCCTACATTTAAACGATTTCTATTTCGTCTCTACGATCAATAATAAAAAAATTGATTTATGACATTTCTAGAAAAAAACACGTTTGGCAGCATCCTGACGAAATTTTATCACAGCTACGCCGAAGCTGTCGCTAAGAGAGGCCACCCGATCGGCGAGTATGAGCCTCTCCTACTCCAATTTCTTGAACTTGTCCAAAATCAGCAAAAAAAGCCGTTTCATTTTGAACCCTACCATGAGAGAATCCGCTCCCCATTTGACTATTACCACTTTGGACTTGACCTGCTGCGCCCTCTGGTCGTTTTTGAATCTTCGAAGTGTCTTGGCCTGGAAAATATCACCAAGATGGAAGCGCAGTTAAAAGAGGGGCACAATGTGATCCTCTTTGCCAACCATCAGACAGAACCTGATCCTCAAGCCATCAGCCTTCTTCTCGAAAAAACGCATCCAGAGTTTGCTGAAAAGATGATTTTCGTCGCCGGACATCGCGTCATTACAGATCCTTTGGCCATTCCCTTGAGCATGGGCCGCAACTTGCTCTGCATTTTCTCAAAAAAGTATGTCGACGTTGACCCTGAGACCAAACAGGAAAAAATAGCGCATAACCAGCACACGATGAAAAAAATGGCCCAGCTTCTGACTGAAGGCGGCAAATGCATCTACGTCGCCCCCAGCGGGGGACGCGACCGTCCTAACGCAATAGGAGTTGTTGAGGTGGCGCGCTTCGACCCGCAAAGCATCGAAATGTTCGCTCTCATGGCCCAGCAAGCGGGAACGCCCACCCATTTTTATCCCTTAGCCCTCGCCACTTATGCCCTTCTCCCTCCCCCAAATAGTGTAGAGAAGGAGATTGGGGAGCGGCGTCAGGCGCAATGCACCCCCATCCACCTGGCATTCGGAACTGAAATTGACATGCAGCACGCACCCGGTGCAGAGAGTGGCGATAAACGCCAAAAGCGACGCGCCCGCGCCGATGCTATCTGGGAAGAGGTGAAAAGACTCTATACGAAATTGACATAATCGTGTATCAAGATTGGCCTTAAATTTTTTGGAGTTGCCTTATGACACACTGGATCTGCCTTTTTATCTGCCTCCTCACATTTCACATTGAGGCCGAAAGTCCCGACTATGAAGTCATTCCCAATCGCGCCACCCTCCCCATTCAAACCCCCTCGCTGGCCGAAGCCAAAACCCTTAAAATCCGTTTGAAAAACGGCCTTGAAGCCTACCTATTTTCAGATCCGGAAGTGGACAAATCGTCAGCCGGGATGACAGTCGTCGTCGGCAGCTGGGATGAGCCGGAAAGCGAGCCGGGCCTCGCTCACTTTACCGAACACATGCTGTTTCTTGGCACAAAAAAATACCCAAACGAATCGGAATACCAGCGCTTCATTTCCGAAAATGGAGGCGCAGCCAACGCCTTTACAGCAGAAGATGCTACAAGCTTTATGTTTTCCATCGACAACAAGGCCTTTCCTCAAGCTCTGGACCGCTTTGCCAGCTTCTTCAAGGAGCCTCTCTTTAACCCTTCTGGAGTATCGCGCGAGTTAAATGCGATTAACCAGGAATATGCGAAAAATCTGAATAGCGACGACTTCCGCGAACTTTTTGTCCTGAAAGCCCTCTCCGACCCCTCGCACCCCTTTTCCCGTTTTAACATGGGAAATCTCGCCAGCTTATCCCATGTCTCGCAGGAGACGCTCAAAGAGTGGTATAAAAAGTCCTACAGCGCTAATCTGATGCGCCTTGCGGTCATCTCTTCTTTACCTCTCGATCAGCTACGCGACCTGGTTGTGGCAACATTCAAAGATATCCCCCATTTAAATCGACCTGCCGGCGACTGGACAACTCCCCTATTTCTTCAGGAAAAGTCGCCCTACATCGTCTACATCGAGCCGGTCAAGAATGTGCGCAAGGTAACGCTCTTTTGGGATTTGCCTTCTAAATTTGCCCATATGCAGGATGCAAAACCGGACGCCATCATCTGCTACGTCCTTGGCCATGAGGGCAAAGGAAGCCTTTTAGCGGAATTGAAAGAGGAAAAATTGGCCGAATCGATCACCTGCGGCAGCTACCAGCTAGGCCCAAGCAATCTCTGGATGTCTCTAGAAGTCAGTCTGACCGATGCAGGCCTGAAAGAGCTCGATACTGTCATTGAACGCTGCTTTCAGGCGATCGCCCGTTTTAAAGAAAAGGGGGTTCCCCAATACCTCTTTGATGAGGTCAAGCAGCTGGCAACCATTCGCTACCAGTATCAGCCGCGCGAAGATGCTTTTAACACTATCATGCGCTATGCCACGTGGTTAGCGCATGAAAAGATGGAGACCTTTCCTCAACAAACCCAGGTCATTGAGCGCTTTGACCCGCAGGCCGTACAAGAGCTCCTGAGCTACATGACCCCTCAAAATGGACACTATGATGTGTTGGCGCCTGCTGAGCTTACAGGGGTTAAACTGAACAAGAAGGAGCCCTGGATGGGGGTTGCCTATGCCGTTGTGCCCATAGCTCCTGAACAGCTGAAAGCTTGGGAAGAGTCCAAGCCGATTCCTCAGATTGAACTACCGAGCCCCAACCCTTATATCCCGCGCCATCTGGATCTCGTTCATTTTGACGTAAAGAATAAAAGTCTTACGCTCCTTCCTCATCCAAACCTTATTGTGGACAATGCAAAAGCCAAAATCTTCTTTGCAGCCGATGAGAAGTTTTTTAGCCCCAAAATCGGATGGGCTTTTGAACTGTTAACCCCTTCAATTGTACAAGGAAATGCCCAGCAGATAGTTCTAGCAGATCTATTTGTCAAAGGGCTCAACGAGGCTTTAGACCCGCAGCGCTACCCCGCCACATTAGCGGGGCTCAACTGCGATATTTCCCCAACGTCGAATGGAATTTCCATCACCTTGGAAGGCTATAGCGATAGAGCCTCTCTACTCCTCTCTGAAATTCTCAAACAGCTGCAAACGGTGCAGATCTCCGAGCAGCGTTTTAAATTGTACAAGGAGATGCTGCTACGCCAGTATCAAAACAGCGGCAAAGACAACCCGATCGACCTTGCGCAAGATCTTCTACAGAGCATTCTCTATCAGCGTTATAACACGGATAAAGAGAAGGCTGCCGCCATTCGCAAAATCAGCTTTGAGCAGTTTCAGGAATTTATCCAGAAGCTGTTTACAAAAGTGTATATACGTGGCATGCTCTACGGAAATATGACGGAAACAGAAGCCAAAGAGGTGGGAAACATGCTTCTGGCGGCTTTTCCAAGAGAGGCTTACCCGATAGACCAGCAGTATAAGCCTGAGGTGATCCTTCTACCCGAAGATAAGGGACCCTTTTTTGTCGAACTGAAGGTACCGAGCAAGGGCAATGTCTCCTGGCTGACTCTAGAAGCCTCTCCACCCTTCTCATTCAAAAACCGAGCCGCCCTTCAGCTGTTAATGCAAGATGTCAACGCCCCCTTTTTCGATGACTTGCGCACAAAACAGCAGACCGGTTATCTCGTCTACAGCGGTCCAGAAGAGCTGGAGCGCAAGCTTTTCAGCTATTTTGTCGTGCAATCAGACACACATGCTGGAAGAGACCTGCTCGCACGCTTCGAACTCTTCCTCGAACGCTACCTCCAAGAAGCCCCTCTAGACTTAACAGAGGAGCGCTTTGAAACACTAAAGAGTGCGCAGATCGCCGCGCTGCGCCAATCGGTCAAAAATATCAGAGACATGGCGCAAGCCCTCAACCTCCTCGCCTTTAAATACGATGCTGACTTTGACTGGCTCGACAAACGGGTGCAGGGTTTGAAGGAGCTGAAACTCGAGGAGTGCCTCGCCTTTGCAAAGGAGCTCTTTGGGAAACATAATAGACGCCGCCTAGGCCTGATGTTGAATGGAGAGCTGCCGGAAGGCCAAAACTTCCCCTACAAACGCATGGGGAGTATCCCCCAGCTTCGCAAGTTAGCACACTATGAGGGGAGATAAAATTTTCATCTTGCAGATTTTTAAAAGTTTAAATATAGGAAAGAAGAAAATACAAAGGCTTTTTTGGAAAAATTTTCCAGGGGAGCCCTTGAACAACTTTAACAAAGGATTGGCAATGTTTAAATTTTGCAAGATGCTGACTCTCTCTTCTCTGGCCTTTTTATTTGCTGCCTCTCTATCTCTTGAGGCAAAAGATGCAAAAATATCCGACTTCGCTGGCAATTTTGTCAACTGGGGTTACAGTGCAGGTGGAATTGGCGATGGGAATGAAACAGATGGCTTTGGCTTTTCTCAAGTTAACGTCACTCAATCTACTACTGATAAAAATGGAAATGGAACCATCAATTTCATCAGCTACTCCATTTATACAGGCAGCGGAAGTCTTATAGTCCTTAGCTCTTTCCCTCCCACAAGTGTGCCCCCTATCAATTTTACGGTCAATCTTATCGATCCCGTTCACATTGCTGGAACACTAACCATTGTAGATTTTCCAGTAACTGGGGATACCATTGTGTATCAATTTGTTGGCAAAAAATGCGATGGAAAAATCCAAAAACTTTGGAGTAACGCTGTGTCAGACAGTGGGCCATCTAACCCAACATTTGCCGCAAGTATCCTCTTTAGCGAGAGACAAAGCGATTAAAAGATTAAAACTAAGCGTTTATTTAAAATAAACGCTTAGTTATTTATATTTAAGGTTTTTATGAACTATTTCCGTCCTGTTTTTATGGTATTGTCGCTAATACTCCTTTCTTCCTTTTCATTCACTTCTGACCAGATGAAGATTTATCAAACAAGACTGTCGATGCTATTTGGAGACAGAAGTTCAGATCTTGAGCTGTTTGTATTTACCGATTGGATTGGTCCCGCAAGCAAGCAGTTTGAACCCCTTATTGAGGGAATGTTCCCCGAGGTCAGTAAAAAGGCAAGATTGTACTTTATTGATATTCCAGTAGAAGCACAAAATTTCTCTACTGCAAATTTAAAGTTCTTAATCAATGCTACTAAAGATAAGGATGAATATTTTAAATTTAGGAATAATTTATTCCAATTAGCTTCGAAAAATCCTAAAGCAACCGAAGAGGAGATCAGAGAGTTCGTAAAGGCTTCAGGCACTAAGTACGAACCTGTCCCTCAAGATTTAGCCGACGCTGGTTTTGCAGTTTATAAATCAGTTAACAACAACTTTAAAGTCACAAAAGCTCCCACAATCGTCATCTACAATATTACAACTAAAGAAATGAAGAAAATCGAGGATCCAAGTGAAATGACGCCACCCAAAATCTTAAGCCTTCTCGAATCGATGAAAACGCCTCCTAAGAAAGTAGAGGAGAAAACAGAAGAGTGAAAGCTTATCTGCTCATTTGCAAGCGCCAGGCTGCTAGTTGAAGCTGCTCGATGCGGGCGTCATGAATGGGCCGATCGTGGAAAAAGAGGCCGGGTCCAAAAACAAACGCGATCAATGCGTTAAGATTTTCTCCTGAAGCGGAGGAGTCTTGCAGCAGATGATCGAAATGAATAAGCCCGATTAAACTCGCTCCGCGGTCGATGCCGAAGCGGCACGCTACATTGACCGCATCCACGTCGAGCTGCTGAATAGCCGCGTGGATGATTTTCATATAGCTAATTTCGATGAAAGCTGTGCGTTCAGCGGGGGTGAGCTGCGGCGCCGATGCAAAATTTTTCTGATGCACCTCTTCCACAATAGATCCTAAGGTACTTTTCCACTTTATAGGATCCAGATGTTTCGACCAGTAGTACTTGGCTTCGGGTCCTTTTGCAAGAAGGTGAACGAGAAATTGACTTTTGAACTCTTCTACAATATTTAAGTTTTTAAATTTCCCCTTTTGCAGATAAAAATCGCTATTTTTATCTAGAGAAATAATGCGGGCAGCCTTCTGACTACTCTCTAGAGCAACAATGGTTTGGCTGCGCAAAATTTCTATCCGCTCTTTTTCTTCATCCGGAAACCCATAGCGCATGAGGGTGACATAGAGATGCTTTTTCCCTCTTCGATTCAAAGCTTCCAAGTAGAGCAGATACTCCTCTGCAATCCTTACTTGTTCAAGATCCAAATCGCGCACCATCGTTCCTGTGCGCATTAAGGGGACACTCTTTTGCCCCTTTTCAAGCCGCACCACAACTAAAGGAACATTGCCCTCCATTAAAGTATCCATCAGATACTCACCGTGAGTGTCATAACCCACATATTTCGGATTCTTGTGAAAGCTGCTGTAAATATCGCGTAGATGCGTTGCAATGTTGAGGGGTTGAGGAGACTCCTGCAAGTTAATTTCACGTTCAAAAGAGGTCCGATAGGTATGGCTTACGTCAACTCCTGAAAAGAGCCAAATGGCAAAGGCATCTACAAAAACCGCAACCTCTTGAGACAAGGATGTGGGAGCCTCTTGTTCACCCTTACTTAACTGCCGCAAAACTGTCACTAAGCGCTGATGCCACTCTCGCTGATTTTGAGAAGGTTCTTGCACATGCTTTAAAAAAGTTAAAGCATCCCGCTGATAGGCCGTTTTGGCCTCTTCGGGGCGCAGAGACATTTTTAGCAGGTGCGGATAGGCGATTAGAGATGTGGTGACAAATGCTTTTACCTTCGCACGGTAGGCTTGGGGAATCTCCGTCTGAAAGTAGCGTTCAGATGGGGGATTTTTACTGGATTCAGCCCACAAAGCACAGCTACAAACAGTAGCCATACAGACAGATACAAATAATAATCTAGATAGTAAATTCATATATTAATAACTATACGCTGTTACTAAATAAATATCCACTAAAACTAACTCTTCGGATCGAGCGCATCGCGCAGGCCATCGCCAACGAGGGCGATGGCGACCAGAAGAATGGTCAAGAGTATCGCAGGAGGCCAGAGCAGGTAGCTTTGACCGGGAAAGGCTTGGCGCCCCTCATCCATGAGGACGCCCCAAGAGCAAGAGCCCTCTTCGCCAAGGCCGAGAAAGGAGAGGCCCGCTTCGCTTGTGATGGCCCCCATGATGGCAAAGGGGAGAAGGGTCAAAAGGGGCGGCACGGCATTGGGCAAGATGTGTGAGAAGATGATGCGGCTATCCTTGTAGCCAAGAGCGCGGCACGCCTCTACATAGGGGAGGTTGCGCTGTTTAAAAAATTCGCCGCGCAAGAAGCGGCTAAAACCGGTCCAGCCAAAAAATCCAATGACGGCGATGACGAGAAAGATCGACTTGCTGCGTGTGACGGCTACAACTAGGAGAAGCATAAAAAAGGTGGGCATCGACTCCCAGATCTCGAGGAGGCGCGACACAACAATGTCAAATGTACCCCCATAGTAGCCTGCGAAAGAGCCTACGGGGATGGCGATCGCGAGGGCAATGGCGACTGCAACCAGACCCACGACAAACGAGATGCGCACGCCAAAGAGGAGAGCAGCAACGAGATCTTTGCCATTGGTGCGCGTAAGCTCCCACCAGGGGACAATCTGATTAAGGCTTTGCGAGCCACCCGCATCATCTTCCCAGTGGTAGGGGCGCAAAAGGGGCATCAGAACAAGGTGGAGCTTTTTCTGCTCCTCTTTCACCCACTGGGCGCGCTCCTGCATGTAGGGAGTGAGATTTTCATTTGAGCTTTTTTTCAAAAGGAGATTGAGTCTTGCATAGGGGCTCATTGTGTAGAGATCAAAAGACCAGCTGGGGACGGGATGGCGCGCCAGCTCATCTTGACGAATCCGATTGAGAGTAGGATCCGCTTGCGGGTCTTTGGGAGGGCTGAAGAGGATCAGGAAAAAGAGGCCCACTTGAAAAATGGAGATTAGAGCAATGCTGGCTATAACCAAGAGCCGTTTCTTTCTGAAAAGATAGATTGCCCCTATTCCAAGGGGCAATGTAAACATGAGGAGATTAAAAAAGAGGTCGAGCCGCTTCGTAAAAAAACCGGGATAAAAGAGATAGCGAAAGAGCGGAAAGTAGCAGTTTCCATCGTAATAGACAATCAGAGGTTTGCTGGAGGCGAGGAAAGGGGCGTAGAGGCCGACCAAGCCAAAGGCGATGACCAGATAGAGCGCTGCAAGGCTCAAACGCCGCTTTTTAAAGTGTTTCCAAAAGGTTTGCCAAAACATATTACTCCAAAGTCACTCGAGGATCGAGCAAGGTATAGGCAATATCAGCCACAAGATATCCCAGGAGGGACAAAAGCGATCCTGCAAGGGCGGAAAACATGATGACATTATAATCGCGGTTGAGGATGGCGTCGTAAAAAAACTTGCCGAAGCCATTAATTTGAAAGAGAGTTTCGACAATTAAGGAGCCTCCTAAAACAATACCAAGAGAGCCTGCCAGGGATGTGACAATGGTGATGGCTGCATTGCGCCCCACATGTTTGACGAGAATAGTCCCTGGAGGCACACCCTTAGCTTTTGCTGTGCGCACATAGTCGCAACGAAGCACTTCAAGAAATGCCGTGCGCGACAGACGCGCTTCAGCGGCGAGGCTGCCATAAATAATGGCCAGAAGAGGCAGGCAGATGTGCTCCAGCACATCAAAAAGTCTCTGGCTGGTCGTCTGCTCTGCATAGATGGCATCGGGGCTTGTAAAACCGCTTAAAGGAATCTCAATCGAGGTGAAGGGAAAGGTGTGGTTAAGGGCTACCTTTTCGATCAAAAAAGGGGCCACAACAAAGACAGGAATGGCGTAGAGGATCAGAAAGAGAAGATTAAACGTATAGTCGGGCCAAAGATGATGCTTATAAGCCATGAGGCATCCAAAAAACTGGCAGAGAAAAAAGGTGAGAAACATCGGGATGAGCGCCAGCGTGAGCGAATATTTGAACCGCTTGACCACTTCCGAGATGACTGTTTTGTTGCTGTCATTGCGCAACGTTCCAAAATTGAGGGTTAAGACACGGCTCATGTAGCGGCAAAAGCGTGTTT
Source organism: uncultured Parachlamydiaceae bacterium (assembly GCA_963745935.1). GTDB lineage: Bacteria > Chlamydiota > Chlamydiia > Chlamydiales > Parachlamydiaceae > JAJFUZ01. The sequence continues at coordinate 41,107 of CAVUZO010000004.1, forward strand.
CAAAAAAGAAGATCTTTATTTTAGATGAGGTGGTAGGCTCGAAATTATAATAGATTTTATTTTTCTGGTACCAATCAGCTAGCTGTTTGATTTTTGCATCGAGCTGTCCATGCACATCTGACGCTTGAGGAATGAGGGAAACTAAGAGATTATTTTCCACATTGATTTTAGCATTATAGGCCTTTTGTTCTGGCGTCAAATTTGGCCCCAAAAAGGCCTGCCTTGTCCCGCCTCTCGCAAAAAAGCGGGCCGCCATGCGGCGAATGTTTTCAGCCTCTTTCTGATCCTCTGCAAGCCCTAAGAGAATCGGCATCACAAAGCGCGCCTTATCACCTAAGAGGATGCGCCTTCTTTCATAATCCTTAAAAGGCAGCTCTACCGTGCTCGAAGGCGACTCGCGCCGATTCACCAGGCTCCAGATATCCCCGTAGACAGAGGCGGGAGTTGTCCAGGGCCAGCTATTCAAGAGAATAGGGAGCGTCAATCCGTAAAATTCCCGAAATTGCAGGTAGAGATCATCACTTCCAAAGGCGACAGAGCGGTCTTCCCGGCGCGTAGCCCCCTCCTGAGAAATTTCAGTCACTGTCACAGGGTCGCCAGGAGCCAAATTGATGATCAGAAAATTTACCAAGACAATGCAAAAGAGTGTCAGAGGGAGGAGAAGGAGACGGCGCAACAGATAGTTCGTCATTACTTCTTAATCCAGAAAATCGCGCTGTCGGGTTCCGAGACGTTGGCGCCAGGGACAAGATCTTGCCGATCCGCCGGAATAAATACGTTTTGCAGATACTGGCGGTAGAGCAGCCGCGTTTTGGGGGTATAGAGGAAGGTGTAGGGCTGCTCCTGATAGAGGATCTTGTCAAATTGATGATAGAGGGCCGTTCGCTTTTCCTTATCATTTTCAAACTGCAGCTTCTCAATAATTTTATCAATTTCAGCATTAGAAAAGCCGATGGCATTTGAGGAGCCCTTCTCCTTCGCCCCGGCCGACGACCAGAGCTGGCGCGGCTCCTCCGGAGGGGTTGAAAGGCTCCACCCTAAGAGGATCGCATCAAAATTCTTATCATCGAAGGTGCTGCTGAGGTCGGCAATATCGACACCGTTGAGATTGCAGATCACCCCAATTTCTTTTAGGGCTGTCGCCACATACTCTCCAACTATCTTTGATGTTGGATTCTTGACGTAATAGGTCAACGAAAATTCAAAATCAACCCGTTTGCCATTGATCTCTTTATCGAGAATCCCATCGCCATTGCGATCAAACCAGCCTTCTTCCTCGAGAGCGCGCCGCGCTTTTTGCGGATCAAAGGGGAGCGGCACAATCGTGGGATCATAAGAGGGGGAATCGCGAAAGAAGGTACCCGTGATCTCAACGCCCATATCGTGCAACACGTCGCGGATAATGCGCTGCCTGTCGATAGCCATGGTGAGCGCCCGGCGCACTTTGGCGCTTGTGAAATAGGGCTTCGCCTCATTCCAGCCAATGTAGATGTAGCTGCGGGAGAGGTATTCGATCTGCTCAATGGGAAATTTTTGATTCTTATAAGTAGAACCGCTCAGGAACTGTTTCAACTCAATCAACTTATCGGGGGGAAGGGAAAAGGTATCGCTCTTCATGCCTTCAAAATCCTGCCAGATGGAGTCGGCTGAATCTTTAATGGCGATGATCATCTCTTCCGCTAAGGCTGCAAGTGGGAAATAGTGGTCGGGGTTGCGTCTAAAACTGATCTGTCGCTCTGTCAAGCCAGTGAAAGCCCAAGGGCCACAGCTGGGAATGATGTTCTTGGCCCAGTGCTGAGCCAAATTTTGAGCAAAAACAGAGCTGGTTCTGTAGCTATTGGGAGCCTGGTCATCCTCTAAAATTTTCTTGCCGTCAGGGAAGTACTGATATAGAAAAGAAGCGAGCGGACGCATGCCCCCTGTCAGCTGGCGCGCGATGTAGCGAATGCGCATCTGCTTCTTGCCATCGATCTCCACCTCTTTTGCTTTCCAGCGCACAATGAAGGTCAACGGGTCGACCACTTCGATCTCATCCACATCCCCATAATAATTGCGCTGTGCCACAGCCCCCATAGTCTGGTTGTAGGGGTTCATTAAAATATCAAAATAGAACTTAAAATCGTGCGCAGTCACAGGATGCTTCTCTAAAAAGAGATCGGAAAGCTGAATCTCTTCCGAAAAAAATTCCCGCTTTAGCGGCTGCCAGAAGACTCCCTCGCGTAGGTGGACCCAAAATTCTGGAACGCCTGGAACGCGGGAGGGCCTCTCCTCAATTTTCACTGCTAGATCGGGTGAGAGGGTTTCATACTTTCCAAATTGGGAACGTGCCAGACTTGGCGTGCATAAGCTGATCCAGCTGCTCACTTCGGCCCAGTTGCTGAACGGGTGCAGGTTATCGGGACGCCCCACTGTCGCCCCTTGAAAGGTGCCGTGCGGCTTAAAATCGGGACCAAGCAATTTGGGAAGCGTTTCCAGATAAAAGGGATCTTCTTTCAGCAAATTGGGAAGGGATGGGTCAATATGGGAACGAGGGGACAGCTTTGAAGGGGTTGAGGAGGCATTTACTGGCCCTGTTCGTTGCAAGGAAGAGATTTCTCTCTTAATCTCCCGCAAGTCGGAGCGCATCTGTTTGCCTTGCTCTTCTAACAGCAGGGAGGACCAGTAGAGCATAGCCATAAAAGCGACCAGCCCAAAAAGAAGCAGATAACGAAAAATAGCTAAAGCAAGCGGCTCTCGGTTCATCCCTCTTTTTATAGACGGAAGAGGAAAGCCTGACAATCTTTTTGATTATTTGGGTCTTGAATACCCCGCTATTTCAAACCCGACTTGCGCCCCTACATCACGCTTAAACTTTGGCCGAACTTAGCAAGTTGCCTGATAAGCTCCGAAGGCCAAGTCGGGTTTCAACGAGGCGAGCTCTTGCGACATATTCAGGGTCTGAACTTTTTTTAAAAATTTACTTTGAAGTTGTGGAACGACAAGCCTGTAAACCTTTAATAAATCACAAAATGCTCGCTAAGAGCTAGATGAGGAATGACCTCCAGCTCGGCAAAGCCGCGGCAAAAGGCCAACAGCCCCACAGCCACTGCCGAAACCCCAACGACAGTGTTGTAGCTGTTATTCAGCTTGGGAAATAGAGTGCGCACGCGCATGGCCAAAAAAAGCGATGGCGAAGTGAGAAGCGCAAAGGCAAACCCATTGAGAAAACCAGTCGCTGGGTCCCCTGCAAGCGCGCAAGCGGAATAGACGACGATGGTCTGCCCGCAAGGCAGCAAAATCGTGAAAAAGCCAAATAGAAATGTCGCAAGCGGCTGGTCGCGCAGAAGCAGAAGCGAGAGGGTCTGACTAGGAGCCGCAACCCGCTTCGCCAACCAGCTAAACCCAGGAAAAGAAAAACCAAAAAAACTGCGCAATCCTAAGGAGAGAAGCAGTAGACCAAAAAAAAAGCTGGCCATAGCAGGAATGTAGTAGGCTTTGAGGACTACCTGCAAAAGAAAGCCGGCACTCCCAGCGAGACCCCCTGCTAAAGTAAAGGAGAGGGTGCGTCCTAAGAAATAGAAGAGCCGGTAGCGATGCTGGCCGATCATCATGACGAGAGGACCGCACATCCCAAGGCAGTGCAAATTGCCAAAGATGTAGAGGGGCAGCATGGCGAGCAGGAGAATCACTTGGCTTTGCCTGCGCGCAATTTCTGCACCTGCGACATGTCCATCCCTGTCACGCCCGACTGCCTGGAATAGACCGTCACTGTGACAAAAAGCATGATCCCTAGAAAAAGAAAGAGGACTCCAGTCGCTACTTTCTGAAAGAGGCGCATGCGTTGCCAGAAAGGGATATTCATTTGATTAACTGTGTCAATTTTTGGAACACCTCATCCACCTCAATGCGCTTCATGCAGCGGAAATCGATGGGGCAGACCCGCTTGTAGCAGGGCGAACACTCCACATGCTTGTGAATGACGATTCCCCCTCCATAGGGGCCTGTCTGCACATCGCTCGTCGAGCCAAAAAGAGCCACGAGAGGGGTGCCTAGAGCCGCTGCAATGTGCATTGGACCGCTGTCATTGGTCAGAAGAGCCGAACACTGCTCAATCAGGGCGATGAGTTCTCGCAGATTGGTTTTGCCTGCAAGGTTGAGCACGCGATCCTCGGGCAACCCCTTGCAAATCTCATTGACGAGAGGAGCGCCAGCCGGATCCCCAAAGTAAACAACAGCCAGATCGGGCAGCTCGAGAAGCTTTTCCGTAACGGCGCGAAAGCGCTCCGGCAGCCAGCACTTGGCCGAGCCGTAGGCGGCTCCAGGATTAATTCCCACCAGCGTGTGGCGGTCGAGGGTGATGCCGCGCTCTTTCAAAAGACTTGTGGCCTTTTGCCGCTCTTCGCTGCTCACATAGAGTTTTGGAGCCTCATCAGAGAGCGGAATGCCGAGCGGCTCCAGCAGCATCTTGTAGGTTTTGACCAGATGCTGCGTCGCCTTTGTTTCTGGGTAGGGCACAGCTTTATTAAGAAGAAGCTTGCGCCAGTGGCCTGGATAGGCGATCCGATTTTTTACACCGCCGCGCCAAAACCACCAGGCAGATGAGAAGGAGTTAGTCAAAAGCAGCCCCATGTCATACTCACCGCGCTGCAGCGTTTCAATAATTTCAGAGTGCTGCTGCCGATGGATCCAGCCGCTCGGCCGCTTAAAGCTGTAGACCTCATCCAGATGGGGGTCGTGGCGCAAAAGGCCTGCCACATTGCTTTGACACATCGCTGTAATCCGCGCGTTGGGAAGCGCTTTCCTTAATTCCGCCAACACAGGCGTCGCCATCACCAGATCCCCGAGCCAATTGGGCATGCGCACAATGACATTTTTAGGAGGGGGCAGCGGCCAGAGCCATTGAGAATTTTCACCGGTTGTCAAATTAGGTCTCCTTATTTTGCATCTATCATAAAGCTAATAGCTTTAACCGACAAGCTCCTCGAACAGCGCTTCGAGCTGGCTCCCCTGATAGCGAGCCGCTTTCCTTGGATAGCCCTGCAGAAAAAAGCTGCCGCATCTTCTTGGGCCCCTCTCTTTTAAGGTTTCCCTAAACATTTCAGCAAATTATCAATATAAGACTGGAAATTTATAGTAATAACTATAATGTTTTTATTATTAAAATTGCAAATTTAAATATTTCAAATCTTTATAATTATTAAAATGCTTATTTTTTCAGAAACAGCAGTTTCGATGTTGCAAAAATAGACCATTCCCGTAACATAATGTCTAAAAAAAACGAGCAGCGTAAAGTGCCCACTTATACAGAAGAAGACATAAAAGTCATGGCACGCGCTTTTGCGCAGGAAAAGAAAAAAACCTCCCAAGAAATATCCCACGTCAATACCCTCAAACAGCTCTTAAAAACAGCTCTCATTCAAGAAAAAGCCAGACGCGCTGAACTGCTAGAGGAAAATCAGCTTCTTTCACAGCAGATCATCTCCCTAAAAAAGAGAGTGTGTGAAAAACCGCAGCAGGAGCAGGAGGAAAATGGCCTCCTCAGCCAGCAGATCGCAACTCTTAAAGCTTCTTTGACAGACGCCATCCAGCAAAATGCGCAGCTGATTCAAACTGTTAATGCCCTCAAAAGCTCTCTCGCAACCCCTGAAGCGGAATTGCAGCAACTCGAGGCGCGCCTCCAGGAAGTGGAAAAACTGCGCAACAACGCCATTCAGCAAAACGCGCAGCTGAATGAACAAATCAATACTTTGAAAATCTCTCTCGCAGCCCCTGAAGCGGAATTGCAGCAGTGGAAACTCGCACACCAGCATCTCGAGGCGCGTCTCCAAGAAGTGGAAGTGTTGCGCTACAATACCCTTCAACAAAATGTGCAATTAACTGACAACTTCAATACCCTGAAAAGCTCTCTCGCAGCTCCTGAAGCAGAGTTGCACGAGTGGAAACTGGCGCATCAAAACCTGGAAGCGCAGCTCCAGGAAACGGAAAAACAGCGCGATAGAGCTCTTCGACAAAATGGGGAACTGGCCCAAGCTCGCGAGCATCAGAGCCTGCTCGAGCAGGAGCTAGAGCTGGAAGCGGAGCGCCAAAACCTTCTTAAAAGCGAGCTCGCACTTGAAAAAGAGGAGCGCCAAAAGCAGGAAGCAGCTCTTCAAGAGAGCAAAAAACATGCAGAGCAGCTAGATAGAGTCATCCTGTTTCTGCGCGAGCGGTCTGATGGAACCCAGTTTGAGCTCAGGCAGCTCCAAAATGATTTTGAGAGCCTTCAAAATGACTTTAAAAATGCTGATGAAATGCTGAAAGGGGCGCGCACCGAAAACGAGCAGCTGGAGCGGGAAAACGCCGCTCTTCGCCACTCGATTCAAAACCTGCAAGAGACGCTGACCAAATCTCAGGAAGCTCTTATCTCCACAGAAAAGCAGCAGGAATCTTTCCAGGGAGAGATGGCGCGCATCAAGCAGACGCTCATTCGGGCTGTGCGCGAATCGCAAGAGCTGCAAGCCCACCATCAAGCCATCGTTGCAGAAAAGGTGGCGCTCATCGGCAAATGGCGCCAAGCGCAGTATCAGCTGGAAAAAGAGCGCGAAAACTTGGGTCTCCTCCAAGAGAAGCTGGAAAAAGCAGGCTCCTTCAACACAGATCTAGGGGCACAGGTTGCCCACTGGCAGCAGGAGTGTGGCGAGGAGAAGCGCAAAGCAGCCGCACGCAGTGCCCAAGAAGCGGAAAAAAGCGTCCAGCAACAGCAAATCATCCAGCAGCGCGAAGAGGCGATCCACGACCTGCAGCGGCAGGTGGGGCTCCTGCGCCATGAGGGAGAGAAGGTGCGCGATGAGCTCGCCGCTGTTTCAGCATCGATTGCCATGAAGGAGAGCGACCTCTACGAAGCGCAGCAGCATCTGTCGCGCAAGGTGAAAGAGGTAGCGGAAATGGAGCTGCACTGCGAAGCTAAAGATAAGCAGGCAGTAGAACTTCAACAGGTCCATCAGAATGACAGAATCCGCATTGCAGAGCTTGAGGCGAGCTGCGAGCATCATCTGGCCCAGCAAAGCCGCATGCAAGAGCAGCAGACAAAGTGGGAAGACAAGTACATGGCTCTTTATGACAAGTGGCAAGCCGCAGAAGGGCGCATCAAAGAGCTGGAGAAGTTAGAAGAGCGCTACAATCAGCTGCAAGGCCTCTTTGCCAATGCGGGCACTGTTTTAAATGTGCCTTCAAAACCTGCCCCTGTTGAGCAAAAATCTGAAGTTGAAAAAACAGAACCTCCCAAGCCCTTCTCCAACCTGTTCGACCTGCCCAAATCAGCGCAGAGACCTCAAACACTCTTATGATCATTATAGGCATCGACCCGGGCACGCGCATCACGGGCTACGGCATTCTGCTCTGCCAAGAGGGCCGCTGCAAAGTGGTCGATTTTGGCTGCATTAAACCCCCGATTAACGCTAAAATCAGCGACCGCTATCTCATTATTTTTGAGGCTGTGGATCAGCTGTTAGAGCGGTATCAGCCCGAAGTGCTCGTAGTCGAGACGCAGTTTGTGAAAGAGAATGTGCAGAGCGCCATCAAGCTCGGCATGGCGCGCGGAGTGGTTCTGATAGCAGCTAAAAGGCGCGGCATCCCTGTTGTCGAATATGCGCCGACTCAAGCGAAACGCGCCGTTGTCGGCAACGGCCGCGCCAGCAAGTCGCAGGTGCAGCACATGGTGATGCACCTTTTAGAATTAGACAGTCTGCCTGAACCTGAAGATGCCGCCGACGCCCTCTCTTTAGCCCTCTGCCATGCCCAGGCCTTTCGGTTTAAAAATCTTTGTGGATTGGAGATTTAATTTATGTATGCGTATATCAAAGGGATCTTAAGCTACGCCACAACGGGATATGCCATCGTGGAAGCTGCTGGAGTTGGATTTAAACTCTCTGTTCCCGCTAATTTATTCCCCCATCTTCCTCCACTTGGCAGCGAAATTCTGCTCCATAGCTCCTTTGTAGTGCGCGAACAGTCGCACGCTCTTTACGGCTTTCTCACCGTCCAAGAGCGCGATCTTTTTGAGACATTGATGGGCGTCACAGGAGTCGGCCCCAAGCTTGCCCTCAGCTTAGTAGGCCACCTCACGCTGACCGAGCTGCAAAACGCCCTCTACCAGGGCAACATCTACGCCTTAAGCAAAGTTCCGGGCGTAGGAAAGAAAATCGCAGAGCGTCTCGTGGTTGAGCTTAGAGACAAAGTCTCGCAAATTTTTTCAGCCGATCCCTCTTCCTTTGCCATCGCTCTTCCAAGCGATCCCGAATCGCAAAAAATCCGCGACGCGATGAGCGCCCTCATCAACTTAGGCTACCATCAAAATGTCGCCCAAAAAGCCATTCGAAAAGCTTTAGACGAAGCCCCAGAAACCATTGAACAGCTAATCACCCATGCGCTTAAACATACTTAAATTTCTTTTTGTTCTCATTCCCTTCTCCCTCTTCTCTCTCACTCTGGAAGAGAAGGTGGGACAGCTGCTCATTGTGCACTTTGAAGATCTTAGTGCCGCCGAAAAATTGGTCAAAGAGGCGCATGTCGGCGGATTCATCTATTACACCTGGGCAAATGGCCTCACAGATCCGGCCCAAGTCAAAAAGTTAAGCCTCTATCTTCAGAAACTCTCCAAAATCCCCCTCTGGATCTGCATCGACCAGGAGGGGGGTCCTGTCACACGCCTGGGAGAGGGCTTTCCCAAATACCTGGGCCAGCACGAAATTGCAGAAACGGGAGAGCCAGAATTTGCCAGAAAAGAGGCCTATAAGTTGGGCAAGATGCTTTTGAGCATCGGCATTAATATGAATTTAGCCCCCGTAGTCGATGTCAGCCTGCATCCTGAAAGCTCTTTCATGACTAGGCGTACCTATGGCGATGATCCTGAAACTGTGACTCGATTTGCCAAGCAGGCTCTTTTAGGCTATCAGGAAGCAGGTATTTTGGCTGTACTTAAGCACTTTCCCGGATGTGGCGATGTGAATGTAGATCCCCACCGCAGCTTACCTATTCTAGACAAAACAAAAGAGCAGCTAGAGCAGGTTGAATTATTCCCTTTTAAAATGCTTGCTCCCCTCGCTAAAGGGATTATGACGACGCATCTCATGGTCCCCGCTCTCGATCCTGTCTATTGCGCCACCCTCTCACACTCTATCACAACAAGGATTTTGCGCAAGGAGTGGTCCTACAAAGGGCTTATCTTGAGCGACTCTCTAGTGATGCAAGGAGTGCTGGACCAGTGTCCTTCCCTCGAAGAGGCAGCAATCCGCACCATTGAAGCGGGATGCGACCTGCTCATTCTCGGCGGAAAACAGTTAGCAGCTAAAGGCCAAGAAGTGACTCCAGAAGCCGTGATTCAGATCCATAAAGCCATTATCATAGCAGTTAAAAGCGGGCGATTGCCCCTCAAACGCATTGAACAGAGCGTGGCGCGCAATTTGCGCTTTAAAAATGAGCTTTAGCTTTTCACGCCATTTTCTTTTCAGCCATGTAAGCTGTTTTAAAAATCTTCGTTTTGGTTTTTTTAGTTTGAGGAAGATTCGCATCTTGAATTTCCCCTGAATTTGAGCAGCGCACTCAGCACATTGCAAGAGGAGTCACAACCATTAGGAAGAAAATATAGAACAGATCGGGCAGTGCGCAGCATCGTGGCGCAGCGCCTGACAATATTCGCGCGCAAAATAGATGATCTGCAAGTGGAGCCGGTTCCAGCTGCTTTTTGGAAACAGCTTCTTTAAATCGCGCTCGGTTTGCACCACATTTTTTCCCGCACTTAATCCCCAGCGCTTAGCGCAGCGATGGATGTGCGTATCCACAGGGAAGGCAGGGTGTGAAAAAGCTTGCGACATAACAACAGAAGCGGTCTTATGCCCAACGCCAGGCAGCTCCTCGAGCTCTTCAAAACTACTCGGCACTTTTCCGTCATGCTGGTCCAAAATAATGCGTGAGAGCTCCCAAATTGCTCTTGACTTGCGCGGGCTCAAGCCACAGGGGCGAATGATCTCCGCAATCTCTTGAATAGATAATTGCACCATTTTTTGCGGAGTATCGGCCCTAGCAAATAACTTCGGCGTGATCAGATTGACCCGCGCGTCCGTACACTGCGCGGAGAGCAGCACGGCGATGAGCAACGTGTAGGCGTCGCGATGTTTTAAGGGAATCGGCGGCTCGGGGTAGAGTGCGCCTAAGATCTGCTGGATTTTCACAGCTCTTTCTCGTTTGTTCATGAATTAACCAGATGCGTCAACAGCTCACTCCGTTCTGTTTTTTTTCTTGTAGATTCGTCCTGCAATTCCCTGAGAATTTCTCTTTTTATGCCTCTTAATTGAGCCAGGGCAGCTGGAACTGCCGGCGCAACCGGCGCGGAGGGACGTGGCAATGCAGGCTCAAACTGTCTCATGGAAGTGCTGCCACACACAAAAATTAAACGATCCTGAACTGGCCTTACAACTGGCATTGAGGGGATACCCTCTGCTATATCCATTTTTTCTTCAATGGGCTCTTGGCGAAACATGGGCACAGGCAATGGCACACCTGACGATCTAACAGAAAAATTTGTATTTTGGAAGATTTGCGAAGGGACTGTCGTACCGACGGTAGGGCGTGAAGCAGCAGCTGGAGCCCTACTTGGATTGACAGGCAATCCCGATATATTGGGAGAACACATAAAAAATAAACCCTTATCGATTATACATTATATTCAAGAATACAATCACTTTCCAATACAAAAAGTAGAGAAAATAGAACTTAAAATATCTTCGCCGATATTAGTTCCTAAAATGAGCCCGAGGGCTTGCAAACAGCTGCGCATCTCGATGGTCAAAAATTCGGGAGAGACGCCCGAGCGAAGTCCTGCGATAAGAGCATCGCACGCTTCAATAGCCTTCAGGAGAGCTTCTCGATGGCGCACAGCGGTAATGACAAGCTCCTCTTTTGACGGTGGACCCTCTTTCCAGATGAGGCGGTCGATGGCCGCATGCAGCTCATCAAGCCCGAGGCGCTGCAAGGCTGAGACCTTGACCACTTGCGCAAACTGCAGGAGTGGCAGCCCATTGTGAGGGAGGTCGCTTTTGTTCCAGATCGCCACCGTTTTTTGCAGCGGAAGCTGCTGCATGAACCCCTTTTCTTCATCCCCTAAGCCGCGCTCGGCATCGAGGACAAAGAGGACAAGATCCGACTGCCTCATCGCCTCTTGCGAGCGGCGGATACCCTCCTGCTCGACAAGATTGTCCGCCTGGCGAATGCCTGCGGTGTCCATCAGCTTGACGTGGAGCCCATTTAAGCGCAGATGATCCTCGACGATGTCGCGCGTGGTGCCTGGAATGGGGGAGACGATGGCGCGCTCTTTATCGAGAAGAGCATTCATGAGAGAGGACTTGCCCACATTGGGGCTTCCCACTAAACAGATCGACAGCCCATCGTGGAGGATTTTTCCATCGTGGAAGGTGCGGGCAAGCTTTTCCATTTCAGAGGAGATGGCGGTGAGGTCCGCGCAGATCTCATCCATGCTTGCAAATTCGAGCCCCTCTTCAGGAAAGTCGACCCACGCTTCGAGAATTGCAGCCACTTTTGTCAGCCGCTGCTGAAACAGCTGGATTTTTTTTGAAAGTGCCCCTTTAAGATGCGCCTCAGCGGCATGGAGGGCGTGCTCATTCTTTGCTGAGATAAGCTCCTGAACCGCCTCCGCTTGGGCCAGATCTAGTTTGCCATTGAGATAGGCCTTAAAGGTGAATTCCCCTGGACGGGCGGGGCGGGCACCAGCCTCCAGCACCACCTCAAGCACGCGGCGCGTGATCAGGTTGCCGCCGTGGCAATGAATTTCGACAGTGTCTTCACCTGTGTAGGAGCGGCTGCCGAGCATGGGCAGCAGCAGCACATCGTCGACATGGTCGCCTTGAGCATTGCGCACCTGCCCATAGTGGGCGGTATGCGTGCGATAGCTGCGAACAGGCCCTGAAAATAGGCGTGCAGCCACATCGAGGGCGCGATCGCCCGAGATGCGGATAATGGCCACGCCCCCCTCGCCAGGCGGCGTTGCAATCGCAGCGATAGTTTCGCCCGGTTCGTAAGATTGATGAATAAAATCCATGTTGAGCGAAAGTTTATTTTATAATTTGTAAATTGTCAATACTGTTTGTTTACTAAAGAAGCCGGTGAAGCTGCCCCAAAAGATAAAAGGGAATCGAGAGCAGCCTGTATTGAATCAAATTGTCAGCATGATCTTTCACTTGTACCTCTGTTTGGCTGGGAAAATCTGAGTTGATGCGCACAGCCCGGGGAAATTGTTTTAAACCCATGAAGAGGTGAAGTGATTTTAAACTTCCGGTACTTCCGGCTTTTACTTCGAGGGGAATGACCTGATTGCGATGTTGAAGCACATAGTCTATTTCAGCTTCAGCTCCCTTTCCACTGCGATGCCAGTAATAGAGTGCTGGCTCCACGTAGGCGGATTCAATCGTCCGCAATATTTGGCCCACGGCCTGTTCTGCAAGAGCTCCCTTGTTAATAAAAATGAGCTCGTCAGTTACCTGGAGCTGCTTGAGGGGGAAGCCTAAAGCTGTTGTACACAATCCAATGTCTAGAAAAATGACTTTTAGATATTTGTCCTGAATTTCGGCTGCTAAAGGCAAACCATTAGCAGCACAGCCGTGCACGCGATGACAGACTCTTGCTTTACACAGCAAATCTAAGGAGTGCTTTACGCTACCGCTTTGGATAGAAGGATTGACCTTGCTGTACACAAATTTTTCTCCCAGATGTCTGGGAACAGCCATCATCACTTCATCAAGCCTTTCAATAGCGATGCGACCGCTATACTTGGCGAAATCATCCCGATAGGTGGCTAGCAGGTCATGATGGATCTGATCGACTTCGTTTAGCGACCGTTTCTCGATCCATTTAGAAACCACCGCTGGCATACCTCCAATGGCCACATACTCTTTGAAGAGAGTCGTGAACTGCTCATGAATGGCAGAAGGGATTTGCATCTCCCATTGGAAAGAGGAGAGATAATCCAAAAGTAGTTGACGATCGCTTGCTTGCAGAAACTCTTCAAATGATAAAGGTTCGAGCTGCATGTATTGAATGCTGCCAACCTCTCTCTTACACTCTTCAAAATACTGGATGTTTTGAAGAAGGGGGGCCTGTTTGTGCATGTGGCGAATCTGCACCCCTATTTTAATACGATGGTCATTGAATATAAGGACGACCCCTTTATTTTCTTTCCGCTCCTTCAGGAGAGCGATAAGGCTGTGCCCATGGGTTTGCACGGGGTAACAAAAATGGAGTGTGAACAGTTCATCATTGCTTGTTCAAATGCAGCGGAAGCGGCTTTTCTCAAAAAATATAGCGAACTTCCCAATGACCTCCGAGGGGCTGTCATCATTCAAACCCGACTTGCGCCCCTACATCACGCTTAAACTTTGGCCGAACTTAGCAAGTTGCCTGATAAGCTCCGAAGGCCAAGTCGCGACTTGGCCAAGGGGCTTAGCAGAGCAAATTGCTAAGTGCAGGCAAGTTTAAGCGCGATATTCTTTTTAATTTTCAATTTTTGCAAAGTTTTCCCAAATAGGAGAAGACTATGGAATTGAAAATTATTTTTATTTACAGCTTTTGCTCTGACATGCTTCACGCAGCGGGTATCAAATCTGATTCTCAATGTAAAATGAATCTAGCTGAAATTATGACCGTCGCTATCACAGCAGCCCTATTTTATGGAGGCAATTTTTCTAGGGCACGTCAAGTGCTCATGTGGAATGGTCATATTACTAATATGCTGAGTGAAAGCAGGCTAAATCGTCAATTGCACGCTATAGATCCTTCAATTTGGCAAATGGCCTTTCATATTGTCGCTCAAGTCTTTCATCGAGAAAATAATACTCTTGAATACCTCGTGGATAGCATGCCTGTAGAAGTTTGTGCTAATTACAGGAGTTATCGGTGCAAAATCCTTAAAACCCGACTTGCGCCCTATCAATGACTCATCTGATGCGCGCTTGTTTTGGAGGCTAAAACGGGGCAATTTTCGCCTACTTTACTCAAGTATGTCAAAAATTGCCCCGTTTTAGCCTCCAAAAAATCGCATCATCAGCTGAATCACCGCTAGGGCGCAAATCGGGTTTAAAGGCAAAGAGTTTATCGGATTTTGCAAAGCGAAAAAGAAATTCTATTATGGTTTTAAGATTCACATGCTGACAACAGCTTCTGGACTACCTGTAGAGTTTATCATTACACCAGCTTCTCACGCTGATATTACTGCTTTTAAGACTATGCACATTGATCTAAGAGTGGGATCAAAGATTTACGGTGACAAAGCATATACCGATTATCAATTTGAAGAAGAGCTTTCAGATATTGCAGGAATCCATTTCTTACCTGAAAGAAAGGTTAATTCAAAAAGACAGCATTCAGGGTCCCTTAACTCTATTCGAGGTAAGCTGAGAAAAAAAATCGAAACCTCTTTTAGTAGTTTGACAAGGCTATTGCCTAGAAGAATAGACGCTGTCACCACACAAGGTTTTATCATGAAATTGCTTATAACCCGATTTGCGCCCTAGCAGTGATTCAGCTGATGATGCGATTTTTTGGAGGCTAAAACGGGGCAATTTTTGACATACTTGAGTAAAGTAGGCGAAAATTGCCCCGTTTTAGCCTCCAAAACAAGCGCGCATCAGATGAGTCATTGATAGGGCGCAAGTCGGGTTTATATTTATTTTTTCGTTTTCACTTCAAAAGATATTCTAAAACGCTCTAACTCGAGCGTTATTTAAGCAGTCGATCTAGCGCATCTTGCGATTCGCCAAGGGGAATACCCTTGGCTTCATCGCAATCTGCGCTATCTCAACAGCTTAAATAACACTCGAGCCAGGATGTAGGGGGCAAGTCGGGTTTCAAATGTGCACATTCCCTGGGCTCGGGTATAGCCTCTCTCGCTGGGTAGAGAGCTGTTTTCCGCAGCGAAAAAAGCTTTTAAACGAGGATTTTTTCAAAAAGAGGCTGGAGCTGGCTGTCAAGAATGCGGGTTTCCAAGTGTTACAGTGCGGAGGGAGTCTGGCAGATGAGATCGTCCCGAGAAATGGGGAAAACTCCATTGAAAAAGATCCCGCCTTCAACGCTTTTCTCAACCGATATGGCACCTTAAGCCAGTTAAAGATCGATCTGCCGAATGGCATGGTAAAAAAAGCTTCTGCCCTCCATCTTCTGGTCTTAAAAAAACCTAGTTGACCTTTTGTAATTAAACGGTTCCCTTATTTTGTCTTTTCAGCGAAAATGGTGACCCGATATGATAAAAAAAGCAGTTTTAGCTCTCATTGCCACCCTGCTGATCCTGGCAGTTATTTTCTGGGAAACGGTTGCGATTCAAGCCGCTCACGCCTACCTCAGCTACACCTGCCGCCACTCCCTGCACGCCAAATTTGCGGCTGACAAGCTCTATTTTGAAAATGGGGCGCTCGTTGTCGAAAAGCCGCGCATCTTGACTAAGAGAGAGTTAAAAGAGGGAGGATTCCGCCTCGTCGCCGATCGTCTGGTCATCCAGGCGACGCCAGATTTTTTTCAGCGCAAACTTGATCTTGCTGTCGGATTGCAAAATCCCGTATTTGACATTCGCCAGGCGACATCCGATATGCGCTTTTGGCTGAAAGAGACCTTTCAGCCCATCGCCTTTTTTTCGATCAATGCTAAACTTGGCATCGACAAAGGAGTCCTGGCCATTCACGACTCTGAAACGGTGCAGTCGCTCTATTTCAAGGTGGAGGCAGAAGCGGGTCACCAGAATCGTGGACACATCATTGTCAGTCTGGACGACCCGACACTAAAGAGCAACTGCGTCACACTATCGCTTGCGCGCCTGGAAAGGCGCCATATCGCGCTCGACCTTGACCTCGACAACGTGGAAGCGGCGGCCTTTCTAAAAGCCATGCGCAATATTATGCCCGATTTTGACACCCTCCAATTTTCCGAAGGGCGCATCAAAGGGAAAATGGCCTTGACGTTTCCTAAAAATGGACGCCCCTTTGCAGAGGGAGATCTCGGTTTTCATGAAATCGTGTTTGCCGCCCCCGATTTTGATCTGCAAGGGCACATCGAAGAGGCGCATCTGCACTTAAATGAAAATCCAAATGTTAAGGATGAGCGCGAACCGCGCACCATTGGCCATCTCGAAATTTCCAGAGAGGGCTCCCTCATCTTTGAAGGACCTACACAGCCCTTGTGCGCCTTTCAGCACATCAGAGGCACACTTTTCTTCCAGACCCACGATGGGGCCCGCATTGCTCTGGAAGGAACCTGCCGGCATGGGGGAGAAACAACGCGCCTTCAGATCGATGGCAATGCCCATTTTGCAGCGGAAGGGCAGGGCTCCTTAGACCTGGCTGTACAAGTTGCCGCGGCCGATCAGAGGAGAGCCTCCGCCCATTTTGTGACCCGCCAGCTCGGCTCAAAATTTAAATTTGTGGAATTTAATTTTGTGGGCGTTGGCCCCTCTGAATTTGATCTGCTGCAAAAGCTTTTCACCCCCTATATGACAAGCATGCAGATCGAGATGCATGAAGGAACGATCGACGCGACAGCCTTGGCTTATATGCGCGGCTTGACCATTACTGACCTCAAAGTAGAAAAAATTGTTGCCAAAGATCTGAAGCTCACCTTTCAACCCTGGGAAGTAGCGGTTGCCGTTGATGAACTTTCCGGAGAACTCAACGTCAATTGCGCCGCAGCCAACCTTTTTGAGACCCTCAACGCAGATCTTGCTATCAGCAACAGCCGCATCGAATTTGCCGGTTACGACCAGACCTTATGCCGTTTACACAATGTTCAGACACAACTTACTATCCGCAAAGGGATTGTCCAGAAATCGCTTCTCCATGGAGAATTTGTCGGGCTGCAGGGCTCGATCGAAATTGATGGAGAAGCAGAAGACGGAGACTACATCAAAGCCACGTTCGAGGGTGGCACTCAAGGCTTAAGCAACTTGGCGCCGGAGCCTTTTAGGCGCGGTTTCAAAACCCATTTTGCGGATGATCTGCTGACCCTTCGACTGGTAAGTCGGCCGAGTCCTCTAGGATGGCTCGTCGAGGGCAGCAGCAGTGTGGGGGGAGAAACTATTCGCTTTGGGTGTGACATTGAGCTCTGCTCTCCGCAAGACTGGCTGCTCAATCTGGCAACAAAAGAACCCTCCTGGCATGAGTTAGGAGCCATTGCATCCCTTGCAGTCCTAGCAGAAGAGGCTTCCGTTTCCGGCATGCTGCGCGGATTTTTCCTGCATGACGGCTGGTGGACAGCCCAAAAACTTCCTCTACAAAAATATCTCCCTCTCTTTTTACATGTCGGGGAAGGGATGAGAGTGTCGGGATGGGGAGACTTCGAAGGCTCCTTTGATCACCATAGCTTCTTGATGAACTTCGATTTAACCGACTTAAGCGTCGAAAATAGCGCTCTGAGAATTAGCTTGGATGGAATTAACCGAAATGGCTCCTATCAGCTCGACTTCGCCTCGGGACGCTGGAAAGGTAGCCTTCCGGTCAAGAATGGTCTCTATCTGGAAAAGAGCAGCAACCTTTTCTTTCACGATATCAAGACGGAGATTACCTGCAATAGCGAAATGCTTCGGTTAAACGACCTTGAAACACAAGTTGAGGGAGTGCGCTGGAAAGGAAACCTTGCTGTCACTTACAAAGACATTCTCAATGTCGCCATTCATGCCGATGAGGTTGTCAGCACCTTTTCGCAAATGCAGAAGCTCTTTGAACATTTCCAGAACTTAAAATTTCTGGAAAAGCTTCCTCTTGATGGAGCGCTGGCACTGGGTGAAAAGGGAGCTGACTTGAATCTTGCCTTTCATCTCGAAGGCCTTAAAACAGAGATGAAAGTTGGGATAAAAGCTGAAGGAGAGCTGCAAAAAGGGCTCTTTGGGACTTTCAGCAACCTTTCTTTCAAATTTGACTTTGACAGTGTGAAAGATAGCATCGCTCTTTCCAGAATTGCCGGAGAGCTCATTCTGGAGGGAGAGACGCTCCCAGCTAGAGGAGAGATTCAGATCGGGTCCATCAGTCAAGGAAACGGTTCTTTTGATCTGAGTCTTGGAGAGCATGCGCGCTTCGTGGGATATAGCCACCCTCTGCTTCATGAAGATCAAGTGGAAGCGATCCAAGTGATTTTCGACCCCTCCCTCACCCATCTGGGAACCATACATCCCTCTTCTATCGATTTGCAACTTCGCCCAACTGGACAGGTGCAGCGCTTTGGAATCGCGGCTGCTGCCACTATGGAGACGATTTTGCCCGAATTAAAATTTCTTGCGCGGACGAAGCTCATCCCGCTTCCTGACAAATTGCGACAAAAAGTGGAGAGCTCACAAGCATCGGGAAACTTACTGCTGATCAGCGCGTATGACGACAAAAATGGCACTCTGACATGGCAGCTTAAAGGAAACGACCTGTCACTTAATGGGCAACGCTTTGAGCGCTTTCTCCTCGAAGGCAAGAAACGGGACAACACTTGGACAATCGATCCTTTCCAATTAGACGATCTTTCTTTATCAATGGATATCGTCCGCTTGTCCGAAAGTTGGAAAGTTAACTTCTTGGGATTGCGCCTCAAAGATTCCCTTCTGCTTGGCCTCGAAGGGGAATATCGCGATGGTGGCACTCAATTTATCGCTAAAGTCAACCTATTTGAACTTGAACTGGATAAACTCTCCAGCTGGAATGTAAAGGCTAGGGGCAAGTTTAAAGGAACCGGACAGCTTCATGTAGGCTTTGGTTCTGATATCGAAATTGATACGGTCTTAAATGGAACATTGCGCTCCTGGTCTCTTTGTGGATTAGATTTTACTGATGCGAGCAATGTCTCTTGCCACTTTGTGAAAAACCAAGGGTTGACGCTGCGCAACCTGACAACGAAAATGTCGAGCGGAGCCGACTTGCTGATCGAAAAGGGGGCCTATGACTTTACAAATGAGGTTTTGACGCTAGAAGGCCTCCACTTTGACATGCCGCAAGAGCGGGCCCCCCTATTTGCACAGCAGCTCCAAACCGCTTTTCCTCTCTGGTTTAACGACAAGACCACGGCTCTGATCTCATCCTTAAAACAAGAGGGGAAACTATCCGGCGAACTTCATATGCACACGAGTCCTAAAGAATCCCTTTTAAAAGTAGTTCTGGGGGAGGGCAACTACCAGTTCCAGGGGCGCCCCCATACGGTGCATCGTGCTGAAGTTTCCTATGACCTCAAGACGCTGGATCTCTTCTCCCACTACCGTTTAGACAACCACTCTTTTTGGGTCCGCTTAAATTCGAGCGATCCTCAGTTTAAAGAAGGCACCCTCCTCTTTTTAGATGAGCCCTCTCCCTCAATTCCTCCTCTCACCCTAACTTGGAAACAGGATGACGTGGAGGGATGGACAGTGCAAAAAGCGGAAGGAAATTTTGCCGGCCTATTCGTTTCTCTACGCAAAGACCCCGCCACCAGCGACGCTCATCATGCCATGACCTTGGTCGGTGAAGTGCAGTTCGATCCCACACTTGCAAGCCGCCTGATTTCAGAAGAGGCCGCCAACAAAATTAAAGCGCTTCAATGTGGTCCTGGATATACCTTGAAAGGACGCTGGCTAATTTCAAAAGGTTCCGAAAGCTTTTTCGATCAGCTGCACTTCCATGGCCATTTAGAAGGCAATTCAGTCGTATTTAAAGGGTATGTGTGGCAAAACGTCAACGCCGAGGTCGATTGGATCCCCGGATATGTGCAGCTGCGCAAGCTTAAAGTCGACGATCCTGCCGGAACATTTAATATGGGAACGTTGACACTGGCCCGCCTCGAAAATGGCCTCTGGGTCTTTGAAATGCCGCTCATTCGAGCTGCCAATTTCCGCCCCAGTTTAATGAAAGAGGCAGACTCGCCTGCAAACCTAGTCAGCAAACCGCTGCTCATCAAAACATTGGAATTGGAAAATGTGACAGGCTATCTCCATGATAGCTCCAGCTGGAAGGGAAAAGGAAAATTTGAATTTACCAACCCTTACAAAAATCATTTACAAAATACGATTTTTGCCATCCCTGCTGAACTGTTGACCCTCATTGGTCTCGATATGCGGGCTTTAAACCCGGTTTCAGGGACAATCTTCATGGAGGTGCGCGACCGCAAAGTGATGCTGACAAAATTTAAAGATGTCTATAGCGAAGGCAAATTATCGAAATTTAATTTAAGCAATCCCTCAAAATTGCCCTCCTATATGGATTTTGAGAGCAATCTCCATGTGCAGATCCGCATGAAGCAGTATAACCTGTTCTTCAAGCTGGCAGAACTGTTTACCGTCAATATCACAGGGCCCGTCACCAAGCCTATCTATTCCCTGCATCGCCAGAAAGAAACTGGAAAGGATCTTAAGTGAAAAAATATCTTTTATGGGCTGCTATCGCTATTCTCCCCCTAGTCGGCGCGCGCGCTTACTTTAGGCTGACAGATGACTTTCGCCTCGCAAATATTACTTACGAACAGCCTCCTCGCCCCGAATGGGATGTGACGCCTGAAAAGGAACTTAAAATTATACTCCAGCAGCCTTTTACCTACATTGGAAAGGGGTCGCAGTCCTACGCCTTTGCAAGTGAGGATGGACATTATGTGCTAAAATTTTTTAAGTATAAGCATCTGCGCCCCCACTGGCTGGTTGACGCGCTCTCCCCTCTGCCCTATTTTAATGCCTATCGCCAGAAGCAGATCAAGCGTAAACAGCGCAAGCTCGAGCATCTCTTTGCCGGCTACCACCTTGCGTGGAGCTCTCTGCGCGACGAGAGCGGTCTAATTTTTATCCATTTGAACCAGACGCAAGGGCTCTATCCAACAGCTACTTTATACGACAAGATAGGCTTAAAGCGCAGCGTGCCCCTCGATTCTGTCGTCTTCATTGTGCAAAAAAAGGCGCAAACGACGCGGCAGCTGCTGGATGCGCTCTTGACTAAGGGGGATCTCCCCGCCGCCCAGAAGCGGGTGCGCCAGATCTTGGCCCTCTACGCCTCCGAATATCGGCGCGGCCTCTACGACATGGACCATGGCGTCCTGCACAATACCGGCTTTGTAGGCGAGCAGCCGATCCATCTGGACATCGGCAAATTGACTAAAGAGCCGAAAACTCTGGACCCCGCCTTTTACCGCGCTGACATTCAGAAAGTGGCCGCACGCATGCTCGCCTGGCTGGAGACGGCCCATCCTGAACATGCCGAGGCGATGCGGAAGGATTTAGATTTGGCGCTGCAAGAGATGTTTGGACACGAAACAAAATAATTTATAGGATACATTATGAGAGCACTGTTTGCCTTTACTGCTATTCTAGGACTTATGTTTTCCGCCCCTGCAGTGGCGAAATCGAAATCACGAGCGTATTATTTTTTTGGTTTACAAGATTACTTGCATAAAATCCAAAATGTAGATTTTAAAGACCCTAATGGAGAAGATCTATCCTTTGGTTATCGAACAACTACGGTCAATTTCTTAGGTGGCAGAGTTTCGTGAAACTTTTACCATTCCGTAACAAACAAACCTGTTTTTAACTTGTTTAAACGAATCGCACACTCCTTTCTCGACCTGCTCTATCCGCCTCTTTGCCTCCACTGTGGCGAAAGTATTGCGGCGGAGGAACCGCTCTTTTGCGCAAGCTGCCTCGAAGAGCTTGTATTAATTGACCCTGCGCATCGCTGCCCCTTCTGCTTCCAGGAGCATGAGATGGCCACGCTCTCTGCTTGTCTTGAATGCCGACGCCATCCACCGATCTTCAACCGCCTCGCGGCCGCCTGCGATGAGTTGGGGCCGGCCAAAACCCTTCTCGCGCGTTTGAAAAGCCGCCCAGCCCTTGCTAAAGGCGCAGGAGCATTAATGGCGGCCCAATTTTTAAAACTGGAATGGCCCTTTCCCGATCTGATTGTTCCCGTGCCGCTCGACTGGATCCATGCGCTCGAGCGCGGCTACAACCAGAGCCAGCTGCTGGCAGATGGCGTCGGAGCCATTTTACAACGCCCTGTTGATCCTCTTCTGAAACGCAAATGCGGCGGCTATACCCAAACGCTTTTAAGCCGCACCCAGAGGGAGGCTCTGGAGCGCAGCCTCTTTTCTATAAAGTCTGGAACTTCTGTTCAGGGAAAAACAGTTTTACTCATCGACGATAGTCTGACAACAGGAACTACGCTGCGACGCTGTGCAGAAATCTTGCTGGAGGAAGAGCCTAAGGCTGTTTATGGACTGGTATTTTGTCGCGGGATGTAAGATTCACAGGACCCCTCCGCAAGCGGAGGGATCCTTGAACCTATTTTGGACTAAAATTCAATGCCGGTACCCAAACTGATACCGTCAAAACTCAAGTCCCCATAACAGCCAATACGGTTGTAGTCGAAATAGCGGTGATGTTCTAAACCAAATTGAAGAAACAGTCGCGTATTGCACAAACAGGTCTCCCAGCGGATCCCTAACCCCGCATCCGCGCCAGCTAGGCTAGCGTCAAGATGTTTTCTTGTCCTGAAACTTCTCTCAACATGTTCAGATTCGTCCAATTCAATGGATCTCACATGAAATTTCCCATACAACCAATTGACAGAACCATAGGCGTAGACACTAAAGCCACACCCGATTTTCCAATCGGCTTCAAGACCAAATAAAGGCCCGATTCCTGAAAAATTTTCCTTGTTATACTTATCGAGCAGGCGCAGCCCACTTGAAGAGCTGCTCGAAGAGCTGCTTGAAGAGCTGTCTGAACCATGATGCTGACCAATATGTAGCTTCTGATCAATTCTTCCTCCACGCAGACCCAAAAAAGGCCTGATCGTAAAGCAAGCTAAATCCGATTCATAGGCTGCAATAAGATCAATAACATCATATTGGATGTTCCAGCGCACCTCATTTTCGTTAATCTTAGGACCGTGCGCACGCGACTGGATATGGGTCCAAAATGCAGCAAACTCCCAGTTGCTGCATCCCAAATCGAAACCAGCGCCCAGGCGGTACCCTGGCTTCCATTCAAAATGGGGATCTCGGCCTCTTCCAACGAAGCTAGAGACCACTTTTCCATCCGACTCCACCCGGTTGTGTACCTTTTCCGGAACACAACGATCAAGGCCGTTTTCAAAAGCTCTCCAATATAAGAATTCGGCGCTTATGAATCCGTTGCCGCAGCAAGCTGGCTGGCAAGGGGAGCAGCACTCAGCTGCTCCACACTCTTGCACGTTGCGATAAATCGCGTGAGCGTCCCCTACTGATGCAATCAATATGAACGTTGCCGCTATGAGTATCTTTTCAACGAAGTTTGTCATATAGATCCTAGGTTAAGGGGTTAATCTTACAAGAGTTATAGATGCATTGACGTTTGTCTGTGTACCTCCCGCAAGGGTTTGAAGGATTACCGCAGAAGCAGAGGAGTGATTTCGCAAAGTAAAGGTATCTCCTGCGCTCATCACAAATATTACATGGCCCGTGGTTAGTTGCGTCCCTGCCCCAGAACCATAGATACTCCCTGGAACCAGCGCATTATTCAAGAATATAGCAAATTGACTGGGTTCCACACCTGAAACAGAAAACATAACCAAGTAAACTCCTGTGTCAGTAACTGAAATATCGGCAGTACCAGTTGCATGTGTCACTCCTGATGTTAAAGGCCCATTTGTATCGAAAATAACATCTGCTTCTATTGCGACAGTTTGAGCGACTAAATTATAGATATAGGCATAATCTAATATTCCTCCTGCAGATCCAGTTGCACCTGTGGCACCCGTAGCACCTGTGGCACCCGTAGCACCTGTCGCGCCTGTTGCTCCCGTAGTGCCTGTCGGGCCTGTTGCTCCTGTTGCTCCCGTAGCACCTGTGGCACCCGTAGCTCCTGTGGCACCCGTAGCTCCTGTGGCACCCGTAGCGCCTGTCGCGCCTGTTGCTCCCGTAGTGCCTGTCGGGCCTGTTGCACCTGTTGCTCCCGTAGCACCTGTTGCTCCCGTAGCACCCGTTGCTCCCGTAGCGCCCGTTGCACCTGTCGCACCCGTAGCTCCAGTCGCACCCGTGGCACCAGTAGCTCCCGTAGCACCTGTAGCTCCCGTAGCACCCGTGGCACCAGTAGCTCCCGTAGCACCTGTAGCTCCCGTAGCACCTGTAGCACCCGTTGCACCTGTCGGGCCTGTCGGGCCTGCGGGGCCTCCTGATGGGCCTGTGGGACCAGTTGCTCCAGTTGTACCCGAGGCACCTGAGGGGCCTGTAGCTCCTGTTAATCCTCTAGGGCCAGCCGCTCCTGCGGGGCCTTGAGGTCCTGTTGGGCCTGTAACTCCTATGCCCCCTTCCGTGATAATTGTTTGCAGCTGTTCAATCAGCTGCGTCTGCAGCTGTGGCAACAGCAAAATGTCAAAATCTAAGATGCCTTGCATGGTCTCCATGGATTCAAAAGCAGAAGGTGTCTGGCGGCAACTGTTACATCCATTGCAGCCCTCTTCGGCACTTAAATGGATTGTAAATGCCAACGCCAAGACGAGAATACGTAAGATCATATCTTTCCTCATTTTCTTGTTTTAGGCCCAATAATAGACTCTTAGCTGTGGGCTAACGCCCTTTCAGCATACCAAATACAAAATACCTAAGGAGAGAAAGTTGCAAGTTATATTTTAAATAGAGGGGGAATCCACACTATATCCACTTTTTGCGGCGGAAGAAGGCGAGCATGAAAAGGGCTGTCGCGCCCATGACGCCCAAACAGGCGTAGTAGCCCCATTTGGTGTGCAGTTCGGGCATGTTTTCAAAATTCATGCCGTAGATGCTGGCAATGAAGGTGAGTGGCACAAAGAGTGTGGAGACGATCGTTAACACCTTCATGATCTCATTCATGCGCAGATTGATGTTGGAGAGGTAGATGTCGAGCAGACCGGATGAGACATCGCGGAAGCTTTCTATTGTGTCGATGACCTGGATGGAGTGGTCATACACATCTTGCATGTAGAGCTTGGTGGAGTCGCTGATGAGCGGGGTCTCCAGGCGGCGGAAATGGTTGATGACTTCGCGCAGAGGCCAGACGCTTTTGCGCAGGAGGACGATGTCATGCTTGACGCGCTGGATATCATGCATCGTCGCTTCGGTGGGTCTCTGCAGCAGCTCCTGCTCGACTTGCTCCAGACGATTATCCACTTTTTCCAAAATGAGGAAAGAGTGGTCGACGATGCAGTCGATTAAGGCGTAGCAGAGGTAATCAGCTCCACGCTGCGTGATGCGGCTATTTTTTTTGCGAATGCGCTCGCGCACAGGCTCGAAGACATCTTCAGGGGACTCTTCAAAAGAGATCACGTAGTTCGGCCCTAAGATAATGCTCACCTGCTCATCTTCCACCTCTTGCTTGGCACTAACTTTCAAGAGACGCAAGACAATGAAAATTTCCTTTTTATAATCGTCGAGCTTGGATCTTTGACCCGTTGTCACAATATCTTCAAGCATTAAGGGGTGCAACTTGAAATGGGCCCCCAGCTGCTCGACGGCCTGCGCATCAAAAATTCCATGGATATTAATCCAGGTTACAGTAGGCCTTTCGAGGCTAATCAGACAATCTTTGATGGTGGCCTTGCTGTTTTCAGTCACCAGCTTGCCATCGTAATCAATGAGGGAAATGGCGATTTTCCCTCCCACATCTTGTGTGGATGGGACGATGCTTCCTGGAGGCAAACCAAATTTTCTTAAAGTTTTCTTAAAATATTTCGACATTTAAGCCCCGATCTGCCTTTCGACCATGCTGATCTGACGGCGCAGCTTCTCATCTTCTGAGAGGCGCTTCTCAATATTCTTACAGGCATGAAGCAGGGTCGAATGGGTGCGGCCAAAATAGGAGCCGAACGTCTGCAAGAGATTCTTTGATCAGCTTCAAGGCTAGATACATGGCCACTTGCCGTGGGCAAGGCAATCTCTTTAGTGCGCCCTGTACCCTTGAGGTCGCTGACGCGCACTTGGAAGATGGTAGCGACGCTTTGCAAAATTTGTTCCACTGTAATTTTTTGCAAGGGGGCGTGCTGCAGCATCTCGCGCAAGTTCTTTTCCACAATTTCTTCGGTGATGTGCAGGTCGATCAGGCGGCATTGGGCGCTTAGCCGATTGACAGCGCCTTCCAGCTGCCGCACGTTATTGTAGATATGCTCAGCAATGAAGAAAGCGATCTTATGGGAGGGATGTTGAGCCCGCTTTGCTGCGCTTTATGCTGCAAAATGGCGACGCGCGTTTCTAGCTCGGGCACGCCAAGATGGGCCACAAGGCCCCACTCCATGCGGGCAATCATGCGTTCAGAGAGTTTGAGCTGGGAAGGAGGCTTATCACTCGTGATAACGATCTGCTTATTTTGATTGATCAGCGTTTCAAACATGTTGCAAAACTCCTCTTCAAAATTGAGGCGGTTTTGCAAAAATTGAATGTCGTCCACAAGCAGCACATCGATATCGGAGCGGTAGAAGCGCTTCATCTTATCAATCGACTTATTGCGCAGATGGTCGACTAGATCATTAATGAAGGCTTCCGTCGTGATGCACTGCACGCGCAGCTTTTTGTTTGTCTCGAGCACATAGATGGCCAATGCTGTGGAGAAGGTGCGTTTTGCCAAGCCCACTCCGCCATGAATAAAGAGCGGATTATAGGATTGCCCCGGGCGCGTCGCGACACCAAAAGCTGCAGATTTCACAAACTGGTTGCTCGGCCCTTCAATAAAGGAGTCAAAACGGTAGCTCGGGTTGAGTTTCAGCTGATAATGCGCTCACGCCAGTTTCAGGATTTGCTTCCAGCCATAGCACGGGAGCGCTGCACATTTCTTCGGAACGGGGGCCATGACAAAAGAGATGGCAGGTTCGCCATCCGCATCAACCGGCAGGAAGGACGCAGAGCTCTCTTTATAGTGAGTGAGTAGATATTCTTTAACAAACACATTGGGCACTTCAAGAGTGATCGATGCGAGGGAGGCTTCGAGAACCTGGATCGGTTTCAACCAGTTGCCAAAAGCAGAAGCGGAGCAGCGCCCCTTCGCATATTCAAGAAATTGGAGCCAAGCATCGCGAGTTTCGCACGCCATCATAGTCATTTTTTCCTTACTGGAACTGGGGGGTTTGCAACATCTCTTAAGTTATGAACAACGTTTCCACAATACCTTCTGGACCCGTTTTGTGAAGAATCTAGCATGAGAGATCTAAGCTTGCAAGCAATTTATTTTTCGTGCCCTTTATCGCCTTAATTTTAATACACATAGAGCGGCGAAAGATAAGCGAGTGGACCAAACGCTTGCGCTGTCTTCACCACCTTCATTTCCCCAGGCGCGGCCCACTCTTCACTTACGGAGCAGCGCACCTGAAGGGTCTGCAAATTAACAGAGAGACCGATGTCAGCTGGTAAAATGGGAGGAAGAGGGCGCACAACCCTCTCAGCGCGCATTTTCTGGACCACTTCCAGACGAATATCTCCTTCGCGCCCATCAAATTCTCCCGCGAGAACCAGGCGAGGAGCGACCTCTTCTACTAAAGAAAAGGTGCCGTGATACCCCAGGCAGTCGGGCTGATGCGAGAGCTTCTGGTAATCTTGTGGTCCTGTATGGCCAAACCCTGTAATGAGCAGATCGCACGGGCCCAAATGGTGGGCAAGCAGCGGACTCCAGGCAGAATGGGACATGTATCCGAGGCGCAAGCAGCGCTCCTCTGTTTTCAAATCTAGCCGGATGCCTAAGCAGGCGTGCTGGCGCGCGGCGCGCTCCTCTTTCTGTTCGTGGCTTGTTGGAAAAGGCTCCCTGGATGCCGCCTGGAAGTAGTTCAGCTGAATGCCGTCCCCCAGATCCAGCCTCTCCACATCGGGCGAATCTATAAATAGCTCGAGACTATGGAGCGTGTTGCGCTCCTGCTTAAAGTGCGGCTTTAAGAGGCGCGAAAGCTCCTGGAACGCCTTCTGATTGAAGTAGTAGTGGATGATCTGCAGCTCTTCACTCAGTTTGTTGATCTGGTAGTTGAGCTCATAGATCTCCTTGACATCGGCATAGCATTCGGGCTGATCGCCTGTCACGATCACATAATCGATGTCGCGGATGTGCAGCCCTTGGGCATGAAAATGGGAGAGAAAGTGGGCGCCCGGATTAATGGCGATCCCCTTGCCATTCCAGCGCAAAAATAGCCCGCCCGTGGCCTTGCGCGACTGCTCTGTCAGATAAAGGGGTTGACGCTTATGTGTGGACCAGCCGCTTAAATAATAGAGGCAGGGCTCCTCCTGCTTGGAGCGCGCTAGATTCAGATACGCGCGCGTTTTTTCCAGCTGCTTCGATTGAAAGATTTTAATGGCTCTTTCGAGAGAATCAGTTTCACACACATCTGGCGAGTCTGTTTTTTGTGCCCCAAGCAATCTCTTCAATTCTTCAAAAGTATTGCCTCGCGTCGATTCGGGATAGAGCCGCTCTGTCAGAGCTTGGGACGCCTCCGCCTCTGAAGTTTTCGGCGAAGAGAAGATATCTGAATCTGTATGCATCGAGAAGACTCCTTGTTAACGACGGCTATTCTCGCAAATTTTCCTTTTCTCATTAAGGCTTTTCTCGTTAATGTTTCTCTTATGAACAGCTTTCTCCCTTACGCCCATCAATCGATCAGTAAAGAAGATCTGGACGCCGTTAGTCGGGCGCTCACAGAGGAATTCATTACGCGCGGCCCTCAAGTCGAAGCCTTCGAACAGGAGGTGGCCGCCTACTGCGGCGCCCAGTATGCCGTCGCTTTTAATAGCGGAACGGCCGCCCTCGTCGCCAGCTGCTTCGCCGCCGACTTAGGAGCAAGCGATCGTCTCATCTCTACAGCCAATACCTTTATTGGAACCATCGCGGGAGCTTCCGCTTTCGGCGCGACGCCTGTTTTAGTTGATAGTGAGGGCGAAACGGGCAACGCAAAGCTGGAGCCGCTGATCGAAACAGCCAATCAGCCCGCCACGCGCGGTAAATCCGTTCTCATTCCTGTGCATTTTTCTGGCATTCCTGTCGACATGGAGACTCTTGAGCGTGAAATTAATGCTCCCGACGCCGTGATCATCGAAGATGCCGCCCACGCCATTGGGTCCCGCTATTCAGTCGATGGCCCGCGCGTCGGCTCCTGCGCCTTTAGCCAGATGACCGTCTTCAGCTTTCACCCCGCCAAAACGATCACGACCGGCGAAGGCGGCATGGTCACAACCAATGATGAGAGCTTCTATCAGCGGCTGAAACTCTTCCGCAATAATGGCATCGAGCGCAGAGCAGATTCCTGGTTCTATGAAGTGCAAACGATCAGCAATAATTACAATTTCACCGCCTTTCAGGCAGCACTAGGCCGCAGCCAACTTGCTAGAATCGATCCGTTTATTGAAAAGCGGCGCGCGCTCGTGCGCGCCTACCGCGAAGGGCTTAAGGATGTGTCACAAGTGAAACTCTTTACCGATCGGCATGACGCCTCTACCGCCTTTCACCTCTTTGTCGTGCAGATCGATTTTGAAAAGTGCCGCACCAGCCGCGCCAAAGTCATGCAGCAGCTGAAAGAGGCGGGCATCGGCACGCAGGTGCACTACATCCCGCTCTACCGCCACCCCGCCTGCTCCAGGCAGTGGGGCGACCTGCAGGAGTTCTTCCCAGGAATGGAGGCCTACTATGCCAAGGCGCTGACGCTGCCGCTCTATTATGACATGAGCGAAGAGGATGTGGGACGGGTGGTGAGAGAGCTTAAAAAAGCGCTCTCTGCTTAACGTTTTTTAAGTAATGACTTTTCTTTTTCGGTTAATCCGTAACTTTCGAAGAAAAACAGTAACTCTTCTTTTGTTATCGAAGTGGCGGCAACTGCGACACATAATTTTTCAACATCATCTTTTAATTTCGGTGTAACCTCATAACCGTTTATCTCATAAAATGTGGCCCATGTGGCATAGGCTGTGCGCTTATTCCCGTCATTGAAAGGGTGATTCTTTATGAGGTGAAAAAGATAGACAGCCCCTTTTTCTGCTCCGGTATAGTAGACCTCTTGTCCGAATGCTGTAGTTTGGGGAGCATGGAGCGCAGACTCCAGCAACCCTCTATCGCGCAACCCTGGAAGGCCGCCCGTAAATCTTATGATGTTGTCATGCAGCTCGATAACCTGAGAGGTAGAAAGATATTTGATCGTCATTGTTTCGATAACCTTTGAATTTGACTAGCATGTTCCCGTAGAACCTTATCCATTGCTTTTTTAAATGTCTCTTCATCAACGGCTTCAATATCATCTTTACTTTTGGGACGTTCTTTCTTGAATTTTTCCTGTTTCTGCTTATCGATCATTTTCTCCTCCTTCAAATTTGAGGGACGCTGCCAATGTAAAAAATCTGTTTTTTAAAAGCAAACAAATAGTTAACACAATTTCCTCAGGTATTGACTAATCTCAGCCAGGTTCATTTTGCCCTCGGCAACCTTAACGACAAAATCGACAAACTCATCCAAAGTATATTGAGGAACCTTTTCATTGATACGCAAGAATGTTAGCGCCGTAGCTGTTGCCGTTCTCTTATTGCCATCCAGAAAAGGGTGGTTTGAGAAATGTAAAAGAGATACGCAGCCGCTTTATCGAAAACCGTCTTATGTAATTCTTCACCAAAAACAGCCATCATAGGTGCCGCTAAAGCGGATTCTAGCAATCCTTTTTCGCGAATCCCACGCAGGCCCCCAAAATGCTGAATCATTGTGTCATGTAATTCAAGGACCTGCTCAAAGGACAAATAGATCATCGATCAGCCAGTTTTTTCATCAACTCAGCATCATCTTTCAAAATTTTATTCAGCTCTTTTTTGAAAGCTTTGTTATCCAGAAATTTTGGCAGGTTTTCGCCTGCATCTTTGACTAAAAGCCCGATTAAATAGTCCTTCATGCTCTGCTTTAAAGCAGAAGCCTTCATTTTGGCAATTGTATGCAAATCTGAAGGACAGTCAAACGTGAAACGAATGACATCTTTGTTAGCACTCATGTTCTTACCTCCACACCCTCATTATATCTTATTATCTTATTTACGACAATAAGTTGGGAGCGGACGCAGGAATTCTCTCTGCTTAACAGTGGCGTCTGCCAAAGTGGTCGCCGACCGCAGGTCTATGGCAATGGCCATAACCTCTTCCGAGAGCTAAAGCGGCGCCAAATAGAAATTTCCGCTTCTGATCCAAAATCTTTCTTATTTTTTAGCAGAAAAAGGCTCTGAAAAGCGACAAAACCCCCGCTATTTTGTCATAGTCCCTTCCTTTTGAGACTGTGCACAACCGGTATGGGGCTATTACAAAATAGCGGGGCCCTCAACGAGGCGAAGGGAGCTTTAGCGACCGAAGCCGAGGCGAGAGCTCTTGCGAGACTTTAAATAGTTCATTAACAAAATAATTGATTTTAATAAATTACTATGATAAAGTTAGTTTTATGATTAATAATATTTCTATTTCACGTACACAAAACAAACCAATTACTTTTACTACTGTAATCTCCAAAATTGGCAAAGCCCTCTTCGACATGACCTTCCTTGGGCCGCTGTTTGAACTCCTCTCTGACTTGCGGGGAGAAAGATCCTTCAAACTCAATACTTACTATAAAAATTTATCTCCCCTCGTCAAGCAGCGTCTCCAAGAGACGCAGCAGAGGGTTCGCGCAATCGCAAAAAAAGCGGGAATTGTCCACCCCGAACGTTTTAAAATTGTCCCAGGAAACACTCTAGGGGCCGTAGGAAAAGGGACGCTAGTGATTCCTCCTCCTCAATTAATGAAAAAAGAGGAGCTGCCGCCCGATGTGCAGCGCTGCGCAATTTTTTTGAAGGATCATTTTGTCCCGCATAAAAAAGAGTCCTACAGCAGCTCCTGGTTAAAGCTGGCCTTGGACAACTCTTCTAAAGAGATGTTTGAAGCAGGGATCGGCCACGAATTGGGCCATTGCGTCCTGAGGCACTCTCAAAGAAAGAGCTGGGTCCGATTTGGCTGGCGTCTTCTCAGCCTTCCCACTTTTGGCATCTCCACCCTCTTTGAAAAGCGCATGATGCAGAAACTTTCTCGAAAACATGAAAAAGAGGCCGACCTTTTTTCAGCAAAAAAGCTCAATGGCGCTGCAGGAATAATCGCCTTTTTTTCTAAACGTTTAGAGGAGGGAAAAGAGCGCTATAAACAATATCCAGAGAAATATGACGCTAAAGGCAATTATCTTGCCGACAAAGATCACCCGCACTTGACGCAGCGCATTGCCTATTTACAAACGTATGTTCACCCATAAGCCAAAATGAGCGCCTTGGCCACATTAGAAATGGCGGCATCGGGCTCATTTTTCAAGATATTCGCAAGTTTTAATCCCTCCTCTTTTTTGCCGAGCATGAAGAAGGTTTTGGTGAGATTGAGAAGAGTGGGAGCATGTTCTGTCTCGATTTTGAGCGCCTTGTCAAAAGCTTTAAGCGCCTTGACAGGATTGTTGAGCTGCAGATAGAGCGCCCCGAGAGTTTGCACATCGTAGGCATTTTCAGGATTGAGCACCGAGAGCGCCTCGAAAAAGGGGAGGGCAATGTCATATTTTCCCTGTTTGATATAGGCAAAGCCGGCGTAGCGCAAATCATCCAGATGGTCCTCTGTCCAGCCCAGCTGCTTAATCCAATCAATTTTCGACATCATCATCCTTGGAGGAATTGGCCGACTCGGCCAACAATGAAGCTCATCCAGCCATTAATCTTGTCGATCTGCGCAAAACAGCGCACGATCGCAGCCTTCTCCTGCTCCTCTTCGGGAGAGTCACACTGAATATCAAAGAGTTTCTCCTCCTCTTCCTTCTGGTCTTTAAGAGAGCCAATCGAAGGAACCACGCGAAAAAAAGAAAAAGGCGAGCGGCGCTGAAGACGGTAATCCCGGGGAGGATAGAAGTAGGCCCAAGGGGTAAATAAGGGAACAATGCCGAGGAGAATATCGATCTCGGTCAACTTGGGATACATATCGAGGACGACAGTCTGAGGCGGAATCGATCCCGCCTTATCGAGCTGCAACTGCTGATTGATCTGCTCGATCATCCTCGTGCGCACGGCGTAGAGGTTATATACGCTCATGTCTAGCTTATCAATTGTTGCCATAAATTCACCTGCTTCCCCTAAGTAAATTGTAGCAATTTTACCCTTTTAAGTAAATGCTATAAGGCTGTACAATAGGGCCTTAAAATTCCCATGTAACATGCCTTCAGAATTCCCGCATACCTCTGTTTTAACCCAAGAAGTGCTGCACCTTTTCGAAGGGTTAGCGCTCAAGGTGATGGTCGATGGAACGGCTGGCGCTGGCGGCCATGCGGAGGCGATTCTCGAGGCGCATCCTGAGATCGAGCGGCTGATTGCCATCGATCAAGATCCTGCGGCGCTAGAAATCGCACGCCAGCGCCTCAAAAAATGGGGTTCTAAAGTGCATTTCGTGCACGCCAATTTTGCCAAATTAGAAGAGATTTTAAAAGGGTTAAAAATCGATGCGATCGACGGTTTTTTGCTCGATTTAGGGGTCTCCTCCATGCAGCTCGACCAGCCGGAGCGCGGCTTTAGCTTTATGCAGGATGCCCCCCTGGATATGCGCATGGACCCCACACAGCCGCTCACAGCACGCGAAATCGTCAATTGCTGGGAGGAGAGGGAGCTGGGGCGCCTATTCCGCGACTATGGCGAAGAGAAGAGATGGCGCGCGGCAGCTCACAAGGTAGTGGAAGGGCGAAAATCGAAGCCCATTGAAACGACGCAAGACCTGGTGCAGCTCCTCTATCCTCTTTTAAACTCATATAAGAAAAAGGCCATTCACCCGCTCACACTGGTGTTTCAGGGGTTAAGGCTCGCCGTCAATAGCGAGTTAGAGGTGCTGCAAAAAGTGCTCCCCATAGCCCTTGAGAAGCTACGGAAAGGGGGGCGCTGCGCCATCATCAGTTTTCACAGCTTAGAAGATCGCATCGTCAAGCAGCTGTTTGCCAAGGAAGCCCTGGACAAAGCCAATACAAGCGGCCTTGCAGGACTATTTCAAACTGTGATTCCGCACGTCAAAATTTTGACGCGAAAACCTGTCGTGGCAGCTGACGCCGAGGTTCAGGCCAATCCGAGAAGCCGCAGCGCCAAGCTGCGCGGGGTGGAAAAATTATGAGCGTTTCGCCAGCTCTTCGCGTTTTATTTTGTATAGGGGTGGCCTGGTGGACCATGTACAGCTACATTGTGAAGCAAAATGAGCTGACGGAGCTGCGCCTTGCCATTCCTACCCTGCACAAAGAGGTCAAGGCTTTAAGCGAAGAGAACCAGCGCCTGAAATATGAGATCGAACAGTTCGAAAGTCCGATTCATCTCATGGAGCTGGCCCACAAACCGGAATTTAGCCATCTGAAGTATCCGACTTTTAATGAAATTGTGATCTTAGAGGAGCCTCTTGAGTAAGCCTAGCAAACTACGCCTTCTTTTTTTTGCGATCGGCCTATTTACCCTTTTTGCTCTTCTGATTGCCTATTTTTTCCATATTCAGATTGTGGAGGGGGAAAAGTGGTCTAAAGAGGCGCGTCGGCAGCACTATTTCGTCATCAATGAGCCCTTCTTGCGCGGCACTTTTTACTCCAATACCTCCATCAAGCGTGGCCATCCCGAAACGCCCCAAAAGCTGGTCATCGACATCGAAAAATTTCATCTCTTTGTCGACCCGGAATCCATTCCCGAGGCTCTTCGGGATACGATGGCGCAAAGGCTTTGTAAAATCCTCAATTTAGCTGATTCTGAAAAAAAACAGCTTCGCTCCCATTTTGACCGCAAGACGCGCAACAGGCGGCTTGCCATGTGGCTGACAAAAGAGGAGTACGATGCGATCCTGCGCTGGTGGCACCCTTACGCGCGCCGCCATCACATCCCGCGCAATGCCCTCTACTTTGTCAGCGACTACCAGCGCTCTTACCCCTTTGGCAAAATGCTCGGACCCATCCTCCATACGGTTCAGCAGATTAAAGATGAAAAAACGGGGCAGTCTATTCCGACAGGCGGTTTGGAACTCTCTTGCAACAAATATCTGAAAGGAACGCGCGGCAAACGGCGTCTGATGCGCTCGCCGCGCAATTCATTAGAGACAGGAGAGGTGATCGCCTCTCCTATAAATGGAGCGGACGTCTATCTGACGATCAACCATTGCCTGCAAGCCATTGCGGAAGAGGAGCTTGAGAAAGGGGTAAAAAATTGCAAAGCCAAGAGCGGCTGGGCCCTCATGATGGAGCCGCGGACAGGAGAGATCCTGGCCATTGCCCAGTATCCCGACTTTTACCCGGCCGACTATCAACGCTATTTCAACGACCCCCTTTTGAGCGATAGTACTCGCGTAAAAGCCATCCAAGACGCACATGAGCCGGGATCTGTGATGAAAACGATCACGGTGGCAATTGCTCTACAGGCCAATAAGGTGCTTAAAGAACGCGGAGAAAAGGCAATTTTTCATCCCGAAGAAAAAATGGCGACCTCTAACAGCCATTTTAAAGGGCGAAAAAATCTGACCGATACCCATTACCACGCATTCTTAAACATGGATATGGCCGTTCAAAAATCTTCCAATATCTATGTAGCGCGCCTTGTCGAACAGATTGTGAATAGACTTGGAAACGACTGGTATAAAAGCGCCCTACACTCCTTTGGATGCGGGGAAAAGACGGGAATTGAGCTGCCATCCGAGACGAAGGGGCTTGTACCAACTCCTGGTAAAAAGCATCCAAACGGCGCCCTGGAGTGGTCAATCCCCACTCCCTACTCGCTCGCCATGGGCCACAACATTCAGATGTCAAGTCTACAGCTGGCCCGCATGTCGGCTGTTTTTGCCAATGGCGGTCGGTTAGTTACTCCAACTTTAATTCGCAAAGTGGTGCGAAGAGACGAGCTCCTGCTTGATAACACGAAGCCTGAACGTGCGGCCTCCTTCCCCATTGTCCTCGATAAGGACATTGTTGACCGCGTGATTAGGGCCATGAAATTTACGACAAAGGCAGGAGGCACCGCAAGGCGCGGCGACATCTTGGGATATACAGAAGCGGGAAAGACGGGAACAGCGGAGAAAATTATTGGCGGCCACTATTCAAAAACGCTCCATGTGTCCAGTTTTGTGGGTTTTACGCCAGTCAAAGAGCCCGCTTTTGTCCTGGTTGTGACGATGGATGAACCTGAACATGGCTATATCCCAGGAGTTGGCAAGAATCACATGGGGGGAACCTGCTCAGCCCCTGTCTTCCGCGAAATTGCGCGCCGTTCGCTCGAATATTTAGGGGTTTCTCCCGACGATCCGCACGGTTATCCCGTCAGCGATCCGCGCTACGATCCTGAAAAAGCAGACTGGGTGGCAGAAACTAGAAGGTTGCAAGAAATCTACGAAAAGTGGAATAACCATAAGTAATTTATGAAACTAAAAAAACTTCTCAAAGAAATCCCTTATAAGCAGTTTAAAGGGTCGAAAGAGATTGAGATCACTGGTATTTGTGCAAATTCCAAACTCGTCTCGCCCGGCAACCTCTTTATCGCCCGCAAAGGGCATAGCGTTGATGGCTCTCACTATATTCCGGAAGCCATTGCAGCAGGCGCTGTGGCCATTTTGACCGACATTTTCGACCCGTCGCTGAAAAGCGTCGCCCAGATCATCCACCCCGATGTGGCCTCTTTAGAGGGGCTTGTGGCGTCTGTCTATTACCAAGCTCCGAGCGACGAGATGTTCATGGTGGGCATCACAGGCACAAATGGAAAGACGACGACGACTTTTCTCATTAAACATCTTCTCGATAAGCTGCAGGGGCCCTGCGGCCTCATCGGCACTATCGAATACATCATTGGGCAGCATCGCTACCAAGCGACGCGCACCACTCCCGATGTGACCTCCAATCACAAAATGCTGCGGGAGATGGTGCTTCAGGGATGCCGCTCCGCTGTGATGGAGGTGACATCGCACGCCCTTGACCAGGGGCGGGTCGCGCATATCGATTATGATGTCGCCATTTTCACAAACTTGACGCTCGACCATCTCGACTACCATCAGACCATGGACAACTACTGTGCGGCAAAAAATAAGCTATTTCGCTCTTTAGCCCCCACAGCCAAGAAAAAAGAGAAGTGGGCCATTGGCAACGTCGACAGCCCTTGGCATGAGCGGCTGCTCGAGGGATGCCCAGCGAAAAAGATCAGCTACGCCATTGCAAGCCCCGCCGATCTGGTGGCACGCCATGTGGAATTGACGCCCGCAGGAACGCGTTTTGAGCTCGTCTACAAAGGCCAATCCTATCCCTGCACCATTCCTCTAGTTGGACGCTTCAATGTCTACAATAGCTTGGCAGCGATTGCTGTCGGATTAACCCGTGGTGCCCCTGTGGAAAAGATCCTCGAAATTTTATCCCAAGCTCCCTCTGTGCCTGGAAGACTGCAGCCCGTTCCCAACCCGCTCGATCTGAAAATCTATGTCGACTTTGCTCATTCTGATGATGCCCTTCTCAACGTTCTAGATTGCCTCCAGGAGCTTAAAAAGGGGCGTCTCATTACCGTCTTTGGCTGTGGAGGCGACCGCGATCAGTCGAAACGCCCCAAGATGGCTCGGGTTGCCGAAGAGTATTCCGACGTGGCCATTGTCACCTCCGATAACCCGCGCTCTGAAGATCCTCAAGAAATCGCCCGCCAGGTCGTAGCAGGATTTAAAAACCCTGCGCGCCATCTTGTCGAACTGGACCGGCGCGCCGCTATTGGACGCGCCATCGAAATGGCCACACCCGATGATATCGTGCTGATCGCAGGCAAAGGACATGAATCGTATCAGATCTTCGCCCACAAAACAGTTGAATTTGATGACGCTAAAGTGGCCTCTCAACTTTGCGCCGCAGGGGAGACTAAGAAAAAATGATCTGGTTTTTTTTGGCCCTATTGTCGGCCCTCACAGCGTGCAGTGCGCCGGTCTATCGCGAAATTGCCCCTTTGCCGCCCCCTGTTGTGATGGCTCCCCCTGCCCCTGTGAGACTGGAAGAGCCACTTTTAAAAATAACACCCGTTACAAGCAAGAGAGTGATCTTAATTGACGCAGGACATGGCGGAGAAGATTTTGGAGCGCGCTCCCACACCACCCCCCGCTACCAGGAAAAAAATCTGACTCTTGCCACCTCAAAGCTCCTCAAGGGCTATCTCGAGCAGCTTGGCTACGCCGCCATCATGACCCGCAGCGATGATCTCTTTGTCCCTTTAGATAAGCGCGCCAAAATTGCCAACCAGCTGCAGCCGGAACTTTTCGTCAGCGTCCACTACAACTCGGCTCCAAGCAGAGAGGCCGATGGCATTGAAGTGTACTACTACAGGGATAAAGAAAACCTAGAGCGGACAAAATCCTCCCGCGGGCTCGCTCAAGATATCTTGTCGAAGCTGATCGACACCAGCAGCGCCAAATCGCGCGGCGTCAAGCATGGCAACTTTCTCGTCATCCGCGAAACCAAGATGCCCGCTGTCCTCGTCGAATGCGGCTTTCTCACCAATAGCGAAGAGATGGAGCGCATCAAAGATCCCGCCTACCTGAAAAAGCTGGCCTGGGGCATGGCCCAAGGCATCCAAGCTTATCTTCAAAAAGAAGGCTAATATCTGCAAAAAAGGGTCACCACTCTACTGTTAAAATTGCAGTTTTTGCTTCGATACTTAAAACCCGACTTGCGCCCCTACATCACGCTTAAACTTTGGCCGAACTTAGCAAGTTGCCTGATAAGCTCCGAAGGCCAAGTCGCGACTTGGCCAAGGGGCTTAGCAGAGCAAATTGCTAAGTGCAGGCAAGTTTAAGCGCGATTTAATTTTCAATTTTTGCAAAGTTTTCCCAAAAAGGAGAAGACTATGGACTTGAAAATTATTTTTATTTAAAGCTTTTGCTCTGACATGCTTCACGCAGCGGGTATCAAATCTGATTCTCAATGTAAAATGAATCTAGCTGAAATTATGACCGTCGCTATCACAGCAGCCCTATTTTATGGAGGCAATTTTTCTAGGCACGTCAAGTGCTCATGTGGAATGGTCATATTACTAATATGCTGAGTGAAAGCAGGCTAAATCGTCAATTGCACGCTATAGATGCTTCAATTTGGCAAATGGCCTTTCATATTGTCGCTCAAGTCTTTCATCGAGAAAATAATACTCTTGAATACCTCGTGGATAGCATGCCTGTAGAAGTTTGTGCTAATTACAGGAGTTATCGGTGCAAAATCCTTAAAACCCGACTTGCGCCCTATCAATGACTCATCTGATGCGCGCTTGTTTTGGAGGCTAAAACGGGGCAATTTTCGCCTACTTTACTCAAGTATGTCAAAAATTGCCCCGTTTTAGCCTCCAAAAAATCGCATCATCAGCTGAATCACCGCTAGGGCGCAAATCGGGTTTAAAGGCAAAGAGTTTATCGGATTTTGCAAAGCGAAAAAGAAATTCTATTATGGTTTTAAGCTTCACATGCTGACAACAGCTTCTGGACTACCTGTAGAGTTTATCATTACACCAGCTTCTCACGCTGATATTACTGCTTTTAAGACTATGCACATTGATCTAAGAGTGGGATCAAAGATTTACGGTGACAAAGCATATACCGATTATCAATTTGAAGAAGAGCTTTCAGATATTGCAGGAATCCATTTCTTACCTGAAAGAAAGGTTAATTCAAAAAGACAGCATTCAGGGTCCCTTAACTCTATTCGAGGTAAGCTGAGAAAAAAAATCGAAACCTCTTTTAGTAGTTTGACAAGGCTATTGCCTAGATGAATAGACGCTGTCACCACACAAGGTTTTATCATGAAATTGCTTATAACCCGATTTGCGCCCTAGCAGTGATTCAGCTGATGATGCGATTTTTTGGAGGCTAAAACGGGGCAATTTTTGACATACTTAGTAAAGTAGGCGAAAATTGCCCCGTTTTAGCCTCCAAAACAAGCGCGCATCAGATGAGTCATTGATAGGGCGCAAGTCGGGTTTATATTTATTTTTTCGTTTTCACTTCAAAAGATATTCTAAAACGCTCTAGCACGAGCGTTATTTAAGCAGTCGATCTAGCGCATCTTGCGATTCGCCAAGGGGGATACCCTTGGCTTCATCGCAATCTGCGCTATCTCAACAGCTTAAATAACACTCGAGCCAGGATGTAGGGGGCAAGTCGGGTTTAAATAACAACCGTTGTAAAAAATCTGCCGATCAGGCATGATTTTTCTATCTCTCTATGCACCGGTAGCTCAATCGGATAGAGTACCCGGCTACGAACCGGGAGGTTAGAGGTTCAAGTCCTCTCCGGTGCGATGTTGATTCAAGCGTTCCCAACCGGCCCTTTCGAAACGAACGCCTATCTGGTTGCTTGCCCCTCTACCAAGCAGGCAGCGATCATCGATCCGGCTCCCGATAGCTTCCAGGTACTTGTCGACTATTTGGCTTCCCACCAGCTGAATGTGCAAAAGATTCTGCTCACTCACTCTCACTGGGACCATATCGCCGATACAGCAGCGCTCAAAAGGCACTTTAAGGTGCCGGTGTACATCCACCCTCTCGATACTCCTAACTTAGAGCAGCCAGGCGCCGACCGTCTTCCTTGCTGGATCTCCATCGAAGGGGTTAAGCCAGACGGTTTATTGGAAGACAAAGGGACAGTCATGGTCGGCAATCTGACTTTCGAGGTGATTCACACGCCCGGGCATACGCCTGGAAGCATCTGCCTCTACTGCCCAAAAGAGGGGATCCTGCTATCAGGGGACACCCTGTTTCGCGGCTCAATTGGCAACCTGTCGTTTCCCACCTCGCAGCCTGACCTGATGTGGCCGTCGCTCGATAAGCTGGCGCGCCTCCCTGCTGAAACAAAGGTCTACCCAGGCCACGGCCCAAAAACTACAATTGGAACCGAACATTGGCTGCCCCATGCGCGCCAAGTATTTGAAAACTCTTAAAGGAGAGAAAGAAATGGGAGTACTCGTCGGAAAATCTGCCCCTGCATTTAAGACAAAAGCCGTTCAAGGCAAACGCATCATCGATAATTTCAGTTTGAGCGACTTTTTAGGCAAGTATGTAGTCTTTTTCTTTTATCCCTTAGATTTCACCTTTGTCTGCCCCACAGAGCTGCACGCCTTTCAGGAGAAATTGGAAGAGTTTGAAAAGCGCAACGCCCAGCTGATCGGCTGCTCGGTCGATAGCTGCTACAGCCACCTGGCCTGGAATAACACCCCAAAAGCAAAGGGGGGCATCGAAGGGGTCAATTACCCGCTCGTCGCAGACCTAAACAAAAACATTGCGCGCGACTATGATGTGCTGATCCCGCATGAAGGCATTGCCTACCGCGGCCTCTTTCTCATTGATCGGAAAGGCATTGTACGCCATCAAACGGTCAACGATCTGCCCCTTGGCCGCTCTGTAGATGAGGCGCTGCGCATGCTGGATGCCCTCATCTACTTTGAAAATAATGGGGAAGTCTGCCCTGCAAACTGGCAGCAGGGCAAAAAGAGCATGAAGCCTACCCAGGAGGGCTTGTCGCTCTATTTTGCGCAAAGATAAAAATGGAGTCCATATCGGGACCCTCGATTGTCAATAAAGGGTTTAAGGATTCGAGAAATGCTAAGTCCTCGGAATCAAAAAGTACTGAAATGGTGAGAGTACGCAAAGTAACCGCCTGCCGGATCAGCTCGGCTAAAACATCTCTGTCAACCTCAATTCCTACGATACCTAAATTATCCAGTGGCAATGCTTTGGCAAGTTCAATGAGAGCATCAGCTGTGACCCCAGAACAGTAGGAAACATCGAGAAAACTCAGCTGCCTTGCATGCTGAGTTAGAGGTTTTATAGAAATGTTCTCAATCCCAGAAATGCATAAGCAACGCAAAGTTGGACATGCCCTTACAAGAGCGGAAATATGCTCCTCGGTAAGGTCACCCGGATCAATAATTATTAACTCTTCAAGAGGAACTCGATGGCTTACGAGAGATGTGAGAGATTGATTAGAAAAATTTTCACACTGCTCGATTTCAAGAATTTTAAGACGCCCACTCATAGCTAAGCGCTCGGTGTGGCTATCTGAAAAAACAGCGCAGCCACTAACCTCAAACTCCTCTAATTCCGGACAGCGTTCGATAAGAACATAAAGAAAACTAGAAGTTATCGAAAGGTTGTTAATAATTTCTATCCCTTTCACGCAATTCCCATTTTTTTCAAGCCACCTCATCAACTTCACTTTAAATTTGTCATCCATATGGGTCTTGAATAATAAATAGAGTCCTTGATTAATGGGATCGCTTTCCAACTCTGCAACCTTTAAAAAAGAGGAAGCTTGATCGATGTTTAACGCAGCGATTCTTCTGGCTGTTTTAGCAGAACGCGAATGGATGGTGGGGGATAAATAGAGTCCCTTCTCTATCTCATCGATCCAGATTTTGAAAACATCTGGAGATATGACGCTGGAATCCAGGTGAATGGGTTCTTGTGCTGTTTGACCCCCTGGATCATTCTGAAGAAGATCGCGGAAAAAAAGACTGCGCGTCGTTAGGATGAGACGACTGCCGGAAAATTGCATATCTCCGGCTTTAAAATAAACATCGTGGGAAACAAGGCCGGAAAAATCGGGAGGAGCCGTTTTTTCCTGAAATAAGAGCGGGATTTGGGTCAGCAGTGAGGGATTTGTTGCAGCTTTGCTTAATTGATTTAGCCTCTCAGATTTGCTTTCACATTTTCGTTTTAGAGCCGCTAAAGAATATTTTTCAGCAAGTTTTTTTACAGCTTCGAGCATCTCCAGATTCTCTTGGATCTTTCTAAAAACATCTTCAGGAGTATCTGTAGGTGCTGGAACAGACTTCCATTCAAATGTATCCGTATAGACCCAATCCAGCAACCTGGAAAACATCTCTGGATCTATTCCTGGAAGGGAGATAGGACTCCCTATCCATTCTTTGAAAAAATAGCACAAAATGGAGCGATGCGCAGCCATTATCTTTCCACCCACAATAAAGGTGACATCGGGAAGAACGTGTTTACAATAAAGCGAACGCGTTAAAGTTGGCACTAGACTCATTTTTTTGTGGGTCGACTTGTCTGAGTCTTCCCTTGCCCTTTTTAGGGAAAACTTTGCGTTCAAAACCGCGATATTAGCTCTAAGAAAGACACCGCCCTTTTCAAGAATGCTCTCCGGTATCTCTCTA
This sequence comes from uncultured Parachlamydiaceae bacterium, assembly GCA_963745935.1. Classification (GTDB taxonomy): domain Bacteria; phylum Chlamydiota; class Chlamydiia; order Chlamydiales; family Parachlamydiaceae; genus JAJFUZ01. The sequence continues at coordinate 84,218 of CAVUZO010000004.1, forward strand.
AACTTCTCGCCAAGGAGAGGGTCCTGTTGGGGCCTTTCCGAGTAGTTAATGCGCCAATGGTTGCTAGGAAGCTGCTCGACATAGTAGTGTGTAATATCGGGACAAGTTTGAGTCCAGAGAATGGGTGCTAAATGTAGTGCAGGGTCCATTTTTTTCCTTTAAGTTATAAATAATAGAGGATTGTGAAACAGAAGTCCGTCGATGAAAACCCCATCCTCATTATTTTCTGCATTCACATTTAAATGCAGGGTGCGCAAAGTGTGGCAATGCTTAACGAGTTGCTCAATTTGCCACTCTTCAAGTTGACAATCAGCCAAGGACAACTTGCGCAACTTGCGGCTGGGAAGAAGCATGACTCCGATAACAGGACTATCTTTGAGTAAAATTTTATCAAGAAACAGCTCTTCAAGCTCTTTGCAGCGCTGGATGAGAAAGGCAATGGTATGAGGGTGAATATTGATACAGCCCTTTAAGGAAAGCGAGTGCAGGACTGAAGAGTTCGCAGCAACAAGTTCAATAGACCAAGCTGTAATCTGCAAACAATTTTGGAGATGCAACTTGCGCAAATTGAGACACGCTCTTGCAAGGGGCTTAATCCCCCCATCGCTTATTTCTGGACAGTTGTTTATATCCAGCTTTTCAAGATGCGGCCATCTTTGAGAGAACTCTACAAGCGCTCGATTTGTAACACTACCAGATAGACGAATAGCTTTCACATGCGGACAGCTTTGTGCAGCTAGAATCACGGAAAAATCGTCAGCCGGTTCCATATCGAGCTTTTCTAAGTGGGGACAGCTTTGAAAGATCTCAGAGAGACAACGAGGATCCACTTCTGTCTGAAATTTTAACCCTCTAAGTAAAGGACCGTAGCTCTTCAGCCAATCGACAAACTGAACGAGATCTGTCTTTTGATCCACAATTAGAGAGAGCTTCTGATTCTTTAAGTCTTTTTCGACTTTTGCAACCTGAATAAACTCTTGCGCATTTTCGAGAGCATGTAACCATCTTGTCCCTCCAGAGCCTATGAGTGGAGAAAGATTTTGCCCCTTGACAATATCAGAAAGCCATATTCTCAATGTCTCCGGCGAAATGGCAAGAGGAACGATCAAGGGATCGTCAACCGTATGTTCTTGAGGATTTTCCCGTAAGAGTTCTCGAAAATAGAGGCTACGCACTTCCAAGAGAGAGCGATTCGCTGTAAATGGCTCATTCCCGATTTGGAGATGAAGATCATTAAAAATTGCAGGATGCCCTGAAAAGTCGGGAGGAGAGATTTTTAAATTAAGAAAATCGGGTATTTGAAAAGCAAACGTAGCCGTTCTAGCCACCAGCTGCTGCACTTTGAAAACAACTTCACATAAATTTGTTAGATGTTGTGTAAAAGAATTAAACTGATGCCTTTTAGCAAATGAGTGGAGGGCTTTCGCTAGTTTCAAATTCTGACTAAGGCCATTTTTGATAACGGTGAGATCATCGTGCGCTGAAGGAATATAGGTCCATCGGAAAGTTCCGGTGTAGTACCATTCGACTGTTTTTGAAACAAACAGAGGAGGTTCTTCAAACTGAAGGGTAGGTTTTTGTAGTTTTGGGATCCATTCGGGATAAAAACTTAAAAAAGAGCAATTGACCTTGGCGATCTGCTCTTTATGTTTAGACAGTATGCAAACAGTGGAACCACAAAACCTCTTGACATTAGGAGAGGGAAAGTCACTCTTTCGTTTGAGAGGATTTCCTGGCTTGTACAAATCTGCGCTACATTCCATTTAACAAACCCGAATCTACGGATACTATACAGAATTATTATATGAAAATAAACGAAAAAGGCATTGCAATAATTAATTATTACAATGCCTTATTTTATTTCCCAAACATCGTCTGGTGGCTATTGATATAGTCATCATACTTTTGAGAGGAGACATGGACAGCACTCTGCTCATCGAGAGTGACCTGGAAAGGGGAACCCCATCCATCAGTGAGAAGCGCATTGACATTGGAAACAAGCGGCGATCCCCGGATAATGTTCTGCCAATCGCTCGTAACGCTATTAAGCTGATCGGGATGTTCCGAGACATAAAGATTTAAAATCGTCTCGATTTTTTCAATGGCTGCCTTTGTCTTAAAGGCTTTCCCCTCATCCATACTGCCGCGGTAGTTGTAAGCAAGGACACCCATGATTAAGGCGATTAGGAACATCACAATCATGATCTCGATCAGGGTGATCATTCTTCTTTTAACGTGTCTCATTCTCTCTCCTTTATACTGATGCTTAAGTATGACAAAAGCTGCCTAAAAAATCTACTGCCCAAATGAACTGATATCCGTCAATGGCAGTAGGACGGCCAAAAGAACGCAGCCGATAATCCCCCCCATAAAAACCAGGATCAGGGGCTGAGCCAACGCCATCGCGCGCGCAAGAGACTTCTCAATCTCCTCTTCATACATATCGGCAATCTTATTGAGCATGAGAGTGGTCGTCCCGGAGTCTTCTCCCACCGCCAACATCCGCGAAACCATCATCGGCATCCACTTGGAGCGCGCAAGTTCTGAACTGAGGGAGCTGCCTTCGATAATTTTTCCTTCCGCCTTCTTGATCTCCTCTTCTAAGACCACATTGCGCATCACATCGCGCGCAATCCTCAGCGAATCGATCATTGTCAGCCCCCCTTGCTGGAGGGTTCCCATGGTGCGGCAAAAGCGCGCCACAGCTGTTTGTACGGCCAGAGTACGCAGAAGGGGCACTTTTAAGATGTTGCGCTCCATCCAGAGGCGCCCAGCCTTTGACCTTGCCTTGTGGACTAGATAGGCAATGAGGCCAACGATGAGCGGGATATAAGCCCACCAGTAGCCTCTCATGAAACGGCTGATCGCAAGAACCGTCTGGGTAAATCCGTTCAACTGCCGATCCGCAAAGATCCCTTCCATGGAGGGCAGCACAAATCCCATCAATAGAGCAATGATCAGAAGGGAAAAGGAGCCAAGGATACAGGGATAGATCATGGCCGTTACAATCTCGTCTCTCAACTTCATCTGCTTGGATAAAAGATGGGCTAAACGCTCAAGGACTACGTTAAGGGCCCCCGATTGCTCACCAGCGGCAATCAGGGAACAGTAAAGTTTGTTAAAGCTATCTGGATAACCAGCCATGGCCTGAGAAAGGGGAGTTCCCGCTTTAATTTGTTCACAAAGACTTAAAAGAACGCGGTGAAACGGCTCTTTGCGATACTGCTCCTCAATGGCGACAAGGCTCTGATAGAGAGGAACGCCTGCACTGACAAGCTGGGAGAGCTGCATCGTAAAGGTCAAAAGGGTTTGCCCTTTCAAATTCTCTTTCAAAGAGCCGCCTGTCTTGATGCTGACAGAGGTGACGAGCACACCCTGTTCGCGAAGGGTCTCTTTTGCTTCCCGCTCCCCTTGCGCTTCAATCATCCCTTTGCGCTTTTTTCCTGAATGGTCTACAGCCTGATACTGGTAGAGAGGCATAATTATAACTTCTCTTCCGTACCGCGCGTAACGCGCAGCAGTTCTGCAATGGTCGTAATTCCTTGCTGGACAAGGGAACATCCATGCATTAACAGGGTCGTCATTCCACTTTCGAGAGCAATTTTTCTGATTTCAATTGCGTCGGGACTTTTGACAATCTGCCTCTTCAAAGCATTGTTGATCACCATCAATTCATAGATCCCGTGGCGCCCCTTGTAGCCTGATCCAAAACAGACATTGCACCCCTCCCCTTGATAGAGGACGCCGTCGCGCAACTCATCGCGGACAATTCCGACACTTTCGAGTTCACGATCAGAGGGGGCATAGGGCTGTTTGCACTCTGCACAGATGCGTCTCAAGAGGCGCTGGGCACCGACTCCGATGATGGAAGAAGAGAGCAGATAGGGCTCGATACCCATATCGACGAGGCGCGTGATGGCGGAAGGGGCGTCGTTGGTATGCAGGGTGCTAAGCACTAGGTGACCTGTCAACGCTGCCTGGATGGCAATTTCAGCAGTTTCCAAGTCACGAATTTCCCCGATCATGATGATGTCCGGATCTTGGCGCAGGATGTGGCGCAAGCCCGTTGCAAAATCGAGTTTGATTTTAGGCTGGACACCAATCTGAGCGATCCCTTTCAGGTTATATTCAACGGGATCTTCAATGGTCATGATATTGGTTTCGTCATTGTAGATATCGCAGATAGCGCTATAAAGCGTTGTCGTCTTACCGCTACCCGTAGGACCTGTAACAAGAATAATTCCTTCCGGAATTTCGATCAGGCGGCGAAACTCTTCATGCATGGCGGGCAGCATCCCTATTTTATCGAGCCCTAAGATGACATTTCCCTTATCGAGAATGCGCAAGACGATGCGTTCGCCTCCTGCCACGGGGACAGTGCTGACGCGGAAGTCGATTTCGCGACGCCCCATCTTAAGTTTAATGCGTCCATCTTGGGGTAAGCGATGTTCGGCAATGTCAAGTCTAGCCATCACTTTGATGCGCGTCAGCAGCTGAGCCTGAAATTCTTGAGCCGGAGAGTGGCGAACCTGCAGAACTCCGTCGATGCGATATCTTACCCTTAAGGACTCCTCAAATGGTTCAAAGTGGATATCGGAAGCCCCTTGCTGGATCGCCTCGATGAGGATGAGGTTAAGCAGTTTGACTAGGGGCGCCTGGCTGCTCTCGTCAAGAAGGTCGTACGCCTCCAGCTCGCCCTCTTTCGTTTCACCTTCTCCCAGTGAAGCAATGAGCTCAGAGGCAGCGCCGCTCTCCTGACGATACGCCTCATTAATCGCATTTAAGATGGCGTCTCGAGGGCTGTAAACCCCTTTAATCTCTCTGTCGAGCATCAGTCGAAGCTCTTCGAGAGGCTCGAGGTTGAGAGGATCGGCGATTGCCACTAAAACTGCCTTGCCCTCTTCTTTGATCGGCATGACCAGATGCCTTTTCGCAAAAGCGTAAGGGATTTTTTTATAATATTCGCGCGGCAGTTTAAAAGTTGTGAGATCGAGATAGACAGGCAACCCAAACTGAGCAGCAAGAGAGCGGTTAGCATCCTCCCCTGTCAACATGCCCTGGCGCACCATCTCTTCGCGCGAGTAGCTTTCGCGTTGCGGTTGCGGTGGATTAGTCATCTTTCACATTCAGTTTCAACATCGCCAGGAGCCACATATTTATAGATTTTCGCATGATCACGGTAGTAATTTTCTGGAACACAGCGATCCAAAGGGCGCCCTAAAAGGGCATTCATGGTTCCGGCATAAAGACGATTTTTTTCCGCATTTTGAGCCGCAATCAGTTCGCACAAAAACTCTGGAATATCTCCCGGACGCTTTAACATCTCTTCTCCGCGCAGTCTCATAAAATCCTCTGCCGGATCTTTAATAATTTTGGGCGTCAAAAAGATGATCATCTCGACCACCTTTTCATTCATCGTGCTGATGCTAAAGAGCTTGCCAAAGCCAGGAATTTCCCCGAGGTAGGGAATGCACTCCTTGGCATCATCGGTTATTTTTTGGCGCAAGCCGCCTATGACAACTGTCTGTCCATCCGGAATGTTGACCTGATTGCTGACCTTGCGTCGCGTCACATCGGGCTGTCCAAGAGTTGCCGCTGTGACAGCCCCAATGGTATCAAAAACAATATCTGTATCAAGCGTGACATAGTCAACATCATCAAAAGCTTTGCGCTCATCGCGCATATGGATCGTAGGCGTGATGGTAATGGTAATCCCATACTGAGCTCGCGTAAACGATGTTTGAGGAGTGACGCCCGTATTTGTGGAAATTAATGTGGCCCCCATATTGAGGCTAATCTCATCCACAATTGCAAGCTTGGCCGGCACCTGATTCACAGTGACAATCGTCGGATTGGCACTGATGCGGATATCTTCTTGCGTGATCAAAAATTTATAGATCAGGTCAAACGCGGGGAAGCCGCTATGCGCCTTCTGGCTTAAGATAAACTCAAAAATCCCTGAGGGGCTGATGGGATTAGGGAGATTCTTTGTCGGGGCTATCCCGCTATTAAAAACGATTCCCCCAAAGTCTTTATTGGCAGCAGAGTCGCCAAAGCGCAATAAATTAAGCCCACAATCATCTTCGCGATTGAATCGATTCTCGACTGCTAAAACTTCAATCTGGACCATCTTTTTGGGAACATCAAGCTTTTTGACCAGCTCTTTGATTTTTGGAAGAAGATCCGCTTCCACTACCATGACGATGGCTCCCGTCTTTAAATCGACGATGAAGTTGTTGCGGCCGCGGTTCGGAGTCTGCTGGGGCGTCGCCCTTGGCTCTACAGGAGCTGGATTGACGACATAGCCCCCCTGCTGGTAAAAATCGTTCCTGTATAGGTTAGAGGGCAGAATAGGCAAATTAGGCGGAGGCACATTTTGAGGCGGTGGCGGCCCAGGAAAGTAACTGGTACCGGGACCTGGAAGGGGTCCTCCACCTAAGCCTGGGCCTGGAACTTCGCCCTGCGGACCCGGACCAAATCCAGGGGGCCCCCCCGGCTCTCTTCTAGTTTCTTCGACGCGCCCTGTTCCTGTTTGAATCATGAGGGTGTAGATTTTTTCCAGAATCTGGGCCAACTCTTCGGGATCGGAATTCTTGGTCGTGTACCACCAGATTGTCTTTTCGCTCGCCGATCCGACCTGGCTTTCAACCTCTTCGATAATCTCTTCAGCCTTTTCGATCTCTTTTGTAGTTCCTACGAGAAAAATGGCTTGTGCCACATTCTTGAGAGGTATAATTTTTAAGCCATTAGCTTCGCCATTATCGGGGCGTTCCCGTGGCGAAGCATGTAAATTTAAACCTGCCGGTTTTCCTCCAGGAGCTTGGCCTGGACGCTGGACTCCTGGTGCTGTGGGTGCCTCATATACGCGCGGAGCCTCTCCAAACTGGTCAAAAATGGCACCTAAGATTTTAGCCATCTCCTCAGCATCAACTTTGGTGACTGTCCTGATCTTATAATCCTTGTCGCCACGGTTAGCGCTGACAAAGTCGTAAATCTTGAGCAGATCCAAAATTTCGGCTGCAGAGCCAATGATCAAAAGATCGCGTCCAACAACCTGCAGCACAGTGCTGTTTGGGTTGACAAACTTATCCATAAAGGACCAGATGCGCCGCACCTCTGAAGGCTCTGGCGTTAGCATGAAGGCAATGCGCGCTTGAGGCGGGAAAAATTCTAGATCTTGCCGCTTATTGGTGATGAGCTTGATCGCCGAACGGTCATGTTTGATAAAGTAAAGCTGGCGCAGATAGGGGTTGAGCTGCTTGAATCCAATGCCATTTTGGATCAAGATAATCTCCATCATCTCATTCCAGGAGGCGCGTGGAATGGGAATATTGGAATCAACGCTCAACGGAATCGTGGCGATTTCAGGGGACATTAAATAGACATAATTTTGAGAGCCGTAATCTATAACGAGTTGTCCCAATGTACTCTCAGGTTGATGCCACAGGGCATATCCTTCCTGGGAGCCTCCTTGAGTAGCCATTTCGCGCCAATTATTCTGAAGCATGTCAATTTCAGCGCGGACCTTATTGATGCGCGCTAAAAGCTCTCTGTAACTCTCTTCTGGAACATGCTGGCGGAAAAGTTCATGAACCTGAGCATAAAGTTTTGCAAGTTCGGCATGGTCTTCCATCAACTCTTTGTTGACCTCGACTAACACCTTCTGCAAGTCCTTAACCAGATCACTTCCAGCCGGCATCACACCCGCCTTTTTTTCAGCGATTGTCTGGCTATTGAGCGGCACAATGCCAAGCAATAGAAATGTAGCTAAGAGATATTTTAAATTAATCGTCATCGAAATTTTCATCCAAATCGTCATCATCAAAAAAATCTAATTCATCATCATCCTCTGGAGGAGGAGTCTTTCGGTTAGGTTTTCCATTTTTTGGCTGCCCTGATGCCCCAGTGGTCACGGCGCCAGTAGGCTGCTGGAGAACAATGTCGACAGGCTGCATGTCTGTCCTGGAAGCATTAAAAAGCGTGCCTTTTAACACAAGGCTATCATTGTTGCGTTCAACAACATCGAAGACAAAAAGAGGACCTGTTATTTTGCGCTCCACATAGTCATCAATCTCTTTTGGTGTCGCCAACTTTAGCCAGCCTTTGGGAGTCATGAGAAGCCAATCTTTTGGACTGAGCAGCACTCTCTCTTTGTCGATTTCAAAAACAAACTGTGTCCGAGTGCGCGCTCCAACAAATTTGAAGCTTTGAACAATATTGGCCTGCGCGACAGGTTCATTGGATTTAAGAAGATTGAGCACCACTTTCCCTTTGCCCTCAGGGTCCCACAGTTCAAAATTCATCAGGCGCTCTTCAATTTTTTTGACTAAAAGAAGAGGCTTTCCAAGTGTTTCTTGACCAGGTTTTGCCAATTTCCATCGGTTATGCTCCCAAACTAAGCTATCATTGAGTCCCACAAAGACCGAATAAATATCGTCCCCTTCCCCAAAATCCAGGCGCTGCTTGCCGATAAAAGCGGCATATTCTTTGCCTCCATGGCGAGCTAAAAAGAGATCAGGACCAAACCAGCGCGCCTTTTGACGGGCCAAAATGGTCGCATCCACACGATTTTTCCCCAGCTCCCATCCCGCATTGCCAAAGCGCACATACTCTTTTTCTGGCAGCGTAAACTTGGCATTTGATTCTGGCGACTGAATAATTTCTCCAGACTCCCCCTTCATGCTGACTTGAACGAACGCTTCGTTTCCTTGGGCGGTCGCCTCCATCCAGAGAGAAGTTTCCGCATTGCCTGGGCTGAAAACATATTGTGGAGGATTAAGCCTGCGATCATAAAGGATGTAGAGATGCTCTCCAGGCATAACCGAAGAGACAACTTTATTGCCTGCAAATGAAAAATGCAGGAGCGCATTCTCCTCAGTGGCATCTGGACGTCCATTTTTGCCATAGTAGAGAAGGTATTTTTTTAAATCGGGCAGCTGCATGGACATCGGAGAGAATTGCAGAGTTAGAAAGGGAGGACCAATGGCTTCGTAGGCCTCCTTTGACTGCATAAACGCACGCTTGGGCAAGGTTGATTTAGGAGGGGGTTGATCAGAAACAGTGATATCAGAAGGGCGCAGAAATAGAAAAAGAATCCCAAGCAATACGGAGAGGACAAGGCTTACGCCAATTCCGATGTTGATCCCCGCCTGCCATTTCTTAATCATATTAATATCTATTTATCACGAATTTGAAAAGATCCGATTATCTCTTCCTCCCGAGAAGAAGTCAAGTGTTCAGGTAATAAGAGTTCTTGCTACTGCCAGACTAGACTATCGGGGACACCGTCCTGACGGCGGCGTCCCCCGCGCCCCCTTGAGCCCTGCGGTGCGATTTTGCTTATTGTTAGGTAAAGTAAACATCTCGTTAGGGTCATAAGAGACTAGTTAGAGCCATAAGAAACTAGTTCGAATTTAGAACCATAAGAGACTGTCGGGGACACCGTCCTGACGGCGGCGTCCCCCGCACCCCCTTGAGCCCTGCGGTGCGATTTTGCTTATTGTTAGGTAAAGTAAACATCTCGTTAGGGCCTTACTAGACTGTCGGGGACACCGTCCTAACGGCGGCGTCCCCCGCGCCCCCTTGAGCCCTGCGGTGCGATTTTGCTTATTGTTAGGTAAAGTAAACATCTCGTTAGGGCCTTACTAGACTGTCGGGGACACCGTCCTGACGGCGGCGTCCCCCGCGCCCCCTTGAGCCTCATCTCGCGGCGCCAAATCGCGTCCTCGCCAGGGGGCCGTGCAAAGCACTGTCCCCCACGCCCTTGCGGGCTTGGCTGCGGGTGCGATTTTGCTTTGCGATATTCGGCTTCGGGCTGCTCACGCGCTCGTTCCCCGCCAGACTTCGTCTTTTGGCGGGGCCCCTCTCGCGTCGGCTCGCAGGGCTGTTTAAAAAAAGCCAAGTCCCGCATTCCAAAGTGAATAACCTGCGGACTGCGAAACGAGCCCTGCAAGACGGGCTGCCTGAAACTTAGTCCTGCGAAGCTAACAGACTGCGGTCTGCGAAATTAGTCCTGCGAAGCTAACAGACTGCGGTCTGCGAAGTTAGTCCTGCGAAGCTAACAGACTGCGGTCTGCGAAATGGCCTCTGCGAGCCGACGCGAGAGGGGCCCCGCCATACGGCGTTAGCCGGGCGGGGAGTGAGCGCGCGAGCAGCCCGAGGCCGAATATCGCAATGCAAAATCGCACCGCAGCCAAGCCCGTAAGGGCGTGGGGGACAGTGCTTTGCACGGCCCCCTGGCGAGGACGCGATTTGGCGCAGCGAGATGAGGCTCAAGGGGACGCGGGGGACGCCGCCGTCAGGACGGTGTCCCCGACAGTCTCTTATGGTCCCTAACTAGTCTCTTATGGCAGTGGAATGAATTATGTCAGTGGAATGAACAATAATTATAAAAATTAAAGACAAAAAAAAAGCCCGACCTGAAAACAGGACGGGCTTTTTGTACCTGAGGGACGTTTAGAATGTATAAGCTAAGCCGATACCGACGTCGTTGTTATGGAGACGTCTAACAGCTGAGTTGAAGTAGCGATATTGGAGAGAAACATCCCATCCATCGCAAAGAGGATAAGCAACCCCTGCGATCAACTGCCATGCAAAGCCAGTCTTTCTTCTCTTGTGGTGGGAGCTGCTGCTGCTGCTTGAGCCGCTGCTTTCTTCATTGCCACAATCATTGCATCCACCATTTGAAGCAGAAGATGACGAGCCGTCGTTGCCGCCAAAATGGCCACGCTTTAAGTTTGTGGAGCTATAGCCAATACCAGCGCCTAAGAAAGGCTTCAAGCACCAGCATGTTTGGAAGTCGTAGAGGCCGTTCACGAGAACAGACCAGGTATTTGCATTGCCGCCTTGGCGGTTGAAATCACCCGAAGTGCTATTGTGATGTTTTTTCTTCTTGTTGTGGTGGAAACCAGTTTCAAGTTCTGCTCTCAAGCCTTCGCAGAAGCGGTAGCCCAAAGCGCCAGAAAAGAAGTAGCCTGTTTTCAATTTATTGTGGATTGAGCCGCTTGCATCACTGCTGTGGCTGTGGTGCTTTTTCACATGAGGAAAATCCACTGCTCCAAATGCACCTACATACAGACCTTCTGGAAGAAGGTCATCAAAAGCTTGAACAGCTTTTGGCGCACTCAAGGCCAAAAGAACTGTCATCAATGTCATCAGTTTCTTCATCATCAACTCCATGTTAATGTTGGTTATCAAGAATTCTACTGAAAACTTACCTCTACCGAAAATGAAATAAGCATTCAAGAATTTTTTTTAGTCGTTCTAATTTTCGACTTTTAAGCAAGACGCTTGTACTTGGCCAGGCATTATGCATAACAGCATAGCTCAGCACAAGCATTTTGTGGTCGGCATTATTCTCTCGAACGGTTTTGAGAAGCGCGATTATGTCGTAAGATATTGATAATCAATTATCTAGATTAATTTTTAATTCTTTTGTTTTGCGCAAATCGTGCGCCATTTTTTGACCATTTGAGCCGCCAAAGGCGCCGCTTCTTTCCCATATATTCCAAAGCGCAGATAGACAACGACAACAAGTTCCGGCTTTTCTTCAGAACCCTCCTCAAATGAAATTCCCCCAAACCAGACATGTTTATAGAGATTAACCCCCTCTAGATAGTCCAAAGAGATATTTTCCATCATCTCTGCCGTGCTTGTTTTCCCCACTAAATCATCCTTTAGCTCCAGATAATCGCTAATGGCCTCGGGATAATCTCGAAAGATGCGCGACAGGCTTGTGAGGCTCTCTTTTTGCGTTTTTGCGACAACGCGGCGCATTCCTTCCAATAACATCTTTTGGATTACAGGAGGAAGGGGAATTTCCCTGCGCACGTTCTCCCTTGTTCTTATAATTTCGGGACATTTAAATGGAGCGCTCTTCACGTACGTGTGAATGATTTGCGGCTGCATGACGCGTCCACCATTGGCCAGCGCTGAAAACATTAAAGCTGTTTGAAGAGGGGTTACAACCAGGGTATGCTGCCCGATCGCAGTCGCATAAAGCCCTGGTCGATTGGTCGTGAGGTCGTTCGGGATCTGGCCTGAAATTTCAGAAGGCAAAGCAATGCCCGTTTTTTCCCCAAAGGAAAAGGCGCGAGCCGCATCAGCCAAATCTTCGGGAGAATTTAAAACATCTCCGGCAAGAATAGAAAAGTAGGGATTGCTCGAAGTCTCCAAAGCTGTGAGCAGATCCAGGTGCCCTTTTGTGTTTGGGCTGCGCGGCAATCTGCCTCCCTTGTATAACCGAGGAATAGAATGCCCTTCACGATCATACCCCACATAGGTCTGTGAACCGCGTCGATGATTTTGATCGACCATTTCCAACGGATTGAGTTCAGCTTGCGAAACAGAGGGGTTCCCAATTTCCTGATAACGCTGGATCAGACCCGCATAGGAAGTCACAAGTTTGAAGATAGAGCCTTGTGGAGCTGCTTGACGATAAGAGCTGGAACGCCCGTAACCAAATCCAAATTTCGGATAAAAAGAGGCCGCAAGATGCTTTTCCAGCTGCTGTTGCCCGCTGGAACGCAAAGAACGGTAGCGGCCGAGCAGAGGGCGATCGAGCTCTTTAAATCCTCGCATCGTCTTCAAATAGTTGACGGCTAGAGACGCGTCTAAACCGCTAATCGCATTTTTGAGATGAAAATAGCTGTCTCGCCACACAAGCTCTGCGTGAGCCCCCTGATTCAGCTCCCAGTACCAGAAATAAAAATGCTCTTCATAGGGATTTAAGGCAGAATCATTGCTTGGATGCCCGGTCAAAAAGGTGTGAATCAGCTGCCAGCGATACTTGCTCCAGAACTCTTTAAATTGCTGCGATTCTAAACTATCTAAATACTCGATATAGGGCTTTTGATAAGTTTTGGCCGCTTTTTCAGCAGCCCGCTTCTCTTTTAAAAAGGCCTTTTCATTAGCTTCACGCCAGGGCTTAAATGAAAATTCTCTGAAAAGTTCTAGCGTCATTCCCTTCACAAGCTCTTCAACGGCCACTTTTGCTGCGCAAGATTGACGGTAAGCGCTCAGCGTCTCTTTTCCCTTTTTCTCGATTAACGAGGCGTTAAAGTCTGAAGCGTTCACACAGAGTCGGCAAAGATCGACAAGCAGCAGTTTATCATAATGGAGAGGCAACCCCTCAAAGTAGGGCCCAGTCTCTTTTTTCAGATTTTCAGCACAGATTTCAGTCAAAATTTCACCCTTGATGTTAAAGGGCACCTGTTCAGCTCCTTTGTAAAGTCCATTAAAGAGCAGGCGCGCATTATCCTGCCCACTGAGACCCAAAAGCTCATCCACAAGTATCTGTAAGTGAATCGCTCGCTCAATAGTGCCGACGCGTTGCAGAGCCTGAGCAACGGGATGATCTTTCGGCAGGATGCGCTGTAAATAGTGATCCCATGTTAACGTTAGAGATTCCTCATAAAAACCCTCTTCATACCGCTCCCTTTCCAAAGGACGCTTCTGATCCCAAATATCAGCAATAGACTGTTCACTTTCTAGCCAGCGCCCCACGCGCATTTTTTTAAGTTTTGCAATCTCAGGTTGTGCTGACATGATGAAATCGTTCGGATCAAAGCGGGGATAAGAGGCGAGAGCTAGAATTTCCCCTGTCTTTGGATCCATGGCCACGATCGCTCCTCCCTTAATCCAGGGCTGATGCAGCCCCATGAGGGTCTGTTGCACTTTTCCGAAAGTGGAAATGCGAGCGAGGCGAATCTTCTCATTCTGAGCCAACAATTTTTCTGCAAACTCTTGCAATTCTGCCGAAATGGTCAATAAAAGCCTTTGCCCAGAGAGGGGAGAACGCGCTCCTTCCAGCTCCCTTAAATAATTTCCACGCGCATCAGAATAGTAGGTCTTTTTCCCGTGATGCCCCCGCAAAAGCCTTTCACTACTTCCTTCAATGCCTGACTTCCCGATCGTATCATTGATCGAATAGGCCTGCTCACGCAGAGCTTCCAGCCGCTCTTTTGCCTCTTCAACGCTTCCGATCTGTTGAGGTATTTCATACTCGACACCTTGGCTTTCTGCCTCCAGAAATGCCTCTAAAGTCGCTATTTCTTGCAAAATGCGCTCATATTCCTCGCGATTAATGGCTCCGATATAGCCGATGATATCTGCCCCCACCTTTCCAAGCGGATAGCTGCGGCGGGGCAGATGCTGCACATGAATCCCGAGCCAATCCTTTTCAAGCATTTTGAGGCGGTAATATTCAGTTTCGCTGATGTCCTCTTTCACAACAAAAGGCATGTGGTAATAAAAAGAGGCCTTCGCATGGATTAAATCCTCAATCCGCGCCGGATCGAGCCGCAACTCATCTCCCAAGAGATGGGCCAATTTGGCAATGTACTCTTTGCGCTTAAACCGTTTGACCTTTTTGCCATCTGGCCCCTTTTCCCAGGCTACCGAAGGGATTTGGCGCAGCTGCGAGTAGAGAATGGTCGCATTATATTTCATCGTGTTCACAGCCAGGGGCTGGTTGAAGCGGTCGCGGATCGTGCCGCGCTTGGCGGGCTCTAAAACGGTGCGATGCTGCGGTTTGCGCGATTGTTCTAACTTCTCATCATACTGGATCACTGCCAGATGCCAAACGCGCAAGATGATCAGAAGCAGGCAGACGAGGATGACGTTGAGGATCAGATTGACCTTTTCTGGAAGGTCTGAGTCGCGCCGCTTATGCATAGGAAGGCAGTATAGCGCGCGACCCTTTTAAACCCAAGATTGCAGGGAAATCTGGAAAAATTGCTTGGCAAAAGGTAATATTTCACGTAAATATTAACTTTTGTGAGCTGCGGGCGGGAAGTTCATCCACATTTCTCTCAAGAGCTCCCTCCAGCCAATAAGCGTAACGCAATAATTCTCAATATTTTAATTTTAAAATCTCAAGCGCAATGTGAAAAGCAAATCGCGTTTTTCTTTCCATGCGCTCTAAATGCTCTTCCAGTTTCTTCTCAATCGCGACTTTTGCTTCCTTGGAACTGATCTTAAGACCTGGGAAATATCTGCTGAAAATCTGCTTGCTCTCCTGGTTCAAAAAGCCTGTTTGGATGATATCCTGAAGCTTGCTGAGCTCAAAGCTTGTCACAAGATCTGCTGAGAGGGCACTCTTATTCGGGTATGGGTAGCGCGGGTCTCCCATAAATAGCGCAAGTTTCTCCGCCAAAGTATCATCTGGCTCCTTCAGAAGTGGTCTAAGGGTATTCAAGAGATGCTCCACATTATGAGAGTGCTTGAGGGGACGCTGCTCCAGTTTGCCTTCATAGTCACATTCAAGAGGGTGTTTCAGCCCTTGATCGGTTTGGATCGTGACCGGTAAAGAGGCTAGACAGCTTTGCATGGCTGTCGAGAGCAAGCTGACCTGTATTTCGGCATGTCGATTTGTAAACAGGATGGGACTGGAGAGGCGTCTCTTTTGATGCTCATGTAGAGCTTTTGACAGTGCCAAAACGCGCTTTAACTCTTCTCTATTCAATGTGGGCAGCTTCTCTTCAAAAGAGGCTATCAAGCTCGCCAAAGGGGGAAGATCCGCAGGAATTGGAAAAACAGGTTGCTGGCGCTGCTGTTTATGCACATAGCGCTGCATGAGGCGTAGATTAGAAACAAGCCCCTCATCTGAGTGAGAGAGGGAGTGTGAAACAAGCTTGGACCAGATCTCCTGACAGCGGGGCAAGATCAGCCGATAGGCCTCATTTGCAGGCGGCATTTCAGCCCGAAACCAGTAGCTCACCTTTAAAACCTTTTCTTGATCGCGTAGGAAGGGCCCATTTTTCTTATTGCCAAATAGAGGTTCGACTTTGGACAATACTTCAGCGAGCTTAACGCCATCGTGCATCAAAAGATGGCGCTGATTAGGATCTAGAATAATATGCTCTTTTTTTTTGGAGCCTTGGATGGGTAGAAATGCGAGCGCCAGTTTCTCGGTCATTTCTAGCAGGCGAAAGAGATCGGTGGAATCCCTAAAAAGCCCCTTCAACGCAGGATCATTTTTTTCCTCCTCTAGTAGCGCCAGGAGATAGAAATGTGTGTGAAGCGCATGCTCCATTTTTTCTTTGCGCTTAAATCTTGAAAATGGCTCCTCCTGGTCTAAGAAAAGGGGGGCGCGCAATTGCAGGGCCTGCAGATTCTCATAGGGGGTAAGGGAGATGCGAGGCAGTTCAAGAGTGGGTGTAGGAGGCGCTTCTTCCTCTTCTCTGACCTCTGGCCGCGTAGAAGGAGTGAACTCTTTAATTTTAGGAGCTGCTGAAACAGTCTCCGTTGAAGATAATAGATCGTGTGTCCCTATGAGATGATAAAAGGGTCTGTGCAAAAATCTAGAGAAGGAAAAATCCAGTGCGAAGGTCTCACAGAGAACATTTAGTTTTTTTCCCCTCTCATCTTTAAGGTGGGAGGCCTCATTCAACAGAGCTGCACCTAGAGCTGCAATTGCTGAATAATCGAAATTTTCATCTAAATGGTCCATCCAGGCCTTCAAACCGACTATGAGCGCTGATTCTGTTGACCAGGTGGTAAGCTCTCCCCTCATTTTGATTCCCAAACGGTAGGTAGAGTTGACTTTTTTTGTGAGAAAATCCATGAGATTCAGGCACAGTTTCCAAAATTCTTTGGGCTGTCTTGTGCCTTCAGGATAATGCCTGAGAATTTCTTTAATACTAGCTAAGGTTGTCCCATTTGCCAAATCCTCGCATGTTTGGATCTGCTGGAGAAGCCGCTCCTGCACAAATTGAATATGAGCGGCTGTGAGCTTCTGATCCAGGCGATTTGTAAAATTTTGATAGAGTGAGGAATTGAGAAACGAAAGCTCCACTTTTCTGAAGGAGGGACTTTTTGATGCCGGAACGAGAACAGCGATAACATCTAAAATCTCAGCAAATGGCTCTCGCTGACAGAGGCTCTTCATTAATGTGTTAAATTCCAGCAGCTCCTCGACAAAAAGTTTAACAATCGACTCCAAACGTTCAGGATCGCGCTGGTTAGGTGTGTCCCAAGCTTCTAGCAAGATAATATGATTGCAGATCTTTTTTAATAGAGTATTACTCTCATGTTGAGGAAGACTCTTTAGAAGACGCGTGGACTCCTGGATGATGAGGTCTGTGAGATTAACCCCAATCGCTCCATACTGCGGATAGCGCTCTTTTACTCTTTTAACAATGAATCGAACGTGATTTAAAGCAAAATCGAAATACTGTGTCTGTCCATTCATCTGCTGCATGAGGAGTGAAGGGATGCGAAATGTGTCTGCACAGCAGCTGTTTTTCAGGTCCATCGTTCTATTGCGCATCTTTACAAGCTGGCGAATCTCGTGTAGTAAATTTTTGAAATCTGCATTTTTGCCGAGAACCTCACACTGCTTCAAGATAAGCGCCTCCAAAAAGTCAAGGCGTTCGACCAGCAAGTGCGACTCTTTTGTGGAAGGAAGTTTCTCCTCCCATTTTTTATAGAGAGGCTGAAACTGTTCCACGACCTTTCCAGCACTGTGGACGTAGCGTTCGTTTAAAAAAACTAACTGTGAAACAGTTTGCCGCAGCCCTTTTGACAAGGGATCTCTCTGGATTTCCGTCAAAAAATTGGGCAAATCCGCTTTAATGAAAAAAAAGTCGACAATTTCCGAGGTAGTTGTGTAATAACTATTCAGCGAACGCACAAGCGGCGCTAGCTCAGGATGCCTTTCCGCCCTTTTTTCTAGCCGCTGGAGGGTTTGTTTAAAGGCGGGTGCCACCATCTCATCTACGTGCTTTTTAAAGTGCTGCAGTCCATACAAGGCCATCGTAAGCCCCTCTTCAAGGAGCTGTACGGTTTCCGAAGTGATCGTTGCCTCCAGCGCTTCTGCAGAAGAGGGAGTGAGAGCCTTATCGAGAAAATCTTCCGATATCGCAAGATGGTGCAAAATTCCCATGCGATCCTGAAGAGCATCCAAGTTCTGCCGGTATTTGCCGCTCGCCTGTTCCAGAATGCGGGATATTAAGTTGTAATGTTGCGATAGATGCAGAAGAGCTTCTTGGGCCGCTATAAGTAAATCCTTCTTGGGCGGATTGTCGGGTAAAGAAATTCTGCGCCAGAGGCGAAATAGAATGAACGTCGCAAGAATTGCGTCATCCAGAAGCTGATCCATTTTCAAAATGACAGCTGGATTACCCATCTTCCACGCCTTTAGACGCGACACCTCAGGGCTTTTTTTGAGGGCGTAGAGCCGATTAAAAATATCAACCTCTAGGAGAACGGCAGGCGATAATTTGGCATACTTAGGGTAACGCGCTTGAATCTCATCAAAGAGCGCTTTGGCCTTCACGAGGGAAAGGGACTTTTTCTCAACATTTGTTTCATTAAGCTTTACTGGCGGACTCTCCTTCTCTTTTTCTAGCTCTTGCGGGGAGGAAGCTGCGGCTGAGGTGACAGGAGTAGAAGGAGTAGAACTAACCGGAGGAAGTGCCATGTTATAAAACCTCAATTTTTTGCTTAATTATAGCTGTTTACTGTTAAGATTGTGTGAAGGTATAAACTCTTGCTTCTAAATATCGTTAATATTTATGGGATTGGAAGTACCTCGTGTGTTCCTTATGGAAATTTTTGTAATAATTTACGAAAAACTCATTCCTGCAAAAGGCCCAACAGAATTATGCAATCGAGCCTAGTGTGCTGGCAATTTCTCAATAATGGGATTTTAGTCTCTCTTCGAAAAAAAATGAGGAGAGCCCAAATCATAACCTGCAGAATTGCAATGACTGCTTTACTTTTGACCCGATTTGCGCCCTAGCGGTGATTCAGCTGATGATGCGATTTTTTGGAGGCTAAAACGGGGCAATTTTTGACATACTTGAGTAAAGTAGGCGAAAATTGTCCCGTTTTAGCCTCCAAAACAAGCGCGCATCAGATGAGTCATTGATAGGGCGCAAGTCGGGTTTTTGGTATAATGCACTTACTTTATGACTCAAAGGCCACAAGCTGGCTGCAGACAATCCTAAAGATCATTCGAGGGGAAGATCCCTCGCCTTCGCTTCCAAACTCGAAGTCTTAGGTTACAAATTTTTTCTATTGCAACAATTGTTTACCTTCTGCTACAGTGAGCGGCTGAAACTAAAACTTCAACTGAGGTCACTTAACATGTTCACACGTTTAACACTTCTCGTTCTCGCATTTGCAGCTCCTTTGGCAGCTACTGAAACCGACGCTGCAACTCCAGCTGTCGTCGTCGTTCAAGCTCCAGAAGCTTGCTCCAATTGCGGCGAGTAATTTATAAGACCCAATAGGGTCAAGGACCCCGAGAAGCGAAGCGCCTCTCGGGGTTTTTCTTTTATAAAATTCGCACTTTCTCTATAATTCTCCTATTGCCATCTGCGCCTGTAGTTCAATGGTAGAACAGTAGCCTTCCAAGCTACGAGTGTCAGTTCGATTCTGATCAGGCGCTATCCTGTTGTAACATTTTTGAAGAAACATTATTTAACCAAGACCGAAATCTCATGGTTAACATGGGATGCCGTCGTCAAACATAAAGGGACAAGGCTTGGCACACACCAACAAATTACAATCAAAGAACTATTAGAAGCTGGTGCTCATTTTGGCCACCAAACCGCCGTTGGAATCCGAAGATGAAGCGTTTCATTTTCGAAGAGCGCAATGGACTTTATATCATCGACCTGGCAAAAACATTGCAGCAGATTCGCAATGCTGTCGAAGTTGTCAAAGAAGTCGTCGCCAAGCATAAATCGATCCTCTTTGTCGGCACGAAAAAACAAGCAAAAGCGTCGTTCGCGAACTGGCTGAAGAGTGCGGCGAATTTTATGTCTGCGAGCGCTGGCTGGGCGGAATGCTGACCAATCTTGACGACGATTCGTCAGTCGATCAAAAAACTCGAAAGAATCGAAAAGAGAATCGCTACGGGCGGCGAAGGGCTCACGAAGAAAGAGCTCTCTCTTCTCACAAAAGATCAGATTAAACTCGACAAGAACCTTTCAGGCGTCCGTGCCATGCGCAAAGCTTCCAGGACTTGGTCATCGTTGTCGACCCAAGCAAAGAGCACATTGCCGTTGCGGAAGCAAACAAGCTTGGCATTCCCGTCATGGGGCTGGTCGATACAAACTGCGATCCAGATCCGATTGAGTATGTCATTGCCTGCAACGACGATGCTCTCAAGAGCATCAAAATGATTCTTCAAGCCCTTGCACAAGCGATCATCGACAAGAAAAATGACATGCTTGTAACGGTTGGCAAAGGCGATGAAGAAGAGGATCAGGAAGAAGGCGAAGTGGAAGAAGAAGATCGTCCTCGCTGCGAAATATAGCGTGTCAGAAGCAAGTAAAAAGAGGAGGATTAATCATGTCGACAACCAGTCACTCCTGCAATGATTAAAGAATTGCGCGAACGCACAGGCGTCGGCATGGGCAAATGCAAAGAGGCTCTCGAGGAAGCAAAAGGCGACATGGAACTGGCCATTGCCAATCTGCGCAAGGCCGGAATGGCATCAGCGGTCAAAAAAGAAGGTCGCGCGACAAACGAAGGGATGATCGGCGACTGCTGAAAATGGGCAGACGGTCGCTATCGTCGAAGTCAATGCCGAAACCGATTTCGTCGTGAAAAATGATCGTTTTCAAGCAGTTTCTCGACAATATTGCCGAAGAAGATTGCGACGACGAGTCCTGCTTCTCTTGAAGCTTTCTTGCAGCAGAAATATTCGAAAGATCCCTCTCTGACGATCGATCAATATCGCGCCACTATCATTCAGACAATTGGGGAAAACATTCAGATTAGACGTCTCTTGATCATCTGCCAAAGACCTCTAATAAATCGGTTGGCATCTATATCTCACCTTGGCGGCAAGATCGTCACGCTGGTCGAAATCAGCGGGAAGCTCCGATGAAGACGAGCTCTAGCCAAAGATATCGCCATGCATGTGGCGGCGGCTTCGCCGGAATATCTCTCTCCCGAGAAGGTTCCCGCAGCGATCATCGCTCATGAAAAAGAGATTGCCCAAGGCCAAATCAAAGGGAAGCCTGCGAATATCGTCGATAAAATTGTCGAAGGGAAGCTAAACTCCTTCTACGATGCGGCCTGCTTGACACGCCAAAAGTATATCAAGGATGATAGCCTTTCGATTACCGATCTTGTCAACAAGCGCGGCAAAGACGCAGGCAAAACCCTCGTTGTGTCCGATTTCCTCCGCTGGAGTGTCGGCCAGTAATCCTTTAGAGAGCGGTGCCAAGAAACCGCTCTCTCTTTTTTAACTATGAAACGTGTCCTCCTCAAATTGTCGGGTGAGCTGCTCTTAGGGGATCAGCCCTTTGGAATCGCAAGTAGCGCCCTCCAAATTCTTGCTAAAAATCTGCATAAAATTCATCAGACCGGATTAGAAATGGCCATCGTCATTGGCGGCGGCAACATCTTTCGCGGCGCTCAGCTGAAAAGCTTGGGCTTCCAGCGCACTCCGGCAGACCAGATGGGAATGCTCGCTACCCTGATGAATGGAATCGCCCTGCAGCAGGCTCTTACAACGATTGGCTGCCCCTCCAGGGTCATGAGCGCCCTCGATTGTCCCAAAGTTGCGGAATCTTATCACTGGAGCCGAGCCCTCGATTATCTGGCCAAAGGGGAGCTTCTCAT
Source organism: uncultured Parachlamydiaceae bacterium (assembly GCA_963745935.1). Taxonomy (GTDB): domain Bacteria; phylum Chlamydiota; class Chlamydiia; order Chlamydiales; family Parachlamydiaceae; genus JAJFUZ01. The sequence goes on from CAVUZO010000004.1 coordinate 105,800, forward strand.
CTTTGTAGGGGGGACGGGCAATCCCTACTTCACCACCGATACGGCAGCAGCGCTCCGCGCAAGCGAAATTCATGCCGACATCCTCCTTAAAGCCACAAAAGTCGACGGCGTCTACGATTCTGACCCCCTCAAAAATCCTGCTGCCCTCAAATATGACGCGCTCCGCTACGATCAAGTCCTTGCGCAAAAACTTGCCATTATGGATGCTACATCCATCGCTCTTTGCATGAGCAGCCAGATTCCGATCTTTGTGTTCCACATGCAACGTTTAGGCGATACCCCCATTCAAGAACTGATGCGCCCTCCCATTCGAGGCACACTGATTAGTTAGGAGAGATAAGATGAATCTTCAAGATCAAACGAAAGCGAAAATGACCGCGGCCATTGAACATCTCAAAGACGAACTCAAAAGCATCCGCACAGGAAGAGCCAATCCCGCCATGCTCGACCATGTCGATGGTCGAAGTATATGGCAGCCAAATGCGCATCAAAGAGATGGCCTCGATCACAGCTCCAGAGCCGCGTCAGCTCCTGATCACCCCTTTCGATCCCACGAACAAAGCTGCCATCTCAAAAGCCATCGAAAAAGCCAACTTAGGGTTTATGCCCATCGTCGATGGCAATGTGGTCCGCATCAAAATTCCCCAGATGGATGAAAACATGCGCAAAGAGATGATCAAACTCATGCCACAAGCGTTGTGAAGAGGCAAAAGTCAGCATCCGCAACATTCGCCGCGATCCAACGAAGCGGCACGCAAACAAAAAGCGGATGGGATATTGCTGAAGATGAGATGAAAAAATTGGAAAAAACACATCCAGGAGCTCACCGACAAGTTTTGCAAAGAGGCCGACGACGTGCATCGCAAGCAAAGAAAAAGAAGTTTCCACAATTTAAGACTTGCAGAAAATTCGTCAGGATAGCTCGTAGGATTAAGCTCTTTACATAGAAAGTCTGCAGCGATTTAGCATGCAAGTGCTTGTCACACTATGGCCCCATCGTCTAGTCTGGCCTAGGACACCGGATTTTCATTCCGATAACAGGGGTTCGAATCCCCTTGGGGTCATCTATCTAGTCTGTTTAGAGTCTTTAGCTCAGTTGGTAGAGCACCTCACTTTTAATGAGGGGGTCGATGGTTCGAGTCCATCAAGACTCAAATTGAAAAAGAGTACGGCAACTCTGTTGCCGTACTTCATCCTTCTCTTGTCACTTAATCACTCCCTTCCTATATTGAAATTTTCAAACACTCTTACGCGAGATCAGGTTCGATGCCGTCAATACCAGAGGAAGGGGAGGAGGAGGAAGAGGAGTTTCCAGAAGAAGCTTCCCCCGAACGTCCCCTCGAATGCAGTGAATGCAAAAAGCCGATCGCTGTCCACTATACAGAAATTGTCGGGGATGCGATCAGTGTCACCGGAATGTGCGCTGATTGTCCTGAACTGCAGCGTCGTCTCCACGGGACTCCTCACCACATTGCCGCCGGATCAAGCGTTGAAGGGACAGGACTTGCGTGCGGTAACTGCGGCACAACGCTAGAATCCGTGAAAATGGGAAATCTTTTAGGGTGTAGCGAATGCTATGCAGTCTTTGGCGATATCCTCCTCTCTGAACTGCTGGCCGCGGGGCGCGCGCCCACACGCCTTACGTCTCTTAAAAAGGAGATGCCGCTCCATCTGGGGCGGGCTCCTGGCGAGGTGCAGGAGATGAGCCCCTCTTTGCGCCTTCTTGCTCTCAATGAAGCCCTAAATGAAACGCTAAAGCGAGAAGATTACGAGCAGGCTGCATGGCTGCGCGACCAGATCAAGGCGATCACAGACAAACAGGAAAAGAGCGACGATGCCCACTAACAGCTCCCCACTTTGTGAACAGACCCTATGGGCCAACAACGAAAACCCGATCTGGCTTGGCTCCAGCATCAATTTTTTTCGCAATATTGAAAAGTATCAATTCCCTGCAAAACTGGACCTTGAACGACGTAAGCAGATTATCTCCATTTTACATAAAGAGCTCTCGAGCCAGCTCAAAGAGCCTAAACTTTTAAAAGCGGAAGAGTTGTCGAGCCTTGAAAAGGAGTTTCTCGGTGAACATTTTTTGACCAACCAGAACTTTCATCAAACCCACGTCGGCGAAGCCTTTATCATCGACCAGCCCGGCACCTTTTTAGCCTCTCTCAATATCCGCGACCATATCCAACTGGAGCTGCTCGATACCAAAGGAGACCTAGAAAACAGCTGGAATCAGCTGGTCAAAATTGAATCCAATCTCGGGAAAGCCATCCACTACTCCTTTTCCCCTAAGTTTGGCTTTTTAACCGCTGATCCATTTCAGTGCGGCACCGCTCTACAGATCAATGTGTTTCTGCAGCTATCAGGACTCATCCACAGCGATCGGATCAACGATATTTTGGAAACTCTTGTCGATGAAAGCCTATCAGTAACCGGTCTACAGGGCAGTCCGACCGAGATTATTGGCGACGTCCTCAATTTCCAAAATCACTACACGCTCGGGTTAACAGAAGAAAATCTCATTTCTAGCTTGCGCAATGTCACGACAAAATTGATGGTCGAAGAGCATGCTGCCCGCAGCCAAATGCGCCACGAAATCAGTCCCACTATGAAGGATAAGGTCAGCCGCGCCTATGGCATTTTGGTGCACTCCTATCAGATCGAGGCTGTCGAAGCACTCAACGCCATTAGCTTATTGAAATTGGGCGCCGACTTGGGCTGGCTGACAGGCTTGACAACCCAGCAGTTTAATGAGCTCTTCTTCAACTGCCGCCGCGCCCATCTCCTGTGTCAATTTCCTGAGAAGATCCCCCAAGATGAAATTACACATAAGCGGGCGGAGTTTATTCACAAAGCGCTGAAAGAGCTCAAATTGGCAATCTAAATGAAACGCGGCATCGGCCTCAATCCCTCTTCCCAGATCCACTACACCGACCATTTGGCCCCGGTCTGCATCCTCATGGACATTCCCCTCCTCTTCATCGATGAGCTGGATTTTACTTTGGGTCAGAAGTACTATCCCGGCTTACAAGCCCTCAAGCAGGAGTATGAGGAGTTCAATCCCGAATATCTCATTTCGCACTATGATGTTCTCTTCATGTCTGATCTTTGGGACAGGAAGACCTTCCACGACCGCTTCGGCCCCCTAGAAGCCAAATATGGCAAGATTCTGAGACATGTTCATTGCCCTCATGGATACTCTGACAAGGCCTTCTATCTCAAAAAAAGCGCCCAGGAAGATATTCTCTTAGCCTACGGCCAAAATATGCTCGACATGTTCAAGAGATCGGGTGTGTGGGAGGCTCTCCATCGCTATGTAATCACAGGAAATTACCGCTACACCTATTTTAAGCAGCATCGCTCCTTTTATGAGGAGGTGATGAAAAATGAGGTCCTAAATCGCTTTGAAAAGCAGCAGCCGATCATCCTCTACACTCCCACCTGGCCGGATCTGGAAGAGTCCACTACCTTTTTCGACACCTACAGCCAGATCCTCGACAATCTTCCCCCTCACTACAACATGATCATTAAACTCCATCCGCGCCTCGAACTGGATGATACTCCCCAGTATTACCACATTGTAGGAAAATATGAGGGGCGCCCCAACCTACTCTTCCTCAAGGATTTTCCGCTCATTTACCCTCTCTTGGCCCATGCTGACATCTATCTCGGCGACACCTCCTCAGTCGGCTACGATTTTCTCCCTTTCAACCGCCCCATGTTTTTTTTAAATAAGTTTAAGCGCGATCCAGGAATCGATCCTGAAGTCTACCTTTTCCGCTGCGGCATCGACATCCTACCTGAGCAGTATGGAGAGCTCTATTCAATCATCGAAAAGCATCTACCAAATGACAACGAGCGCTTTGGCGAGATGCGCCAGCGCGTCTACACCTACACATTTGGGGAGGAGCGCCCCTTTGCCGCCATCAAGGCCGACATCGAAAAGGCCATTGCAGAGCCGCCGCATTGGGAATTACTGCCTTAACGCCTTCACTTTCGGAGGCACCTTTTCAAAATTGGAGCGGAAGGGATTAATGTCGAGCCCTCCGCGCCGCGTAAAGTGGGCGTAGACGGTCAAACGTTCGGGGCGGCACCCTTTCCAAACATCGTAAAACATCTGCTCCACACAATGCTCTGCGAACCCCGAATGGTTGCGGTAGGAAATGATGTACTTCAAAAGCCCCTCATGGTCCATGCGAGGACCGGCATAACGGACGAGAACGGATCCCCAGTCTGGCTGTCCTGTCGCAAGGCAGTTAGACTTCATCAGCTGGCTATAGAGCGTCTCTTCACCATATCCTGGGCGTGTTTTCAGGAATTTGGAATGCACGTGATAGGTATCTGTCTCAATATCCAGATCATCCAGACAGATTCCTGGAAAGCCTTCTACGCTTTCTAATCCATCTGGAAGATAAAGATCGACTTTTACAGGCCCTGAAGCAGCTCCTGAAAGGTCTTTTTCCATCGTCTTTTGCACATGAAGGCGCGATTCAAAAGAGCTCTGGTTGAAAGAGTTGAGGTATAACTTAAACGACTTAGACTCAATGATTTGTGGTGTACTATAAGGAAATGAGAATTTCGCCAATGCTATTTGAGGCTTTCCCTTAGGATTAAGCCAGGAAATCTCGTAGCCATACCAGATGTCCTCCCCATGAAATGGCAACGGTTCTTCTGCTCCAATCAGATCGCGCGCCATTTTGCGCGCAATCGGAAAGAGCAGCTCAGGTGAATAAGTTTGGATGTACTTGCTGGTTTTTCCCAGCGGTGATTCTGTTAGCATAAAGCTCCTTTTAATTTTTACCAGCCGAACATTCTCCGCAAAAAGGCAAAAAAAGATTCTTGAGGTTCATTAGGAGGCTGTTGTCGCGCCCGTTTTTGAGGGGATTCAAGAATCGCCTCTTCATCCCTCGCTCTTTTTAGACCCTTGAGCGCGAGGTTCTCTCTCTCATAACTTTCTGGCTTTTCGATAAGCGCAATGCCTGAATCGGTAATGATGCTCAGATCGAGCTCCCAAAGGGTCTGGTCGCGCTCTTCACATCGTGCAAAAGCATCCTCAATGTGCCATTCCGCTTGTTCCCGATTCATTCCAGTGACCAGCATGAGATGATTAAACGCCTCCTCCCTGTGTCCTTGGCGCCAGGCAAAGCCTATATGCGTTGCCGCATGACAGTTTTGGCAAAGCGCAATCACTCGCATTAGCTTTTGCACTTTGCGCATTGTATCATAATGCCAGCGTTCATGCGCATCCAGCCTGCAATTTTTTTCTAAACAGCATTCACACTGATTTCCAGCGCGCTCATACACAAATTTTCTGAGACGGTTCCAATCCGCTGGAAGCACACAAGATCTGACGTTGGTAAACCAGCAAGTGGAGGGAATCAAGTCGACAAATAGGCGATTGGCCAGCGATTTTGTACTCTTAAGAGGCCATATTTGAAGGAGATGCTCTTGCCCTTCGGGGGCGTACCATTTTTTAAAACAGGGGTCCCAAAAAGCGCCCATCTGTTTTGCGTGACTTTTCTCCGCAAATGGAACATCTAAAAAATTGCGCCACCCATAGCCGCTAAAATTTCGATCTTCTCCTATCAACTGCGCAAGCGGTGGGGGGTTTTTGGGCCAGAGTGAAAGAATGCCATCCTGACTCGCGCGCGCATACCATTGCCTTGATTGAGAATCCCAGCGAGCTCCCAACTCCCTGGCAGCCTCCTTTTCCTCAAAAGGCACATCCAGGTAGACGCGCTCCTCAGTCTCTTTCAATTCTACCGGTTTTGGGATATGCCCCTTAAATAGACGCTGCAGCAATTTTTGAGCGGTTTGCGAATAGAGCAGCACGCGCTCGATCCAGGCAGTATCTAGATGACTAATCGTAATATTTTTTTTGGCTTTAAAGGGAAGCTTCAGCTCTAAAACGAAAGTCTGATGAAACAGACGCGATTCTCGGGTGGGCAAACAGTCGGCAGGTTTTTCATAGAGGGCAATCGCTTTGGGTTCAACATAGTCAGGGAGATTTTCGGGAAGACGCCCTGTTTCCATGAGGGCAACGATCGTCTTTGGATGGGCAGAAGTGTAATAAACCGACATTGATCCTTACCCCAGCGCTAGTTCCATCTGCTCATATTTATGCATCAGGTCGCGGAAATGGGCCGCATCTTCAAAGCGCAGCTCTTTCGCAGCCTTTTTCATTTCAGTCTCATAATATTGAATCTTCTGCAAAAGCTCCGCCTCTGTAAAGTATTCGCGAGGTTCCTCTGCGACGCGCAGCGCTTTGCGCCCCTTTGTATAAACAGGAATCTCTTCCGCGTCAGGCTCAACTAGCAGGGTAATTTCGCGCTTGACCGTCTTGGGAGTAATTCCATGCTTCTCATTGTACTCCTCCTGCATCTTGCGCCGTTTTTCTGTGATAGAAATGGTATTTTTAATCGCCGTGGTCATCTTATCGGCATACATGATTACGCGCCCCTCTACATTGCGCGCCGCGCGGCCGCAATTTTGAATGAGCGAGGTTTCGCTGCGCAAAAAACCCTCTTTGTCTGCATCTAGGATGGCCACGAGGGAGACCTCTGGAATATCGAGCCCCTCTCTAAGCAAGTTGATGCCCACCAGCACATCAAAATCGCCGCGGCGCAGATCGCGAATGATCTGCATTCTCTCAATCGTGTCGATATCGGAGTGCAGATATTTAGCCTTCACATCGAGCTCTACGAGGTATTTTGTCAGATCTTCCGCAAGCCGCTTTGTCAATGTTGTCACCAGGACGCGCCCCCCCTTCTGCGTGTGGGCGCGAATCTCAGCCAAGCTATCGTCCACCTGCCCCGTCGCTGGCCTCACTTCAATATAGGGATCTAAGAGACCTGTGGGGCGGATCACCTGCTCCACAACATCACCTCCAGCCTCTTGCACCTCCCAGGGACTGGGAGTTGCCGAGACATAGACCACCTGGTTGATGTGCTGATAGGTCTCTTCAAATCTTAGGGGTCGATTGTCAAAAGCGGAGGGCAATCGGAATCCAAAATCGACGAGCGATGCTTTGCGCGCCCGGTCCCCATTGCTCATGGCGTGCAGCTGAGGAATTGTCTGGTGCGACTCGTCGATGATCAGCAAAAAATTGGATGGAAAATAGTCGATGAGGCAGGGAGGGGGGTCTCCAGGCTTTCTCTGACTAAAATGGCGCGAATAGTTTTCGATTCCTTTACAGGTGCCCACCTCTTTGATCATCTCCAGATCATACATGGTGCGCTGCTGGATCCGCTGCAATTCCACTAAGCGATTTTCTTTCTCATAATACTCCATGCGCTCTTTCAGCTCTTCGCGGATCGTTCTAATGGCATTTTGGCGCACATCTTCTGGCGTGACGTGGTGGGAGCTTGGGTAGATCGTGATTGAATCGAGAGGCCGTTTGACCTTTCCTGTCAGAGGATCGATCTCATGAATGCGCTCGATGTCATCGCCAAAAATCTCCACGCGGATGGCAAGATCCTCTTCATAGGCCGGAAAAATTTCCAAAACATCGCCGCGCACGCGGAAAGTCGAACGTGAAAAGTCATAGTCATTGCGCTTATACTGCATGTCGACAAGATGCATGAGCAGGTCGTCGCGCCGCCGCTGCTGTCCCACACTCATCGTCAAATTCATCCCGCTTATAGTACTCAGGAGTGCCCAAGCCATAGATGCAAGAGACAGAGGCGACAATGAGCACATCATCGCGCTCCAGCAGCGAGCGGGTCGCGCTGAGGCGCATCTTGTCGATCTTGTCGTTGATCGCCATATCCTTTTCAATGTAGGTGTCGGTGCGCGGAATGTAGGCTTCCGGCTGGTAGTAGTCATAGTAGGAGACGAAATACTCGACCGCATTTTCAGGGAAAAAGGTCTTAAACTCCTGATAGAGTTGCGCCGCAAGCGTTTTGTTGTGCGCGATTACAAGCGTCGGCCGCTGCACGTGCGAAATGACGTTGGCCATCGTGAAGGTCTTGCCAGAGCCGGTAATGCCGAGCAGCACCTGCGATTTGCGCCCTTGTATAAGCCCATCGACCAGCTTATCGATCGCTTGCGGCTGATCGCCGCGCGGCTGAAAATCTGAAACCAGTTTAAATTGCATACTTGAATTATAACCCAAAAAAAGGTTACTGTAAAAAAAATTCGGAAACTAGGAGAGATTAAATGAGCGGGCAAGTAACAAGAAAAAACCTGATTATGTCGGGAGTAGGGTTGGCTGGTGTGGTTGGCTTTGTGGCTTCAGCTTCGACACTACTTGTTTATGTGGCCAAAATAGCTAGAATTCACAATGCATTTGATATTTCGTGTAGAGCTAATGCGACCAGACCAATTTGTACAAGTCTCGAATCCGATATTACATCAGCAAATACATATTCCTGGATTGCCTTTGGGGGGGTATGTGTTTCTGTGGTTACTACTGGTATATGTCTTGGGACACTAGCCAAAACCTCTTATAAAACCGGTGGCAGAGTATACACGTTGATCCAAGATTGTCGCCGCAGAAGTGGGTATGCAGCTCTGAACGAAGAGACACAAAATCCCTCACTGTAAACCCGACTTGCCCCCTACATCCCGCTTAGACCAGGTTTTTAGCTTCCAGGCCCCCTCCGGCAAAGAGGTGGGCGAAATAAACGCTTTTGTAATAAGCTGGAAGTCCATCCAGGGCTTCGAACCGGCTCCATATTGTGCTAGACGCGTATTTTTTCCATTACTTGAGGGTTTAGCCACATAATGGCTCCACACAATTTTTTGGCTTAGCGCAAATAACTTAGCTGATCCCATCAATAATGCGGCAGTTGTAATGCCAGAGAGTGCATTGACCCCGTACAAAAATTCGACACCGAATTTTTTTACACCGTGAGCTTTTGCTGCAAAGCTGTCTCCCATTTCTGCCGAGCGCCGAAATATCAGGATGGCAAGATTTTTGATTGCAAATGGCACAGCACCGAGCAGCACTAAACTGGAACTCTACCTAAAGTCGCCAGGTGACCATCTCTTTGCTATAGGAAGTCGTATAAAAGTCTCTCGAAAGCCTGATTTTCATTAAGACTTCGCCACTTCCCGCGCAATGCGCGAGATCTTGTTCCAGTTGCCCATGAGGCCCATGGCGCTTCGCACCTCTTTGAGGGTAGCGTTGGAGATCTCGATCATTTTTAGGGTGCCTTCGTAGATGATCCGTTCCACAAGGCCTTTCTCTTCAGCAAAGTGGCGGCGCCGTTCGCGCATGGGCTCTAGGAAGGTGTTGAGGGCTAGGATGAGCTTCTGTTTGACCTCGACATCTCCGACTTTGCCGGCGCGATAGCGCAGCTTCAAGTCTTCAACTTCGTCGTGATTGGGATTGAAAATGTCGTGATAAATAAAGACGGGATTGCCCTCCACAGTGCCTGGAACATCGGCGCTGATGCGCTTTGTGTCCGTGAACATGCCTGTGACCTTCTTTTCGACCGCTTTGGCATCGTCGCTTAAGAAGATGCAGTTGCCTGCCGACTTGCTCATTTTTCCTTTGCCATCGGTGCCGATGAGGGTGGGAGTTTCGCTCAAGAGCACCTCTGGCTGGGGAAACACCTCGCCATAGTAGCTGTTAAAGCGGCGAGCGATGTCGCGCGCAAGCTCAATGTGCGCCTCGTTATCTTTGCCGACGGGAACCAGATGGGCGCGCGGCAGCAGAATGTCGGCGGTTTGCAAGACAGGGTAACCGATTAATCCAAAGGGGACGCTCTCAGCATCCATGTGGGCGTTGCGCGCCATCTCTTTTAGGCTCGGAAGACCTGTCAAGCGGTTGAGGGAGATGAGCATCTCAAAAATCAGATTCATTTCGTAGACAGCGGGTAGAGCAGACTGAAGATAGATCGTCGATTTTTGCGGATCGATGCCACAGGCAAGATAGTCCAGCACCATATCATGCATGTAGTCGCGCATGCGCATGATGTCTTCTTTCAAAGGTTTTGTGGTGAGCATGTGGAGGTCGGCAATGAAAAAGTAGCACTCATACTGATCCTGAAGGTCCACACGATTTTTAATAGAGCCAAGATAGTGGCCCAAATGGAGCATCCCTGTGGGGCGATCTCCCGACACAATGCGCTTCTTTTCACTCATCTCATCACCTCAATTCCAATGGCCGTTAATGCAAATGCTAAGGCCAATAAGAGACCCATTTTACCACCAGGGACGCGAAATGTCGGTGGCAAACCGAGCTGGTAACGGCCGCGCCAGACCATGAGGGCTGGCATGAGTCCCAGAAGAATAACAACTCCAAAAGCTCCAGCAAACTCGAGTGCCTTCAAAAATGCACCCGGATCTACTAGGGAGATCAGAAGCGGAGGAAGGAAGGTCATGGCATATAGCAGAATCCTTCCGGGGCGATTTTTCTCAATCTTGAAGCCATCTGCAAGGAAGTCGTTAAGCGAAAGAGAGACTCCTAAGAATGAGGTGACAATGGCAAAAATGGAAAAGAGGCGGGCGATCCAGGCAATGGAGGGAATGTTAAGAAAATCGGCCAGCAGAGTCGCCCCATTGGCTCCCTGATTGTAGCCGTTCACAATCCCATACTTGCCCTCAAGAGGAAGAATGCCGAGGGCAATGAGCTCCCAAACTATATAGACAACCAGAGGAATCAAGCTGCCTATCAAAATCGACCAGCGCAACTTCGCCACATCGCGCTCTAAGTAGGTGACCAGGCTCGGAATGATGATGTGGAAGCCAAACGAGGTGGCCACCACCGAAGAACCAATCAGAAGGGCAGACCATTCAGAGCGCTTCAGAAGCTCAAAATTGAGATGCGGCAACAACCCGATGACGAGAGCAAAATAGGCGATGACAAGGCCAACCATTAAGATGCGGTTGATCAGATCAACGGGTCGATGGCCTTTGTAGACGAAAATGCTGAAGATCAGCATGAGAAGCAGCGGCCCCACATAGGGGGAGAGAGCCTGATGCGTCACAGTCTGAATAAAATCGAGAAGAATCGCGCCTCCACCCGCCAGATAAGCTGTCAATAGGGCATAGAGTAAATAGAGGTAGAGCACCCAGCTCACAATTTCACCTGGACGGCCCAATGTTTGGCGCGCCATCGAGATCAGATTCGTCTGTCCAGGCATCCAGAGCGTGACTTCCAGCATCAAGAAGGCTGTAAAGGTTAGGAAGAGCCAGTAAGCGATAAAGAGAGCAATAGAAGGATAAAAACCAGCCAGCCCTGTCACAACAGGGAGAGCAAGCATTCCAGCTCCAATAGTGGTTCCGGCAACTAAGAGAATAGCCCCAAATAATTTACCCATTTTTTACTCCAAAATCTTGATAGAGTTGTAGGGCCATCACAAGCAGTGCGATAGCCATCACTAAAATTAAACTCAAGCGACCGCCCGGCAGAAGGCGCGCACCCTGAATCTGCCGCTGATAGCGTCCCGTCCAGGCCATAGCGGCGGGCAGCAAACCAAAAAGGGTCACGGCTCCGAAGCTTCCTGCATAATTCAGCGCAACCAGAAAGATCTTGGGATAGAGGAGAGCGCACACAAACGGAAGCACTAAGACAAGGGCAGAGAGCAGAAGTTTCCCTCTAGGAGTTTTGCGAATGTGAAAACCGTCGGCCAAAAAGTCGACAAAGCTCAAAGCGACCCCGAGAAAGGAGGTCACAATGGCAAAAAAGGCAAAGCCTCGCGCAATGTCGACCACCCAAGAGCCCCCAATCGCATTCTTAAGGGCGCGCGTCGTCATCTCTCCTTGGCCAAGAGCTTGGCGGAAGCTCCCCTCTCCCTCGACAGGAATTAAGCCAAGAATCAGCCACTCCCAGCAGAGGTAAACAAGCAGAGGAATCGCCGTTCCAATAAGGATGGCAAGCCTAAGGCGCGGCAGATCCCCTTCCAGATAGGTCTTCAGGGTAGGAATGAGGTTATGGTAGCCAAAGGAGATGATCATCGCAGGAATGACGAGGACAACTGCCGACCAGTCGCGATGCTGAAGAAACTCTGTGTTGACATGGCGGCTGCCAAGAGCCAAGAGAAGTGCATAGGAGGCGATCAGTCCCACCATCAGGATGCGATTGAGCCGATCGACAGCTCCCGTTCCCAGATAAACTGCAAAGCCAAAAATCGCCGAACCGATCAAGCTTCCCACCCAGGAGGGAATGGCCAGTTTCAAAAAATCGAAGCTGAAATCGGCGATCAGCTCTCCGATGGCGGCAATGTAGGCCACCATCAGGGCGTAGAAGAGGAAGAGGAATCCTGCCCAAGCCACAACCTTTCCAGGAGTCCCCAGAGTCTTTCCAGCCATCGTGATCAAGCTGATATCTTCAGGGAACCAGAGATTGACCTCAAGAAGGAGGAGGCCCGTGGCGACCATGAAAAGCCAGCTTAAGACAAACATGACGAGCGAAGGTTGGAAACCGGCAAGTCCCGAAAGAATGGGAAGCCCCAGCATCCCCGCTCCGATGCAGCAGCCCGCAATCAGCAAGCTGGCCCCGATCAGACGATTTTGATGAGTGGATAGGTGCATAAATCCTTAGGTTAAGGATTTATAAAATAACAGATTAAAGTTAGAAAGAAAAGAGGTAAAGAGTACAAGATAAATATTTACTTAAGCACTAATTTCGCAATATTTTTTAACCGGAGAGAGCACAGAGTACACTGAAAGGGAGTTCTAAGATATAGCTAGAAGCAGAAAAACCCGCGCCGCGCGTGGGAAGCCGTCCATGAAAAACTTGATTCTAAAAAGCCACTTGTTGCAGCAAATTTTTTCAATGAAAATAGCTTCTTAGAATCAAGCCTTTTCTTCGACGGCCAGCCTTAGGCTGCTTTTCTGCTAGGAGAATAGCTTTTTATTGAGAAAAATCCCTCTCTGTGTACTCTGTGAGCTCTCTGGTGATAAAAAAATTACTGCTTCACCTTTTCTTGAAACTCTTGCAGGAGCAGCTTTTGCTTCGTGCGGGAGCGGCGCGCCTCTTCTAGCGTCGACAGCGTTTCGCCGCGTAAGCTTACCAGAGCATGAATGTCGGCATTCAGACGCGCCACTTCGGCTGACCGTTCATTGGAGGCGATTTTTCCTTGGACAAGTATCAGTTCATGAGACAGGGAGTCAATCTCCTTCTGGAAATTGTCCGAAAGTGTTTTCCCAAATCCCGCCACTTTATTTTCCTCGTCAAAACGGCCTGTCAACTTGCCCTCTTTAAAGCTGTAGCGATTGCCATTGGCCGCGATGATGTCTAGCAGAGGCGCAAGCGCTTCATCGCTTTTCTCCTGTGTGATGATCTGCTGCCCTACCCCCTGATAAAGATTCTTTTCACGCTCAATTTCATTCATCAGATCTTGCAAGATCTGGTCCGTCGCCTCTTGATTGCGCCGCTCTGCAAGCGTTTCAAGCTCTTTTTGATAGACTTCAACCGCTTCTTTATCCGCTTTTTCATCGAGGAGGCGGCGACGCGTTTGCAATTCTGCATAATCTTTATCGAGCTTGTCTAAAACAGGATAGAAGTGAATGCGGGCGTTATCGACCACTCTCATCTCGTGCGCATAGGTTTTGTAGAGCGCCTCGCTCAAAGTCTCGCGCAGGTGATGGTCTGCGCTGAGCGACCGGATAAACATCACGAGCTGCATCCTCTGCAAGGAGCTTGTCAAATCCCCCCAAGGGTTCATCGCCGTTCCTGGAACCCCATATTTAATGGAGCGCAGAAGTCTTAAATCGTCGCGCGTGTTGATCCAGTCCAAATTTGTCAGCATGCGCGGCTTTGCATCGCGCATGGCGCTCGCTCGCATGCCAGAACCATCCGCTTCTGTCCCGTGACAGACGGCACAGTTTATTTCAAAAAAGGCGCGCCCCTGCTCGAGATTCTCACTCGTATAATACTCCTTCTTAATGTAGTAGAGAAGGGGATCGGGCTGCTCAGGAAGAGGATTGGGGACAATGTCAAAGACCTCGTCTACAGGCTCACTTGCTTCTATCTCTGGATGGAGAGAGGCAAAGAGGGGACCCTGACTCTCATTTTTGCCGCTTGGCTGAGAAGTTAATGGAGGCCCGGATTTAAGCTCATTGCCCTCTTCGCGCAGCTCCTTAAGAACATCTTGCGGCATGTAGCGCCATTTGGGGACATCTTTTGAACTCTTGATGACTTCTGCTCCAGGTACTCCTGCAAAGAGCCAGTCGGCGAGCTGCTGGGTCTCTGCAGCAGTGAGAACGGGGATATGGCCCTCGAAGGGCTTATCGACAGCTGCTTCCCCCCAAGGCGGCATGGGAGTTCCTTTGACTCCATGTGCAATCGATGAGATCACCCGCTCTTTTGTCAAATTGCGCAAAAAGTCAGCATTGCGCAAATTCTTAGGAATCGGATAGATCCACTCCGATACAGGGCCATTTCCTTGCAAGAATTCACCGTGGCACTGGGAACAGTGTATCTCGTAGGCCTGCTCAGGGCTAAATCCCCTCTTCTCCCAAACAAGGTGCACCGCATCGCGATTTTTCTTGGCAAGCATGTCGAGCATGTAGGTGAGGGCATAAAACTTCGTATCATCGAAAGGAAAGACCGGCATGATCGATCGCGCCACATGAGCGCTTGGATTATGAAAATGCTCCATCAGCCACTCATCGCTGCGGTAAATTCCGGACCAGTTGGGCCTTGGCCCGATTAAACGGCCCAGGCCATACTCCTGGATGAAGACCATCAAGACGCGGTACAGCCGCTCCTGCCAAATTTTATCCCCATTTTTTGCCCTTGAAGCATATCTAAAGGGCATATAAAGAGCTTCGATCTGGTCGGGAAATTTTTTCTCGATCTCTTCGATAATGGACCCTTTGCGCACATCGGCAACGATATGGGTGTCAATCTCATCCGCATGCGCCTCCAGCGCCTTGACAAGCTCAGAGCCCACGATCATTTCGGGAATCAGCCGCTTGAACCACTCCCTCTCCTCATAGAGCTTGTCAAAATCTGGCTTCTCTTTCTCGATGGCAAAACCCACATCCGATTCAAACCCTTTGAGGCGGTGGCAGGCGGCGCACCCTTGCGTTGCAAATAGTGTCATCGCAAAGCGCACATCGTGCATCTGAACAGGGGTGAGCGGCTCTTCCCAGGGCATTTTTTTTCCTGCTTCCCACTGCTGAATTTTTATCTGGTAGGCGGTATCGGAAATTGACTTTGGCTGCCCCTTCTGTGCTAAAAGAAAGGTCATCAGATTTTCCAGCTCCTGATGGTCAAAGCGGTAATTGGGCATCGTGGATGTGGGCACATCAGCCTGAGGCCAAACGATCGACTCTTTGATAAACCAGGGATAGGCATTGCCCTCGCGCGTCAACTCAGGGCCAACTCCACCTCTTGCAAAGCCTGCAATCCTGTGGCATGCATAGCAAGCCTGCGAAATGTAGAGCTCTTCTCCCTGTTTAAAATGGGGCGTCAATTGCTCCCTATCTGAAGTCAATTTTCGGTTCAACTGCTTCTCAATCTCTTCAGAAGCTTTAGCAGCACCTATTTGTGTTAAGAAATTGATCTGAGCCTGAATTTCAGACCGTTTTTTTGGCGGCAATGTATAGTCTTGAGTCTCTTTTTGAAGGCTCTGGAGCGTCTTTTCATACCCTTGAGTCTCGATGGATTTTTTTAATTTTTGTAATGTTGCATCTGCTTCTTGCGCCTCTCTGGAGGCCTTTTCGGCAATTTGCTCTTTCTTCAGGCTGGGCTCGTTCAATGACCCCTCAAGATGACACTCCATGCATTTAGATTCGATCAGGCCGCCCATCAAAATGGGGGTGGTGACAAAGAGCAGGCGGTCGCCCGGTTTATCATTAAACATGCGCGCAAAGGGAGGATCATTCTTTGGATCCACCTCCGTAAACTTTGGAGTGGGGCCTAAAAATTCGATCTCATACTGCCCATCAAAAACGGGACCGTGAGCCCGATCCGTTACAAGACCGCGCCCATTGCCTCCATGACAAGAGACACATCCATACTGCTCTAGAGGGTGAAATTCGAAGGGTCTCGTTTCCCGTCCGATCAGGGGATGCATCTGCAGCACTTTGGTCACGTCATACGTGTGCTCCCCCACCTTAGCTGTTTTAAGGGCGCGGTACTTTTCTGCTGATCCTTCTGGCAGCTCAGCAATTTTGGCATCGAGGCGTGCCCACACATAGTTTTCGTTAGGAATTTGGCGCGGAATGCCATTGGCATCGAGCTCCATGCGGCCATTCACATCATAAGCAATTTTTGTAGGGCTAAAATGGGCAAATTCAAGCGCCACATGGCACGAGGTGCAGCGGTCGATGGCAGGAGGGCCTTTATCTTCACGTTCAATGACAATCTGCTTGATGCCATAATTAAAAGCCGGAGGGGGTTCATGCGTATAGGTGGAGCGAAACTCTTCTAGCGCGATATAATCTTCCTGATAGATCTTATACTCTGGAAAAAGCTCGCGATATAAAAAGACGCCAAAGAGCAGTGTGACAGCAACTCCTGCAATAATTAAAGCATACTGATAAAAATTCGACGCCATTAATGCCTTGCAAAGTTTTCAGTCCACGGCCAGATCCATCCCCAGTTGGCCCCTCGGAAATAGGTTCCGATGATGATCAGAATCCCTTGCCATGTCATAAAGAGCGTATAGAGGAAAATGGCCAAATAGCGGCTGCGATGGAACCAATAGCCTTCTCCATGCGGATTGCGGTCGAGATAAGGGATGGACATCAATCCAATGACAATGCCCATCGGAATCGCGACGCCTCCCCAAAAGGCATTATAGGCCACCATTTCTTGCAGACCCAAGAAGTACCAAGGGGCTTTCGAAGGATTTGTCGGCTTGCTTGGATTTGCAGGCTCTTCCAAAGGAGCATCGATAAAGGAGAGTCCCAAAACAAGCACCGTCGTCAACAAAAAAGCCACAAGCTCTGCCCGCAACAGATGCGGCCAGGTGAAAACAAAATTATAAGGGCCTTTATCGACAGTCGGACAGGTTCCTCGCACAAGCTCCATCAACCCATAAGTGCGTTTGACACCCGGAGCAAAAGATTCTTTGGTGTCGGAGCGCTGCACGACGCGATAGGGATCGGGACGAATCTTATCGGGAGGCCGCGAAAGGCCGCCATCTTTGCGGATGCGCCAAAAGTGGACTCCGATCAAAGTGCCTGCCAACAAAGGCAAGAAAGGCCACATGCAGCACATAAAAGCGGATCAGAGCATCTTGTCCCACATTGGTCGAGGCTAGCAGCATGACCCGGTTGACATTGTATTCAAAGCCGGGAAGATTGGGCACATAGCCCGCGATGTTGGTCCCGACAGTAATCGCCCAAAAGGCCAACTGATCCCAAGGAAGCAAGTAGCCTGTAAAGGAGAGAACAAGGGTTAAAAACATCAGCATGACGCCGATGACCCAATTAAACTTGCGCGTCCCTTTGTACGATCCTGTATAAAAGACCCGCGACATATGCAGAAAGACAAAGAGCACCATCATATGGGCGCTCCAGCGATGCATGTTGCGGTACATCATGGCAAAAGGGGTCGTGTCTTGCCAATCTTTCATGATGTCATAGGCGCGATCTTCGGCAGGGATGTAGTAAAACATCAGGATGACGCCGGTAAACGACAAGCAACAGGAAAAGGCTCATCGTGATGCTGCCCAAACCCAGAGTATAAAAGGGGTCGAGCGAATGTTTATGGCATTTGACAGGATGAAAATGGAGAAAAAAATTCTTAAAGACAATTTCGGAGCGATCGACATCATTATTGGGATAGTTATGCCGAAAAATCGAGCGTGACAAATGATCGAGGGCAGATTCGCAAGATATTCCCCCCACGATCTCTCTTCGGTTTTCCTTGAAAAACTGCCATATCTTAACTCCTTTATGCTGTTGGTGAATACCAGGCAGCTTCCCAGTCGAGTGTCGTTTTAGATTTATCTACCATAATATCTCCTGAAGCCCCTTTAAACACGTGAAAATAGACAAGCGGCAAGGGGGCGGGCCCCCCGGTATTCTTCCATGCCTATCATAGGTCGATCCATGGCAGGGCAGGCATAACCTGTTTCCACCATATTGACAGTGCAGCCCAAATGGGTGCAGACAGCTGTCTGCACGCGCACTTTGCCGCTTTGCGTTTCAATAAATACTTTTTGCTTGGGATTAAACACTTTGCCATCGCGCGACAGAACTTCTTCAGGCCGTCCAATGGAAAAGACACTAGGAGGAATCTTCATCGCATTAGGATACAGAAATCCTAGAAACGAGGCATCTAGTCATCCCCGACACCCAAGACAGCTCCCACTCCCATCAACGCTAAAAAAGAGCGCGCGTGAAATCATAGGATCCTTATCATCAGGATCGACATTCAATGAATTGCGATATTTAGGCATACTTTCTTATTCTTATCTCTTCATCTCGAAACATTTGGTATTTCACATCTTCAGGATCATCAAATTGCCCTTTACGCAAATAATAAATATAAATCAGCATCCCGCATAGACCCAAAAGCAATCGAACTTGCAATACACCAAATCATGTCTTATCCTATCCATCGGAAAGAGTAATTCATCGCATCCATCGTCACTGCTTGCGTCGGGCATTTTTCAGCGCAAAGGCCGCAGCGGATGCATAAATCCTCATCTTTCAACATGGCCGTTCCCATCACAGCCAAGCTCTTCTTCCCTCATACTTGCCGAATCGACTCCATAAAAATTATCGACAGCGCTGCGCAGATTCCCTTCGCCAAATCGAGGTTCAGCTTGCTGACCGGCACATGTTTCAGGCAATTGCAGGGCATACATCGACGCAGCCATTGCATTTGATGCAGAGCGTTCCATCAAAAACAGGGCTGACATGGCATTGTAAACAGCGATTTGACTGCTCATGCGCTTCTTCTCGGTATAATTATTTTCCACCATATTTTGATTGTGAATGCGCACCTGGCGGCTGCATGGAGGGCAGCGCCCATTTCGTCCTCAAATAGGTTTTATCGCGCATCGGGGTAGATTTCAGTGAATTCTCCGACAAATTCTTGATAGGGCTTCGTCCCGCGCAGATCGCTGTCGATGGCGCGTGCAGCTTCTTGCCCATGCCTGATGCGCTGTAATAAATAGCGCCGGACCAAAAGCGGCGTCGCCGCCGGCATAAATCCCTTTGACAGAGGTGCGGCCGGTTCCCCGTTCTGTTTTAATCAATCCCTCGATCGAGCATAAGTTCGATCTTTTTTGTCCCAGCCATTGAAGAGGCTCATATCCATCGCCTTGTCCGATCGCCAAGGCGATGGTATCGCAGGGAATCACATACTGGGAATCAGGAATCATCTGGGGGCAAATCGCCCAGTATAATCAAAAAGCGAATAGATCTGCTGCACTCTTAAGCCTGTACACTTTGCCCTTCGCTATCGCGTTCGACAGCATAGGAGCAACGCGGTTGATGATCGTGATCCCTTCTTCCATGCCATCTTCAATTTCAAATTCGTCGGCAGTTTGTTCGTCGCGCGATCTCCAGACACACCATCGTCACTTTTTTGGCTCCATTGCGCACCGAGGTCCGGGCGACGTCAAAGGCTACGTTTCCGCCCCCGACCACAATCACATTTTCCCCGATTTTCCACTCTTCATCCATGCAGCGCACGCGCAGATATTCGATTCCGCGGATGATATCAGGGCCATCGGCTCCCGGAATCGGCAGATCGCGCGATTTCCAGAGTCCAACGCCGATGAAGACGGCATCATATTGCTTCTGCAGCTCAGTCAGAGTGATATCGCGTCCGACTTTCATGTTGTAATAGATCTTGGCGCCCAGATGTTCGATGGCAAAGATTTCATTGAAAGCGATGTCATTTTTCAGGCGATAGGAGGGCACGCCATAGGTCAGCATCCCTCCCGGCATGCGCATCATCTCATAGACATCGACGGCATAGCCTAAGCGCAGCAAGATCGTGCGCCGCGGTCAACGAGGCCACACCGGCCCCAATGCAGGCCACTTTCAAGCCCATTCGGGGTCGGGTTGGTCGAACCGCGCGCATAGCTCATCTCCAGGGATTTGATATGCGCTTCTTTGTCGAGACCGAACCATTCGTCCAGATAGCGCTTTTGCGCCCGGATGGTCAGGGTTTTATCGACGCGGTCGCGCCGGCAGGTCAGTTCGCAAGGCGCGCCGCAGATCATCCCGCAAATGGAAGCAAAAGGATTGGGTCCGCGCGCAATCTTGTACCCTTCCAGAAAATTGCCTGAATGCAAAGCGATCATGTAGCCGCGCGGATCGGTATTGACAGGGCAGCCATCGCGGCAATCGATCTGCCGGATGTAATAGTCGAGATCGGGAATGACGACATCATAGATTTCTTTATAAATTTTGAAGACTTCTTCGTCGGACAAGCAGCGCTCCTAAAAGATTGCACTGTAACAAATTCAGCCGATTTTTTAAAATGATTTACAACCCGATTTGTACCCTAGCTATGATTTAGCTTATGATGCGATTTTTTGCTGGTTCGAACAGGGCAATTTTTGACATACTTGCTTAAAGTAGGCAAAAATTGCCCTGTTTTAAACAGCAAAACAGATGAATTATTGATAGGGGGCAAATCAGGTTATAATGATCAATCAATATGTCAATCTCATGCATGAAGTGGGCATGCTCGCCAAAACCCCGCGCTCAGGCTTTGCTTTCTTAGGCAGCGGCCGCCAATCGGTCGCCGAACATAGCTTTAGCATGACCTGGATCGGCTTCATCCTGGCTGAGCTGTGCCAAAAGGTGCAGCCGATCAACCGCGAGCGGCTCCTGCTCCTATGCCTCGTCCACGACTTTGTCGAGGCGCGCACCGGAGACTTAAACTATGTCAACAAACGGTATGTCACGGCAGATGAAGAGAAGGCCTCCGCAGACATTCGAAAAGTCTACCCGTGCGGCAATTTTCTCTACGACGCCCTGAAAGAGTATCGTGAGGGCACAAGCGTCGAAGCGAAGCTCGCCCACGACGCCGACCAGCTCGAGCTCCTGCTAATGCTAAAAGAGCAGATGGAGCAGGGAAACCCGCGCGCGATCCGCTGGTTTGAAAATGGGCGCAAACGGCTCCAGAGTGATATAGCGAAGGAGATCGCCGAAGTCATCCTGCAGACCCCGGCCGACAGCTGGTGGTTTGCAAATCCGGACGATCCTCACTGGGTTAACGGGGGGAAGTAGGCTTATTTAAATAATTTTTCTACAGTTTTCAGTGGGAGATATAAAGACAATTCCCCTTTATATGTGATAAAGCCAAATCCTTCATAAAATCCTTTGGCAAGCTCATTTTTGGCGTCGACGATGACTGCGTAAGCAGCGACGGTTTTTGAGGCGATCTGAATTTTTTTAAAAGCATCGATAAGAAGGGCAGTCCCGATTTTTTTCCCTTGAAATTGCGTATCGACTGCAAGACGGCCTATTTTAGCAACTGGAGCCGGATATTTCGGAATGCCACGATTATAACCTTCTGGAATCTCAATAAATTCAATGGACGCCATGCTGATCGTGTAATATCCGATGGCTCGATTTCCCTCTAAAGCGACAAAGCTCTTTCCGATGCCCTTTTTATGGTTTTGCCTAGCGTATTCTTTAAGATAGGAATCGAGCTCCTCATTTCCACAGGAAAATTCCCTAAATGCGCTTGAGTCGACCTCTTCAATTGATTTTACGGTCAGCACAGTTTAGCCGATTAATCGCTTGTGATGTTTGAGGGCCTGCCTTAATTTCTTATTGGGCTCTGGTGGGTTCTCCAAGGCATTTAAAAAGGCGTCGCGATCTTCGTTAGACAAGATGATGGAATTGCTTTTTCGGATCACTTCAACAGACTTTTCTAAAGCAGTTCTGCGCAAAAATTCCGAAAGATTCATCCCGCAAAGGCAAGCCGCTTCTTCAAACTGTTTTCTTTCACTGTGGCTCGTCCTAATCTCTATCCGATCTTGTTTCATGGTACTCCTCTCTGTTTTCCATTATACACTTTACCCGTATAATGTACACACAAGATTTTTATTACTCTTTTCCCCCAATTGTGTAAAAATTTAAGAAAAACAGTACTTACCATGCAAATCCTACTCAAAGACAATTCTAAAATCGAGCTTCCTGCGGGCAGCAGTGCGAAAGATCTCGCGGACAAATTAAACATGAAGGGGCCCGACCAGGCCCTGGGAGCCTCGATCAACGGCACCACGCGCGATCTTGCAACTCCTCTTCAAGATGGAGACAAGGTGATCTTGTGGAACTTCAGCGACCCGGAAGGTAAAGAAGTGTTCTGGCACACTTCGGCACACGTGCTGGCGCAGGCGATTTTGCGCCTCTGGCCCGATGCACAGCCGACCATTGGCCCTCCGATCGAAAATGGCTTTTATTACGACTTTGCCGATCTGACCGTCACCGATGCGGATTTTGAACGCATCGAGAATGAGATGCAGGCGATTGTGGCAGAGAATTATGTGTCGAAGCGCGAAGAATTTTCGAGCAAAGAAGAGGCGCTGAAGGCCTTTGGACAAAATAAGTATAAGCGCGAACTGATTGAGAGTTTTCCGGCAGGCTCTCCCTTGACAGGCTATCGCCAGGGCGAATTTTTCGACCTGTGCCGCGGCCCACACCTTCACAACTTAGGGAAGATCAAAGCGATCAAAGTAATGAAGACCTCGGGAGCCTACTGGCGCGGCGATCCAAGCAAGGAGATGCTGACCCGCGTCTATGCGATCAGCTATCCCGATCGCAAGCAGCTCAAGGAGTATTTAACCCAGCTGGAAGAGGCCAAAAAGCGCGACCATAAGGTCATCGGCCCGAAGCTAGACCTTTTTTCGTTAAAGGAAGAGGCTCCAGGCATGCCCTTCATCCATCCTAAAGGGATGATTGTCTGGAATCAGCTCCTGAGCTTTATGCGCGAAAACCTGCAGAAGGGCGACTATGTGGAGATCAAAACGCCTTCGATGATGATTCGCGAGCTGTGGGAGCGGTCGGGCCACTGGGCCAACTATCGGCAAAACATGTTCACCTCTGAAGTGGAAGAGCGCGACTTTGCGATTAAGCCGATGAACTGCCCTGGCTGCATGCTTTTCTACAAAAGCCACACCCACAGCTATCGGGAGCTGCCTCTACGCGTCGCAGAAATAGGCCAGGTGCATCGCTTTGAGCCCTCAGGCTCGCTGTCAGGCCTTTTCCGCGTACGCAGCTTCCATCAGGACGACGCGCATATTTTCATGAAGCCGAGCGACATTCAGGATGAAATTCTTAAGCTGCTGAAATTTGCAGAGACTGTCTATTCGGCTTTTGGCCTGCAATACCATCTCGAACTCTCTACGCGTCCTGAAAAGAATACGATCGGAAGCGACGAGGAGTGGATTGTAGCTACCGCAGGGTTGAAAGGAGCGCTCGACCAGGCGGGAAGTCAGTATAAGATCAACGAGGGCGACGGCGCCTTCTATGGCCCCAAGATCGACTTTCACATTCGCGACGCCCTCAACCGCACCTGGCAATGCGGGACCATTCAGCTCGACATGGCGCTTCCGGAGCGTTTTGAACTAGAATACACCTCTCAAGATGGCTCCAGACAGCGCCCTGTCATGCTGCATCGCGCCATTTTCGGCTCTGTCGAGCGGTTTATGGGCATTTTGATCGAACACTTTGCGGGACGGTTCCCCTTTTGGCTGAGCCCTTCGCAGGTGCGGCTCATTCCCGTCGCCGACCGGCACGGCCCTTACGCCGACGAAGTGGCCTCTCAGATTCGCGCACAAGGCTTTCACGTCGATGTGGACCATGCGCAAGAGTCTGTCAGCAAGAAGGTGCGCAATGCGCAGCTTGCCCAGGTCAACTACATCTTGGTGGTGGGTGACCAAGAGGGGGAAAATAAAACGGTGACTCTCCGCACCCGAGAAAACCAGGTGGTCGGCGAGACAAAAGTGGATGAGTTCCTGCAAAAAATTGATGCCGAGCGCAAAGAACGGCGTCTTACAAGTGTATTTTAGGAGGCGTTATGGTAGGCACTGGCGAACTGCTTGTGATTATGCTAGTGGTGCTCGTTCTTTTTGGCGGCAAAAAACTGCCCGAATTTGCGCGCAGCTTAGGTGAAGGCATCCGCGAATTTAAGAAGGCGTGCCGCGGAGAGGACGCAATAGAAGATAAAAGCAAAAAATGTGGCGGCGACTGCTCCTCTTGTGACGACAAATAACACGCTGTGGGGACATGTCGATGAGCTGAGGCGCACGATCATCTGGTCGCTCGCGGCGCTTGCGCTCGCCATTGCCGCCTGCCTTTTTTTCTATCAGGAGATTTTCGACGCCATCACGCGCCCTTTGCGCGATAGCCGCCTTGTTGCAGGGGCTCTGCAGCCGCAAGAGCTCAAGCGCGAACGCCTCTTCAATAAAAGTACAAACGAAGTGCTCTACACTGCCTTGTCAAACGACTCTGTGCATCCCTCTAAAGCCGTGCGCATCGTTGGGGAGGGGCTCTACGCCATTCCTCCAGGCGCCTTTCTCGATATTGATAAAACCATAGGATCGGATCTAGTGCTCTTCGGACCTACTGAAGGGATGCTGACCGCGTTTAAGGTGAGCTTCTGGCTCGGCCTGCTGCTCTCCTCGCCCCTGTGGGGCACCTTTTTCTTCCGCTTTGTCCTCCCAGCCCTCTATCCGCATGAAAAGCAGCTGCTCACCCTCTTTCTGGCAGGAACGCTTGCCGCTCTCCTTGCGGGCTTTAGCTTCGCCTATTTTGTCACTATTCCTCTCGCTAATAGCTACCTGGAGTCGTTTAATGCCGCCATCGGGCGCAACCTCTGGTCGCTCTCCCACTATCTCGACTACACGCTGATGCTGATGATTGCAAACGGGTTTGCCTTTGAAATGGGACTAGCGCTCTTCTTTCTCGTCCATATGGGGATTTTGACAGCAGATTGGATGGTTGCAAAAAGGCGCCACATGATCGTGACTGCCTTTATTTTGGGGGCTCTTCTTACGCCGCCAGACGTGCCGACGCAGCTGATGCTGGCTATCCCCCTGATTGGACTCTATGAACTGGCGATTCTCTACGCAAAACTACGGAACCCGCACGTGAACTAAATCGTTCTTGTCATGCTCATCCAAAATGAGGCGCCACTCATCCGCGAGCCAGCTGAACTCTTCCAGGAGCTGGCCAAAGCCGTGTGTGCGAATGTGATCGATGTTCCCCACATAGTGCAGGTAGATCTTGAAATTGGGCTCATCCAGGGTCAAATGGGTCTTGATCCGCTCATTGGGGATAGAGGTCTTATGAGCGACGCAGCTGCGCACACTCTTTGGAATGAAGTTACCCCCAAAATAGACGGGTGTTGATAGCGAGAATTTTGACGCATCGTCGAGCACGCGGATGGTAATGTCCGTCCCGCCAACGGCGATCTGGGCTACCTCTTCTTTGACCAGTTGATGAAAAATCTTCTTAAGCTCTTTTTCGATGATCATTGCATCCTCACTTTGATAGTTAACTAACTACCACAATTATTATTATAAAACATTATGTTTAATATTTAAATTAAATTCTTATAATGTCCAGTCAATCGGCTCCACACCTATCTGTGAAAACCATTGATTGATCTGCGAAAAATGGCGGCATCCCATAAATCCTTGATAGGCAGAGAGCGGAGAGGGGTGCGCTGCCTTGAGAAGGTAATGGTTCGGTCTGCTGCCAATTCCTGGGATGCGCTTGCACTTCTCCTGGGCAGATTTGCCCCACAGGACGAAAGCGATGGGCACGTCCCGTTCACATAATTTACGTATGACAGCGTCTGTCAGCTGCTCCCAGCCGCGCCCATGGTGCGACATCGGCTCCGCCTGACGCACGGTCAATGTGGCATTCAGGAGCATCACCCCCTGCTGCGCCCACTTCATCAAGCAGCCGTGGCTTGGAATAGGCATCTTCAAATCGTCACCGAGCTCTTTAAAGATGTTCTGCAGAGATGGGGGGGCTGGAATCCCCTTGGGCACACTAAAGCTGAGGCCATGCGCCTGCCCCGGGCCATGATAGGGATCCTGACCCATGATCAGTACCTTCACTTTATTGAAAGGTGTCTGCCAGAAGGCATTGAATACCAGTTCTTTAGGAGGATAAACTGCAACCCCTGCCGCCCTTTCACCGGCCACAAAGGCTGCCACTTGAGCCGCATAGGGCAGCGCCAGCTCCTCTTTCAGAGCCGCTTTCCAGCTAGGTTCCATCTCGAAGAGGGAAAAGTCGTCGGGTTTCATAATTCTTAAGAATAGCACGGCCCCCCCTGAAGAGGCAAGCTGTTGTTGAATCCGCAATGAGCGCGCAATTTTACTATAGAAATTATTATAAATTAATATGTTATAATTAAATTAAAACTATTTAGGAAAAATAATGGATCCTTTAACACGATTAAGTGTAAAAACTGCAACTACACCCGTTCCCGTCCAACTGCCTAAACGTCCTTCAACTGACATCGAAGACAAGGTCGATCAACAGGCTGATATTTTGGTCCCTAAAGCTGGTAAAACTGAAACTAAAGCCATCGATCCCCCGAAAGATATTCGTTCCGCAACTGCTGAAGAAAAGGCTTCTTTAGATAAAACAGGGGAAGTGGCAGCTACTGCAGTCGATTCGGTTAAGCATGAGAAATTAGAGGCGCTTCCTTCGATTCCGGAAAAATCGATTCATGATAAGTGGGAACCTAGATTTAGAGCTGAGATAAAAACAGCAGATCAAAGTGCCGTTAGGGAGTACATCGCGGATGCTCAAAAGCATATCGCCACCATTAAGAAAATGTATACCGATTTGGGTGCCGTTTCATTTCCTCCTTCCTCCAGCAGTCCTACAGAAAAACCTCCAAGTAAAATGGAGAAAGATATCCTTCATTTACTAAAAGAGGGAAAATTGGAACCCGTCGCAGGGGGAATGGGAGGTGTCTATTTTCTTTGTGATAAAGAAGGGGCTCGCCATTTTGTCATCAAACCCGGCGATCAAGCGAACTTTGCTCTCAATAACAATAAACGTAATGCCTCTCCCTATCTGCGTGAACATGGTGTTATAGAAGATCCTTACGTCGGTGTACAGAATTCTGAACTAGCCTCCAGGGCAGCTACACGTTTAGGCCTTGAGGGAGCAACCCCTGAAACCAAAGTGATGATCATCGAACATGAGGCCTTTCATGATCTTTTCGATGACACAGAAGAAAAAACCGATGCAATGCCATCATCTAAAGCAAAAGTCTGCTCAGTTCAGTCGTATTTGGGAGGATATGAGGATTTTTCTACTCTAATACGCACAGCCTCAAAAATGACAAAAGAGGAGCTTACCGCTTTAAGCGAAGAGGATTTGGATGCAGCTATTGAAGCTTATACCCCCCGCGACATAGATCAGCTGCAATATGAAAAAATGGCTATTTTGTCGCTAATTATTGGAGAAAAAGACGGAAATTGGGGCAATTTTCTTTGCCCTACGACTGTGGAGAAGGGAAAAGAGCGGCCCATCTCTAAAATTGATAACGATGGCGCATTTCCTGAAAATAACAAAGGAATTCAACCAGGCCTTTTTTGGGCCAGTCATAGTTATGGAAAAGAAGTTTCTGCTGAAGCAAAAGAACTCATTAAAAATATTACCCCCGAAAAAATTAAGGATCTACAAGAGCTTATGAAATCACGTGGGAAAAGCGATCAATCGATCAAAGCCTTTGAGGCTCGGGTAGAAGCATTAAAAATGCTGGTTGTGGATGAGACAACTTGGGCTACCGTCGTTGGAGATTTCGAAACGTATTGTGGGGTTGACCTCGACTAGCATTTTATTGATGACATTTTTTGATTATTCTTTTATTATAAATATCAGCAAGGAGAAGGATTATGTCATTTGAAGTATATAGCACTCACACACATGGTTTAGTTGTGGCTGTAGAACCAGACAGTAAAGTGATCGTTCATCCCTTGTTTGCCAGGCAATTAGAACGCATTTCAGCAAGATCCTGTATGCCCGGCCTTGCGGAAAAGCTAGTAAAGAAAGTCTTTGGTGAAGCCACATTTATCAAAAAGGGCGATCCCCTTTATCCACTCGCTGTTAAGATGTATTGTGAAGCCACAATGTTGACTCATCCTGAGTCCTTTACAAGGTCGCCACAAACAGATTTGCCTTCGACAGAGGAGACAAAATCTCGGCCTGGAAAGAAAAAATCTCAGCCCGTTCCAACCCTAAATCCATTCAATAAAGTTTAAAAAAGCCAAGAAAATGATGGGTTTTAAACTCTATGGCATTTGCTCCAACAAGCTTTTAACCCGATTTGCGCCCTAGCGGTGATTCAGCTGATGATGCGATTTTTTGGAGGCTAAAACGGGGCAATTTTTGACATACTTGAGTAAAGTAGGCGAAAATTGCCCCGTTTTAGTCTCCAAAACAAGCGCGCATCAGATGAGTCATTGATAGGGCGCAAGTCGGGTTTTTAGTCAAAATCGAAGAAGGGGGGTACTGTCTATATTGACCCGGCTTTTTCCAAAATTGACCCGGCTTTTTCCAAACCGGTCGAGAGGATTCCAACTTCAGCCTGTTTTCTTTTTTTTATGCCAGGCCAAAAGGAAAAATTGTTGGAAAAGCTAAATATATCGAGAAATTCAAGGATGGTTTTCGAAAGTAAAATTCGAGCTTCTTAAACTTTTATGTTCGTAATCGGGGGAGACTTTGCTTTTTTGGCTTATCTGTAAACGATTCAGGATGAGACAAGAACTGAGTTTCACAATACCTCTTAAGAGCATCACAATAGCGCGGATCCTTTCGTAAGATCCAAGTCGCTGTCCCAAACGTGTCCTTTTTGTCTTGTTTGAAAATAAAGCCGCAACATCCCGTTGGAATACGTCCCCCCAGATGCTTTTCTAATGTCTTGTTGTTAAATTCTACCTTACCATTCTCGATTTTTATCACTGGTTCATGGGTGACGGCGTTATTGACTACAAACGGTGCTGATAGATCAGGTGCTGACATATTCCCCTCCTGCTGTAAAAACCATTATACAACACAAATCTAAAAACATCATCTACTAATTACAGCAACTCTTACCAAATTTGAGAAAATATGTGAAATTTAGTTTTTTAGGAGCGGCAACTTGCTTCGGAATGGGCATCTTCCAGTCGTCAAGTAGCTCTTTAAAGATGTTCTGGAGGGCTTTCAGAACCGTTCATAATTCTTAAGAATAGCACGGCCTCCTTGAAGAGGCAGGATGTTGTTGGATCATCGATAAAAGCGCAACTTTAATATAGAAAACATTATAAACTAGTATGTTATAATTAAATTGAAACTATTTAGGTGGAATAATGGATCCATTAACAAAATTAAGTGTAAAAACTGCAACTACACCCGTCCCTAATCAGCCACCTAAACGTCCATTAAGAGAAATCGAAGGCAAGGTCCACCAAGAGGGGGAAGCGGTTCTACTCCTTGAAGCTTCTCCCACTGAAACTAAAGCTATCGATCCGCCAAAAGAGCTCCGCTCCTCAACTGGCGAAGAAAAAGCTGCGTTAGATAAAACAGGTGAAGTGGCCGCCACTGCAGTCGAATCCGTTAAGCATGAAGCAAAGGCAGCGACTCTTCCCTCGATCCATCAGAAGTGGCTACCTAGTATACGCGGACATTTGGAAACTGAGGGGATAGAGGATGTAGCAACCCGCATCCTAGGCGCGCGCGAGAAGATAGGTAAAGATAAAGAGATGCTTAGAGGTCTTAAAGGTCCATCTCCAACTCCTATGGAACAAGATGTCCGTGAAAAATTAAAGGATGGGCGATTAAAGCGTGTAGATGGAGGATGTGGGGGCGTCTATTTTCTTTGTAACGAAAAAGGTAGGCCGGAATATGTGCTCAAACCAGGAGATGAGGTGAACAATGGCCTCAACAATGGTAAAAAATTTGCATCACCTTATTTGGAAGGAGATGTTGAAATACCGGAAAATGATGCAGGAATTCACGTTTACGAAACCCCCCAAAATGCAGTACTTGCCTATCAGACAGCTACAATCTTGGGGATTGAGGGGGCAACACCTCAAACTGAAGTGATGATCCTTGAACATCAGGATTTTCATGATATTTTGGATGACATTGCAGAAAAAGAAGATCCTTGGATAAAAGGCGTAGAAGTAGCAATGCCTACAACGAAAGAAAAGGTTTGTACAGTTCAAAAATTTGTAGAGGGCTGTGCAGATATTGGACGTATCACGCTCGAAAAATCGGAAATGACCCCGGAACAGTTGGGGAATTTAACCGATGAAGAACAGGCGAAGTTCATCCCTGCTGACATTGATCATTCGCACTATGAAGCCATAGCCATTTTGTCGTATGTCACGGGCGAAGTTGATGGTAATTCAGGAAGTTTCATGTGCCCTGAAAAGAATCCTCCGGAGGGAAAACAGCGACCTCTATTTAAAATCGATAATGCGGCCAGTTTTCCTGATCATAACCGCGAGATTACTACTGGAATAGAGTGGAGCCCCCATAATTTCGTTAAGCCAATTTCTGCTGAAGCTAAAGCGTTAATTCGTAATATTGACGACGATAAAATCCAACAGATTAAAGATCAGATGAAAGCCTATGGGAAAAGTGACGAGTCGATTGCAGCTCTGGAGCGGCGTATTAAACTGTTGAAAGAGTTTGGATTGAAACAAGACTTTACTTGGGCAGATCTCGATGAAGCTTTTTTGAATTTCGGTTGAAAGAGAGAAGATATTTGATGACATTTTTTTGATAATTGTTTAGTATATTTTAAAAGGAGCTTTTATGTCATTTGAGATATTTACTTCCGTAACAAACCAGCCGGTTGTACGAATTAAGGACAATGAAGTTTGGGTTCATCCTCTGTTTGCCAAACCCCTAGAAAGAATTCGAACAAGCGCCTGTTTTGTCGTTCCCAGGCAAGAAGACAAAGAGAAAGAATTTGGTGATGCTAAAATGATTAAAAAAGGCGATCCTCTCTATCCCAAAGCCCTTAAAATGTATTGTCAAGCTAAAATGCTGACTCATCCTGAGTCCTATACAGACAAGCCGAAAAAGCCAGAATCTTCTCCACCTGAGACCCTAAATCCACTCAATAAAGTCTAAGTTCGAAAGCTAGGAAAGGAATATGTCATTTTAAATATTTAGCTCAACAATAGGTGAACCATTAGTAAGAATTAGGGACAAGGATTACTCCTGCTTGGAGAGGTGTCGAAGACCTAAAGAGAATTCGGACCATCAGCTGTTTCAATACCGCCATGTGTGGGAAAAAAAAAGAAGCTATATTTGGCAAAGCTAAATTTATAGATAAAGAAAATGATCTCTATCCCATCGCCCTTGAAATGTATTGTAGAGCCAAAATGCTGTCTCATCCTGAAACCTATACAGACAAACCTACAGAAATAGAATCTTTGACATCTGTCACCCTAAACCCTCTCAATAAAGTCTAAAGGAGAAGCTCAAGCTGCTGCAATCGGGGAAACTTTTTCGGCTTTGGTTGTATCGCCGCAACACCCCATTGGAATAGGCTGCAGCTGCTTTTCTACCATTTTTTCACGGATGGCTGCGCTATACCCTCCTTGATCAAAAAACTTGACCTACTTTATTGGAGTTTTAGCAAATGGCTTGACCTCAATCAGGAAACCCATTTATACTCTCCCCAGCGAGGATTTTGACCATGAAAGATCTTTTAGACAACAATCTCATCCGTTTCATGAGCATCTCCAAGAAGAAGGATGGGCTATTCGCCAATTTCAAGGCTAAAGGGCTCAAGGGTGGAACCTCTTACAGCGCCTCCATCTCTGTAGACATTTCAGCGCTGAAGTTGACGCGGGGGATTCACTGGAAAAAATCATCGAAGAGTGCGCGCGCATGGCCGTCAAAGAATTCAAAAAATCCGAACTCCAATTCGAAGGACTCGCAGTCAATCTAATTTACTATCTGGGTGTAGCGCAGCTTGGCTAGCGCACTTGCATGGGGTGCAAGGGGTCGGAGGTTCAAATCCTCTCACCCAGATTCTTTTTCTTAAGTTCTTACAAAAAATACCTGTCTCATTCAACTTGAAATCAACAACTTATGACAGCTGTGCAGTTTTTTTATGCATAGTACTGCACAGTAAAATGCATAGGTATGCTATGATTACGACATTATGATTGAGCAGCTACTCGCTAATGCCTTATGCTGCTCTTTTTTCAATTGTCCATTCTTTTTTTTGACAATTTGCGGGCGCTCCAAAATTCGCGGCCCTCTTTTCCTGATTTAAACCCGACTTGCGCCCCTACATCACGCTTAAACTTTGGCCGAACTTAGCAAGTTGCCTGATAAGCTCCGAAGGCCAAGTCGCGACTTGGCCAAGGGGCTTAGCAGAGCAAATTGCTAAGTGCAGGCAAGTTTAAGCGTAGGGCGCAAGTCGGGTTTTAAGTGATTCAAAAGTTTGATGATGCGTGCTTTCAACCAAATCTTTATTCACTGCTTAATCTCCTGGAATATGATCATGGTCGGAGGACGGTAGCAAATTATCCAAAAACGAGGCTACAAAAAAAAAGAATCAAAAAATCATTGCTCAAATCTCACCAGAAGCTCCAGCTGATCCGTCCCAGGAAACAGCACATACCCCTCAGCAGTCTGCAATGTCCAGCCGGCAGATAAAAGGGCGTCACAGTCGCGCTGAAAGGCATCCCAGCCGCAGCTGATGTAGAAAAGCGTCCCCTTTTGCTGCTTGAGTGCCTCTAAAAGAGGCTTTCCAAGCCCTTTGCGCGGCGGGTCGACAAGGATCACATCGGCCTCTTGCATGAGCTTCAGCTGCTCTTCGGCGCGCGCATTTACAAACGAGAGTTTTTCTTTAAATTCAGACTTCTCTTTCGAAAGGGCAAAGCAGTGCTCTGCTTGAGTGTTTGCTTCGCAACAGATTACTTTGTGGCACTCTTTAGCTATAGACAACCCTATGGCGCCAACGCCAGCGTAATATTCAACGACACGGCTTTGTGGGGGCATCTGGGAGAGCAGGGAGAGGATCAGCTTTTCAAAGAGGGCCGGATTGGCTTGGGCGAAGCTGGCGGGGTGGTAACAGATCGCGGTATTACACATCTGCTCCCAAAGGAAGGGCTCTCCTTGAAAAAGCTCCCACTCCTTACCAAAGATCACATTGTCGCGACGCGAGTTGATGTTGAGCCAGATGGAGTGCCAAGGATAAGCGTCCCACAGTTTTTGCCACTGACGGGTCTCACGGCTGTTGAGGACGAGGGTCAGCTGCACTTTTCCTGTGGCGCGTTCGACGGCGAGCTGCACGTAGCGCAAAAGTCCCTGGTGCGTCTCCTCGTTATAGGAGGCGATTTCCTCCTCTTGGATAAAGCGGCGCAGGAGGTTGGCGGCTTCATTGATGGCGGGGTGGTGCACCTGGCAGTGAGGAATATCGAGAGCTATGTGTGTTCCTTTTTGATAAAGTCCAAGGATTGCCTCTCCGCGCACGGCGAGCTTGGCGCGGCAGCGCCAGCCGATGGGTGTGTCGGCATGGATGGGAAAAGTTGTGAGCCCGCGCTCTTTAAAAAAGGGGCGCATTTCGGCGAGCACGGGAGGAGCATCGACCCGTTCAGAGAGGGTGCAGCCTGAACAGGCGGGGAAGTGTGGACAATGGATCGAAAACTTGTTCATAAGGGGCTCAAAATGGTGTCGATGGCTTTGTTGACAAGTGCGAATTGTTGGCAAGTGGGGGGGTTTGACCCTTCTGTCAACATGCTATCGACAAAAAAAGCTAGAGGGGCGCCCCAGGTAAGTATAAACAATTCCACAGAATATGAGGAAGAAGATATAAGATATATATCTATAGATCTATTCTTAAGGAAAATCAGATGTTTGAACCTTCGGTTTTTTTCGATCTCGCCTCCTTCCAGCATCGCGCGCTCTTTGAGCAGCTCACGTTTGTATGGGAGGCGCTGCCGAAAATCGGGCCCTACTTGAAGAGCCAGGCTCTTGGCGAAATTGAAGTGACGGTTCCTGCGGGCGTTCATCTGGTTAACCCTGAGTTAATCTCTATCGGCAAAGGCACTGTCTTAGAGCCTGGCGCCTACATTAAAGGGCCCTGCCTCATTGGGGCTAACTGCACGGTACGGCATGGCGCCTACATCCGCGGCGATCTGATTGCGGGCGATGGCTGCGTGATCGGGCATGACAGCGAGATCAAAAACGCCATTCTTTTGAACGGGGCTCACGCGGCCCATTTCGCTTACGTAGGCGACTCGATCCTCGGCAACCAGGTCAACCTTGGGGCCGGGGTCAAATGCGCGAACCTGAAGCTCGACAACAGCCCTGTTGCCATTCATCATGAGGGGCAGCGCATCGCAACGGGCTTGCGCAAGTTTGGCGCCATCATCGGCGACGGGACGCAGATCGGATGCAACAGCGTGACAAATCCGGGCACGCTGATCGGACGCCAAGTCCTCTGCTTTCCCTGTCTCAATCTTGGAGGGGTGATCCTGTCGGATCAGATTGTCAAAGGAACAAGTGCGCTTAAATTTAGCTCGCGCAAGGTGGCTTCGTAAGCTTCGATCTCTTCGCGCAGCATATTTTGAGCGGCTTCGACGCCAAATAGCGCAGCCATGTTGACGACTCTTCCATTTTGGCGATCTTTTTCTAAATCGTCGAGATCATCCGCAATCTGAAAAGCCATGCCAAAATGTGAGGCGGCCTGTTTGACGGTTTCTAGGGCGTCGACAGCGCCTCCGCCAAACAGCCAGCCGGAAACAAAGGCGATTTCGAAAAGAGAGACGGTCTTTTTATGAAGGATGTCGCGCAGTGTTGTCAGGTTGAGGTCGGGAGGGTTGAGGTCTAGAAATTGCCCTCCAGTGGCCCCCAGAAGCCCTGTATTGTAAGTGGCATTCTCGAGTGCAAGTGTGCAGAGAAGGTCGCCTTTCGAAGCAAAGCTGTCGCGCCGCTTTTTAATCAGAGAGGCATTTTGGGCATAACAGGCGTACCCGGCGGCAATCAAGGCGTAACTGACGAGGAGAGCCATCGCCTCCCCGTAGACCTTGTGGACGGAGGGTTTTGCGCGCCGCTCATCGTCGTCATCCATGCAGGGAAGGTCATCGGCTACGAGGGAAGCGGTGTGGAAATATTCGACGGCGAGCGCGGCCGGGGTCACATCGAGGCCGTGGCCCAGCTCTTTAGCAATCATGAGAGCAATGGCGGGGCGTAAGCGCTTGCCGCCATTCATTAAAGCATACTCGCAGGCATCTCTTAAGACTGTTTTTGGACCTAGTCGGTCCAAATTTTGCTGGATGCCTGCGATGACCGCCTGTTTGTAGCAATCCATTACACCTCGACGAGCTCTTCAGCGGCAGCAGCGGCTGCTGCGGCTGCGGCTGCTTTTGACGGAGGATTCTTCGGCTGCTTCTCTTTGACATAGGCGATGACGAGCGCTTCAAGCTCATCGAGCAGTTTAGGGTTGTTTTTGAGCTCTTCGCGCACCGCTTCGCGGCCTTGCCCAAGGCGCTGGCTTTGATAGCTGAACCAGGCGCCCTTCTTTGTCGATGATGTTGAACTCCGTGGCAAGGTCGATGACGGACCCTGTGCGCGAAATGCCTTCGTTGAACAAGGATGTCAAATTCGCTGATCTGGAAGGGAGGCGCCATTTTGTTTTTAACAACTTTGACTTTCACGCGGTTGCCAATTTCGACTGCCATCTGCGCCTTTGATGCCCGCTATGCGGCGGATGTCGAGGCGGATAGAGGAGTAGAATTTCAGCGCGCGGCCGCCTGTCGTTGTTTCTGGGCTGCCGTACATGACGCCGATCTTTTCGCGGATCTGGTTGATGAAGATGGCGCACGTATTGCTTTTAGAAAGCGCGGCCGTGAGTTTGCGCAGCGCTTGCGACATCAGGCGCGCTTGCAGGCCTACAAATGAGTCGCCGATTTCCCCTTCTAGTTCAGATTTTGGAACCAGGGCGGCGACCGAGTCGATGACGATCGACATCGATGGCATTGGACCGAGCGAGCATTTCTGCGATATTGAGCGCCTCTTCTCCGCTGTCTGGCTGCGAGATCAGCAGGTCGTCGATGTTGACGCCGATTTTTGCGGCGTAGATGGGATCTAGAGCGTGTTCTGCGTCGATGTAAGCGGCAACTCCGCCATTTTTTTGTGCGTTGGCGACGATGTGGAGGGCAAGTGTGGATTTCCCGGAAGATTCGGGGCCAAAAATTTCGACGACGCGGCCGCGTGGAACGCCGCCGATGCCGAGGGCGATATCGAGGGAGAGGGCGCCTGTTTTGATCACGCTGATTTCGCGGTCGGAAGAGTGTTTGCCAAGCGACATGATGGCGCCGTCGCCGAACTGCTTTTTGATTTGGCCAACGGCCAGTTCGAGGGCCTTTTTACGTTCGGCATCAGAATTTGCCATAGGAGGCTCCTTGAGTAAGGGGGTTTTAAAAGAGGAGATGAGCATAGCGGATTTCGCAGATAAGCGTCAACAGGTGAGAATGTGTTTATAAAATAATGAATAAATATATATAATTAAATTAATTAGTTTAAACTGTTAATAATGGTTTATTTATGGATCCTTTAAGAAAAACAAATTATCATTACAAACAGAGTCAACCGCCTTCAAAAAAAAAGCCGCCCTCAGCAGAAAAAGCTGTGACTGCTTTAAAAAAGGTTCAGTCTCCTCTAAATGTATTGGGCAATTTTTTAGCTTCCACGCAGCTTCCTGGCGAGATGAAAATCGTTGCAAGCAAGGTTAGGGAGGCTGTTGTCGCCTTTTTTGAAACCATCGTTAGGCCCTTTGCAGCGCGCGCTTCAGCCGAACCTCAAGAGATTACCCAAGCTAAAGGATTGTTTTCAGCCCATATGTTGACAGGGGTTGCAACTGTGATTGGAGCGGCTGCAAGTATTTTCAACCTCGTCAAAGCGGGAAAGATGATCAAGAAGGGGATCCGGCTTGCGAACAAGAAGATGCAGGCGACGCGCAGCCATTTTGAGTATGGAAGAAGCATGATTCGCAAAGGCGCGCGCGAGGTGGCTCTTCATTCGGCAGGCTTATTGGGCAGCGCAGTTGGGCTCATGCAGTCGGCATCCCAGCTTACGGCGCTGATTCAGCCCGCTGCTTTTGCGACTGTGACCTCCATCCTGCAAGTCGGCACCATTATCGGCGCTCCCATCACCTTGTGCTTGTCCGCTTATGGAACAAAGGTGAACGTTGACCGCATCCGCAGTTCATCCGCTCAACTTCTCCTCTTGCGCCAGGAGCGGGAGCGGCTCAATGATATAAAAAGGCAGATGCACATCACCCATTTTACAGATGAAACAGTAAAAATTGATGGGAGCCCGGTCAACTTAAAAGAGCGCGAAGAGATCGTGCGCTTTGCATTGAGGAAAGCTGGCGACAGACGTGTCACAAACATAGCGGGGTTGGTTTCTAACAGTTTATTTATGGCAGCTTCCGTTCTGTCTGTAGGCGCGCTGGCAACAGGCCCAGGAGCCGCTGTGATGGGGACGATAGCCCTGGTCTGCGTGGCTGTCGGCGGGTTGGGCATGCTCCTGACGCGCGCCATCTTGGCTGCGATAGGGGCGCACAGAAAAGCGAAGATGAAAAGAGAACTGGGTGAAGGACTTACAACAACGACCTATATCTCTTCAAAACAAATGCTTGCAAAAACTAAAGAAATCTTGTCTACTGAGCAAAAGACCCCATACCGTGAAAAGCAGGAGATGTCGAGTATGAGCAATGGAGAGCTCCTCACATTTTTAATTAGGGGAAGCAGCACGCGTCTTTCCCCTCAAGAGATGCGTGGAGCATTTCTTGTCGGCCCAAACCATTACTGGAGCAAGGCTTTCGCATGAAATTGGTTGCAAAAACTCTTCAGAAGGCGCTTAAAGGCGCCGGTATTGATTCAGAAATTCATCAAGATAAAACAGTTATCTCATTTGAAGAACTCCTGGTGCCACTTGGTACAGATCCGAGTGGACAAGAGCTGGTCATGCAGATTGGCATTCTGCAAAATAGTGCCGAAAGAGAAAAAGAGATAAGCGAGCAGGGTGGGACAAGCCTTCAAAAGATTCAACTTCAGTTTATCCAGTTTCTCATCATGGTCCCACTGAGGATTGAACAGCCCTTGATTGCCGATACACAAGCTTTTATCAATCTCATCAACGCTGTCATCGAGCTGCCCGGCTTTGGCATAATTGACAGCGAGCGGATGCCTTTTTTTCGCTACACAATGACCTGCAATCGAAATGAGGTGGATGAAGAGCTTTTTGTAATGACTGTGGGGTTAATTTTGCATGTCATCGACACCTATTTAGAAATGCTTGAAGAAATCGCACAGGGGCATAAGCAGTTTTCAGATTTTCTTAAAGACGTGCAGCACGTTTCTGAATCTTAAAGAAAGCTAAAAATCTCGCCCACAAAAATGCAAAAAATTGGAAAAATCCCTGTTCTTGGGGCTGAGGCGACACTTTGGATGCCGGTTTTTTGACAGGTTGATCTTGTGGTTGAACAGGCTTGTCGGCTGCTTTTTCGATAGGCTGAGGCGGCTCTTTTGCCTGAACAGGTTTGTCGACTGGCTTTTTGACAGGCTGAAGTTCTTCTTCTTTTGCCTGAACAGGTTTGTCGACTGGCTTTTCGTCAGGTTTAACTGCTTCTTTAGCCTTAACTTCGGCTGGCTTTTTGACAGGCTGAAGTTCTTCTTCTTTTGCCTGAACAGGCTTATCGGCAGGCTGAGGAGGCTCTTTTGGCTTTACGTCAGCCGGCTTTTGTTGATGCTGCTGCTGTTGAAGGCGAAATGCAAGAGCGGCGTCAGCCAGCTTCTGTTTGTATTTTGCGTTTTCTTCTTCTTGCAATTTTTTCGCAAGTTCCGCGTCGTCTCTGATCTGCTTTAAAATCTGCTGTGCAAGCAGATCTAGAGAACTTTGAAGATCTTCAGGATAGGTGTCAGGGTGTGCGACTTGAGGGTGAAGATCAAAATGCAAAACTTCATAATGCATACGGTCAACTGCAAACATGATGACGCGATTGTGTTCCTGAATTTCTATGTCTTTTGCAGGAACAGGTGCAGCTAAAACATCTTCTAGGCGCTCTTTTTTTGTATAAACCCAGTCGGCCTGCTCGTAGTTCTGTTTCCCGATCTCTTGAAATTCCAGCTTAAAATATTGGCAAAAGACAACGGCATGCTCCTGCCCTCCATATGTTCCGATACTGTTCTTAATCTCCTTGATTTGATCGTTGTCGAAGTAGGGGGAGGGATTTTTCTTTAGAAAGTCTACGATAAGATGGCGCATGTATAAGACGAGTGTCAGATCCATATTTTCATGATTGAGGGTATCAATCCGCTCTGCCTCTGACTTTCCATGCAGGGCGTATAAGGCGCTAATTGCTCTTTTGACCAGTTCGCAGTCGACATTCAACTCTTTGTGAGAATCAGCAACCTTTTGGATAAACTTGTGAAAGTAGGCTTCATTTGCAAAAATTTGCGGAAAGACAACTTGCCAGAGTGCGCGCGCCCAGCAGGAGCCGTCGCCGCGGATATGCTGCCGTTTGGCGTGGGCGATCGGAAAGTCCTGGATCGGTACGGGTTTTCCTACGCAATGCTTATAAACGCCTAAGTCAAACTTTAGGTTTAGTCCCTCTAAAAGCACATTAGAGAAAGGTCCCTCGCAATAGGGGGTGCGAGAAGGGGAGGTATAAAAAACGTCTGGGGTACTCATAAAATATTTATTTTTTAAATAATATTGATTATCGCGCTTGATTGTTAATATTATATAAAGAGATCAGCGAACAACAAATTTAAGGACAGTTTCAGTCGCGGCGAGAATATCGCAAACAGTTGAAAGGGGTTTCGTAACAGCGTTGCCGATATTTAGGCTTGAATTCAGGACGCGTTTAATGCGCGAATTTTGTTCATACCAGCCGATTTCCCACTTTGCAAAATCGACTACTTTCGCTTTCCAGCTCCTTGGAGGCGCTTTATCTCCCCTCGCAATGGTGCCAAGGGTAGTTTCTAATTTATACTGATTGATGTTGTCAAACAGCTTAGTTGCAATCTTTGCAATGCCCGTCGCACAGGCCAGTACGACGGCTAAGGGTTCAAGCGGAGGAATAAAGATGCAGGCCACTGTAATTAAATTGACAGCGCTCGTGAGGATTTTGACGATGCACAATTTTTGGCGGATTTGAAGACGTCCCATCAATCCATTCACAGAGCGGCGCATCTTTTCAAGATCATCTTCGGATGGAGTTTCTGCTAAAGTCTGCCCCACTAGGGCGGCCTTTAAGGCAGTTTTGTCTATATCAAGCTCGCTTCCTAACGCTTTTGCCTCTTTATCGCTCATCTGCTGGCAATACTGTCTGAAAAGTTGATACTCTTTTGAGCTGTAGTTGCCATCCTTTCTGTACCAGGAATAGGCTTTGAGCTGTTTTGTCATTTTTCGAGTCAGGTGCAGCGCAAACCCTTTATGGATGATGGAAGCAATCGATAAAATGGAGCTGATGATGCCGAGCAGATCGACTAGGTTAACTGAAGCGCTGAAGGCCCTCTCCGCATGTTTCAAGCCCCATTCTCCCAACTTTGCTCCCAGTTTGAAGGCTTCCAGTCCTGCAATGATGGTGGCAATGGCGCCAATGCTTTTTCCGACGGTCGTAATGATTTTTGTGGCAGCGTCATACCGCTGTATGCCTTTGTCATGAATGACCTTCTTAATCGACTTGCGCAGCTTTGGAATGGCAAGCAGAAGCGTCATAAAGTCGAAGATCTGAGTGGTAAAGAAAATCTTTGCAACGACCGGATGTTTATCCATAAAGGTCACAATCGCGCTCTTTTCTGGAAAAATAGCTTTCGTGATCTTGCGCCCCGATTTGATAAACCGTTTCACAATACCGACGGAATCGGAGGTGTTTGAAGCAAAGGAGAGCCCCTTTTGAGCAGTTGCTGCAACTTCAAACGGCTGCTTTTGAGAAGCTGTTCCCTGAATAGTTTCCTGAACAGCTTTGTACGTTTGAGGCTGAAGGGGTGAAATTGCTCTAGCATCCATGCTTTAGTTCCATTAATTTAACTTCTCGTTTAGAAAGTTTAAATACTCTTGAAATATAAGGAAATGATTTTCTCTTTCTTCCCGGCTTGATTGTTCCTCATAGTTGCTATAAGTAATCATTTTATGCAGCGCAAGATGAACGGTGTAGAACCAGAGCAGACGTTCATCTGGCAGAGGGTGAACATTTTGATACCCCGCAAAGAGCGCTTCCAGAAGCTGCTGCACCTCCTCTTTTTTCAACACATTAAGAGAGAGACGCGTCAAAAACTCCTGAATGCGGATGAGATCGTAGGCGGGATCTGCAAGAGGGGCTCCCATGAGATCGACGGAGCTGTGCAGTTTGCCTGTATCGATCAGACCGACTCTGCCGCTTTCTCTGTCATAAAAAATATTCTTCAGATGCGCCGAGCCAAATTGATAACTAGGAGAAAAAGAGACGCCTGCCGTCTCTTCGAGGATAGGGTGCACAAAGGACTTTAAGGCTTCGATGTCGATCTTCTCTTTTAACTTTTCGGCAAGAGCTGGGGTATCTAGCTGTTTTAAATCATTTTCCACCTTCAGCAGCCATTTTTTTGGGAAACGTTCTTGCTGGCTGTCATCTGTCTGATGGAGTTTAGCAAAAGCCTCTCCCACTGCTTTAAAGGTGTGCACAGCCTCTTCTAACTTTTGATGGCGCGCATCGCCTTCGGCAGCCCCTAAGGCATAAATGGACTGGTCGAGGCGCTCTCCTGAAACGGCAGATTCCAGGAGGAGTCCATAGCTTCTGTATTTCCCAAGCGCCAAGAGAGCGGGCACTTCAATTGAATCTAGCTCCAGATTTCGGATGAGTGCGTTGCCTGAAAGTTCAGGGAGAAAGCTGCTATCAGGGCGTTCAAAATGAAGAAAGGCTTTGACCACATAGCGCAGCGCTCCCTCTGGATCAAATAGGAAAAACACCTCGTCATCGGAGTTGCCATGCAGCTCTGTCGACTTGGAGTTGACGATGCGGTACTGATTGGATAACCCATTTTCCACAAAGGCGGCGACAGCTTTTTCTAGAGTTTCATGGGAGCCGGCATCTGGTAGGGCGTGCAGAATCTGTTCGCGGATGAGCGTTTGCCTCTCGCGCTCCTGATCGGCATCTAGGGTGCGATCTAAGCGTAACTGCTCGATAAGGGGCATCACACTATTCAGCGGTTCGCTCGATTTAATAGGCAAATTAAAAAGTAGAACAGAGATTAAAAACAGAAACAGTTTCATCGCCACCGGTTGTTAAAATTGATATAACTATAACAAATAATAAAATAAAATTCAATATCTATTTACTGTTTCTTTTGTTATACTTGCCTTTTCTCAATTGGAGGTCGTTGTGAAGAGTCGCATTCTTTTTGCCTTTATCCTCAGCTGCCACCTCTGCATCGGAGCGGTGGAAAATTCGATTATTCCCCTCATGGAAAAGTTCGAACGGGTCGAGAACCTTCCCAAACAGAAACATTCACGCCTCCAATATGAGGAGATCAGCGCCGCCTTGAGCCGCAAAGAGGAGCGCATCCGATTCGTCACCTACAATATGCTCATGGATGACTATGACAAAGATCTCGATCAGGAAAATCGCTGGTCGCAGCGCTTGCCGCGCATTGTGGAGCTTCTGGAGGAGATGCAGCCCGATATTATCGCGGTTCAGGAGCTCTCCTTAAACCAGTATGAGGGGCTTAAACAGCACCTGGAGGCGTTCAGCTTCTATTCAAGAGAGTGCGTTGATGGGGAGTTGAATGGAATTTTCTATCGAAAAGAGCGCTTTGAAAGGATCGAGAGCCAAGTCTGGTACATGACTCCTGATGGGCCTCTCACCATGGTGCAGCTGAAAGATTTAAAAACAGATCAGCAGTTTGCCGTCTTTAATACACATCTTGCCTTTTCAAAAGTCGATAAGCGCGATTTTCAGGCGCGCTTCATCGCCGAAAAGGTCGAAGAATTTGCTAAAGCGATGCCGGTTCTTCTGGCAGGCGATTTAAATACGTTTCCCCATCGCCTCGAACTAAAAAAACTCCCCTTTTACGACGGCAGCTACATCCATCGCATTTTGACAAAAGGGGCTTTGAAAGACTCGCAGGAGCTTGCCCTTTTAGGAAACCTGGGACCCCTTTCGACCTTTAGCAACGCTGGCGAAGATCCCACCGCTTTCAAAGGCACCGGGACTCCAGGTGTTTTTTTGGACCACATCTATGTGTCGAAGGGCATTCAGGTGCTCATGCATGGCGTGCAGCCAGGAACGGTTAACGGTCACTTTCCTTCCGACCACCTACCCGTTCTCATCGATTTTATTATCAATTAAAACCCGACTTGCGCCCTTACGGAGATCCGGACCAACCTCCTTATAGCCTCCTATGGGACATCATGCCTCCTGACTGGCTTTTAAATCTTTCACCGGCGCAAAGAGATCAATTTCTGAAAAATGAAAGGCCG
Organism: uncultured Parachlamydiaceae bacterium; assembly: GCA_963745935.1. Classification (GTDB taxonomy): domain Bacteria; phylum Chlamydiota; class Chlamydiia; order Chlamydiales; family Parachlamydiaceae; genus JAJFUZ01. The sequence goes on from CAVUZO010000004.1 coordinate 149,132, forward strand.
TTCAAGATTTTAATGGCATATGGGGGCGAATTTTTCAATTTGCTAGAAGAGGAGCAGATGCTTTTGATTGAAAATGATATTACTAAGATCATTCGAGAACCCAGCAACACCATAACCTTAAAAGAAGCAGTCATCCGGATTGAGGATTCGAAATTAGAGGACTAAAATCTTTGCCTGCAGTTTGAAAATAGCCCTTGAAGAGCTGTACCTCCTCTTCAAGTTCTTCGCGGCTGAGCCGCTTTGGCTTGATCCCGAACACTTCAAGCCACGGCTGCGAAAGAATAGGGATAACGTGGAAATGCACGTGGGGAATTTGCTGGTAGGCGTTTGGGCCATTTTTTTCTATCACGACATATTGATCGGTTCCCAGAAATGCAGAAAAGACCTGCACTATTTTGGGAATCACAGTTGCCATCTCTTCCCACTCCTCTTTGGAAAGCTCGTGAATTTTAAACAGATGCCGTTTTGTCACAACCAGCAGATGCCCTTTGACGCGCGGCTCATAGTCCACTAGAACTCTCAAATGCTCCCCTTCGTAAACGGACTGCTGTTCGAGGACCGTTTGTCTGCAAAAGGGACAGTCGGCCCAAGCCGAACTGAAAAAGGCGATGAATAGAATAAGGAAGCTTCTAATATACATGTTTTTCCAGTTTAACTTTTTTCAAAATAGGAATCCAGACCGATCTTGCTGTAGAAACATTTGAGGTATTCTCCGTCTGGTAACTCAACATGACGGTTTCATTTTTTATAGATCAAAAAATGATCTCCAGAAAGATATTTTTAAAAAATAAAAGCGAAAATTATTGAAGGGGGTTACAGGCAGGAGGAAATTGCAAAAGAAGCGGATTGGTATATTTGCAGTAGAGCAGCTGCTTCACAATTTTTAGCTTAAGATCTCCCTGTTGCAGGGGAAGAGAGTGGGCCTTTTCCAGCAGCTGTACCGAGGCTGCCTGCTCTTTTTTTTCATAGAGAACCGTCGCCAATTTTAAAAGCATTTCAGCCCTAGCTTCATGATGTGTGCATTCCAGTGTGGATAGATGCATACAGGCCTGTATCAGATCGTATTGACTGGGTTTTCCCTCCTCTACCAGCTTGGCAAGGGCTCGGCCAACGTTAAAAATGATCGTCTCTCTCGTGCTCCACTCCTCAAATTGACATTGCAAGGCGTGACTTGATAAAAGAAGCGCTAAATCGCTATCGCTTAAAGCCCCATCCTCAGCAGGTTTGTCTCTCTGAAAATGTATTTTGGCTTTATTATTTAAAATTCTGGCTCTCAACTTATCATTCACAAAATTGAGTTCGATCGCTTTTCGATACTGTGCAAGCCCAAGAGCTGCGTCATTTTGGATCCCTTGAAATCGCAAAACGCCTTCCAAGAGAGATTCCCAAGAGGTTGCGAAGTTGCGCCTTTAGTTCATCATCCTCAAAATTCAGGAGCAGTGCCTGTTTTGCCAAACGAATCGTGAGAGCGATCCGCTTCTCCTCTTCTGGATTTTTCTGAAGTTCTAGCATCCTTTTTAGAATAGCCTCAGCCTGCTGCTTCTCATTCGACTTCGAGCTTGTCTATTCTTCTCCTTTTTTTGGGCGGTTCAGGAGGGTCTGTTTGCCAGGATTGAAAAAAGGTATCAGTAGCAAGCTCAGTAATAGTTTCTACCTCCTTTAATTCAGAAAATAGATTTTGAGAAAGTGGACTTAAGCCTGGAGAATATGTGAGGATTGGATTTGTCACAATTACCAGTTATAATCCTTTTCATATCCTAGCTCAATCAAGATATCGCCTAACAGTTCTTTACATCTGGCTTTATGCCTTTCTTTAAAATACTCCTTCCAAGCGCCCGCTTTGCCTTTGAAAAAAAAATCTCCGATCCCATAGCACGCCTCGAAGGCTTCTAAAAGAGCCCCATCTGAAACATCGAGCTGGAGGGCATGAGCGATTTTTCTTAATTCCTTAAGCTGCTCCTTTTCAGAACAGGAGCCTCCACGTGGCCCTAAAAGGGCCTCAAAGCGAATGGAGCAGCATATAGGCGATTTTGCCCAGGGTAAAAATTTATTGAGGATCTCTCGTGCAGAGTAGTAAGTCGCAGTTCCGTTGAGGATAGAGTCTATTTTCTGGTCGATGTCCAATGAGACAAAGTGCTTATCCCCGATAGGTGCCCCAAAGATGTCGACTCCAGATATCTCAGGATGCCTGATCACGGAAATAATCCAATCCCTCGGATCCCTGATAAGAAAGAATACGATGTCGTTGCGCTGTTTCAAGAGCTGTTCCATTGCGACAGAATAGGGGGCATGCGACACTAAAAAATCAGCCTTAGTTTGTCCATCACTTAACAGAGAAACGAAGCAATTTTTGGAGATGGGTTGATGCAGCCAGTAGGGTTGAACAACGTCTGGCAGCGCCAAAAGCCGATCCATCATCTTTTTTTCATAGAAATATATTTTTGAACATTTCACCTCCGGGGACCAGTAAGAGATGGAATGTTGATCGGTAAGATATTCTAGAAGAAATCTCAACAGATGCGTGCCCGTTTTTGGCATCGTGAATAAGACAAATTCTGGAGGAGTTTCATCCGCTCCCTTGACTTGTTTGGGTAGGAAGAATCCCAAGAACATGAGAACAACCAGCGAAACCCCAAGTTTTTTAGGCATACAACCCTTACTGATGATTATGAAAATAGTGTTTCAGAAAAATTAAATCTTAATCAAGGTTTGATTTTTCTTACGACTTGACTGAATTTCTAAAATTGGGCAGATGTAAGGTAACTGTAACTGACATACAGTTACAAAATTTACAAGGAGGTTTCTATGACATTTTCTGCATTAAGAGTAGCTTTCTGCCGCACTGTTAGCCTTCCAGCTACTATCTGCAAGTCACCCATTCATTCGGCGTGCACAGCCCGTATCCACACGACAACTCTGGCCGCTTTTCCGAAAGGTTCCAAGGCAGGTAAAGTTTCTTTAAAAGAGCAATTCCACAACTTGAAAATTTTATACAAAGAAAATGGGGAAATAGCGATCTTAAAGGTGGATGTGGAGTTTAATCGCGTTCATATTGCTGCCTTGAGTCTATTAGTGAAGCCAATTGCTGATGAGGTGGATCTCATTTCTTTATATCGCAAGTCAAAACATTTTGAGCAAGATAATGGCTGGTCATTAAGTGGGAGGTCTAATGAAAGTGCCGAGCCTCAAGCAAAAGCGATGCATCTGACAATTTCATGTAGAGAAACTGGAGAAATCTCTATTTTAAGACATGAAATGGACGCAGAAGAGACGTTTCGCTATAACCGGCACGTAAGAAAATTGGGTAGTGGGCAAACAGAAAGTTATGCAGATATTTCGGCATTTCACAGCATCCTCATGTAGTTTGAATGAACAATGCTCAGGGTTAGGCTCTGAGCATTTTCTTCAAAGGACTATTTCAATGGAAATTAAAAGATGCGTCATCATTGCGGTTGCGATCCTGATGCTGGTTATCAGGTCAGTCTATGCGGCAGAAGACGAAGCACCATCACAGATGGTTACCTCGCTAGTGGCGACGCCCATCGCGTCACCACAGCCCGTACGTGCTACCGACGGCAACGTGCATCTGGTCTACGAACTCCTTCTCTTGAACGTCTCCTCTTCGCTGATGAAGCTCAAACAGCTTGAGATACTCGATGCGTCCGAAAACGGAGTCGTGGACAGACTCGGGGGCACTGTTCTCGAATCGGCCAACCCCCCGTTCCCGGGTCAGGTCCCCTTGACGCTGGAGCCCTTCCACTGGACTCGGCTCCTGCTCGACGTGACGTTCGCTAAAGATGCGGCCCTGCCCAAGGCGCTAGAACACCGGTTCCAGATCATGCTCACACCGGCTGTTGGTAATCCTCCGGTGACCTCGGCAACGCTGGTGAGCGGGCGCACCGAGGTCAAAAATGCGCCTCCGGTGGTCCTTGGGCCACCGCTCGAAGGGCCGCGCTGGGTTGTCGGCATCGGCTGCTGCTTCCCTCCTTCGTCTCACCGGATGGCCACGCTGCCCATCAACGGAAACATCTTTGCATCCGAGCGGTTCGACATCGACTTCGTCCAGCTGAATCCCGAAAACCGGCTCTATAAGGGTCCCATAAACCAGCTGTCAAGCTATGCGTATGAGGGGGCCAAGGTACTCGCAGTTGCCGATGGCATAGTCGTCAGCCTACAGGAGGGGCAACCTGAGCAGAAGCCTGGCGGCGGCCTTCCCTCGGGCTTGACCCTGTTGCAGGGCCTCGGGAACTTTCTGGTCATCGACATCGGCAACGGCCGCTTCGCCTTCTACGCCCACCTCCAACCTAAAACCCTGAAAGTCAAGGTAGGCGACAAGGTTCATAGCGGACAGCTGCTCGCCCTATTGGGCAACAGCGGCAACTCCGATGCGCCCCATCTGCACTTCGGCATCCACGATGGTCCAGAGCCTTATAGCTCCAATAGCTTGCCCTTCGTATTCGCCTCCTTCACAACGATAGGGACGGTCACCAACTCATTTGAAAAGGAGGTTAAAATAGCTGGAAAGCCTGCAGAGGTTGGGCCTGACCGAGCTGGCCCTCACCAGAACGAACTCCCCCTAGAGAACGATGTAATCACTTTCTCAAATCCCTAACACTTTACGGTATTCACTAGTCCTTTATTTTATTTTAATAGTGAGGTTGCTATGTTATCTTCATTAGGTTTAGATAACTTTAAAGAATTTTCTTCAAATTATAAACAATGGAAACAAGCTGTCAAAGAGGTCCACCAAGAGTGGGGCCAAGCAGTTAAAACCCGACTTGCGCCCCTACATCACGCTTAAACTTTGGCCGAACTTAGCAAGTTGCCTGATAAGCTCCGAAGGCCAAGTCGCGACTTGGCCAAGGGGCTTAGCAGAGCAAATTGCTAAGTGCAGGCAAGTTTAAGCGCGATTTAATTTTCACTTTTTGCAAAGTTTTCCCAAAAAGGAGAAGACTATGGAATTGAAAATTATTTTTATTTACAGCTTTTGCTCTGACATGCTTCACGCAGCGGGTATCAAAATCGAAACCTCTTTTAGTAGTTTGACAAGGCTATTGCCTAGAAGAATAGACGCTGTCACCGCACAAGGTTTTATCATGAAATTGCTTATATTTATTTTTTCGTTTTCACTTCAAAAGATATTCTAAAACGCTCTAGCACGAGCGTTATTTAAGCAGTCGATCTAGCGCATCTTGCGATTCGCCAAGGGGGATACCCTTGGCTTCATCGCAATCTGCGCTATCTCAACAGCTTAAATAACACTCGAGCCAGGATGTAGGGGGCAAGTCGGGTTTAAAATGACTGCAGATCGTATGAAACTTGACGGAAAAGTTGCCCCAACTCATTAAATCTTTTGAGGTTGTGCAAAAAAGCCCATTCGCTGATAATTTCTGGCAAATAGGGAGATTGCGATGTCAACTTCATTTGTTAGCGTACAGGGTAATAATATTCAAGGGTGGGGGGTAGTCGTGAAAACATTTCCCATTTTAAGAGAGCCAAAATCTCTTTCACCCTTATCGGTCCCGACAGAGGAAAGAGAGGTCTCTTTTCGAGCTTGGGATTATGCTGTCAAAGTAGTTACAGTGGGTGCGCCCAGCTTCGTAGATCAAGAAATGGCGGAGATTGCCGGTAAAGCCATGGCAAAATCGGCCGGTTTTGAATTCGTTCCCTACAATACAAATATCGTAGTTTTAGGCCCTTTGCCCGGCAAAAATATTAATGTTATCCCCTATGAGCTTAAATTAGATGGTAATCCTGGAATCCAGCTTTTTGGCCCTTCTGGGCCATTTCTTGAGCTAATAGAGCGGGCCAAGAATCTTGCCAAGGAGAAATCATTAGCCTTTTTATATCCCAATAGTTTTGACATTAACAAAGATTTAACTTTCAACTGTAGCGATCGAACGGCTTTTGATGTAACTGGCGATACTTCTGAGCCTTTATTCTCTGTAATAAATCTGGCTGAATTTCTAAAAAATCCCTCAGGTGGTCCTGCGCTTGGGAGTAGTGTTTTAGAGCCTTTGATTGCAGCTGGTTTATTAGTCCCTGCGGCTCAACTTATAGAAGTTGCTGGAAAAATAAGTAAAAGTTTAATGAAAGAAATTCCAAATACCAAAGAAAAAATCTTAATATTACAAAAATGGCAAAGGGTTTTTGAGAGTATAAAGAAAGAACACCCTAATTTGATAACAGGCGAAATTTTTACACATTTGAAACAGCTGGAAGTAGGACCCAATTTTTCGGCCAATCTAGATAAGCTGGTCCAGAGGTTTAATTTATAGGTTAGGAACAATTGAGATTGTATTTCATAACCTTAGCGTGAGGCCCATTTTTATCTCGCTCTTCATCATAAGCATCCCCAAACAGATGGCAAGTCCAGCTCCCGATCTCCTCCAAATCTTGCGCCTCTAGGAGAGGAAGGTGTGCCAAACTGCGGTTTTGGGCAGCAAAATTTTGAGGGCTAAGCCCCACAATCACACCATCCGCACGCCCCTCTTGAAGCAGCGCGGCGACTGCAATATTCGCGATTTTACAGCGGTATTTGGCGGCCAAATCATTTAAAAAGGAGAGGCGTCGCTGAAACTCTTTCCATCCACACGCCGCATCGATGAGAAGCTTGTATTTTACAAGAGAGCGATTGGCTAATTGTGTAAGTTCGGGCTCCTCCTTGCCGAGCCACTTCTCGCTTACAAAACCTCCAAGCAGGGAGCCGTAGGCAAATATCTTAATATTTTTTTTATGACACAACTTTCCCACCCCATGCTCCACTCTTCGATCGAAAAGAGACACCTGGACCTGCAGGGAGGGGATATCAAAGTGGTGTGAAAACTCCTCAAGATACTTTCGATTCACATTGGTGAGACCCACTTCACCGATTTTTCCCTTAACTTTTAGTTCCGAGAGAAATTCCATAACGGAGAGGTAATTTTTAACCTCCCAATCCCACCAGTGAAATTGCACGAGGTCGATGCATTCTGCCTGCAAACGCCTCAAGCTGCGATCGATGATGTTTTCCACATAGTTGCGGTCGATGTTCTCCAGGCAATTGAGATCTGGGACAAATTTGGTATGGATGCGCAGTTTTTGAGCTTTCAAAGCCTTTCCTAGCAGTTCTTCGACGCCCAGATAAATATCTGCGCAATCGAAAGTGGTAAAACCATTCTCAACAGCATCTAGAATAGGTTGTAGGTCCCCATTCTGCTGCGAGTGACCTGTAGCAAGTTGCCAGCAGCCTCTAATGATTTTATTCATGATTTAACCTCGTTGCTGTTACCTGATGGTGGTAAAAGGTCTTTTTTCCTACCCGCGCTATTTTAAAAACGCCTCCACAATTAATATCAGGGCAGGCGACCTCGTGATCGGTGCTGATCCAGTCGTTAGGCGCTGTAAACCTCTGCTTTACAGTGATGATGGGAATCAAGGCAGCAAGGCAGTAGATCGGAAAGCTCTGCCCATTTGGAAGGGAAAAGTTCTCGCCTGAAAGCAGGAAGTAGTCTCCTACTTTGTGGTTGCAGACCATAGGCTTGACGCCACTGCTAGCTACTTCAACTCGGATGTCATAGAGTTCAAAAGAGTCGTCTTTTTGCATAATTCCTCCTTTTTGAGAATAAAGATTGCTGCCAATGCGACCAGCATAAAGGGGACGCAGATGGCGAAGTTTGTATGAAATAGAGTGACACTCATGTGGCAAATCATGGGCGCTAAGGCGGACGTAAGCGAGGCTGCCAGAGAGTAGCTAGTTGAGATTGCCGTGTTGCGTGCATATCCCTCAAAAAGATCTCCGAAGAAACGGGGCGTACAAAGGCAGAAGATCATGTGGAAAAGATGCATCAGAATCTGCGCGGCTAAAACAGCTGGATAAGAAGAGAGGGCTAAAGCTAGGCCTAAAAGGGGGGCGCTTAAGAAAACCCCGAGGGCGCCAAATCTCATCATTTTGCGATAAGGGAGGGAAAACCGATCTGCAACATAGCCACCAAGGGGTGGCAGCACGATCCAAAGACTCAGTAAAAGCGTGTTGGCTTTGAATATTTGCGAGCGAGGAATCTCCAGATTCTGATGAACAAGCTCATTGAGATAGATCAAGGATCCATAAAAAACGAGGACAAGCATCGAGGCGACAATCAGGGCTTCCACAAGGGCTCTTTTATCTTTGATAGATTCCGCTGTTATTTCTGAGATTTTTTTCGCACTGGCCAGATGATACTCTTTCATAAAGGAGCGAAAGAATAGAAGAAAAAATCCGGCCAAACCTCCCACTAGAAACGTCATGCGAAAACTTTCTATGTAGTGACTCGCAAGAAAGCTTGCAAAGACTCCCCCTATATGTGTCGAAGAGACAACACAGGCTCCATAAAAAGTTCGGAGCTGCGGGTTGAGTTCGTAAGCATAGGTCATAGCAGTCCCATACTCTCCTCCAACTGCAAGCCCCTGGGCGATGCGACAAAGAAGAAAAAGCAGGCTGGCGGTCACTCCAAGCAGTTGTACACTTGGGATAAAAGCTAATGCTAGAGTCGCTGTCGACATGAGGATCATCGAGCTAATCAGTGAAGTTTTACGTCCATAAAGGTCTCCTACGCAGCCAAACCAGAAGGCCCCTAAAGGCCGAAATAGGAAAGCGATGGCAAATCCAATATAGGCATAAAGCATATTGAGAGCTGGAGTGCTGTTGCCCACAAACTCCTTGACGATAGAGGTCGCCAGCAAGCTGACGAGCATCATGTCAAAGTATTCGAATGCGACACCTAAGATGATAATGAGAAAACTTCTCTTCATTTTGACTCCTTATCGAAAAGATCGAGGCAGAACTTTTTAACACCTAGCGACTTTTCATTCCATCTTGAGGTGTAGGCTTCAGAAAACAGTTTAAAGTTAAGATGCATCTTCTGTGGCTGCTTCTCACGATCCTCTAAAAGCTGCTTGATTGTCCGTGGAATAAGGGTGAGGCCCAAAGTTCCCCCTAACCCAGCGAGAGGGGAGCTGTGACCGGCTGCATCGCCAATGCGGAAAACATTATCGATCGAGAAGTGGGTGGCGACTCGATTGGCAACATGGACCGGCTTTTTCACGGCAATTAAAAATGGAGGTGTACTGTCAATCTTCTCAAACTGAAAAGCCCTCTGCACGGTCCTAAGGATCTGTTCTCGTATGCGATCTTCACTGAGAAACCTCTCAGAGGTCACAGCAATGTTGATCACTTGGCTCTTAGCATTGAAAATCACATTGGCTATCTGCAATTTTTTTCGCGAAGCATCAACTAGGGAAACAACAAAGGTTTTCTTGTCCGAGTACCCCACATTTCCAAAGATCCAGTTTTCACCCGTACACTCATTTTCCACAACATGCGTCGCCATCCCAAGCTTATCAGCAGTTTCTGAATGGGCCCCTTCCGCTATAAAAAAGAGATCGGGTTTCAAAATCATCCTGTTGAGACTGCCTCCGAACTCTACCTCCGCTATCCCTCCAGTTTCTGTGCGAGATAAAGCCGTGATTTCCGCTTCCCCAAATAGATGCGCTCCAGCCTCTAAGGCCTTTTGGGCAAGAAAAGTTTGCAAAGCGCCAATCTGCACACTGTAGATGCCATCCTTGTTGAAGAGCTGATTAAAATTTTCAGGCTCAAAGGAGAGAGTTTTGTCAAGTTGCAACTGGCTGACATCGGAACGCGCGAGAAGCCGGGCCTCCTTTTTTCCAACGACCACATATTTATGCTTTTTAATTTTTGACGCAACCGATGCTTTAAAGTCTTCCAAAAGGTTAAACCTTTTTAGAAAAGCTTCGGTTTCGACGTTGAGATTGATGACATTGAAACGAGAGAAAGAGGCCCGTTTTTCAGCGATAACGACCCTAAAACCCCTTGCCAGCAATTCAAATGAGGCGGCAAGCCCCGCTATTCCAGCGCCACTAATAAAGGCGATCTCGCGCGATGGGAGTCCTCTTGAAGAGAGGCTACTGTTAAAAACTGCTGAAGCGATGTGAGAGATAAGGGCTCTAAAATCTCTCACTTTCACTCTTTTGCAAGCAAAAGCTTCATAAAAACAATTGCATACGTGTAATTTTTCAATAAGCATAATCATCCTCTTTTTTAAAAATGTTTTTGAAAATGTATAAATTGTAAAAAAAACTAGGCGCGGGGGCGCCACCAAGAAGAGAGAGAGAGTATGCAATAACGACTATTTTTCATATTTCCCCATAAACTTTAAAAAATCATCGTTCACGATTTTTAAAGCATTGGATCCACGTGTAATTTGAGAAATACTGACCCGCAATTTGTCAGATATTTCTCGCTGTGATAACTTTTCATCCAAAAGGGCTCTGATGATCTGCATGCGGGAGGCCAAATGTTCCTTTTCCTCAATCGTTAATAATAAATTGAAGAGTTGGTCCAGACGCGACTCGGTTTTTGCTTTCAAACACAAATCTAGAAACATCCTCCAGCCCTCTTCATCGCGCATTTTTCATTCAACCTCTTGTAAAACGTAATGTTACACCGTTACAGCATTTCGAGTCAATCGTTTATTTACGAGAATCAGAGTCTGGCTGTTGACACTCGTGACGTTGTTTGAATAAAAGTTGTGATCTGTTTTGCGATTTCTAACACAGAGTTACCTAATTCACGTGTGCCAAATTTTTCTTTAATAGCAGTATTATAATCTGTCGCATAGATCGCGATTGTAGGATCATCTGTACCAGTAGCTCCCAAGCGATTTTGTAACCTATAAGGATTATCAGGGGAGAATTCAGTGGCCAGCTTATGATTCTGTAGTCTCCTTATCAATGGATTGGCAGATAGGGAGGTACAAGGTCCAGCAGCATTGAACACAAAGAGATGGCTCCCTATGAAGGTAACCTCTTTGTCCTTGAGAGTCAATTTGACTTCCAAAGGCTTGTCTGATCCTTCGCTAATAATTGCAGTTAGCTCTCCTTTCGCAATAGTTAGGATCTGATCGCGAATCAGTAGCCTTAATTGTGATGCAGCATTTGGGACTGTGCGGTTACGAATATGGCGATACAAAGCATCAGCAGTGATGGATTTTCCTTGATAGAGACGCAATTCGTTTTGCCATTTTTTTCTTTCTATTTCAGAAAATTGCGCCCATATCGGATTGAAAACAGTACGCAAACTATCCCCAACATCTTGGGCTGTGAAACCTGCTGCTACTAAATGATCTTCCTTGTCCTGTTCCATTTTAATGAGGTCATCTGGATAATAAGAGGTATCTGCTAAAGCTGTTACCAAAGCGTGCCATAGGCCATCAGCGGTTGCAGGGGCTTTTTTAAAAATATCGGCAGGATAGAGCTTAGGATTCGATGGATGTACCAAGATCCCATCATTATATTTTTGCAGGGCTAGAATGCGTAAATCCACATTTTTCTCTTTGGCCAACTTTGCTGCCTTTAATGCAAGATCTACAGCGGTATTGCCAAAACCGCGGATAATGACCCTCACTGCATCTGCGCTAAAAGAAAGGGTATGAATCTGTTTAAGCGGTTCTTGTAGAACTCGTGGATCTATTTTAGCTCTCTTCATCGGTATTGGCTCCGGTGCAGCATTTCCTATGGATAATACGAGCGTATGCATAGGAGCTGTTAGGCCTAAGGTGCCATTTGGCAAGCTATATTGGGGGGTAAGCAACCGCTTTGCTGTTAGAGGATCGATCGACTTTTCAGGGATCACATCTGTAACTGTACCCGTCAAAACATTAAGGATAATTCCTTTATTTCTGGCGATTGCCTGGATTCTTTGCAAGAGACTGTACAAATAGGCCTGGTAATGTACCCGACTTGAATAGTCATTTAGGGCGTGCAAAACTGTAATACCTGGATAACGCTCTTTCAACATTTTTTGATGGGTTCGTAAAAATGTGACGAAACCTTCTGGATTATCGCTTTCAGCACTCATTTTTATATTGGGGACATTCAGGCTCCATAGGGGATCGGCATCTGAATAGGCAGCCCCTCCGCAATGCTCTGGCGTTTTGACGTCTATGGAAGTCATCATCAAACGAATGCCCTGTTGCGGCGTATAACCAGAAGCGATTTCATACAGCTGTTTCACGCCAGCAAAACCGCGCCCGACTACCCCTACATGCACGATTTTCCGATTTTTCTCCGTCGTTGCTGCGACCGCAGAAAATTTAAAGGGTGGGACTTTGGAAGCAACCATTAATGGCTGTTCTCTACCGATTAGCTTGGGAGGGGGTGCATCGGCAGCAGAAGAGAATGGGGTTTGGGTGATGTCCATAGTTTTACTTCTAAATCATTCTAAGTTATGCCTGAAAGCAACAATAACTTGCGATAACTAATAATTTTTTGGATAAATGAGTGAAAGAACCTATTTGGAAATGCATCCCAGGATAATTTTAAATCACGCAAATCTTGCATAATAACATCAGGCTTTTTTAAAAAGACCTTGCAGCATACTCTGCAGGCTCTCTTTTTATTTTCGGCCACCTCCTCTTTCAGGGAACTGGTTAGGCGATCCGAACTATGAGACCGTTGCAATTTTCCCTTCTCTTCTTGCTGTTTCAGCAAAGGGATTAAAATGGTTTTCACATGATCATCCAAGAGAGCTGCCGCTTCAGAATATTGAGAAGGCCTCTCCACTTTTGGATCCTCCTCAGGTTTTCCGGCCCTTAAGCAGCTGCTTGGCTTCTTGATCAGCACAATTTCGTCGGCTAATGCCTGTTTCCGAGACCCCGCAAGAGGGTGGGAAGAGAGAAAAGGGTGGGCGCGATCTAAAGCCACCCCAAAAATAGATTGTAAATTAATACTATTCATATAAATTATTAACACGCAGCTTTATTATTTTTTAGTTATTTAAAAACAAGATGTTTGTTTTGCTTGTTTTAGATGAAAAAACACTTGACATTTGCAGGTTTTTTGTATAAGCAGAACATAAATGAGGTTCCCATGACTGATAATCTTCGGCTCACTAAAATAGCGCTCAACAACGGAGGCGGCCATATGCCCGCACTCGGCTGTGGCACCCTGATTCCCGACGCAGCCGAGACCAGAGCCGCGACCAAAGACGCACTCGCGGCCGGATTTCGACACTTCGATTGTGCAGAGCGATACCGAAATGAGCGCGAGGTAGGCGAGGCGTTGCAGGCAGGACTTGCCGCTGCGGGATCGCGCGCGAAGACATTTTCGTTACCACAAAGTTGTGGAACACCAATCATCGGCCCGAGCGCGTCGAACCGGCCTTCGAGGCGAGTCTGGAGAGACTCGGGCTCAAATATCTGGATCTCTACCTCATTCACACTCCGTTTGCATTTCAACCGGGGGACGAGCAGGACCCGCGGGATCAAAACGGCAATGTCATCTACGACAACGGAGTGACTTTACTCGATACCTGGAGAGCAATGGAAAGTCTAGTGGACCACGGCAGATGCCGGGCCATCGGACTGTCGGACATCAGCTTGAAAGAACTGCTGCCCATCTACGAATCTGCACGAATCAAGCCAGCCGTGGTCCAGGTCGAATCCCATCCGTATCTGCCGGAAACGGAGCTTCTGGAATTCTGCAAAGAGAAAGGCATTGTGCTTTTGGCTTTCGCGCCATTGGGTCATGGAATGAACCCGGGACTGCTCGAAGATCCTGTCATTTCGGCAATCGCCGCACGAGTTGGAAAGACGCCGGCACAGGTGCTGCTGGCATGGGCGGTGCAGCGCGGCACGGCTGTGCTTACCACACCCAAAACTGCGGCTCGCGCGAGAGAGAATTTTGACATCTCCGCCCTTCCGGAAGACGCGTTTAACGAAATCAATCGTATTCAGACTAGGCAGAGGCTCAATGAAGTGGTGAAGACAGGCGTCCCGGGTTTCATCGCGCGAGGTGGATGAACCCGACCATGAAAGAGGGCGCTGGATCCATCGAGGAGCTTCTTGAGAAATATGACATCAAAGATCTGATCCATCCTGAATCTGACGATGGGGATTTTCTGTTATGCTATAGCTTGAAACCCGACTTGCGCCCTATCAATGACTCATCTGATGCGCGCTTGTTTTGGAGGCTAAAACGGGGCAATTTTCGCCTACTTTACTCAAGTATGTCAAAAATTGCCCCTTTTAGCCTCCAAAAAATCGCATCATCAGCTGAATCACCGCTAGGGCGCAAATCGGGTTTGAATGAGATCTTCTCCTAAAAGGTACAAACCGAATTTCTACCCGTTTATCGAGGGCCTCTTTAAGCATGGCCATTGAATGCCCCTCATAATCAGCATCCTCCAAACGGCAGATAACAGATGGTCAGACAAAAGTCATTTTTTACAAAGAGAAAGATGGAATTGCTCCAGTCACCCTGAAGCATGTCAATTTCTTTTTCAAGTATCGATGTAGTCGATCAAGCTCATTAGATTGCATTTGCATCTCCTTGTTTAATGGCGTAATGCAATGCCGACATACCTTCTGGATTGTTGCCATATCTGATTAGAATACCCTCAAGCTCTTTTGAGGCAGCCAAACTCCTGGCTTGTTCTTCGATTTTTCCTACGACTTCACTAGGATGGTCACTCCCTTTTGCAGGTTTTGCAGGTAGTATCCGGCTTAGTACATTGGGGGATTTTTATGCCGATAAATGATGTTTGTCTGGCTTTTGCAGGTTTTGGAGGTGATATACCCTATGCATATCTAGGAATTTCGATGTCAACGCAATGTTGCAGATTTTAAAATCCCGAAGTGGTCGTCAATGCGGCTCGTTTTTAGACAGCAAGCGGGACGTTTTCTGCGGTTGAACACCTAACTGACATAAGCTGATTACATTCCTACAGTCTGGCCGACTGCCTGTAAGAGGGCACCTGTAAACACAATAGCAGCTGCAATCATTCGTCTTAATCTATTTGGCTGCTTCCATAGGGGGTAGTTTTTGCATTCATCGGGTAATAGTACTTCTCCATTGCGCTCAGGGTGATTATCGAGACCGGTACCGGCCCAGGCAACTATTGGATCTGGACTTGCCCAAGACAAGCCAAAAACCAGAAAGCCAATGCATCCAATCCACATTCCAGTAAGCGAGAAAGACCACTGAACTGTATATTTCAGTGCTAAAGACAATGCTAATCCAAACGCAATAAACATCAAAAAACAATTACTACTGAACTTAAATAACTTGTTTTAGTAGCGATCATGATTTATTTCCCTTATGTTTCTTTTTATAGACTTCTTTCCGGTTGACTACACGGACGATTAAGATTAAAAGTTTCTGATCCTGAATGCTATAAACGATGCGATAATCTCCCTGACGGATACGAAATAATCCCTTATCAGCTCCGTGAAGCGGCTCAACATTTTCTGGTCTAGGATTTTCCTTGAGCTTGTCAATGCGATCCAAAATCAGCTTCCTGGTATGCTTAGGAATCAAATTCAATTGATCTTCCGTGCGAGGTGCAAAGTCGACTGTGTAGAGTGGGGCGGTGTCCGGCATCTACTTTTTAAAGCCCTACACGTTTCTTCATTTCGGCAAAGGGGATGGAACCTTTCTTTTCGACCTCCTTCAAAGCTCGTTTGGCTTCGCGGATATCTTCTTCGTTCTCCAAAGCTTCCAAAAGCTCTAAGTCTTCAATGGGGACAATGGCTATACGTTTCTTGTGGTTGGTTAGAACGACGCGTTCTTTGGAATAATTTACGTCACCAAAGATTTCGCCAAGATCCTTTCTGGCTTGTGTGACGGATATATTTCTCATATTGATCTCCTCTTTGTCTATCTAAAGTATACAAAATATATATTTTATACACAATGTATATCTTTCTGACGGTAATCGATCGCTCAACCGAACATGTCAGTCTGGGATTTAGGAATGAGATAACCCTCAAAAAGGAAAGGCCCTTCCTTTTGCAGGTTTTGGAGGTGGTATCCCCGTAGTACATTTGGGATCCTGGCCTTATGAAGATTGTAAAGGTTTTCATTTTGGTGTCATATCCAGATTTCTAAGAAGGAGTCGGTTCTGATCTCTGAAAAAAATCAATCTGTTTTACTCATCTCTTACTCACGATGATGTGATCTCGCTTTTACCTAAAAGAGTGTAAAAACATCCAACACATTCTTAGATAGCTTGTGAGCTGTCTATCTTTTTCTCTGGATTTCAGCAAAGTCGATTCGTATAATCCTGACATTTTTCTGACACAGAGCTTACAAAAGGAGGTTTTACGAGACGAAAGTGGTTGAAAGACAAATTGCCCAAAGCCGGACTCGAACCGACGACCTTCGCATTACGAATGCCACGCACCTCTAAACTGACAGCAAAGAACAATACTTAACAGTTTAATCCTTTGCAAGATGCAATTGTAGCTTTGCTGTGGATTGTTGTCTATACATGATCTTTTCTTGACATTGCTGTGACAAAAGTGTGAAAACCTTAGCCTGGAATCGCTCTAATCATGAACTCATCAAAAAGGGGTACAGTGAACGCAAGCTCTCCATGAGCTGGACTGTAAATCATCCCCTTTCTGATTAATTTCGCTCTAACTTTTGCCAGGCTTGTGGTTTTGCGACTCAAGAGATCTGCAATATCTCCCGTTTTATAGGGACCTGCCCCTAGCTTGGCCATCTCACGCAAAAAGCTCTTTTCGCTCGGAATTAAGCGATCAAAGCGGACTCGGAAAAAGTTTTTATCAAGCCGTTTAATAACAGTGTCAGTGGCCTTCTGAACGGTTTGAAGAGTGATTGGGCTCCCTTCAGCTTGATTCCAAGTTTGGTAACCCCACTCTTGAAGAAAGTAGGGGTAACCTTTTGTCAGGCGAAAGATTTCTGTTAAGGCGGCTGGTTCAAAAAGAACCCCTCCCACATGTGCCGGTTCTTTCAAGGCTCTTGAAGCATCGTATTCCGATAAGGCCCCAATGTCTGGAAAGCT
Source organism: uncultured Parachlamydiaceae bacterium (assembly GCA_963745935.1). GTDB lineage: Bacteria > Chlamydiota > Chlamydiia > Chlamydiales > Parachlamydiaceae > JAJFUZ01. The sequence continues at coordinate 165,972 of CAVUZO010000004.1, forward strand.
GAAAAGTCTCTCAGCATACGATTTCGATTCACCGGCAAGACCTGGGAGTATGGGAAGACCAGCTCCCAAAAGTACTAGAGGAAGCTGGCGTTGTTGTATTTTGTGCATGGCCATAATCAGCGCACCGAGCTCCTTTTGGCTGAAATATTGAATTTCATCAACCAGGATGGCGACCGCACATTGGCGTTCCTCAGCAGCCTCAGCAATGGCAACAAAAAGGTTTGGCAAATCAATTTCCAGATCACCGCTATCGGCGGAACCTCTTTCGGGTTCGATATCTAATCCGACTGTCACATCATTGACGGTTACCCTGAGCGCACCAATGAAGCTGCGTAGAACGGACAATCCTCGTTTCACCCTATTACCGAGCCCGGCTACACGATCCAAGTCGAAAAGAAGTTTCCAAAGATGCGGGGCAAGAAGGGGGCCTAAGGCTTTGTTTTCATGGGCTTCGATGAAGATCGTTCGGTATCCTTCATCTATGGCCATTCGCTCTATTTCGTTGAGTAAAACCGTTTTTCCTACGCCGCGTAGACCAGTAAGAAGTAGGCTTTTTTCTGGTCGCTTTCGTTTAATTCTGCCAAGTAAAACACGAGCGTCTTCCAGAACTGGATCTCGACCAACCAACTCACGAGGAGGAGCACCGGCGCCGGGAGAAAAAGGATTTAGGATTCGATCCATAGTTTTATACCCATTTATCCCCGTTTATACCTGAAACCAGGGATAAATGGGAATAAATATGAATTTCTAGGGGCCGCCCACACGGGATGTTCATCAAGCAGATAAGGGCCTAGATTCGAATGGACTGTTTGATATTCTTTTTCATAAAATCTTTAAGATTTGGAATCTTGTTCTTGGATCAGGCTGATTGCGGATGTTTCTATGCTGACCACCACAGAATCCAACTGTTCAAGGGTTGCTGGAGTTACATGCACCTCTATATAGTTCCAAGAGCCTGGATTTAGTGGATTTTTCAAGGTGAACTCTTTTTCTTTTTTTTCTTCAAACCAAAAGGCTCTTTTAGGCTTCTCGGGCTTTTTTAGAGAGCTAAATTCTGGTGTTCGAGATTTTTTCCAATATTCATCAAGTGTTGATTCATATTCTTTAATTTTAGAAGCGTATTCTTTATCATTTTTCCAATTCTGATAAGAACGATTCCAATTCACCTTAAGCTTTGCATTGTTATAAGTTGCAGATGACGTGTTTCCTATTGAAAATCTCAACTTATAGCCAGATAGGTAAGGAGTTATTTCTTTGAGGGAAATAAGAAAACTCTCTGAGGAGGATTCCATTACTTGAACACCGTCACTTATTCCTTTTGAAACACAGAAAAATGCGGTAGCCTTAGATTCGTCTTTGAATTCTAATAGTGAAACTTTTTCTGAAAGTTCTTGGTAGTTGTCTCTTAATGTTTTTGAATCTTCCACTAGCCACTTTATGCTCGATTCAAGTTGACTTATCTCAAATTTTAAGTCTTCTAGGGATTCTTTTTGATTTTCAGTGCAGGATTGCAAAGACAAAAGAAAGGCTCCAGCCATTAATGCGCACAAGCAAAACCTAGTTGCTCCATGGAAAAATGTTTTTTTTTGATTTAATTTTGACATACTCATGACCTTTATTTTATAGAGACAGAGAAGAATAATTCGACAATTGCGATTTTCTTACTCGAGTTCTTCCTCTCCCACACAATATAGCTTGTAAAGCGTCCACACAAACAGAAATGCAGATCTTGCAACATGGAACAAAATCGACACTAAGATAACCTCAACCAAAGTTATCGATGCCAGAGGCTTTGAGCAAATTTCGAATCCTTGTCCGTAAATAGTTGCGATAAAGGGGAGCACTTGCACTACTTCCATCATCCCTAAAAAAACTGGAAGTAAAGCAATCGCGATCACGCTAAAAACTACCCTCCAGAAATATTTTTGATAGACTTCCCAGAATTCTCTCGAAGCTTTCTTAAATGTATTCAAAATAATATCCTTAGTTAGATTACATGTTGAAGATCTCAATTGACAGACAAAGGTTGAAGAAAGGTGTGATTTCCTTCAATGAGATTGAATTTAATCGCGTAAATTCTGTTACCTGGATTTCTCAAACCATTTACCATCAGGATTGAAAAAAGCTTTCGGATTCTCTTTCATCCATACTTGAGCATTTTTCTTACCCGGCATCATTGTTTTGTGAGAGAACCCGAATTGACTGTGAAGAATATTTAAATTCTTTATTGCATCCTCATCTCCAGCTGCAGCAGCTAAATATAACCACTTAAAACTTTCATCCTCATCCTGCACAACTCCAAGGCCTTTTACATAAGCATAAGATAATATATACATCCCTCTAGATGATCCTTGCTCTGCACATTTGTTAAGCCAATATAACCCTTTTTTGAATTCTTTTTTTTCTGAGTAGTAATAAATACCTAATAGTTCTTGATTACAGCAAACTCCTTCTTTAGCTTTTTCTTCACATAACTTTAAACCTTTTTCTAAAGCGGATTTTTTAGTAATGTCATCTTTTATTAAGCTTGGGTCAAATCGGTCTGGACAATCATAGCCCGACCACAAAATGAGATCTTCGGCAGTTTTAAATTTATCATACTTTGTTTCAATTGCTATAACATTTGAAACCGTTAGAACACAGGTAATCATAGCAAACAGTAATGTTTTATAAAAAATTTTCATAACTTTTCTCTGGTATAAAAGGTTGTTTAAAACGATTATATTCTTTTACATAATACAAGCAAATTGGCAGCTTTACCGCAATCTGTTAATCCCCATAAATGCTAATCACATCCGTGGAATATTGACTTCCAGGGCCGTATGGATTGTTAATGCTATCGGAGGAATAACGGCTGCCATATCTGCCATAAGGGTTTGAGGTAGATTCCGGATCGTATTTATTGGCGCTCAACTTGCCCCTATAATTGCCATTTTGATCGTAAAGTTTTGGCGCTTTGGTGGCATACGGGTTTGTTGCGGAAGTACTGCTATATTGGCTTCCGTAGGTGCTATAGGGGTTGTTTATACTTGTCGAACTGTATTGACTCCCATAAGGAGAATATGGATTGTTGACCGAATTTGCGTCATATTTATTTGTATTGTAATTGCCCAAATATGTGCTTGCTGATAATGAGACACTTGCTAAACATGCCAGTAAAGAGAAAATCCTTTTCATTTCGATACTCCTTTTTGTTGTTTTTTCTTAAATCGCTGTCGAGTATTTTCCCTTGCTTTATGAATTAAAATCAATTTAAAGTGTTTTCTATATATATTGCTTATTAGATTAGTGTTGGAGAGGGCTCGCACACTACCTAACCTCGCCGAAACTTATCATTCCCCACACTCATCGCAAGACTTTTCAATTTCTAGATATTCGGCATAATCTTCAGCGGGTGTTCATACCCCTTAGATAGCTGAGGAGCACAAGCTCTCCCGTCGTGGCTTTACCTTTCATCATGCGCTGATACAGATAGATGCTTTCCAGCTTTGTGTCGGAACCGCCTGGATATTCCTTTCTCATCTTGCGGAGTGTCTTTTCTTCCATAGGTCACCCAAGGGGTTTGCGCGCACACATTAAGCTCCCTGAAACACGGGCGCTTCCTGGAATCGCACGAACAAGCTGGCGGTGAAAGTGGTGAAAATCCCTTTCAATTTGCCTCCTCGCCACCCATCATCTGCTCGATTTCAGCGTTAATTGCCTTCATTTCCCTCAATAAAGCCCGTTGCTGCTTGCGTTCCTCTTCTGCCTGGATGGTCAGCCGCCCATGGGTTTTAAGCTTGCGGGCATGGCCGAAGTGCATACGGCATCTGTTGCTAGCCCTCATAGCTGGCTGTTCGCATAGGCCGCCATTTTTTGTCCGGCATCGGGCTCCGCAGAGCCTGCATCCTTTAACTGGCATCGGGCTCCTTTGGTATGACTGTTTGCATGAAGGCTGGCCCTTGCCCGCTATAATGGTAGTTCACGGCAATATTCTGGCTTGTGCCTCCTGCTCTCTTTTTTTGAAGCTGGGCCATGGCCTCATTGCAGAATCTGAGTAATTGGAGACCCAGGCGCTGGTCATTTGGGTAGCTTTCTGCAAGTTTACGCATCCCTAGCATGTGAGAAGCGACGATCTGGGCTGCGTAGATGGCCTCAATTGTATCTCTTGGCTTAATTCCATGCATTAGGGTTAAAATGGCTTCTAGCTCATCTTTCGAAATCTCCTTTTTGCTTCCAAAAGAGACACTGTCGCATATCATGTTAGCGGCTTCAGAGACAAGGGCTCGAACAGCCGTTTCCGATTCAATGGAGAAGGCCTGCACAAGTGGCAGTAGTTTCTTTGGGATTGTGATCTCTTTCATCTTGTACAAGGGTGGGGGATAGTCGTTTTTTTAAGGATACGCCATGCCTTTCACCAATAATGACCCAGTTCTTTTGCTTTTTCCTTTAAAGCTTGATCTGCGATCTTGTGTTTTGCTAAGGCTTTATAGGCTTCATCTAAGGCCTTTTCATCGCCTTTCTGTCTAGCTGCGGACAACTTCTTAAGTAACCCCTTAAGTTTCTTCGAGCGCGCTTCTTTAATTTTTTCTATCGTTTCTGAGTCATAGAAATCATAATCATACATGCTAATTAACCTCTATGGTATGTTGTGGAGTGTCTTTTTCGATAATTTTTATGTTATTAATTTGACCCTGGTTGTGGTTGTAATTAACGGAAATTAGCTGCGCGCCTTTCGTCCGATATCGCTGAAGGGTTTCGAGGACTTGGTGTCCGAATTCAAAGAATTTGAGAGTGGCCTCCATATCTCGTGGACTTGTGTCCTGCGCATAATCCAAACCGCGAATGTAGGTAATAACAAATTGGCTCGCCAAGGCTGCTTCGATGGCATTTGCTGGTTCTAGAGTCTCTATAAGATGCGTGACTAGTTGAATTTGTTCCTCTGTGACAATTGGCTTTTGCCTTTTTCCATAGCCAGTATGATAGGGGCCTGGCTCGTTAGGTGTTTTCAGTTGATATGCACCTTTAATTGCTCCCAGGATGATTTGTTTAATGACAGCCAGATTTTCTGTCGGCTTCATGGGGTTGGATAGGTTGGGGACAGTCGCAATAGGAAAGGCCAGTTCTTCTCGGGATTGTTTCTTTTTAGCCATATTCACACCCTCTTTTTTTTAGGTTTTCAGAAGATCCTTTTTGGATACGTCTTTAAATTGATTTTATAATACCTCTAGCCTTTGATTTTGTTGTAGAGGGCCTTGATGGGAGATCGCGAAAGACTTTCGTCCCTGACTTCGCTGGAGCCGCTGTCTTGGCCTTTGGTGAGATGGTGGCTGTCTTGACATTGGTTGATTGGTTTTGCGCGCCTGGCGGCGCTTTTGGTTGGCCTGATGAGGCTGTTGACTCCAACTGGGGATTGGCCGCCAAGAAGGATTCGATGAAGGAGGGTGCCTGTGCGTGAATCGCATCGAGCAGGATTTTATTCAGCATGTTATCACCGAAAGCTAAGACGGGATAACTCGTCGAGCATTTTGTCTTGTTGTTGACACCATTCCTGAAAGGCATCCGAAAGAACCATTTTCCAGCATTTTTGCAAACCAGAATTCCTCGAACGTTTAGATCTATATTGCCAATTTGAACGACAATGTGCAAGCCACCCTTTAGATAACCCCTGCCATCATCTCGTTCTCCTTGAAGAGGGTAAAAGTTTTTGACTTCAATTTTCATGCTTATATTCCTTGGTTTTAAAAAATATTTAATATTTTATCTGAGTCCTCTTTCCCGGCGCTTGTGACTTCTCCTGATGAGATCTTTCCAAGAACTGTCTCTTTAAACCGTTCCTTCACGCTTTTTTCAAAGACAATTAGGGGAAAATATTTAGTGGTACCGTTTTCATCTTTGAAAGACTGGTTGGGGAGGGAAATCCATTTCTTGCCTTCTTTTTCAAAGAGGGAGCAGTTTCGAAACGTAACCCCCCATTTGGGGATGCGGACATCGAATCGAGCCAGAAGGAAGCCTTTGCCGATCGGTTTATAGTTTACAATTTCCATGATCCTCCTTATGCGATTTGATCGATTGTTGTGGATGGCCGAAATTCGGGACATTGGGGTGGGACAGCGGACATGTCTTTATATAGACATTGTCCCGCATGTCCCAACCTGGGACATGTCCCGCTTATGTCCCGTCCCTGTCCCACATGTCCTCTAGGAGATTCTGCCTTTGACGAGCGGAAACAAGCGAAAAAGTTGGGACAAAGGTGGGACAAAATGGCATGTCCCACAAGGGGTCCTAATGTCCCGCTATTTGTCCCGCTTTGGCCACCAAAAATCGTCACTGGTTTCAACATAACCTCCCTCTCTGAGATTTTCTACTGCTCTCTGAAATGCTTTTCTTTTAGCTTCTTTTTTGGATGATGGGGTGATTCCTGCGCTATATGCAGCATCCCGCCATGTATCAATATAAACACCCTTTGCATGGCGGGGATCGTCTCTGGTCAATTGCACGAGAGCTTCAAAGGACTTTTGCTGCACCGGGTAATTTTTGTGTGTCATCCACAGGGCTGCTACGAGTCTTTCTTAAGACGCAAGAGGTCATTACGCTTCCGTCTTCATCATCTACCCAACCTTCAAGTTGAATTGTGACAGGTTCAAAAGAGATGGCAGGTGGCTGATCATGATCTTTTACTTTAGTGACAGATAATTCTCTGACATGACCAGGCCGTTTTACTAACTTGTATTCCCAATCAAGAGCTCCATGTAAAACCGTTGAACCCCGAGGCCTTCCTTGATCTGTGAGGGGCGAATGATGGACAATCAAAACTGCACATCCATAATGCGTTCGAATATAGGTGTCGATAGCATTAATAAAAGAGGTCATATCTCCGGTACTGTTTTCGTCACCGGGTCCAAAATTGCGATTGAGAGTATCGATGATTACTAAAATTGGTTTGCCGTGTAGAGCTTGAAGGTTATCTATGCTTTTCACTACATCATCTGTGCTAACCTTGTCGAGGAGTTGCGCCGATCGATTGGATATGAAAAACGCAAGATGGGTGGGGTTGATATTGTTTTCAAGTGTCCAAGCACGCAGCCTTTTGGAAAGACCGGAAAACCCCTCTCCGGCTATGTAGAAGACAGCGCCTTTATTCCGGATAGGGGCTCCATGCCATTCATGCCCAGATGCAATACAAAGCCCCATATCGAGAGCAACAAATGATTTCATGCTTCCTGGTTCACCAAAAAGCAATCCAAGTGATCCAATGTCCATATACGATTTTATTATCCAGTTGGCTCTTGGCTGCTTTTGCAACAAAGAATTAATAGAAAGAAATTGAAAATTTTGAGGGGGTTGTTCGTCAATACTGCTTTCGATATCCTCTTTCTCGCGCGAAAGATCAGAACTTCGTAGGTCGAGCTCTTCTTTCTCTTTAAACGTTTCGTCCCAGAGCGGTTTGAAATAGGCGTGAGTTTTCCTGTCGTGATCTGACATATCCTCAGGAAGTTTTTCGGCGTATAGCCAACTAGGATGCAATCCACAGACATGACATTGAAGATCGATCGCTTGTTTTTTCTTGTTTAGCTGACAGGTTTTTATCTCATGTCGGATCTCTTTCTTTGCTAAATTCGCTTCGCTTTTTTGGCCATTCCAGATGATATCTAACCGCAGATCATACCAACGGACAGCCCGGATTTTGCGCTTTCCCTGAGACCATCTTTTGGCGACCTTTTCGGCATCTTCTTTTCTTTGGTATACCCATCCAGCAGCAGTATATTCGGCCTTTATACCATTCTTTCTAGCGGACTTTGCTACTAGACTAAATTCAGGGTCTCCATCTACTTGCAGAAGGTAGTAAAAATTAAAGGGTGTAGTTCTAGCAGCATTATGCTGGGATTTTTTTTCAGCGGGAGGATTCTTGTTTTCGATAAATGCTTCATGTGAATTTTCAGTGCATTTTTCTGTATTGTATGCCATAATCATATCAAATCCAGTTGTGAAGGATCTAGGGGGCCTAATCTCTTCCCGAGTCGGCCCCCTTCAGTTTTTAAATTCCACCCAAATCTTATGTTTCCTATAAATCTCAAATCTCTTTTTGAAGCTAGCCCCAGAAAATCCGCAATCGTACTTTAGATCGTATATGAGGGCGCTTTTCTTGCCTGGACTTGCTCTTACCACTCTTCCGATAGCCTGCATCAATTTTATTTCGCTTGAGATCGGGGAGGCCATAATCAGAACCTCCCAGAATGGTACGTCGAGTCCTTCTCCTAGGAGTCCTGTTGTCCCTATAGTGACAGTGGCTTTTTTGATGCGCTCTATTGCCTCTTCACGATCTTTCACTTTTCCGTGTACGAGGGCATGATCGAAGTTTCTTCTTGAGAACATCCCCGATAGATCATCGGCATGAGCTACTCGATCGCTGAGAATTAGTATTGGCACTTTTGACTTCTTAGCTAGCTCTAGAATAAATAAATTGCGGTCTGCACTTGTCGATATTGCATCCAAATATTCATTCCAGGAATTGGCCTCTTTTGGGGAAAATCCGGTCTCTATGGCCTTAATAGTTGCTGGTACAGTTGCTTGGAGGTGTTCGACCTCTTTGCGTTCAATGGTTGCAATCTGAGGCCCAAGTCCTAAGAAATGAGCGGCATTAAGCCGTCCGCACGTCCTAATGTTGCAGATAAATCATAACGATACCTTGTCCAAAACCATCCTAGAACGTCTAGAAACGTCTCAGCTGGAACGTGATGGCATTCATCGATTAGAAGCAGCCCAAAATTTTGTGCAAGCTCATTTGCCTGCTGTTCCCGAGAAGAAAGTGTTTGCACCAAACCGACGGTTATCTCTTTTCCAATATCCCATTGGCCATCTCCAATTAGTCCTGCAGTTAGTCCGAGATTCTTTTTAATCCCCGTAATCCACTGTTTTGCAAGTTCCGCTCTATGGACAAGTATGAGGGTTTTTTGGTTGCGGCGACGAATGATTTCGCAGCCCATTAGGCTCTTACCACTACCTGTAGGGCTTACAATCACGCCCTGAACACTACCTAAAGCTGCTTTGACTGCGCGATCTTGATAAGGTCGTAACTTAACTCCTTTCAGCGCCTTTTGAAAATCCACCGGGCAGATAACACGCTTGTCTTCGAAATCGACCTTAAGATCATGCTCTTTACATAGCTGTAGAAGTTGTCCTCCAAATCCAAGTGGAACGATTAAATTGGCGCCCTCAAACCGATAAGTTTCGAGTGTCTCTGGAATCTTCCAGTTACTGTAGCCATTTTTTTCATTGGATACGTACTTTGGGTTTTGGAACCTATTCGTTTTGACAATAGCGTCAAGAAGGTCTTCTGGGGGTGATTCAATGGAAATATTCTCGCGGACTCGAATCGTAACTTTCGGCAAAATTGTCGAATCAGCTATGATGCCGTCTGAATTTCCATTGGTAGTTTTGTTGCCGCTGTGGTATCTGCTACAGCGGTTTCTTTTATTCTGAGCTGCATGCTTTCTCCTTCAGATTTTCATAAAGAAAAGCAAGCAGCGCTTTACGAGGGATTGCAAAACGACGAGGTGAAATTCGAATGAAAGGGAGACGCCCTTTAGCTAAAGCCTCACGGGCAGAACTCATTGACCCAAAGATTCCGCAAGCCACGAGTTGACGAATCGTAATGAGTGTGCGGTCTCTTCCAAGCTTTTCTTCAAGCTCTTCAACCAAAGAGTCAAGAATTTTTGAACTCACGGCAATTCCTCATAAAAGGGTTATTGCCATGCAGGAATGAAATTTGCTACTCTAGAGATACAAACAGTATGTTGCAACTTGCTGTTCTGCCGTGAAAAAGGTAAGAACTTTTTCACGGCGTTTTTGTTTCTCTATTTTTCATGTTCTCTCTTTCCTACATGGCCTTTCGCTCTTTATTGTTTAGTCCATTCTAGGTGCATCTAGAATGGTATTTTGTTTCTGCTGTTCCTAATCAGCAATTTTATCAAATCAAAGTTTATAGTTCACACCATATTCTATGAGTGCTTTTTGTCAGAAAACACCTCTTAATCATATTCTGGCTATAAGTTGCTGTACATTGCTGTGCAGTATTGTTATGTCTTAGCATTAAGAGTTCACTCTTTTTTGATTTTGCATTTCGATCCACTTCCAGAAATCCGAGACAGAGATCAAAATTTTGGATTTTCCGATTCTCCGGATAACGGTGTCGTTGAAACCTGCAGTGTTGTTGTAAATCAACCAGCGAATCGATGATTCCGTCCAAGTTGAATATTGCTTGGCAAAATCCCTAATTGTTAGGTAAGGGTTTGTCGTTTGATCTACTAGGTTGTGTTTCATGTCATTTTCCGTCATATCAGTATCCCCTAAAGTGTTTTGAAGGATTTTTTTTTCATATTTATCAATCTATATTGAACATTTCTGAACAGTACTTACCAATATAGCTTTGGCAGGCAAAATCTGTAATTCGCAAAGATTGGTCTCAAAAATGTAAAATATTTCCTATTGTTAAAAATAGCGAATTCTAATATTCGACAAATTTCTCAAAAATGTTTGAATTTCAAAATTAAATAAACATTGTCCGAGAGATTTGCGTTCGAAATTTCCCATAATTTCTGTAAATGTCTGTAAGCGCTCAATCTCTTCATAATAAATAGTCATATCCCCTGTATTTTCTCTCTTTTTTATGGAGGAGATAAGCAAGTGATATAGTCCTTCCAGCTATTCTCAAAGCCAACAAATCAACTTTCTTCTTTCCATTAACATCGATGTGAAATATGCCAGAAATTGGATTAGGTTTAGTGGATATTTCATCATCGGTATAATGCACATACTTTGGGTTGCCCACCTTTCGATATTGCTCTGGAATTAATTCTCTGATTAAGTCTTTCATGACGCGAAAATCACCTCTTGGAGAGAAATCAGCAGTCACCCCAAATGCCCTCATAAGATCATGTTCTACAACTTTTTTTTGATTCCATTTCAGAACATGATTCTCAGAACTAAATAAATAATGAGCCAAAATTTTTATGATTAAATCTCTTTTCTTCCTTGTGTCAGACTTATAGTTAATAAAATTGTGTGATTGTTCTCTGAAAGGATGAATAAAATTAGAGCTTGACAATAGATTTAAAAACATCAATTCCATACCAAGCCAGTAACTGTCAAATAGATATATCCTGTTTTCTAAATGAGTGTGGATTTTAATACTTTTATAGCTTTGACTGTATTTTCCAGTATCAATGTTTGTTCTTATTAAAGGGAATGATAGGCTATATATAGCGTCAATTGGATTTCGATCTAATAATAGAGAAGTTAGACAAGATGATACATATTCCGTTATGAAATTACATAGCTCAAGTTCTTCGTATGAAAGCGCATCTGGTTTTCCTTTTGTATTAATACGACGATACAAAAACTCCCTATGCCATCTTTTTTCCGTTTCATTATCCGAATGTTCTGGGGTGGTGTTGAGAATGTGTATGTGTTCGTCAAGTGTAATTGGTTTAAATGAATGTGAATTGAGATTTTTTACGCTAAGAAAACATACAGCCTCTCTTAATTCGATTACTTTTAAGCCTCGAAAGCAATTTTCAAATATCATTTTTGAACCTTAAGTGTTACCAAAAATTTTTTCATTCATAGATATAACAACATCCTTCCGGTACGCGTCAGAAAGGTGACAGTACCTTTTGGTGACACTGTGATAGGATTTGTGTCCAAGAAGGTCAGCTATCTCATTGAGACTGGAACCATTCATGACACAATAGCTCGCAAAACTATGTCTGAGGTCATGAAATTTGAAGTTATTCAGCCCTGCATTTTTAACGGCGACTTGCCAGGCTGACCTAAAGTCAATGGGCTTTTGTGGGTCTGTGCCAGGGAATAATAGAAAGGAATTAATCTGACGTGTACTTTCCAGAGCCTTTACCAATTGAAGGGCGAGACCGACTAATGGCAAAACGCGAACTTCCTCGTTCTTGGTCTCTCTTAGAACAATTCGTTCCCTTTCAAAATCAATGTCAGGCCAGGATAGATTTAGAATTTCTGATCGTCTCATCCCTGTGGATATGCCCAGGATAGTTATTGTGTAGAGATAAGGGTTCATGCTTGACTTGCAGGCCAGAAGCAGCTTCTCCCGCTCAGAATCATCCAGAAATCGGGTTCTTCCTTTAGGCAAGGAGGGTTTTGAGACTTTCATAACGGGATTTGTTTCGAGCCATTGCCATTCATTGACACACATCGATAAAATATGGGACAGGGTTGCCAGATATTTCACTACGGTTGCCACGGCCCTTTTCTTGGAATCAGCTTCGCCATGAATGAGTTTATCCCTTATTTCTGTGATGAGGGCGGGGGTGATTTCTTTGAGTGATAGATGACCGATCATTTGCTTCCACCAGTCGATGATATGTTCTCTGCGGCTTTTCTTTACTGAGGGGAGTACATATTTACGATAGCGCTCAATAGCTTCAGAGAGCGTTTTCTTTCGTGATTCAGAGGTCAGACCATAACGTCCTTCTCTCATTTCCATTTCGGTCTTTTCAGCCCATCTTTTAGCATCTGTCAATTTCTTAAATGATCTATTCGTTGGTGGGATAAGGCCGAATTCGGATCTGAACATCGTAACAGACCCCTCGCACACCTTCTCTTCTTCGGATTGTAGCCACGTGTTTTACTCCTTTTTTCTTGTGCATCGCATATTAAATGCGAGGCATGTTACTTCAAAATAGCTCTAGAAATCAACGTTATTGAGTTAACTTTCTGTCCATTTGTCACACTTTTTTCACACAAACTTCGTAATTAAACAATTATTTCGACAATTTCACTTACCATTGTGCAATAGATCTTATGCGGTCGGTCATCGTGCAAATTTACTGGACGCATCTGTCCTCAATTGGTGCTTGCTGTGACTAAAGTGTGTAAATATTCTCGGTTTGTGAAAGGAATCTAAAAAAGAAACCCCCTCGTAAACCTTTCAGTTTAGAGGGGTTGTGGGAATGCCCAAAGCCGGAGTCGAACCGACGACCTTCGCATTACGAATGCGCTGCTCTACCAACTGAGCTATTTAGGCGTGGTTCACAATCATACTCCAAGCCCTATTTCGCGTAAATACATTCATGGAATGCAGAAGAGGGTATAGATGATGCCACTTGTCAGGGAGATGAGGAAGGGGTTGGTAAAGCCGGAGAAAAGGAAGAGGGAGAAAGGCGCCGAGAAAAGAGAGGCGGAGTCGAGAAATGGGGGCTGCGATCAGGCGCCAGGCGATAAAGAAAAGAGGGGTGAGAAGAAGGAGAAGACCGAGCAGGCCAAATTGCATGAGAAAGGCGAGCCACTGCACTTCGTAGGAGTGGAGAAGGAGGGAGTCGCGGATATGGCTGGGAACATAGCCTCCGAGGCCTTTGCCAAGAAATGGGGCCTCCTCATATTCTGTGAGAAGGGCATTGGCCTGCTTGACGCGGGTGTTATCGGAATGGAAGCTATTTTTGCTGAAGACGCGCCGTTCGATGATCTTCTCCACTTTTTCTGGACCGATGGCAAAGAAGGCGGCGAAGCTGAAGAGGAGGAGAAAGAAGCTGGTCTTTAAAAAGCGTTTTGGGTCGAGTGTGAGCCAGTAGAGAAGGGTGCTGGCCAGGTACATGAAGATCAGGTAGCGGGAAAAACTTAAGAATGTCGACAAAAGGCTTATGGTGATGTAGGTGGCTCGAAAGGGCTTTTTGAAGGTAAGTCCCAAATGTTCGGCTTGCAAAAGAAAGAAGAGGAGAAAAGGGGTGGCGATGTCGACGGAGGTCTGGAAGCGGTCTAAGCCTCCATAGATACCCATGCGCATGTAGCGGATGCCTAGAGCGTCAATGAGGGTCCAGGCATTCACAATATGAAGGAGGTGGAGGGAGACGAGCAGCACTTTTGCGAAGGCATAGGCAAAGCTTGCATAGAGGGCTGTTTTAAAGATCTGCTGCGGTGTCACAAGCCCTTCTTTAACGATGTAGAGGCTGGTTAAAGGCACGGCCAATGTGATCAGGAAGAGTTTAAACTGGTCAAATTGGGCTGTAGAGGTGGTCTGGTCGCGGGCGAGGCTGATGAGGAGCCAAAAGAATAGAACAGCGAGGCTGCAAGCGGCAAATGAGAGGAGTTTAAACTGGGCGAGATTGATCTTTTGGCGCAAAAGTGCATAGGCGCCCACTGCTCCTAGGGCTCCTAGAAAAGAGAGGCTTTTAAGGCTGAAGAGGCCGTGCTGGGCGTCTGAAGGGACCATCAGGCCTACAGCGAGGAGGAAAAAATAGGGAAGGGTAAATAGGCGGGCGAGGGTCATTCTTTCTCCTCAAATATCTCCAGATAATATTCAAAGCATTCGGCAAAAGTGGCATTTTTGCCAGGTTTTTTTCTCTTTTTTGGCTTCTCTGCAACAGGAGGAGTTTCTACCCTTGTTTGAGCGATGGGTTTGGCTTCTCTTTTAGCCCTTTTTAGCCGATTTTGAAAGCGGTTGTTGAGCCAAGCGAGGAACTCTTCGGCCGTTTCGGTTTTGGCTCCTAAATGGCGCGCTTCTAAAGCCAGTCGTTTGTCTGAAGTGACGATGACTTTTCGTTCGGCACGGCTGCCAGCTTTCAAAAGGGCTAAAATTCGGGTGTCAGCTGTCTCCCCAACGTTTGAGAATATAATTTCAAGGGGGCCGAAGTCCGATCTCGTAGCCTCTCCCTCTTGATGCTGGGCGTCAAAGACGACAGTCAGCCTCAACTGAAGAGCTTTTGCTTTCAGCCATTCGAGCAGCTGTTCGCGCCCTTCTTGGAGAGCTTCACCTTTTCCAAAGAGACGAAAGAGGAGGTTATACCCGTCGACAATGTAGTGCAACCTAACCTGAGAGCGTTTCTAGATTGCTTGAGAGCTTTTCCAAAGCTTTGCGGCGGTGTGAGATGCGATTTTTTGTCGCTTCGTCGAGCTCAGCAAAGCTTTTATCATAGTCGGTTTTGACAAAAAGTGGGTCGTATCCGAATCCGTTGCGGCCGCGCTCTTCTTTGAGAATTAGGCCTTCACAGGTCCCTGTGACGCATTTTTGCAGTCCGGATGAGTTGGCAAGAGCTAAGCAGCATTCGAAATACCCCGAACGCTCATGATCCTGTTTTCCTTCGAGGGCGAGGAGCAGCTTTTGACGGTTTTCCGCATCGGTGGCATCGCTGCCGGCGTAGCGAGCTGAAAAGATACCGGGAGAGCCTCCAAGAGCTGGCACAACAAGGCCAGAATCATCGGCCAGCACCCACTTGTTCAAAGACTTGGCTGCATGTTCAGCCTTCGAAATCGCATTTTCTTTGAAGCTGGAACCTGTTTCTTCAGGAGGAGTGTATGAGGGAAAATTGAGCAGGGAAAGAATATCGAGATTTTTGAAAAGTTTCAGCATGTCGCGAAATTCGCGGATCTTATGCAAATTGCTGGTGGCAATGACAAGGTCCATCGACACCTATTTGTGCAAAAACTGTTTTAGGCTGACTACCTTAAACTCTTCGTCTTTGAATTTGAATGTTTCGCCCACCCGAATTCCCTCCATCGCTTGTGCGAGGCGCGACTGGGTGGAGAGAATCCCTTTTTCAGCATCTGCATCCCAGGCTCCCAAGATGGAGTATGTCGTGTGGGTGCCGGAGGAGTCGCTAATTTCAACAACGCTGCCGACGCCGACTTCATCTTCTGGAATATCAGCTCTGGAAATAATGCGGGCGCGGTTAATCTGTTCAGAAAGATGGCGGATTTCCGATTGCAATCTCGAGCGCTTTTCGAGGGCAAATTTATATTCGGAATTTTCTCTTAAGTCCCCAAGAGCCCTTGCCGCTTCTATTTCGCGCGCATTTTCTACTGTTTCGACGGTTGTCAAATCGTGTAGGCGCTGCTTAACGCGGTTATACCCCTCTTCAGTTGTCCAGAGCGTATGCCCATCAAATGAACCGGCCTCTTTCTTCTGTTTGGCAGGAGTGAGAGAGGGATGGACAACGGCCGCGAGTGAGCGCAAAATTTTGACGTCATGATCTGTAAAAGAGTGGCACTTAGCGATGAGGAGCAAGAACTCTTTAATGAAGTCGAGGTCTGTTCCTTCAATCACGGCTCTGACAACGGCGTAGCGCTTTCCTGATAGCAGCGTGTAGATCTTTTTGCTCAAATTGCGCCATTCAGGTTTGGTATCGAGGGCTGCGAAGAGAATCAAAATCGCTTCAAAGAAAAGGCATTGCCCCTCCTTATTGCTAAAAGGCAAGCCTTTGCTGTCTTTATCGATCACTTTTTGGAAGTACCAGACCAAAAATTCCGGCGCTTCGATAGGATGGCGAGCGAGATGGAGCAGTTTTTTTTCTAACAGCTTCTGATGCTCTTTTTGGTTGAGTTCTTTGATGAGATAGTCGCGCAGGGTGCTCTGCTGATTGGAAAATAGCAAGTTGAGGAAAATCTCGGCCCAATCTTTGCGATGCTCCCGGATCAGTGTCAAAACGCGTTTTTTGAAGGCTATGATCTCAATGGCGTTGAGAATGGATTCAAAACTGTCCAGCTCCTGAATGAGCTTCTTGACCGCTTTGTCTTCTGTGTGAGTGTCAAACTGGCTCTCCAAAAAGATATAAATTTGGAGCTCTTGCGCTTTGTTGATTTCGCTATTTTCCAGAGCCGAAAGAAGCTTGCTTTTGATCGATTCGCGCGTCTCAGGATTCTTGAGCATCGCAGGATTGTCGCGCACAAAACTGTAGGCTGTTTGAATCAGCTCATCGATTGAGGAGTGCTTGCCAATTGCAGTGTGGAGGCGCTGTTCATGTGTAACTTCTGCATGGCGCACTGCAAACGGTTCGCGCAAAGTTGAAGGTGTCTCCACCATGGTATCTTTTTTGAGCTTGGCACGCGCGCTTTGCCACCATTTAGACCAATCTTTTTCAGGAATGACCAGGTCGCAGAGCTCCTCTTTGATCTCGGCAGCAGTTTTAGGGCCAAGATCGCGAAGAAGAGTCTTGACAATTTCTGTGGGGTTTTCTTTGGCCTCTTTCTCGAGTTCATCGGCATTGGCAAAGCGTCTTGCAAGAATGTGTTCATTTAAGAGGGGAAGAAGATTTTTAAATGAGTTGGCAAAAGTAAAATATTTCTTCCCAGGAAGATGTTCAAATTCTACTGTTAACTGCTCCAAAACAGGAGAAAGGTCAACAATTTGGCCTACGCCCCACCCGCCGGTATGAAAAACAAATTTTCCCTTCTCCATGTGGTGGAGGAGATCATAATTGGCAAGGGCCCCTTGGAAATTATCTCGATTGCGCAGGCCGATAAGACGCAGGCGGTCGTTAAAGCGGGAATCGCTGCCATACTTCTCGCGGAGTGTTTCGAGAGCGAGATCGGCAAGTTTTGAACTATTTGTCGTTTGAAGATCGAAGAGGAGCTTTAGGATCTCATAGGAGGCCTTTTTATCCTGAATAGTTGCCCAGAGAGGCAATGCCGTTTCAATATACTGTCCAAACCGCTTTGCAAGATCAGACCCTTTAAGAGCTTGCAAAACCAGCTTAAATTCTTCAGTATCAACGGAATCGCTCGTGCAGTATTCCTCCCAAAGCTGCCAAAATTTTGCGAAATCTCGATTGTTGATTTGTACGCGAAACTCCTGCAGATAGCTCATTTCAATCCTTGTCTAGATATTTGCAAACTGAGTATAGCGATAAGTGTCTTAAATTTCAAATCTTTGCGAAAAACAAGCGTCCATCGGGGAAATTTCAGGTAAATTGAAATATTAAATTTTACATGTTACAATAAAGATAGCTTCTTCAGAGTTGAGAAATGGTCACGGCATGGAAAGAGATAAAAATATTTTCGAAACTGCTTCGAAGCAGTTAGGCCAGGGGGGGCAAAAACAGGAGCCAAAAAAACAGAAAGGCCCAAGATCCCAGCGAGCATCGCCTGCTCCCCAGGCAGGCTATCGCGATCCCGAAATTGCTGCCATGATGAAGCAAGTTCAAGATATGAAGCAAGATTTGCAAAATAAAGTCGAATCCATTAGCAAAAAAAGCGGCCTTTCTTATGATGATCTTAAAAAGGCGATCGATCCAAAAAATTTTAAGCCGGCTGACTTAGAGGTGTTAAAACAAAAGCAAGAAGCGCTTAAGGCAAAGGTGATGGGGGCAATCGGAACGCCGATCGCGTCGAGCGGTGCCGCACCCAAAAAGCGTGAAAATGTGGCTGGTGAACGCAAAGCAAAGACGCTTGGAGTTCGCAAAAAATGGATTCCCATGCGCTAACAAACGAGAAAGCATTATGATTAAACGAATAGACCTCTTTATGCCACCCAACTTCAGTCAGTATGGAGTGCTTCACCACTTTACCCAAAAGTTGCAGGAGGCTTTTTTGCGCTTGGGGGTCAACTGCCGCATTTTAGAGGCGCAGCGCAGCAATCCAAAACCATTCCTGACAGAACTTTTTCAAGATCCACCGGAATGTACCCTTTCATTTAATGGGCTGCTTCCAGATGAAGAAGGACGCTTTTTTTGTGATTTAATCCGCATCCCGCATGTGGCCTATGTGGTCGATTCTCCCAATGGCTTTGTCTCTCTTGTCCAGAGTCCTTTTACCATCATTGCTTCTGTCGACAACCAGGCGTGCGAATTTTTTCGCGGGATAAACGGGCGGAATGTCCTGTTTATGCCGCATGGTGTGGAAAAGAATCTCGGTCTTGAGTCGCAGAACCAGGAGCGTCCTTATGATGTGCTGCTGCTCTCCTCCTGCATAGACTACGAGCAGATTCGGCAGCAGTGGCAGAAGCAGTACTCGAAGGGTTTAAGTCAGGTCCTGGATGAAGCCGCAGAAAAAGCCTTAGCAGATGTGCAGATTTCGTTTGTGCAGGCTTTTGTTACCTCCTTAGACGCTTTCGTTGCCAAAGGAGGAGAGGTTGACCCCAATACCGTCAACTTTATAGAGCTTTTAGATGTTTTAGAGATGTATACCCGCGGACGAGCACGGGTTGAAATGGTAAAGGCGATTCGGGATGCAAAGGTCTCCATTTTCGGCTCTCCGTCTGCAACAAGCAGCTGGCAAAAACAGCTTGGGAAGCAGGCCAATGTAGTTATCCATGATGCCGTGCCCTATGACCAGGCTCTTGAGTTGATGCAGAGAAGTAAAATAGTCCTCAACAGCTGTGCCTGGATCAAATATGGAGTCCACGAGCGCATTCTGGCAAGTTTAGCGTGCGGTGCTCTTTGCATTACAGATGATAACCTCTACTTGCGCGAGAATTTCAGCGATGGCGTCAATCTTGGCTTTTATGAATATGGCAAAGGCGAGGCTCTCAACAGCCTTGTGAATCAGTACCTGAGCGATGAAAATAAGCGGCGCCAAGTCGTCGCGGCTGGAAGAGAGCAGGTGATGCATCACCACACCTGGGACCATCGTGCAGCGGCCCTCTTGAAAGAGCTCACCCCTATTCTCGACAGGATACGCAATGCCCCTCCTGGCTGAGAATGGTCGCGTCGACTTCTTCATTCCCTATAATAGCCAATATGAGGTGCTGCACCATTTTACTCAAAAGCTTTACGAAGCGTTTATTCGCGCTGGGTATAGCTGCAGGCTGTTAAATATAAAAACTGGCGACATTAGTGCGCTCAAAAAAGAGCTCCCCGATCTCACCATAAGCTTCAACGGGGTCCCAAGAAATAAAGAAAACAAGATGCTCTGCGATGAGATACGCATTCCGCATCTTGCCTGTCTTGTCGACCCGCCCTATCACTATCTTTATCTTTTCAGTAGTCCCTACGTTATCGCCGGTTGCGATGACCATACGGGATCCAGACTCTTAAAAACTTTAGGATTCGAGCGCTCCTTTTTTTTTCCGCATGCGGTCGAACCTGAACTCTTGGTAGAAAAACGTGAAAAGCCGCAATTTGACCTAGTCTGCCTTGCGACTTTTATCGATTTTGAAAAAAGGCGTCTGGAGTGGCGCGAAAAGTATCCTTCTGCAGTCCATAAATCTATGGACGCTATCCTTGAAAGGGTCTTTGAGGACCCGAAACTTTCCTACATTGAGGCTCTCGATGAGGCAGCCAAAAAGGAGGGCGTTTTTGAAGGTCAGAAACTGCCAGAAGTGCTCCAAGATCTTGAATGTTATCTGAAAGGAAAGGACCGGGTCGATTTAATCAAAGCGGTGCGGGAGAGTCCCATCCACATTTTTGGCAGCTCTATTGATACGATAGGTTGGAAGGAATATTTTGCAAATAAACCCAATATTAAAGTTCATCCCTCTGTAAACTATCCACAGGCCATTCAAATTATGAAAATGAGCAAAATCTTGCTCAACCCCTCTCTCAAAAACAAGGAGGGGGCACATGAGAGGATTTTTACAGCCCTTGCTTGCGGTGCCCTGGTGATTACGAATGAAAGTCAATACCTCCAAGAGCACTTTGTCGAAGGAAAGGATATTGTCTATTACCGTCATCCCCTTTTGGAAGAGATTCAAGAGGCTATTTCCACCTATTTATCGGATGAGTCCAGGCGCACTGAAATGGTCAAAAATGGGTGTAAGAAAATAGCGGAAGGCGAAACGTGGGACCATCGAGTCACCACGCTTGAAAAAGAGCTTCCACCCTTACTGCAAAGTATAACAAAAAGGTTTCTATGATTGGCACTTTAACATCACTCATTCTTGCGCTCTTTTTCCTCTTTTCCCCCATCGCCCATCAGGTCACAAGCTTTTGGACACCGCTGGCGATTGGAATAGGCGTTGTCGCCCTTCTATTTATCCTAATGCATCCCCTGATCCAGGCACTCTCCTGGCTGCCCCTGCAAAGGGCGGAAAAAAGCATGAATCCCCGCCTTTTAGAGCTTGTGCGAAGAGATCGAGGATTAAAACTGATTCGAATATGGCTGATCTTCTTTTCTTTAGTCTCCTTTGCTTTAGCCCTTTGTGGACAGGTTCTGGAAGTTCCCGCACGCACATTTGCTTGGGCCATCTGGATTTTCTTTTTTGGGATTAGCCTGGACGCTTTGCAGCAGATGATAAGACGTCTGGTGAGCTATCTCAATCCTTATGCGGCTTTAGATCATTTTACACATGCGGCCAAGAATAGCATTCTAAACGATCGGGAGCTTGATCTTTGCGATGTGGTTGATGCTTTATCTGAGACGGCAATAAAGGGCATGCAGCACTCGGGAACAGTCTTAAGCCTAGAAGTTTTAAACAGGGTGCAGGACATCTTTAGACATTTTCTAGAGGCTTCAAAAAGTCTGGCTCATCCTGAACACAATAAGGAGACAGAAAAGTTAGGCATCGCCGATGAGATCAGCTTTACCCAGTTCTATATTTTACAGCGGCTTGAGATGATCAATCATTTAGCGGCAACGAAAATGCTAGAACCTGTCTGCAGCAGTGTTGTGACAACACTTGGAAAGATCACTATCCATTCGGCCAAATGCGACATTTCTCTTCCTGTTTTTCCCATCCAGACCTTAGGAAAATGCGCTTTGCTGGCGCAAAGACATGGCCTTGCAGATGTGGGCGTGAAGGCGACCATTACACTTATTGAGGTCGCAAGAACAATTCTTCAGGAGGTGAATATCACCTATATGGAGCTTAAGGACCCATTTATAGCCATCGTTAGCCAGATGAATGATATTGCAAAAGAGGCCTTTAAGCAGGATAAAACCTTGAGTATCCCCCTTCTCAAACAGCCCTTCTTGCAATTGAGAGAGCTGTTTACAAGTGAAAAAATGGCGGCTCATCCAGATACCCCGGTCATTCTCGACAGCATCGATCGCGCTGTTGCTGAATTTGATGCCCTTGAAATGGTGTTAAAGAGTATTCCTCCGATTCCTACACTGACCATCCCGGTGCAGGAGCCACCAGCTGGAGCTGGGCCTGTGTCACCGGGTGCGTAATCTCAAGGCGCAGATGATGGAGGGCAATCTGATCCACGCTTAAGCTTTTGTTGCTGCCATAGCGCGAATCGCCGATGATGGGAAGCCCGATTGCGGCCAGTTGCGCGCGAATCTGATGATAGCGCCCTGTCTCCAACTCAATTTCCAAAAGATAGCCCTGCTTTGCTTTCCGAATGAGTTTGTAGCGCAGTCGCGCTAGTTGCGCCTGCGGCGTCCCAGTGGGGACTACTCGCGCTTGATGCTCTTCATGAAGGAGCGCATGTTCCAGAATCCCTTCTGGCGGATCTGGAGGCCTCTCAACAAGAGCCAAATAGATTTTAGAGGCTTTTCTTTCGCGCAGAAGGGCGTGCAGGCGAGGAAGAGCCTTGCTTGTCCTTGCAAAGAGGACCACGCCGCTGACAGGCTTGTCGAGGCGATGGGCAGCCTCAAGAAAGACATTCCCTGGTTTCTGATACTTCTCTTTGATCGACACTTTGCAAAGAGCTTCCAGACTTACTTGTGAGGTGCCACTTGGCTGCGTGAGCAGTCCCGCCGGCTTGTTTACCGCCAGCAGATGGTTGTCTTCGTAGAGGATCTCAACCTGCTGCATGCCTTTGCCTCAGCGCTTCATACATCAAAAGAGTCGTCGCCATAGCGACGTTGAGAGAATCGGCAACCCCCATCATCGGGATGCGCACCTGCAGCGAGGCGTGCTCCATCCAGAGTTTGGAAAGGCCTAACTGCTCCGTGCCGACAGCTATAGCTAGAGGGACCCGCATATCGACCTGTGTAAATTCAGCTTGCGCCGCAGGTGTGGCTGCTAAGATGGTGACCCCATGCTGTTTCAGCCACTGCAAGGTCTCTTTACCTTCCGCTTCGACGACAGGGATTGTAAAGAGTGTTCCGACGCTCGCGCGCACCACATTGGGATTGAAAATGTCGGTGCAGCGGTCGCACACAATGACGCCATCTGCCCCCACAGCATCTGCAGAGCGCAAAATTGTGCCAAGATTGCCCGGTTTTTCAATCGCTTCGGCGACAATGAAGAGAGGCTCTTTCTTGTATTTTAAATCGTCAAATTTGAGATGGCGTTGAGGAGCAATGGCCAAGAGGCCATCGGGGCGGTCGCGGTAGGAAATTTTATGGAAGACAGCCTCAGTGCAGTTGATCCGCTTGGCTCCTCCTGAAGTAAGTCGCTTAATTAGAGACTCTTCGTTGCTGCCAAGAAACAGCTCTGGGCAGACAAAAAGCGTCTCCACGCTCCAGCCAGCATCGGTTGCGCGCAAGAGCTCTCGATAGCCTTCGATCAGAAAAGTATTTGTCGTTTCACGTTCGCGCCGTTCCCGCAAGGCTAGAACCTGTTTTATGCGCGGATTTTGCAGACTTGATAGGGTAAGCTCACTCATGATTTTGCCATCTCGCAAAGGTGCCGCTTGGCAGAGGCAGCACGTCTGCAGCTCCTCTTAAAGCCATTTCGCCTACGTCGACCTTTCCGCCGCAGCCCTGCATCATCTGCTGCATGAGATGCTGCATCGCAAGGGGAGTAAACCCCTGGGTGTGGCAGGAGAAGATCACAAACAGGGGCGCATCTGAAAGAAGAGCGCGGCAATCAGCGAGCAGCGTCAGAATCTCCTCTTCAATTTTAAAGACTTCGCCTTTAGCGCCACGGCCAAAGGAGGGGGGATCTAAAATAATCGCCTCGTAGCGGCTTCCTCGCTTTATTTCGCGCTTAAGAAATTTGCTCACATCTTCGATGATCCAACGAATAGGAGCAGCTTGCAGCTTATTTAAGGCGGCATTTTCGCGCGCCCAGGTGACCATGCCTTTGGAGGCGTCGAGATGGCACACCTGTGCTCCAGCGAGGGCTGCGGCTAGAGTCGAGCCTCCTGAATAGGCAAAAAGGTTAAGGACGCGTAGGTTTGCAGCCCGCTTGGCAAGAGTGGTCTGAATCCATTCCCAAAAGTCGCGCTGCTCGGGAAAAATGCCTAGATGGCCAAAGTCGGTCAGGCTGAGCTTGAAGGTGACGCCTGCCACCTGGATCTGCCAGGTGTCGATTTTGGCCGGCTTTTTCAGCCAGCGATTTTCCCCTTCGCGGCTGAAAATGGCGTCCGCCTGATTCCACTCTGCATCGGATAGTTTTGGACGCCAGACGGCTTGGGCCGCAGGGCGCGCAAGCACGAGGGAGCCAAAGCGCTCCAATTTGCGGCCATTGCCGCTGTCGAGAAGAGAATAGCTATTCATGCCGTCAATTCTCTCATAAAATTGGTTAATTTTGTATAATAGAAGGCGATGGAAGCGAAGACCCATGCCATACACATTATCACAAAGTTAAAAAGGCATGGCCATGAGGCCTATTTTGCCGGGGGATGGGTGCGCGACTACTGCATGCAGCATCCTTCAGCCGATATCGACATTGCGACCGATGCTCCTCCTGAGAAGATTCTCAACCTCTTTCCACATACGATTCTCGTAGGCTTGGCATTTGCAGTCGTCATTGTTGTCATCGAAGGGCATCAATTTGAAGTTTCGACATTTCGGAAAGATTTGAGCTATGAAAATGGGCGTAAGCCTGTTGGAATTGAATTTTGCGGCCCGGAAGAAGATGCCTTACGCCGCGATTTTACTATTAACGGGATGTTTTACGATCCTTTAGAAGAGAGAATTATCGATTATGTGGGGGGCAAGAGCGACATTGAGAGAGGGGTGATTCGCGCGATCGGCGATCCCTATGCGCGCTTCAATGAAGACCGTCTCAGAATGATACGTGCGGTCCGTTTTGCCTCGCGCTTTGGCTTTCATATCGATCCTGAAACAGAAGAGGGAATCATGGCAAATGCCGACAACCTCTTTCCTGCTGTCGCCATGGAGCGCGTCTATCAAGAGTTTAATAAAATGGCTGCATTTCCCAACGTGGATGAGGCTCTGGTCGAGATGCATCGTCTCCTGCTGCTGGGAACGATTTTTCCCACTTTGCAGCATCTCCATCTGCATGATCTTCGCCATCGGGTGGCAAGTTTTGCCCATTTTCCGAAGGGTAGTCCGACAATTCTCTATCTCATGGAACTTTTTCCAGATGCCACGCTGGAGGAGCAGCTTGCGCTTTGCGACTATTTGCGCACGAGCAGCGAAGAGATGCGCATGGTGGAATTTCTCTACCGTTTTCGACACGCCTCTAAGGAGCTTCCGGAATGGGCGCATCTTTATGCCTATCCCTATTCACAGATATTCTTAGAAGTGGTTGCCGCACGCATGAATCCGGAAGAGCGTCTTGCATTTTTAAAGCAGCATGCGGCGCGGCGCGCGCTGCTTGCCCCGCATGTCAGCCGCATCGTCGCTAAGAAGCCGCTTCTGACGGCGCACTTCTTGATGGCGCAAGGGGTGGCTCCTGGAAAAGAGATGGGCAAATTATTGAAGGAGGGAGAGCGCCTTGCCATCCTCAATCAGTTGCAAACGGCTGAAGAGGTCTTTGGACATCTTCAGAAATCGGGGAAAATATGACAGAGATCAGAAGCCTTCAACACCCACTTGTCAAGCATCTTGTCAAGTTGCGCCACAACCGCGATTATCGCGAAGAGCATCAGACACTGGTCCTAGAGGGGGTAAAAATGGTGACGGAGGTTTGCTGCTCTGCCGCCCCTAAAGTTTTACTTGTGCTCGACGAGACGCTTGTCCCTCCTGGCGTCAAACCGCGGGAGCTGATTGTAGTTTCAGAGGAGATCTTAAGCAAAATCAGCGGGACACCCTCTCCAGAAGGGGTGATTGCCGAAGTTGCAATGCCAGCACCAGCTTCTTTGAAAGGTAAGGAGCGGCTTCTTGCCTTAGACGGAGTAAATGATCCAGGCAATCTCGGCACATTGCTGCGTACGGCCGTGACGTTTGGTTTTGAAGGGCTTTTTCTATTTCATGACTGTTGCGACCCCTACAACGATAAGGCTTTGCGCGCCGCTAAAGGAGCTACATTTCGCCTGCCTATGTGGACAGGGACATGGGAGGAGCTAAAGGAACTTGCCGCAAGTGAAAAACTGACCTGTTATGCAGCTGATCTGCAAGGAACATCGGTGAATGAAATGGCGTTTCCTAAAAAAAGCATTCTTATTTTAGGAAACGAAGCGCATGGTCTTTCTCGGAGTGTTCGCGAGGGGTGTCAGACAGTTACAATTCCGCAGCAGGGGGCCATGGACTCCCTTAACGTGGCTGTTGCGGGGGGGATTTTGATGTATTTAATGGCGCGGCAAGTATGAAGAAACAGGAAAAAAAACATGAGCATCGCTGGGTTGCCTGCGAAGTAGAGCAGGAGTACTTAGGGGAAGATCGCAAAGGTTCCAAAATGGAACGCAAGCGGGTTCGCGCCAAAGATCGCTCTAAATATAAGAAGACTGATCTGCAGAAAATGGCGCCTGCCGAGATTGAAAAGCATCCCGACTGGAAGCAGGGCAGAGTGATCTCCATTGTTCCTAAAGGCATTTTAGTGGCTACCGACGCCTCTCAAGTCGTCTGCTCTTTGAGAGGAGCTTTAAAGAAAGAGAAGGGGCAGCTCAAAAATCTTGTCACAGTTGGCGACGAGGTCTTTTTTGAAGAGAAGTCTCTAGGTGAGGGCCTCATCATGGCCATCGGAGAGCGGCGCACGGTTTTGTCGCGCGCCGATAATCTTTCAAGGCGAAAGGAGCAGTTAATTGCCGCCAATATTGATCAGGTCTTGATTACAACTTCGGTTGTATCTCCCGCTTTAAAAGTGCCTCTCATCGACCGCTACATCATTGCGACCGAAAAAGGGGGCATGGAGCCTGTCATCGTTGTCAATAAGATCGACTTATTGCAAAAGGGAGACCCGCAAGACCCTCTGATTCAGATGGAGCGCGAGCTCTATGAAGCCTTTTTAGCGGCGTATGCTCAGGCTGGAATTCCAGTCGTCTCTGTCAGCGCTGAAACCGGCGAGGGAATGGAGGCTCTAAAAGAGATTATGAAAGATAAATCCTCCGTATTTTCAGGACAGTCTGGCGTGGGCAAATCTTCACTCATCAATGCTGTGACAGACTATCAGCTGGAGGTAGGAGATGTCGTTGAAAGGACGAAAAAAGGCTCTCACACCACTACGACAACGCGACTCTTGCACTTAGCTTTTGGGGGCTGGTGTATTGATACCCCTGGAATCAAGAGTTTTGGCGTCTGGGAACTGGTCCCAGAGGAGCTGGAAAGCTACTTTTCCGAAATTTTTACGAAAGGTCACGAGTGTCGCTATCCCGACTGCTCCCATCGGCATGAGGCAGAATGCGCCGTGATTCAAGCGGTCGAAGCGGGCACTATTTCCTACTTGCGCTACCTCTCTTATGTGACTCTTATGGAAAGCATTTCAAACGAACATTTTCGGAGATAAAATTATGGCATACATCCGTTCTGTAAAGGCAATTGAAATTTTAGATTCGCGCGGGAATCCGACTCTAGAAGTGATGATCACGACGGACCGCGATGTGATGGCGAAGGCGTCGGTGCCGTCTGGTGCTTCGACGGGAGAGCATGAGGCGCTGGAGCTTCGCGACCATGACCCGGAACGGTTTGGGGGCAAAGGGGTCCAGCAGGCTGTGGCGCATGTGAACGGCCCCATTGCGCAGATTCTGGTCGGAGAGCATGTTTTTGACCAGATGCGCCTCGACAAGATGATGATCGAGGCAGACGGCACAGCAAATAAAGGGCGCTTTGGGGCGAACGCCATTTTAGGGGCGTCTCTTGCGCTAGCGCGTGCAGGAGCTCTGACGGCTAAATTGCCTCTCTACCGCTATATTGGAGGCTGCCACACCTTTGTGTTGCCCTGCCCCATGATGAATATCCTAAATGGCGGGGCGCATGCGGATAATCTCCTTGATTTTCAAGAGTTTATGATTCGCCCCGTAGGAGCCCCCAGCTTCAAGGAAGCTGTGCGCTGGGGGGCAGAGATCTTTCATACCCTGAAAGGGATCTTGAAAGCGGAAGGGCATATCACCGCGGTTGGAGATGAGGGAGGCTTTGCCCCCGATTTGGAATCCAATGAAAAGGCTCTCGATCTGATTCTCATGGCCATTGAGAAGGCGGGCTATCGCCCTGGTGTCCATGTTACGCTGGCTCTCGATTGTGCAGCCTCTGAATTTTACGATAAGGCAACAGGTCTCTACATCGAAAAGAAGAGAAAAAAGCGCCGCTTGCCAAGCGCTGAGCACACTGCAGAAGAGCAGGTTACCTATCTCGAGGGTCTTTGTCAGCAATATCCGATCGACTCAATCGAAGATGGACTTGCGGAAAGCGATTGGGAAGGTTGGCAGCTCATGACGAAAAGACTGGGAAATCGGATCCAAATTGTCGGAGATGACATTTTTGTGACTAATCCCATCTTTTTGAAAAGGGGCTTTGAAAGGGGGATCGCCAACTCCATTTTAGTGAAAGTCAATCAGATTGGAACCTTGACCGAGACGCTGGAGACGATTCGTTTGGCTCAAACACAGCGCTATACAGCCATCATTTCACATCGTTCGGGAGAGACCGAGGACAGTTTTATTGCTGATATCAGCGTGGCAGCCAATACAGGACAAATTAAAACGGGATCCCTTTCCCGGACCGATCGCATTGCCAAGTATAACCGCCTTCTCAATATTGAGGAGGGGCTTGGCAGCATCGCCCTTTATCGCGATAGCAATCGGTTTGCAGTCAGGGTCTAGGTTTTATGCGTTTCCGGCATGAAGAAATAGAGAATATTGAATGCTATAAATGCTACCAATGCGAGGAATACAAAGCCTACACTATAGCCATAGCCCTTTACAATACTCCCTGCCGTGATTTGGCTAAGAGACGCACCGATTCCAACCGCGCTGCTAATGGCTCCTAAAGTAAAATTAAATCGCCCCGTACCTCTTGTAAGGTCGGCGATCACCAACACCGATACAACATTGAATATACCTACCCCTATGCCATCTAGGAGCTGGATTGCGACAAGCAGTTGAGTGTTATGAGTAAGTGTATAGAGAATACCGCGAACTGGCAAAACTCCGAAGCTATGAGGAGCAGAGGTTTCCTTCCCCAAAGAGAAGCCTTTTGACGAGACCAGGAAGCAATTATCGTAATAACCAGCTGTGTGGTTACCACACATGCTGACATGAACATCATGGAGCTTCTTCCGTGACCTTTGGAGAGCATTTCACCAAGAAGAGGCAGCATCGCGGCATTAGCAAAATGAAACAAAACGGCGCAGATTAAAAAAAGAATTAAGGGATGATCACCCAGCATTTCTCGCAATCTGGCGGGTTTGCTGGCATCATTATCTTTTTGTCCCCTGGCTCTTGCATAATCAATTTCATCTGGGTAGATGAAGAGGAGGGTTAGGAGCGTAGGGAGTGCTAAAAATGCGACGAAAAAAAAGATGCTACGATTTGAAATGGAGTAACCGAGGGCCCCCATTGACAGGGCAGCGATCACATTTCCTGCAGAGTTGAAACCCGACTTGCCCCCTAGCGGTGATTCAGCTGATGATGCGATTTTTTGGAGGCTAAAACGGGGCAATTTTTGACATACTTGAGTAAAGTAGGCGAAAATTGCCCCGTTTTAGCCTCCAAAACAAGCGCGCATCAGATGAGTCATTGATAGGGCGCAAGTCGGGTTTGAACATCTGATTACGTCCTTGGCGAGCATCAAAAAACTGAGTCCGCACTATCCCGAGTGAGATAGCGCAAATTGCTGGAATGAAGATGCTAGAGGTGCTACCAATCAATACCTGGGCCAAAATGACAACCCAAAAGGATGGAAAAAATGCAATCAGTAGCGAACAGATTGCCAGTGAAACGACACCAGCGGCGATTAAGGCACGTTTGGATCTGAAAGTGTCGACAATTGCTCCTGCGGGCGTTTGAGCGATAATTCCAGAGAGGCTGCCCACTGTCAGAGCTAGCCCTACAAGCTGTTCATCCCACTTATGCGCTGCGAGGAAGATAGCTAAAAAGGGTCCTACACCCGTTTGTACATCAGCTAGAAAGAAATTAAGCCAGTCAAGGCCTCTGAGCGATCTAAATTGAGGGTTGCTATTTTTGGAAGTCATCTTAAGACTTAAATATAAAATATGCGGCCAAAACGATGCATATAAAACCCATAATGTGATTTATTTTTATATCCTGATTTAAATAAAAATAAGAAAAAAAGCAAAATACAACCAGAGTGATTATTTCTTGAATTGTTTTTAACTGAACTACAGAAAATTGATAGCTGCCCATTCTATTGGCTGGAACTTGAAAGCAGTATTCGAAAAATGCTATCCCCCAACTTACGAGGATGGCAAGAAAAAGGGGAGAACTCCGATACTTTAAACCCGACTTGCGCCCTATCAATGACTCATCTGATGCGCGCTTGTTTTGGAGGCTAAAACGGGGCAATTTTCGCCTACTTTACTCAAGTATGTCAAAAATTGCCCCGTTTTAGCCTCCAAAAAATCGCATCATCAGCTGAATCACAGCTAGGGCGCAAATCGGGTTTTAAGTGTCCATACCAGGCAAATGTCATAAAAATATTTGATAACGTCAACAAAAAAATAGTTACCAAGCTCCTCCAAAGGCATACTCATATTGCCTCGTATTGGTATCATATTAATTTTTATAAAGTCAATAAGTAACCTTGGATTTTAGCCAAAAATTGGCTTAAATCCCCCGTTTCTACCAGGATAGTAAAAAATAATTATCTGTTATAATAAATGGCATGGATCCTGCAAAGGAAGCTACTATGGATAATGTCATTGCAGTATTTGGGGAAGCCGAAAAAGGCGATTTTAGCACAGGGTATTTCTGCAATACTCTCGCTGAGCTCGTCGATTACTGCGGCAATGCTCCCAGTGAAAGCAGGGGGTTGTATTTTGCCGTCCAGGGGCTGCTTTATCAGCGCCAGATCCTCTTTTTTCGCGTTCAAGAAGAGGGGTATAGCGAGCAGGACTATCTGCTGGGGCTCAAGCTTTTGAAGGAGCAGCAGAAGCTTCCGCATCTTGAGGCGATCGGGATTCCAGGTGTGGGGAGCAGCAAGATTATCCAGGCGGTTACCCCGATTTGCCATATCTACAACAGCATCTTATTGACGACTGAGGCAGATTTTTTCGACTATCTCACCCAAGCTGCCTAAAGATCAATCAGAGGATTCAGAGTCTTTAGAACCTTCGGCCAATCAATTTTGATCTGGTTATCGAGAGGCTGGATCATGATCAGGACCGGTTCTTTCCCCGAATTTCCTAAAGTGAGACGCCGCTTGGTAGCCTCCCACCAGAATTTTAAAGGAGAATCATACTGCTGGCGGGTATCGGAAAACCAGAAGAGGGCGGATTTATGCTGATCATCTTTGGAGATTTCCACTTCCCTCGCTTGGCCGTTGCGTAGCTGGATCTCCCGTTCGCTTAAGATTTGCCACCCACTGCCGCGGAAGCAGTAATAGGGATCGTGGACGACATGACGATTGTGTGTGCCGTCGAGCACGGTCACGAAATAGAGCTGATTGTCGACCTGGTAGAGACGTTTTATCACATTAACGCCTTGAAAAAAGGTGCGCTCAAAGTCACTTAAAGGCACATCGCGCCCGGCGTAGCCAATTCCCATGAGGGGAAGGGTTTCAAAGCGTTTGGTTGCATCGGGCAGGGGATAAAATTGCCAAAGAGCTGTCAAGAAGATGGCTAGAACGAGTGCGGTCCAGAGAATTTTTTTCATGAGTTTACTTTATAAAGGGTCCAGGATGTTGGCAGAAGGATAAGAATCAGGCGGATGGCAAATAATCCCTCTAAGATATAGTGGCTGCTCCACCAGCCAAACGCAGGCATCCAGACCAGCGCGCTAGTAAGCCAAAAAATATTGCTTGTTTTCCAGGGAAGAAAGCTGGCGCTGGTGGCTGCAAGGCCCATATATTTGAGCATGTTAAGCGTGCCTAAGGAGCCGATGAATGTTAGGAGCAGTCCGCTTAGCAGAAGCCACGCGTAAGGAATTTCTTTTCTCAACGGATACTTAAACATGTAGAAAAGGGGGAGAAGCCAAATGAGAAAAAGGAGCCAGCTAAAGCGTTCGAGGGAAGCTGTTTGCCACGCTATCAAGAGGTCTGCTGCATTCCAAGAGCAGTAAAGCAGGATTGCAATTCCGACGATGAGGTTCTTGTTCATCGCCTGCTCCAGAGGGTTTTCTGAAGGGTAAATAACATCCAGCAAAGCAAAAACATCAAGATAATAATGGCCCATCCTCCCCACATGTGGAAAGAGCCTAAGGCAAAAGCAGGGGAGACCTTCAAAGCGACGAAAGAGAGAAGAATGACGCGAAACGTGTTGGCGATCCAGGCAGCTCCTATGAGGAGAGGCAAATTCCACCAGTAAAGAGGGGTATCTCCTAAGATGAGAAAGGCGACAATAGTACCTGCGATCAGCATCGCTTGGAGGGTGTTAAGGCCTGCACAAGCCGCCTCAACAGAGATGGGCAGTTTTTCTACGAGAAGCTGGGTCCCTTGAAGCGTTACATCAAAACCTAAAAGGCTAAAAAATTGAGCTGCAGCCCACGCCCCCGACAGTCTAAACCACCAGCCGAGCCGATCGACATCCAAGATAATCCAGGGAAAGGCAAGAAGGGGGAGAATGAGCAGCTTTTTAAGCTGGGGGAGTTTTTCAGCCCCTACACAACTTTTCAGCCATGTCCAGAGCAGCAAGGTCCATCCAAGGCTCATGGAGAGGGCGCTATTTAAAGCGGCGCCAAAGAAGAGCAAAAGAGATGCCGCAATTAATGAACCCGTGTGAATGGGGAGAGCTTCGTTGCGAAAGGTCCAAGGGGCTCCTAACCAAATAAAGAGAGGAAGTGCAACTAAAATGGGGAGTGTATCAGATGCATTGGAAACCCAATAGAGATCTCTTAACCAGATGAAAAGGGCCAGCAGAAAGAGCGCTCCAACGATGGCCCAGTTTCTCATCACTATTGCTTATTTTGCTCCTCAATGATCTTTTTAAGGTTTTCGCGAAGCAGCGGGTTGTTGGGATATTGCAGAAGTAACTTCTCAGTCAATTCACGGGCTCGTTTCCAATCCTTGTCTAGGAAGGCTTTGCGCGCCAGATAAGATTGTGCCTCTGGGGAAGAGGCTTCAATCGATGCATACATCGCATCTGCAGTTTTTGCGTCTCCTTCAAGAAGGGCGATGCGTGCCAATGTCTCTTTTCCAAGAATATCATCTTTTAAGCGAGGTTGTGCATTGACTGCAGCTTTTGCTTCCACATACTGTCCATGCTCAATGTGAATGAGGCTTACGATCCAAGCAGCGCGAAGACCCACGTCAGAATCCTCCGTCTTTAGTTTGGAGAGCTTTTCTAATGCAGCCTCAGGGCTTCCCGTAGCAATCAAAAGCTCGCCAATCATCAAGGAAAGCGTTGGAGATGGGGTTTGGAGGGTCGCAAATTCTAAAGCTTTAGCATCCCCTTCTGTTTGCCGAATTGCCTTGGTGATTTCTACGGCCACTTCTTCAGGATAATTTGCAGGAATGACTGAAAGAGTGTGCAGCGCTAAGCCTGCTTCATCCCATCCGGCAGTTAAGAAAGCCGTTGCAAAGACATCAGGGCCTGTTAAAAGGGCGTGCAGGTCTGCTGATACCTCTGGCTTTGTCGCACTTGGGGGTGTGTTTTGGATAATAGTGTCTATCTGTTCGAAGAGGGAAGCGCTGCTCTTTGTGGCGGCCGCCTGTCCGTTTGTATCGCTTGCAGCAAGGGGGTTTTGCTCGGTTTCGGGAATGAAACGGCCAGTCTTGCGATAGAGAAGAATTTTCTTGAGCCCCTCCTCTAAATGGTTATTCCAGGAGACAGTGCTAAAGGGGTTGTACTGCAAAAGGTCATACGCCTCTTTTTCTTTTCCATCTTTTAAGTCTTGGATGAGTCTCAGCCAGAATGTAACTTGCTGATTTTTGAGGTAGGTTTGGCCCTCTGGAATTCGCTCAAAGGCTGCTGTATCCCAAAATGTGCCAGGCTTTAGATCGAGAAGATATTCGATGAGAGCTTTAAGTTTCCCTTCTGGAGGAGTTACAGAATGCCAATCAAAGGAAACGGGAGTCGCCACTCGACTCCAAAATAGGCTCTTCAGCCAGATGAAATCGAGAGGCGCGCTTTTAAGTTGGCTGGTCCAGATCTTAAGGGCCTCAGGATACTGCTTGGTGCGGATGTAGAAATCAGCCAGCTGATCTTTGAGATAGGGATTTTTGGGCTCGACTTGAGTCGCCGCTACATATTCTGAAAGGGCCAACTGCTCCTTGCCAACTGTTTCGAGCAGTTTTGCACGGTAGGAGCGGATATCTGGGTTTTCAGGGTCTTTATTATAGGCTTGCGTCAAGTAGTCCCAAGCCACCTTAGGCTGCTCAAACACATATAGAAGCGCTAGACGGATCAGGCGGGCGCTATCGCTCTTTCCCGGAAAGGTGCGCGAATTTAAATATTCGATGGCCTCTTTGCGCTTTCCTTCGAGCAGCAGCTTGTCAGAATCGAGGACAAACCAGACTTCAGGACGCGCTTCGCGCCCTTTCCAGCTGTTGCGTAAAGTTTCATAGTCTTTGCTGCGGTTTAACAAAAGGTACTGATTGGCCACCAAAAGTGAAGCTTTCTCATGGCTGTCAAAGGCTTTTGGATAATATTCGTGGAGGAGAAGTAGCTGAGGAAGATTGGAGGTGGCTTCACTTGCGCGGATCAGTAGGTCAAGCCACTCTCTGCCTTCTTCTGTGCGGTCATTGATATCATCCGCATATTCCTGGATGATGGCCATCGCTTCTTCAGGCTTATCTTGATTAAGGAGCTCTTTAGTCTTTTGCAGCTCGACCTTCTCCTCTGCTTTATTGATCGTCAGCTTAGCGTAGCGATGACGGATCGAAGGCCAGTACACATAGGTGAGCGCTGCACCTATGAGGCAGATCAAAACCAGAGTAAGAATAAGAATACGACGCATGAGAAGATGGCTCCCACAAAAAATATTAGAGATGTTTGTAACCCATTTGCCCTTTTTTTGGAAGAGATTCAGACGTGGGAGAAGTTTCGCGGACTTTTTTATTTTCTTAGGATGGACATAGATAAACAGGATGGGTTTGTTTATGTGAAACCCCGCAACGCGGGCTCACAAGAGGGTAAGAAGGGTTCTAAGAAGCCAGTCCCCGTAATTAACAAGCTAAAAGGGGCTTCTTAGAACCCTTCTCACTCTCTTGTGAGTCAGCCCCAAGGGGCTGAGTTTTACTTAATATATAAGTCATTAAAATTTAGTAACTTATATATTTCATCCTGTCTATTTTTGTCTATCCTGAAAAAATAAAAAATCTTGAATTAGGCTTTTTGGCGGACTGACGCCTACAAGTTTGCGAGGTATCTGTTGACGGCTGCGCTTTTCGACCAATATGTCTATTCTAAAAAAATAAAAAATCTTGAATTAAGCTTTCTGAATATTGAAAAGCGAAAGCACCTTTGCAATTTTGAACTGCCGCTTCAGTTGCGAACTGACGCCTACAAGCTTGAGAGGCAGCTGCTGGCGGATCCGCTTTTCGGTCAATTTGACTAAGAAGCCGAGGGCGCGGTTGTCGATATAAGTGCAGTAGGTGAAGTCGAGGGCGCACTCTTTTTGATGAATGATAGGCTCGATTTTCTTGAGATAGGCGTCCACATCAAGCTCATGGTCCAACCGGCCGAAAAAACGGATGTTTACGAGATGATGATCCTGCTGGACGGAATCGTAAAAGGAGCTGCTGTCGCGATGCTGGCGCAGTCTAGAGATGAGATCGTGCAGGTAGGGGCAAACAGAGTCGCGCACAAGGTCATAAACGCGATGCAGGCGCATGAGCTGGGCTATATCGGCCGAAAGATTAATGCAGTAGAGCTGCTTCTTTTCTCTTAAGGCGCGCATCCAGGTCGTGATGATAAGCCCCATTCCTGTTAAATCGATGTGGCGCACATCTTCAAAATCGAAAAGAAGCACATCTTGGCTGAAGAGGTCGTCGCTGGCGTCGCTAATCTCTCTGCTGGCTTGCGCGTCTAGTCGAGGGGTCAACTTCACGACGGCTATCGTTTGATGAGGCGAAAGGAAAAGTTCTGTGCTGGGAAGGGTTTGGGCTCGTTTTTTCCGATGAAATAGCCAGAAGAGAATGCGGCTGATCGTATGGTAGAGAATAAGAGGGGCGACCATATAGGAAAATTTTGCAGCGTCGTAGAGATAGCGTTTCCAGAGGCGTGAGGGTTCTTGAATGAGGCGATAGAACCATTCGAGGCCCCCATTGCGTATCCAGTAAGGGGCTCTTGAAACAACTCCAGTGAGGCGCTCGAAAGCTCCTCCAACTCCTATGGAGACAGGAACATGGAGCCGATTCTTCACGCGGTTATACCAGATCTCCTGTTTGGGGTTGCCAAGATTCAAAAAAAGAATATCTGGTGCTGTGCGATTGATATGTTCCACGAGGAGCAGGTCCTTCTCCTCGGCCTGATGGAGCTCTAGCCCTTGAATGGCGACCAGAGGAAAGGCAGTTCCGGCGATTTTAAGATCGGGATAGAGCGCTTGGAGGTAAAGAGTGCACAGTTTGAGAACTTTTTCACTTCCTCCAAGGAGAAAGCAGGATTTTTTGCGCTCCCCTAACTTTTCGGCAAGCTTTGCTAGCAGGTCGATTCCTGTGACCCGCTCTTTTAGCGGCTCTCCAAGACAGCGGCTGAGCCACAGGAGGGGCATGCCATCTGCAGTGGCAACGCTTGCTTCCCTAAAAATTTTCAACAATTCCGGATAGCGCGCTTCGCCCCAATTCCAGCTATGGGCAAGAGCTAGAAAATCGCTGTTGATGGTGGCGACATAGCGAGGGCGCAAATCTTTGTGATGGGCATCGATCAGCCCCAAAATCCTCTGAACAGCCTCTTCCATATTGACTTGGCAGATAGGGACTCCAAGAATTGCAATGGGTAAGGGATTCACTTAAAACATTTCCTCTTTAACCAGCGTAAAAGCAATTTAAAGTCATACAGCACTCCCATTTGAGTGGCATAAACAGCCTCGGCCGCGTAGAGGTCGTCAAGAGACGGCGCAGATCCATGGTCGAGGTCAGCTAGGGTGATTAGCCCCACTTTAGACTTCAAATACAGCTTTTGCCAATCTCTTGGCAACTTTTCTGTATCGGCAATCGAGCGCGGGGAGACCCCGACAAAGTGCACCTCTCCTCGCAACACATTGAATAACAAGGGTAAGCGCTTAAAGAAGACTTGAAAGCGATTAAGCTGCCCCGCAAAGCTTTGCCACTGGAAAGTCTTCCAAAGTCTGCGCGCGTCTCTAGCTGGAAGAAGGAGCATCGGATCGCCCCGCAACGCGCAACTCCAGCGCATATAGAGATAGGCTGGAAACAGGAGAAGCAGCAGGAGGAGAGCCATGCTGCGCGCTACCATTCCAGAGAAAAAATGGGCGATCAGTTTTCCAAAGGGGGGAGGAGTCAATTCGTTCAGGAGGAATCCATTGTTTAATTCAAGCGTCGTTTCATGGGTGAGATTGATCAGGACATTGCGGTCGACAATGCTGTTATTCACATCGAGCGCCTCCCCTACATAGCTGTGCTGGCAGATGAGGGACGATTTGATCGAGGAATTGCAGTCGATGATGCAGTTGCTTTCCACTACAGTATGAGGGCCTAAGTGAACTCCTTGCCTGATCTGGCAGTTTTCGCCAATGAATAGGGGGCCTTCCACAGTGGCGCTTGGATGAAGAGAGATAGCCCGCGAGATCCAGATCCCCGGTTCAACTTGATGGGCAGTCGAAGGGAAAAGATGTAAAGGAGAGTCGCTTTTAAGAAAACGATTGTTGGACTCTTTGAGTTCCTGAAAGCTGCATGTGGAGAGAAATGGCGTTGTAGAAACATGCTTAGAAGGCAGCAGTCCCTCTATAAAAAAACGTGGGGAACAGACGGCCCAGCCGGACCATTTCTCCTGATTTTCCATAAAGAGAGCCTTTTCTTGATTGAGCTTAAGGTGTGGTAGATAATCTCCAAGGCCAAGAAGAACAGGCTCTTCCCATTTTTCAGCTGCAGGACGCAATGGGGCAAATGGCTTTTCGAGGTGGCGTGCAAGGTGATAATGGATAGTCAACCCCCAGCGTGTCCCATCTGAAAGTGCCTCCTCAATCATTTCTGGAAGGTGATGGAGGATGATGTCGATCTTTTTAATTTCATGGCGGACTAAAAACTCCAAAATGTGAAAGAGAATGGGCTTATCCACAATACGAAAAAGGGGGGTGGGGCGATGCTGGATAAGGGGCTCCATCTCTTTTCTATAACCGGTGGCTAGGATGACTGCTCGCATAGATTAGTAAGCTCCCCTGCCAAATAAGACCGCAGGAATAGTTTTGAGAAGCAAAATGAAATCCAGCCAGAGGCTTTGACTTTCGATATACCGCAGGTCAAGCTGCACCTGATGTTCAAACGGGATTTCAGAACGCCCGCTCACCTGCCAGATGCATGTGAGACCCGGCGTGACATCCAGGCGACGTCGCTGATCGATTGTATAGCGGGCCACTTCACTTGGCAGTGGAGGCCTTGGACCGACGAGGGACATCTCCCCTTTGACAACATTGTAGAGCTGGGGAAGTTCATCGAGGCTCAATTTTCTTAAATATTTTCCTAGACGGGTTGTGCGAGGATCTTCCTTTGCCTTAAAAGTGACATCTCCGCGATGCAAGTTAAGATCTAAAATCTGTTCTTTAAGTCCCTCTGCCCCGACTCGCATTGTACGGAATTTAGCACAGCGAAATTCCCTCCCCCACTTGCCGACGCGGTCAGAAAAATAAAAGATGGGGCCGCCATCTGACAGCTTGATCAATGCCGCTAGGAGAAGCATAAAGGGGGAAAAAATAATCAGTAAAAATAACCCTAAAATTATGTCCAGGGCTCTTTTGAGCCATTTAGTCACCGAAACTACAAAAATCCACGCATATTTTTTACGCCAATAGGTAGAAAATTGCTGAACCTTCCCATATTTATCGTACAGGGCCTCTAAGAGGCGTTCTCGCTCATTACCCTGTAACATTAAATGATTTAACCGCTTCATCGGTTGTGTTGTATATTTCAAACACTTTGTGCATCGAGACAAGCTCAAACATGGTTCGGACGGGCTTATTGAGGCAGGCTAATTTGAGCTCCCCTCCCTTACGGTGCATGGTGCGCAAAACTGACAGGAACGTCCCAAGGCCTGAACTGTCGATAAACTGCAGCTCATGCAGGTCAAAAACGACACACTTCTGCTCGTTGTGGGCAAGCAGGTCGGTCACCTTATCTTTAAAAGCAGTGGCCACATTGGCATCCAGACTGCTGGCTTCCGGCGTAATGATCAGCACTTGATCCTGTGTTGATTGTGAAAACTGCATCGTCGATCCTTCCCACAAATAGCGTTTAAAGAGGCGCAAGTGGTTCCATCCACTTTCTGACTCCTTTTGAACATAGTTAATCTGGTCGGCAATCCTTCGGATGATGTACCAACCAAAGCCATTGCTTAAGTCACCCGCTAAGCTAGGCTCAAGCAGCGCTGCCGGATCAAAGGTGATGCCGCGATCAGAAACAAGTGCGGTTATTCCCTCAGACCCCATCTCAAGGTCGATGAGGACAGGTCGTTCTTTCTCTTCGGGATACCCATATTTCGCAATATTGCAAAATGCTTCGTTGATTGCAAGTTGGAGCTGCAAAGAGAGCATCTTTGAATCGCCGGGAGAGTTATGGCAGTGTCGATCGATAAAGGCGCGCACCGCCCCCAGCTGGGAGAGATCTGCATGGAAGGAAGCCTTTAGCTTCTGCTGCGGTAAAGGCGTATCCTCGATTTTTATCACGAGGAGAGTCAAATCATCTTCAAAGTGCTCCTTTTCGGCAAAAGCCACGACGGAAGCTTTGATGAGCAGTAGAAGTTCAGCTGCATCTTTGTCAGGATTCTTTTCAGCAAGGGCGATTAGTCGCTCAAAGCCGTAGAGTTCATTCTGGGGGGATTTTGTCTCAGTCACTCCATCCGAGTAGAAGATCAGAAAATCCCCAGGGGCATACGGCACCTCTTCTTGGGTGTAGATTTCTTGTTCCAGAGTGCCTAAAGGGCAATTTTTTCCTTGAAGAGGATACGCTTTTTTTTGCGGAGCTCGATAATGAATGGGCTTTGTCGAGCCGCAGTCGACGTAGCTAAAAGTTCTTTTGGAAAGACGAAAGCGTCCGTAGAATATGCTAGAGAAGTAATCCAGCTGCACGAGCGACGGGACAATTTCGCGATGCACATGGCTTAAGATTTCATGAGGCTGAAGCAGATCCTCCTCCCAAACCCCCATCAGACCGCACTTTTTCTCATGTGTAAACGGAACTGCAAAGCGCATCAGTTGCGTTTTCAGGGCAGTGGCAACAAGGGCTGCAGGCAAGCCTTTGCCCATGACATCTCCAATGACCAGGTCGAGCGTCTCGGGAGAAGGGCGATAAAATTCGAAAAAATCGCCATCGATCTCCTTGGAGGGAATAGTCATCGCTTCGATTGAAAAGCCAGGGATGGCGTGAGGCACTTTTCCAAGAAGCAGCGTCTCATGAATGCGCGCGCCTAAAAGGAGATCCTGTTTTAACGTTTCATGTGTTTTGGATAAGGCGATGTGCTGCTGCACAATTAAGCTGTGCAGATCCAGGTTTTCTTTGACGAGCCGATACTGTTCACATGCCGTGGCAACCGTTTGCATTAAAAGCCGCTCGTCCCA
This sequence comes from uncultured Parachlamydiaceae bacterium, assembly GCA_963745935.1. Taxonomy (GTDB): domain Bacteria; phylum Chlamydiota; class Chlamydiia; order Chlamydiales; family Parachlamydiaceae; genus JAJFUZ01. The sequence goes on from CAVUZO010000004.1 coordinate 206,483, forward strand.
CGGCTTGAGCAGAAATTGGCTCACCTTGCCCACATTGATCGCTTGTAAGACAGTCTCAAGATCACCATATCCCGTTAATAAAAGGCGGATCGCCCGGGGCTGGATCTCTTGCGCCTGCTTGAGCACATCGATTCCGCTCAAGCCGGGCAGGCGCTGGTCGCAGAGGATGACGGCGACCTCCTGACTTTTAAGATGGGCGATCGCCTCTTCGCCATTGGCTGCTGTCAACACGAGGTAACCCTCCCGCTTCAGCGTCTCTTCTAAAGCGAGGCGGACCAGCCGGTCGTCATCGACGAGGAGGATCGTTTGCATGACCTTTGTATAGCAGGTCGGACTTTAAGATGTTTGAAAAAACCATTTGTAAAGCTGATACCAAGTTGAGGAGGGAAGTTGTAAGCGATCTAAGGAGACTCGATCTTCGTGAAAATGATAATCAGCTTCGCTAAAAAATTTCTCAAATAAATCGAGCGCCTTGTCAAATTCACCTTTCAAACCATAGATATAGCCAAGGGCTGAATAGACAGGATTGGCTTCTTCTACCTCCAACATATTGCTAATGGTTCTTTAACAAGATCGAGATCTCTCTCGGCATCTTCAAAAGATATTCTAAAACGCTCGAGCCAGGATGTAGGGGCGCAAGTCGGGTTTGAAGTACTTGGGAAAGTATTTGTTATCGACATAATTTAAATCCTTTATTTTTTTATTTAATAGTAAATAAATTCGTGCTAAATATTCAATGTTTAAATAAACGGGGTCCCGCCCGATTTTTCTTTCAAACAAATGCGGAGGATTCTACAAAGAAATTAACAGTACCGGAGGATGATAGGATGTCTCGTTCCGTTTCGCTACAACTCCAGCAAAAGCTGGCCCCCAGCCTCAAGCAGATGCAGCGCCTAATGATGTCGCAGCATATGCAGCAGGCTCTCCATCTTCTTCAGCTGCCCCTCATGGAACTTGAGGCGGCTGTCGAACAGGAACTCGAGCAGAATCCCCTGCTTGAGCATGAAAACGATCATGAAGAGCCCGATATTTCTCCTCTTGAGCAGGAGCATCTCGATGCGGTTGCGGAAGAGAGTAGCGAATCCGTTCTTGAAAAGTCGCTCGCCTTTGATGAGCGCGACTTGGCAGTGCTTCAAAATCTAGACGAAGATTTTCGCGACCACTTTAATGAATCGGCGCCGATCTATCGCACCTCCAGCTCAGAAGAGGAGAAGTGGCACACCTATCAGGAGAGCCTTATTCAGGCTCCCCGGTCGCTCTTTGAATCGCTCATGGAACAGGCCAATGAAACCTTTTCTAGCATAGAGGAGAGAGCGGTGGCCGAAGCGCTGATCGGCAACTTTGACGAGCGCGGATTTTTGACGACACCTCTCGCAGAGATTGCACTCCTGGGCCAATTTAAAGAGGCAAAGTTGGCGGAAATTTTAAAGACGATCCAGACTTTTGAGCCTGTCGGCGTTGGAGCGCAAGACCTGCGCGATTCGCTCCTGATCCAGCTGCGGGCAAAAAATGCCACTCAAACAATGGCTTACGCGATTGTGGAGAACTATTTTGACAGCTTGCTGCACAACCACATCCCGCAGATCCAAAAGGCTCTAAAGTGTACTTCAGATGCGATTAATCGAGCTGTGGAACAGATTGCCAAACTTGATTTACACCCTGGCAGCTCGTCGGGGACCCATCTGGTTCAGCCAATCCGTCCCGATGTGATCCTGCGCCAAGAAGGGGAGGAGCTGATCGTCGAGGTTGAAGACGATTTTCTGCCGCGCATCCGCTTTAGCCGCCGCTATTTGAAGATGCTCGAGGATGAGACGCTTCCCAAAGAGACTAAAGAGTTCATCGCCAAGAAGCTGCTCTCCGCAAAATGGCTCTTGCGCACTGTCCATCAGCGCAATGAGACGATCGAGAGAATTGCAAGCTCGCTTGCAAAGAGGCAGCGGGAGTTTTTCCTCCATCCGGAAGGGAAGCTGATTCCCTTGACTATGAAAGCTTTGGCCGAGGAGCTTGAGGTGCATGAGTCGACCATCGCGCGTGCAGTAGCTAATAAGTACATCGATTCCCCGCGCGGCCTGCTCCCCTTGCGCAGCTTCTTTACAACAGCCCTTTCAAATAGCCGTGGAGAGGATGTCTCCTCTCAATCAGTCCGCGAGATCATGCTCGAGCTGATCAAGCGCGAGGATAAGCGCCACCCGCTCTCCGATGATGCAATCGCATCCCGCGTCAAGGCGCAAGGCATCCAGTGCGCGCGTCGCACGGTCGCCAAATATCGGCTGCTTCTTAAGATCGGCAACGCGCATCAGAGAAAACAGTATTGATGAATTTTTCAGAAAGGTTCACAATTAAAGAAATTATTCAAACAGGAGAAACAACAATGAGCCAATGCTGCAACCCAGGTAAAGATACAGATACAAAGCACTATGAGCTTCCCACGCTCCCTTACGATTTTAATGCCCTTGAGCCGGTGATTAGCGCTGAGATCATGAAACTGCACTATGAAAAGCATCATGCTGCATATGTAGCTAACCTCAATAAAGCCTTGGAGCAGTATTGTGAAGCGGAAGCAAAAAACGATCTTCCTGCCATGGTTGCGCTTCAGCAGGCGATTAAGTTTAATGGCGGGGGCCATATCAACCACTCCATTTTCTGGACAAATTTAGCCCCTAAAAATAAGGGTGGAGGCACTCCTCCCAATGGCAAGCTGGCCGAAGCGATTAACAAAGAGTTTGGCTCTTTAGACAAGTTTATCGAACAGTTCAGCGCAAAAACGGTGGCGATTCAAGGCTCCGGCTGGGGCTGGCTTGGGTTAAATAAGGCTAAAGACCGCCTGGAGATCGCGACTTGCGACAACCAGGATCCGCTCAGCACGAAAGGGCTTGTGCCTCTTCTAGGGCATCGATGTCTGGGAGCACGCCTACTACCTGCAGTATAAAAACGTGCGGGCCGACTATGTGAAAACCATTTGGCAAATTGTCAACTGGAGCAATGTCGCACAGCGCTATCAAGCTGTTTCCCCTTAAGAGCATCGGGCACTTCGCGTGCCCGATTTTTGTTGTTTAAATCCATTAAAGTAGAATAAAATCGTACTATGGGACTATTTTCTCGCGACAAACCTAAAATAAAAGTTCAAACATCTAAGAAAGATGGCTTTAGCGGCTGGCTGAAGTGCACCCATTGCAATGAATTGATTCATGCGGATGAGCTTCAGCGCAATATGAACTGCTGTCCGAAATGCGACTACCATTATCGCCTTTCGACGGATGAGCGGATCAAAAGTCTTGCTGATCCCGGTACATTTCAAGAAATGTTTAATAATCTCGAATCTGTCGATTCCCTCCACTTTGTCGACACGGAGTCCTACACCAGCCGTCTCAAAAGCGCCAAAGAAAAATCGGGCCATCGCGACGCCGTCGTTGTAGGAAAATGCCTCCTCAATGGCTCTCCCGTAGCTCTTGGTGTCATGGATTTTAATTTCATGGGGGGCTCGATGGGGTCCGTCGTGGGCGAAACATTGACGCTTCTCATCGAACATGCTTTAGCTGAACGCACTCCTCTCATCATCGTATCGACATCGGGGGGAGCGCGCATGCAAGAGTCGATTCTCTCTCTGATGCAGATGGCCAAGACGAGCGCAGCGCTCGCCAAGCTCCATGAGGGCGGGGTGGGCTACATCTCGATTTTGACGAATCCGACTACGGGTGGCGTGACAGCTTCCTTTGCCTCGCTTGGCGATATCATCTTGGCAGAACCCAATGCGCTGATCTGCTTTGCTGGCCCTCGGGTGATTGAGCAGACCATCGGCCAGAAGCTTCCTCCAGGGGCGCAAAAGTCAGAGTTTCTTCTGGAACATGGCATGGTCGATTGCATCGTCAATCGGCATGAACTCAAGAAAAAACTTGCTGACCTCCTCGATTTTTTTAAAGCAGAAGATCTATCCGCCGATATTAATGCGCATGGATCAAAGAAAACTTCTCCAAAAAGGGCTGCATCCGCATAATCCGGAAATATATGTCAGAAGAACCCATTGATATTCCCACCGTTGCGGCAGAAGGCGTCGAGCTGCCTGCTTACGCCTCTACGGATGCTTCAGGAGCCGATGTCAGAGCACATCTGCCACAAGCTATTGTTTTGCCTCCCGGCGACAGAGTTTTAGTGCCCACAGGTTTGCGCGTTGCCATTCCGCAAGGGTATGAAATTCAAGTGAGACCGCGCAGCGGACTTGCCTTAAAGCATGGGGTGACCGTCTTGAATACCCCTGGGACGATTGACGCCGATTATCGGGGAGAGCTGGCTATTATCCTGATCAATCTCAGCAAAGAACCGTTTCAGATCACTCCTGGGATGCGCATTGCGCAGCTCGTGTTGAGTCCAGTTGTTCAAGCGCAGTTTCTCTGCTGTGAAAATCTTGAGATGACCCAAAGGAGCAGCGGTGGCTTCGGCCATACGGGTGTTCATTGAATGGCTATGATAAAAATTTCTAAATTTTTAAGTCCCAAGCATGTAGTTTTCTTGGATGTCGATAAGCGCGATGAAGCCTTGCAGACCATGACAGATGTGCTTTTTCAGTCGGGTAAACTGCAAGATCCGGTCGCCTTTTATAAAGCCATTTTGGATCGCGAACGGATTGTTTCGACGGGGATCGGGATGGGCGTCGCCATTCCTCATGCGAAATTGCATGAATATGATGAGTTTTTCGTCGCTATCGGCATTCTGCAGAAAGGCATCGAATGGAATGCCCTCGATGGCGCTCCCGTCCGCTTGATCTTTATGATCGGAGGACCCGATGATAGGCAGACAGAATATCTGCAGATCCTTTCGAAGTTGACCCAAGCGATCAAAGATGAGAGCACCCGAAAAAAAATGTTAACACTCAATTCGGCAAACGCTATCATTGATCTTTTCAAGTCTTTTTAGCCAAAAGGAGGCATCTCATGCCAATGGATTTAAAAATCAAGGATGTTGCGGATCTTCTCAATGTCTCAGAAACAACGATCCGTCGCTGGCTTACAGAAGGGAAAATCCCCGCCTATCGCCTCAACCATCAGTACCGCTTTGATCGCAACGAGATTGAAGACTGGGTGATGAAGAAAAAGCTTGGACACACCCCTGAAGAGTTCATTGTCAAAGGCCTTTCCAAGGCGTCTCAGCCCCCTGAAGAGAAAGCTGGAATGCGCCAGTATAGCCTCTTTCGCGCACTCCACAAAGGGGCTGTCGTGAGAAATGTGGCTGGCAAGACAAAAGATCAAGTGATTCGCAACACTATGCAGAAGATTGCAGGCGATCTTGAGCTTGATGCCGATGTGACGAGCGAACTGCTTTTAGATCGAGAAAGTTTGCAGTCCACAGGCATTGGTCAAGGCATCGCCATTCCTCATACGCGCGATAACCTTCTAAAAGGCTCTCACGACATTGTGGCGGTAGCTTTTCCTGAAAAACCGATCGACTATGATGCTCTCGACGGCCAGCTTGTGCACACCCTATTTTTCCTCTTTGCCTGCGAAGACAAGCGCCACCTGCATCTGCTCTCAAAAATAGCCCACCTCAGCAGCCTCCCTGAAACAATGGAGCTTCTGCGTTCAAAGCCAACTAAAGAGGCGCTGCTCGAATATGTGCGCGCTTGGGAAAGCAGCTTTCAGAAGGTGCGTGAAGAGAAAAATTAAAAAAGGCAAATGTGCAGATCCTTTGGGAGATGTGCGCTTCAAACAAATTCTCACCTATTTTCTTGACTTTCAAGCAGAGCTCTTCTAGATTACATAAAAAAATCTAGGGAGTTCCTGTTATGAATATATTTATGAAAGCTTTGTGGCTCATGTTAGCCCTCACCATAGGCACAGACATTTCTGGCTATGTAACTTGTTCCGCAACAACGGATTCATCTGCTAAGCATCTCGATACATTTTATGCATGTCCAAGATGTCGTCGCAACACGCCGAAAGGACCTAGAAAACTTCAATCTCCCAACCAAAAAACAAGAGCTAGAGATAAAAAGACTCAATCAAAAATTTAAACAGGTAAGAAAATGATGAATATTTTTCCCCATCGAAAAGTCATAGCGCTTTCGATATGTCTAGGGATAGTTTTCACCCTAGAAAACGTCCATGCAAACCAGCAGGTGCAGCAAGAAGTCATTTTTGGAGCTGACATTCCAAAATTCGTCGAGCCTCTCCCCATAAAAAGCCGGGTGGATGGCACCAAAAAGCTTAAAGTATATGCAGAAGAGTTTCAGCAAAAAATCCTGCCAGACTCCTTTTATGCCTCTTTGCCCTCCTCAGTTGTATACAAAAGCGTTCGCACGGGCTATCCAGAATTTGTCATAAATCCAAGAAAGGGGACCTATAACTGGGGCTATAAGATCAATGATGGAGAAAAAGATTTTGGACCCTCTTTTCCTGCTCACACGATCGAAGCGAAGCAGGGTCACAAGACAAAAGTGGAGTATATCAACCGTCTCTGTCCCTTCAAGGATAAAAAGGGGCGCTGTTTGCGGGGACCCCTCCTTCAAAAATTTCTTACCACGGATCTAAGTTTCCAATGGGCGAATCCGTTAAATTGGCCTCAATATGGAACGGGATTTGATACGTATGATCCAATCGTCTATCCATTTGGCACGGGATTGCCCCAAGGAAACCCTGGGATTTATACCGGACCGCAACCCATGGTCGTTCACCTGCATGGATCGGAAACCCCCTCCTTCTCGGATGGAGATCCCGACTCATGGTTTACACCTAATTCAGAGATAACGGGTGCTTCTTATGTAACTAACAAATATGTGTACCCGAATACACAGCCTTCCGTATCCCTCTGGTTTCACGATCACGTTATCGGGGAAACGCGTTTAAATATATTTGCAGGGCTAGCTGGCTTTTATCTCATCAGAGGGGAACCTGAGTCTTTAGTAACTCCGCCACTGCCCGCCGGAAAGTATGATATAGAGCTGGCAATATCTGACCGTCAGTTTGACACTTACGGGCAGCTATTTTTCCCTGATGGAGACCCCTTGACAGCCGGTCTGAACGGTCCTCCAGGAAATCCCGATATTAATCCCTATGCCATCCCAGAGTTCTTTGGGGATGTCATTTGCGTTAATGGTAGAAGTTGGCCCTACCTGGAAGTTGAGCCACGACGCTACCGTTTCCGCTTGCTAAACGCTAGCAACGCGAGAATGTATGGCTTATTTTTAACTAACGCAAGCGGGCCTTCAGCGCCAGATATTTGGCAGATTAGTACCGATGGCGGCTTGTTAGACAGTCCGGTGAATGTTAATTTTGTTCCTTTTACGTTTAATCCTACCGGCTGCTCCGAAGTTATCCTTCCTCCAGATTTCGTAGATCCCACCCTATTTCTAGCTCCTGCAGAGCGTGCGGATATCATCATCGACTTTTCTGGTTTTGAAGGTCAGACATTGATTCTGAATAATGACTCTGTTGCCCCCTTTCCATCGGGAGGCACCGAGCTCGATCCGGCTGTTGAAGGACTTGTCATGCAGTTCCGGGTAAAAACGACTCCGGTTGCGGATCCAAGTTTTAACCCCGTAGTGGATCATACGCTTCGCAGCGGTTCTAATGAAATCGTAAGACTGGTAGATGGTGCGGGTGGGCTAGCGCCTGGTGTGGTCATCAATCAGACCCGCAGTCTTATTCTCATTGAACAGGAAGATCCCTTTTCCGGAGCTCCGGTCGTCGTACTGCTCAATAACACCACCTATGACGGCAAGAACCCCTACAATGATCAGACAGTCCCCGACTCGGTCCCCTATAACAAGGGTTCGATTTATGTGACAGAGCTCCCTCAGGTAGGTTCGACTGAATTGTGGGAGATCGTCAATATGACGCCGGATGCGCATCCCATCCATATCCACCTCATTCAATTTCAGTTGATGAACAGGCAGGTGTATAATATAGGGCGCGTCGTTCCTCCCTTTAACTGCCCTGGATCTTATCGGAATGCCTACGAGGCGCTCTGGAGTAGCTATACTCCTCCCACGCCTCCCGATCTTCCTCCAGGAACTGTCTACAGCTATGGACCCCCATTGCCCTACTTGAGCACTCCAAAATTGGGAGGTAACCCGGATGTTTTCCCCTATCTCTTCAACGGAGGAGCAGGTCCATTATTTACTTGTAACGTTGTAGCACCTTACGGATGTGTCTATCCACCCGATCCTAATGAATATGGCTGGAAAGACACGATGAAGATGTATCCTGGCACCGTGACCCGGCTTATCATTCGCTGGTCGCCGCAGACACCACCAGTCGGTGGGGTATCTCCAGGTCAAAACCTATTTGCATTTGACCCCACAGCTAAGCTTGGCGTCAAAAATGATGGTTTTGGCTATCCAGGAGGAAGCGGATACGTATGGCACTGCCATATTTCAGACCATGAAGATAATATGATGATGCGTCCTTTTGAGGTCATCAATACGCCTCAAAGACCTTAAAGATAAATGTGAATCTTTCGGGGACAACGTTATTCTACGTTGTCCCCGATTTTCTTTTAGAGCCTTCAAACTTGACTTAAGCCTCAACCTTCTTTTTCGGCTCTTTGGGCTCCCGTCCCTTCTCTTTAGCTTCCTTTGCCTCGGCTGACTCTCTGTTGAGCGGGAAGACCTCCTCATCGATAAAGATGAGATGGTCGCCTTCCATTTTGATGAGACAGCGGCGCCCCTCATTGGGGTACAAAAGAAGCTTCTCTGCAAGAGGATCTTCCAAGTACTGCTCGATGGTGCGGCGCAAGGGGCGTGCGCCCATTTCGGGCTGGAAGCCTTTGTCGACAAGGAAATTCTTTGGCACTTTCGTCCAGGGTGATGAAGACTTCGCGCTTGTTGAGGCGCGTCTGGCAGCTTTTTGAGCTCGATGTCGATGACTTGGAGCAGGGCTTCGTGGTTGAGCGGACGGAAGATCACAATGTCGTTGAGGCGGTTGAGGAATTCTGGCTTGAAGTGCTTTTTGACGGCCGCCTTCAATCTTCTCTTTGATGTGATCATAGTCCAGTGAGCCTTCTAGCGGCTCCAAAACCAACTTCGGTGCTTTTTTTGATCAGGTCAGCACCCAGGTTGGAGGTCATGATGACGATGGTATTGCGGAAGTCGATTTTGCGGCCGAAGGAGTCGGTCAGACGTCCTTCTTCAAGATCTGCAAGAAGAGATCCATCACATCGGGGTGGGCTTTTTCAATCTCGTCAAAGAGGACGACTGAATAAGGGCGCTGACGCACCTGTTCGGTCAGCTGGCCCCCTTCTTCATGGCCGACATAGCCTGGAGGAGAGCCTGTCATCCGGCTGACGGCAAATTTCTCCATGTATTCGGACATGTCGACTTGGATCAGGGCATCTTCGCCGCCAAACATGTGGATGGCCAGCAGGCGTGCCAGAAGGGTTTTTCCGACACCTGTGGGACCTAAGAAACAGGAAAGCGCCGATCGGACGGTTGGGGTCTTTGATGTCCGCGCGGCTGCGGCGGATAGCTCTGCAGACCGTTTTCACGGCTTCATCCTGGCCGATGATGTTCTTCTCGCAGGATTTCTTCCAATTTTAAGACTTTTTGCGTCTCCCCTTCTGTCAAGCGGCTGAGCGGAATGCCTGTTTGCTTTAGCGACGACGTTGGCGACATCTTCATCTTCGACAACGACACTTCATGCTCTTCTTTGTTAATTTCCCACTGGGCGCGAATCTGCTGCAGCTGTTCGCGCAGGTTTTTCTCTTTATCGCGCAGTTTGGCAGCTTTTTCATACTCTTGGTTGCTGATCGCCTCTTCTTTGGCAATGCGGGTCTCTTCGATTTCTGTTTCGAATTTGCTGATATCTTGCGGCTGATTCATCATGGCGATGCGCATTTTGGCGCCCGCTTCATCGATCAGGTCGATCGCCTTATCGGGAAGGAAACGGCCATGGACATAGCGGTCAGATAGCATCAGCAGCCGCACGCAGTGCCTGAGGGGTATAGATACATTTGTGATGCTCTTCATATTTAGCTTTGAGACCACTTAGGATTTCGATCGTCTCTTCAACCGTAGGGGGCTGAACGATGATTTTTTGAAAACGGCGCTCAAGAGCAGCATCTTTTTCAATGTGCTTGCGGTATTCGTCGATCGTCGTGGCGCCGATACACTGGATTTCACCGCGCGAAAGGGCTGGCTTTAAGATATTGGAGGCGTCGATGGCCCCTTCTGCGGCTCCTGCTCCTACAATGGTATGCAGTTCATCGATGAAGAGAAGGACGTTGCCATTCTTTTTGATCTCATCCATGACCGCTTTGATCCGCTCCTCAAACTGGCCGCGGTATTTGGTTCCGGCGATCATGAGGGCAAGGTCGAGGGTGATCAGCTTCTTCTTGCGCAAGTTATCGGGCACTTCCCCTTTGACAATGGCTTGGGCAAGCCCTTCGACGATCGCTGTTTTACCAACGCCCGCTTCTCCGACGAGCACAGGGTTGTTTTTGCGGCGGCGGCAGAGAATCAGAATCAGCCGTTCGACTTCTTCTTTGCGGCCGATGACAGGGTCCATTTTGCCTTCGCGGACACATCTCTGTCAGATCGTGCCCATAAGCTTTCAGGGCAGGCATTTTGTCGCTTGTCGAATTGCCGTGCCTTTTCAAAGACCCTTCGATTGAGATCCTGCATTGGCAGTTCCCTGCTGTGAAGGGATGGCTCCAGGGGGAGTGCCGGCAGAACCAATGGCGGAAGCTGAAGATTAAACGTTTCAAGTTCTTTTAAGACCTCTTTGCGCACTTCTTTCAAATTGACATTGAGATTTTCGAGCACTTGGGCGGCAACTCCATCAGTTTGCCGCAAAAGTCCAAAAAGAAGATGTTCGGTTCCCACATAGTTATGGTTGAGGTTGGCGGCCTCTTCATTGGCATATTCGAACACTTTTTTTACTTTTCCGGTCAGGGCAGGATCGCCATAAACCTGGATTTCAGGGCCATAGCCGACAAGCTTTTCAACTTCGCTGCGCACAGTCTCAAAGTCGATATTGAGATTGCGCAAAACATTGACGGCAACACCTTGCCCCAACTTTAACAGTCCTAGCAGGACATGTTCAGTTCCTAAGTAGTTGTGGTTCAGCCGCTGCGCTTCTTTTTTGGCGAGCTTAATGACCTGTTTGGCACGATTCGTAAATTTGTCAAACATGATAGGAACTCACTTTGGTAGGTAGAGGGATTCTAGAGCCGTTTCCTTTTTTTTGCAATTGGTCCTAAAGCATCTGTGTACAAAAAGGAAAATTTATACTCAAACAAAATGATTTTAAACCCGGGAGGTGCGTATTTGGCATCCTCAATTTTGTCACCGGCACCAAACTCGAGCGCCAAAACGCCCAGCTTAAAAATCAGTTTGTCTGAGTATGAACGCAAAGAGGAATATTGCCCGCTCTAAGAATGCAGTCGTTGACCGAAACCCCATAGAATGAGTTGCCAAGGAGTGTGAGATGAGGAAATTGGGTAGCGATCGTCCCCTCAATTTCTGCGATGCGTTCGAGATGTCCCACTAAGTACTGGGGAATCGCTCTTAGAGAGGTCTTAACTTTTACATACTCAGGGACTTGCTCAATCCCAAGGTGGCGCGAAAGTGCTTCTTGCGCTGCCGCAAGAAATTGCCCTTTGGTCCAGTTCTCAAAATCGGGAAGGCGTCCATCACCAAGCATCACTGTCAAACGGGTCTGGGGCCCCTGCTGAGGAAAGACAGAAGAGTCAAAGACCACGCCGAGCACGCGTTCTCGCTCACTCGAAGGAACTAAATAGCCAAATCCTGCTGGAATAGGCAGGGACTTGCGGTATCCCAAATGGACAGTGGCTACGGATGCAAATGGAATTTTCTCAAGAGCCGCCACTTTAGGATCCAGCAAATTTTTCAAACTATAGGCAGGCAGCGTCGAAAAAATATGGTCCGCATGGATTGTCCGCCCTGCAGAAAGTTGTACGCCGCTTGCAGAAAGGCCGACGACCGTTTCACCTAACAAAAGCTCTCCCTTAAAACGGTTTAAAATGGCCTTTGGGAGTGTTTCCATGCCGTCGTGAAATGAAAAAATCGGGCTCTTGAGTGTCTTTTCTACAAATGGGGATAAGTTCGGCCGTTGTAATTTTTTAGCCTTTAGCATCCCTCTCAAGATGCCGCCATGTTTGGATTCCCATTCCACGAGGAAAGGAAAACAGGCGTGCATCGAGAGCTTATGGATATCGCCTGCATAAATTCCCGTGACAAGAGGGTCAAACAAACGCTCGGCAAAAGCCGGGCTTAAGCGGCGCCCCACAAAATCGGCAACGCTCTCGTCATTCCCGGGGCCACCCTTTGTAAAAAAATCGTTCCATAGCGCCTTGAAGAGGCCATTTGTTAAAGAAGAGGTTAGTGTACCGAACAGAGTGTTAGGAAGGGGTGTAAGTTTTTGATCTAAATAAAGAAACCTGTTTTTCGCGGCACTGGAAGCAACAATGACCTGATCTTGAAGTCCGAGCTCCTCAATCAACTGCAGCGTCGCAACACCAGAACCTCGCGTGCGGCAGCTGCGGGGCCCGCGTTCAAAGAGGTAGCCCTCTTCACGCATCGTTTCCAACCAGCCTCCTACGCGCGGCTCTTTCTCCACCAGCGTGATGCGCACGTCGGGCAGCTTTTGTAGGGCCCAGGCGAGGCTTAAACCGCTAATCCCGGCGCCTAAAATTATATAGTGTTTAGGCATATGCTTGAACCGTTTCTACTAAAGCTTTGACATTATCGACGGCCACATCTGGCGTGATGCCGTGACCTAAGTTGAAGATATAGCCAGGATCGCCGCGCATGCTGTCGAGCAGACGCTTCACTTCGCGCTGGACGATGGTGCGAGGAGCTAGAAGAATGTCAGGGTCAAGGTTGCCTTGTAGGGCAATTTTCTTTGGCAAGAGCTGCCTTAGATGAGCGAGGTTGGCATTCCAATCGATGCTAATGCCTGCTGAGCCCGCTTCAACAAGCTCTTTTGCAAAGACGGAAGAGCCGCGGCAGAAAAGGATAACCGGAATCTCCGATGTTGCGACAAGCCTTTTCATATAGGGGAGTGAAAATTCCAAAAACTGCTCATAGGCAAGAAACTGCGCCCAGGAGTCAAAAATTTGAAGGGCGTCGACTCCTGCTTCAATTTGCAATTTTATATAGTCTTCCGTTACTTCCGCAATGAGTTGTAGAAGCTGATGAAAACTTTCCGGCTCTGAAAGCATCCAGCGCTTTGTTTTTTTAAGATCTTTGCTACTGCCCCCTTCGATCATGTAGCTGGCAATCGTGAATGGCGCACCGCAAAAGCCAAGGAGAGGTACCTTAAGCTGACCCTTAAGAAGTCGAATGGCGTCGGCAACAAATTTCAACTTCTCCTCGACAATAGGTCTTGGGAGCGCCTGCACATCGCAAAGATTTTGGAGGGGGCGCTCAATGACAGGCCCTTGCCCATTTTCAAACTGCACACCCACTCCAAACGCTTCTGGAACCATCAAAATATCGGAAAAGAGGATGGCTGCATCAAATCCGAGCAAATCGATTGGCAAGCGCGTTGTCTCGGCTGCAAGTTCCGGCTGGTGGCACATCTCTAAAAAAGAGTGGCGCTGCCGCATGGCGCGAAATTGCGGCAGGTAGCGACCCGCCTGCCGCATGATCCAGACAGGGGGGCGCCCCCTGTTTTCGCATTTCAGCGCTTTGAGAAGAAGATGGTTCACAAAATGCGCTCTAAAACCGAGTCAACCGTGAATCCAAACTCGCGCGCAAGATCGCTCGCGGGAGCCGATGCGCCAAAACCTGTCATGCAGATGGCGATGCCATCGCGCCCAATGTATTTGTGCCAGCCAAGATCTACGCCCGCTTCGATGCTGACACGTCGTCCCAAATCTCCGCCAAAAATGCTCTCCTTGTATTCAGGAGGCTGCTTTTCAAAGAGCTCCCAGCAAGGCATTGAGATCACGCGCACCGCTTTGCCAAGCTTTTCTAGCTCTTGAGCCACTTCGAGAGCAAGATGCAGTTCAGAACCGGTAGCCACAAGCATATAATCGGGTTTTCGCCTCTCTTTTTTGATGATGTAGGCGCCGCGTCCCACACCCTCTGAATAGGGGACTTTTGTCTGTTCGAGGTCAGGCAAATTTTGTCTCGAGAGAAGAAGCGCAGTTGGCCCTTGATAGCGCAGAGCGGCAATCCAGGCCATTTTGACCTCATTGGCATCCCCTGGGCGAATGACATTTAATTGAGGAATGGCTCTCAAGGCCGCATAGTGCTCAATGGGCTGATGCGTCGGTCCATCTTCGCCTAAGAAGATCGAATCGTGGGTGAATTGATAGATCACATGCTCTTTCATCAAGGCGCAGAGACGAATGGCGTTGCGCATGTAGTCAGAGAAGGTCAGAAAGGTCCCAATATAAGGGACAATCATTCCCGTTTGAGCCATCCCAGTGGCAATCGTCGCCATGCCGAATTCGCGCACGCCGAATTTTATGTTGCGGCCTAAAAAATCCCCTGGAGTGACAACAGGATACTTTTTCATCATCGTCAAATCGGAGACGGAGAGGTCCGCTGAACCCCCATACAGGAAGGGAAGAAGCTCTCCTAAAAAATTGAGCACATCGTTGGAAGCTTTGCGCCCTGCTACGGGGGCCTTAATTTCCAAACTTTTCAGCTTCTGCTCCAGATCATCTGGCAAGGTGCGATGGGCCATGATCTGAAATGCCTTAAATTCGTCCGGGTTGTCTTTCGCCCAATTATCAAAAGTCTTACGCCACTCCTCTTCGCGCGCCGCATCAACAGGTAGCTTTTTCTTAAAAAATTCATAGACCTCTGGAGGTACAAAAAAGTCTTTTTCAGGGATTCCCAAAGCGGCTTTTGTCTCTTTTACCTCTTCGACACCCAAAGGAGACCCGTGCGCTTTCGAAGTTCCCGCTTTATGGGGAGAACCCTTCCCAATGATGGTGTGGGCTATGATCAGGCGCGGCTGCTTCTGATTCTGGCGCGCTTCTGTAAAGATGGCGTGAATGGCGTCGAGGTTGTGCCCATCGACCTCATACACCTCCCAGCCATAGGCGAGGTAGCGCGCCTTCGTGTCTTCTGAGCAGGAATCTTTCAAAGGACCGTCGAGAGTAACCTTATTGGAGTCATAAATGGCGATCAGGTTATCGAGCTTGAGATAACCCGCAAGGGAAGAGACCTCTGAGGTGCAGCCCTCCATGATACAGCCATCTCCCATCAGCGTATAGACCTTATTATCGAAGATTTTGTGGCTGGGTGAGTTGAATTTTGTTCCTAGCAGCTTTAAGGCGAGCGCTTGTCCCACCGCATTGCCCAAACCTTGTCCTAAAGGGCCTGTCGTCGTCTCAACTCCCACCGTATCGAGCGACTCCGGATGGCCTGGCGTTCGGGAATGGAGCTGGCGAAATTGCTTGATATCATCCAGGGTTAGATCATAGCCCGCAAGATGCAGACAGGAATAGAGAAGCATTGATCCATGGCCTGCTGATAGGATAAAGCGGTCGCGGTTTGGCCATTTAGGATCTTTGGGATTATAGTTGAGGAAACAGCCCCAAAGATAGGCTCCAAGCTCAGCACAGCCCATCGGTAGCCCTGGATGGCCCGAGTCGGCCTTTTGTACCGCATCCATCGATAGTCCGCGGATGGTGTTGGCGACTTTAGCTAATATGGCTTTTAGCTCAGGGTCGAGGCCCCGTTTTTGCTCAGTTGTCATAGAAGTAAACCCTTTTTTTTTGAGAGATTATCCGATTGATTGGCCATACGGCAAGAGTTTTGATTGACGAGAAGGACTTTGCACGTATATTTTTTTGAAACATGAAATTGCTTTACTGTCTCCTCCTCACCACTTGCAGCTTACTAGAGGCGGGGCCTACTTGCCTGTTCTGGACTAATTGTACAACCGATGTTTTGCCGACGGGTACGGGAGATATCGAGCTGTACAATTATTTTTCGGTCTTTAACCGGCGTGGCCACGGCTCCTCATTTGCTCCAGATGTGGGCTTTTCTTTGGGAATTTTCAGCTGGCAGGAGTGGAGCGCTGAAGCGGGTATTGACTATCTGGGGGGGACCAATGATCCCCTTTTCTTTAACGCCAAAGCGGGAATTGTGGAAAATAAACTGTTTAGCCACGCTCCCTCCTTCAGCATCGGAATTTTTAACGTGGGAACGCGCACTAGAACTTCAGGAAGGACGAATCAGGACATTGTGGATATTGTATTTGGGAAAGCGCTCCCCAAATGCATCGGGGGCACCTTTTATGTGAGCGGTTTCAAGGGAAACAGGGCGATGGGAAAAAATCGTGCTGGCTTTATGGTGGGCTATACGATTCCCTGGCACCCTGCAAAAGATTGCCACGGCACCGAGTATGAGAAGTGGGCCTTCACAGCCGACTATGCTTCCGGAAAAAATACCATTGGAGGCGGCGGCTTTGCCCTCTCCCACTATTTTAATCCCAATATCTGCATTGAAACAGGTCCTGTCTGGTTTAACTCCGCTAAGATCAATGGCAAATGGAAATGGTCCGTCCAGATCTATATCCATCTGCCTATTTTTAGACCCTAGTTCTAAAAACGTACCGTCATATCAAAACCTGCAATCAGAGTTCCCCTCCTTTTGCCAAGATCGAAGGCGCGATGGTTCCAGTCATAATAGTAGCCGATTTCAGGTCGGATCTGCACGATGGAGTTAAAGTTGTGCGACAAACCAATAGCATGACTTGTATAGGTTCCAGGAAAGCCGGAACGCTCTCCATCCGCATCGCGCCACACCTCATTCCTGACCGTGATAAAATCCTTATCATTAAACTTGAACATCGTGTAGTTGACTAGGCCATAGGTCCATGTGGTTCCCGGAATATTCGGACCGATTCCACCCCCACCCCCAAAGGATTTGACGGGGCCTGCACTCGGCGTTCCACCTACGACTGCATTGCGCTGCCACATGACATACCCTTCAGTCTTCGTATGGATGTCATCGTTAAATTTATGCTGCCATGTTCCGACCAGATAGTTGAAATTGTCGTGTCCAAGCTTCTGTCCATACATCTTGAACCTCCGAAACTTGGCGCTGTTGATTGAATTGAGGACCAGATAGATGGAATCTTTATTATCGCTTGCAACCCAGCGCACGCCAAACATTCCCGTGGCTACGGCTCCTTTATACCAGGGAGCCATGTCCGTTCCAGCATGAAGGCATGCCTGGACGGTCCAATTTTTATCCAGCATGACTGTGGCCATCACCCCTGTTTGAGTGTAGGTGTCAAACGTGAAAAGGAGAGAGTGGGTCCCCATATAATTATCGGGAGCAAATTGCGTCTCAATATCGGGACAGGCGATCCATCGCCCGATTCGAACAATCATCCCTTGCGCGACTCTAGGTGTATAAATATCGGTATACATTTCCGTGAAATCGTATCCATAAAGATGGTTATCTTTTAATAACTGGTAGCTTGTCCATCCTCCCGCTGTCATGTAGCGGTAATCGATTCCGTATAAGAATGAAGAGCGAAATCCGATGTCGATATGGTCCGTCTGAACAGAATCCACCTCGCGCTCGACGCGCAATAGGAACTGATCCAGCTCAAATCGATTCGGGACAATCCAGTAGGAGTCGGGTGTGTTTGAATCTCTGCAGGAGCTTAAGTTTCCGGATCCATTCAACCAGCCGTAAATATTGATTCTCCTTTCTTTGAGCGCCTGCCCCCACGAGGTTTTATAAAGGGCCTTCATCAAGGGATACACTGTATCGCTTGGGGGCACTCCAATCAGAGGATATCCCTGATATTCGGCAGAGGGAAAAGGAGGCGAGGCAAAAGGGGCAGGCAAGGCGCGTCTTTTCGGCTCGTCCGATGAAGAAAGGGCCGGCAGGATCAAGAGTAGATAGAGGAGCAGAAGTTTCATTTTGTAACCTTATTTTTTGGGCGAATGTTAATTTATTCCCATTCTTTCTTCAATTAATTTTCTTGCCCTAAAATTGGCAAAAGATGTAAAAGCTCTTGGCCACTATGATGGCACAACCAATTTTTGCAACTGGCGCTCCCGTTTCCTTCGGCTTCTGGCAGGCAGCGCTACTTTTAAAGAAGGTCCACCGCACCTGGCAGTACGTGATCCGGGTGAAATCCTATACAAATCCCGACAATTTTTTTGGCCTCGGCGTCGGACATGCTCTCAATTTTGCATTGGGGCAAAATCGCCTCTTAAAGCTGCCAGCGCTGCCTTTCTTAGTCGGCACGCGCCTCCTAGACCTCTTTGAACAGGAGGATGCCTTTCGCGCCTCCTGCCGCCACTTTCGGGAGGGAATTAGGTGCGTTCAGCCGATCACCTTGGTTGAGGAGTTGTCTTCTCACCTTCCTTATCGGTTTAAATGGTGGCTCAAAGCAAAGCGACTGACCATTCGCATCCAGCGCATCGCGTTGGCCACATTTGGCGTCATGCGCGAAGCTTTTCATCTCACGATGCGCATCATGGATGTCGTCGAACTTGTCACCTTTGATTCGCAGCGTCTGCAGCAGCTCATCGACTTAAGTGTTCAGGAGGGGGCTCTCAACATTCCGCGCTGCTTAAAAGCTCTACATCGCAATAAAGGCGCTCTTGTCGCACGGCTGCACAACAATAAAGGAACTTTGAATCGCCTCCTGAAACGGCTTGGCGCTAAGAAAACGACGGCCGACAATCTGACGGCCTCTGCACAAGCCGCCATTGAGCATCTCTATGAATGGACAAATGCATATGAGGCGCTTGGCCAGGCTCTTGGAGGCTGTGTGAGAGGGCGGAAGAAGCCGCCGCTGATTGTGCCGCCTCGGGATCTGATTACGGCTTTATAATGTTCATTTGTTTTTAAAACATTGTTAAGTAAAATTGAAACAAATTATTAATATGTGTTGATGAAATAACATTATAGTAAATACAAGAAGTTGATAAACAAATAAATAGTTCCAAATCAGTTGTCTCTGATTTTTTAGACCCCTCTATTTTTTGCTATAAACGATCTGGAGATTTACGTATAATGTTCTTTTAATCAGGAAGTTCTCATATGCAAACACAAACCATTCGCCGTCAATTCCTTAAGTATTTTAAAGAGAAGCAGCACGCCGTGATTGCCTCCTCTCCCGTCGTCCCGCACGACGATCCGACGCTCCTTTTTACAAACGCAGGGATGAACCAGTTCAAGGATGTGTTCTTGGGCAAGTCGCTGCGCGATTATAAGCGCGCCGCGACGAGTCAGAAGTGCATCCGCGTCGGAGGCAAGCACAATGACCTCGACAATGTGGGCCACACGCGGCGCCACCTCACCTTTTTTGAGATGCTCGGCAACTTCTCCTTTGGCGACTACTTCAAGCGCGACGCGATCCAGTTTGCCTGGGAAGTGGCGACGGAGGTGTACGGCTTCGAGGCGGACCGCATCTGGCCGACGGTTTTTCGCGACGATGACGAGGCGTTTGAGATGTGGCGCGCCTATGTGCCTGCAGAACGGATCACCCGCTTTGGCGAAAAAGACAACTTTTGGGCGATGGGCGACGTGGGGCCTTGCGGACCCTGCTCAGAGCTGCTTTTTGATCGCGGGGCTGCTTACGGTAGTTCCACGAAGCCTATTGAAGATACATCGGGCGAGCGTTTCTTAGAGTTTTGGAATCTGGTCTTCATGCAGTTTAACAAAACCCCTGATGGCAAGATGGTTCCGCTTCCGCGCCCCTCTATCGATACAGGGGCTGGTTTAGAGCGGGTTGTTAGTCTCAAAATGAATGTGGACAGCGTTTTTGAAACCGATATTTTGCGCGGCATTATTGATAAGGTTGAAGAGGTGAGCGGCGTCAAGTATGAGATGCAAGACACTCGGGGATCCGCTTTTAGGGTCATTGCTGACCATCTGCGCTGTCTTGCCTTCGCCATTGCCGATGGGGTGCAGCCGAGCAATGTGGACCGCGGCTATGTGCTTCGCAAGGTGCTGCGCCGCGCGGTGCGCTATGGAAGGATGCTGGGGATGGAGGAGCCTTTCCTTGGCAAGGTTTTGCCGCGGCTTGTGCAGTCGATGGGAAACGATTACCAGGAGCTGACAAAGGCGGAAGGGCGCATCGCTGAGATCCTCACAACGGAAGAGGAGGCCTTTATCCGCACTCTAAAGCGCGGCGGCAATATGCTGAGTCAGGTGATGGAGCGCTCGCATGCCCACGGCAACTGCATTTCTGGCGACGACGCTTTTAAGTTGAAAGATACCTATGGGATGCCGATTGAAGAGATTCTACTGCTGGCAAAAGATGCAGAGCTGACCGTGGACGAAAAGCGGTATCAAGCTCTGGAAATTGAAGCCAAAGAACGGTCGCGCAGCTCCCAGAAAGTGACCCAACAGGTAGCTTCTGAAAGTCTTTTTGAAGATTATCTGAAAAAATTTGGACCGAGCAAATTTGTAGGTTACACAGAAAAGAGCCTTGTAGGAAAAGTGACGGCTCTTGTTGTCGATGGGCAATTTGTCAATGAGATGCAAGCCGGTCAAGATGGGATGGTTATTTTGGATCAGACTCCTTTCTACGCTGAGATGGGAGGGCAGATTGGCGATGTGGGAACATTGAAGAGCGATCATGAACTCTTTAAAGTTTTAAACTGCGTCTCACCCTTTAAAGGGGTGATAGCGCATCTGGGCACCCTTGAGAAGGGAACTCTACGCGTTGGGTTGCCGCTGACTGCCGCCTTTGATGCGCCGCGCCGCCAAAAAATTGCCAATAACCATACGGCGACGCACCTGCTCCACTGGGCCCTCCACGAGGTGTTGGGAGAACACATCAAGCAGGCCGGTTCGGTCGTCGATCAGGAGCGGCTGCGCTTTGACTTTAGCCACCATAAGGCCCTCTCGCAAGAGGAGGTTCAGAAGATTGAAGACCTAGTCAATAGCAAGGTGCGCGAAAACCTTTGCGTTCGCTGGTATGAGATCCCTTATGAAGAGGCAAAAGAGAAGGCTGAGATTAAGCAGTTCTTTGGGGAAAAGTATAGCAGTATCGTGCGCGTTATCGACATGGAGTTCTCTAAAGAGCTGTGTGGAGGCACGCACACTTCCGCAACAGGAAATATTGGCCTTTTCCGCATTGCCAAAGAGAGCAGCATTGCAGCAGGCATTCGCCGCATCGAAGCAGTGACAGGAGAAGAGGCGGAAGCAATAGGTCGAGAAGCTGAAAATGCGTTATCGACAATGGCTGGCCTTCTCAAGACGCAGCCACAGAAGTTGATGGAACGCATCGAAAAGCTCTTAGAAGAGAATAAATTGATGGCTCAAGAGCTAAAAGCCTCCAAAAAAGGGCAGCTGGAACAGGTCATCACGGCGCTTAGCTCGAAAGTCGAAGAGCTGAATCACATTCCTATCCTCATTCAGAAGGTTTCCGTAACGCCGGATGAGCTGCGCGTCTGTGCCGATGAGCTGATGGGACGTACGACTTCTTTGGCGCTCGTTTTAGCCTCTGCGGCTGATCCACAAAAGTGCCATGTGATCGTGCGCATCAGCGATGACCTGGTGGCAAAAGGGATCAATGCGCAAGAGATCGTCAAAGCCATTGCCCCCTTCATTGAAGGAAGCGGCGGTGGCAAGGCTAATAGCGCCCAGGCAGGGGAAAAACAGCTGTCAAGCTTCCTGAAGCATTTGCTAAAGCGCGAGAGCTAATCAAATAAATGCTTAAAGCAATACTTGAGAGTCAAAAGCTTGCCGATCTGAATCAAGTGCTCAACGCAGGCGATTCGATTCTCGTAGAAGAGCTCTGGAATGCCCCCAAGGCGCTGATTGCGGCTCTTGCGCTGCAAGCGACGGGCAAGCATATCCTGATGCTTACAGGAGCAAGTCAAGAAGAGGTGCGCCTTTTCCACGACTTCGCCTTTTTCACCGATCGCCCTGTCGTCGATTTTCCAGCCTGGGAAACTCTTCCGACAGAAAATATCGCCCCCAGTCCAGATGTGGTCGGCGATCGCTATCGAGTGCTGCAAGAGTTATGCAGCGCCAAGCAGCCCTACATTGTACTGAGTGGTCTTCAGGCCTGTTTGCAAAAGCTCATCCCGCCCCAAAAGTTTACAAGCATGTATCTGACACTGAAGCCTGGAGATACCATGTCTCTCGAGCTTTTAGTCGAGCATCTGATCGAAGTGGGGTACCAGCGCCGGCCAGTCGCTTCCGAAAAGGGGGAATTTGCCGTGAGGGGGGGGATTATCGATTTTTTCCCCGTCTCCTCTCCCGATCCCTACCGCATCGAATTTTGGGCTGATGAGATCGAGTCGCTGCGCATCTACGATCCGATCGGGCAAAAATCGGTCAAGCAGGCCCCTGAAGTGGCTGTAACACCCGCTCAAGAACTTGAGCTTGTACGCGAGGCAAAATCTCTCAGCACTATTTTAGACTATTTGGGGCCCAATACCATTGTCATTTTTGACGATCTTCTCGCCCTTGAAGATCGCTACGCAACCCTCATCCAGATGTGCGGAACCCCGACAGGCAGCTTTAGCAGCATCGATCAATTTCTCGATCATCTTAAGCCTTTGCAGAAGATCTTTTTGACCCAGCAGCCACTTGAAGAGCTGACCGAGGTTAAACTTCTCGATAAAGGAGTGAACCCCTATGCGGAAAACGCACCTCCCCATCTTGTTGATTTTCAGATGTTTAATCGCAATTTAACAGCGAAGCGCTGGCGCCACCCTTTTGTTCCGCTTGTCGACTACTGCATGGCTGAAGCGGACAATAATGTTTCCGGTCAGGAGCTGCTCTACTCCCTCAAAAACTTCTCCAATAGTCATCTCTATTTTCTTTGCGCAACCTCTCTAGAGGAGGAGGGGCTTCAGAAACGGCTCATGGATTTAAATATTGCACTTCCCAAACAGCATCAGACCATCATGGGCTACTTGTCGAGCGGATTTGCAATGCGCGATATCGATCTGATCGTCTTCCCGATGACTGAGATCACCCAGCGCTTCAAGATCCGGAGGCAGAAGCAGCGCAGCACCTATCACACGCTGCCTTCGGAAACTTATGAGCTAACCCCTGGAGATATGGTTGTCCATCTCAACCATGGCATCGGCAAGTATTTAGGTCTTGAAAAGCGTCCCAACCATGTGGGGAGTCTCAGCGAATTTTTTGTCTTGGAATATGCGGAAAACTCCAAGCTCTATGTGCCGCTCAACCAGTCCTATCTCATCAGCAAGTATATAGGGGCCACCGAAGAGGTCCCCAAGATGCACACACTAGGCAGCAACCGCTGGAAAAAGACGCGCGAGAATGCGGAACAAGCCATCTTAGCCTATGCAGCAGACCTTTTAGAGCTATATGCGAAGCGCGAGATGAAGGGCGGTTTTGTTTTTCCTGCCGACAGCCCTGACATGAACGCCTTTGAAGAGGATTTTCCTTATGTCGAGACGGAAGATCAGCTTGCTGCTATCGCAAATGTGAAGAGCGATATGTGCAGCTCAAAAGCAATGGACAGGCTGGTGTGCGGGGATGTGGGCTATGGTAAGACCGAAGTCGCGATGCGCGCTGCTTTTAAAGCCGTTCTTGATGGACGCAAGCAGGTGGCAGTTCTCGTTCCGACGACTGTTTTGGCGATGCAGCATTATGAGAATTTTCAAGAGCGCATGGGCCATTTTCCGATAAATGTCGGGGTCTTGTCCCGTTTTCGCTCAGCTAAAGAGATTAAAGAGACTTTAGAGGGACTTGCCAAGGGGACTGTTGACATTGTCATCGGCACCCATCGCATCATCAGCCCCGACGTGCAATTTAAAGACCTTGGCCTGATCATTATCGATGAAGAGCAGCGCTTTGGCGTCAAAGCCAAGGAGCATCTCAAGAAACTTATCTTGGGCGTCGATTGTTTGACCCTCTCGGCAACCCCCATTCCGCGCACTCTCTATATGTCCTTGATTGGCGCTCGCGACATGTCGGTGATCAATACTCCGCCGCAAGACAGGTTGCCGATCACAACTGTCGTCACGGAGCCCAATGACATTGCCCTCAAAGGGGCTCTGATGCGGGAACTTGCGCGCGATGGGCAGGTCTTCTACATCCACAATCGTGTTGAGACCATTTTTGAGGTCTCTGCGCACATTAAAACGCTCGTGCCCCACGCGCGCGTGGCCACTGTTCATGGACAGATGAGCAGCGACGAGATCGACACGGTCTTCCACGCCTTCAAAAGTGGCAAAGCCAATATTTTAGTTGCGACATCGATCGTAGAAAATGGGATCGACATCCCCAATGCCAATACGATTTTGATCGATCGCGCTGATCGATTTGGTTTGGCCGATCTCTATCAGATGCGCGGACGCGTCGGACGTTGGAACAGGCGCGCCTACGCCTACTTTCTGGTACCGCGCCTTCACGCGCTTCCCGAAATTTCTCGCAAGCGCCTCAACGCCCTTGCCGAGTCTTCCGGTTACGGAGGCGGAATGAAAATTGCCATGCGCGACCTTGAAATTCGGGGCGCTGGCAATATCTTGGGGCTCGAACAGTCGGGTCACGTCTCCTCGATCGGCTTCCATCTCTATTGTAAAATGCTCAAACGCACGATTAAGGCCATGCAGGGCAAGATTCCAAGCATTGTCAGCGATGTTAAGATCGAGTTTCCGATGGATGCGCGCCTGCCTGAAGAGTATGTCAATGAGACCAACTTGCGCATGGAGATTTACCAGCGCCTTGGAGAGGCCATTTCAAATGAGGAGGTCGATGAGATCTGGAGTGAGCTTGAAGATCGCTTTGGCCCTCCACCCCTACCTGCAGAGTGGCTCTATCGCACGACTCGCGTGCGCGTTTTTGCGGCCACACACGCCTACACACTACTAAAGTTGGACAAGGTGTCCCTCACGACAGAGCAGAAAAAAGGCAAAGAGACGACCATTCGCAAAGTGCTCATGGCGATGCCTAAAACGCCGCAAGAGTTTGAAGAAAAAATTCTCAAGGCGCTGAGTTAACATTACTGCCAGTTAAACTCAGGAGGCTGCGGATCGCCGATTAAGGGACCGAAGGTGGGGCGGCTTTTTTCGAAAAGTGTAAAATGGTTGTGGCAGCGGGGACAATCAAGCTCTTTCTGATAGTGTCCTAAGACATACTGGTACTCTTCACGATTTTCAATAATCGCTCCGCACTTCGGACATTGATGGTAGCGCACATAGAGCGGCCAGGTGTGTTCCCCTTTCTGTTTCACCTATTTTGGACTCCCAAAAAGAGAAAAGAAACTGCTCAAGAGCTTAGAGAAGAGTCCTTTTTTGCGCCGTCTAAGAGGAATGTGATAATTGTGCCCCCATCCGTTGATCTCATGCATTTCACAGCCGACGATGCCATGGCTGGGACTGACCTGCTCTTTGATCATGGGGGTGTCAGGTGGATAGTCGCGGTACTCTTTATGCCACATAAACATATCCTAAATAATATCTCCATATTTGAAAAGAATCATTCAATCCGTTATACTCTTCCCATTATGTGCCAGCATCATTGCAATCAGGGAGGACGTTTCTCTCTTCTCGTTTTACTTCTTTGGGTTTCCGGTCTCGCCGCGTTTCTGATATTTTTTCATTGACAGAATCTTAGTTGATATAAGATTGTGGCGGTTTTAACCCATAAACTAAGGATCTACAATGGCCGGAAGTTGCTGCATACCAAAGCCTTTACCTTGTTGCGAACCTATTAAGGCCGCAACTCCCGTTGCAAAGGCAAAATCTCTGCCTTTATCAAAGAAGCTTGAGAGGATTGCGGCGATTGCTCTCTCTTCTTTTGCCCTCTACTGCAACTGGTCACTTTTTGCTGCTTCAACAGCAGTGGGTGCGATCTATCAAGTAGTAAAAATTGCCTCTAAAGTTAATCAAGAAGGGCAAGGAACGCAAAGACCAGGTTGTGGTCAAGGGTTTGGAGAGCTCATTTCACAGCTGAAACTTCTTTCCCCGGAAGTGGTTCTGGCTACTTCCTACGTGGCTTGGCGTCATCTGATGCATGATCCACAAGGATTTGTCCCTTTTGTTGGCTTCTTCATAGGAATGGGAATGGTGCACCATGCCCATGCATACATAAGCAAGAGATAAAGAGATGAAAAAAACGATTTGCGCCTCTTTGTGTTTGTTCTCTTTCGCAGCGATGGCCCTCTCTGCTGGAGTCACATGTCATGCCCCTGTTAGCCACCATCGTCTTCTTGATCAGTGGAAACAGAAAGCCGAAGGGAGCAAGAGAAAAGAGCTGGAATTTCTTATCACAGGATGCGCCAGAAGCGGAACAAGTTTCATGACGAAGTTCTTTCGCTTGCATGGCTTATCTGTGAAACATGAATGGAATGCCAATTATGGCATTATCTCATGGACCATGGCGACGGGTGCCTCTAAGTCACCTTTTGGTCCTGCTTCCAATGAGTTTTACTTTAAACATGTTTTTCACCAGGTGCGCCACCCTCTTAAAACCATCGCATCTGTGTTGGCGACGGAACCAAAAAGAACGTGGCTGTTTATTTGTGATGAAATTCCCGAGATCAGCATGAGCGATCCTCCGATCGTCCGTGCTTCTAAATACTGGTACTACTGGAATTTGCGGGCTGAAAGTCAAGCGGAGCTAACCTATCGCATTGAGAGTGTTGGTTCCGTAGTGTCGAAAATGAGTCAGATTCTTGGAACTCCTCTTGATCGCGAAAAATTAACCTGGATCTCTAAAGAGTCTAATCATCGTTTTCAAACAAGAAAATTATCTTGGCTAGATCTACGGAAAGCTTTGAACAGTAAAATGTATGCCAGAATTGTCTGTTTGGCAGAACGCTATGGATACGATGTCAGTGAAGCTAAATCTTACATGCATAACCAAGGAAAGTAATCGATGTATACAAGAATTTTTGCAATTGGAGTCGCTGCAGCACTGTTCGGGGGGGTATTTTCAACCATAAGCGCAGCTGAGATTTATCTGAACGGGATCCAAGCGGAATGTCCCTGCCGCGCGAATAAGCCTGGCGGGAGACAAAAGCCTGCCCCAAAGCCGCAAAATCAAAATGTGAAAGAAAAGCTCGTTTTAGTTATCGGTTGTCCAAGAAGCGGGACGCTCTATGCGACCAAAGCGCTGAAACATTCGGGGCTTGATATTGGTCACGAAGCCATGGGATCGCAGGGGATTGTCTCTTGGCTTTTTTCAGCAGATAGCTCCAATCCTGCCTGGGGGCCACTGCCTACGGATTACCACTTTAAGACCATTTTCCACCAGGTGCGCCATCCCTTAAAGTGTATTGCAACTTTGCATCTTATCGTACCAAAATCTTGGGATTACGTCTGCCGTGAAGTGCCTGAAATTAAGCGTGATGAGCCCATCCTAGTCCGCGCGGCAAAGATGTGGGTTTACTGGAATTTGAAAGCTGAGAAGAAGGCCGAAATGACCTATCGCGTTGAAGCGATGGCAGAGGCATTTCCTGAGATGAGCAGGCGTCTTGGAGTTCCTCTCGATCTGGAGGCTTTAGAAGCTCTTTCAAAAGAGACCCATTCCAAAAATCATAAAGTTACAGTGACCTGGAATGACCTTCATGAAGCTTTAGAGCCGGGCTTTTATCAGAAACTTGTCAACCTGGCGCAGCGCTATGGTTATGATGTGACTGAAGGAGCAGCGCTGATTCGCTAGGGTCAAATGTCCCCAGCCTCTCACAGAGGTTGGGGGTATTCTACGAGCTGCCCTTCGAGCAGGGTCCTTGGCCAAACCATCCTTAACATATTCGCTCTTAATATGTCCTGTCTATCCTAGTATCCTGAAATATTTTTTTTCATGAAAACCCTTGAAGAGTATCTGTGTGGGTAATACGATGCGCGTCTCTCCTTTTACTCCAGTTTTTCCGGGTCCTTAATAATTCGATACCCAATTTTTCTTTCTAGGGGTTTGTCTAAATTGCTGTTGATGTGATCAAGATCGGTTTTGTTAATTTTTAAGTACTTCCTTTTCGTGTAGACGGGCTGATTTTTAAATCCCTTATTTTGCAAGACAGGCTGGTAGCCAGCGGGATTTGGGACGAGTCCAAAACGGTTTTGGATCTCTTCCAAGACCTCCCTGGGGTGATCGCGCACCGATTCATAATTGAGGTAGTAAACATTGTTCGCTTTGTTCTTAATCTTCAGCATTGTTCTTATTTTTGCTGTACGAAGCTCAAGCACATTCTTAAATGGGGACCCATCGATGGGATTCTGATCCATCAAGGGGTTATATATTTTTTCTCTTATAAAATCGCTTGGATCTAATCTCCATGGACGACGAATAAATTGTTCAAAAGGAATTCCCTGTAAGGAGGGATGTGCGTGCCAGGGAATTCGATGAAAACTTCTCACCCAGTCATAAGGATCGCGAAATACGATGATAAATAGGTAATCTTCTGTCCCTTCAAAGTGGTAGTGTTGGGGATTCCCGCAATACTTTTTAGCAGGCAGTTCAAACCAGGGGGGAAAGTGCTTATGGCAAAAAAAGGGAGTTAAAATCTCAAAATTTTCTTGAATAAGAGAGAGGATGTAATTACTGCCGGAACAGCGCTCGGAAAATAGGGCGACCTTCGTAATGGGGACAGAGCCCTCTTTTTTTGCAAAAAGCCCATACTCCAGCGAGTTTAACTGAAGTGAAAATAGCAGAATAGCGCTTGTAAGAATCGCTTTGATCATAATCTCATGTGTTTAAGGTCGGTTGGGGACTTTGTCAAGAAGGTTTTATCAATATCGCTCCAAAGCCCCCTTCCCATCCCTCTAAGTTGGGCAAGAAGGTGCAGCTGTTTTTGATCTTGAGAGAGTAGTGCTGACAGGCTTGTGCGATGAGTCTTTCATTTTCTCTTTTCAAAATGCTACAGGTCGTAAACCAGAGTTCACCCCCGGGAGCGATTAGCTGGCTCGCGCGCCCGATGAGACGCAATTGAATTTTCTCCAACGCGCATAAGCTCTCATCCGTAAGTCTCCAGCGCGCTTCTGGGCGCTTGTATAAAACTCCCGAGTTGCTGCACGGCACATCGAGGAGGATAAGATCAAAGGGGCCTCCTTGGTACTCCTCTCCGCGTCCGCAGCTAAATACCACCTTTAGATGATACTTGCGGCAATTATCTTTTAAGCGGTGCAGTTTTTCTTCTGAAAGATCATTGGCATAAAGGGTGGCTTCTGGAAATCGATCATGGAGGGCTAGCAATTTTCCTCCTGGCGACGCGCACAGGTCCAAAATGGTGTGAGGATTGATTTTAGATTCTGTCAGGTTTGCGATAAGCGCTGCTGGAGTGATATTCTGAATGTAGAGCTCTTCCGATTTTGCAAGATGCTCGAGCTGAGTATTCTCTTTTAAGCGCACCATGTCTTTCTGAACAAGATCTAGATAGGGATAATTTTCAATTTTGAAGGAATTTTCATTTCGAATCCGCGCCATGATTGGTGGAGGGCTATTTTCTGCTTCAAGGATCTGTTTAGCGCTCATCAAGCCATAATCTTGTATCAATTCCTTCACAAAAGAGGGAGGGAATGAGCTGCGTACGCTGAGCGCCTCAGGCTCATCCCCAACAGGTAAGGAGAGAGAGGCGCGGTCTAATCTGCGCAGTATGGCATTGAGAAAACCGGCAAATGTGGAATGGCAATGGCGATGGGCAAGGGCGACTGTTTCATCGACAATGGCGTAAAGGGGTACACGCGACATGTAAATGTGCTGATAGAGAGCTGTGTATAGGAGTGCGCGCTCTTTTATTTTGAGGGATAGTTTGGGTCGCTCTGCACACTGCTTCGCAAAATGGTCAAGCGCAAGAGCCATGCGCATAGATCCATTGGCAATTTCCCAGGCAAAATTAAGGTCCTGTTTGCTTGGATGGGCGGTTTCTACCCATTGGGTCAGGGTATCTGCAATGAACGCCTCTTCTTTAAGGGCCGTCCATACAGCTTGATAGGCAGCAGCGCGTGCCGTTATTTTCAAAAGTTGCGCTCTTTTGTCACTTGAATGGCAGGAAGTTCCGGATTAAATAAGAGGGCCCATTCACTTAAATAGGAGGAGGTATAGATCATCACATTTGTTTTTGTAAGAAGAAGACAATCCATCAATTCACGCTCTCCATGAATATAAGGAGCTTTAATTTCAGTAGGATCTTTGGCATTTGAGCGAAGACCTGGTAGAGAAAGAATTTGCGTTGCAAAGCGCATACGCATGGAATCGAGAAAAGGCTGCTCATTGGTCGAAATAAAAATCCGAAATTGCTTTATTTTATTTTCTTGCAAGTAGCGATGGATTTCATCACTTACTCTATTGTAGGGAATGCGCTCATTTTTTCTACCCCGATAGTGCACACCAATGACCACGTTATCTTTGAAATTGCTGTTATAGAAGCTTTTCACCTTATCCGTAATGTGAGGTTTGATATGAATGTACTTCTTGATAATCTTAGGAAGCTTTTGCTGGATTTGCCTCTCTTCAAAATCTTGGGTGAGCTGGTAGGCCAGCCGCTCTGTATAAGGAAAGGGCACGCCAGCATCTGGGAGGCCGACCAAAATAGGTTCGAAAAAGTAGTGCCACCAGTTTGGACCTCTTTCCTGCTTATAAAAGAAGCCATTGTTTTGAAAGTCTACTTCTACCCCGCTGCAGAGGCCTTTGTCGTAGTAGAACAGGAGGCGCCCTACACAGTTGATGGTGGAGAAAAATTCTTTAGATTGAGGTTCAGTTAAGACAATAAACTCTTGCCGATCTTCTTCAGCAATGGACAGAAAAGGCAGCAAGAGGAACAGAAAAAATTGAATCATAAAGTTTACCTTGGGGTGATGAGAAGGGCAGGTTCGTAATGATACCCGGCGTCGCTCTCCATCAAATCCCGTTTAAAGCCATAATAGCGAATGGGTTTCCAACCCTTCAGGAGATGCTTTAGCCGCTTCCATCCATACACACGATGCGAGTTCCAAACTAAAGCGTCAGGCCCGATTGGCACAGCTAGCAAAAGCTTGCCACCGGGTTTAAGCATCTGCTTAAACGCAGCCATCTCCTTTAAATCTCCGTCAGGATCAAGTGCTTCTCCATACCGTCCCAAGCCCATATGATCCGTATGGGAAATGCTTAGGATGAGATCAAAGGTGCGCGGATTGCGCGAAAACTGCTCTTGCGTTAGATAGGTGACGCGTGAATCCAGCGTGATGATGGGGTGATAGTCGACGACAACGGGGCGAGCGCCGTAGGAGAGCAGGATCCCCTCATACCAGGAGAGAAAAGAGCCCATCAAACAGACCTCTTTTCCTTTAATTTCCGCTGCCAGCTCATCCAGAGCTTGAAAAATGAAGATGTCCAATTCACCATTATAGCTCCATGCTCGCGTTTTTGCTTTTTGGATAAATAGGTTCAAAATCTCTGGATAAATGGTTTTTGGATCGGCATAAGAGTCATCTTGATACCAGTAGGTCAATGGGATTTTTCCTGCGGAGGTGAACGCATCCCTCAATTCTTGCGGAATGTCAGCAGGAGGCTCACTCTTTACAAAAAAGGGGGTAAAAAGAGCTGTAAAAAAGAGAAGAAGAAGCATGATCCATTCCTTGATTGGTATGTAATGAATCATAAAAGCTTATTTTTTGACAACAAAACCTTCGTAGGTGTGGAGAGTCTGAAGATAGGTAGGAGTCAAAGGCTGCATATACCCCTTCCAATGGCTGTTCAGCTTTTCACAGAAAAGCTGGATCGCTTCTTTAGGTCCCTGCGCATAAATTTCCACAGAGCCATCGGCTAAATTTTGCACACTACCTTGCAGCTGCAGGCTTAAGGCGAGTCTTTGAGTTGTGTAGCGAAATCCTATCCCCTGAACTGTTCCTTCGGCAAGGGCATGGATTTCGACAATGTCCAGGTTCACTCTTCAGCCATCATTGGTTCGAAAGAGTCAGCCTCTTGCAAGGGGAAGTTGAGGATGAGTTCTTTGACAGTGTCAAGCTGATCGGCCTTGCTGATCAGCTCTCGAAAGGCGCGTGTTCCAGAGGAGCGTTTGAGATACCAGCATCCGACGCGGCGCATGTCGACGACGACGCGCCGCGCTGCATGGTAGTCGCAGGTGTAGAGAAAGTGGCGATAGAGGGCTTGACGGCAATACTCCAGGGACCTTTCAAGAGGATCGAGGCCTTGAAAATGGCGTAGGATATCTTCTACAATCCAGGGCTGCCCTAGAGTGCCTCGAGAGACCAAAATGGCGTCGCAATTGGTGTGTGAGAATATGCGCTCGGCAGCTGAGGCATCGAAGATATCGCCATTGCCAATCACTTTAATCTCCTTTGCAACCGCTTTGCACGCCTTGATGTAATCCCAGTTGGCAGGTCCTTTGTAGGCCTGTTGGCGGGTGCGGCCATGGATGCAGATCGCTTTTGCTCCCGCCTTTTCTGCGATGCGTGTAATTTCTGGCGCATTGATGTGAACGTCGTCCCACCCCGCGCGAATTTTGACTGTCACAGGAATGCGGACGGCGGCAACCATATTTGCAATGACATCTCCAATTAACTCAGGAGTCTTATGCATGGCGGAACCGCTGCCATCTTTTGTGACCTTGTCGACAGGACAGCCACAGTTCAGATCGATGACGTCAAAGCCGAGCTCTTCGATAATTTTAGCGGCTTTGCCGGCAATTTCTGGTTTCGATCCGCAGATCTGCCCTCCAATAGGATGCATCGAGGTGTCGTAATCGAGCATATGAAAGGTATTCTGGTCGTGGCGCACCAGGGCGTCCATTTTGACCATTTCACAATAAATAAGTCCTGGGCGATATTGAGCCGTCATTTTGCGAAATGGAAAATCGGAACAGCCTGCAAGAGGGGCATAGAGCACGTTATTTGGGAGGGTCAAGGAGCCAAGCTGGAAGGGTTTAATCATCGCAAAAGAGCCACGACAAGGAATTTGACAAGCGTTTCAATAAAGCCAAGAACAAGAAAGGCGATAATGGGGCTAATGTCAATCATGCCGATAGGGGGGATAAAACGGCGGAAGAGGTTAAGATAGGGATCCGTATAGAACGCGATGAAGAGCATAAAGCGGGTTCCCATGAGCTCGGGAATCCAGGAGCCGAGGATGCGGATCATCAGCATGATCAGATAAACCCAAAAAAGAAGATCGACAATTTGGAGTGCCATAGTGAAACCATTGTACCCTTGCTTTACGTTTTTTGTCCTCGACTTTTTGCAGGAAGATCGCGTAAAATGAACGTTCATTTAATATTCATAAAAAGAACACGATGCAAGATAAGCCCGATTCTTTGCATACTTTAGGCCTCGATTTATCCCTCCAAGCTGTGAGAGGGATTAAGCTGACGCAGCGCAAGGGAAAGCCTGTCGTTGATCAAATTTTCGATATTCCTATCAATCGAGCTGTCGCAGCTCCTGAGGAGCCGCTGCGCTATTCTTTTGCGCAGGATAACTCAGAATTTCGAGAGGCGGTCCACAAAAATCTTGTTGTCACCACATTGCCAAGTGGTATTACGCTTGTGCGTCAGCTCGAAGTCAAACTAAAAAAAATTGCTGATATCGATGCCGTTTTGCACTTTCAGGCAGAACCTGCACTGCCCTATCCCATTGAAAATGCATGTATAGACCGCTATGTCCTGGGAGAAACTGCAGAGGGACGCCAACTGACACTTGTGGCTGTGCGCAAGGATCACCTACAGCAGCAGTTGGATTTATGGCGCGGCTTTGATGTCGAGCCTGAGGTTATGACTGCAACCCCTGCAGCCCTAGCAGTATTTGCTCAAACTTTCTCTCCTTCCGAAAAGCTGCAGTGCGTCATCCACTTTGGAGAGGCTGAGACCTCCTGTATCCTGATGCAGCAGGGCAAACTTATAGCCTCGCAAGTCTGTTACTTAGGTTTAAATAACCTCCTCCACGCTGCAAAGCAAGAGGATCCCGAACGAGGGGATGAGCTGTTCACCCAGATCGATTTTGGCGAAGTCAAAAAGGAGACCACTCCCTATCTTTTAGAGGCACTCGATCAGTTGCGGATGGAGATCACCCGCACCCTTTATGCGCTCTCTAAGCAGGCAAAAGGGCAGGAAACGGAACAGATTATTGCAACAGGCGACGGGGCGGTTTTGAATCAGTTTGTACCCGCCCTCTTGCAACCGATCGGCAAGCCGTTTGCAATCCTTGAGCCTCTGGAGGGTTTGGGCTTAAATCGCGACGAACTGCAACGTTATGCCATTCCCTTGGGAGCGGCCCTCATGGCTTTGCCAGAAGCCGTTCATAGAGGCGATCAGATCGATTTTCGCCAAGCTGAATTTGCCTATCCTCATCCCTTGAAGCGCTTAAAACAGCCACTCCTCCTCTACTCCGCTCTCAGCTTAGGGCTAGCAGCAGCCATTTTTTTCGCTGGAAATGCCTATATCCGCTATCAAGAAGATGGCCTGCGTCAAGAGTATTCGGAGCTTTTGCAATCTCTGAATAAACCCTATTCAGAATTTGAAAAGAGCATCTCCAAAAGTGATAAGGTGACACCGATTCGACAGCTGTCTCAAGATGCTATCATGAGCCGTTTAAAGGTCGTGCAGAAGGACATTCAGTCAGCTCCGGAAAATTACCCCCTTCTTCCCAATGTGCCCAGCGTCAGCGATTTTCTCGCTTGGCTTTCGACGAATCCCAATGTAGTCGAGAAAGATGGCAAACCGCTTCTTCAATTAGAAAGCTTGAGTTATCTGATGGTGAAGCGTCCCGAGCAGACGAAAAAGCAGGAAAAATACCAGGTCAAAGTCGAGTTAGAATTTAGTGCAGAGACCCCCAAGGCAGCTCGCGAATTTCACGATGCCCTCATTGCGCCAAACGCGATGGTCGATCCAAAAGGCGAGGTGAAGTGGAGTACGAACCGCGGCCTCTACCGCGCCTCTTTTTTCCTGAAAGATAAAACAGCTTACCCCACGGCATCCTCCTAATGTTTAGTCAAATTCCACTCAAAAGGCTTTTACTCTACGTTCTTCTCGTTGGACTCCTGCCACCGCTACTTGCACTGCTCTTTTTTTTGAGCCGGAAGAATAGCGTAGAGGCTTTGAGAAATAATATTTTGATGGTTAAGGATCTCGGTTCGAAACGGGAGCGCAAACAGGCTCTCAACATCGCTGTGCGCAATAATTTCCACGATGCAGACCATTTCTATATCGATAAGCAGTTGGAGACGCTCTCCTTTCTGCAGCCAGAAATCGAAGGGCTGCAAAAGGCGATGAGCAATAAGAACTTTCCCGATGATGAAAACATCAAAAAGCGACTTGAAGTCTTAACCAGTACAGCCAATAACATGGTCTTTACAGAAGGGGTTGTCCAATCCACCCCCCAATTTCAAGAAGTGACAGAATCACTTGTTCACCCTGTAGAAGTCAATGTGGAGGATTTAAAAACGATCCTTGCCCGCATTGAAGGCACTGAAATTGGCAAAGAGGCTCCTGGCCCCAATCGCCCTCAATTAATTATTTTAGATTTTAAAATCGAAAAGAAGAGCATTACAGAGAAAAATCAGGTCTTCCTCCTCAATCTCAAGCTCTTGAAGCGAGAGTTTCTTTGATCAATTTGCTGTTTCTTTTTCTGCTTTTTCTGACGGGATGCGGAGCCTACCGCTCCAGTGAGCCAACCCTGGTTTCGATCAATCTCATCGATCGCGAAGGCATGAGCGAGACCATCACCAATGATGAGCGTATCAAGCGCTATGTGGATGTCGATTTTTTGGCTCCACAGCCCTATCTGAAGGTGCTTCGCGTCTATAAAACCAGCAACTCCTTCCTGATCCCCGCCTATGTGACCAGCTATCATCCCAACGGGCTGTTGAAACAGTATCTGGAAGTTATCAATGGTCGCGCCAATGGCCCCTATCGGGAATGGTATTCCAATGGGGTGCAAAAGCTGGAAGCGCAGGTGATCGGCGGCACGGCCGACGTGACTCAAGATGCGGAAAAGAGCTGGCTTTTCGATGGCTTAAGCCAGGTCTGGAATGAGGAGGGGGGCTTGCAGGCCGAAATCCCTTATGACAAGGGGGAACTTTCGGGCGTATCGACCTACTACCATCCCAATGGAGTCGTTTCAAAGCGTGCCCCCTTCACACACAATCAGCTAAACGGCGGCTACGAAATTTACCGCGACGATGGCACGCTCCAGCAAATGGCTGAATACCGCAATGGGCGCCTAGAGGGACAAGCGGTTGGCTACTGGGAAGATGAGAACCCCTCTTTCCAAGAGCTCTACAGCGACAATAAATTGGTCTCAGGCCTCTACTTCGACCGCCGCGGCCAGTGCATCGCCAAGGTCGAGAATGGCAAAGGCTGGCGCGCCCTTTCGACGAAGGAGGGGTGGGAGCTTCAGGAATTTCGAGGAGGCCTCCTCGAAGGAGAGGTCAAAGTCATCGACAAGCAGGGAGCGCTCGTGCGTCGCTACTTTGTCAAAAATGATCTGAAAAATGGGGTAGAGACCTACTATTATCCGTCGTCGCATGCGGAACAGGAGCCATTTCCCAAACTCTCCATCAACTGGGTCAATGCCAACATACATGGCCAGGTCAAAACCTGGTATGAGGATGGCGGTCAAGAGAGCCAGCGCGAGATGACCAACAACGTTAAAAATGGCCTTCTCACCGCCTGGTACAAAGATGGCAACCTGATGTTAATCGAAGAGTATGACAGCGGCAAGCTCATCAAAGGCAAGTATTACCGCAAAGGCGAAAAAAATCCCGTCAGCAAAGTCATCGGCGGCCGCGGCCTCGTCACAATGTTCGATCCCGAGGGCAACTTCCAGCGCAAGATCCCCTACCAGAATGGCTCACCGGGGGAGTGAAGTTTAGGATTCCTATAGCCCTTTACTTACGTGAGGGTAAATAGTATCGTGAACATGCTTTGCGTATAACTGAATTTTAATCCATTCAGGGTTCAGTATAATAGAGCGAAAGCCCTGAGAATCTTGGGGAAAGGCTTCAG
This sequence comes from uncultured Parachlamydiaceae bacterium, assembly GCA_963745935.1. GTDB lineage: Bacteria > Chlamydiota > Chlamydiia > Chlamydiales > Parachlamydiaceae > JAJFUZ01. Next base: position 243,292 of record CAVUZO010000004.1, read on the forward strand.
ATTTTACAAAGGCCATAATCATTTCATATATTTTATGAATCGTTTTTAGTTGAAAATCTGAAAGATTATAATTGTCGTATTTATCATAAATTGTAAACCAGTTTTCTACAAAACATAGGAAAACCTCGCTCATAAAGTTACCTTCTGCATTTTTGCCGGTCCAATACTGCTGTTGATGAGTCCTATCTGCAATCCAGAAGAGTTCAAACCCGACTTGCCCCCTACATCCTGGCTCGAGTGTTATTTAAGCTGTTGAGATAGCGCAGATTGCGATGAAGCCAAGGGTATCCCCCTTGGCGAATCGCAAGATGCGCTAGATCGACTGCTTAAATAACGCTCGTGCTAGAGCGTTTTAGAATATCTTTTGCACCGATAACTCCTGTAATTAGCACAAACTTCTACAGGCATGCTATCCACGAGGTATTCAAGAGTATTATTTTCTCGATGAAAGACTTGAGCGACAATATGAAAGGCCATTTGCCAAATTGAAGCATCTATAGCGTGCAATTGACGATTTAGCCTGCTTTCACTCAGCATATTAGTAATATGACCATTCCACATGAGCACTTGACGTGCCCTAGAAAAATTGCCTCCATAAAATAGGGCTGCTGTGATAGCGACGGTCATAATTTCAGCTAGATTCATTTTACATTGAGAATCAGATTTGATACCCGCGGCGTGAAGCATGTCAGAGCAAAAGCTGTAAATAAAAATAATTTTCAATTCCATAGTCTTCTCCTTTTTGGGAAAACTTTGCAAAAATTGAAAATTAAAAAGAATATCGCGCTTAAACTTGCCTGCACTTAGCAATTTGCTCTGCTAAGCCCCTTGGCCAAGTCGCGACTTGGCCTTCGGAGCTTATCAGGCAACTTGCTAAGTTCGGCCAAAGTTTAAGCGTGATGTAGGGGCGCAAGTCGGGTTTCAAGTTCAAAAAATGTTTTCAAATAAAGTTTATGATTCGTTTTGTCAGCCATTTTCCTTCCTTTTGACGAATTCAGTTAATTTTAAGTCAACTTCGCCAGCTAAAGTCTGAATATCATGCCATTTTGGGTCATTCAAAAGCTCGTCTTCTCCCAATAGATCTGGATCCCCTTCACACTTGTTTTCCACTGTATGTAGATGGTCTAAGACAAGGTCATAAAGATTTTTGAGAAGTTCATAATTTTCTTTTCCTATGAAGTCGGAAGAAGAGGGTTGTTTGAAAATATACCTACAACCGTCTATAAAATGAAGAGTAGCGTCACAGTAGGAGCTTACTATTGTAGGTTCTTCATTTTTAAAAAACCAAATTTTTCGTTGAAATTCTTCGTCTTTAAATAATCGTATCGAATTGATTTGTAGGTCTTTAATACAACCAATTATAGTTTTTTCAAACATGTGCATATGGGCATTCCTATTTGAAATTTATTAAAATCATATGCAGTCCAAGGTATATGCGTGGTTGGTAGTGTGTTATCGGAGTCAGTTCCGACAACCTCATTTTTGCTGTCCCAAGTAGCAAAAATTTGCTCTCCTTTTTGATTGAGTTCCCTGTGCGTCACGTATTCAGTTTGCTGGCAACTAAAACGAGCCAGCGGCTTTGCGGCACTCAATCTTACTTCATACTTTTCGTTCGAGCGATGTGTCCATCTCTCACCAGCGCCTCGGAGTGGGAGAGACACCCTAAAACATGTCGTACAGATACCTTCTAATCCTGGGACATGCTTTTCAAAAAACAGATTTAGGGCTTGGACTTGTCCTGTTGTCATTCCTTGACCATTTCTTTCACTCGCAAAATATTGATTAATCAGGAGATTAAAATCTTCGTTCAAAGGATGACGAATTTTGGGATCGCTTAACACTGTCTTTAACAGATTATCCAAATTTGGGATAACATCGCAAAACCATCGGGGATCTGCAAAGCCAGCAACAGTTCGATGAATGATATAGGGCAAATCTCCGGGTGAATCTGGCGGTTTTACCGTGACATGTTCTGCTGAATCGGTAGGATTAATGTATCTTTGACTGAGATGGCTTTTACAAAGGATAAGCTTCCAGGTATCGGGGACATTCTTTGGTCTTTGGTACCATTTAATCCCAAGTCCCAAGGCTAGTTCAGTCACTTGGCCTGAGCCTAGATCATTCTCTTCTGCTATCTTTGCCGCTATGACCTTAAATTTATGTGAGCGGGAGCGAATTATCTGGGCACTCCCTTCTAACCCGATCATAGATATGCAAACTGCCAACTGCGTGGACCATAAGCCTTCCGCTATCAAAAAATATGCAAAGGGATCTTAAGCTCTAAAATAAATTACGTCTAGAATTTTACACATTCAGCTGCTTCTCGGCTTTGCGCTGCTCTTGACCGAGGCGGCCGAGGTCGTAGCCGTCGAAGTCGACAAATTTGAAGAAGCGCTCAAAGGCGGGAACGGCTTCACACACCTGTTTGGCCATCATCTGGGCGACGAGGCGGTAGTTGGTGTGGCCGGCGGGCGAAGAGCGCAGCTCGCAGAGCCACTGGAGGGCTCGCAGGTTGATCTGGAAGTACCAGCGCACATTGTAGGCCATGGGGACGACGTATTGTGCCTCTTCGGGGAGCTCTTTGGCAATGATGTCGAAGACATCTTTGGCCTTTTCCATGGCCTCTCTATAATCACTCTCGAGAGGGGTGCCGAGGATTTCGGGAGGGGTGTAGTAGCCATAGTCGCAGGTGAGTAGCTGCCGCTCCTGGGTGAGCATGCGATGGCGATGCAGGTCGCGATAGACGCCAAAATCGGCCACAATTTCAAAGGTAAATTCAGCATGTTCAAGGGCTCTTGGGGACTTGTGGCGCCTCATTTCGCGGGCGCTGCATGCGGCATCCAGAATGCGCGCAAGCTCTTCGTCGGAAAGCCCTTTGCAATGGCTTAAGAGGTCTTGCAGGCTGTAGTTGCTATTGCTGAAGAGCAGTGCGGCGGCCACAATAGTCACGGCGTCCGGGTCGTAGCTGATCAGCTGGACCCCCTGCTCTTTCGGGCGCAAAGAGATATGCTCTTGCTGAGCGGTGATAGCCTTCAGATCATTTTCCATCGCTTCGTAGAAGGCTTCGTAGCTGCGATGGGTGTGATGGGCAGGGTCGGAGCGGCGGATAAAGGAGGGGATGATCTTTGCCAGCTCTTCGAAGAGCCGTTTGCCGATATCTTGCGCCTCTGCCAAATTATTGCAGTGCAGCTTATGGATCAGCTGCTCGTAGAAACGTCCATTTCCATAAATTCCCATGTTGGTCAAAGTTCCAGCAGGGAGAAGGCCGCGCAGGCAGTCGAGCACCTTGGCCCGCAGTGCGGCGGTGTAGGCTCCTTTGGAAATATTGGGATCCTTTGGCATCTTCTCGTCGAGCTGAGCAGTGAGTGGGGGGATGAGCTTGCTATAGGTTTCAAAAAGATTATTGCAGGTATTGAGAAAAATTTCGCGGTAGGCAGAGGTCATTAAAATCGGTTCGCGGTAGAAGAGATATTCCCCCTTCACTTTCTGATCGAAGTAGATGTAGCGGGTCGATTTTTCTAATGGAGAGCCGCCGATGCGTGCATCTTCTAAGATCTTAGCGGCGAGCATGGAGACATTTTCTATGGCAATGTGGGCACCGCCGAGTTCGCCGATCGAATCGTCGCCATAACCGTCGAGAATGCGGTCGTAAAAATTTTGCGCCTTTTTAATCGCATCCACTTGGCACTGCGTCTCTTCCCCTTCGTTTCGGCCTCCTACAATGGCTGCAAAAGCCGTCTCCTCGCTATTGGTAACAAATTCTTTGAGGAGAAGCGAGCGCAGGCCTAGGGTTGAGCGCGAATAGCGGGAAAAAAGGGCCCCTTTGATGACTTCAGGAAGATTGCGCAGGGCAAAGATGTGACCGCGGCTGTTTGTCACATACTTTTCGAGAAGTCGATGTTGACTTTCCGAAAATTCTTCATAGTCATCTAGCATAAAAACATCCTGAGAAAAGCGAAAACATCAAGCGTGCCACATCAAAGGCTCCTTTTGCAAGAAAAATACATAAATTAATGGCGTTCAAACGGAGAGGCGGCTAAAATTTAAAGCATGATTTTAACCGACATTAGCCTCTTAGAACTAAACAGCCAAGGGATTATTCCCGGCCCGAATGAAACAGAAGAGGCGTTCTGCAAACGGGCCGAGTACTGCCTCTCTTTGCGCGAACAGATTGGCGAAAAGCTAAAGGGGGAGCTTCCCTTTATTGAAAATGAGCGGCCATCTGACGAATTTCTTCAGCCGGCATTGAGTGAGACAAACCAGCTCTTTGGATCTTCTCCTGCCTGGGTTCCCCTCTTTTTTAGTAACTACCGCCTCGCGCCCTGGCATGGGGGCTGCGCCTGGATTTTCCAGCAGAGTGAAGAGACCCCCACAAGTGCTTTTCTGCAGCTTAGGCGCGCGTTTGCTAGCTCTGAGACCTATCTAGGGCTTTATTCACGGAAAGAGCTCATTGCTCATGAACTTTGCCACGTGGGGCGCATGTGCTTTGAAGAGCCGCGCTTTGAAGAAATTTTGGCCTATCGCACGTCGCCATCCCTTTTTCGCCGCTGGCTGGGGGCGATTGCCCAATCCTCTTGGGAAACAACCGCCTTTTTTTTGATACTCTGTTTGATCCTCGCTGTCGATTTTTTTGCAGTACCCATGCTCTGGCTAAAGCTTTTGCCTTTAATCTTAGTATTAGCGGCTCTTTTTCGTCTCACAAAGCGTCAGAGCGAATTTTCCAGCTGTCTGGCCCGCTTAGAAGAGCTTTTGCACGATAAGTCGCGCGCTTTGGCCCTCATTTATAGACTCACCGACCGCGAAATTGTCTCATTTTCAAAGATGGCTCCAGATGCTATAAAAGCAACATTAGAAGAGAAAAAGGGCTCCACATTGCGATGGAGATTGATTGAGCGAGCCTATTTATGAAAAATATGGCGGACAATTGGTTTTTGAAGAGAGCGACGCTTTTGGCACCGTCCAAGTGGTTGACCGGGAAAAGATTCGCGCGCTCCACTTTGGCACCCCGACCGAACAGAGCTCTATGTTCATCGACAAACCGTTCGATCTCGAGATGGAATACATTCGCACCATGGCGCTGGGGCTTATCTTTAAACCCGATGCAAAAAAGGCCCTCTGCTTAGGAATGGGCGGCGGCTCGCTGCCCAAATTTATCTGGAAATACTTTCCCGAATGTTATGTCACCGTTGTCGAGCTAAGTCCACTTGTAATAGATGCGGCAAAGCGCTTTTTCCACGTCCCTGTTGATCCACGACTCTCTATTGTCGAAGAAGAGGCGCTCCGTTTCCTGCGCGCACATCCTGTTCAAGAGGATGATCTTATCCTTGTCGATCTGTATGTGAGTGGTGGCATTGCGCCATCAGTTGCTGAGGAGGACTTCTTTAAATGTTGCGATGCAAGGCTAAAACCAGGCGGAGTACTGATCTGTGACATGTGGCGTTCCACATCCAAGGATATTCTGGAGGGCTGTTTGCAAAATTTATGCGATTGCTTTGGGCGCAATCTGCTCATCTTGCCCAATCAGGAGTCTAGCAACTTTATCGTCATCGCCTTTAAAGAGCCGATTGGAGCTTATACGAAAGAGAGGATCGAAACCGAGACGAAGCGACTTACAGAGGGTTCACAAGTTGATTTTGTCAAAATGCTCACAGAGCTTAAATTCTTCAAAGGGTATGGGTATCTGTTTCAAGATTGGAGCTAAGTGTCACGTATTTACATATTTAGTCTTGCTGTTCGGATTCCTGGAGAAATTGCTAAATACAATTTGTGCAAGAAATTGCCATAGCGAAGAATGGTAACCTCTATAGAACCAAAAAAGAAAACGGTTCATCCAAATTTTATCTTTCGATTATAGTCGCGAGATTAAAAAGGATGCTATGACAACAGTTGAGACAAAAGCTGCAGTGCAGTATGACGACACCCCTGTCAAGGTGCTGCTCTATCCCGCCATCATTTTCATGGTCGTGGGGATGCTGTTTGGAGTCTTTATTGCCTTCAATGCCTTCGTCTGGCCCGACTATTACTCGGGGGAATATGTCCATTTTGGAGTTGTTCGTCCTGTGCATGTGGGCCATGTGACCCTGCTCTGGCTGTTATCTGCGGATATTGGTCTCTTCTACTACTTCATTCCGAGGCTTTGTGGCGTCCCTTTGTGGAGTTCCCGGCTGGCCTATGTGTCAGCGGCTCTCTGGTGGTTTTCGCTCATCCTTGGGAACTACTCTTACCCCTTAGGAACAAACTTTGGCTGGGAGTACGCCGAGTTGCCAGTCTGGGTGGGGATCTTTCCGATCAAGGCTATTTTCACGGCTGCTTGGATCCTTGTGGTGATCAATCTCTTTATGACCATTGCCAAGCGCCGCTATGAGAAGATGTATGTCTCTATCTGGTACACAATGGGGACGATGATCTGGACCACGTTTACCGTTATTGTCGGTTTCTATGTCATTAACTATGGTTCCTGGAGGGATTTCACGCGTCAATGTTAGCTTTTTTTACGTTCACAATTTAGTGGGGCTGATCTTTACTCCTATGGGGTTGGCTCAAGCCTACTATTTTCTTCCCAAGCTGGCTAACACTCCGATCTATAGCCATCGCCTATCCATGGTAGGCTTCTGGTCCATTGCATTTTTATATGCGTGGATCGGGGCGCACCACATTATCCACGGGCCCGTCTCGCAGTGGCTGCAGACCACCTCGATTGTCTTCTCCATTTGGCTATTTATCCCTGTCTGGACAGTGGTCGACAAACCTTTTTGCGACGCTCAAACCCCAATGGTCCGCCTATACACAAAGCGCTCCCATCAGATTTTTGATGATGGGGAACATCTTTTACCTGCTGACCTGCATTCAGGGGCCACTGATGGCGCTGCGCAATATCAACGAAATCACATCAAAAACCGACTGGGTCATCGGCCATTCCCATATCTCTCTCTATGCGACATTTACCTTCTTCGCCATCGCCGGGATTTATCAGGCCATTCCTGTCATTACCGAAAAAGCCGCTCTGGTCGCAGACTCTGGCTGATTGGCACTTTTCGCTCAATCTCTTTGGCAGCGTCCCCTTTCTCTTTGCGCTATGGGTGGGCGGCTTTTTTCAGGGAATGGAGTGGGCGACATGGGCAGACGGCTCTACCTATCAGCAGTATCACAACAATTTGACAGTGCTGCCCTTTCTGCAGACGATTGCCGATATGCGCGTCTGGTGGATTTTGCGCGGTATTGGGGGGCTCATTATTCTTTTTGCCAACATTCTCTTTGCCATCAACATTTTTAATACCGTAGTGTTGAAACGAGTTCCTGTTCCTGTGGAGGCGAAGGCTTGAAAGAGTTTCTTCATAACCTCGATAAATCGGCTGTTTTGACACTGGTTGGGATTATTTTGCTCTTCTCTTGCGCTGTGGGAGTGATTCTGATCGCTCCCAGCTACGTCGATCCAACCTGGACAGCGCCCACATGCTCCTACCAAGTGCAAATGTATGAAGTTTCCGATCCCAACCTTTATATCGGCAGTACTTTGACTGGAGGAAGCGACCTGCAGTTTGTGTACCATTTGAAAAAAGATTTCACTCTGCTTGCTTTTCAGGAGTCGCCGCAGCTGCGCATCGTGGCTCCAGAAGCTCTGAAAAAATATGTGACGGGGATTGATGATCCGCAGCTTAAGCTCACTTCGCGCCTTTTGATGGTGCGTCAGCCAGTCGAAAAGTGGGCTGTCACTGCTGCTGACAAGCTGCGTCAAGAGAATCCCAAAACAAATGGGGAGATCCTTGAGCTCTATGAGCCTGGGGGGAACGAAGCGTTTGCCGCGGCCCCTATGGATAGCGTGCTAGAGAACTGGGTGGACAGCAATTATCTCATTTTGGATGAAAAGATCAAGCAGCCCTACCATGCCCATTCGGGGGTTATCTATATTCAAAATCCGAGGGAATACCGGCTCGCCCATTTTCGTTTTGGCGAGAGCGTTGGCTGGCGCTACGATCCCAAGGGAGAGCCCATTGCATCGCTCGAGCAGTTAAAGACGCACCGCCTCGGCTTTCGCTCGCGCGCTGAGCTTATTCAAGCCGGTGAACATCTTTTTGCCGTAGAAGGCTGCTGGTACTGCCATACAGACCAGACGCGCACCCTCGTTCAAGATCTGGTACTCAACGGCTCTGCCGAATATCCAGCGCCCCCCTCTTGTGCGAGCGAATACATCTATCAGCATATTACATTTCCAGGCACCCGCCGCATCGGCCCTGACCTTTCGCGCGTTGCCATCAAGCGCCCTAGCCGCGACTGGCATAAGGGCCATTTCTGGTCCCCAAAAACGGCAAGCCAAGGCTCGATTATGCCCGCTTTTCGCCACTTTTTCGACTCTGACCCGCGCGGCACCTCGCCTAGGGGCGTGGGGCTACCCAATGCCAAATTTGAGGCGATCTATCAGTACCTGATGACAAAAGGCACGCGCATTACCCCTCCGACAGAGGCGTGGTGGCTTGGGAAAGATCCTGTTAATACAAAGGCGATTATTGAAGGAAAAAAACGATGAAGATTGATCCGGTCGGTGCCTGCGGCACCTGGGTGCATTACGCGTTTGTGCTTGCATTCGTAGGAAGTGCTTTTCTCGTATTTCTTTACCTCTGGAGAAAAAACAGACTTGATATGGATGAAGAGCCGAAAATTAAGATGATGCAGGATGAAAACGACAATGACCCATCCTGAAATTGAAGAGTATGGCGACGAAAAGATCGCCTCTTACGATGCGAAAGTGCCACTCTGGTTAAAAATTACATATATCATCTTGCCTTTTTGGGGTGCTCTCTGCTTTTATCTCTATTGGAATGGAAGTGAGGGATGGCTCGACCGCGGCTACTGGCAGCAGTTGCAGCAGGCCGCTCAGACGACCTTTCCCTTTAACAAGGAGCCGCAATGAGTATAGATCCCGATAAAAAAAAGGAAGAGAGTTTCACAGATAAGCTAAAAGGCTCAATCGAGTCGCTAAAAAAAAATGAAAAGGTGGATCAGGTTGTCCGCTACGCTTCGCGCAATACGCGCGACATGCTCGCTTACATCTTGATGCTCACAGGGATTTTCCTGCTCTATTTTCAACCCGCTTATGCAGGCGCTTTAGTGGGAGTGATTTTCGGTCTCTACTTTTCGCAAGAGCTCGCGGATTTCGCTAAAAATTATCAGAGCTTTTTCGACAAGATAGGCCCTGTGCGCAGTCTGATTTTGCTCGGCCTTATCGTTGCTTTCGTGATCTCAGCCCCGTTTATCTTTTTGGGTGCTATTGTGGCGGTCGCTGTGCGCCAGCTGATAGAATAAACCTTTTTACCACCAGGTAAATAGCGAAGTCCCATGCGTGATGCGGTTGCCATAATCTGCCGTGATGGCAAGCAGGAGGACCGTCATGACGCTGCAGGAGACGTAAACGACAGGCGCAAGTTCCCACTGTTTGCGCATCGCCATAAAACGAAAAAAGGCGTGTAGAAGAGCCACAAGCGCTGTTGCAAAGGCAAAAAGGCGATGCGTGGCCACGAAAGGGTTACCGGGGGGAAGAGTCTCGGCCGCTTCCCAGCCAGTCATCAGGGTAGGAATGCAAAGGATGGCCCCGCCTATGATCACCCAGTGGGCAAAAAGCAAAGCCGTTTTTTTGCCCACTCCATTCAGCAGGTCGCAAAATAGGCCAAGCGTCAGAAAGGCGATGGGAAAATGGACGAGGATGGGATGCAAGTCGCCAATTGAAAAGGGTTCCATAACTTCTGTTTAAACAGTTTTGTCTTTCCTTGCAAAGATCTCTTTGTTAATTTACTGCCATGGTACACATAAAAATCTCTAAAGGTTTAGATATTCCCATCAAAGGGAAGCCCTCCGGTTCGATCAGAGAAATTATTCCCGCAGGGGAAGTCTCCCCCTCATTGCCCCTAGGCAAATTGCCCTCGATTTGAGCCGCTTTGAGGATTTAAAATTTACTCTTCTAACCAAAGTGGGCGATCTGGTCAAAATCGGACAGCCGCTCGCAGAAGATAAGGCGACGCCTGGCAGAATGTTCGTTTCTCCAGCTGGCGGAATCGTCAAGGAGATCAGGCGAGGCCTTAAGCGCGCTCTGCTCGCCATTGTGATCGATGTGGCGCGCCAAGAGGAGGCGGTGATCTTCCCTCCGCTTGATCCTGAAAGGGCATCCCGCGAAGAGATTCTTGAGAGATTAAAGATCGGGGGACTCTTTGCCCAGATTCGAAGGCGCCCTTTTAATCTTTTAGCCGATCCCGATAAAATGCCCCGAAGCATATTTGTCAAGGCGATCGAATCGGCCCCCTTTATGCCGCCTGCCGAACTACAAGTTCTTAAAAAAGAGAAAGATTTTCAAGCAGGGTTGACAGCTCTGGTAAGGCTGACAACAGGTCCCGTGCATCTCGTCTATGCGAAAGAAACATCCTGCAAGGCCTTTACAGAAGCGAAGCATGTGCAGAGACATACCGCAGAGGGGCCCCATCCGATCGGCACCCACTCGCTTCACATCCAAAAAATCGATCCGATCCATTCTGCAGATGCGCTAGTCTGGACCCTTTCCGTCCAAGATGTGGTGGCAATTGGCCATCTGGTTGCTCAGGGGCGCTATTTGACTGAAAAGGTGATCGCCATTGCAGGTCCAGGGGTGCTGCCCGACCGCGTCGGCTATTTTAGAGCGCGCGCTGGCTATCCGATTAGCAGTTTGATCGCAGGCAGGATCCAAAAAGGCTCTTTGCGTTTTATTTCTGGAGACCCTCTCATGGGCCATCAGGTAGATGTGGATGGCTTTTTAGGATTTGGCGATCTAGTCTTCACCGTGATTCCAGAAAATAGGGAGAGGCAGTTTCTCCACTTCTTTCGTCTCGGAGCAGATAGGTATACCTTCAGCCGCGCCTACTTGTCGGGGCACTTTGACAATCGCGACAGGGAGTATGACTTTACGACAAGTCTTCATGGCGAACATCGCGCTTTTGTCGATTCGACACTTTACGACGAGGTCATGCCCCTCGATATAGCCACGATGCCTTTAGTTAAAGCGGTCATGGCTGAGGATTTTGAAACGGCGGAATTTTTAGGCCTTTTAGAAGTCGATAGCGAGGACTTTGCTCTTCCAGCATTCGTCTGCCCCTCCAAGATGGAGATGACCGAGATCATGCGAAAAGGACTTAAGTTTTATGCCAGGGAACAGTCTTAAGCGTACTTATAGAAAGACTCTTGAGGGGCTCCTTTGACCCAAGGAATGTAGACTTTTTCCGTGAAATCGGAATGTTGCATCGAGAGGCCGTAGCAGTCGATCAGGTAGATCGCCTTTGGAGGGGTCTTACCAAAGGCCATGAAGATGGCCTGGTTGATCACGAGGGAAACAGATGCAGATCCCCTGTCAAAATAGGTGAGCTGTATTAGGCTATGTTTTAAACCCGACTTGCGCCCCTACATCACGCTTAAACTTTGGCCAAGGGGCTTAGCAGAGCAAATTGCTAAGTGCAGGCAAGTTTAAGCGTGATGTAGGGGGCAAGTTGGGTTTTTAAGTTTCCTAAAGCCCTTAGTGCATCATTACTGAAACTCTCTTGCTTGATCAGATCTACCGCTCTTGTAAGCTAACCTTGTGAAATTTTTTATGCAGCTCTTCTGAGTGGCTTGGGCACCAAAGCGAAAGTTTGGCGCACCTTCTCAACCTTCTCATCTAAATGATAAGCTTTCATCGCAGCTTCAATGATTTTGGCAGATTTTTTCTTTTCGTAAGGATTTTTAATCGAGTCTACAAATTGAATCGCATCATCCACATGCCGGATTTGCAAATAGGCCTTGACAATGTCTAAAATCGCATCTTCGCGGTAGCCGCGGTCTGAAATAGAAAGCGCAATCTCTTTAGCTTTGGGAAATTGATTTTGACGCGCCAAGATATGCACGATGTTGCTTTTTGCATAGGCTCTGATTTCTGCTGTATGGATCTTTTCTACCAATGCGAGAGCTAGGGGGAGCTCATGCTGCTGCGTTAAAAGCATCACAGTTTCGCGCAAAAGGTGATCGCGCTCGTCGTTATGTGTAAGATTTAAGGCAAAGGCGATGGCCTCGTCTTGCCGTTTGAGATTGAGATAGGATTCGATAATTTTGACAGCAATGGGGATGCGATTGGGTGTGGACAGGGGGTGCCACAGGGCCATCGCTTTGTCGATATTCTTTGAAAGAAGATGGTTGATGTGATGTTCGATGGCTTTTGTTTTATCTTTTGGATTTTTAAGTTGATTGGCGACCCGGTGCGCCTCCTCCTCTAGGTTTAATTGCAAAAGATTGCGAACAGTCAAATGGGACGGGTGCAAACAGCTTTCGATAAAGTTGTGAAACAGCTGAGAGATCGATTTGCGTAAACCGGAGTCTAAGGAGTGAGTGCGCGTCCATCCATTCATTTTTGAGAGCGCGCTGTTTTCCTCGTCTGAAAGTTCAATTTCGCCTCCCAGCATGATCCCTTCGATCGCAACATTATCGAGATTCTTGAAGGCTACTAAGAGCTCTTTTGACTGGTTGTCGTGGAAAATTTCGGGCAAAGAATCTGTTGACCCTTTTCTTGCCTGTTGAATGAGGAGAAGCTGCAAGGCAACAAAGGGGTGGATCGGTTGATCAAGATGTAAGATGATAGAGCTTCTGATCTTTTCCCCAAATTCGCCAGCGACCAAGGCAGCAGCTGTATCATAGAGAGCCTTTATTGTCTCAGGATAGTCCCTTTCGGTTTCAAAAAGCTGCTGTTTCTGCAACTGTTCCAAGTGAGGTTGGGCAGTTTTGCTGATCCATTTGGCTTTTTCGTTTGCAATCGTGGCCGAAAATTGGCGGCCCAAACCTGCATCAACTTCCCTTTTCATTTTTACATTTGCAAGAGGCAAAAGGCTTGCGATTTCCGATTCACCACTAGTCCGATAGAGGTGTCCTTCGAGCGCGCCATGTGAAGGGGGGGAAGGGGGGGGCGGCTGTCTTTCTTGGAGGGGAGCTTCCTGCTGCTGGAGGAGGCTGCTAATTAAATTGATTTTGGCGTTTTTTTCTTTAATAATTCTTGCTTTATGCTGAATTTCATCTAGTCGTGCTTCAAAAGATTCTTCTTTATTCATAAACCCTCGCGATTTTATTGTAACAAATTATTTATTATAATGCAATTGCTGTGCCACTCAGATGTTCTTGCATTTTCAGGCTATGCCGCATATCCTGATTGCCGCCATGTTTCATGTTTTAGCCGCGCTTCTCATCCTCACTCCTTTCTATTCTGCGACAGCTCTCGATCCGCAAGAGGGTTTGCTGCGCGACCTCATCATCGTGGACTACTGGAACCAGAAGTTGGCCGAAAGGCTTCCTGTCACTTACAATTTCCTCTTGCAAGGCGGCTATTTCAACATGCCATCGGCGCGCATGGGAGAAGATGGGGATCTCGCTGCTGGTTACGCCTGGAACAAGCCCTATATCAATTACAACTTGCGCTGCCAGCTCACAAAAAGATTGGAGGTAACGGGCAATTATCGCATTATCAAGGGGGTCAAGGATCCGATTCTCTCGCCTTTGGGCTTTGGCGATTTTTCTGATAAGGGTGCCAACTTAAAGTTTGCACTCTTTTTGCCCGAGGATAGCGATTATACCCTCCCAGGCATCTCGCTCGGCTTTGATGACATCATTGGGACGCGCAATTTTCGCGCCCGTTATGTCGTCCTGACACAGGTTTTTCTCGACCAGAATTTCGAAGTGAGCTTGGGATATGGAACACAGCGCATCCACAACTGGTTTGGGGGCGTCAGCTACTTTCCCTTTCGAAAAAGCGGCTCGCCCTATCTCTCTGGTCTTAGCCTGGTTGCAGAATATGACGCCATTCCAGACAGGGTGGAAAACGATCTGCTGCGTCGCTTAAGAGCCAAGCCCCACAAGCATCTGAAGAAGGGTTTTATCAATGCCGGCATCAAGTACCGTCTTTTTGACAGTATTGACCTCTCTTTCAGTTATATGCGCGGGCGCAATTTCGCCTTTGCAGCTTCCACCCACTACAACTTTGGATACACAGAAGGATTTCTTCCAAAAATTGAAGATCCGCTGCCTTATCAGGCTCCTGTCAACACAGAACCGCTTGGCTGGAAGCGCCCTGAGGATGTACTTGCGCAAGATCTGATCTACGCTTTTCGCGACCAAGGGTTTGATATTTTGCAGGTGTGGCTCACCTATGAAGAGGATGGAACGAAAGAGCTGCGCCTCAAAGTATTCAACGACCTCTATTTTTGGGAATGCGATGTGCGCGAACAGCTTAACCATCTGGTTTCCGCCCTGATTCCATCCGATATCGATCGCGTCATCGTTACCCTGGATGATGAGGGGGTAGCCGTGCAAGAGTACGTTTACGAGATGGAGTGGATGCGCCGCTACAATGCGGGGAGTTTAAGTTTGTATGAGTTAAACCTTCTCACACCTATTCAAGAGGTCAGTTCTGTCGACTCTTGCCGGTCGCGGCTTCTTTTTAAACAGGAGCGCGAGCGCTGGAATATCGAGCTCTACCCTAAGACGAACACCTTTTTTGGCGGATCGACGGGCAAGTTTAAATACGCGTTAGGCCTCCACTTAGGGCTGAATGGGTTTATTTTTCGCGATGTCTACTACTCTGTTCTCTTTGGAACGATCTTTTTCTCCGACTTAAAAAATTTATCGGGAATTGATCGCCTCAATCCCTCCCAGATTGTCAATGTGCGCTCCGATATTGTGGAATATTGTAAACGAAAAGGGGTGACAATCGACGAGGCCTATCTTCAGAAGAACTGGAATGTAGGGAGAGGCTGTTTCGCGCGCGTCGCAACAGGCTATTTTGAAGAGGAGTATGGAGGCTTAGCAACCGAGTTTCTCTGCTATCCAGTCAACAGCTGCTGGGCTGTCGGTCTGGAGGGAGCTCTTCTCTTTAAACGCAAATATAGTGGCCTTGGCTTCACTGACAAGGTACGCAAGCTCCACGGTTTTCACCCTACCCATCGCAAGTACCATTTTGGACAGTATTTCCTCGATCTCTACTACAAATGGCATGAGCTGGAATTGGATCTCAAGATCCAGATTGGCAAGTTCCTGGCCAACGATTATGGGGCGCGCTTTGAGCTGACGCGCTATTTTCCAAGCGGGCTGCGCGTCGGCATTTGGCACACCTGGACAAGCGCTCGCGACCGCATCAACGGCAAAATCTACTATGACAAGGGGATCTGCTTCTCCATGCCGCTCGACATCTTCTACACTCATAGCGACCGTTCGCGCTTCAAATATGGCTTGTCAGCATGGTTGCGGGACGTTGGAGCCACCTCTGCTACAGGAAAAGAGCTCTACGAAATTGTCAACGATATGAGGCAGTAAGGGAAGGAGGACTTAAAAGGGTTTTCAGGATAAACAGAGATGGACAGGATGGCGGATTTATCTTTTACGCCAACCTGTATGGACGACCCTCGACTTGCCCCCTACATCACGCTTAAAACCCGACTTGCGCCCTATCAATGACTCATCTGATGCGCGCTTGTTTTGGAGGCTAAAACGGGGCGATTTTCGCCTACTTTACTCAAGTATGTCAAAAATTGCCCCGTTTTAGCCTCCAAAAAATCGCATCATCAGCTGAATCACCACTAGGGCGCAAATCGGGTTTAAACTGCCTGCACTTAGCAATTTGCTCTGCTAAGCCCCTTGGCCAAGTCGCGACTTGGCCTTCGGAGCTTATCAGGCAACTTGCTAAGTTCGGCCAAAGTTTAAGCGTGATGTAGGGGCGCAATTCGGGTTTTTATGGCCCTTCAGAGACCCAGCCGACAATAAGGACTCTCCATCCTTGCGCAGCCTGGTTGGTTCGGCTTTAGGATTGCCTGTTGATGAGGATACCATGACAATTTTTTCATGCTGCCAATCATCGTCATTAATCGCTCCCACATCCCCATCAATTTTGGCTGTGCACTGCACAAAGGGCACTTCAGTAAAATCGGCTAAAGGAAGAATCCCAGTTGCGCTAGAAGGAGCCTCGACAATCCACTGTGCGGAGTTTCTTTCTACGCCAGGAACTTTAGCCTCGATTGTAGTGAAAATGCCAACGGTAAAGTTCATGATGGTTAAGTGGAACTTATCTTTGCCGACATAAGCCACCTCGGCTCCCATCAGATCTCCAACGTTGACTGGGAAAAGGATCGTGTGGGCTTTGTCAAGATAGATGGCATAGAGAGGGCCAGGAAAAAGCTCGAACCAGGCGAAGTTGACTTGGACGTTATTGACGCTATCCCAATCTTGCTCGGTTCCAATCTGTTCGACAGTCGGGCTAATAAAACCGTCGATGCCGACCCAGATCGATGAGAAGCTATCATCTGGAGTTGGCGTCAACTCTGGAACAAGCCATGCGCCACTCACAACTTCTACAGAAAGGTTTTTAGGATTTTTTAGATTAGTGAGAGCTACGAATCCTGACCAGTTAGTCGAAAAGGTGGCCTCGCGAATCATGGGCTTTGAGTGAGGTTTCGAGGACTTTCGAGCGACTGCTACACTTGTGACAGGCTTCAACGCTGAGCGGTCAAGCGGCAGTTTAACTGAAGCAGGCTTGCTATACAGGCCTGTGGCGACTGTCAGCAGGAGGGCAAAGGAGCAGATAAATGACTTTCGCATAGAGTGTTCATCCTTTAGTAAAAAGTGTCTTTACTACTCATAGTCAAGTTTAATTTTTTCAGCAATCATTTTAGCCGCATAGGTGAGAATAAAATCGGCGCCAGCCCGCTTTATGGAGAGAAGCGCTTCCATCATAGCCTTGGGGCCATCTATCCAGCCATTTTGCGCGGCAGCCATGATCATGGCATATTCGCCGCTCACATGATAGGCGCCTAAAGGCAGATGGCTCTGCTGGCGCGCCTGAACGATGACATCGAGGTAGGGCAGGGCAGGCTTGATGAGCAGCATATCGGCTCCCTCTTTCTCATCGAGAAGGCATTCCAGGAGAGCTTCACGGCTGTTGGCGGGATTTAGCTGATAGGTTTTTTTATCCCCAAAGCGCGGCGCAGACTGCAGGGCGTCGCGAAAGGGACCATAAAACGCCGAGGCAAATTTGACGGCGTAGCTTAAGATATTCACTTGTGTAAAGCCCGCATCATCTAGAATTTCGCGGATATAGGCAACGCGGCCATCCATCATGTCGCTTGGCGCCACCACATCGGCTCCAGCTTCTGCGGCAAGAAGGGACATCTTGCCAAGGGCTTCTACGGAGGCATCATTGAGAATTTCCCCCTGGTCGCTGACAAGGCCATCGTGGCCATGATCGGTATAGGGATCTAGGGCAATATCCACCATAATGCACATCTCGGGGATCTCTGCTTTAATGGCTCGAATCGATTCTGTGAGCAAATTTCCAGGGCGCAGCGCTTCAGATCCCCAGCGATCTTTTTTTTCAGCTGGGACAAATGCAAAAAGGTCGATGGCGCGAATTCCCAGTTGATAGAGGAGGGCGACCTCTCGTAGAATCAGATCGATTGAAAGGCGGGAAATACCGGGCATGCTGGGAATCAGTTGACGCTGATGGCTCCCTTCGACGATAAAGAGAGGAGCGACCAGCTGGCTCGGATGGAGACGCGTCTCTTGTAGCATGTCCCGGATGGCGGGGCTCTTGCGGTTGCGCCGGGGGCGCTGGGTAAGAAAAAGCTGAGTGGAAGTCATAAATACTCCAATAATTTTGCTTTTCTAAATTTAGGGAAATGGCATTAAAATAGGAAGAACCATGAGATACAGAATCAATGTGGGAGATGCGCTTCCCCAATTTGAGGCGCAAGACCAGGAAGGCAATGAGCTCATTACCGAAGATTTTATCGGGACGCCGCTGCTCCTCTATTTTTATCCAAAAGATGATACCCCGGGCTGCACTAAAGAGGCTTGTGAGTTTAGAGACAGCATGAACCGCCTCGCAGACTATGATGTAGCTGTTGTAGGCGTCAGCCCCGACAATGCGAAGGCGCATCAGAAATTCATCGATAAGCATCAATTAAATTTCACCCTGCTGACAGATGAGGACAAAACGCTCTGCCGCACATTCGACGTCCTGCAGGAAAAAAATAGTTATGGCAAACAGACAATTGGCATCGAGCGCACGACCTTTTTAGTCGACCGCGACGGGATTATCCAGTGGATCGAACGCCCCGTTTCCGTTGAAGGGCATGTTGAACGCGTCATCGAGGCTGTTCAGCAATACCTCTCATGAATATTAGCGTCACAATTTTGACGAAAAATAGTCAGAAGTATCTTCTGGAGGTTTTGAACGCCCTGAAAGATTTTGATGAAGTGCTGCTTTTTGATAACGGATCGACCGATCAGACTCTTGAGATTGCATCCCGCTTCCCAAACGTGAACATTCAGCGCGGGGCATTTGCCGGTTTTGGTCCTACGCATAATCTGGCCTCCTCTTTAGCAAAATGGGATTGGATCCTCTCCATCGATAGCGACGAAGTTGTGACTCAAGAAATGGCTGACGAGATTGCGGCGACGGCACTGGATCCTGGTTCTGTCTACTCCTTCCCGCGGCAGAACTATTTCAATCACACCTTTATTAAATGGTGCGGCTGGTATCCTGACCGGCAAATGAGACTCTACAATCGCACAAAGACTCGCTTTACTGATGCGCAAGTGCATGAAGCCATTATCAAAGAGGGGATGAGAGTAGTCGAATTGAGAAGTCCTTTTAAGCACTACTCTTATGAAACGCACGCCGACTTTCTTGCCAAAATGCAGGCCTATTCCGATCTTTTTGCCCGGCAATATAGGGGAAAGCGCTCTTCCTCTCCTTGGAAAGCTGTCGGGCATGGCTTTGGAGCCTTTCTGAAGGCGTATCTGATCAAAAAGGGGTTTTTAGGAGGGTATGAGGGATTTGTAATTTCCGTTTATAATGGAAATACAGCCTTTTATAAGTACCTAAAACTTTATGAAGCAAACCAGCAGAAAATAGATGGATGAGACCTTTCTAGAGGACTTCGAAGCGGGTCGCATTCAATTCCGGGATAAATGGCAGTTTGAGCTCAAAAGTGAACTTTATCCCTTTTCCAAACTGAAGGAAGAAGATCTCAGCCAAGAGTTCTATTTATTCATCCCCAATTCGCTGCAGATTAATGATCAGACCTATTCCAAAGCGCAATTTTATCAGGATCAGACTAACCTCATTCGATTAAAAACGCCCCGATTCTCTTTTGAGGAGCTGAACGACCCCCTCCAGTCAGAATCGCCCCTTGCGCGCATCCGCCATTTGTTAAACAATCAAAAAGAGAAGGATGCGTCAATACGCCTCCAGAAAGAGATCAAACTATTCGGAAGCATCTTTCACACCTCTTTGCGGAACTGGACCTTTGCAATGCTAAAGGAGCCCTCTCCAAAAGAGATTGAAAAGGGATGTCATGAGATTAGCCAGCTTCTTTACCAGTTTCGCATGCTCCAGACCATTGCAATAGCCTCGCCATGGAGCCGCTATTTTAATTATGTGGATGAGTACATCAGCCTGATCGTTAATGATTATCTCCTTAACTTATTGGATAAAGTGGGCCAGAATAGCTCCTTGACACAGCTAGTTTTAAAAGAGAGCCAGTATCGCGATCAGCACTATCCCATGGATCATCCAGCTGGCCTTAAAAATGAGCAGCGCGATGAATATCTCCTTTACCGCAAAGGTCTTTTAGATAAGTTTGTGATCGATCCCCTTCTCCTGAAAACAAGCCGCGCCTCGGTAGACCAGCGCTATCGCTCCATCATCGGCGGCATTCCGGCAGCAATTGCAATGCTTTTTTTTCTTGTGCTATACGTTTTACAAGGCTCCTGGTTCCTTATCAATTCTCAACCATTTGTTCTCTTTACCGTCCTGATTTATGTGCTCAAAGATCGCCTGAAAGAGGAGCTGCGCTTTTTTTCCTATCGGCAAGCGGCAAAATGGTTCTCTGATTATACCACAGATATTCAAGGCACCGAGAATGGCCCTGTTATGGGAACTGTGCGCGAATATGAGGTTTTTGTCGAAGAGAAGGCAATTCCCTTCGATATTCTCGATGCGCGCAATCGCCATTTTCATCAAGTTTTAGAAGAGATTAAGCGCCCAGAACGGGTCCTCTATTACAGAAAAACTATCAAGATTGAAAGGCGTCCAGAATCAGTTGAAGAGCGTTTTTATGGCCTCAATATCTTTTTCCGCTTCGATATTCACCACTTCCTTGCGAAGGCGGAAAATCCTTTCCAAAGCTATCTCTCTCTTGATGAGAAAACTTTGCAGCTAAACAAAATGGAGCTCCCGCGCGTCTATCATCTAAATATCATCATGAAAAGCCGCAAGAATCTCCCCGATGGCACCCCAAAAGAAGAGTTGATCAAATATCGCCTCGTCCTTGATAAGAGCGGTATTAAGCGCATTGAAGAGGTTTAATGATGCATTATTTCCTACTTTTCCTCTTTGTTACCTTCCAGCTTCATGCCAACCCTTTTACAATTAGTTTTCCTGCTAAAGAAGAGCTGACAGCCGCTGATTATATAGAAGTTCAGAATCAGCTGCGCGCCATCGATATTGTGCCGCTGCTGAAGCAGCTCTATGTGCCCGATCGAGGAAATTTTTTCTTTGATGGCTTTTTAGGCCGCTGTTCCAGAGGCATCAAACGCGTCCTCATAGATCCTAAAAAGGGGTTATATCCCGTTACTAGACTGGAGAAGATAGGCATGGGGAGCGACCTGTGCATCGTCTCTTGCGCACCCTACGATGGGGTGCGTTCCAAAAATTTGGCCCGCATCCCCGATGCCCTTCGAGCAACTGGCTTTAACGGCTATTTTTACTATCGCTTGGGAGGCTTTCCCAACCCTACGGGAAGGGAAATTCAGTATGCGGGAGTTCCCTACTGTTTTAAGATTTTTATGATGCTAGAGGCGCAGCAACTCGGTTTTGATAAGGTGCTATGGATCGATTCTTCCTGCTTGCCCATTCAGGATCCATCCCCTCTTTTTCAATGGCTGGATCAGACAGGCATTTACTACGTCACACGCTTTTCTGCATCTACGAATCGCCAATTCCTCTTTCCAGAAACAGTGAGGCTCCTCAAGGAGTTGACGGGCGTTGATGTTGAGCAGGTGCGCCGCGTATCAGCGGGAATTTTCGGACTTAAAATGGATACTTTGGAGGCGAAGAGCTTCATTGAGGAGTATTACCGCATGGTTGAGTTGGGAACACCCTTTCTCTCAGGGGCTCCTGAGGAGTTTGTCTTTTCCGCTCTGATCGAAAAAGCGCACATTGCTTCTTGGCTTCCCTCTCCCTTCCCCTTCTTACCCCACTGGGGATTGGGTGCTCCTGAGGCGATCGCACAAGCAAAAAAACAGGGTTTCTTTTTTTTATCATCTCCACCATTAACACTATGTCCTTTATTGCCCTTATCACCTATTTTTTGGCCTGTTTTAGCGCTCTTCATGCAAACCCCTTTGCCATCAATTTTCCAGTTAAAGAAGAGCTGACGGACGCCGATTATATCGAAGTTCAGAAGCAGCTTAGAGCCATCGATATTATGCCGCTGCTTAAGCAGCTTTACGTCCCCGATCCGGCCCTCTATAATCCTCTTGATGAGTTCTGGAGTCGCACGTCGCGCGGGATTCAGCGGGTGCTCATCGACCCAAAACAGGGACTTTTTCCTATCGCCAAATTGGAAAAAATGGGAAATGGGGGCGATCGATGCATCGTCTCTTGCGCCCCCTTCGATGGGGTGCGTTCCGCCATGTTGACCCGCATTCCAGAAGCCCTGCGAGCAACTGGTTTTAATGGCTATTTCTATTACCGTTTAGGGGGTTTTCCCAATCCAACGGGAAAAGAGATTTGTTACGCAGGGGTACCCTACAGCGTAAAAGTTCTGATGATGCTTGAAGCCGAGAAACTTGGCTTTAAACGTGTCTTATGGATAGATTCCTCCTGCAAGCCTATTCGCGATCCGACCCCTCTTTTTCACTGGCTTGATCAGACGGGAATCTATTTCCATGGGAGCAGAGGGGATCCGCAAGAGCTGCAAAGGTATATTTTGCCAAGTACGCGTCAGATTTTAAAAAAATTAACCGGAACGGATGTCCTGCACGCCGTCAAAATAAAGGGCGCTCTTTTTGGACTCAAAATGAATACTCCTCAAGCCAAGGAGTTTATCAAAGGGTTTTACCAGATGTTAGAGCTTGGGACTCCCTTTCTTTCCATCTTCCCTGAAGAGTTTGTCTTTACCGCTCTGATTGGGAAACTGCGCTATTCCTGCATCTATCCTTCCCCTTTTCCTTTTTTGCCCCAACATTTAGCAGATGGGCGAGGAACTCCGGAAGAGATTGCACAATCGCTGCATGAAGGCTATTTTTTCTATTTTGACAGACATTGAGGTTGATAAATGTTCCACACTCCTTTTGCTGCTTGTCCTCACCTTCCAGCTGAATGCCAACCCGTTTGCAATTAATTTTCCCGTTAAAACCCGACTTGCGCCCCTACATCACGCTTGAACTTTGGCCGAACTTAGCAAGTTGCCTGATAAGCTCCGAAGGCCAAGTCGCGACTTGACCAAGGGGCTTAGCAGAGCAAATTGCTAAGTGCAGGCAAGTTTAAGCGTGATGTAGGGGCGCAAGTCAGGTTTAAAGACTTTTACGAAATGGTAGAAATTGGAACCCCATTCATCTCCATGTTTCCTGAAGAATTTGTTTTTTCGGCCATTCTAGGGAAAATGAATTATCCCAGTGTGCAACCTTCCCCATTTCCATTTGTCCAGCAGCTTTTAACGAAGGAGACAGGAACTTCAGAAGAGATTGAGCGATCAAAAAAAGCTGGGTACTATTTCTATCAATTGTGGCACTGGTAAAGAGCCCATACACGCCGATGGCCTGAAGAGAAGGCGAGTTGCTCGATCTCCTCGATCTTGATCCACTGGTATCCAGGAACTGGTTTTAATGTTTTGCAATACATCTGGTAGGGAAAGAGCTGGACTTTGAAGCGGGTAAAGCTGTGAGAGACTTTAGGCAAAGCAGCTGTCACTGCACCCTTTAAGTTAAACATTTTGAGTAGTTTTTGTTGAATCTCCTTTTCTGTCATGCCGTGAGGGCTGGTTTCGAAGTAGGGAAACTCATGAAGGTCTGACATGATCTCACCCTTTGCGGCGCGCCGCACCAGAAGATGAGCATCGCATTCCACTAATGTGACGATGCGGTAAAGCTGTTCAATACGCGTTTTAGTGGATTTGTAGGGGAGCTGATCCGCCACGTTTGAGGCATAACTAGCGCAGTTCAATTGTAAGGGGCACTCCCTGCATTTGGGCCTCTTTTGGCAGATTGTGGCGCCAAGCTCAATCAAAGCTTCGTTAATGATCCAAGATTCATTTTCCGGCAGCATTTTTTCGAGCGTATCGCGCAGCTGTTTGATGACGCGCGGTTTTGCAATATCCTCTTCCATTCTCAAATAGCGCGTCAATACGCGTACAACGTTGCCATCTACTGCTGGAACTTTTTTGTGGAAGGCAAAACTCAATATTGCCCCAACAGTATAGTCTCCAAGGCCTTTAATTGTTGCTAAATCTTTACTATTGTCGGGTAGACGACCATCGAAGCGTTCAACAACCATGCGTGCGCCCTGATGAAGGTTTCTTGCCCGTGAATAGTAGCCAAGCCCTTCCCACATCTTGATTACTTCATCGAGCGAGGCCTCAGCGAGTATTTGAACGGTAGGAAAGCGCTCCATCCAGCGCAAGAAATAGGGGACGACAACGGCCACCTGTGTCTGCTGTAGCATGACTTCCGATACCCAGACAGCATAGGGAGTGGGTTTTTCACGCCACGGCAGGTCGCGCTTTGTTTGAGAAAACCAGGTCTTTAAAGAATTGTGATCGAGCATGCAAAGAGAGTAGCAGAATGAAGATATTTTGACTTTTACAAGAACGCTTTATAAGATGGCGACATGCGCCAAATAATCCTCGTTTTACTGCTGTTTTTTACCTACTCCCACGCAAATCCTTTTAGAATCGATTTTCCGGCCAAAAAGGAAATTTCTGATGCTGATTACATTGAAATTCAAAAGCAGCTTCGAAAAATCGATCTTGAGCCTCTTCTCAAACAGCTTTATGCCCCAGACGATTGTATCTCTTTTGACCGCTTTTTTGACCGCTGTTCCAGAGGCATAAAACGCGTCCTGATTGATCCGGAAAAGGGTTTATTTCCTGTTGTGAGGCTGGAGAAAATGGGTAAAGGGAGCGACTTATGCATTGTCTCTTGCGCTCCCTACGATGGAGTACGTTCAGCAATGTTGGCTCGCATCCCCGATGCTTTGCGAGCAACAGGCTTTAATGGCTCCTTTTACTATCGCTTGGGCGGCTTTCCGAATCCCACCGGAAAGGAAATTCAATATGTGGGAGTTCCCTACTCTTTCAAGATTTTTATGATGCTAGAGGCGCAGCAGCTAGGCTTTGATAAGGTGTTATGGATCGATTCTGCCTGTTTGCCCATTCAAGATCCAACCCCTCTTTTTCAATGGCTGGATCAGGCAGGAATTTACTACGCCGCACGCCCACCTGTTTTTAATAATCACAGATTTCTCTTCCCAGCAACAATACAAATTCTCAAGGATTTAACGGGCATCGATGTAGAAAAAGTACGGCGAATCGAAGCGGGGATTTTTGGACTTAAAATGAACAGCTCCCAAGCGAAGAGCTTCATTGAGCGGTATTATCAAATGGTTGCGTTAGGAACCCCCTTTCTCTCAGGTGCACCAGAGGAGTTTGTCTTTAGTGCCTTAATCGCAAAAGCGGGCAATTCCTCATGGCGCCCTTCTCCCTATCCCTTTTTGCCTGATTGGGGAGTTGGAGTTCCTGAAGAAATTGCACAAGCCAAAAGAGAGGGTTTCTATTTTTATCATCTTTACCATTAGGATCATCAGATGCATGCAATTGTAGTTTTCATTTACTTTTTGGGACTCTTCTGGACGAATAACGCTATTCATGCAAACCCCTTTGCTATCAATTTTCCAGTTAAAGAAGAGCTTTCTAATGATGATTATATCGAAATTCAAAAGCAGCTGAGAGAAATAGACATCCGGGATCTGATTCGGCAGCTTTATATCCCTGATCAAGGCTATACGACCTATGAGGACTTCTTATCGCGCTGTTCTAGAGGCATTTCACAGGTCCTCATCGACCCAGAGAAGGGCTATTTTCCATCCAAACATCTGGAAAAAATTGGCAGCGGCAGCGACATGTGCATCGTCAGTTGCGCTCCTTTCGATGGGGTGCGATCAAAGTTGATTCAATCCATTCCAGAGGCTCTTCGAAATTCGGGTTTTAATGGTTACTTTTATTATCGTATCGGGGGATTTCCTAACCCCACAGGACGTGAAATTCAATTTGTAGGTGTGCCCTACTCTTTCAAAATTTTTATGATGTTAGAGGCGCAAAAGCTTGGGTTCAATAAGGTGCTCTGGATTGATTCAGCCTGTCTTCCTCTTTGCGATCCTTCGCCTCTATTACAGTGGCTTGACCATGTGGAGGTATTTTTTATTCCAGGCCGGCCTGATTATCGCTTTGTTTTCCCTGCAACGCAACAACTCTTAAAAGAGCTTACGGGAAAGGATGTGATGAAATTAACACACCCTTGCACAACTGTATTGGGATTGAAAATGAATGCAGCGCGAGCAAAGAAATTGATCCAAGATTACTATAAGATGGCTGAACTGGGTACTCCTTTCCTCTCATGCTTTCCGGAGGAGGTCGTCTTGTCCACCCTTATCGCAAAGCATTACCCTTCTCTTTCAATCAATATTCCGTTCCGCATGTTGAAGGGGGGAGACAGGAATCTTGATCTTCTACGATCTGAGGGGTATTTCTTTTACCATTGCCCTCATTAGGGAATCGTGAGACTAGAGTAGCCTTTAGCAGGTTTTTATCTAGAGTGGCGATCCATATTTCGCTATCCCCTTTTCCATAAGCAATATGGATGTTGGGGCCGTCAATAGCATATCCGCCAGGATAAATGATCCTGTTCTCTTTGTAGAAATCTTCTGTTTGAATAGGGAAGGCAGAGATATGGGTAATCTCAAAGGGAGGAGAAGCCGAAAATGTGTAGGCTCCCATCATATAGTGTAGGTCAGATTTTCCTGCCATGCGCGTTGCTGAGTGAAAGAAAGCAAGATACTCTCCCTCGATAAGCTGTGGAGCTGTTCCTCCACGCAATTGCCCCCATTTCCAACGATTTAGCGTTTTCATCTCGCTAAAAGTTTGGCATATTCCTGTTTCCAAATCTGGCTCTAAGACTTCATGAGGAGCGAGATAATAACTAAATAGCAACTTATTATTCCAAGTAAAAGGAACCCAGTTCTTCTGACAGAATTGCCCCGCATATTTCTGTTTGTGAATAAGTTTGAGAGGAGGGTCAAGCCTGAAATGCCCATTGGAATAGAGGATTTTAGCCATATACATGTCGCGCCGATCTGCTTCTTTCCTATAAAGAGCTTCTGCATTGTCATTGAAAATAAGAAACAGGTCACCGCGATATTCAAATAATCGCGCATCTTCCGACTGAGAAGGAATCATGCTTAACGGGCTCCTCGTATTGAGGAGCTGGGGAGAAGAAATAGGCTGCAAGGATGTGTCTAAAAGAACAACTCCAATATATGAAACAAGGGTTGCAGCTTCATATCGGAAAGAGAGCAAAAATCCATTTTCGAAAGCTATAAGCGAGGGATTGAATGCCTGAGGATATTCCGGGAGATAGATGCGCCTGTTTGCAAGGATCATCTGCTCGGATGCTAAGACTGGGTCTAGTGCGAACGCTGGAAAAATATTGCAGAGGATAAAAAACAGCGATAGAAGGATTTTCATATTTCCGGTGTATCCGAATAGAGCCTTTTTTCGCAAATGTTTTACCGCTTGATTACAAATAAAAAACATCTCATAAGTAAACCATGAGAACATCTCTTGCCTACAATATTGTTCAGGACTTATGGAAATTGAATCGCAATTTCTGCTCTTCCGACTATGATGCGGCTCTCAACTACTTACAAAAAATCTTGCCGTTTGAAATGCATCCGTTTTCTCCTAAGGAGCAGTTTAATGGCTGGGTGATTCCGCCTAAATGGGATTTATTGCGCGCAACCATCCACTTTCAAGAGAAGCTCATCTTTCAAGCTCAGACACCTCTGCAGGTCATAGGCCTTTCCGCTCCCTTTAAGGGCACTGTTTCAAAGGAAGAGCTGCTGCAGCATCTTCATTATGATCGGCGCGATGCTGCTGCCACACCCTATCATTTTCGCCAAAATTATCGTCCTTGGGATCGCGATTGGGGCTTTTGTGTCCCGCGCACATTTTGTGATAGCCTGCAAGCAGGCGATTACGAAGTTGAAATTGCGACAGAAGAGGGCGAAGGCGTGTTAAAAATAGCCTCCTACACCAAGGCAGGAGAGCATCCGGAGACTTTTACATTTGTTGCGCATCTCGATCACCCAGGAATGGCAAACGACGACCTTGCAGGAGTTGCTGTGGGGGTCGAACTTTTCGCCCGTCTGGCCAATGTTTCCACCAAGTTCAGCTATCAGCTTGTCCTTGTTCAGGAGATCATTGGCTCTGTTTTTTACTTAGGAAAACTAACGAATCTCTCAGAACATGTTGTCGAGTCCTGTTTTCTCGAAATGCTTGGATCTGACACAAAACTTGCTCTCCAGAAAAGCTATAAAGGCGATTCGATGCTTGAAAAAGCGCTGCAAAATGTTCTTGCTGAAAGCAAAATTCCGCATCGCATCGGATCTTTCCGCAGTATCATCTGCAACGATGAACCTGTCTGGGAAAGCTACGGCATCCCAATGACAAGTCTTTCCCGTTTTCCTTATCCTGAATATCATTCAGACAAGGATACCCCTGCAATTATTACTGTGGACGCCCTTGAAGAGTCGATCCAACTGCTGGAAGCCTTAGTGAATAAATTAGACCAGGCCACATTGATGCGCAAAAAGTTTAAAGGGGTTTTAGCTCTCTCAAACCCTAAGCTAGATCTTTACGTGGACCCGGGGCAGCCTGCCTTTGGGAGCGTGGGGGATGAAAGTGTCAAGAAGCTTAGACTGCTCATGGATCTGTTGCCTCTCTACCCCAAAAATCGTTTTGTCGAACAGATGGCTCAAGATGTGGAGATGCCTCTGGAAGAGGTGCTTGGCTATTTGCGACTTTGGGAAAAGAAAAACCTCGTGGAGTTAATATGACCTTCTCTTTTTTTAACCGGGAACTTATGGAAAAATTTTCAATTGAAAATTTTCAAAAGCGGCAGCCCTTTCCCTGGATAGATTTTGAGGCATTTTTGACCCCGGAGGCCTTCAAAATTTTGCACGACGAATTTCCCCCGCTTGAATTATTTGAATATCATGAAAATATCTACCGCAAAGGCCAGCGCCCCCACAATCGCTACTACTTAGCCTATGAATTCTCAATCGTTCATCGAAACAAGGAGGCAGGAACAGTTCACAAACAGGACCTGTCGCCCCATTGGCAGCTCTTTATGGAAGAGCTTGAGCATGGGGCACTCTACCGCCCCTTTATTCA